>NZ_QVMU01000003.1 GCF_003605645.1 Vibrio sinensis | reverse complement strand
TGCGGAAGAGCAACCAGCTGTTGATGATATTGACGATAGCTTTAACTTTGATGACTTTGAATTGCCAGAATTTGGCGAGGAAGAAGCGTTAGCTGAGCTTGATGAAACGCTAGCTGAGCCAGAATTGGCTCAAGAGTCCAATCTAGGTCAAGAAAACAATCTCGGTGAAGAATCTGAGTTAGAACAAGAATCTAATTTAGATCAAGAGCTTAATCTAGAGCCTGAATCACTAGAGCAAGAATCAGCGTCAGAGCCAGCCGTTGCGGAAGAGCAGCCAGCTGTTGATGATATTGACGATAGCTTTAACTTTGATGACTTTGAATTGCCAGAATTTGGTGAGGAAGAAGCATTAACTGAGCTCGAACAGGCTCAAGAGTCCAATCAGGGTCAAGAACCTGAACTAGACCAAGAGCCTAAGCTAGAGCCAGAATCAGTGGAGCAAGAACTTGCATCAGAGCCGGTAATCGAGACAGAGCAATCAGTCGTTGATGATATTGACGATAGCTTTAACTTTGATGACTTTGAATTACCGGAGTTTGGCGAGGAAGAAGCACTTGCTGATTTTGCAGCAGAGCCAGAAACAGGTAGAGACTTGCCTGAACCAGTGACTAGTGATGCCGATGAGATCTTTAATTTCGATGATTTAGAACTACCACAGTTTGGAGAAGAAGAAGCGTTAGCCGATTTCTTATCGGAACCGAGTCAAGAACTAGCGTTAGAACAAAATGCTGCACCAGAAGTGGAACAAAAACCAACGCGTGTTGAAATGGATGATGTTGAGACATTAGAAGATGAACAACAACAACTCGCAGATTTATTCGCTCAGGATGCGATAACATCATCAATCGACGGTGCTTACGATAAAGATGCGTTTGATGAACTGCTTTCTGATGATGAGAATGAACATCGCCCATTTTTCGGTTCTTTAGATGCAACTAGTTCAGATAGCGCAGGTATGGATATTGACGCTATGCTGGAAATGGGTGGGGAAGATTGGAATGGTTTCAGTTTGTCTCCGGAGCAGCAAGCTAGTATATCAGATGACATTCCTGAAGATGAGCAACAGGTTTGGAATAGCAACAATCGTCCATCCCAAGCGTCTGTATCGGATGAAGACTGGGGTCAACAAGAAGATCTTGGCGACTTTAATCCACAAGCTAACCACTTCCGTACCATTGATGAATTGATGGCGGAGGTCGGACTCAGTGATGATGACTTCAATCCTGATAGCGAGGCGCTAAAGTTAGATGTTGGATTGAATGAGTTCCCTGACGTGATTGGTGATATTCAAGATACGGATGTTGATGCAAACGCAGAAGCGGCGGGTAAACTTGATCTTGCGAAAATCTATGTCGAAATGAATGATGCCCGTGGTGCTGTTAAGCTACTAGAAGAAGCGATAGTGGATGGTAGTGATGAGATCCGCCGTGAGGCTAAAACTCTGATTGATGCCATTAATGGTCGTTAATCTATAGGTCAATGAGGGGGCGTTCGCCCCCTTATCTTTTCAACTAAAAATGTTTATACTTCCCGCCCCTTTTTGTTAGAGAACCACATAATGAGAATCGCTTTAGGCATTGAGTACAACGGTGCTAGTTATTTTGGTTGGCAACGCCAAAGAGACGTTAACAGTGTTCAAGAGCAACTTGAGCGAGCTCTTAGTGTTGTCGCTAATCATCCGATTGAAGTTCTTTGTGCTGGCCGTACTGATGCGGGTGTACATGGTACGGGCCAAGTTGTGCATTTCGAAACGACCGCAAGTCGAAAGATGGTTGCTTGGACTATGGGAGCGAATGCTAACCTGCCAGGCGATATTGCGGTTCGTTGGGCCAAAGAAGTTTCAGACGATTTTCACGCTCGCTTCTCAGCAACGGCACGCCGTTATCGGTATATTATCTTCAACAGCCCACTTCGTCCGGCGATTTTATCGTCTGGAGTAAGCCACTATCATGGTGAGTTGGATGTTGAAAAAATGCATCAGGCAGGGCAATACCTCCTCGGTGAAAATGATTTTACGTCGTTTAGAGCGGTTCACTGTCAATCGCGTAGTCCATGGCGAAATATGATGCACCTTAATGTGACACGTCATGGGCAGTATGTCGTTATCGATATTAAAGCGAATGCTTTTGTCCATCATATGGTACGAAATATCACAGGTAGCTTAATTTGTGTGGGTCGAGGTGAACAACCTCCTGAGTGGATTGAGTGGTTGCTTGCACAGAAAGATCGCAAAATAGCGGGGGCGACCGCTAAGGCGGAAGGACTTTATTTGGTTGATGTTGATTATCCAGAGCAGTTCGAACTACCTAGAGCTCCGATTGGGCCACTATTTTTACCTGATGAATTGAGTTGATTTTTTACGCACTATGTCATTCTAACTGTGGTTAGAAAGAAGTTTGGACGAATAAAAAAATAGGTTTATCAGGTGTTTAGGGGGAAAGGTTTTGTAGGGGAAAATAGGTACAACCAGTTTTTTGTCTACAGTTGGCATTTAATATGCTTTAATCCTTTCGTATATATTCCGAATTTATATCTTTCGCATTGCGCGGAAGTGACAATAGAAAAGGTCTTCCATGAGTTGGCTTGAAAAGATTTTAGAAAAAAGCAATTTAGTAAGTTCACGTAAAGCATCTATCCCCGAAGGCGTATGGACTAAATGTACGTCGTGTGAGCAAGTTCTTTATCATGCTGAGTTAGAGCGTAACCTAGAAGTATGTCCAAAGTGTGATCACCACATGCGAATGAAAGCACGTCGTCGATTAGAAACATTTTTGGACGAAGGTGAGCGCGTTGAACTGGGTACAGATTTAGAACCGCAAGATAAACTTAAGTTCAAAGATTCAAAACGCTATAAAGATCGTCTTTCAGCGGCTCAAAAAAGCAGTGGCGAGAAAGATGCGCTGATCGTAATGCAAGGTCAACTGTTAGGTCAGCCAATCGTAGCTTGTGCCTTCGAATTCTCATTTATGGGTGGTTCGATGGGGTCAGTGGTTGGTGCTCGTTTTGTTAAAGCTGTTGACGCTGCAATTGAAAACAATTGTGGCTTAATCTGTTTTTCAGCAAGTGGTGGAGCTCGCATGCAAGAGGCATTAATGTCTTTAATGCAAATGGCGAAAACCAGTGCTGCACTTGAGCGTTTATCTCAAAAAGGTTTACCATTTATTTCCGTCATGACTGACCCAACAATGGGTGGTGTTTCTGCCAGTTTAGCTATGCTAGGTGACATTAACATTGGTGAACCAAAAGCACTGATTGGTTTTGCAGGGCGTCGTGTTATCGAACAGACAGTACGTGAAGATCTTCCTGATGGTTTCCAACGCAGTGAGTTCCTACTAGACCATGGTGCGATTGATATGATTGTCGATCGTCGCGAAATGCGTCAGCGTGTTGGCAGCATGATTGCGAAAATGACCAATAAGGCATCGCCTCTGGTGGTTTCTGTGAACGATTCTCCAAATGAAGCTGCTTATTCTGTACCAGAAGCAGATGAAAAAGGGTAAAGTAATACACTAACAAGCAACCACTAATCATTGGTTATTAAAGTTAGATGAGTCAAACCTATATTCCTCAAGCCACATCTTCATTAACGATGTGGCTTGATTATTTAACAAGCATACATTCCTCAGCGATTGATCTCGGTTTAGATCGCGTTCAAGCCGTCGCTAAAACAGCCCAACTGACAAAACCAGCTACTAAAATTATTACTGTTGCAGGGACTAACGGTAAAGGTTCCACTTGCGCATTAATGGAAGCTATCCTTCTTGATGCTGGCTACTCTGTTGGTGTTTATAGCTCTCCGCATTTGATTCGATATAACGAACGAGTACGTGTTAATGGTCAAGACCTTCCTGATCATAAGCATTGTGCGGCGTTTGATTTTATTGAGAATCAGCGTGGCGATATCAGTTTAAGTCTCTTCGAGTTTGGTACTCTTGCTGCATTGCGCTTGTTCCAAACTGAGAACGTGGATGTCGTTTTACTAGAAGTTGGCTTAGGTGGGCGCTTAGATGCGACCAATGTTGTTGAGCATGATGTTTCAGTGATCACTAGCCTCGCCATCGATCATGTTGATTGGCTCGGTGATGATATAAACGTTATTGGTTTCGAAAAAGCGGGTATTTACCGCAGTGGTAAACCGGCTATTTGTGGTCAAGCAAGTGCTCCATCGACGGTTGCAGCTCATGCCGATGATATTGGCGCAGAGCTTTACCAAGTGGGTATTCAATACGATTATCAACTGGTTAGTGAATCAACATGGCGGTGGGTCTCAGGTGCATTCTCCTTAGATGATTTACCTATTCCAGGTTTACCATTACAGAATGCTGCAACCGCTTTAATGGCGTTATCCTGTGCCAATCTTGAGTTATCTGATATCAACATTGTCAAAGGTCTAAAAGCAGCTAGTTTACCTGGACGAATGCAAACCCTTCAAAGCAAACCGACCATCTTGCTTGATGTGGCTCATAATCCTCATTCTGCTGAATATCTAGTTAGTAAAATAACCGATCTATATCCTCATCGTCAGATTCACATGGTTGTCGCGATGCTACACGACAAAGATATCGAGTCGACGCTACAGCATTTGTCACAGTTATCTCCGTTGTGGTATCCAGCGTCCTTATCTGGGCCTCGAGCAGCAAGTGCGGATGAAGTGTGTCAGTTTTTGACGACCTACACCGATAAATATCAAACCCCTGTAGAGGCATTTAAAGCCGCTATGACAAATGCCAATAGTGACGATGTCATCATTGTTGTCGGCTCTTTCCATACCGTTGGAGAGGTTCTAGAGCATTGGCAAAATAAAGGAGAGTAAATGGCGAGTAAATTTCAAAATCGCTTAGTGGGCACCATTATTCTTGTTTCTATTGGTGTGATCGTTCTACCAGATGTCCTTGATGGTAAAAAAACACACTATAAAGAAGAAATTGCGAGCATTCCGATTAAACCAGAGTTGGACAGTGATATCGAAACATTCGAAGTTCTCGATCCCATTGATGATTCAGCGAGTTTGCCACCAACGCCGGTTGAAGTTGTTGTAAATGACACACCCGTGAGCAAAGAGCCTAATACCAGTGTAGAAAATCGCAATGAACGACCACTTCCAGTCGTAGTAAAAGAAGTTCCTGAACGGAATGAGTACCAAGATAGCGGTTGGATCATTCAGCTCATGGCATTAAAGAGTGCAGAGAATGCTAAAAATTTAGTTAAAGATTTGCAAAAGCGCGGTTATCAAGCGCATACCAAACTTGAAAATGGTTTTACGCGAGTCATTATTGGTCCGGATATCTCTAAGAGCAAACTTGAGCGTCAAGTTCTCGAATTAGAAAAAATTACCGGCTCAAAAGGTCGATTGCTTAAATTTAAACCATTAAATCCTTAAGAAAACGTTTGCGTGGCTATTTTTTCTGTTAAAATGCGCGCCAACTAAGATTGTGAATACGCATGAATTGGTTAGATATTGTTATTTTGAGTGTGATTGGCCTATCGGCCTTGATCAGTTTAGTTCGTGGCTTTGTTAAAGAAGCTTTGTCTTTGGTTATTTGGTTTGGCGCTTTTTTTATCGCCAGTCAGTATTACACGCGACTCGCGGTTTACTTTCCCAATATCCAAGATGAGCTGATACGTAATGGAGCTGCAATTGCTGCTTTGTTTGTTGCTACGCTAGTTACAGGTGCGATCGTAAATTTTGTGATTGCTCAGCTAGTGCAAAAAACGGGGCTATCGGGAACCGACCGAGTACTTGGGGTTGTGTTTGGTGCGCTGCGCGGGGTACTTATCGTCTCCGCAGCTCTGTTTTTTATGGATGCGTTTACATCGTCTCCTGATTCTGAGTGGTGGAAAGGGTCACAATTGGTGCCAGAATTTGGTCGCATAATTGAACCTTTCTTTGAACACTTAAAAGCAACATCAAGTTTCTTATCTGGCGTGACTTAACGCGCCAGCCATTGTCGCAAATCGAGGGTTAGGACATGTGTGGTATTGTTGGAATCGTGGGCGCAACGCCTGTCAATCAGTCTATTTACGATGCCTTGACTGTATTGCAGCACCGTGGCCAAGATGCCGCGGGTATTTGTACCATAGAAAGCAATCGTTTTCGTCTGAGAAAGGCGAACGGATTAGTGAAAGATGTGTTTGAAGCTAGGCATATGCAGAGACTACAAGGCAATGTTGGTATTGGACATGTCCGTTACCCAACCGCAGGTAGCTCAAGTGCTTCCGAGGCACAGCCATTCTATGTAAATTCTCCATTTGGTATCACTCTTGCGCATAATGGTAACTTGACCAATGCCGGTGACATTCGTGAAAAATTATTCGCAAAAGATCGTCGTCATTTAAATACAACCTCTGATTCAGAAGTTTTACTTAACGTATTAGCTCACGAAATTGATACGGTGAAAGGGAATGTAACGTCAGATGACGTTTTCCGCGCAGTCACCAATGTCCATCACACAATACGAGGGGCTTACGCGGTCACAGCAATGATCATTGGCCATGGTATGGTTGCCTTTCGTGACCCACATGGTATTCGTCCACTGTGTTTAGGTAAAAGAGAAACAAACGGGGTTACAGAATACATGGTGGCCTCAGAATCAGTCGCCTTAGATGCTGTTGGTTTCGATTTTATGAGAGATGTTGCGCCAGGTGAGGCCATCTATGCGACATTTGACGGTGAGCTGTTCACCAAACAATGCTCAGATAAACCATCTCTCAATCCTTGTATTTTTGAATTCGTTTACTTCGCTCGTCCAGACTCATTCATTGATAAAATTTCAGTCTATAGTGCTCGTGTGGAAATGGGTAAGAAGTTAGGCGAACGTATCCGTGACGAATATGGACATCTTGATATTGATGTGGTTATCCCAATCCCTGAGACATCTTGCGATATTGCATTACAAATAGCACAAGCTATTGATAAACCGTATCGCCAAGGATTCGTAAAAAATCGCTACGTTGGCCGTACATTTATCATGCCTGGACAGCAACAGCGTAAGAAATCGGTTCGTCGTAAACTCAATGCTATTCGTTCTGAGTTTAAAGGGAAAAATGTGTTGCTTGTGGATGACTCAATCGTTCGTGGAACAACTTCTGAGCAAATCATTGAAATGGCCAGAGACTCAGGCGCGAGTAAGGTGTTTATGGTTTCTGCAGCTCCTGAAATTCGCTTCCCAAATGTTTATGGTATCGATATGCCAACAGCGAATGAATTGATTGCCCATGGCCGAGATAATGATGCTATTTGTAAACAAATTGGCGCGGATGAGCTAATTTTCCAAACGCTTCCTGATCTAGTCGATGCGGTTGGTCTAGGTAATTCAGATATTGCTAAGTTTGAAACTTCGGTGTTCAACGGCGAATATGTGACAGGTGATATTGACCAAGCTTACTTGGAGTTTTTAGATTCACTAAGAAGTGATGACGCTAAATATCAACTCGAAATCCAACAAGATCTTGCTAACCTTGAATTGCATAACGAAGGCGCTTAATCGAAGAACGCCTTATTAATCATGAGTAAAAGCAAAAAGGCTTCCATAAATGGAAGCCTTTTTTACGCCTGCTGTTGAGCATTAAATCGGGATTATTGTTCAAACGAAAGCGCATCTATTATGCTATTTATCGGTGAAAACCGTTACTCACGAGTTCGAACAAATTGGCTTAACATGAAGAATAGTGTCGAGCTAATAACAACCGACGGTCCTGCTGGCGTATCGTAGTGCCACGATAAGGTTAATCCAAGCAAGACAGAAACCCCACCTATTAACGATGCAAGTATGGCCATTTGTTCTGGCGTGCGAGCAAATTTACGAGCTGTTGCTGCCGGGATAATCAAGAGTGAAGTTAGAATTAAGGCTCCGACGAACTTCATGCCTACCGCAATAACTAATCCGACTAACAGCATTAAAATTAGACGCATTAAGTCAGTATTGTGTCCCTCGACCTGAGCTAGATCCTCATTGACCGTTGTGGCAAGTAATGAATGCCAGAATCGGAATAAGATGACGGCAACAACAGCAACCCCAAGGTAAATGAAGATTAAATCTTGGTTCGATACTGCTAAGAGATCACCAAACAAATAACTCATCAAATCGATACGAACGTTGTCAAGAAAGCTGACAGCGACTAAACCGAGGGAAAGAGAACTGTGGGCCAAGATCCCCAGCAAAGTATCGGTTGCGACCAGTTGCTGTTTTTGTAGCGTAACGAGTATGAATGCAAGACCTAGACAGCAAACAATTAAGGCTAAGTACAGGTTGATATCTAGTAGAAAACCTAGAGCGAGCCCTAGTAGTGAAGCATGGGCTAGGGTATCGCCAAAGTAGGCCATTTTTCGCCATACGACAAATGATCCAAGTGGACCTGCAATTGCGGCAATACCTAAGCCAGCCAAAATCGAGGGGATGAGAAATTCAATCATGATGGTGACCGTGAGTATGATGTGAGCAACTTGTTCCATGACCATCGACAGGCTGTCCTGCGAGATCGTGATGATGATGATCGTGCTGATGATGATAAAAGGCTAAGGTTTCTTGTCGAGTTTGGCCGAATAAAGCGATGTAACTTGGGTGTTGAGCAATGTCCGCAGGTGCACCTGAACAACAAATATGGTGATGCAAGCAGATTACATCATCCGTTTTTGCCATTACTAAATGTAGGTCATGAGAGACCATGAATACCGCACAATTGAAACGATGACGAATAGTATCGATTAGGTCGTAAAGATCGATCTGTCCTTGCACATCAACCCCTTGAGCCGGCTCATCAAGCACCAATAAGTCTGGTCTCTGTAGCAAAGCTCGAGCAAGAAGTACGCGTTGAGTTTCACCACCGGACAAAGAATGCATGTTACCGATTAATAGGTGCTCTGCTCCTACAAGCTTTAACGCATCTTGACGTTCTTGCTGGCTATATTTGCCTGCTAGTTTAAGAAACCTATCAACGCTAAGTGGGAGCGAATCATTAAGATGTAATTTTTGAGGAACATAGCCAATTCTAAGTCCTTTTGGCTTAGTGATCGTCCCTGAATAGCGTCGTTGTAGCCCTAAGAGAACTTTGACAAGCGTAGATTTACCGGCACCGTTTGGGCCTATAAGAGTAGTAATATCACCTTTGCGCAATACTAGGCTCACCTTGTCTAGGACTTGGCGATCATTGAATTGTACCGAAATATCACGAAGTTCAACGAGTGGGGTCATAATGAAACTAATTTGCAATTAGGGAATTGTTATAATATAACATTTAGCAAATTCAATTGCCATATAGCAAACCGGACCAATGATGAAACGAACGTACCTATTGCTTTTTGCGGCGCTATTTATTCCAAACTTAGCGAGTGCAACACAAATACTCACGAGTATTAAACCTATTCAGATGATCGTATTTGAATTGACAAAAGATGTGACGATTCCAGACGTTCTTTTAGGGCCTAATACCTCTCCTCATGATTACGCATTGCGTCCATCAGACATCAAACGCATCCATCAAGCGGATCTTTTGATCTGGTTTGGCCCTGAATTAGAGCCATTTCTAACTAAAGCGGTTGAAAAACAACCTAATCGTTTAACGCTTTCGTCAATTCCAGATTTGGCTCTACGCGAATTTGGCCATGAAGCGCATGATCATGATGGGCATCATCATGGAAGCCACGATCCTCATTTTTGGTTAGGCAACGAAACAACGCTTCAAGTGGCTAATGCGATTACCGAAAAGTTAAAAGCTATTGATCCTGCGAATGCAGAGATTTATCAAAAAAATAACACCGACTTTGCAGCGAATTTAGCAGCAAATAAGACTCAAATTGCCAATAAACTTGCCCCTGTAAAGTCAGAGGGCTACTACGTATTTCATGATGCTTATGGTTATTTTGAACAAGATTATGGTTTGAACCATCTTGGAGAATTTACGGTCAGTCCAGAACGTAAACCCGGCGCTAAAAAGCTGATAACGATACGTAAATCGTTAGCGGAAAACCAAGCAAAATGTGTTTTTTCTGAGCCTCAATTTACACCAGCGGTTATTGATTCTGTGCTGCGAGGTAGCCAAGCTAATAAAGGCGTACTTGATCCTATCGGTGCGGATATACCACTCGAAAATGGCAGCTACTTTTTGTTGCTAGACCAACTGGCCTCAAGTTTTCTTGTCTGTCTATCAAAGTAATTTCGTTGAGAGTGAGTGTTTGCTCACTCTCTTGTAATATATTGAATAAAAACACTAATTCAAGTTTTAAACCGAGTTGCAATGAAATAGAATACATATTGATTATTTATATATCTTCACAAAAAATAGGTGCCCCCATCTACGAGTGAATATACTGCTAAGGACTTAGTGAGTGAAAAGTGTCTTTTTGGCAGTCCTACTCTATTTCATCACCCTGGATGCTCTAGCATCAGAAAAACATGCCACCGTATTTTATCCATTACCTTCTCAGTCGGAGGGTAAGTCTTTTATTGCTAAGAAGCTTTTCTTGGCAAATGGTGGTGGTTTGTGGATTCAAGATATTAGGAATAAAGTCCTTTTTTTTGATGGCAGCAATATTCTGCCTAAGCGTGGTTCTGCGCTTGGGCATCAACCCGAACAACTTGCTTATCTTGATAACTATTTTTGGTCTTTTTTGGGCAGCGATATTTATCGCTCTTCCCCTAAACAAAAACGTGAGTTGGTATTTAGCTTACCACCGGGTTCTGAAATTCAAAAAATTGGAGCTTCAAAACGATTTATATGGGTAACGGATCAAGTCAACTTTTATAGTTTTAATGTTGATACTAGTGAGTTTATCACTTATTCGTTAATGGAACTTTATCAGCATAGCTCTCAATCAAACATTCAAATTAATGACGCTAGATTCGTTTATAAGAAGTGGGTATTGGCAACAACATTAGGTGCTTATGTCTCTAACCAAAATAATTTCGATTATGTTGAAAACTCAGAACATCAATACAGTGAATTACTCTACTTTTCAGAGAAACGTCGCGAATTAATCGTTGGCTCTAAGCTTGGCGCTGTGATCTTTGATATTCAAAATACCACCGTACCGAAAAAAACGATTATCAGTGGTCACGTATTGAGTATTGCTGAAGCAGAACAGGAGTATTGGATCGGAACAAAAGATGGTCTATTCATCTACTCCTTCTTAACTGGAAATGTTCGACGTTTGGATGGTAATTCATCAATGAGCACCAATTTTTCAGGTCATCGAATACACTCTATCGTCAATGATGAACTTGGAGGTATGTGGGTCGCGACGGAAAAAGGTGTTTTCTACGTATCACTGTTTGGCAACAAGTTTATGCGGGTACCCGCACATCAAGTCAGTAATGATTGGTCTAATAATAATAAATTGATGCTCAAAGCCATGCTTGATAAAGCTGGATACTGGTTTGTAACTAAGTCGGGACTGTTTAAAGTCGAGAAAAAAGCCATACACAACAAAATCCAATACTACCGCGGTAAAGTTTTCGATTTTATAGAAACGGGTGGGCATTTATGGTTAGCGACAGACCGTGGAATTCTATGTCTAGATGCGGAAACGGGTAAAGTTGATGTTGATAATGACGATCTTCCCCCTTTGCTTAAGGAAATGAAAACTCATCTATTAGAAGTCGATAGTAATGAGAACATTATGGGTGTGAGCAAGCAAGTATTGTGGAAATATGACTTAGAGAAAGAAAAGCTAACAAGTATAGCTTCTCCTTGGGATAGTAATCCGTCTCCACTTTCTGATGTTACAAATGTAATTGCCACAAAAAGTAACGAGCTAGTTATTGGAACAAAGCAAGGGCTCTATATATTAAAAGAGGGCCAGGTAAGACTGATTGAAAAGAGTATTTCTTATGGCCGTGTTATCAGCATTATTGAAGTGCAAGATAATGTACTTTGGGTCGCAAGTAATTATGGTCTATTTCAATTCGATTTAGCACAAGATCAACTTCTCTCACTCCCTATGGTTGATGAACATGCAACACCAAAATGCTTAATGAAAAACGATAGTGGTGTGTGGGTTACCTCATCAATGGGACTTAGTCGATACAATATAGAGGGCGAAAAAATTGGACATTATGGTCAACCATTTGGATTGATTAATAATGAATTTGTGGCCGGTTTTTGCTCCACGGCGACAGATAAATCATCCCTATTAGTGCTTGGTTCCTTATACAACTTAATTTATGTTGATACTGATGCATTATCCGTAAGTAAATTGCCATCTTCTCGAGTGATTCTTAGTCAAATTCGAGTAAACCAATCTTTGGTCGGCTTAGGGGTTGCTAAGACAGGACGAACAAATATTTCATACGGTGACTCAATCGATTTTCAATTTGGAGTATTACCACAGATTGGCAATGTGGTTTTGGAGTATCGTATAAACGATGAAATTCAGTGGAAATCTTTTGATGGGGCGAAACTGACGTTTGCTCGATTGCTCCCCGGTGATTATAGAATCGATATTCGTCCAACTTTGGGGGGGAACCCAAGAGGAAGTATTAGTAGCTACTATTTTTCCGTATCTAAACCATGGTTTATCTCTTCTTATGCTATTGCTAGTTATGTTTTCGCACTATTGACTCTTGGTGTAAGTTTTACTTTATGGCGTTCTCGTCGCATGAGGCGAGCCAATCGTGATCTAAAAGCTCAAATAGCGTTAAAAACCGAACAGTTACGTCACCAAAGTCGAATACTGCTTAGTAATAACCATAAATTAAGAAAGCAACTTCATGTCCGACGATTGATCTTTTCTCAAGCTATTATCTCTTTTAAGGAACGATTACAACAAAGATCCTTTGATATGAGCGATGATGAAATTGCGCTTAAAATTCGGATTAGTGACCAGATTTCGGCCCAGCTTGAGTTATTACTGAACGTAAGAGCAGCACAAGATAAAGCCGTGCCCGTTTATAATCTTTCGTTAATATTAGATTCAGCGATTAACGGTTGGACTGAAGAGTTTACTAAAGAGGGCATTTCTATTGATGTCCATTCATCTCTTGAAAAGCAGCAATACGTCACATTGGATTACTTTAATCTTGATGAGGTGTTTAATTTACTTTTTGATGGTGTGTTACGGCGATGTAGTCGTGAACAAGTTGTCTATTTTTCATCTAATACCTTGGAAGATAAATTAACACTCATAATGACAGATTATGGTTCTCGCATTGATGAGCAATATCATCAGAGTCACCAATGGAATGATATTCGCTCACTCGTAACAAAAAGTGGCGGAGATGCAAAAATGTTCTGCACAGACGAGAAAAATATCATTGAATTAACGTGGCTATGTGGCTTAGCGTTCGATGAAATGTCTGTTTTTGAAGTCGATAGTGTTCAGTTGAATAGATTATGCTCAGAACAGGATTCGGATCCATGGATTGAAAAATTGGAAAAACTGGTCGCCGATAATTTTTCAGATTCAGAATTTAGTACTTCGGCTGCAGCAAAAATGATGTTTGTGTCTGAACGTAGTTTGCAGCGTCGTTTTAAGAGTGCAACAACAAGAACATTTACGGATTATCTTAATGAAGTTCGATTAGATCATGCTTGCCGACGTTTACTCGCAGGTGACAAAGTTTCTGATGCGGCATTTGAATGCGGCTTTAATGATCCATCCTATTTTAGTAAACGATTTAAACACCGCTTTGGGGTCCCTCCGACACAATTTGTTGAAGATCGTGAGTATAAACCAGAACTTACCGATCTCTAGTAACGACTCTTAATTCTCCTCTTTTTAGCTCTCTTATATGTATAGCATGTAGGAGAGCTTTGTTACATCTGTCTATCTATAAGTTGATAGATAAGGGTTCTAAGGTGATTTAGATGTATAACATCATAAGCAGTGAAACACTAAACACTTGCTTTTAATGGATGGTTGAAGGGCCAATTAGATGTGGTATAGACATGTTTTATGGTGAGGCTGAAACTTAGATTTTTGAAGTAAGGGAAAAAGAGTAAGTTTGTTTGGATTTGTTTTTTGGAATAGAGAGTAGAAAAAAATATCGTGGTATAGCCGGGGGGACTATACCACGGATGTCAAGGACACCTTCGCTTGCTGCCGGAGTAGCGCCTAAGCACCACTTCTGGAATTTTAAATTCGATACCGGATAACCGTCTCGATGGAATCAATATAAAGGTAATGATTTCTTTTACTTATTAAATTAACGCCATTGTTACATGACAAAAACGACATGGTTTTAAGTTGTTGTTTTTAAATGAATTTAATTATTACCTAACAGCGCTGGTTAAATGACCGCATACGTATTGTTAAATATATTGTTGTGTTTTTGTGGGTTTTAACATTTTTAACATGAATGGTTTTGACGTAATTTACGTGAATCTGCACAGGTTTATTGATTTTACGCAATAAAGTTGGCAAGATTTGCGCGTAAAATCTAAATCTAAATAAAAATACTTCTCACTTTCACAGCTATCTGACTGGGCCTACCTATGCATTTGTCACAGTTACAACATGGTCAAACAGCGACCATTAAAGGCTTCACTTCTCTTCCAAGTGATATCCGTAAAAAGCTTATGGTTATGGGGTTACTACCCAATACCACGGTTCGTATTGTTCGACAGGCTCCTCTTGGTGACCCACTTCAAGTGGAAGTCCGTGGAGTGTCACTAGCCATTCGCAAAGCGACGGCTGATTCGATCTTGGTTGAGGTGAGTAAATGAACTACCAAATTTTAACCGTTGGTAACCCAAATAGTGGGAAAACAACGTTATTTAACGGCCTGACTGGTGCGAAACAACAAGTCGGCAACTGGGCTGGTGTAACCGTTGAGAAGAAAACGGGTCGTTATCATCATTCTGGAGATGATTTCTTTCTGACGGACCTTCCAGGTATTTACGCACTAGATAGCGGAAATGATGGTAACAGCATTGATGAATCTATCGCTTCCCGCGCTGTTTTAACGCATCCAGCGGATCTCATCATTAACGTCGTTGATGCAACTTGTCTTGAGCGCAGTCTTTATATGACTTTGCAATTGAGAGAGTTAGGTCGCCCGATGGTGGTGATCCTAAACAAAATGGATGCACTAAAACGAGACCGTCAAACAATTGACATGAAAGCATTGGAAAAAATGCTGGGCTGTCCGGTCTTTTCGCTATCTGCGAATAGCCGCAACCAAGTGTTGCGCTTAAAAGAGAAACTACACAAGGTACTGGTGCAAGGCGTTGCGCTGGATGATTTCTCTCTACAATATGATGACGAGTTTGAAGCCGCAATTAAACGTGTATCGGTTTTGTTTAAAGATGAAAAAATTACCGAAAGAGCATTAGCGATTCGTGCACTAGAAAATGACTTATTGGTCATTAATGCATTGCCACAAGCTGAACGCGATACGATCAGTAAAGAGCAGCTTGGAATCACCATTGATATCGATTTACATGTAGCCGATACGAAATACACATTTTTGCATGAACAGTGTCAGAAAGTTCGTCGCTCTGAAGGTAAGCTAAGTCACAGCTTTACTGAAAAAGTAGACAATATCATTTTAAATAAATGGATCGGTGTACCGTTCTTTTTTGTTGTGATGTATCTGATGTTCATGTTCTCTATCAATATCGGTAGCGCATTCATTGACTTTTTTGACATTGGTGTAGGTGCGCTGTTAGTTGATGGCGGCCACTACTTGTTAGACGATCATCTACCCGTATGGCTAGTGACATTGATTGCTGATGGTGTCGGTGGCGGTATTCAAACTGTCGCAACTTTCATTCCAGTGATTGCTTGTTTGTACTTATTCCTAGCCTTACTTGAAAGTTCAGGCTACATGTCTAGAGCAGCATTCGTTCTAGATAAAGTGATGCAAAAAATTGGTTTGCCGGGTAAAGCATTTGTTCCATTGGTTCTTGGTTTTGGTTGTAACGTTCCGTCAATTATGGCGACCCGTACACTAGATCAAGAGCGTGAGCGTAAGCTTGCGGCATCAATGGCACCATTCATGTCATGTGGTGCGCGACTACCAGTTTACGCACTATTTGCAGCTGCATTTTTCCCTGAAAATGGCCAAGATATCGTGTTTATCTTGTACTTACTTGGCATCGTCGCGGCTGTATTTACTGGTTTAATTCTTAAGCACACGTTGTACCCTGGTTCAAGTGATAGCCTTGTTATGGAAATGCCAGACTACGAGCTTCCAACATTACAGAACGTGTTGATTAAAACATGGCAAAAATTGAAGCGCTTTGTGCTTGGCGCAGGTAAAACGATTGTTGTTGTTGTGACAATGCTAAGTTTCCTTAACTCGATTGGTACTGATGGTAGCTTTGGTAACGAAGACAGTGAGAACTCTGTTTTATCGAAGGTTGCTCAAGTTGTGACACCAGTGTTTGCTCCGATTGGCATTAAAGATGACAACTGGCCAGCAACGGTAGGTATCATTACTGGTATCTTCGCGAAAGAAGCGGTTGTGGGCACGTTGAATAGCCTTTACGCACCAAGCGAGGGTGATGATGCTGAGTTTGATCTGCTAGGTAGTTTGCACGAAGCTGTGATGACTATTCCTGACAACCTAATGGGTTTAAGCTACGCAGATCCACTGGGTGTTGAAGTGGGCGACTTAACGAATACGCAAGCGGTGGCTGATGAGCAAGGCGTAGATACGTCAATCTTCGGCAACTTAAAAAGTTACTTTGTTACTGGTAATGCTGCGTTCGCTTACTTGATTTTTATTTTGCTCTACACCCCATGTGTTGCGGCAATGGGTGCATATGTCCGCGAATTCGGACAGAAATACGCACGATTCATTGCTGTTTGGACGATGGGCTTAGCGTACGGTAGTGCAACATTATATTACCAAGTAACACACTTTACTGATGATCCAATGACAAGTAGCATTTGGATAGCATTGATTCTTATCATCAGTGCGTTGGTTTACCGTGCCCTTAAACAGGCTGGTAAAAAACAACAAACGACATTTGAGGTTCAAGCGGTATGATTTTGACTGAGCTTAAACAGTATATCGAAACTCATGGTGTTAGTAGTCGTGCGGAATTAGCGAAAAAATTTCACATGAGCGAAGACGGGGTAGATGCAATGCTGTCTGTTTGGATTAAAAAGGGAAAGCTTTCTCGATTAGTTGATACCAATAAAGCTCAAGTCGTGACTCGGGTTCGTTATGCCGAGACAAAAAAAGATAGCTTATCTCTCACTGTCACTATGTAAAAAGTGTCACGTAACAAGTTAATCTGAAAAAGCCGCATTGATTGATGATGCGGCTTTTTTATTGAGCGATTGATTGTTATTGAGCTGTGGTTCTGTCCTGAAATGTGTTTACACATTGAGGACGAATTATGACTACGCTTTTTGAAACAACGAGCTTAGTGATAATACATTTTTGATTCGAGTTAGAATCACCTGTTGTTCTTCTTCACTACGTTGTTCTGCACGTGTGTTGCCCCAGATTGGTCCAGGCCATGCTACGTCATCTTTAAAACGTGCAATATGATGAATGTGTAATTGAGGAACCATGTTTCCTAATGCACCTAGATTAAGCTTGTCTGGGCAAAAAATCGCTTCTAGTGCTTGGCTAACGGCTTGCGACTCTAACAAAAATTGCTGTTGTTCTTTCATCGGAAGATGGTGGAGTTCTTTTAGGTTTTCTCGTTTAGGAACAAGAATAACCCAAGGTGCAGCATTGTCTTTGCTTAGTAGAGCGACACATAAAGGAAAATGACCGATCAGTGTCGTATCTTTAGCAAGCTGAGGGTGAAGTTCAAAACTCATAATGTAGTCCAGTGAAGAGAGTTCATCACAGTATACTGCAGATAAAACAAAAGGTTGACGCTTTCACGTCAACCTTTTTAATTTGTTCCTAGAAGAGAATATAATTAATGTATAAAAAACATCAATTACATACGCTCTAGAGTATCAATACCTAATAGAGACAGACCTTGTTTGATGGTCTTCGCTGTTAGAGCAGCTAGTCTTAGACGACTCTGTTTCACACTTTCGTCTTCGGCAATTAGAATTGGGCATGCTTCGTAGAAGCTTGAGAATTGACCTGCTAGTTCGAATAGGTAGCTACACATAATGTGTGGTTGACCTTCGCGAGCAACAGATTGTACTGCTTCTTCAAATTGTAAAAGTTTAGCGATTAATGCTTTTTCTTTTTCGTCAGTAACTTTGATTTCACCCTGAAGCTCATCCATCGATACGCCAGCTTTAGCGAAGATAGAAGCAACACGAGTGTAAGCATACTGCATGTATGGCGCAGTGTTACCTTCGAACGCAAGCATGTTTTCCCAGTCAAACACGTAATCAGTAGTACGGTGTTTAGATAGATCTGCGTATTTAACCGCCGCCATTGCAACAGTGTTAGCGATTTTCGCTTTTTCTTCTGCATCTAGCGTCGGGTTTTTCGATTCGATCAGTTTTGCAGCACGTTCTTCTGCTTCATCTAATAGATCAGCTAGACGAACTGTACCGCCTGCGCGAGTCTTAAATGGACGACCATCTTTGCCTAGCATCATACCAAATGCGTGGTGCTCAAGAGAGACAGATTCTGGAACGTAACCCGCTTTACGTACGATAGTCCAAGCTTGCATTAAATGCTGATGCTGACGTGAATCGATGAAGTAAAGAACGCGATCAGCGCCTAGTTGTTCATAACGGTATTTTGCACACGCAATATCTGTTGTCGTGTATAGGAAGCCGCCGTCACGTTTTTGAACGATAACGCCCATTGCTTCGCCGTCTTTGTTTTTGTATTCGTCTAGGAATACAACTTGTGCACCATCGCTTTCTACTGCAAGCCCTTGTGCTTGAAGATCAGCAACAATTTTTGGCAGCATGTCGTTGTACATACTTTCACCCATCACATCATCACGAGTCAGTGATACGTTTAGGCGATCGTAGTTGCGTTGGTTTTGAATCATGGTGACATCAACCAACTTCTTCCACATGTCTGCGCAGAATTCATCGCCACCTTGCAATTTAACAACGTAGCCACGAGCTTTTACGGCAAATTCTTCGTCTTCATCATACAGTTTCTTTGATTCACGATAGAAGCCTTCTAGGTCAGCCAGTTCCATCGATACTTCACCAGACTCTTGCTGTACACGCTCAAGGTTTGCGATAAGCATACCGAACTGAGTACCCCAGTCACCAATGTGGTTAGCACGAGTTACATTGTGGCCTAGGAATTCAAGAGTACGAACAACGGCATCACCAATGATGGTTGAACGTAGGTGGCCTACGTGCATTTCTTTCGCTACGTTTGGTGCAGAGTAGTCAGCGACGATGTTTTGTGCTTTATCAACAGAAACGCCAAGACGTTCGTCTGCTAGAGCCGCATCCGCTTGTTTCGCTAGAAACTCTTCGCTTAGGAAGATGTTAATGAAACCTGGGCCAGCGATTTCCATTTTGCTTGCGATACCGTCTAGGTCTAGAACATCCAGTACTTTCTGCGCAAACTCTCGAGGGTTAGTGCCAAGTTGCTTAGCAACGCCCATTACACCGTTTGCTTGGTAATCGCCAAACTGTGGTTTTGCGGATTGACGGACTACAGCAGGGCTGCCTGCAGGTGCGCCAGCGGCTTCTAGAGCCTGAGATACTTTGTCATTAATCAGTGCTTGGATATTCACACGCGTTTCCTTCATTTCAAGGACGAAGAACTCGGCATGATTATGGCCGAGCTCTGTTGGAGTTCACAAAAATGGGGCCAATGATAACAATTTTATTGCGTTCCATATAGAGAGGAGTAGGTGAAATTTAGACTTTTTCTCCTCGATAGATATTCCTAAGGTTTGGTATTACTATGGCCATCTCCATTTCCGATAACAATGAGAATAGAAATGACGGCACAATTGGAAGCAAAACGTTTGGCACCAATACAAATGCAGCAAGATTTGGACGGGTTTGTTGAAAATATTTCGGAACTCGCTTCTCGAATCAAGCTTGATTTGAGTTTAGCGCAGGCTGACCATATTGCCTTGCGTATTAACGATGCAGAAATAGCGGCTCAAGCTCATCAAGCTTGGTCTCAATATGGTCAAGTGATCTCGCAAGCCAAAATTAATGGTCGCCCCATCATTGTTATTGAATTTGATAATCCATTAATGAGTCATGGGTGGAGCATTGAGTGTCTAGAATTGCCTTATCCAGCGCTTGGAAAACACTACCCAACTGAGAGTTGGGAACATATTGAATTTGTGATTCCCTCCCAAGCTGAAACCGCGGAAGAGTATCTACAGGATTTGATGGGTCAATTTCCTCTATTTGCCGCTAATTTCGAACAATTGTCAGCTTTGGGCGTCAAAGTGAAATTATCGAGCCCGAAAGGTGAGGGGGAGCGTTTGAATAATCCGACGGTAGCATTCAAATACAATGGGGTGTGCATCAAGCTCCACCCGCATTCATTAAAGGACATCGTGGTGTCAGAATTAGCCTAGCTCGACATCTTTAGGGCGTAATTGGAACTCTTCAATAGAGCCAATTTCCATGCCCACATCAAGAGATGGCGAATCGTGATGCGCATTGCCCTGCGTGTGCATAATCAGACGGTTCGCCATACGTGGTTTCAGTTCGCTGACAACAAATCGAATCATATCGCTTTTTGTTAGCCCTTTTAGCTCTTCTAATACGCGCTCTCTTTGGTCAAAATTACTGTCTTTGTTGCCTATGGCAACCCAAAGTCGCTGAGCACGCCCACGTAGCGTGGTATCTGGCGTCGCAATTTGATTCCATAAACCTCGTTTACTGCTATGCCATTGATAATCACTTAACTCCAACAGCACCATATAAAACGCATTGAGGAATTCATCGATAGATGTGAGTAAATCAATCGGTGCGGCATTGGGAGATTGAACATACAGAACAATACCCGGGTGTCGATTTAGTGGCAGGTTACCCGTACCGACCATATATCCCAATTGTTGTTTTGTTCTAATCTCGTGAAAGAAAGTCGCTGACATCAGGTGGTTGGCAAGTGAGTAGAGGGCAATGCTCTTAGCCTCCGTATCATCACATTGGTAGTACAATACAATGGCTGAATCTTCTTGATCGCAATAGACTTCTCGTTGAAATGTGCCGCTGGAGCCTAACATGATTAAAGGGCGCAGCGCTTCTTCGTATTGCTGATTTTTAACTCGAAGTGCGTCTTTTAATGTTGTTCCAAGCGTGAGGGCGTCAGATTTGGTCCAGTCGCCATAAACGAACATTTCCACATGTAATTCAGCCAAAATGGCATCAACAAAGCTTGGCAATTCATCCACTTTGATGCTTTCAAGGGCTTCCACTAAGGTTGCATAAGGTGGATTGTTAGGTTGCAGTAAGCCAGTCATAGAATTAAAAAGCTGTGACATAGGGCGATCTTGAGCCGAATTTCGCCAATTACGCAATAATTGTGTTTTGATTGTATCAAAACGCTTATCGCTAAAATCGCGCTTGGCAAAGCGCTCTAAGATCATGCGCATGAGTTCAGGCTGTTTTTGGGTAAAACCCGATATGGTTAAGGTGACGCCGCCTTGATGGGCATACATGTTGTAACCCAATCCTGCTATCTCGGCTGGATAAGTTTCGGTTGCCAACGAGTCGAGGAACATCTCTACGCATAAACGAGTTTTAACAATGTTGCGTGGGTTAGCGATGGCATGAGGGCTATCGATGGCGACATACACCACGCCTTTTGGAACTCGGAACTCATGGTCTTGCATGTGCCAAAGTTTGAAACCGGGTAACTCTTCTAAAACCGTCGGTAACGCTTGCTTTGCTTCTAAAGGTTGCGTGGTTAAGTCATAGCAGATAAAAGGATTACGAGCAGGTAAGCTAAATGCTAAATCCGAGTCTCGATGGAATAGAGCAATTTGAGCTGGGCTCAGTGGAGTGACTGAATAAGGGGTGAAATACCATTTCGCTTCACGGTCAAACTGCTGCCCTTGAGCAATCAGGGTAATTCTTAAGTTTTCAGGAGTAAAATAGTCAAGCAGTGAGAGCAATACGGATTCTTGATACTCACTCATCATAAAGTCACCATAAATGGTGTCTTGAGCTTGGTAGTGCTGCATATTCACAACCAGATGACTCACTAGATCAAGAGGACGAGTGGGTTCTTGGAAACGAAATGCGGACTCTAGAACCGCTTGCTTTTCAAGATAGCGCCATTCTTCAAGGCCTTGATGCTTGATGTGTCGAATGTACGTGAATATAGACTGAATGATATCGTCAGTGTGCGCTAAGCCTTGCTCTGTCAAACTACAACTCACAGTAAACTCGCGGTAATTACTACCACTTGAGCCACCTCCAGCAGTTAAAGAGGTAATCCATCCGTGCTCTTTTAATGCCAACATCAAACTATTTTCCCCTTCATAGCCAAGTAGATGGGCAAAATAGGAGAGAGGCTTAGTTTGGTAATGGGCATCCATACTTTCCATCGGGAAAGTTAAAATCAACTTTCGGACTTCTTTTATTGGCTCAACGGCAATTGAAATTCCGGTCGAATGCTCGTCAATATAGGGTATTTGAAGTGATTTCCCAGCTAACTTAAGATTAGGTATGGCAGAAAAAAAGCCATTAACCCAGCGATAAAGCTCATCTAAATCTTGCGGACCAACAACAGAGAGTGTCATCAGGTCAGCGGAATAGTGGCTGCTATGAAATGCAATGATTTCATCTCGAATACTGCTGCCATTTCGATCGCCTAGTGTTTCTAGATTTCCGACAGAGAATTTAGAAAATGGATGCTGAGGATTTATCGTTTCTTTATGTACTTGATAAAGACGGCGTCCATCATCTTTTAATTTGAGTTTATATTCAGACTCAACTGCATTACGTTCTTTATCAAGTGCTTCGTCGTTAAATAGTGGGGCCGTGAAAAATTGGCTGAATCGGCTTAAACTGTTTTCGAACGCACTTGGAGATACATCAAAAAAGAAACAAGTATGCTCCGTACCAGTCCAGGCGTTATTGCTTCCGCCATGTTGGTTAATATAACTTTGAAATTCGCCAATTTTTGGATATTTTTCTGTTCCAAGAAAAAGCATATGTTCAAGGTAATGTGCCAGCCCCTCGCGATCGATTGGATCGTCAAAATGGCCAACGTTGACAGCCAATGCAGCGGCTGATTTCTGAGCATCGCTATCATGGATCAATAGCACCCTTAAGCCATTTTCTAATGTAACGTAACGGTATTGATTAGTGTCGTTTGGACTTAAGTGCACAGTATGTCTCCAATAAGGGCATAGAGTTAAGTATGTACGCGAAATTGACGACTGCAAACATTAACAAGAATGCAATCTTTTTTCTGACACGTTTCACTTAATTTACCCATCGATGAGTGATGAACAAAAATTATTCATATATTTAGTTAATATATTTAGATTGTTAAGAAAGTCCGAGTCTTTAGCAAGTTACTTGATATAATTATTTTTACGCCCAAGAGATTCAATGCTAAGTAACGACGACCAATGGAAGAATTGGCCGAGTGAGAAACGCAAAACCAAAAAAATATAATGGGAAGTAACGACGAGTACTTTCTATCAGGATGATAATATGAAACTTATGATTATGCGTCACGGTGAGGCGGAACATTACGCCGCGAGTGATGCAGAGAGAGCCCTTACCCAAAACGGTCGTACGACGTCAGTTGCTGTAGCGCGAGCTTGTAATGAGCAAGGCATCATCGAGATCGACAAGGTATTAGTGAGCCCTTACCTTAGAGCCCAACAAACTTGGCAGGAAATTTCTGGTTGTTTCAAAGCCCAAGCGGTAGAAACAAGCGAAGACATAACCCCTTATGGTGAGTCTGAACAGTTATTTGAGTACCTATCTGCACGTATAGAGCTAGAAAACATCGAATCATTACTTTTGGTGTCACATCTACCATTGGTCGGATATTTGACGGCGGAATTTGTAAAAGATATCGCACCACCTATGTTCCCGACATCGGGTATGATCTGCATCGATTACGACCCTATCTCCCGTAGTGGCGAAATTTTATGGAATGTTCACTCATAATTTTTCCCTAAAGACTTACCGCATAAGCCATTTAATTGACATAGTTCATGGACTAAAACTTGCATGCTGTTGGTAAGTCTTTCTAATTTCGCGACAATGTACCCACTGAATTTATGAAGTTTACTCTGCCTTTTTCGGATAGATTACCCTCTATTCCTCAAAGAAGCATGCCTGCCATTGGCGCTCCGGTTATGGTTCTCTCAACGTTGGCGATGGTGGTTCTACCCATCCCAGCGTTTTTGCTCGACCTTTTCTTTACCTTTAACATCGCCTTATCCATGGTGGTTTTATTAGTAACAGTTTACACACGTCGACCGCTTGATTTTGCAGCCTTTCCAACTGTATTGCTTATCGCGACTTTGCTACGTTTGGCGCTGAACGTTGCCTCAACTCGTGTGGTACTACTCTATGGTCACGAGGGCTCTGGTGCTGCGGGTAACGTTATCGAAGCATTTGGTAACGTAGTTATCGGCGGTAACTATGCGGTTGGTTTGGTGGTGTTTTTGATCTTGATGATCATTAACTTCATGGTCGTAACCAAAGGTGCCGGGCGTATTTCAGAAGTGAGTGCGCGATTTACGTTGGATGCTTTACCAGGTAAACAGATGGCGATTGACGCTGATTTGAATGCGGGTTTGATTGACCAAGAACAAGCGCGTACCCGTCGTCAGGAAGTAACCAAAGAAGCGGATTTTTACGGTTCAATGGATGGTGCTTCTAAATTCGTAAAAGGCGATGCGATTGCCGGTATTTTAATTCTATTCATTAACATCATCGGTGGCTTGGCCATCGGTATGGTTCAATACGATTTAGCATTCTCTCAAGCTCTGCAAATTTATATCTTGCTGACGATTGGTGACGGTCTGGTTGCTCAAATTCCATCGCTTTTGTTGTCGATTGGAGCAGCAATCATGGTTACTCGTCAAAATACTGATGAAGATATGGGGCAAGTCGTTGTCTTCCAGCTATTTGATAACCCTAAGGCGCTCATGATCACCGCGATCATTTTGGGCATTATGGGTATTGTGCCGGGTATGCCGCACTTTTCATTCTTATCTTTAGCCATGGTAGCTGGTGGTGCGGCTTACTGGATTCATCGTAAGCAACAGAAAGCGTCAGAAGCTCCCAGTCTTCCTGTTACTCGAGAGACTGAAGCCCCAACACCGAAAGAATTGTCATGGGATGATGTACAGCCAGTCGATATTATCGGTCTGGAAGTGGGTTATCGTCTGATTCCATTAGTCGATAGGGATCAGGGTGGAGAACTTCTAGAGCGAGTTAAAGGGGTTCGGAAAAAACTGTCTCAAGATTTTGGTTTTCTTATTCCAGCGGTACACATTAGAGACAACCTCGAACTGACACCAAATAGCTACCGAATCACTTTAATGGGGGTTGCGGTTGGTGAAGCTGAAATCCGTCCAGACATGGAACTGGCAATCAACCCGGGGCAAGTGTATGGCTTGATTGATGGTGAACAAACCATCGATCCTGCATTTGGTTTGGAAGCAGTTTGGATCCGAGAAGATAACCGAGAACATGCTCAAGCACTAGGTTATACCGTAGTGGATTCTTCTACCGTGTTAGCGACCCACATGAGTCAACTACTCACGAACAATGCTTCTCAGCTTATAGGCCATGAAGAGGTACAAAACTTATTAGAAATGTTAGCTCGTAGTGCGCCGAAATTGGTGGAGAGTTTTGTTCCTGATCAACTGCCTTTAGGCTGTGTTGTAAAAGTTTTACAAAACTTGCTCAACGAAGCGGTCCCGATCCGAGATATTCGAACCATTGTACAAACGTTGTCCGAATATTCGAGTAAGAGTCAAGAACCTGACATCCTAACAGCGGCAGCTCGGATCTCCCTTAAGCGACTTATTGTTCAAGAAATCAATGGCATAGAGCCAGAATTGCCCGTGATAACCTTGATTCCTGAGTTGGAACAAATATTGCATCAAACAATGCAAGCGTCCGGTGGGGAATCGGCTGGTATCGAGCCAGGTTTAGCAGAGCGAATGCAAGCATCCTTGAGTCGTGCAACTCAAGAGCAAGAGCTAAAAGGCGAACCTGCAGTCTTACTGACGTCAGGCGTATTGCGTTCAACGTTGGCTCGATTTGTAAAAAATACGATTCCTTCCCTGCGAGTACTCTCTTATCAAGAGATACCAGATGAAAAACAAATACGCATCGTACAGGCTGTAGGAAACTGATACGTTGCGTTGAATGACGGATGTTAACCTTTGAAGATAAAACGATTTTTTGCCAAAGATATGCGCATGGCTCTACTCCAAGTTAAAGAGGAGTTAGGGTCGGATGCCGTGATCATGTCTAATAAAAAAGTCGCGGGTGGCGTAGAAATAGTTGCGGCCGTGGATGGCGAAAGTGCCCCAGCTCGGCTAACAACCAATTATAACTCGCAACCTCGAACCGCTCATACTCAGGTATCACCTCGCCTTGCTCAGTCAACGAATCAACGTCAGTTGGACGATGATCGGGTGAGCTTGCAGGCCAGTGGCGATTCCGGGCGTTCAATGACTAAACGTTTTGCCAACATGCTCAAACACTACAGTTCGGGGCGTGGTGAACATGATGTTGAAGAGCCTGTTCAAGATGATTCTCTTGCGGCATTGCTCAAGCGTCAATCGAACGCTCGCCATGACCGCAGTGATAGACCACAAAACGATAGACAACTCAGCGATGTGCAAGTTAAAGATGACTCGCCTCTTGCTCGTTTGATTGCAGAAGATCGTCGAATTGATCGACCAGCACCAAGATTAGACCCATCTCGTTATGAGCGTGGCAGCAAAGAAAGAGCGCCAGTTCAGAACGAAGAATTGGAAGACATGCGCGAAGAAATGACCTCAATCCGACGACTCTTGGAGCACCAGGTCTCAGGTTTGATGTGGCAAGAAGTTGAACGACGTGAACCGTTGCGTGCAATGCTAATTAAGCGTTTGGAACGAATGGGCGTATCAGCAGAGCTTGCTGATCAGTTAGCGTGTTATATCCCAGAAGACACTCCGCCAACTAAGGCGTGGAAAGCATTACTGGGGCTTGTTGCTGATCAAATCCCAATTTCAAGAGTCGATATATTAAAACGCGGTGGAGTTGTTGCTCTGCTAGGTCCTACCGGTGTAGGAAAAACCACGACTGTTGCAAAATTGGCTGCACGCGCTGCGATGGAGTTCGGTGCAGACAATGTGGCATTGGTGACAACTGATACTTACCGTATTGGCGCCCACGAGCAGCTCGCAATTTATGGTCGAATTATGGGGTGTCCGGTAAAAGTAGCTAAAGATTCTGATGAATTGGCCGAAGTAATATATCAGCTACGTAATCGCCGTTTAGTGTTAGTGGACACAGCAGGTATGGGACAACGTGATGTTCGATTGTCTGAACAACTGGATACCTTGATGCACGATAGCGGAGAAGTTATCCATAGTTACTTAGTATTGCCGGCGACAGCTCAACGAAAAGTGTTACAAGAAACAATCGAACATTTTAAACGTATCCCTCTTTCTGGATGCATTATGACTAAGCTGGATGAATCATTGAGTTTGGGCGAGTTTGTCAGTGTAGTGGTACAAAATGCCCTACCAGTGGCTTACATCGCAAATGGTCAACGAGTTCCAGAAGATATCGTGATAGCGCAACCAAAATACATGGTCGCAAAAGCGAACGAATTACTAGAGAAATCGGCGGATGATGAACCACACTACTGGAATAGTGAATCTGAAAGGTTCTAAGCGGCGGACGATGATGACAAATAATATGATACAAGATCAAGCAAGCGGACTACGCCGCTTAACACAGCCATCATTGACTAAGGTTATTTCGGTAACTGGCGGCAAAGGTGGTGTGGGGAAATCGAATGTGACTTTGGGTCTAGCGATCTGTATGGCTCGCCAAGGTAAAAAAGTCATGGTACTGGATGCCGATTTGGGATTAGCAAACATCGATGTGATGCTAGGAATTCGTCCAAAACGTAACCTAGGTCATGTGTTGGCTGGTGAGTGTGACTTACCCGATGCAATCGTCGAAGGACCTTACGGAATTAAGATCATCCCAGCAACGTCAGGCACTCAGTCGATGACAGAATTGACTCACGCTCAACATGTTGGATTGATTCGTGCTTTCGGCAGTCTTGAAGATGAAATGGATGTTCTGTTGGTTGATACTGCAGCTGGGATATCTGATATGGTGATCAGCTTTTCACGCGCCGCGCAAGACGTGGTTGTCGTGGTATGTGATGAACCCACATCGATAACTGATGCATATGCTCTAATCAAGCTTTTGAGTAAAGAGCATCAAGTACAACGTTTTAAAATCGTTGCAAATATGGTTCGAAGCTATCGAGAGGGCCGAGAATTGTTTGCAAAATTGACCTTAGTCACAGAGAGATTCTTAAATGTGAGCCTTGAGCTCGTAGCCTGTATCCCTTTAGATGATAAGGTTCGCCAAGCGGTTAAAAAGCAAAAAATTGTTGTAGATGCATTCCCTCGCTCACCTGCGGCTTTGGCCATCGGTTCACTGGCAAACAAAGCACTCACTTGGCCTATACCTAAAACACCAAGTGGACATCTGGAATTTTTCGTAGAACGTCTACTAAACCGAGTAGACAATGTAGATATAGAGGGACCATTTGGTGAATAAGGCACTGACCTATGACCAATATGCGAATCACAACAGCCAGAAAGTATTTTTAGAAAAATACTCTGTGTTGGTAAAGCGTATTGCTCATCATTTGTTAGGACGCCTACCACCAAGTGTACAAGTTGATGACTTAATTCAGTCAGGAATGATTGGCCTTCTTGAAGCACAAAAGAACTATGATGGCAGTAAGGGCGCGAGTTTCGAAACCTATGCGGGTATTCGAATTCGCGGCGCAATGCTGGATGATATCCGCAGAGGAGATTGGGTTCCTCGTTCCGTTCATAAACACAGTCGCGAAATCAGTCACGCTATTTCTGTGCTGGAAGGTGAATTAAACCGAGATCCGACTGATAGCGAAGTAGCTCAATTTCTTGAGCTAAGTTTGGACCAATATCATCGAGCGTTAACTGACATAAACTGTTCACGTTTGGTCGGCATTGAAGACCTCGGAGTATCCGAAGATGTTATTACTTCGGAAGAGGATAGCGAAGAGAATACACCGTTTAAGGGAGTTGCTGATGAAATGTTTCGCAAGGCATTGATTGATTCGATAAAATCACTGCCAGAGCGTGAAGCATTGGTGCTCTCTCTTTATTACGATGAAGAATTAAATTTGAAAGAAATCGGTGAAGTTATTGGGGTCAGCGAATCTCGCGTAAGCCAAATACTAAGCCAATCAATGCAGCGTCTACGAGTTAAGCTTAGCGCGTGGACAAATAATGACTAAGACACTGATATAGAACTCAGTGGAGGCTATTTTGAATAAAAACATGAAAATCCTTATTGTTGACGATTTCTCAACAATGCGCCGTATTGTTAAAAACCTACTTCGCGATTTGGGTTTCAATAACACCCAAGAAGCCGATGATGGCTTAACCGCACTCCCAATGCTTAAAAAAGGTGGATTTGACTTTGTAGTGACTGACTGGAATATGCCAGGCATGCAAGGTATCGACCTATTGAAACACATCCGTGCTGATGCTGATTTAAAACACTTGCCAGTTTTGATGATCACAGCTGAAGCGAAACGTGAACAAATTATCGAAGCGGCGCAAGCGGGCGTAAACGGTTACATCGTTAAGCCATTTACGGCAGCGACGTTAAAAGAAAAATTAGACAAAATTTTTGACCGCTTATAGTCATTGCTTTGACTCAAGTGCCAGTTGACTAAAGGCTAATTTAGGATGATTTCATTAGAACAAGCAAAACAACTTGTCGAATTATTGGAGCAAGGAAGACAAGATGATGCTGATCGTCTTGTCATTCAAATCGCAGATTCTCCAGATAATCCGGTGTTAAAGGAAGTCGGCGAACTTACGCGCGATCTGCATGAGTCACTCAAGCAGTTCAGTCTTGATACGCGTATGAACCAGATCGCAAATGACGAAATTCCTGATGCCCGTGATCGCCTTCAATATGTTATTGAGAAAACAGAGGATGCGGCGAATCGTACGATGGACGCTGTCGATCGTTGTATGCCGATTGCTGACAATCTACATGAGGGATTGCTGCAAGTTCGCCCACAATGGAATGAATTGATGCGTGGTCGCATTGAACTCGCTGAGTTTAAAGCGTTGTGCCATCGTATCGATGAGATGCTTGGACATGTCGAGGGCAATAGTAGTGAGTTGCGAGGTCAACTTACTGATATTTTGATGGCACAAGATTTCCAAGACTTAACGGGTCAAATCATTCGAAGAGTCATTACGTTAGTCAATGAAGTAGAGACGCGTTTAGTTGAAATTCTGACCGTTTTCAGCACCAATCAACGAGCAGAGCCGACAAACAACAATAAGAAAGCATCTACAGACCCGGAGGGACCGATTTTGAACCCTCTTGAGCGCGAGGATGCGGTTTCATCACAAGACGAAGTCGATGACTTACTCTCAAGTCTTGGGTTTTAGAGGTTACTTATGAGCTACGATTTAGACGAAGATATTCTTCAGGACTTTTTAGTCGAGGCGGGTGAAATTCTAGAGCTGCTATCCGAGCAGTTAGTTGAACTAGAAAACAACCCAGATGACCGCGATCTTCTTAACGCTATTTTCCGCGGGTTTCATACTGTAAAAGGTGGTGCTGGCTTCTTGGCATTGACTGAGTTAGTCGACACTTGTCATGGTGCGGAAAACGTTTTTGATACGTTGAGAAATGGTCAACGTTCCGTAGATGCGGGTTTGATGGATACGATGTTATCTGCTCTTGATACTGTCAACGAACAGTTTCGAGCTGTACAAAATCAAGAACCATTAACGCCAGCGGAGCATAGCTTACTGAATGAGCTTCATCGTTTAAGTCGTCCAGCTTCTGAAGATGTGCCAGAAATGCCAGCGCCAGTTGTTGTAGAACCAATTATGGATCTTTCAGAGCCTCAAGGCTCAGTTGAGGATCAAGATGCTCAAACGGCTGCAAATTCAATCGATGAGATAACCCAAGATGAATTTGAAAAATTGCTTGATGAATTACATGGTAAGGGAAGCTCTCCGAGTGGAAAAGCCACACCAGCTCCAGTAGAAAGTGCACCACAAAGCACACCGATGGAAATGGGCGGAGATATTACCGATGATGAATTTGAAAAGTTACTTGATGAACTTCATGGTATAGGTAAGGCTCCGGGGAAAAATATTCCTGTTGAACCTACTCCTGTCGTCGCGCCAGTTTCAACTCCAGCGACATCGAGTTTTTCATCGTTAGATGAAGATCTGATGACCGATGAAGAATTTGAAAAATTATTGGATGAGTTGCATGGTTCAGGCAAAGGGCCATCTGTAGAAGAACTGGAAATGGCGACTAAGCCTGCAGTTCAAACGATGTCTCCTGTAACTGAACCTATTACGGCCCCTACCGTTGTGGCGCCAGAACCAGCACCAGTTGCTCCGGTATCGGCTCCTAAACCACCGGTAAAGAAAGAAGCATCAGCGCCAGCGAAAAAATCTCAAGCAGAAGCGACGGTACGTGTTGATACATCGACGCTCGATACCATTATGAATATGGTCGGTGAGTTGGTATTGGTTCGTAACCGATTATTGAGCCTTGGTCTTAACAGCAATGATGAAGAGATGTCGAAAGCGGTCTCTAACCTTGATGTTGTAACGGCTGACCTACAAGGCGCAGTAATGAAAACGCGTATGCAACCAATTAAGAAAGTTTTTGGTCGCTTCCCTCGCGTAGTTCGAGATCTTGCTCGTAGCCTCAATAAGGATATTAATCTTGAAATGCGTGGTGAAGAGACAGACCTTGATAAAAACTTGGTTGAAGCACTTGCGGATCCATTGATTCACTTGGTACGAAATTCTGTTGACCATGGTATTGAAATGCCAGAAGACCGCGTGAAAGCGGGTAAATCTCGTACAGGTAAAGTGATTCTTTCTGCTGCGCAAGAGGGAGACCATATTCAGCTTGCGATCGTTGATGATGGCGGCGGTATGGACCCGAATAAACTACGGGGTATTGCCGTTAAGCGTGGAATGATGGATGAAGATGCCGCATCACGTTTAACCGACAAAGAGTGTTTTAACCTGATTTTTGCGCCAGGGTTTTCAAGCAAAGAAAAGATTTCAGACATTTCAGGACGTGGCGTAGGTATGGATGTTGTTAAAACCGCCATTAACACGCTGAATGGCTCGATTGATATCGATTCTGAAATGGGTAAAGGAACCCAAATAACCATCAAAGTTCCTCTTACATTGGCTATTTTGCCAACACTTATGGTTGGCGTTGCCGGACATCCATTTGCTTTACCGCTGGCGAGTGTAAATGAAATTTTCCACCTCGATTTAAGTCGAACCAATGTGGTTGATGGTCAGTTAACGATCATCGTACGTGATAAATCTTTACCACTATTCTATTTACAAAACTGGCTTGCACCACAAGCTGGGAAAGTCGAACTTCGTAAAGGACATGGTCATGTTGTTATTGTTCAGATCGGTAGCCAACGTGTTGGTTTTGTTGTAGATACATTGATCGGGCAAGAAGAAGTGGTGATCAAGCCGCTTGATAATCTACTACAAGGTACACCGGGTATGGCAGGTGCAACGATTACTAGTGATGGTCATATTGCTCTGATTCTTGATGTTCCAGATTTGCTAAAGCAATACGCAGCTGCGTCTCGCATTTAAGTCGTTGATAATAAAAAAGGAAACACATGGCGATTAGAGTTTTGGTCGTAGACGATTCAAGTTTTTTCCKCCGTCGAGTGAGTGAAATCATTAACTCTGACGCTCGGTTAGAAGTGATTGATGTCGCAATGAATGGTAAAGAAGCGGTTGAAAAAGCACTGCTTCTAAAGCCAGACGTGATTACTATGGATATAGAAATGCCAGTCATGGACGGTATTACCGCTGTTCGTGAAATCATGGCTAAAATGCCTATTCCTATTCTCATGTTCTCTTCACTGACTCATGATGGCGCGAAAGCAACGCTAGATGCGTTAGAAGCTGGTGCGTTGGACTTTTTACCAAAGAAATTTGAAGACATCGCTCGAAATCGCGATGAAGCGGTCCTGTTGTTACAACAACGCGTTCTACAAATCGCTTCTCGACGTGCTTTTGTGCGTCGAACGCCGATTTCTGCGCGAACGACAACGACAGCGATGCCAACCACCTCTCGAGTTGCTCCAATTGCACGTCCTTTACGTACCACTCCAAGTGCTACAGCAACAGCGCCTCAGTCGATAGCGAGCACTTCAAGCATTGGCAGTCGTTTTAAGCCAAGTGGCAAAAAGTATCAGTTGACGGCTATTGGAACCTCAACGGGTGGACCTGTTGCTCTACAAAAGATACTAACCAATTTACCGGTTAACTATCCTCATCCGATTGTGCTGATTCAACACATGCCAGCCACTTTTACCGCCGCATTTGCAAGTCGACTAAATTCACTGTGTAAAATCGAAGTGAGAGAAGCGCAAGATGGTGACATGCTTAAACCCGGTGTGGCTTATTTAGCGCCTGGTGGTAAACAAATGATGTTGGATGGTCGTCCTGGTTCTGCTCGATTGAGAATTATCGATGGTGGTGAGCGCATGAATTATAAGCCTTGCGTGGACGTAACATTTGGTAGTGCTGCGAAAGTTTATGGCGATAAAGTATTGTCAATGATCTTAACTGGCATGGGAGCCGATGGTCGTGAAGGGGCTCGTATGTTAAAGAGTGCTGGTGCGACGATTTGGGCTCAAGATGAAGAAAGTTGTGTGGTGTATGGTATGCCTCAAGCCGTAGCGAAAGCTGGGATTTCGACTGAAGATCTGCCATTAGAGCGCATTGCCGAGCGTATGTTAGTTGAAGTTGGTCTAGCATAGAGGAAGTGCGATGATAGTTTGGAGTATCGCCAACCAAAAAGGTGGTGTGGGGAAAACAACCACAACCATTACTTTAGCGGGTTTATTAAGCCAGCAGGGAAAGCGTGTCTTGCTTGTGGATACCGATCCGCATGGCTCACTGACAACCTATTTAGGTTTTGATTCGGATCATGTGCCTAAAAGTTTATTCGATCTTTTTCAGTTACGTGAGTTTACCGAGACGACAGTAAATCCTGTCATCATGACGACAAATATTGAGGGGATTGATTTAATTCCCGCACATATGTCGCTGGCGACGCTTGACCGAGTAATGGGCAATCGCAGCGGAATGGGGCTAATCTTAAAGCGCGCTCTGCTGGTGTTGAGAGAGAACTATGATTACGTTCTTATCGATTGCCCACCGATTCTTGGAGTCATGATGGTGAATGCGTTAGCAGCAAGCGATCGTATTCTTATTCCAGTACAGACTGAGTTCTTAGCCATGAAAGGGCTAGAGCGTATGGTCCGCACTTTGGCGATAATGCAAAAATCACGAAATCGTTCATTTAAGGTGACGATTGTTCCTACAATGTACGATAAACGCACTAAAGCTTCGTTACAAACATTGCAACAACTTAAGCGAGATTATCCGGATGAGGTGTGGTCTTCTGCCGTGCCAATTGATACTAAATTCCGTGATGCGAGCTTAAAGCATTTACCTGTTTCTCATTTTGCGTCAGGTAGCCGTGGTGTGTTTGCTTATAAGCAGCTATTAATTCACTTAGAAAGGTTAGCGATCAATGAGTGAGCGGAGCATTCTATCCGGTGAACAAGCACTCGATGATTATTTTGCCTCTTTGTTAGATGAGCAACTTCCATTTGACGAAGATATCGTCGAGACAGTTGAACCAACTATCGAACATAAGCAATCGTTCCATTCTGAAGTTGAGCTTCAGGCTAAAGTAGAGTGCGAGGCCGAGGTTGTTTCTTATTCAAACGAGTCGTCATCGTATGCCGCAGACTTTGAACTGAAGCCACAACTGGTTGAAAGCGACTATTCTGTTCAGTATCCAACCGCTTTAGTCGATATAGAGGTACCTAACCTTCAAGATGTAGAGCGTTTGCTAAAGCAGCTTGAATCTTCGAATCCCGTAGAGGAATCGCAGATTGAAGAAATGATGCAACAAAATACTGCTAAACTCGCAGCGGAAAAAGTGCATGTGCCCGTTGTGACAGAGCTTGATGATGAAATTCAAGACTGGGTGATAGAGGAAAGTGATTCTGTTTTGTCACTTGATCAGCAGGTTCAACTAGACACGATTGATAATGCACCAGCGGAAGTGGTTGAAATCGTGCCACCTAAACCGTTGGAAGCGGTCGAGACGACTATTGCTCATGAAGTTAGCACAGCATCCGAACTTAAAACGCTTTCTCATGAAACTGAGGCTGATAGTTGGGTATCGACTCAACGTTCGCAAGCTTTTCAGGTGTTGTATTTTGATGTGAATGGCGTTCTATTCGCAGTTCCGCTTGATGAGCTTGGCGGTATTCATCGTCTTGGTGAACTCAGCCATTTGATTGGCCGCCCTGCATGGTATTTAGGCTTACAGTCAAGTCGCGAAGCCCAGTTGGACGTCGTCGACACAGCAAAATGGGTGATGGCGGACAAATTGAAAGATGATACCTACAAGGACGAATACCAATATATCGTCATGTTAGGTGAAAGTAAGTGGGGCCTTGCATCTACGCAACTGAAAGGCACCGAATTATTACATACCGATAGCGTTCGTTGGCGCGAAATGGCAGGGAAGCGTCCTTGGCTTGCCGGTATGGTAAAAGAAAAAATGTGCGCTCTGATCCATGTTGAAGCATTAATCACTATGCTCAGCGCTGGACTTGATGTAAAAGCATTAAACAAATAGCAAGTGATGCCAATTTAAAGGCTTAGAGAGGTAAAGGTATGTCTCATACTAGTGAACTGGACGTAAGAAAAGACCAAATGAATGACGAAGTGCTTCAGTGGGTGACGTTCCAGTTGGAAGAAGAAACTTACGGTATCAATGTAATGCAGGTGCGTGAAGTACTGCGTTATACAGAAATTGCGCCTGTACCTGGTGCTCCTGATTATGTTTTGGGTATCATCAACTTGCGTGGAAACGTAGTTACAGTTATTGACACTCGTTCACGTTTTGGTCTAGTTGAAGGTGAAATTACGGATAATACACGCATTATCGTTATTGAATCTGAGCACCAAGTGATTGGTATCTTGGTGGATAGTGTTGCCGAAGTGGTTTACTTGCGTTCATCTGAAATTGATACCACGCCAAGTGTTGGTACTGATGAAAGTACGAAATTTATTCAAGGTGTAAGTAACCGCGAGGGCAAATTGCTGATCTTGGTTGACCTGAATAAACTGCTAAGTGATGACGAATGGGATGAGATGGCTCACCTGTAATGGACATTAGCTTAATGACCAGTGCTCCAGTCCTTGCTGGAGTTAGCGTATTACTGTTTCTATTGTTGCTAATGAGCGTTTTTCGTATTAATCGAAAGTCTCAATTAGTAAGTGATCAATTGCGCCAACAAAACCGCCAGTTGAGTAATGAACTTCAGAAAAGCAGCAAGCAGTTGTTAGAAGTTCGTTCTGTAGTGGTGGGGCTTGGTCAGCGAGTGAATGAGCAACATGACATTATGCAGCATTTGACCGAACGTATTTCCGAGCTTGAACAGGCGGATGGTGATGGTCGAATGTATTCAAGGGCTAGCAAAATGGTACAACTTGGCGCGGATATTAATGAACTTATCCAAGAATGCGAGTTACCAAAAGCGGAAGCTGAATTGATGATGTCTTTGCAAAATAAACTGACCGGCAAAGAAAAAATTCCACCATTAGGCGCAATGCCTGAGCGAAGCGCTCAGCGTAGGACTCCGATCCGAAATCCGATAAAACGTTAATAGAATCGAAGGGATGCATTGAGCATCCCTTTTTTTATGATCCAATGTAGCCAGATTTGAGTAATTAATAAAAAATACAGCAATATATTAACAGATTCTTACGTAGTTTCGTGACTCGTAAAGGTGTAACACTATGTCGTCAAAAAATGTCTGTGGTAATATAGCCGCTCAATTCCCGCTTAGTGATCACTCATGTTACAAGTAAAACAACTTACAGCCATAAGAGATGAAAGAATACTGTTTGAATCTCTGTCCTTTACTGTCAATTGTGGTGAATTAGTGCAAGTTGAAGGTCGTAATGGTACCGGAAAAACCACATTACTCAGGATTATTGCAGGTTTAGGCGATAGAGATGACGGTGATGTACTTTGGAATGATGAAAGCGTTGAATCTAATCGGGAAGCATTTCATCAAGATTTACTCTTTCTTGGCCACCAAACCGGAGTCAAAAGAGAGCTTACAGCCTATGAGAACTTAAGGTTTCATCTTAGTGTTCATAGCAAAATAAAACATAGTAAAGATGCTATTTACAACGCATTGATTAAAGTGGGCTTAGCGGGTAGAGAAGATGTCCCAGCAGGGCAGTTATCAGCTGGACAACAAAGACGGGTAGCATTGGCTCGTTTATGGCTCAGCGACCATAAGTTATGGATTTTAGATGAACCTTTGACCGCAATTGATAAACAAGGCGTGAAAGTGTTGGAATCATTATTTTTAGAACATGCGGATAAAGGTGGCATTGTGATGCTCACTACGCATCAAGACATGTTTGCTGACAATTTAAAATTAAGAAAAATCAAACTAGGTAATTAATCATGTTGTCAGTAATGAGTAGTGTCATTCGTAGAGAATTGCTAATCGCGTTTAGACGACAAGCGGACATTTTTAACCCACTGTGGTTTTTCATCATAGTGATTACCTTGTTCCCATTGAGTATTGGGCCCGAGCCGAATCTATTGGCGCGAATTGCAGCGGGTATTGTTTGGGTGGCGGCTTTATTAGCCGCTTTGCTCTCATTGGAACGCTTGTTTAGAGATGACTTCCAAGATGGCTCGCTAGAGCAAATGATGCTCATGCCAGTTCCGCTTTCGGTTGTGGTTATTTCCAAAGTGGTCGCTCATTGGTTATTGACCGGGCTACCTCTGTTACTCATTAGCCCATTACTAGCGGTATTGCTGTCATTAGATTTTAATACTTGGTTAGCGGTTGTACTGACATTGGTCTTGGGTACACCGACATTAAGCTTTATCGGCGCGATTGGTGTGGCTCTGACTGTTGGTTTGCAAAAAGGGGGCGTTTTATTGAGTTTGCTAGTATTGCCGCTTTACATCCCAATCCTAATCTTTGCGACTTCCGCGATTGATGCGGCTTCATTAGGGATGGCATACAACGGACAATTAGCAATTCTAGGCGCGATGTTAATGGGTTCAATGACATTAACACCATTTGCAATTAGTGCCGCATTACGAGTAAGTGTGAATTAATTGTGTTTGATCAAGTAACAAGTTTTTTCTTTATATAAATTACAACACGAAGACTGTCGCACCTTAATTGCGTGCAAGACATTGCGAAGCAAAAGTGAGAATAAAATATGTGGAAATGGCTCCATCCATACGCGAAGCCTGAGTCAGCTTACCAGCTGTGCGGTAAGTTGCTACCGTGGTTTTCGATACTAGCATTACTGTGCTTGTCTGCCGGGACAGTATGGGGGTTAGCGTATGCACCATCAGATTATCAGCAAGGGGACAGCTTTAGAATTATCTATATTCATGTGCCATCTGCTATTTGGTCGATGGGTGTATATATGTCTATGGCGATTGCCGCATTTATCGGATTAGTTTGGCAAGTTAGATTATCGAGCATGGCAGCTTCTGCTATGGCTCCTATTGGCGCTGTGTATACCTTTATTGCGTTACTTACTGGCGCAATTTGGGGAAAACCTATGTGGGGCGCTTGGTGGGTATGGGATGCTCGCCTAACATCAGAACTGATTCTTTTATTCCTCTATTTAGGTGTAATTGCGCTGTACAACGCATTTGATGATCAGAAAACAGCCGCTAAAGCTGCGGGTATTCTGGCTATTGTCGGCGTTGTGAACCTACCGATTATTCACTTCTCTGTTGAATGGTGGAACACACTCCACCAAGGCGCCACCATTACTAAGTTCGACAAACCATCAATTTCGAACGACATGCTTTGGCCCTTACTTCTGAATATTTTTGGTTTCGCATTCTTCTTCGGTTCAGTCACGATGCTGCGTTTGCGAAATGAAATCATCAGTAAAGAAAGCCATCGACCTTGGGTCATGAAGTTGGCGTCTGAACAAGCTCGTAGAGGTAACTAAGTTATGCATTTTGAATCGTTTAGTGATTTCTTAGCGATGGGTGGCTACGCCGGTTACGTCTGGGCCGCTTTTGGTATTACTTTTGGAGTAATGATTGGAATATTGGTGATTAGCCTAAGACAGGGCAAAACGCTAATGAATGAAGTCGTGGCAAAAATAGACCGCCAAGCTAGAATTGACGCCGCAAAAAATTTGGAGAATACGCTATGAACCCAAGACGTAAAAAGAGGCTCGGCATTGTGCTGGCGATCTTTATTGGTATTAGTGCCACGGTCGGTTTAATGCTCTATGCATTAAGCCAAAACATGGATTTATTTTATACCCCAACTGAGATCGTCAACGGTAAAGATGATGGAAGTAAACCTTACGTAGGTCAGCGTTTACGAATTGGCGGTATGGTTGTTCCTGGCACAGTTAAGCGTGATCCTGATTCACTACTCGTTTCGTTTGATCTTAATGATGTTGGTCCTAAAGTGACCATCGTTTATGAGGGAATCTTACCGGACTTATTCCGTGAGGGGCAGGGTATCGTTGCTCAAGGTGTACTGAAAGATGCTACGACTATCGAAGCATTTGAAGTGTTAGCGAAGCATGATGAAGAGTACATGCCGCCAGAAGTTGCCGAAGCAATGAAGAAGACTCACCAACCTCTTGAATACTCACAAGAACAAAAACAAGGAAGCGGTCAATGATTGCTGAAATTGGCCATTTTGCCATGATCGTGTCGCTGGCCATGGCTGTGCTGTTAAGCATATTGCCTTTGGTTGGCGCTTCAAAAAACAACATCATGTTGATGAATACTGCAAGACCTCTGTCTTGGGGTATGTTCCTGATGTTAATGGTTTCATTTTGTATTTTATTATGGGCTTTCTATAGTAACGATTTCACACTTGATTACGTCGCTAATAACTCGAATAGCCAACTTCCATGGTATTACCGATTAACAGCGGTATGGGGGGCTCACGAGGGCTCGTTACTACTATGGGTGCTGATTCAAGCTGGTTGGACCGTCGCAGTTGCTACTTTTAGCCGAGGCATGCCGCAAGAATCAGTTGCTCGTGTTTTAGCTGTGATGGGGATGATCAGTGTTGGTTTCCTACTGTTCATTATTGTGACTTCAAACCCATTCTTACGCACACTACCTTTCTTCCCTGTTGATGGGCGTGACCTTAACCCATTACTTCAAGACCCGGGTCTGATTATCCACCCGCCAATGCTGTACATGGGCTACGTAGGTTTCTCTGTTGCATTCTCGTTTGCAATAGCATCACTAATGACTGGTCGTTTAGATACAGCATGGGCTCGTTGGTCTCGTCCTTGGACAACCGCTGCTTGGGCATTCCTAACATTGGGTATCGCACTAGGTTCATGGTGGGCTTATTACGAACTTGGCTGGGGTGGCTGGTGGTTCTGGGATCCAGTAGAAAACGCTTCGTTTATGCCTTGGTTAGCGGGTACGGCATTGATGCACTCGTTAGCAGTAACAGAGAAACGCGGTACCTTTAAAGCTTGGACAGTGTTATTGGCTATCTCTGCGTTCTCTTTAAGTTTGCTTGGTACTTTCTTAGTTCGTTCAGGCATCTTGGTTTCGGTTCACGCTTTTGCCTCTGATCCATCTCGCGGGATGTTTATTCTAGGTTTCCTAGTCTTTGTTATCGGCGGTTCATTACTGCTGTTTGCATTAAAAGGTTCTTCGGTTCGCGTTCGTGGCAACTTTGACTTGGTATCACGTGAAAATGCTCTGTTGGGCAACAACATCCTAATCATTGCAGCATTAGTGGTTGTTTTGGTCGGTACGTTACTGCCGTTGGTTCACAAACAAATTGGTTTGGGCTCGGTTTCTATCGGTGCGCCATTCTTTGACATGCTGTTTGCTTGGCTAATGATCCCATTTTCATTCCTATTGGGTATTGGTCCACTAATCCGCTGGAAACGCGATGAGCTCTCTAGTTTAACTAAGCCTTTAATTATCTCAGGTGTGCTATCACTTGTTCTTGCTGGCTTGTTTAACTTTATATTCTCTGATCGATTTGTCTTCATGACCTTCCTAGGTTGGTTAATGGCGATGTGGATCGTTTGTTTACACGCTTATGAGTTACACCAGCGCGCAACACATCGTCATACATTTATGGTTGGCGTTCGCAAGCTTCAACGTAGCCATTGGGCGATGATGCTTGGGCATATCGGTCTTGCGGTTTCAATTATTGGTATCGCAATGGTTCAGACTCACAGTATTGAACGCGATGTGAGACTTGCTCCTGGTGAGCATTTCCAAATGATGGATTATGATTTCTATTTCTCAGGTGTAAGAGATAAAGATGGCCCGAACTATGACGGCTACATCGCAGATTTCACCATCACTCGTGATGGTAAATTCATCAATACGCTACATGCAGAGAAACGTTTTTATAGCACTGCTCGTTCGATGATGACTGAAGCGGCTATCGATAGCGGCGTGACTCGTGACTTGTACATCGCCCTTGGCGAACGCTTAGGCGATAACAAATCGTGGGCAGTACGTATGTACTACAAACCATTTGTAAACTGGATTTGGGCGGGTGCATTTTTGATGGCGATTGGTGGTGCAGTATCTATTAGTGATAAACGCTACCGTTTCAGAAAAACCGACAAGAAGCAGGAGGCCTAAATAATGAAGAAATCTCTATTTATTCCACTGATTGTCTTTTTAGGCCTAGTTGCAATTTTTGCGACTCAATTGGTTAAGAATTCAGAGGGCGATGATCCAACAAAACTTGAATCAGTTTTAGTTGGTAAAACAGTCCCTGAGTTCCACTTAGAAGATTTAGCGGAACCAGGTAAGGTTTACGATCAGGCTATTTTTAAAGGTGAACCATTGTTGCTCAATGTATGGGCAACCTGGTGCCCAACCTGTTATGCAGAGCACCAATACTTAAATCAACTTGCTGGTCAGGGCGTTAAAATTATCGGCCTGAACTATAAAGATCAGCGTGATAAAGCGGTGGGTTGGTTGAACGACTTAGGTAATCCGTATTTGATCAGCTTATTTGATGGCAATGGGATGCTTGGTCTTGATTTAGGTGTCTATGGAGCCCCTGAAACATTTTTGATTGACGCAAATGGTGTGATTCGCTATCGCCATGTGGGGGATGTGAACCCTCGTAATTGGAGCGAAAAACTAAAGCCAATGTACGATCAGTTGATTGAGGAAGCGAAGCAATGAAAAAGCTAATGTTAGCCCTTATTGCCTCTCTAACATTTTCTATGGTAGCGAGCGCTGCCATAGAGGTGTATGAGTTTGATAGTGTTGAGCAAGAACAGCAATTCAAAGACTTGGGTAATACCTTGCGCTGTCCTAAGTGTCAAAATAACACCATCGCAGATTCAAATGCAGAGCTTGCACAAGACTTGCGTCATAAAGTGTATGAAATGACAAAGCAGGGCAAATCAGAAGACGAAATCGTCGATTACATGATTGCTCGTTATGGTAACTTTGTGACTTACAATCCTCCTTTGACGCCATTAACCTCAATACTATGGCTAGGGCCTCTGGCCGTGGTTGTTATTGGGTTTGGTTTTATCATTGTTCGTAGCCGACGCAACAAAAAAGCGAAATTGGCTGAGGCAAATTGGGATTCGAGTAAAGAAGATCGCTTTAACGCCTTACTTGACGAAAAGAATGACGGAGACAAGCAATAATGACGTTATTTTGGATAGCTTCGATCATTCTCATAGTGATGAGTATTGTTTTGATTGCATTGCCAATCATTAACAAAAAATCAAATCATGATGAAGCGTTGCGTGATGAGCTAAATAAAGCCCTTTATAAGGATCGTCTTTCAGAGTTGAAAGAGGAGACGGAAGAAGGTCTTGTTGAAAATCAGCAGGATTTAATCGCTGACCTAAAGCAGTCTCTATTGGATGACATCCCCAATGAGGCAGCGAAATCAGAAGAAACCAGCATTCATCCCCTTGCGGTATTGATACCGTCAGTGGTGCTAGTGGTTGCTCTATCTTATGGTATGTACGCGAAATTTGGTGCGGCTGATGCAGTTAAGCAGTGGCAAGATGTGAGTGGCAATTTACCAGCATTGTCGAAAAAGCTTATGTCGCCACAAAGTGGTGAACTGAGCACTGATGAGATGGAAGATCTAACTCTCGCACTACGTACCCGTCTGTACTATGAACCTAATGATTCAACAGGATGGTTGTTGTTAGGTCGAATTGCATTAGCAAACCGCGACGTAACTACTGCAATCGGCTCTATGAAAAAAGCCTATGAGTTGGATAACACAAACCAAGATATTCAATTGGGTTACGCACAAGCGTTGATGTTATCTCAAGACGATGTCGATCAAGATAAAGCTCGTTCATTGTTAGGTAACTTGATTCAGCATGACTATGTAGACATTCGTGTATTCTCATTGCTCGCTTTTGATGCGTACCAGCGTAAAGACTTTGATGCAGCCGTGCGTTATTGGAGCATTATGCAGCAAATGATCGGCCCGCAAGATGAGCGTTACGAAATGTTGTCACGCAGTATCGAAAACGCTCAGAAGCAAATGGGCGCAACGAGTATTAAAGGTACATCAGTACCGGTTACTATCTCATTGGCTGATCAAGTTAATACGACTGATGATGCTGTGGTGATTGTCTCAGTTCATACTGCAGATGGTTCACCAATGCCAGTTGCTGCAGCTCGTTATCCGCTAGGAACGTTCCCTCGTACTGTGGTATTAGATGATACAAACAGCATGATGCAAGGGCGAAAGTTGTCTCAGCTAGAGGAATATATCGTTCGAGTCCGTTTGGATAGTGATGGTAATGTCGCTACTAAAGATGGGGACTGGTTTGGTGAGAGCGAAACCGCTAAAATGGGTGAGCCAGTTGAAGTTATCGTTGATAAGCAGTATTAATCATTGTTGCTTATGAACGCTTGATAAAAGCCGGTGATTTTCACCGGTTTTTTTATGGAAATTATAATAATGAATAGCTCTAATTCTCGTATATGGATATCGTTATTGTCAGTGGCGTTATTAGCCGGTTGTGCCAGCGCGCCTGAAAAAAGTGACAATGACAACGAAAACCAAGCCGAAATAACAACGTCTCAAGTCTATGACCCGTTTGAAGGGTTTAACCGTTCAATGTGGGCAATTAATTATGATTACCTTGACCCATACCTAGTTCGCCCCGTTTCCCTCGCTTATGTCAATTACGTCCCTAGTCCGATTAGAACTGGAGTTGCCAACGTATTAGGAAACTTAGATGAACCATCTAGTATGGTGAATAACTTATTGATGGGAAATGGTCGACAAGCACTCGATAATTTTAACCGTTTCTGGATTAATACCGGCTTTGGTATTTTCGGCATCTTTGATATTGCCACAGCAGCTGGCATCAAGGATCAGGATGACCGCGCCTTTAGTGATGCAGTCGGGCACTATGGGGTAGGTAACGGCCCTTACGTCATGGTCCCAGGCTATGGTCCATGGACAGTACGTGAAAGTGTCGATGTCGTGGATGGTTTGTATGTACCGCTCTCTTATCTGAATATTTGGGCAGGTATTGGCAAATGGGCATTAGAGGGCATGGAAACTCGTGCAGCACTCGTGAACCAAGAAGCGCAACTCGAAAATTCGCCAGATCCATACGTGTTAACTCGTGATGTTTATCTTCAGCGCCAAGATTTTAAAGCTGAGGTGACAGGGGATGATTATGACGCGCAAGAGGAAGCGTATTTGGATGAGTATTTAGAGGACCTATAACTCTGTGTACTAACGTCGTACTTGACGTTGCTGTGTTGCTACAGTGATATGTTGTTGACTGCACTCTTTCACGCTAGTCACCATATTTTATGTATCGTTATCTATGCTCATAGGGATTCATTCGCTTGTCGCCTAGTAGCAACGCCAATTACTTGGGTATTTTGCTTTTGAGAAAGAGAGTTGAATGGCGAGAGTTGTTTACAGAAGTTGCTTACTTTTGGACAGGTTGGTTATTCTCGAAGTAACGAACGTAATACCAATCAGCATAAGTCTTTGATCATTCTTGCTGATTAAAATCGCTGATAACGTTGTTGCAGATTTTGTAATTAGAATAACTAGTTAGCGGCAATCTGCGCCTAGTTCTAAGCGATTTTCCTTGCGCAATTTTCTGACCACTTACTTATCCTGATTGGTATAAAAAAGGCTTGGTATTTACCAAGCCTTTCTCATATCTAATAGGTGTTTGTATGCTTAGAACTTGTAGTTCGCTTGCACACCGATTAGCCAGATACTACCTGTTACTTCACCGTCAAATGAACCACCAAACATATCTGCACCTAAATCCGACTCAGACATTTTTGCATCTTTCGCAATGATGTAAGTGAAGCCAGCATCTAAGTTAAGTTGTTCTGACCATTGGTAACCTGCACCTAGGCTCAACCATAGGCGATCAGTTTCTGGAATAGTGGCGGTGCGATGTTCTTCACTCACTGCAGATGTATCATAAGCAACACCTGTACGTAGTGATAATTTGGAATTCATCTGGTAAGTAGAACCAATTGCAAAGCGGTAATTGTCTTCCCAGTTTTCTTCTTTGATTAATACAGGATCACTTCTATCTGATAAGTTAGCTTCTAACTTTTTGAAGCTGCTCCAATCTGTCCAGTTGATGCTAGTGTGAATCGCTAATTTATCAGTTAGCTGATGGAAACTAGCAAGTTCAGCAGTAGCTGGTAATGCAAGCTTCATTGAGCCTGGAATTTGAATATCATGCTTTGCAGGCTTAAATAGATTGAAACCAGCACCAGTAGCATGACCTTCAAGAGTTAAGTCAACCTCAGATTTGTAGGTAAAGCCAACGCGGTTAGCTTCATTGATTTGCCAAACAGAACCCACTTGCCAACCCCAAGCCGTATCTTCGCCTTCCATATATTTGAGGTTTGAACCTGGCTTAACTAATGGAATTTGGTTCTGAGGTGATGCTACTGCACCAAAGCTACCGTCAGCAGTGATGTAACGTACGCCACCACCAATGCTAACAGCGTTAGTTAGTTGATAAGCGGCATTTAGGTTTGCTTCTACAGAATAAACGCTCGCTTGGTTGCCGTGATTGGCAGCCGCAAAATCTTTGCCAAGGTCGGTTTCCATTCCGTAGTTGGTGCCTAAAGCAAAACCAATAGCAAATTTATCTGAGTATTTATGAGAAACATAGAAGTTTGGGATAACAGCATCGTGAGCAAAATCATCAGAGCTTGCTGGTAGTGCATTTTTGGCGTAAGTGCTTGTACCATTGATATCAATATTTGGGTTCACATAAATCGCACCAGTCGAAATTTGAGTACCTTCTAGGTAAGTCAGCAACGCTGGGTTACGCCATTGTGAGCTTGCATTGTCAGCCATTGCCGCTTCACCAGCGTACGCACGGCCTAAGCCTGTCGCTGAGTATTCTGCAAGCTGAAAGCCTGCTGCGTTAACGCTTGCTGACGTTGTTACCAAACCACAAGCCACTGCTAGTGACAGAAGAGTCTTATTCATTTTCATTATAATGTTCGCTGAATGTCGTTTTATATGGTGGCGAGATGATAGTTTTAGAGTTATTACTTTAGAAATGAAAAAGTCAAAATTGTGAGAATTTAGAATAAAATTCGACACAAAAATCATTTTAAAGTGAATAAATCTGGTTTAACAGGTCGAACCAGTCTCTTTTCGGCGTACATTTGTTATGTGAAACTTGTGTTTATATGTACGGATGTACGCTCAAATAGCGAAATGTGAGATATGTTTTTAGTGAAGAGAGATTGTGCGAGTGTTTTTAGATATAAAAAAGGCTGGAAAAACCAGCCTTTGAAGTTAGTTGCGTTCGCTTAAATTAGAAGCTGCGGCTGTATTGTAGGCCCATTAGGATTGCGTCAGCATGTGTTGTCGCTGTTAATGGACCAGCTGCAGTTTCACTTACTTCAACATCATCACCCATTAGGTAAGTGAAACCAAAGTCAACATTTGATGCTTCATTGATGTTGTATGTGAAGCCAGCCGATAGCCATTGGCGATCAGAATCAGGTACAGAGATTGAAGTTACTTGGTCTTGTGCGCTCGTGTCGTACATGTAACCTGCGCGTAGCGTCCAATCGCGGTTTAGATAGTAAGTACCACCAATTGCGTAGTGCCAACCATCTTGCCATTGGTAAGGCTTGTCATAAGAACCAGCCATACCGCCGATTGGTGAAGTTTGTAGATCTAAATTGCGGAATTCAATTTGATCGAAGTCACTCCAGCCAATGTACTGAATCGAGTAGTGGACCGCAAATTTAGTCTCTTCGATTTTGTGGAAACCAGAGAATTCAGCAATACTTGGTAAAGGCAGTGTAATTTTTTGGCCTTTATCATCTTCAGCTTCGAATTCTGGGCTGTAGTGGTACGCTAAACCAAAACGGTTATTTTCATCCACTTCATAAACCGTACCAACGTTAAAACCGAGTGCCCAACCATCAGCTTTATCCACATTTAGAAGGTTAACAGTTCCTTTCGAACCAGGAGCTGAACGCTTCATTGTACCTTGGCCATAGATGATGTCTAAACCAGCACCGAATGAAAGTTGCTCGTTAACACGGTAAGAGCCTGCTAGGCCAATATTGAAGCTTTTAACATCAGTTAAGCCACCATATACTTCAGCCGCGTAGTCATCAGCAAATTCAGTTTTGGTGCCAAAATTTGAGTAAAGGTCTACACCCCAAGCGAATTTGTCATTAACTGGAACGATAAGGTGGATGTTAGGTGCAATTGAAGTACCACCGACATCATCAGTATCAGCTACAGGTTGGCCAAAATACTTGGCATCTTTAACATCAATCAAAGAAGTGATGCTTTCGAAACCAACAGACAGTTCCATTTTGTCAAATAGTGCCATCGCTGCAGGGTTACGTGCCATTACAGAGGCGTTATCAGCGATAACTGCGTCACCAGCAAATGCACGGCCGATGCCGGTTGCTGATTGCGCATTAAGTTGGAAGCCAGCAGCAAGAGCTTGCTGAGAGGCTAGTGTAGTTGTTGCAATCGTCACTGCTAATAGTGATTTTTTAAACAGACGCGAGTTGTTCATTTTTGCTTTTTCCTTTTTATATATCGCCTCTAAATGGGCGTTACACTTGAGCAAATGCTCAGTGGGGCTGATCCTAGTCTGGAGTATAGAATAAACAAATCCGACCATTGCCAAATTTGAGGGGAAAATTAATGAAATGATGGTCATCTTGCAGGAAAAAGCTGGAAAACTAGCCTTTTTAGAGTCTATGCTCTACTTTTGCTTTAAAAAATTGGCCTGAAATTCATGTTCAGGCCTAATTTCTATATATTGCCGGGCTTTATAAGATTTGCGATTTTTTCGCTGATTTTAGCAACATCTTCACCTTTGTCGCCCACCAGAATTAAACTGGTATTGCCAATCGGTTCGATGACGCCAGACATCCCTTGTTGAGTAAAATCTTCCACTTTCTGACTCGTTTTGTTGGTCAAAAAGAGAGTGACCTTGCCTTTTTCACCTTGAAAAACCATATGCAGAGCATTGGAGTTGCCAAACCCACAGTGGTTTAAGTAATAGACATGGTATGGGAAGTTATGCCCTAGATGATGCTCAAAGGGTGACATCTTAGCGTTGATTTGTGCCACGCTCACTTGTTCATCAAGATTATCAATAAACGGTTGCTCTTCTAAAACGTGCTGTATTGCCGTATCGGCTAAGCTCGCTTGTGCAGGTGTAACAACAACATTTCCCCAGTTTACCTGTCCGACGAGTAAGCCAACGACAAAAGCGACGGAAGCGGCCATTGCCATTGAACGTTTAACAAAATCCGGTTTAATTACATTAGATTCCATTGATGAAGATTGATTGAACAAAATTCGGTCAACTAAATCTTCAGGAACGTCCACGTTCATCGCTTTGCTGATTTGTGCGTCAAGGTCGAAAATATCATCGGCAAATTTACTGTTTGCGTCATTGGTTTTTATCGCGTCCAAGAGATCAGCGTCACGCTGCTTTGGATCGGACATGATGCGGCGGCGAAATTCCAGTTCATCCATTTTGCTGCCCTCTATGATTGGTCTCAGAATCCAGTCTCTCTTTTAGCTGATTCCTCGCTCTGAAAAGACGCGTCATGACCGTGTTTTTGTTTAATCCTAATATCGTACTAATCTCATCCCCGCTAAAGCCACCAACGACCTGGAGAAAGAGAGGTTCACGATAATCCTCTTCAAGCTGCATAATTTGAGCATGAACCCACTCTGATTGGTGGTGGGCATCGTCGCTGACTTTAGCATCATTACCATAATCATCGATATCAACCAGATCAAATTGCTTGCGTTCAAAACGGCGAGCATTTTCTCGGCGTAATATTGTAATTAGCCAAGATTTTGCCGCTTTTTCATCTTGTAAACTGTCAAGAGACTTCCAAGCGCGTAGACAGGTTTCTTGAACCAGATCTTCCGCAATGGTTTTGTCTTTGCACAGCCAGTAGGCGTAGCGATAGAGATCTCGATGATAAGCTCGCACAAGAGCTTCATATTTTCTTTGTTTGTCCATATCCGAGTTGACCGGAGAGGTAGACTTTTTCTTTCCAAAAAATTGAATAATTGACACGTGAGCCTCCGATGGGCAGACAATTTAGTCACGTATTACTCATTATGAGTAGTTTTGACGGTTTGTAGCGATTCGGTTACCAAGCTATTAATGTTCGCGTTGTAGGTTGTAAAAGAAAGCGGAGCCAAAACCGCCTATTCGTACATTGATGGAGAAAACCAACCAAAAATTGATCTAATTCAAAAAGTGTCCAATAGGAGCCGTTATAGTACATCTTGTCGTCTAGTTAACCCTTGTGGTTGACAGTTGAGCAAGATGACACTTCCTTTTGAAGGCTGACTTTACTTTCTCCTAATCAGGAAACTGATTATTTCAATTGGCGTAAGTTAATTGCTTTATACATTCCGACCACACAATCTTGTGTGGTTTTTTTTTGCTGTTATTTTATTGCCGCCATTTTTTCCACTAATAACTATAGTGAATTATTAACACTCAGCAATCTTTATTCTCATACTATTCAACAAATTGATGAGTCTTGTAACCGCTCTGATTAATTGGCGATAAAGGTTTTGCGTAACGTTTGTCCTAACACTTCACTCTTGTCGTATTTTAATGATGAATTCCTATTATTGTTCTGGTTTTTTTTCTTTGGCTTTTTAGCACTTTGTTATGCGACATCACGTTTATTCAAACAGATGTTTGATTGAGTTAACAATATCGTTACAATCATTGAGGTCAGACCTCTTATTGTTAAGGAGATACAATGAGCAAGCAGGAAGTCATTACGCGTTCAGGAGAGCGTGTTGCAATCGTTGCAGGGTTGCGTACCCCGTTTGCGCGGCAGAGTACCGAATTTAGCCAAGTGCCAGCAGTTGACCTCGGCAAAATGGTTGTCAGTGAAATGTTGGCAAGAACTCAAATCGATCCTAAATTGATCGACCAACTGGTCTTTGGCCAAGTGGTTCAGATGCCTGAAGCACCGAATATCGCGCGTGAAATTGTACTGGGCACGGGAATGAACGTTCATACCGATGCTTATAGTGTTACTCGTGCTTGTGCGACGAGTTTTCAATCGGTCGTGAATGTAGCAGAAAGCATCATGGCGGGAACCGCGGATATTGGTATTGCTGGAGGGGCAGATTCATCATCTGTTCTACCAATTGGGGTATCAAAAACGTTGGCGGCGAATCTACTCGCTCTGAGTAAAACTAAGACGATGGGCCAAAAATTAAAATTATTAAAGACCCTCTCTTTTAAAGATCTGATGCCGGTTCCGCCAGCAGTTGCAGAATATTCCACTGGGCTTTCAATGGGCCAAACCGCGGAGCAGATGGCAAAGAGCCACGGCATTACACGTGCAGAGCAAGATGCGTTAGCTCACCGTTCACATACTTTGGCATCTCAAGCTTGGCGAGAGGGAAAAATTCACGATGAAGTGATGACAGCATTTCCAGCGCCTTATAAACAGTGGATTGCCGAAGATAACAATATTCGACATGACTCAACCCTCGAAGGTTACGCTAAATTAAGACCAGCATTCGATCGCCAGTTTGGTAGCGTGACAGCTGCAAACAGTACGCCATTAACTGATGGTGCAGCCGCGATCATGCTTATGCGCGAGGGGCGAGCAAAAGAGTTAGGTTTGGAAATTCTTGGCTACGTTCGTTCTTATGCGTTTTCTGCTATCGGTGTAGAAAAAGATATGTTGATGGGGCCATCATTTGCAACGCCAATCGCACTTGATCGTGCAGGTATTACGCTGGCCGATCTTACCTTGATTGATATGCATGAAGCATTCGCTGCGCAAGCGCTATCGAACGTTAAAATGTTCGCGAGTGATAAATTTGCCCAAGAGCACCTTGGACGAGCATCGGCGATTGGTGAAATTGATATGGATAAGTTCAACGTTCTTGGTGGCTCTATTGCTTACGGACACCCATTTGCCGCAACAGGTGCACGTATGATTACCCAGACGTTAAGAGAGTTAAAACGCAGAGGTGGCGGTTTAGCGCTAAATACCGCCTGTGCTGCTGGTGGACTGGGTGCGGCGATGATCTTGGAGGTTGAATAATGACGGAACTTAAAGCATTTAACCTAAGTGTTGATGAGCAGAATATCGGGTGGTTATCGATAGATGTTCCCGGCGAACGTATGAATACGTTACAAGCAACGTTCGCAGAAGAGATACAAGTGATTTTTGCCCAGCTCGAAGAGCAAAAATCGCAGCTTAAAGGATTGATTATTCATTCATTAAAGCCAGATAATTTTATTGCTGGCGCTGATGTTCGCATGCTTGATGCCTGTCAATCTGCTCAAGAAGCAGAAGATTTGGCTCGTCAAGGGCAAGTTATGTTCCAGACGCTAGCAGATTTCCCATTTCCAGTGGTCGCGGCTATCCATGGCCCTTGTCTTGGTGGTGGGTTAGAGCTTGCTCTATCGTGTGATTACCGCGTTTGTAGTGATGCTGATATTACGCGTTTGGGCTTACCTGAAGTTCAGCTAGGACTGTTACCCGGTTCGGGTGGTACACAACGTCTTCCACGTTTGATCGGTTTACTTCCAGCTCTTGATTTGATTTTGACGGGCAAACAGCTACGAGCCAAAAAAGCGAAAAAATTGGGTGTAGTGGATGCCTGTGTTCCTGAGTCCATTTTGCTTGACGTTGCTCAGCAATATATTGCTAAACATGAGAGTCGCCGTAAGCAAAAAGTGTCAACTAAAGAGAAGCTAATGTCGCACACTGGGCTTGGGCGTAAAGTTATCTTTGAACAGGCAGCTAAGAAAACCAAAGAACAAACGAGAGGCAATTACCCCGCGGCGGATGCGATCCTTGATGTGATCAAATATGGGTTGGAGCATGGCTTTAAGAAAGGACTAGAACAGGAAGCCTCTTGTTTTGGTCAATTAGTGATGACACCAGAATCAAAAGCACAGCGTTCAATCTTCTTTGCTATGACAGAAATGAAGAAAGAACACGGTGCAGAAGCAAAGCCATTAGCCATTGAACGTGTCGGTGTGTTGGGCGGCGGTCTCATGGGCGCGGGGATTAGCCATGTCAGTGTGGCCAAAGCTAAAGTACCTACACGGATTAAAGACGTCTCCAATGATGGGGTTTTAAATGCTTTAAATTACAACTATAAGTTGTTTGATAAGCAAAGAAAACGCCGTATTTTGAGCCGAGCTGATCTGCAAAGTAAGATGCTACAACTCTCTGGTGGTATTGATTTTACCAGCTTTGAGCGCATCGACTTGGTTGTTGAAGCCGTATTTGAAGATCTCGAATTGAAGCAAAAAATGGTTGCCGATATCGAGGAGAACACCTCACATGATACGATTTTCGCTACCAATACCTCATCTTTACCTATTCATAAGATTGCTCAGTACGCGCAACGACCAGAAAATGTAGTTGGTTTGCATTACTTTAGCCCGGCAGAAAAAATGCCATTGGTTGAAGTGATTCCCCACGAAACGACATCGGAGCAAACCATTTCAACCGTGGTTGAATTTGCTCGTAAGCAGGGTAAAACGCCGATTGTCGTTAAAGATTGTGCTGGGTTTTATGTCAATCGCATCTTAGCTCCTTATATGAATGAAGCTGCTCAAGTCCTGATGGGTGGTGAGCCTATCGAACATCTTGACATGGCGTTGTTAAATTTTGGGTTCCCTGTCGGGCCAATTACTTTGCTTGATGAAGTGGGTGTCGATGTTGGTTCGAAAATCATGCCGATACTTGTTCAAGAATTAGGCGAACGTTTCCAAGGCCCCGATGTCTTTGACACTTTGCTAAACGATGGCCGTAAAGGTCGTAAGAGTGGTAAAGGTTTCTATGAATACAAAGGTAAGAAAAAGCAGGTAGATAAAAGCGTTTACCAATTGCTTAGCTTAACGCCGGAAGCTTCACTTTCAGAACAAGATATTGCATGGCGTTGTGTGTTACCCATGCTGAATGAAGCGGTACGATGCTTAGATGAGGGGATTATCCGAAGTCCAAGAGACGGTGATATTGGTGCTATTTTTGGCATCGGCTTCCCTCCATTCTTAGGTGGCCCATTCCGTTGCATTGATCAAATAGGTGTTCGTGAAGTTGTCGCTAAAATGAATGAACATGCACAGAAATACGGTGATCGCTTTGCACCTTGTGATGGTTTGTTAACTCGAGCTGAGCTGGGACATAGTTTCTATTAGTTGATAGAAAATAGAGTAGATAGAAAACCATAATAGAGATGGTTTGTAATAAGTGTGCGGCGGGCTTTTTAGCTCGCCGTTCTTTTATCTTTTTAAAGAGTAGACATATTTACTGAATGAAAAACGTTAAAAGTGTGAAGCAGCTAGATAAGTGACTAGTTGCGTTTGTCGTCAGTAAAAAGAAACTTTAAGATAGCGTTGGTGTACTAGTTGAGTAGGACAAGGAGTTTCAATGAAGAATACATTTGAACATGCGTTACCTAACGCTCAAGGATATTTCGGCGAATATGGCGGGAGCTTTATTCCTGAAGAGTTACAAAAAGTGATGGATGACATCAATACGGCTTACAATGAATGTCGTCAAGACCCTGAATTTCAAAGTGAATTGGCTCGTCTTTATAAGCACTTTGTTGGTCGACCTAGCCCTATTTTTCATGCTGAAAACCTTTCCAAGAAATACGGTACACCGATTTACTTAAAACGTGAGGATCTAAACCATACTGGGGCTCACAAAATTAACCACTGTTTAGGCGAAGCTCTTATTGCCAAAAAAATGGGTAAGCAGAAGCTGATTGCAGAAACTGGGGCGGGTCAACATGGGGTTGCACTTGCCACAGCAGCAGCTTTAGTTGGTTTGGAGTGTGATATCTACATGGGCGAAGTGGATATCGCGAAAGAGCACCCAAATGTCGTGCGAATGCGTATTCTAGGTGCCAACGTGATTCCAGCGACACATGGACGTAAAACATTAAAAGAAGCGGTTGATGCAGCGTTTGAAGCGTATTTAAAAGACCCAATTAATCAGTTATATGCAATCGGTTCGGTTGTTGGTCCACATCCTTTCCCGATGATGGTTCGTGATTTCCAATCCATCATTGGTAATGAAGCTCGCGTTCAATTTCAAGAAATGACCGGTACCTTGCCAGATAATTTGGTGGCGTGTGTGGGTGGTGGCTCTAATGCGATGGGATTATTTACTGCGTTTCTAGAGGATAAGTCAGTCGCCATTCATGGTGTTGAGCCTGCAGGGCGATCTTTAACACAGGTTGGTGAGCATGCGGCCACTTTAAGTTTAGGTGAGCCTGGTGTGATGCACGGCTTTAAATCTTATATGTTGAAAGATGAGCAAGGTGAACCACAATTGGTTCATTCGGTGGCGAGTGGTTTAGATTACCCGTCAGTTGGCCCACAACATAGTTATCTTAAAGATTCAGGTCGAGTCCAATATGGTACCGCCAATGATCAAGAAGCGATTGATGCGTTTTTTGAGCTGTCTCGTTGTGAGGGCATCATTCCTGCGATTGAATCAGCACATGCGGTTGCTTACGCGATTAAACTGGCACAGCAAGGTGAACAAGGCTCGATTTTATTAAACTTATCGGGTCGTGGTGATAAAGATATCGACTTTGTGGTGGAAAACTATGGCTGTGATTATGGTATCGAAAGCTTGATTTAAGTTCGAGTGTTCCGCTAAATTTTGACGAATCAAGCCAGTGCCATGACGCTGGCTTTTTTGATCACATTTTTAACACTTTATATTAATGATGAGTTATTTAGTCTTCGTAGCATGGCGGGTTTATAGATAGAATCGCTTAAGGAGCACAAATCTGTACCGGTACTATACCCAAGTGTTTCGAAGTTACATGGGATAAGAGTCTGAATACAAGTAATTAATAAATAGAACTAAAAGTCGGTAAGGAATTCAAATGGATGCATTAGATCTGCTGCTAAATCGTCGCTCAATCGCTAAGTTATCGCAGCCGGCTCCCGAGGGTGTTGTTCTTGAAAATATTATACGTGCTGGTTTAAGAGCGCCTGATCATGCGGGATTAACACCGTGGCGATTTGTTATTGCCCAAGGAGAGGGCTTACATAAGCTGTCTGATATTCTGGTTCGGGCTGCGGTGGCTGAGAAAAGTGAAGAGGCCATTGTTGAGAAAGTTAAAAAAGCGCCGTATCGAGCACCGATGGTGATTACAGTAATTGCTAAAGTGACACCACATGAAAAAGTTCCTGTCATTGAGCAACACTTATCCGCAGGCTGCGCGGTTCAAGCGATGCAAATGGCAGCGGTTGCTCAAGGTTTTCAAGGCTTTTGGCGTTCAGGGAAGTGGATGTTCAATGATGAAGTAAGGCAAGCATTTCAACTACAAGGTCAGGATGAGATCGTTGGTTTTCTTTATTTAGGTACTGCGGGTTGCAGTGCAATGAAGGTTCCGGATCGAGATTTGAGTCGCTTCGTTGAGTATCTGTAAAAAAAATGCCTACTTTTCAGTAGGCATTTTTTTTACAGGCCAGCAAATTAATGGATGTTGTAAGCAATGACGAAGTCAATGAACAAACGAACTTTTTCTGGCAAGTGATCTTTATGGTTGTACAGCATGTAAATATCACGAGGGTTAGCACTCCAGTCGGCTAACACCTGAACCAAGCTACCGTCGGCAATGAACTCTTTAATCATGACGTCAGGCATCAATGTGATCCCTAAACCGTCTGAGCAAGCGTTGCGCACGACGTTAAGCGCATTGGCTTCAAATCGACCTTGATCGTTATTAATAATGCTTTCGCCACTTTCATTCATCAGTTGCCACTTCATTAGTGGGTGGCCTTTTAGCAGCGAGTGGCTATGGAGATCTTCAGCATGCTTAGGCGCTGGATGCGCTTGTAAGTATTCAGGGCTTGCGATCAGAATATCTTTTACTGAGCTGATTTTACGTGCAATGAGACTGGAATCTCTTTGCGGACCAACGCGGAAAATAACATCCCATTCAGTTGGATCGAGTTGATCGGCATGATTGCTGGTGGTGAGTTCAATATAAATATCAGGAAACTGTTTCATGAACTCAGAGAACATCGGCATCATCATACGCTTGGTCAGGTTTGATGGGGCTGAAATTCTAATCTTACCAGCAGCACCACGACAGTCGTCGGTAATTTCTTCAGCGGTTATAGATAGGCGTTGTAATAGTGGAGAGCACTCGTTATAGAAGCGTTCGCCTGCCTCAGTTAATGTTAGCTTCCTTGCATGGCGATTGAGTAGCCTCAGGTTCAGCGAGTCCTCCAATGCTTGGATACGTCTTGTAATAGTTGCAACAGGGATCGAGGTTTTTCGGGACGTTGCAGTGTAGCTCCCATTTTCGACAACTAAGCGAAACAGGTTTAGATCATCTAATTTCATCGGCTAGGACACACTTTTTTACGATTTTAACTAATTTATATTGATATCAAATGCTAAAAGTTGAGTCACGTCAACAAGTCACGCAATCTTTCACATTTCATACATATAGTATGCAACAAGCCTGCACAGGGGAAGATTTGTATAAATGGCTTTTCCAGACTATTTTTGAATGAGTCATTTAAAATAATTTATAAAAATAATAATAAACAATTCAGGTCCCTCCTGAAGTTGTGTGAGGCGTAGGTGTATGTATAAGCTTTATCAGACAGCCACATTACCATCTGCAGATCGGTCTATTCAAGAAAAACGAATCGCATTGATCGATGATGACCCTATTTTTCGTTGTATCACGAGTGAATATTTGAAGGCTCAAGGCTATCTTGTGCATGAAGCTAATGACGGGCTGGAAGGGCTACGAGTGATTCGAGACGTCAGTCCAGAGCTTGTAATTTGTGATTTATCTATGCCTGTAATGGATGGTATCGAATTAGTAGCGGAAATCAGTTTGGAATATCCGTCCTTGCCCGTCATCGTCGTATCCGCGACCGATGAAATGTCCGATGTGGCTCAAGCTTTAAAATTTGGCATAAAAGATTTTCTACCCAAACCCATCAGTAATTTTGGCAATCTTGGTAAAGCGATAGAAAGTACCCTCCACGATGCTGATAATTACTTGTGCGACCAGCGTGATTTTTCTAGTCAGTGGTTTCGTATCGATAGTGGTGATATGCCCGAGGATCAAGAGCTGCACTGGCATCTCGAATATTTACAAAATAACCCTAACGCAGCTAAAGATCTTCTTCATGCATTGTTACCAGAGAAAGACACAGCTCAAGGGCAATGGAAATGTGCTTATCGGTTGTTGCAATCGACTGATACCATGCCGTTGATTTTTGATTATGCATGGCTAATGAATGGTCAATTCATCTTCTACCTTGTTGATTCTCAAAATGAGACCAATAATGGTGTAGCGGCAACTTTATTGGTGCGAGCGCTGTTCAATGACTACTTGCGAAATTTGAAATCGTTTAATGCTGATCTCAAAGATATTGCTGAGCTACTAGAAAATGGCATGAGTTGCATGGCGAGTGCAGATCCAGTCAGATCACTATTTGGGTTAGCTGATTTGAGTGAGGGGACATTAGATATTTTACCTGCTGGTTTGCAAGCTCAATGGGCTGGTTCGGGTAAAAATAAACATATTTTTGCTGGTAATCTATTGGGATCCCAGAGCCTAAAAAATGCAGTGGTCAAGGATCTGCCTATCCATGAAAGCTGCAAGTTAACGATGAGCCGACTTGGTTCAAGCAGTTTTAGCTTTGATATTTATCGTAATAGAATCACCTAATCGGTCAGTGTAACCGTTTCGTAATGAGCGTAGGCTCTTGGTGATGCCGACAAACAGTATCAACCAACAAGTAACAGAATTAATAATAATGGCGTTTATACGATGGTATGTTCCCTGAAACGGTAAACGATGTTTGGACATTTAGAGATCACGCTTTTGTTATAACCCTATTTTTCATCCGTGTTTAACCGTGATTGTCTCGGGTATAGTAAATGGCTGAAACAATAATAAAGCATTTAAGTAACCAGTTATTAACTTATGCAGTAGTTCATCAATCAGCGATTCAAAGAGAAGCAAACCATGGCAGACAAAGATTTTAAAGAACCTTATAATGTATTTTACTTTTTAGGATTTATTGCAGTCCTTCTGATCCCAACCCTTCCCGCAACACTGACTTGGATTCGAGTGATGAAAGGGTATGCTGGTTTTTAAATACCTTACTGGAGCTTGCCATCAGTATTCGTAAACTCGGTTTAAATATTGTTGGCGGCTTGAGCTTATGCCTCGGTTTTTTGGGTATATTTCTTCCTGTCCTCCCTACAACTCCATTCGTACTCCTCGCTAGTGCATGCTTTATGCGCAGCAGCCCTAAGTTTCACAACTGGTTAATCCAACATAAAACCTTTGGTCCGATCATCGATAATTGGTCTCAGCACCGTGCGGTAAGTATCAAAGTCAAACAACGTGGCATTTTGGTTATGGTGGCCAGTTTTTGTTTTTCAATTTGGATCGTCCCTCAAGTTTGGCTAAAGATTAGCCTAGTTCTTATGATGGTGGTTTTGGTTACTTGGTTTTCTCGCTTACCAGTGGTCGAGTGCCTTGCTGACAGAGAAGAAAATCACTAAGATTGAAGGGAAGTGTGCCTGCTCTTCGAGCGGGCGTTTGTTTTTTCAGCACAATAGACCAAGCATTTTGTCGGAAGTCCTATTTTCTACGAATGAATACGTTGTTGTGTCGAGAGCCATTACATTGGACTGATAGCCACTTATGTTGTTAGACAGGGCCAAATGAATTCAAGTATAGAGTTATGACTACTGAAACAATCGCATTGATCAAATCAAGCATCAAGAGCATTCCAGATTATCCTAAAGCGGGTATTTTGTTCCGCGACGTAACTAGCCTAATGGAAGATGCACAAGCATACCGAGCAACTATCCAACTGCTTGTTGAAAAGTACAAAGATATGGGCTTCACAAAAGTAGTGGGTACAGAAGCACGTGGTTTCTTGTTTGGTGCACCTCTTGCTCTTGAACTGGGTGTTGGTTTTGTGCCAGTACGTAAACCGGGTAAACTGCCACGTAAGACGATTGCTCAAACTTACGAGCTAGAGTACGGCGTTGATACGTTAGAAATCCATGTCGATGCGATTTCTGAGGGCGACAAAGTATTAATGGTTGATGACTTACTAGCAACCGGCGGTACGATTGAAGCAACAACTAAATTGATCCGTCAGTTGGGTGGTGTTGTCGATCACGCTGCATTCGTTATCAATCTGCCAGAAATTGGTGGTGACAAACGTTTAGAGGCATTAGGCCTAAACGTTTACAGCATTTGTGAGTTTGACGGTCATTAATCGGAAGTTTTCATGAGTTATCTTGCCTTAGCGCGAAAATGGCGTCCGACCAAGTTTAAAGAAGTGGTTGGCCAAGCCCATGTATTAACCGCATTAGAAAATGCCTTGGCACAAAATCGTCTGCATCACGCGTACCTATTTAGTGGGACGCGAGGTGTGGGTAAAACGTCTATTGGGCGTTTGTTTGCTAAAGGACTGAATTGCGAAACGGGCATTACTGCGACTCCGTGTGGAGAGTGTGCGACGTGTAAAGAGATCGATGAAGGTCGTTTTGTTGACTTACTCGAGATCGATGCTGCGTCACGTACCAAAGTTGAAGATACTCGTGAATTACTCGATAACGTCCAGTACAAACCTGCTCGTGGTCGATTTAAAGTTTATCTGATTGATGAAGTTCACATGCTCTCGCGTCACAGCTTTAACGCGTTACTGAAAACGCTTGAAGAGCCGCCTGAGTATGTGAAATTTATATTGGCTACGACGGATCCTCAAAAGCTTCCTGTGACTATTTTGTCACGATGCCTACAGTTTCATCTAAAACCTATCAGCGTTGATGTTATTCGTGAGCAGCTTGAAAATATTCTCTCTAAAGAGAATGTTACGGCGGAAAACAGAGCCTTAGGCATGATAGCTCATGCGGCTGATGGCAGTATGCGAGATGCGCTTAGCCTCACCGACCAAGCAATTGCGTTGGGTAATGGCGTCGTTGAAACGGATCTTGTTACTCAAATGCTTGGGACCTTAGATACGGACCAAGCGATTCATCTACTCGAAGCGATCAGCGCGAAAGATCCGCAAGCGGTGCTCGATAGCGTTCAGAAACTTGCGCAAAATGGCGTAGAGTGGGATGGGTTGTTACAACAATTAGCGACACAGTTACACCGTTTAGCTATGTACCAAGCGTTGCCATCAACATTAGACAATACACAACCTGATGCTGAAAAAGTGACGCTATTGGCTCGTGCGCTTTCTCCAGAAGATGTTCAGCTTTACTATCAAATTGCTCTAAAAGGTCGTCAAGATTTACCAATGGCGCCATCTGAGCGAATTGGATTAGAGATGGTTATGCTGCGTATGTTAGCGTTTCGCCCTGTCACTAATGTGCAGGCAAACGTCATATCGACGCAAACGAATGTAACTCAAGTAAGCGCTAGTCAAGCAAATACCACTCAAGTTAACGCGACTCAAGTTCATGCTGCTCAACGTCAACCAATCCAAGGGGCTACCCAAGGGACAGTTGCAGGGCATCAACCAGCGTCAACAATGGCTCAACCTAGTGTTCATCAAGCTCCGTCAGCACCAAGAGCGGCGACTCAAAGCGCTCCTGTTTATAATGAACCGCCACAGTATCAGGCTCATTCATCGATGCCGTCTGATGTGGGACAACCAGATTACGATATGATGCCACCAGAGCATCTATCCAATGAATATCAAAGTATGCCGACGTATTCAGAGAATACGCCGCCGGCAACTCAGGCTATTCCCACTCAAGAGCGTGTGCAAGTTACGACGCGTTCAACGTCTCCGGCCAGTGGTTTAAGGCATCAACTGCGATCGCAACGTAACGGTTTGTCTAATGCGTCAAGCCAAGCAGCGAGCAGTCAAACATCAAAAAAGGTTAATGCGGCATCTGCAAAGTCAGAATCTGTTCTTGAACGTGTAGCACAAAAGCACGGCAAGGCAGGGCAGGTGTCGCCAAAACACTTTGCTCAGCATCAGCAAGTTCCCGATTCAAGTAAAGATGAAGCTTATCGATGGAAAGCTTCTTTGCCACAAGAAAGCGTTGTGGTTCAAGAGCTAACGCCAACGCAGCTAAAGCGAGCATTGGAGCACGAAAAAACGCCAGAGATGGCGGAAAAATTGTTGCAAGAAAGTGTCGCGCAAGACTCTTGGTCTGCTTTAGTACAGTCCCTTGATACAGCAAAGCTTACTCAACAGTTGGCATTAAATTCATACTACGAGAAAAATGGATCGTCGATTCTGTTAACATTGCGCCCTCAGCAAGCTCATTTGAATACTGAGCGTGCTCAAGGTGAACTGCTTGATGCTCTGAACCGAGTATTAGGTGAAGAGTGTCATCTGTCAGTGACTGTCGGCGACCAAGGTGAAACGCCGTTAGAGCTGCGTGAAAAACTCTATCAGACAAAACTAAAAACGGCATTTAGTAGTCTAGCGTCGGATGAGAACGTTAATTTCATTCAACGCCGTTTTGCTGCTGAGTTAGACAACGATAGTGTAAGACCGATTTAATCTACGAAATTGGGTTGAATTTTATCTGTTCAGCCCCATTTAATAACGAAACAAGCTAACTAATCAGAGAGATAATCATGTTTGGTAAAGGCGGTATGGGCAACCTGATGAAGCAAGCCCAGCAAATGCAAGATCGCATGCAAAAGCTTCAAGAAGAAATCGCAAATATGGAAATCACAGGTGAGTCAGGTGCTGGCCTAGTGAAAGTAACTATCACTGGTAGCCACAGCGTTCGTCGTGTTGAAATTGACGAAAGCTTGATGGAAGACGACAAAGAGATGCTTGAAGATCTTATCGCAGCGGCATTTAACGATGCAGCGCGTCGCGTTGAAGAAACGCAAAAAGAAAAAATGGCATCAGTGACTGGCGGTATGCAATTACCACCAGGCATGAAAATGCCATTCTAATCGAGTAGGTATTTAATGCGCACCAGTCATATGCTGGAGCAATTAATGGAGGCCTTACGTTGCTTACCTGGGGTTGGTCCTAAGTCTGCACAACGTATGGCCTTTTATTTGTTACAGCGCGATAGAAAAGGTGGATTACAACTGGCCGAGTCATTGAATCATGCAATGACAGAAATAGGCCATTGTAACGAGTGCCGAACGTTCACTGAAGAAGATACTTGTCATATCTGTACTAATCCTAAACGACAGGAAAATGGTCAGATTTGTGTGGTGGAAAGCCCAGCAGATATCGCTGCGGTGGAAGCAACTGGGCAATATTCTGGACGTTACTTCGTGTTGATGGGACACCTATCACCACTTGATGGTATCGGTCCAAGCGATATCGGCCTTGATGTGCTGGATTATCGTTTACGTCGTGGTGATGTGAGCGAAGTTATCTTAGCAACCAACCCAACGGTGGAGGGCGAAGCGACGGCTCACTATATTGCCGATCTTTGTCGTGAACACCAAGTGGTTGCTAGTCGCATTGCACATGGCGTTCCTGTCGGTGGAGAGTTAGAGCTCGTTGATGGGACGACTTTGTCTCACTCATTACTTGGTCGTCATAGGCTGTAATGTGCTTTCAGTGCTAGCTGACTGACATCAGTGCATATTGAAATATATTCAATTGTTTGAAGTCATTGAGATAAACAAAGCCGTTCTTATTATCGAACGGCTTTTTTGTCTCTTCAATTTGTCTCTTTTATTTCAATACGCTCTATATTGGTTGAGTTTTAAGTGATTTATCAATCGCTTCGTCCACTCAACAGTGACTTATAGATAAGAGCACCTAAAATAGCGCCAATAATAGGAGCAACCCAGAACAACCACAGCTGGCTAATCGCCCAATCACCCACGTAAACCGCGACCCCTGTACTTCGAGCAGGGTTAACAGATGTGTTCGTGACCGGAATAGAAATGAGATGGATAAGAGTTAAACAAAGACCGATCGCGATGGGTGCAAAACCTTGTGGAGCTCGAGAATCCGTTGCCCCCATGATGACGATCAGGAACATCATGGTCATAACGATTTCAGTTACGAGTGCAGAGGTTAAATTGTAATGCCCTGGTGAGTGTTCGCCGTAACCATTGGCTGCAAATCCAGAGGCTGCGACATCAAACCCTGCTTGCCCTGAAGCGATAACCGCTAAGACCCCACCGGCAATGATACCGCCAATCAGTTGAGCTACGATGTAAGGAATAACATCTTTAGCTTCAAATCGACCACCGACCCATAAACCAAGAGTAATGGCAGGGTTGAGGTGACAACCTGAAATATGACCGATAGCAAAAGCCATGGTGAGGACGGTGAGACCGAATGCAAAGGCAACACCGAGTAGCCCAATACCAACTTCGGGAAAACCAGCAGCTAGAACGGCGCTACCACAACCGCCAAGTACGAGCCAAAATGTACCGAATGCTTCTGCAATATATTTATTCATGAGGGTTCCTGCTTTTTAATAGAAACACCCTTGAACATAGTCGACAAATAGCGTCGCTACAAAAATTCTATGACTAAGATAAAACGAATGGCATGTAGGAATCGAATATGAGACTAAGTGAGTTGCTCTAGTTCAGTAATGTTGTCGAGAGCTTCTTGATTAGTTGAACCACAAACAATTGGGCAGGCCTTAAAGTCGTGACATACTTTTGGACGCTCAGGCTGACCAAAAAGTTTACACAAATTATTGTCATTTAGTTGGATGCATCGAACGCCCGCAGGCTTGCCATTTGGCATACCGGGGATCGATGACGAAATACTTGGAGCAATGCAGCAAGCACCACAGCCTAATCGGCAGTCCATAATGAAGCCTCTTGAAAAAATAAGGAGGCTATTATCAGTATTTTGTTTGAGAATGGAAGTGTTGTGCAGAAAACTCTTATTCAGAGCGGCTACTACAGAGAGAATACAACTGAGAGTTGGGGCAGGTGAAACCTAATGGCTTCACCCTATAATACTGCGTAAATGGGGCTAGCCCCTTAAAAAACGATTGTAGATGAACAACAAAACGAAAGCGCCAATCGTCGCCGTGATGATACTACCTATATTGATGCCATCGGCACCACCAAAACCAAGAAAGCCTCCAAGCCAGCCGCCGACAAACGCGCCCCCAATACCTAGAGCCATCGTTGCGATCCAGCCACCACCATCATTGCCGGGCATTAGCCATTTTGCCAATGCACCTGCGATTAACCCGAGTATGATCCATGAAATGATGCCCATGCTGTTACCTTTGAAGTTGAAAAACACTTTATAAGAATAGAACAGCTATACATAAGTGACTTCAAGATACGAGATTTCGAGTAGAGTAACGAGGTGTTAGGGTTTAGACAAACTTATCCTGTGGGCTTGCACTTTTTTTTTGGTAGCGGTATAAAACGCACCCTTATCCCGATAACGTAGTACGAGTTTATGAGCACACCCTATTGGCAAAGTAAAAAACTAGAACAGATGACAGAAGAAGAGTGGGAAGGACTCTGCGATGGCTGTGGTAAGTGCTGTTTACATAAACTGATGGATGAGGATACTGATGAGATCTATTACACCAACGTTGCGTGTAGTTGGTTAAACAGTAAGACTTGTTCTTGTAAAGATTATATAAATCGTTTTACCTCAGGAGAGGAGTGCACCAAGCTCACTCGTGAGGATATTGATGACTTTAATTGGTTGCCACATACGTGTGCTTATCGATTATTGGCAGCTGGCGAACCATTACCAGAATGGCACCCTCTAATTACGGGCTCAAAGTCTGAAATGCACAAAGCTGGCGAAAGTGTTCGTGACAAAGTCGTGTATGAAATCGATGTCGTCAATTGGGAAGACCACATTTTGAATCATCCTAATCGCGCTTAATTGAGCTTTGCAGACTTACTACTCACCTTGAGTAGTAAGTCTTTGTTTTCTTGTTTGATACTTCACTCCCCACGCTCCCACACCTCTTTTTAAATTCAAGCGTCCTCAAATTTCAGTATTTCTCTTATGCGTCAAAAATAACCTATTGTTATTGAACTGCATCTGACATTTTTATTTGTACTGCCAGTGTAAACTAAGTCATTCGTGAGTGTTATTTACACTCAACCCAATGAAGGAACAGGTAAAATGACGTTTATCGCACGATTTTATGATCACTTTAAATCTTATGTGACTGTATTGATGATTGCGCTGGCGATCTCTATTGCAGGAAGCGCTTTTGCAGAGCAAGAATCACCGCCATCAATAAGTAAAACGGAGCAAGCAATTGCTGCTGTAAATAACGAGATTAAACAATTATCAGAAAGCTTAGAGCAAGCTAGCGGTGATGAGCGAGATGCGATTCAGTTACAACTATTCCAAAAAAATGAAGCACTACGTGAGCAGCTCTCCTCTGCTATTAAGCGTGACGTTATCCCTAAAAAGCAACTGATTGCTCAAGTCAAAATTCAGCAGAAGTATTCGGAAGGCGCGACGGCTTATCTAGAAGAGAAAATCAAAGCATTGAATGAGGCGATTGATACAGCCAAGGATGATGAGAAACTCTCTTTGCTTAACAGCTATCAAGAGCTGCAGCATTACCTAGACTCGGTATACGAGGGGCGCTGGCAGAACTTAAATTGGTTAAAACAGTTAGGAGTTCAAGATAAAGTTGCTGAAGCAACATTAAGTGATCTCGTTGCAAGCCGAATGCGGTTACTGTCGGCATCCGTGGAATATTTTAACCAACAGGTAGGTATTGTTGATAAGCAAGTTACCGCTAGCCCAGAATCCGAGAAAGCGACTTTACAACTAAGCCAGTTAATCATTAAACAACGCTTAGGGATTGCAACTGACAGTTTACGTTCATTGATCACCATCGCTGATAAGATGGGAATTGAAACCTCAGAATATAAGCGTCTGATATTTGAAGTGACCGGGAATATTACTCACGACATTCTCAATTCAAAGGTGATCCTTTCCATATTGAGCCATTGGTCCAATTCCGCGTTCGATTGGATTGGCCAAAACGCACCACAACAATTATTCCAGCTGTTTGTTTTCGCTCTTATCTTGCTGGTGGCTCGATCTCTTGCCAAATTGACACGTAAGGTCGTTGCCAAAGCCGTTACCTCTAAAAACCTGAAGTTTTCCCAATTGATGCAGGACTTTTTTGTTTCGATGTCGGGGAATATCGTATGGGTGATTGGTATCTTAATCGGGCTATCGCAAATCGGTCTGAACTTAGCTCCGGTGCTGACGGGTTTCGGTATTGCCGGGGTGATTGTTGGTTTTGCGTTGCAAGATACACTGTCTAATTTCGCTGCGGGTATGATGCTACTGATTTATCGTCCATTTGATGTTGGTGATTTTGTCTACGCTGGCGGTGTTGATGGCAAGGTGAGCCACATGAGCTTAGTCAATACCACGATTCGTACCTTTGATAACCAAATCATCATTGTGCCGAACAGTAAAATATGGGGAGATGTTATCAAGAATGTCACTCATGAACGTATTCGTCGTGTTGATATGGTGTTTGGTATTGGATACAGCGATGATTTGCTTCAAGCTGAAGCCGTTCTAATCGATATTATCACCTCTCACCCCTCGGTATTACGTACACCTGAGCCGATGATTAAGGTACATACGCTGAATACCTCTTCCGTTGATTTCATTGTTCGACCATGGGTGAAAACAGAGGATTACTGGGATGTGTATTGGGATGTCACTAAAGAAGTAAAACTAAGGTTTGACCGAGAGGGTATTTCAATTCCATTCCCTCAACAGGATGTTCACTTACACATGGTTCAGCAAGATGCTAAATAAAGTAAAAAGTAAAAAGTAAAAAGTAAAAAGCTAAGCAAGTCAGATAGTTTGATTTAAAGTGCTGAGGGTGTTGGTCAAAATCATTAACACCAGTACCCCAAACTTACTATCTAATAACAGCTGATGTGATACGGACAGGCTTGCTTTAGCTCGAGAGATTGAATGAATTAAATCTTGCTCAAAAAAAACCCACCGAATGGTGGGTTTTGTCTTAATGGAAGGATTTGTTATGCCAATTAAGTGGCGGCACTTGCTACCAGTACGGACTCATTAAATTCCATACGCGCCAGTTGGGCTTGTTCTGAAGCATTGCGTTTGTTGTCTTGTGCTTTCATTACATTGCCTAAAGCGGCCTGTAAGGCTTCTTGCAAGTCTTGAGGAATATGATGATCGGCAAAAGCTTCATCCAGAGAGTGCTCAAGTGCAAAGGCTCGAATACGTTTCTTCACACTAATAACAGCAGCCATAGCTTCACGCTCAAGCTCAGCCGCTTCTTGCGCAGCATCGCGGCTACGCTCAAAGCGTGCTAATGCCATGCCCTCAGCTGACCATGGGTCAATATCTGGGAGATCTTCAATATTGATTGTTGGCTCAACGTAATCTTCTTGATGACGTAAATCGTGACTGGTGGCACGAACCGCCGAGATCATCAGCATGACAGAAATACCAAGCAGAGGTAAACCACCGACGATCGCTGCCGTTTGTAGAGTACTCAACCCACCCATGAACATTAATACCGTTGGTAAGAATGATAGAGTGAATGCCCAGAACATACGGTTCCAGCGCATTGGCTCTTCAGTGACGTTGTTTTGTACTACTGACGCGAGAATGTATGAAATAGAGTCAAATGTTGTCGCGGTAAAAATAATACAAAGTACCGTAAACACAGCGATAACAGCTGTCCCCATAGGTAGAGCTTCAAGCATCGAGAATATAGCTTTGGTCGCCCCCTCACTATTGAGGATTCCTACTACATCGAGTTCGCCAGATAACTGTAGAGATAAACCGTAGTTACCCAAAATCATAAAGAATAAGAAACAGCCCAATGATCCGAAGAAAATAGAACCTGCGACCATCTGTTTAATTGTGCGACCACGAGAGATTCGAGCAACAAATAGTCCCATGCTTGGTGCAAATACTAACCACCATGCCCAGTAGAAAATGGTCCAATCTTGTGGGAAGTGGGTATCTTCAAACGAGCCATAGCCGCCGAATGGTTCAGCCCAAGTTGCCATGACAAAGAAATTAGACAGCATGCGGCCGATGGAATCTAAGCCCGTTTCTAGCATGAAAATAGTTGGACCTGCCGCTAATACGAACGCCAATAGCCCCATCGCACCCCAAAAGTTGATGTTACTGAGGATTTTGATGCCTTTCTCTAGGCCAGCGTAAGATGAATAAGCGAATATAGCAGTACACACCAACAATACGAGTACTTGGCTGAACGTGTTTTTAGGTAGACCGAATAAATAGTGAAGACCTTCACCAATCAGTGGTGCTGCGAGGCCTAAACTGGTCGCTGCGCCGCCTAAAAGACCAAAGATAAATAGAACATCGACAACTTTACCCCAAGCACCTTTACTGCGTTCTTCACCTAATACTGGCATTAACGCACTCGAAACTTTGAGAACAGGTTGTTTGCGTACATAGAAGAAGTAAGCAATAGGAAGAGCTGGAATCAAATAGATTGACCAAGCAATAGGACCCCAGTGGAAAATACCATAGGTTGCTGCCCATCTAACCGCTTCTTCACTGCCAGGTTCTAGTTGAAATGGTGGTGATTGGTAATAGTAAGCCCACTCAATACAGCCCCAGTAAAGAATACTAGCGCCGATACCGCCACAGAAAAGCATGGCTGCCCATGAGGCAGTGGTAAATTCAGGTTTCTCGTCGGCTTCACCAAGTTTGATTTGACCCATATCACTGAAGATAACGTAAATCATGAAAAATAGGGCGCTGATCCCTAGAGCCAGATAGAGAAAACCGAGTTTGTCGGTCATGAATGTTTTGGCGATAGCAATCCAATCTGCCCCTTGTTCAGGGAAAAGAATGAGAGGAATAACGATAGAAAGAAGTAAGGCGATTGCACCAAAAAAAGTAGGTTTATCAATCAGTGAAAACGAATTTTTCACAGTAAGCATCATCCATAATAAAATTTTTAACATTATGAAACAAATGTGACAGGCCAACAAATGACCCTATTTGTCGTAACGGAAAAAGTTTTTATTTACGTAATGAGGTGTGAAAAATGGATTCGATTAAATTAAGGCTAATAAAATTCCACCAACCGTTGCCGCTGCGGAAAGATATTGCCCAGCCGAATAGGATGAATCTTCTTCTTCGATGGTATCAGGGTGATCCATACCTAATGCTCCATGAGCAAAAGATTCCACCTTGTCGGAAACGGTTTTGTCCGCTTTGCTATTATGCTCAATCTCTTGAAGCGCACTGAGTAAGGCCTTACCTTCTTCAGAAAGAGTCACCGTGTTTTGTTCTACTTTAAGCGGTGTCGGACTGCTTGCTTCAGCAACGTTATTCGTGGCTTGAGGCTTGATAGATGGGCTCTGGGACAGCTTAGCTGATTCCAAACCGATAGGCGTCATAATGTTCTCCTTACTTCTTCCTCAGAGAGTATATCGACCACAAGTGATAAAACTTGTGTGAAATATGCGTATTTTTTATCAATATATCGTCACACTTAAAGTTACACCTATGTTGTTAACGCATCACATTCCTTAGGTGTATCGTACAATAACAATACTTAGGCAAAGATAAGCAAAAAACGCGCCCAAAAGAGCGCATAAATAATTAGAAGTTGAAATAAGTGTCAAAATCACAAAAGGAAACAGATTTATTCACAGCTAAGATCCGCATTTCTATGTCCTAGCGCTTTATATGCTTGCATTCTATTTTCCGCTTTGACGTAACGGATTGGAGGAGCAAGCACTTGTAATTGGTAATCTAGCGACGATGAAATTTCGGTTTTAGGTGTAATCACTGCTACCTTAAGATTTGGGTTTCTTCTGAGTATCGAAGTTTTTATGCCCAATCCATCTTCTACGTGGAATTTCCCCGCGATATGCAGTACTTGTTTATTCGGATGTATTTTGAGGTAATCCGTGATGCTTTCTGCCATGGTTTCATCCCAAGCCACTTGAGCTGAAAACTGACGATCAGTTTGCTCTGGCGAACCGTGGTGCATTGAAGCCATAAACTTCTCTTTGTAATCAGATGGGCCGATATCGACGTTTTTTGCCACATTGAGTCGTTGTTGTGGTGAAATTTTGTCTAAATACTCCAGCCCTTTACGTCCAATACACCGAACAATCGATTTCGGGGCGTTGGCAGCAATCACATCTTGTTGCTGCTGTTTGGCAAGTTCGATCAATGCACGATAGTCGCTTGAGTAATTTGGCCACGCGTTAGCTTGATTAATCAGTGTCTGCTCGCCAATATCCCCTTTTAAATAGTCATTTACGATCGATTGTTTATCACGAGCGAACTGTTCCATTGAAAGTGTTACTGAGGGATTTTGGTCGAGAAGTTGTTGAAAAAGATCGGTCTGGAAGCGGTGGATAGCGGAATGCGTATGCCATTCTCCGACAAGAATAACGTCTGCATCTACAAGGCGCTTAGGAAGTTCTGATAGAGCAATAGGCTCGCCTTGTGGGCTATAGAGTTGATAGTCATAGTAGTGTGTTACGGAGCGCGATGACGAAGTACATGCGCTTAATAGTAAGCAGATGAAAACAGAGAGAGTGCTTTTGAAGTTGAAGTGTCGGCGTATGAGATGGTTACGCCTGAAAAGTTTAAGCATGAAAGCCTCCATAAAGAACCGCAGAATAATGGAGGCTTGCTTAAAGTGCAATGCAAATAAGAATTATTATCTATTAATTTGCAGCATTCTTTTGGTAGATTCTCAACATGAAGTCAGCCTCACATTGAAACAGTGTAGCCGACTTCAATTGCTCGCGGAGTTCATCACTCGCTTTCCACGCAAATGGTGTCATCTGAAGTAAATCAAAACCGTCGCCATCAGTCAGATCCATCATGTAGTTCAATTGCTCTTGATGAACGAGACTGAAGCCTTCAATGGTTTCAGGTTCTTCACTGTGCAGTTGGACATCTTGATAAATACGCTCTTTAAGTTGGTACAGATGGCGGCCTGCAGGCGTGACTGTAATAACCAGTCCATCTTCTTTGATACAGCGTTCCAATTCTTCAGCTTTACACGGAGCGTAAATTCGCAAAATGGTATTTAAGCTTTGTGTAGCGAAAGGAAGACGGTGGCTTGATGCGACACTGAACTGGCAATTGTCATAGCGTTTAGCGGCAAAGCGAATCGCTATCTTAGCGATGTCTAGACCATATATCTGCGCATTTGGGCTTTTAGCGGTAACGTGCTGAGCTACTTCGTTGGTGTAGTAACCCTCACCACAGCCGATATCGAGCAGAGTAAACTCTTCACTTTCAATACCTTGCGCGCAGAGTTCAGCAACACGTTGTTGCATTGGTTGATAATGACCATTTTCAAGAAAACGACGTCGAGCTTGCATCATCTCTTTGCTATCACCTGGATCTTTCGAGCGCTTATGCTGTACAGGCATCAAATTGACGTAGCCTTCTTTGGCTAAATCAAAGACGTGATTATTTTCGCATCGGAAAGTACGCTCGGTAAAAGCGAGTGTCTGATGACATAGGGGACACAAGTAAGACATAAAGAACTCGGACAGAAAAATAGGCGGCAAAGTCTATCAAGAATCAATAGCAAGCAAAAGAGCCAGAATAGTTCTGGCTCCTGTTTATCGGGATTCGGGCATCGGTTATGCAGAAATCTCGGTAATCAATTGGTGGACTTCACCTGGTTGTAGGTTTTTGCCCTCTTCAATGCGCAGGGCATGCAATGTCGATTCAATACACATCATTGATAGGTAACCATCGTCAGTCATATCACTCATGCTTTGTGCACCTTGTTGCCAAGGGTTCCAAAGGACCGCGCTGTTATGACCATGATTTTCAATTGATAGAGTACGGTTTAACTTTGGATCGTTAAGCTTAATGAGGGCATCAGGCTTAGTATAAATGCGATCAATTGTATCGGTCAGAGTGAGAGTCTCACCACCCTGAACCAGTTGGCCGCCTTGTAAACTGTCAATATAATCGCTACCCATGCCGCTCATACTGATATCGCGTACATCACCGACATTAAGGTAAGTATGCAATGCGCCGGAAAATACCCATGGTTGGGTATCGGTGTTTTCACATTCAAGAGTAACTTTTAGAGAATCACCAATTTCGACAGTCAAACGGGCTGAAAATTGGTGTGGCCAAACGGAAAAAGTGGCTTCATTTGGCTGTAAACCAAGCACAACAATGACACCATGTTCATTTTCACGGTGTTCTACTAGTTCCCATTCTGCTGTGCGAGCAAAGCCATGTGCAGGGGCTGCAATGCGACCAAACCAAGGCCAACAAACCGGAATACCACCACGTAATGCTGCTTTTCCATCAAAGATGGCATTATCACTCATCCAGATCAAATCTTGCTGACCAGCTGGTTGGTAGGAGACAACGTGACCGCCATGTAAAGCAATTCCAGCGGTTGCTTTGTCATGGATGATGCGAACAATTTTAACTTGGTCTTGCTCAACAATAGTAACGTTGTCAGACAGTACGGTTAAAGCTGGGAGTGTAGTCAAGTTCATCGGATTATCCTTAATTGAAGAAATCACATTCAGTTAGTTGCTTATTAAAAACAACCAGATGAATGAAATTTGCTTGAAGTCATTTGGATACAATGAGCAAATGTAACCTTACAGGTACTAAAAAGGCGACTCAAGAGCCGCCTTTTTTACGATTTTTTCTCAAAGAAAAGTCTCGCTAAACGCTATCTAAGTGATAATTACTTAGAGATGTGAGCGATTAGGTCTAGAACTTTGTTTGAGTAACCGATTTCGTTGTCGTACCAAGATACAACTTTAACGAAGTTATCAGTTAGTGCGATACCAGCTGCTGCATCAAATACAGAAGTTTGAGTTTCGCCGATGAAGTCTTGAGAAACAACTGCATCTTCAGTGTAGCCTAGAACGCCTTTTAGTTCGCCTTCTGATGCTGCTTTCATAGCTGCACAGATAGCTTCGTAAGATGCGCCTTTCTCTAGGTTAACTGTTAGGTCAACTACAGATACGTTAGCAGTTGGTACGCGGAAAGCCATACCAGTTAGTTTGCCGTTTAGTTCTGGAAGAACAACGCCTACTGCTTTAGCTGCACCAGTTGAAGATGGGATGATGTTCTGAGAAGCACCACGGCCACCGCGCCAGTCTTTAGCTGAAGGACCATCTACAGTTTTTTGAGTTGCTGTAGTAGCGTGAACTGTAGTCATAAGGCCAGAAACGATACCGAAGTTGTCGTTTAGTACTTTAGCGATAGGAGCTAGACAGTTAGTAGTACAAGAAGCGTTAGAAACGATGTCTTGACCAGCGTAAGTTGCGTCGTTAACGCCCATTACGAACATTGGAGTCGCGTCTTTTGAAGGACCAGTTAGAACAACTTTCTTCGCGCCAGCAGTGATGTGCTTACGAGCAGTTGCGTCGTCTAGGAAAAGACCAGTTGCTTCAGCAACTACGTCAACACCGATTTCGTCCCATTTAAGATCTTCTGGGTTACGCTCAGCTGTTACACGTACAGTTTTACCGTTAACGATTAGGTTACCGTCTACTACTTCAACAGTACCGTTGAAACGGCCATGAGTTGAGTCGTATTTTAGCATGTAAGCCATGTATTCAACGTCGATTAGATCGTTAATACCTACAACTTCGATGTCAGCGCGCTCAACAGAAGCACGGAAAACGAAACGGCCGATACGGCCAAAGCCGTTAATACCTACTTTGATAGTCATTATAGTTGCTCCACAACTTAATTTCTGATTAAAGATAACTGGTAGTAAAATTACAGAATCCAGTAAACATCTGCAACAGATAATCGGACTTAACTTGTTTAAAGTCAAAAAAAACCGACGCTTTTTTTCACAATTAGTCGCAAATGATGATGTTTTGAGCGAATAACTGATTTTATACTAACCAATTGACGTAAAATAACTTAGAACTCTAAAGTATTGCTGCTATTTTACTCATACTACCATGCTCAAAAATGATGTGCTACAAAGAGAAATGTTCATTCGCTTTTAAAAAATAGAAAGAGAATAAATAGCTAGAAAAAGGAGAAGTAGACCCGTGGTTCAACAATCAAAAACTTCCATGAAGCCAGATAGTTACTGGCTTGAGCGCTTGTCGGAGGAAGAGTATAGAGTCTGTCGACAACAAGGAACCGAAGCGCCTTTTAGTGGAAAGCTATTACACAATAAGCAAACTGGAGAGTATCAATGTACTTGCTGTAATGCGGTTTTGTTCTCTTCGGACAACAAATACGATTCAGGTTGCGGCTGGCCTAGCTTTGATGCCCCTATAAATGAAAGGGCTTTACGCTATTTACAAGATCTGAGTCACGGAATGGTTCGAACAGAGATTCGATGTGCGACTTGTGACAGCCATGTCGGTCACGTTTTTCCTGATGGTCCGAAGACCACAGGAGAACGATTTTGTGTAAATTCAGTGTCGTTAACTTTCAACAATTTCGAAGAAAATGGTGATTAAATTACTGTTCTCTGTGTATAACTTTCAAAGAACATGATTTGAAATTCAATGATTAGTTCAACTGAACCAGCAGGTTACGGTTGTAATTCCCATTGGTTATCGCTGAGTAAACCTGCTGAGCAATATGGTCTAATTGTTGGTATTTTTCTTCTGGAAAACCGTAAAGCAGTTTGAAATTTGTATCGTCGGCTGTGGGCGCATCAAAACGTTTTGCAATGGTCGCCCATATATATGCTTTTTCTTTAGCGTCGATTCGGTAGTTAATGCTGGCAAGCGAAGTGATTACATCAACGTTGATCTCATTTGGATTGGAGAGCTCTAATGAACGATTCAGTAGCTCAATGGTTTTCAGTGGCTGACGGGTTGTGTAGAAGGTTGCCAGCGCGTATTGAAGCTCCGAAGTCTCTAATGTTGGTGATCCCTCCAATTGTAAGAAACGACGTTTTGCTTGATTATCACTGAGTTGAGTCCACAGAAAGTAGAGCACATCAGGTGAGCTTGATTGTTGCAATAGGGCAGTAATGCGCACCAACTCATCATTAGCATGAACGAGTGAAATAAAACGTTGCTCTTTACGTTTAGATTGTTCCAACGGTTTTATTTGAGCGGCCAATTCAAGACATTTTTTGTACTCAGCGACCAGTTGATATTCTTTCACAACCATGGCATCTGTTTGCTGTTGAAGAAGAGCAAAGCGATGCCAAACTAAATCTGTTCGGGGCACCCGACAACGTCCATCATCCATATTGAGAGATTCACAGCGCAAACTCGGGTTGTTAGCACAAAGCTCTTCTGTGTTTTTTCTGCTTTCAAAGCAGCCACTTAAAACCAGTGCAGCGCTCATGATAATGATAGTTTTTTGATAGTTCATATTGAGTATGCTTGTGATCACTTAGACTAATTCTTTGTTGTTTTCTTGACTCTATTGGTCAGCTCGTTATGTTCAGACAAAACAAGTTTACAAGGAAAGCAACATGGATGCAGAACAACTCATAAACGCTATTACACCAGAAGCCTATGAGCGTTTACTTTTTGCGGTTGAAACTGGTAAGTGGCCAGAGGGTACACCAATTTCGCAAGAGCAGCGAGATTCTTGCATGCAAGCTGTGATGCTGTATCAGTCAAAATATAATGATGATGCACAGCACATGAGTGTGGCAAAAGGCGGCGAAATTAGCTTTAAATCAAAGGCGGATTTCAAAAAACAATTCCAACCAGGACAAGAAGATATTGTTCGCGTGAACCCTAACCACGATGTATAGCCTGTTTTTAGATCGTTATTGAGTTTAAAAAGGTAGGTGAGCCACCTACCTTTTTATTACCTAAATATTTTGTAGTCTAACTATTGGGTATTGAGGATACTCGGCCATCGCTTAGCCCGATTAGCCGCAACACTTCTTGAATTTTTTACCACTACCACAAATGCAGGGATCGTTTCTGCCAACTTTTAGCTCTTTCACCGATTGAAGTAATCGAGGGTCTATCTCTTGTTGTTCTTCGGGGAAACGACCATCGATGTAGTACCATAGACCGTTTTCACGAACGAAACGGGAACACTCTTCAAGGCAGAATTGTTGTCCGTCTTGATTGAAATAGGCCTTGAATGTCACAAAGCCCTCACTTTCATTAGTGCCTGATCCTGTTGATATCACATCAAGTTTACACCAATCACTATTGGCAGACTCAGCGATTCCCTCACGCTCTAATTCAGCATGGCAACTTGGATGATAGGTATTAACGATAAAATCGACTAAGCGATGAACATGGGCGCTGTATCGAGCACGCATCAATTGCTCTGGTGTTATCGCTTTACTGTGATCAAGATGGATCGGTTCACAGCAGTGACTATAAAGTGTTGTTGAACCACATGGGCATGATGTCATGACGTTTCCATTAAACTCGCGGGTAAATTTTTGCTAAGTGTAAACTCAAGTTTTAAGAGGATCTAGTTTCTCTATCACTCAATGACGAGATGAGAGACTCACTCTATATGACGTGACAGGCTGTTGGTGACATTCGATTCTCCCCAATCACCGTATTTGTCTTAGGTGATTAGGGGAAGTGTCTACTAGTTATTGACGGTTAGCAGTTCAGCTGTCCATTTGACCGATAGGTTATAACACTCTGTTAGGGCGGCATCACTGATCTGAAGATCCCGACCGAGTGCTGAGACTGTGTTCCACTCAGCAAGCTCGTAGGCCTTGATCAGCATAAGTGCTTTACCAAGCACTCCTTTTTGCTCGGTGAGTGCGAGTTTAATCGACTCATCGATCGAAATTTCATCAACAATTTGAATCAGAGGGCGATCAAGTAAGCTATCCAACAAGGAAAACATTCCGGTTAAAAACGCTTGGCCTGATTCTAATTGGCCATCGATATGAGAAGTGATTAATTCACAAAATCGAGCTCGCTGAATCGATAAGCTGTATAGGTACTCAGGTTTTGAATCTTGTGTTGAAGCAAGTGACACCAAAGAGATGAACTTACGCAGGCGATCTTCACCTAAATAAATCAGTGCTTGCTTAAAAGATTGAATTTTAGTGATAACTGTCGATGAAGAGTTTACATAGCTGAGCAGTTTGTAAGACATCGAGACATCTTTGCTAATCAATTGCTCAATTGAGCGATAATCGATCTCTTCTTTTGATATTTCAACCAGCAACTGAACAATCGTAATGAACGATGGCTCTAAAGATTTACGTTGCAGCAATTCAGGCTTGCTAAAGAAATAGCCTTGGAAATAGTCAAAGCCTGCTAATTTAGCTTCTTCATATTCTTGATGTGTTTCTACTTTTTCAGCAATAAACTGAATGTTAGTCGAAGACAACGAATTGATAAACATGCCAGCTTTGGCAATGGAGATTGCTCGAATATCAAATTTGATTAGCGAAATATAGGGTAAAAACGCTTTCCACTCTTTACGAGGAACAAAGTCATCCAGAGCAATGGTATAGCCCAAGTTAGACATCTCACGAATCGCATCGAGTAGTTCCTGTGTTGGAGGACAATCTTCTAATACTTCGATGACTAAACTTTGCGCTGGAAATAAGGTAGGGACTTTGTTCACTAAGCTATCATAAGGGAAATTAACAAAGCCTAGTTTATCGCCAAGTGTATCGTAGTGCGTTGACAGAAAATGGTCGGAAAGGAGTCGACTGGTCGCAAGCTCAGGCTCAATTTCTGGGAATGTGTTATTAGGTCCGTCACGAAATAATAATTCATAACCAACGGTTTGCTTATCGCGATCTAAGATCGGTTGGCGAGCAATATAAGAGTATTTCAAAGTAGATCTCGAGCGAATAGTCTTAACGCAATGATATTAAATATAAAATCTATTACCTTGCGCTAGTTCAAACTAACTAAATAGATTGATTAAAAAATGGCCGTGTTTGTAAGTCGTAATTTGAGTCATTGACCACGAGAACCGAACCTTGTTGGTACCAATCCCCTAAGACAATGCGTGTCATAGGATGATTATTGATCTCAAAGGTATGAACGTCAGGGCGATGAGTGTGACCATGTATCATGAGATCGACCTGATGCGCTTCCATGACACGAATAACTTCGCTGGGAGTGACATCCATGATATCAAGAGATTTCATCTCTTTTTCATCACGAATACCGGATTGCACTTTTGCGACAATTTTCTTCTTAATAAACATCGGGATTTTATTAAAAACCCATTGTAGCCATGGCTGATGTACTTTGGCGCGAAACTCGAGGTATTGAGTGTCTTGAGTACACAGAGTGTCACCGTGTAATACGACCGCTTTTCGTCCATAGATATCGATGACGGTTTCATCACCAAGCAACTGGACACCAGTATATTTAGCGAAACGTTGCCCAACGAGGAAGTCACGATTGCCTTGAGTAAAGAAGCAAGGTACACCGGATGCAACTAGCGTTTTAAACTCATTTTTAATCAATAAAGCAAATTCAGAACGGTCTTCATCACCAATCCAAAACTCGAATAAATCACCGAGTACATAAAGTGCATCGGCATGAATGGCTTCATTACGCATGAACTGTACGAAACATGCTGTGATGTCTTGAGTGTTTGGGGAGAGGTGTAAATCTGATATAAATAATGTCGTCATAAGTTTTTTAAATGGAGAGTGTAAAAACACTCTCCAAACAATCTATTATTCTTCGATTGTAGTACCAGTGATGATCACGTCATCTAGTGGTACATCTTGGTGCATACCGTATGAACCAGTGCTCACGCCTTTAATCTGGTTAACAATATCCATACCCTCAACAACTTCTGCGAATACACAGTAACCCCAACCATCTAGACTTTCGCTACGGAAATCTAGGAATGTATTGTTGTTAACGTTAATGAAGAACTGAGAACTTGCTGAATGCGGTTCCATTGTACGCGCCATTGCTAGCGTGCCAACTTTGTTGCTTAGACCGTTGTTTGCTTCATTTTTGATTGTTGCACGGCTTGCTTTCTCACGAAGGCCAGATTCCATGCCACCACCTTGAATCATGAACCCGTCGATAACACGGTGGAAAATTGTGTTGTCGTAGAAACCATCGCGGCAGTATTGCAGAAAGTTTGCAGCTGTTTCTGGTGCTTTTTCTTCGTTCAGTTGAACTTTGATGTCACCAAAATTAGTGTGAAGGATGATCATGATATTTCCTTAAACAGTGTTTTTTTATCTGAATCTCGGATTCTATCTCAACTTCTATGAAGTTTATATGCACAAAATGGTAGAAAGCCGCGATCTTGCGAGGTTTATGTGTTCTTTTTGTTGATGTTGGGATTACCTATATCAGGATCACTTGATATAATCATTCTCTATTTTGTTTCACTTAAGATTAGATAGAGATCATGTTGAAGATATATAACACACTCACAAGACAGAAAGAGGAATTCAAACCAATCAATGCTGGGAAGATCGGCATGTATGTCTGTGGGGTAACCATCTACGATCTCTGTCATATTGGTCATGGTCGTACTTTTGTTTCTTTTGACGTAGTGTCTCGCTACCTACGTTACCTTGGCTATGATTTAACATTCGTACGCAATATCACAGATATCGACGATAAAATTATCAAGCGCGCGAATGAAAACGGTGAGAGCTGTGATTCTCTTACTGAGCGTCTTATTGGTGAAATGCACGCGGATTTTGATGCGTTAAACATGAAACGCCCTGATGTTGAACCTCGTGCAACTGAATACATCTCTGAGATTATTGATCTTGTAGAGCGTCTTATTGAGCGTGACTTTGCTTATGTTGCTAGCAATGGCGACGTAATGTTTGAAGTGAAAAAGTTTGATGAATACGGCAAGCTGTCTAAGCAGGATCTCGATCAACTGCAAGCAGGTGCGCGTGTTGATATTGAATCAGCGAAACGTAGCCCGTTAGACTTTGTTTTGTGGAAGATGTCAAAACCGGGTGAACCTACATGGGAATCACCATGGGGTGCAGGTCGTCCAGGTTGGCATATCGAATGTTCTGCTATGAACTCTTCTATTCTTGGTAACCACTTCGATATCCATGGTGGTGGTTCAGATCTACAATTCCCACACCACGAAAATGAAATTGCACAATCATGCTGCGCACACGGTACTCAATACGTGAATACTTGGATGCACAGCGGTATGGTTATGGTAGATAGAGAGAAAATGTCTAAGTCTTTAGGCAATTTCTTTACCATTCGCGATGTACTTCAACACTACGATGCTGAAACGGTTCGCTACTTCCTAATGTCTGGTCACTACCGTAGTCAGCTAAACTACAGCGAAGAGAACTTGAATCAGGCTCGCGCTTCTCTTGAGCGTCTTTACACGTCACTTCGTGGCTTGGATTTGAGCGCTTCTCCAGCTGGTGGTGAGGAATACGTTACTCGTTTCGCGGAAGCAATGAATGACGACTTCAACACACCAGAAGCTTACTCTGTATTGTTTGATATGGCGCGTGAAGTCAATCGCCTGAAAACCAGTAATATAGAAAAAGCAAGTTCGCTAGGTGCGCTAATGCGCGAATTGGCAGATGTGATTGGTATTCTTCACCAAGATCCAGAAACATTCCTTAAAGGTGATGCTGGTACAGACAACGAAGTCGCTGAAATTGAAGCGTTAATTAAGTTACGTAATGACTCTCGTGCAGCAAAAGATTGGGCTAACGCCGACGTTGCTCGTGACCGATTGAACGAAATGGGTATTGAGCTAGAAGATGGTGCTGAAGGTACAACCTGGCGTCGCAAATAAGGCTCTACGTCCTTCTTGATGTTGTAGCGTTGTTGACTGCACTCGAAAACCTCATCACATAGTGAACCTATGCTCAGAGGTTTTTCTTCCTAGTCGCCTAGCTATAACGTCAATAAGTTATTGGATGGACCATCATTTTTAAAGGGGCTGATTTGTCAGCCCTTTTTTCTACCAAATTTATTATTTTTACAGGAATATCTCTGTGGCACAGATGTACTTCTATTACTCCGCAATGAATGCGGGTAAATCAACCACCCTTCTACAATCTTCTTTTAATTATCAAGAACGTGGTATGAATCCGCTGATATTTACCGCGGCACTCGATGACCGTTACGGTATTGGTAAGGTAAGTTCACGAATTGGACTACAATCGGATGCACAGCTTTTTAATGCGAGCTCAGATCTCTATCAAGAAATTTTAGCCTTGAATGAATTGGAAAAACGTCACTGTATCTTGATTGATGAATGCCAATTTCTGTCTAAGCAGCAGGTATATCAATTAACAGAAGTGGTTGATAAGTTGCATATTCCAGTGCTTTGTTACGGTTTACGAACTGACTTTTTAGGTGAGCTTTTTGAGGGGAGTAAGTATCTACTTTCTTGGGCTGATAAACTGGTCGAGCTAAAGACAATTTGTCATTGTGGGCGTAAAGCCAATATGGTGATTCGTACGGATGAACACGGAGAAGCAATTAAAGAGGGTGATCAAGTGGCGATTGGTGGTAACGATCGATATGTTTCTGTTTGCCGTCAGCATTACAAAGAAGCGTTAGGTAAATAATCCTAGATAGTTTCTTTATTGTAATAGCTAAAATTGCAGCAACAAAAAACGGAGCATAAGCTCCGTTTTTTGTTGCTTGCGCTAATCAGAGATTAACGAGCACGGAAGACGATGCGACCTTTAGTTAGATCGTATGGAGTCATCTCTACAGTTACTTTGTCACCAGTAAGAATACGGATGTAGTTCTTACGCATTTTGCCGGAGATGTGAGCAGTAACTACGTGGCCATTTTCTAGTTCAACACGAAACATTGTGTTTGGAAGAGTATCAAGGACTGTACCTTGCAACTCAATTACGTCTTCTTTAGCCATTTATTCCTCTTTTCAAAATGACAATTCCAACCGACATATGCGCGTCGATTAAAATGAATTATATAAAGTTGGCCGTATTCTACCCTTGCCAACGCTGATTTACTAGCCTTTGATGGCGTTGAAAGCGGACTTTGTAGTTCATAGCGGCACATTCATCGATCTGATAGCCCAAGTAAAGCCATTGTTTTCCTTGTTGCTGGCAATATTCCAATTGGAAAAGGACTGCAAGCGTGCCAAGGGATAATTCGTGACTTGGGTCATAAAAGGTATAAAAGGCACTCGCACTATTTGAAAGAACATCGGTGACGGCAATCGCAATCAAACGGTTATTATCATAGATGTGCAAATATTGAGTATTTAGCCATGAACAATGAGCAAATTGTGAAAATTCGCGTCTTTTCGGCGGAAACATACTGCCATTTTGATGACGAGAACAAATGTAATCTTCATAGAGATCAAACCAATTCTCATCCATTTCTTGTTTCAATTCCCAATGAAGATGTTGAGCTTTTGAACGGATTCTTTTTTGGCTTTTTGATGGTATAAAATTAGGTACGGAAACACGTAGAGCTTGGCATGCAGAACAGTGCTCACAAGCAGGTTTATAGATAGTATCTCCGCTACGCCGAAACCCATTTGCGAGCAATACTTCATAGCTTGATGAGCAATGCATCGTCGGTTCTAAAGCGACAGCCACGCGCTCTTTTTCTGTTGTCAGGTAGCTACAAGGATGTTCATCGGTAAACCCAATCCGAATTTGTTGCAGATCCGAGCTCATGTTATTCCTCATTGTTTGGCGTTAACCACTGCGAATTATAGCAATTTTCTTTAATATTCAGCTTCTTTAAAGATAGCAGGCTTTCAAGGAAATCATCACGATTTAGCTCTTGTGCTCCAAGAGATTCAAGATGAGAGTTCATCACCTGACAATCGATGAGTTGACCACCATGAGCATAAAAATGTTCACAAAAATGCCAGAGTGCAATTTTTGAAGCATTGGTTTCGATGCTAAACATTGACTCACCACAAAATAATGCGCCGACACTGACACCGTATAAACCGCCAATTAGTTGCCCATGTTGCCATACCTCAACAGAATGGCAATGTCCAAGCCGGGCAAGTTGTTTGTAGGCAGCGCGCATATCATCATTGATCCAAGTCTCTTCTTCAGGTCTTAATGAAGCACAAAGGTCGATGACTTTATCCGTCGCGTGGTTAATGCTAACTTGGTATTGATTTTTTCTTTGAAATTTTTGAAGACTTTTTGCCGGTTTGAATGTCTTAGGATCAAACACTGCGCGTGGTGATGGACTCCACCATAAGATGGGTTCACCCGGGCCATACCATGGAAAAATGCCGTTTTGATAGGCAAATCGCAGTCGAGTAGGCGAGAGGTCGCCGCCAAAGGCGAGCAAACCATTAGGATCGGCCAAAGCTTCTTTTGGAGCGGGAAACCAACAGTCGTTATCTAACTCAGTTAAGTAAATTGCCATAATGGGAGAGCATTAAAATGAAAAAGTGGTTATGGATGTTATTAATTTTCCCGCTGTTTGCCAATGCTGCATATCAGAGAAATCAAGCTCGCCCCGTTAATGAGGTGGTATTTGGCCAAGTTGATACGGTGAGATACATCACTCAGCAAGATATCGTAAGGTCAAAAGGCTCAGGCTGGGAAACATTATTAGGTGCAGTGGTCGGTGGTGTTGTTGGCCATCAATTTGGTGGCGGAACGGGAAAAGAGGTCGCCACCGCAGTCGGAGCCGTAGCCGGAGCTGGCATCGCAAGAAATCAGGCGAATCAAGAATATCAAGTTGAGTATCGATTAGTCGAAATATTAATTAAAACAGAGCAAGGAAAGCTCATTGATGTCATACAAGACGTAGACAATACCATGTTGTTTTCAGCTGGCGATCGTGTACGTATTCTATATTTTGATGATGGTGTTCGAGTAGATAAAGAATACTGATGATAGGGGGAGTGACAGGCTTTTTTTTTCTGTGATCTTGGTAGCCTCTAGTTTTACGTCGTAATTTTGGGTAGTCTGCCAGTACGAAAAATTTTCAACGCTCTTGTAGGAAGCGAGAGTGTGCAAGGAATGTCAGTTTAAATGGAAAGCCTTACATTACAACCCATCAATAAAGTCGATGGTGAGGTTAACTTACCCGGCTCTAAAAGTGTGTCAAATCGTGTATTACTATTGGCTGCCTTGGCTAATGGGACAACTCGCCTAACGAATTTACTTGATAGTGATGATATCCGTCACATGCTAAATGCACTGAGTCAACTTGGTGTTCAGTACACACTATCAGCAGATAAAACTGAGTGTGAAGTTCAAGGTTTAGGCGGTGCATTTTCTACAGCAGAACCAATTGAACTTTTCTTAGGTAATGCCGGAACTGCGATGCGTCCATTGGCTGCGGCGTTATGTTTAGGTCGAGGTGAGTTTTTGTTAACAGGTGAACCGCGTATGAAAGAGCGTCCAATTGGACATCTTGTTGATGCGTTGCGTCAGGCCGGAGCAAAAATTGAATATCTTGAAAACACCAATTACCCACCTTTGAAAATTTCAGGAACCGGGTTAAAAGGTGGCACAGTAGAAATAGATGGATCGATTTCTAGTCAGTTTTTAACGGCGTTTTTAATGTCAGCACCTCTCGCGCAAGATGATGTGACGATTAAGATTGTTGGTGACTTAGTTTCTAAACCTTATATCGATATTACGTTACATATTATGGCGCAATTTGGTGTTGTCGTAGAAAATCGTAATTATCAAGAATTTGTCGTTAAAGCCGGCCAACAGTACATTGCACCTGGTGATTTTTTAGTTGAGGGCGATGCTTCATCAGCTTCTTACTTTTTAGCAGCTGCCGCTATTAAAGGTGGCTCGATTAAAGTGACGGGTATCGGTAAAAACAGCATTCAAGGTGATATTCAGTTTGCTGACGCGATTGAAAAAATGGGTGCAGAAATTGAGTGGGGTGATGATTACGTTATTTCACGAGTAGGTCAATTGAATGCCGTAGATATGGATTTCAATCATATTCCTGATGCTGCAATGACCATAGCGACGACCGCACTGTTTGCAAAAGGGGTGACGTCGATTCGCAACGTTTACAACTGGCGAGTAAAAGAGACTGATCGCTTATCTGCGATGGCAACAGAGTTAAGAAAAGTGGGGGCAATCGTCGAAGAGGGTGAAGACTATATTACGATTACGCCTCCAGAGACGTTAACTCATGCCGCGATTGATACTTATGATGACCATCGTATGGCAATGTGTTTCTCATTGGTTGCATTGAGCAATACACCGGTCACCATCAATGACCCTAAGTGTACCTCAAAAACATTCCCAGACTATTTTGAAAAATTGGCGATGTTGAGCCACGATTAGCCTATCAAAATGAGACAAGCGTAAAAATGAAAGCCTTGGTTAGAACCCAAGGCTTTTTGGTGATCAGGGTGTTCAATCGATTGAGTATCGTTCTATTTCTTTATCGTGAACTCTTTAGATAAATGATGAGCAAGGTATTTAAACATATTGAATACCGCCGTTGTCTGCGCTGTCGGCAGCCCATTGTCGTCTAAAAAGTAATGACCTTTGAAAACCAATACTTCATCTTTTTCATCTACGCTGTCAGCGCGCATGTCTTCGATGTAATCATCATGGTCTTGAATAATGTGGTTAGCGATCAACAACAACTCAAGTTCTGAAATTTCTTTTTTATCGCTCATGATTTCCTGCTTACATTCTTGCTAGTTAAGAGAGAAAAATGCTCTTTTTTATCAGTAATCGTGATTGTAATAGCTCTTGTTTGATTCTCCAATGATTGAAATAGCTTAAGCGCCTAGATGGACAGCAGTTACGCTAAATTATTTTTTTCAACGTGGCGTGCAGCAAAGAGAAAAACACCACCTCAAAATGGCTATTTGAGCCCTTAAAATGACGATTTGAGCGTCTTGTAAGTTATTGATTTTTCTTTTGTTATTTTTGTGGAAAATCAACATCTTAAGGTGGTAGTCTTCGACGAGACTAAGGAGCCAGTATGATATACACCAAACAAACCTTTTCAGGTCATGATTTTTCAGGCCAGGATTTACAGCAAGCCGTCTTTGAACAATGCAGTTTTTTTGATTGCAAATTTGATCGGGCTGATTTGAGAGAAAGCCAATTTAATGAGTGTCGATTCATTGAATCGCAATCAATTGAGGGATGCAGTTTTCGATATACTAACTTGAAAGATGCCAGTTTTAACCACTGTATGCTGGCCATGTGTTGCTTTATTGGCGCAGATTGTTTTGGTATTGAAATTCGCCAGTCCGATTTAAAAGGAGCAAATTTTCAACAGGCCAATTTTTCCAATAGAGTGAGTCACCAAGTGTTTTTCTGCTCTGCATACATCAATGGGTGTAATTTAAGCTATACCAATTTTGAGAGAGTGAACTTAGAAAAATGTGAGCTGTTTGAAAATCGTTGGAATGGAGCGAATTTATCTGGTGCAAGTTTTAAAGGTTCAGACTTGTCTCGTGGGGAGTTTTCACCAGAACAGTGGGGAACGTTTAATCTCGAACAGTCAGATCTCACTCATGTTGAGTTAGAAGGATTAGATTTGCGCCGTGTCTCTTTATTTGGAGTGAAAATTTGCGATTGGCAGCAGGAGCAGCTCCTTGCTCCATTTGGTTTAATTGTCTTACCCTAATGAGCCCGATGATTTTGAAGTGGCTGAGGTTTATCCTGCTGTTTCAAAGAACGAGCAACAGTTTTCGACATTTCATTTTTTGTTGAGTTGCAGAACGGCGCTATTGAAAGTGTTTTGTGACCGGCTACATAAAACTGCTTAGTTTTCTGGCAGATCAACGATTACGGCGTTTAGTATGTGGCCCTTCATGAATTGATGAATTGTCGACCAGTCAAAAGTTAATTTAAAAAAAGATATTGATCTTCTTGTAATCTGCCTCGATAGTAAAAAAAGAAGCAATATTTTAAGTATGTCGTGCTATAAGTGCGCAACAGCGATTAAAGGACATTTGAGTCAACTATGGGTAAGTCACTCGTTATTGTGGAGTCGCCAGCCAAGGCCAAGACCATCAATAAATATTTGGGCAAGGACTTTATTGTTAAGTCCAGTGTCGGCCACGTGCGTGATCTGCCTACGGCAGGCCAAAGCACAGGCCAAAAAGCGGCAGCGGTATCTACCAAAGATTTAAGCGCAGAAGAAAAAGCACGTATCAAGAAAGAAAAAGATCGTAAAGCGCTAATCAAAAAAATGGGTATCGATCCTTACCACGGCTGGGAGGCGAACTACCAAATTCTGCCTGGCAAAGAAAAAGTCGTGGCAGAACTGCAAAAATTGGCAGAAGACGCAGACCACGTTTATCTCGCAACCGATTTGGACCGCGAAGGAGAAGCCATCGCTTGGCACCTTCGTGAGATCATCGGCGGCGATGAAGAGCGATACAAACGCGTTGTGTTTAATGAAATTACCAAAAATGCAATCCAGCAAGCTTTCCAAAACCCTGGTGAGTTGAGCATGGATGGCGTTAATGCCCAGCAAGCACGTCGTTTTATGGACCGTGTCGTTGGCTTTATGGTTTCGCCATTGTTGTGGAAAAAAGTCGCGAGAGGCTTATCAGCTGGACGTGTTCAATCAGTAGCGGTGAAGCTACTTGTTGAGCGTGAGCGCGAAATCAAAGCTTTTATCCCTGAAGAATTCTGGGATATCCACGCAAATACGAAGACACCAAGCAACATTGATTTCCGTTTGCAAGTAGCACAGAAACAAGGTGTTGCTTTTAAACCTGTTAATGAGGCTGAAACTCAAGTCGCACTCGCAGCTCTAGAGAAAGCGAGCTATGAAGTATGTAAACGTGAAGATCGCCCAACATCAAGTAAGCCATCTGCTCCGTTTATTACTTCCACGTTGCAACAAGCAGCAAGTACACGCTTAGGCTATGGTGTGAAAAAGACCATGATGCTTGCTCAGCGCTTGTATGAGGCGGGTTACATCACTTACATGCGTACTGATTCGACCAACTTGAGTTCAGAGGCTGTAGAGGCGTTACGCGGCTATATTGGTTCAGAGTTTGGCGAAGCTTACTTGCCAGAAAAACCAGTTTTTTACGGTAGCAAAGAAGGTGCTCAAGAAGCGCACGAAGCAATTCGTCCTTCTGACGTGGCAGTAAAAGCGGATGATCTGCAAAGTATGGAAGCTGATGCTCATAAATTGTATTCATTAATTTGGAATCAATTTGTGGCTTGTCAAATGACAGCAGCGCAATACGACTCAACTACGGTAAGCGTGAAAGCGGCGGAATATACGCTAAAAGCGAAAGGCCGAATCTTGAAATTTGACGGTTGGACTCGTGTTCAACGTCCGATGGGTAAAAATGAAGACCAAATTCTGCCAGCGGTTCAAGTTGGCGATAAAATTGATTTGGTAGAATTGGATCCTAAACAGCATTTCACTAAGCCACCGGCACGCTTCACAGAAGCTGCGTTGGTTAAAGAATTGGAAAAACGCGGAATTGGTCGTCCGTCTACGTACGCTTCGATCATTTCAACTATCCAAGATCGTGGTTATGTAAAAGTTGAGCAACGTCGTTTCTATGCAGAAAAGATGGGCGAAATTGTGACGGATCGTCTCGATGGTAGCTTCAATGACTTGATGAACTATGACTTTACGGCTCGTATGGAAGCGAAGCTTGACCAAGTTGCGGTTGGTGATGCGAATTGGAAATCGGTATTGGATAATTTCTTTGCTGATTTCACGACAGATCTTGAAACGGCTGAGCAAGAAGAAGACTTGGGCGGAATGAAGCCAAATCATATCGTATATACCGATATTGAGTGTCCGACTTGTTCACGTCATATGGGGATCCGTACCGCATCAACTGGCGTATTTTTAGGATGTTCGGGTTATGCTCTGCCACCAAAAGAGCGTTGCAAGACCACGATTAACCTAGGTGATGAAGAAGGCATCATCAATGTTCTTGAAGAAGACGTTGAGACTGCAGCATTACGAGCGAAGAAACGTTGTCCTATCTGTGAAACAGCGATGGACGCGTACCTAATCGATGATAAACGCAAACTTCACGTATGTGGTAACAACCCTAACTGTGAAGGTTACGTAGTCGAATTTGGTGAGTACAAAGTAAAAGGCTATGACGGTCCAGTTGTCGAGTGTGACAAATGTGGGTCAGACATGGTTTTGAAAAATGGTCGCTTTGGTAAATACATGGATTGCACTAGCGAAACATGTAAGAACACTCGTAAGATTCTAAAAAATGGCGAAGTCGCTCCTCCAAAAGAAGAGCCGGTTCATCTACCAGAATTACCGTGTGAAAAATCTGAAGCTTACTTTGTATTACGTGATGGTGCATCGGGTCTATTCTTAGCTGCAAGTACTTTCCCTAAATCGCGTGAAACACGAGCGCCTTTAGTTGAAGAACTGGTACGTTTTAAAGACCGTATTTCACCGAAGTTTTTCTATTTGACTGATGCCCCACAGCACGACCCAGATGGTCTGCCTATGGTGGTTCGCTTTAGTCGTAAGTCAAAAGAAAATTATGTTCGCTCTGAAGTCGATGGAAAGCCAACGGGTTATACCGCGTTGTTTGTCGATGGTAAGTGGGAAATTACAGATAAGCGTAAAAAATCTGCGAAATAGTGGATTGTAAGTTACCAAAAAAGCAGCGATTTCGCTGCTTTTTTTGTTTCTAGGAGATATGGAAGCGTTTTTATGTTGCGGTGAGGTAATCAGATTTGTCGCTACATGACTACCTTATGAGTCATAAAAATGAAATCGATCTAAATTATGATTGTGAAACAATCAACAACACGACTTTAGTCGCAATAATGTTCTGTGTTTGTTAATTCTTCGTGTTGTTAGATTGCGGTAGTGTGAGCTAGGTCAGGGCGTTGAAAAGTAACTCATGTCCGTTTGATGGTATAGCATATTTTAAATTGTAATCTGGGATGGATACGATAGTTTACCAGCAGCGACTTGCATATATTTACAATAATAGCAGGGAGCGAAAGATGATCGGGGGAGCTTCAGTTTGAAGCATTGGTCATCGGCGTTAGCACAGGATTCGGCTAACGAATAAAGATAATGGTGAGTTGCAATGACTTATCAACGACAAAAATATAATGGAGAAAATTAATGGCTGGTGTTTTAGGAATGATTCTTGCTGGTGGGGAAGGTTCTCGATTGAGACCTCTAACTGAGTCTCGAAGCAAACCATCCGTTCCCTTTGGCGGGAGTTATAGGCTTATTGACTTCGCGTTAAACAATTTTGTTAATGCCGACCTAATGAGAATCTACGTTCTCACTCAATTTAAATCACAATCGTTATTCCACCATCTCAAAAAAGGTTGGAATATAAATGGTATTACCGATCGGTTTATTGATCCTATTCCAGCACAGATGCGCACAGGTAAGCGTTGGTATGAAGGTACCGCTGATGCTATTTACCAAAATCTTCGCTTTATGCAGTTATCTGAGCCGGAACATGTGTGTATTTTTGGTTCTGATCACATCTATAAAATGGACATCAAGCAGATGCTTGATTTTCACAAAGATAAAGAAGCCTCATTGACGGTATCTGCATTGCGTATGCCTTTGTCTGAAGCGTCAGAGTTTGGCGTGATTGAAGTCGATGCGGACGGTCGAATGATCGGTTTTGAAGAAAAACCAGCGAATCCGAAATCAATCCCAGGTGACCCGAATTTTGCTCTTGTTTCAATGGGTAACTACGTGTTTGAAGCGTCAGCGCTGTTCTCGGAATTGATAGAAGATTCCGATAACGAAGAATCTTCTCATGACTTCGGAAAAGATATCATTCCAAAAATGTTCCCTCGTGGTGATGTGTTTGTCTATGACTTTAGTACCAACCGCATTACTGGAGAGAGAGAAGAGGTTTATTGGAGAGATGTTGGTACGATCGATGCGTACTGGCAAGCTCATATGGATCTTCTTGCTGAAGATGCACCGTTTTCGCTCTATAACCGCAAATGGCCTCTACATACGTATTACCCACCTTTACCACCCGCGACCTTTACTGATTCATCTAACGGGCGAGTTCAAATTATCGACAGTTTAGTATGTAATGGCAGTTTCGTTCGTGGATCTCGTATTGAGAAATCGGTATTGGGATTCCGCAGCAATATCGCTTCTGCTTGTGACATTAGTGAGAGTATTTTACTCGGTGACGTTAAAGTCGGTGATGGTTGTGTATTACGCAGAGTCATCATTGATAAAGATGCCGATATTGCACCGGGCACTCAAATTGGTGTAAACCTACAAGAAGATCGTAAGAAGTACCATGTTTCAGACGATGGTATTGTTGTTATTCCGAAAGGAGCAAAAGTTGGTTACTAAAGATTTGTCGATTCTCTTTGTGGCATCGGAAGTCGAGGGATTAATCAAGAGCGGTGGTTTGGCAGATGTGGCGCAAGCATTACCGAAAGCGCTGCTCGGTTTGAATCAAGATGTTCGTATTGCAATGCCTGCTTACAGCAAAATAGCGGGTATTGAACAAGCGACGGTGGTTTTATCGACCACTCTTGAGCATTGGCCTCATACTGAATACCAAGTGCGAGAGCTTAGTGTTGTTGGAGTGACTGTTTATGCAATTGAATGTGCTCAATTTTTTGACCGTTCTGAAATGTATGCTGAAAACAACGTAGCGTATGCAGATAATGGCGCTCGTTTTTCGTTTTTTAGTGCTGCAAGCTTGGATATGTTGCCGAAACTTGGTTTCCAGCCTCAGATAGTTCATGCGAATGATTGGCATACGGGGTTTATCCCATTTTTGTTGAATCATCGTTATGGTGAACATGCTTTTTATCAAGGGATGAAAAGTGTGCTATCTATTCATAATGCGGTATTCAAAGGCTTATTTAGCTACGATGAAGTTCAATCGTTACCAGAGTTTCATTCATATTATGTTCCTGATGCAGCGGTGAGTCCGTCTCATGTCACCATGCTGAAGGCGGGCGTCATGAATGCCAGTAAAATTAACGCTGTGAGTCCTACCTATGCGCAGGAGCTTACAACGGAGCTGGGCAGTCATGGAATGGGGAAATATTTTTCCCAGCGAGCGCACGATCTAGTCGGTATTTTGAACGGATGCGATTATTCATCTTGGAACCCGACGACGGATCTTTCTTTGCCTCAGACATACAAAGCTGAAGCGAAAAGTATGCAAGAGGGCAAGCAAGCATGTAAGCGTGCATTGCAAGAGAGAGCGGGGCTAGAAGTTAAGGATACTGCCATGTATGGCATGGTATGTCGCTTAACGAATCAAAAAGGCATCCACTACTTGTTGCCTATTTTGGCGGATTTTTTGAAGCATGATGTTCAAATCGTTATTGTTGGAACTGGCGACCCATCGCTGGCTTCGCAGTTACGCGTCATAGCGTCCCAATTTCCGCACAAATTTGCATTTCTTGAAGCTTATGACAATGATTTAGCGCACTTGGTGGAAGCAGGTTCCGACTTCTTTTTAATGCCGTCAGAATTTGAACCATGTGGGCTAAACCAAATCTATAGTATGGCCTATGGAACATTACCTATCGTGAGAGCTGTAGGTGGTTTGAAAGATAGTGTGGTGGATTATGATACCAACTCTGATTTAGCGACGGGATTCATTTTCCATGAGCCAGAACCTTATGCTCTTTTGCTCGTGATGCAGCGGTCGTTATTGCTGTATTTACAATACCCAGAAGAAATTGAGCGACTCAAGCTCTTTGCGATGCAACAGAACTTCTCTTGGAGCACCGCGGCGCAAGAGTATCTCTCTTTGTATTACGCCGCATTAGATGCATAGGATGTGAACAGATAGACGCCTTCGGGCGTCTTTTTTAATTATATTTACATTTTTTTGTCTACCGTACACTACAATTTGTCTTCTCAAGCAGCACATCAAATTTCAGAGTGTGCTAGTCTGCACCTCTTCGAAAGTTTCTATATGTCGACTGATTCGTTATGAACGATACTTTGCTTTTTCATAAAACCTATCAACATGCCACAAGCAAAGAGTGGGTTGTGTTTGTGCATGGTGCTGGGGGAAGCTCCTCTATTTGGTTTAAACAAATAAAAGCCTATAAAGAACATTTTAACGTATTGCTTGTCGATTTACGTGGTCATGGAAAATCAAATCAGTTGCTTAAACAGTTGATGACTAACCGCTATACGTTTAAAGAAGTGACTCTCGATATTCTCGTTGTGCTGGATCATCTGAAAATTCAAGCCGCACATTTCGTGGGTATGTCGCTTGGGACGATCATCGTACGCAATATTGCTGAACTGGCCTCTGATCGGGTTAAATCGATGGTATTGGGTGGGGCGGTTACGCGCTTAAATACACGTTCTCAAGTATTAGTGAAAGTAGGCAACCTGTTTAAACATGTATTGCCGTACATGTGGCTTTATCGTTTGTTTGCTTACATTGTGATGCCACAAAGAACGCAAAAACAGTCCCGACATCTGTTCATTCGTGAAGCGAAAAAGCTATGTCAGAAAGAGTTTAAGCGTTGGTTTATTCTGGCTTCTGAAGTGAATCCATTGATGCGTTATTTTAAAGATAAAGAATTGCCAATTCCAACGTTGTACTTGATGGGTGAACGAGACTATATGTTCATACAACCCGTTAAAGAAATGGTGGCAGTTCATCGACAAAGCCGTTTACTAGAAATCGAAAACTGTGGTCATGTCTGCAATATTGAATGCCCAGAAGAGTTTAATAAACATTCAATCGCATTCATTCGTCAACATATCTACGCTTAACTTTGGGTTCCGCATTGCCAGCAAAGAGCAAATTGAGGCTCAATGGTCTCACCGCATTGCTGGCAGACCCATTCTTTCCCTGATTGGATAGGAAAAGTAAATTCCTTTATTAAATTTAGCGCTTCATATTGTTTGCTCTGGTTATAGAGCCACACATAAGGCTCGCTATCTTCTCCAAACGGCAATTCTCCCTGTAACCCAAACAATCCCTCACCTCGAACCTCGCAGTCAATCTGGTGCGATTTAAGAAGCTCACAGACGATATGAGCTTCTGGTGGGTTTGCCGCGGAATATATCTTCAAGATAGCGAATCTCCATTCACGTCTGGTGACGGTTTAATTTTGTTCATAATCCATTTAGCGACAATCGGGAACAGACCTAATATTGCAAATGAGGCCAAAACCATCGGTGACACAATTCCAGATAGACTGTCAATTTGAGCTAGTTGTGTCCCTGCATTTAAATATACAGCGGTCCCAGGAAGCATGCCGATTTGACTGATAAGGTAGAATCGAGCCGCTGTGATTGGGGTTAAGCCCATTAATAAATTGATCAAGAAAAATGGAAATACAGGAATTAGGCGTAAGGAGAAAAGATAAAATGCGCCGTCTCTTTCTACACCTGAGTTAATGGTGGAGAGTTTGTCACCAAATTTTGCCTGGACCCAATCTCGCAATAAGAATCGACTACTCAGAAAAGCTAAGGTTGCACCAAGTGTGCTGGCGAATGAGACAAGAACCAAGCTGACCCAAAAACCGAACAATGCTGCGCCAAGTAGTGTGACGACAGCTGCTCCTGGTATGGAAAAAGCGGTAATCGCGAGATAGGCGAAAAAGTAAATCACAGCAGAGATGAGAAAATGTTCATCTATGTAACTGAGCAACGCAGCATGCTGAAGTTTTGCGTTACTAAGCGTGAGGTAATGACCAAAGTTAATACCCAGAAAGATAATTAAACCAACAAGTAATACACCAAGGATAATTTTCTTATTCATAAAGTGAGTCTCCAAATACCGCATGACGGTTCGCTGCGAAGTCGTATAGAGGATAAGAACAGGGTAACAGGGAATTACTTTCAAATAAAAAACCCAACGATGAAATTAACCGTTGGGTTTTATAATTTTTGGTTTCTTACAACTAAAGGTCTTCGAGATACAAAGTCGCTTGAGGTGAGTGGGGGGTATCTAATTGGCTAAGTGAGCCATTAGCTCCTCACGCCTTGTCTGTGGGATAACAGACCAATGGGTACCGTTAATTGCGCCCTCAAGAGCCCAAAGTAATTCAATGCTTACATCAGCAGTATGAGTAGCTTGGATAGCTTTAAAAGCGCCCACAGAGCCTTTCGTTTCTAAATGCTCAACCGACTCTATGCCCGCTTTTTTAAGCATGCGTTCAGTACCTAATCTCAGGTTAGGGAGATCTTTAATACGATCTGGACGAGCGTTAGCTTGAGTAGACTTCTCTTTGTGCGCGTTGTCTAACGCATTTTTTGCGACAGACAAAACTTTCTCAGAGTCAGGTAACCACAGCTCCGGGATCGCAAAATATTTAGTAACGACAGGGAAGCCCCTTTTTTTGTATATATAAGGTTCCAATCCATGAAGTTTAAATTCCGAAGCTGAAGAATCATCAGCTCGAATATGTAGCTTGTTATTGACTATAAGAGCAAACATAGTGTCGTTTGCAAAAATCCCGAATCCACCAAACATAGAACGAGATTTGATTCGGCCTAGCGGCTCGAATAGTCGCATTGAATCTTTTAAAATTGGTTTGTCCATGCAGTACTTTCTCGGTGTATATGTATACGCCACCAAATCAGGTCCGAGAGAATAGCAACTAATGCAGCATTTTTAATACCTGCAGAGATCAGTCTTTGCACAATCTTGAGAGTAAGAGGTTGATGACTCTTACTCTTGAGAATTATGGCACTAAGATATCTAAAATCGATCATTTTGGTCGATTAAAAATAGTTATAGCCAAGTACAATGTTAATACGTCAGCAGGTAAAACTGATGTTCAGCCTTGTTTGCATTTTGCCATCGGCAACCCCGCTGTCATGCAATAAAAATATTGTTTAGACCGGTAGCTTTGCGTCCCACCTTTTCAGAATGGTTTGCCCTGTGCGTGGCTTAATTCGCTCAATTAAAGATTAAATTAAATTGAGGACTTAGCATCACTACCACACTTCAAAAGTGTGATCTTGCTTCAGGAATTTAACGTTAAACTGTGCTGCAAGCCAGCTTTTTTTACTGACTTGCTATGGTTAACTTACTATTTATTAAGGTTTTTTACAGTGTTGCGTTCTACAATTTCTGGATGCATTTCAAAGATTCGTTTGTCGTGCTCTTTATCTTTGATGCGTTCAAGTAGAATTTCGAACGCGTTTTTACCAACACGACGCTTAGGTTGGTGAACAGTAGTCAGTGGCGGAGAGAAATATTCCGCAAGCTCAATGTTGTCGTAACCAATGACAGAGATATCTTCAGGAACGCGCAGACCTTTTTGCTGTAATCGACTCATCAAACCAAGTGCCATTGTGTCATTAAAACAGAAAACTGCGGTTGGTTTTTTGTCCATAACGACGATTTTGTCGGCTGCAAGAACGGCGGTGTCACACTCAAAGTTACCCTCTAGTAGCCAATCATCATTGATTGAAAGGTTGGCTTCATTCATCGCTCGGCGGTAACCGAGAATACGTTCTTTACATACAGATTTTTCAAAATGTCCACTCAAACATGCAATGTCAGTGTGACCATGGTCAATAAGATATTTAGTGGCTAGGTAGCCACCCTCTTCTGAGTTATCGATGATTTTATCTGCTTGTGAGCTTTCTGGACCCCAGTCCATAACCACTTTAGGAATGTCTTTGTGGCGCTCTAACATTTCACTCAGTTCTTCAGTGAAGTCAGAACACATCACTAAGATACCGTCGACACGTTTTTCTGCCAGCATGCGAATATAATCACGTTGCTTTTCATAGATACCACCAGTGTTACACAAAATTAGCGTGTAACCTTGACGGTAACAGTAGCTTTCAACACCATCGATCACTTCTGAGAAAAATAGGTTTGTTGATTGTGTAACTAACATACCAATGGTGCGAGTGGTATTGCATTTTAGACTACGTGCTACTGCACTTGGTGCATAATTTAATTCGTCTACTGCTTCCATCACTTTTTCTTGAGTCGCTTCAGCAACAAAGCGAGTTTTATTGATTACGTGAGAAACAGTTGTGGTGGATACGCCGGCAAGGCGTGCAACGTCTTTTATTGTGGCCATAAGGTACTGTCCTTTATTATTGCTGCCACCTGATGTTATTCAACGTCTAGATTAATTTGGCAGAAAGTCTCAGAAAAACAAAAACCGCTCTAAAGCAGCGGTTTGTCATTATTATCATCATTTTTATCGTTTGCGGAGACGATTTTAGACCGCAACGGTAGTCAGAGCAAATAAAAATCCACCTCTCATCAAGGAAGCGAGAGAGGTGTTTTATTTATTCACCAGCAAGATAGTCGCGATCGAGCTCTAAGAACGAAACTAACAGTGCAACGACGGCTGAGTAGAAGCCAAACTCATCGAAAGATTGACATTTAGTGCTGAATTTCGGAACCCAGCTTAATAAATGTTGTTCAATAAAAGTGTGTTGGTCAGCTAATGCTTCATCCAAATGACGTTCTTGTTCTAACTCGTTAGAACGAATGATGATATTACCTAGTAAATCCAATTCAATCGCTAAGTGATCAGCGGGTTCATTGAGATCTTTTTGTACTGCTACATTGTACTGAGCCATCACAGCTTCAATATCACGCGCAGGTTTGTCGTCCAATAATCCTGTTTCGCCAATATACATTGAGGCGTAAGGGAGTGCTGAATCCTTATCGGACTTTAAAAATAAATCACAGAAATCAGCTGAAAGCTCTAATTGAGCATCTTCGCGATCGAGTAAACGGTTTAATGCATCATTGACGCGTGTAGCTGCGACATTGAGCGTTGGGTTTTCACCTAAACCGGTAAGAAATGTGCGGATCTCTGGGCTGTGGTACTGCTCCAGTTCTGCTTCTGTTAGTTCTTTTGCGAACAGACTTGAAAACCACCAATAGATTTCAGCACGCTTTTCATTAAACGCTTTAATTTCTTGCATCAAAAGAGACTCCTAATATCACTCTACCTATATTTTAACCAATAAATATGAATAGAGATAACGCAAGATGTGTCAAAATAAGCATAAAGATGGCATTTTATTAACATCTGGGCTAGTTTTGTCTTGAATCAATAAAAAATCATCTTTCTTGATTTTAATGTAACAAATACTAGAAATGTTACTATTTATGAATAGAATACACATGCTAACAATTCCAAATGCAAAATAAGTGGTGTAGATGAGCAATCACGTTTTAGTTGTAGAAGACGATGCAGTGACTCGCAGCAAGCTAGTCGGTTACTTTCAAAATGAAGGTTATACCGTTAGTGAAGCAGATAGCGGAAGTCAAATGCGTGAACTACTACAAACTCATGCGATTGATCTTGTGATGTTAGACATCAATCTTCCTGGTGAAGATGGTTTGATGTTAACACGTGAGCTTCGCAGTCAGTCAGACATTGGAATTATCCTGGTAACAGGACGCACGGACAGCATTGATAAAATCGTTGGCCTAGAAATGGGTGCAGACGATTATGTAACGAAACCATTCGAACTTCGTGAATTATTGGTTCGAGTAAAGAATTTACTTTGGCGTATCTCAAGCGCTCGTAATTCAGGTGGTATCGATTTAAATAAGCATGATGAAAATGTTGTTCGCTTCGGTGAGTGGACATTTGATGTTCAGCGTCGTGCTTTGAGTCGAAATGGAGAGCCAGTAAAACTAACAAAAGCAGAATATGAGCTTTTGGTAGCGCTTTCGACTTACCCGAATCAAGTCTTGAGCCGTGAACGTATTCTTAACATGATCAGCCATCGTGTTGATGCGCCAAACGATCGTACGATTGATGTTTTAATTCGACGTATGCGTGCAAAAATGGAGTTTGATCCGAAAAACCCGCAGATTTTTGTCACGGTTCATGGTGAAGGATATATGTTTGCTGGCGATTAATCATCGTTAATGCAGATATAGTGAAAATAAAAAACCGAAGCTTTTGGCTTCGGTTTTTTTATGTCAATTTACAGTGTTTTGTTAAAACGAGCCTCGGACGATAACGAGAATAATGAATTTCTAGATTGACTTCGAACGTCTGATTTAGTTTTAGTTAAACGCCTGATTTTGCGGGTTCGACCGCTGTTTCATCGTAGTCAGAGACCCAATCACGAAGTGATTGCCAAATAAGCCCCAGACTCTCGTGCCAGAAACGTTCAGTTTGCTCTAAGTAGGTTGCTCTAGGGGTGTATTTCACCCAAGCTTGATCAACGTTCTTTTGCGCGAGATAGTTAGTTGGTGCAGGGTATGGATCGATTCCAGCAGAATGGAACTCATTCAATGCACGTTGCATATGGCTTGCCGAAGTGACTAGAACCAACTTCTTGTGTTTAACAAAGGCTGCGGCTTGTCGCGCTTCTTCCCACGTATCTTTTGCTGTTTCCAACAAAATAATATCTGATTTAGATACGCCCAGTGCTAACGCAACTTTTGCCATCATGCGGGCATTACTTTCTTCGCTTCCGCCGCCGTAACCCGATAAAATCAGTTTGGCTCCAGGGTAGATACGCATGATACGAATACCCTCAGCGAGTCGCATTAATCCTGTGCGGCTAAGTTCTGATGTTGGTGGAATGGTATCATCCACCACATGGCCACTGCCTAGCACCATGACATAATCAATCGATCCATCGACAGGCAAGAAAGCAGAGTACTGTCTCTCAATTGGCATCAGTAAACGAGACGAAACTGGCTGGAATGCGATTAAGAAAATACCGATAAAAGAAAAGAGGACAACAAAACAGCCTGTTTTCTGTTTCCTTGTAAACATAATGAGCATCAGCCCAATAAAACCGATAATGAGTAAAGCCGGTAAAGGCATTACAAGGGCGGATACGATTTTTTTCAGCTCAAACATACTAAAATAGTCCGAAAAAACACCAGTTGATGATTATTTAAGAGAAACCCTCTTTATTCCTGCATTTCTTGTGACAGAATAGCAGCACGATTAGACATGATAACCCAAGCCACCGTGACTGAAGACCGTAATTTCGACGATATTGCCCACAAATTTGCAAAAAACATCTATGGCTCTGATAAGGGCGAGATCCGCCAAGTTATTGTCTGGCAGGATCTTGAGCAAGTATTACAACGCTTAGAAAGCGATAAAAAAACACTGTCCATCCTTGATGCGGGTGGGGGCTTAGCGCAAGTGTCACAAAAATTGGCTAAGCTCGGACATCAAGTCGCTTTATGTGATCTATCTTCTGAAATGCTGCAATTAGCCAAACAAGACATTGAACAAAATGGCTTGCTAGATAAATATCGCCTGATTCATTCACCTGTGCAAGATATTGCGCAGCACATGAGTGAGCCAGTTGATTTGATCTTATTTCATGCGGTGATGGAGTGGTTGGTCGATCCTAAACATGCTCTAGAAACATTACTTGAGCAAGTTAAGCCGGGTGGTGTTGTCTCTGTGATGTTCTATAACCATCACGGTCTAGTTTATAAGAACGTAGTGTGTGGCAATATTCCCCACGTATTGGATGATATGCCACATCGTAAGCGATTTAAATTACAGCCACAGAGTGGATTGAAACCTGAAGAAGTCTACCAATGGGTGGAGCAAGCGGGTTTCGACATTTGTGGTAAATCTGGTATCCGATGCTTTAGCGATTACATAGGTAATATGCAAAATATGGGTGAGTACCAGTATGAAGATGTATTGGCTCTTGAAACAAAATTTTGCAGACAAGAACCCTACCTCTCATTAGGCCGATACATTCATGTATGGGCTCAGAAAAAACAAGAACAGGACTAACAATGAGTGAGATGACTCTCAATGCTGCAGAGCAACCCATCGATGAATTAGTCGGTTGGGTAAAGCAGCATGACTTCTCATTGAATCTTACCTCTGAGCGATTGGCATTTTTAATTGCTATCGCCGTATTGAGTGAAGAACGATTCGATGAAGAATTGGGTGAAGGTGAACTCCATGACGCGTTTACTATCGTCACTCGACTTTTTGAAGATACAGGTGAAGCCTCTGCGTTTCGCGCGAACAACGCCATCAACGAAATGGTGAAACAGCGATTAATTAGCCGTTTTACCAGTGAAGTGACAGATGGCGTCAGTATTTATCGTTTATCCCCTTTAGCGATTGGTATCACTGATTACTACATACGCCATCGAGAATTTTCGAGACTGCGTTTTTCTATTCAATTGTCTATGGTCTCTGATGAAATGGCGAAAGCCATCGAAGCGGCTAAAAAAGGCGGTACGCCGGGACATTGGAAGAAGAACGTTTATGGTGTTTTGAAATATTCAGTGGGTGAGATTTTTGATCAAATCGATCTTAACCAGCGTGTTATGGATGAACAGCAACAGTCAGTGAAACAGCAAATTGCGGATCTTTTGAATAAAGATTGGCGTGAAGCGATTAACAACTGTGAAGCGTTACTTTCAGAAACCTCTACAACGTTGCGTGAGTTACAAGATACCTTGCAAGCCGCAGGGGATGAGCTACAAACGCAAATTCTCGATATCCAAGAAATTGTCTATGGTGATGAAGAGTTAGATTTCATCGAAGAGACATTATTTGGCTTGCAGATGAAGCTTGACCGGATTACGCGTTGGGGTCAGCAAGCGATTGATTTGTGGATCGGTTACGATCGCCATGTTCATAAATTCATTCGTACCGCGATTGATATGGATAAAAACCGTGCCTTTAGCACGAGATTGCGTCAGTCGTTTAAAGATTACTTCGATATGCCTTGGTATCTCACTTATGCAGATGCTGAGCGATTAACCGATCTTCGCGATGAAGCGTTGGTTCTCCGTGACGATGAAGTCATGGGACAAGTACCGATGGAAGTGGAGTACGAAGAGTTTCAACAAGTCAATGACGAGCTATCTGAGCGCATTGCTGACATGCTGAAAGTATTCAAAGAACAAGGTACTCCGATTGATTTAGGCCAGGTGCTTGGTGAATACCTCGCAGAGCATCCACGCACTCATCACTTTGATTTAGCCCGCATGGTCGTCGACCAAGCCGTCAGACTCGGTTATTCAGAATCCGATTACCGCGCGATTCAACCAGACTGGCAGGCGATTAACGAATACGGGGCAAAGGTACAAGCAAATGTCATCGACAGATATTAACGAATACATGTCAGAAAATCTGGCAAAAGCAATTTCTAACCCTCTGTTTCCAGCACTCGATAGTATGCTGCGAGCAGGGCGTCATATTTCAAGTGAAGACCTTGATAATCATGCACTGTTGTCTGATTTCGAAGTTGAACTGTCTTCATTTTATCAACGTTACAATACCGAATTAGTGAAAGCGCCAGAAGGCTTTTTCTACTTGCGTCCACGTTCAACTTCTTTGATCAGCCGTAGTGTATTATCTGAGCTTGATATGCTGGTGGGTAAAGTACTTTGTTTCCTTTACTTGAGCCCAGAGCGTCTTGCTCATGAGGGTATTTTTACCAATCAAGAATTGTACGAAGAGCTACTCTCTTTAGCCGATGAAAACAAGTTAATGAAGTTAGCGACTAACCGCGCTAATGGCTCTGATCTTGATAAAGAAAAACTGTTTGAAAAAGTGCGCACCTCGCTGCGTCGTTTACGTCGCCTTGGCATGATCATCAACATTGGTGAAACGGGCAAATTTAGTATCAGTGAAGCGGTATTTCGCTTTGGTGCCGATGTTCGTGTCGGTGATGATATGCGCGATGCACAGCTACGTTTGATTCGTGATGGTGAAGCGGTAGTTCATACCCAAGAGCCAAGCCAAGGCAGTTTGCTGATGGACGAAGATGATAGCGATGACAATGAGCAAGAAGAATTAGAAGGTGAAGCATGATTGAAAGAGGCAAATATCAATCATTGACTATGGTCAACTGGAACGGCTTTTTTGCGCGTACCTTTGATATAGATGGATTGGTAACAACACTGTCTGGTGGTAACGGTGCAGGTAAATCAACAACGATGGCGGCATTCATTACCGCTTTGATTCCTGACCAAACCTTGCTGCATTTTCGCAATACGACGGAAGCGGGCAGTAGCCAGTCTTCTCGTGACAAGGGTCTCTACGGTAAACTTCAGCCGGGCGCATGTTATGCCGCTCTAGATGTGGTGAACTCTCGTAATCAACGTCTTCTGTTTGCGGTTAAGCTTCAGCAAGTGGCTGGACGTGATAAGAAAGTGGATATCAAGCCCTTTGTTATTCAAGGCTTACCAAGTCATGTAAAACCCACTGATGTGCTAATTGAGAGCGTATCAGAAACACAAGCGCGTGTTCGCCAAGTTAATGAAGTTAAAGACGTTATCGCTCAATATGAGGGTGTGCAGTTTAAAGCGTTTAGTTCTATCGTGGACTACCATGCTCAAATGTTCGAATTTGGCGTGATCCCGAAAAAACTGCGTAACTCAAGCGACCGTTCTAAATTCTATCGTTTGATTGAAGCGTCACTGTACGGTGGTATTTCAAGTGCGATCACCCGTTCGTTGCGTGACTACTTGTTACCACAAAATGGCGGCGTGAAAAAAGCGTTCCAAGATATGGAATCAGCATTACGCGAAAACCGTCTAACGCTAGAAGCGATTAAAACCACCCAATCTGATCGTGACTTGTTCAAACACTTGATCACAGAGTCGACCAACTACGTTGCAGCCGACTATATGCGTCATGCCAATGATCGTCGTAACAAGTTGGATCAAACTCTTTCTTTGCGTTCAGAGCTTTTTGGCTCGCGTGAAACCTTGATTGAACAGAACAAATTACTCAATCGAGTTCAAGAAGAGCTTGAGTTGTTGGTTGAGCAAGAGTCTTCGTTAGAACAAGATTACCAATCGGCTTTTGACCATCTACAACTTGTGCAAAATGCACTGCGTCAGCAAGAGAAAATTGCGCGCTATCAAGAAGATCTTGAAGAGCTGAGTGAGCGTCTTGAAGAACAGATGATGGTGGTTGAAGAAGCGCAAGAGCGCGTCTTGATGGTTGAAGAGCAAGCCACGGTTTCAGAAGAAGAAGTGGATAGCTTAAAATCGCAACTTGCTGATTACCAACAAGCATTGGATGTGCAGCAAACGCGAGCACTTCAATATCAACAAGCGGTGCAATCGCTAGAAAAAGCGAAAGCGCTATTAAGCGACCAGACGCTGACTGCTGAAAACGCACAAGCAATGGTGATGGCGCTAAAAGAGCAAGAGTCTCAAAATACTAATGCTTTGTTGGCGGTTAAGCATAAGCTAGACATGTCTTCGGCAGCGGCTGAGCAGTTTGAGAAAGCATTACAGCTAGTTCGTAGCATTGTTGGTAGTGTTGAGCGTAAAGATGCCGCGAACCAAGCTAAATTGGCGATGCAAAAAGGTCGTGACGCTGAACAAATCATGCAAAATGAATCGCAATGGCGCGCACAGCACCGCGATCTAGAGCAGCGTTTGAACCAACAACGTCAAACACGCGAAGCGGTTGCTGAGTATCAAAAGCAACACCATATTGAACTGACCGATGAGCTTTCATTTGAGCAAGAACGTGAACGTCATGTCGCGCAAATTGACTCTTTAGAAATGGCTCAGGAAGATGTGCGCGAACAACGTGGTGACCAACGTCGTATTGAGCAAGATAGCGCCGCTGAAATCCGTAAACTAGAGTCAATCGCACCAACGTGGATCGCAGCAAATGATGCTCTAGAAGCGTTGAAAGAACAAAGTGGTGCTGACCTATATGATAGCCAAGCTGTCATGTCACACATGCAATTGGTTCTAGAGCAAGAAAAGCAGCAGTCGATTCAAAAAGATAAGCTGGCAGAACGCCGCCAAGTCTTAGAAAATGAAATTGAGCGCTTAGCATCGCCAGGTGGTTCAAACGATCCACGCTTAAAAGGTTTGGCTGATACCCTTGGTGGTGTGTTGCTGGCTGAGATTTACGATGACATTACCATTGGTGATGCGCCGTATTTTAGTGCGATGTACGGCCCATCTCGTCATGCGATTGTGGTTTCAGATCTATCAGGTATTGAAGAGAAGCTGGTCGAACTGGATGATTGTCCAGAAGACTTGTACATTATTGAAGGTGATATTGATGCCTTTGATGACAGTTCTTTCAATGCAGAAGAGCTTGAAGGCGCTGTGTGTGTTCGATTGAACGATCGCCAGATGCGTTACTCGCGTTTACCAGAAATTCCATTGTTTGGTCGCGCGGCGCGTGAACAACGTTTGGAGTTGTTACGTGGTGAGCGAGAAGAAGTGGTTGAAGAGCACGCAAAAGCAGCTTTCGACTCACAGAAACTGCAACGTTTATATCAAGCATTCAATAATTTTGTTGCGAAACACATTCAAGTTGCCTTTGATGCAGATCCTGAACAAGCACTGGTTATCGTTCGAGAAAAACGTAATCAAGCTGTTCGTATTTTAGCTGACTTAGAAGCGAAAGAGCAGCAGCAACGCAGCCAGTTAACCAACAGCAAACAAGCTTTATCAGCTCTCGATAAACTCGCGCCTAGCATGGCAGTATTTGATGACGAAACTCTTCAAGCTCGCTTTGATGAACTAGAAGAAAAACTGAGTCAACTTGCGCAAGCGAGAGCATTTATTGTCGCACATGGTAAAGCAGTCGCTGAGCTTGCAAACATTGCGACAGCGTTAGATGCCGACCCTGAGCAATTTGATGCTTTAGAAGCCCAGTACAAAGCAGCAGATACGCAGTTACAAGAATTGAAAAAGCAAATTTTTGCTTTGGCTGATTTAGTCGAGCGCCGTCATTACTTTGCTTATTCTGATTCGGTAGATCTGCTGAATAAGAGCAGTGAATTGAGTGAACAGCTAAAAACCAAATTGGTTGAAGCAGAGCGCATGCGTACACGTTCACGTGATGAACTTAAACAAGCTCAAGGTCAGATGAACCAATACAACCAAGTATTGGCATCATTGAAGAGTTCACATCAAGCGAAGTTGGAAACGGTTCAAGAGTTCAAACAAGAATTGCAAGAATTTGGCGTGACGGCTGATGAGGGAGCTCAAGAGCGTGCCCTACGTCGACGTGATGAACTGCATGAGCGTTTACATGCTTCTCGTAGCCGTAAGAGCGAATACGAGCGCACTATCACATCAACTGAGCTTGAAATGAAAGGCTTAGTTAAGCGCTTGAAGAAAGTGCAAAAAGAGTACGTTGAAGTTCGTACTTTCGTTGTTGCAGCGAAAGCAGGCTGGTGCTCAGTACTACGTTTAGCTCGTGAGAATGACGTAGAACGTCGTCTACATAAGCGTGAACTGGCTTATCTTTCTGCTGAAGAGCTACGTTCAATGTCAGATAAATCATTGGGTGCATTGCGCTTAGCGGTTGCTGACAACGACGATTTGCGCGATTCGCTACGTTTATCTGAGGACAATGCTCGTCCAGAACGCAAAGTTCTCTTCTATATCGCAGTTTACCAACATCTGCGTGAGCGTATTCGTCAAGATATTATTCGTACTGATGATCCAGTTGAAGCGATTGAAGAGATGGAAGTGGAGCTAGCTCGTTTAACAGAAGAGCTGACTCAACGTGAAAACCGTCTTGCGATCAGTTCGGATTCTGTGGCGAGTATTATTAAGAAAACAATTCAACGTGAGCAAAACCGTATTCGTATGCTAAACCAAGGTTTATCGAATATTGCATTTGGTCAGGTGAAAGGTGTTCGCTTAAATGTGAAGATTCGCGAAAGTCATGAAGTACTACTCAATGGCCTAGCGACTCAACAAGAGCAACACAAAGATTTGTTTGAAAGCCCACGCTTTACGTTCTCTGAAGCAATGGCTAAGTTGTTCCAACGCGTTAACCCACATATCGATATGGGACAGCGATCGCCACAAGTACTGGGTGAAGAGTTACTGGATTACCGTAACTACTTAGAGTTGAGTGTTGAGGTTTGTCGTGGTTCAGATGGTTGGTTGCAAGCGGAATCTGGTGCGTTATCGACCGGTGAAGCAATTGGTACTGGTCAGTCAATTCTGTTGATGGTGGTCCAAAGCTGGGAGGAAGAGTCACGTCGTCTTCGCAGTAAAGATATTGTGCCATGTCGCTTATTGTTCTTAGATGAGGCCGCGCGTTTAGATGGTAAGTCGATTTCGACCCTATTTGAACTGTGTGACCGTCTAGATATGCAGCTGCTTATTGCGGCACCAGAGAACATCAGCCCAGAAAAAGGCACTACGTACAAACTGATCCGTAAAGTGTTTAAGGATCACGAACACGTACACGTAGTTGGTTTACGTGGTTTCGCTCAAGAAACATCACCAAAAAGCGAAGTTCAAGAGCTGATTGCAGAAATGGAATAAACCAAGCTGCCCATCAACCATAATAGAGTGATGGGCAGCTTGAGTGATTCAAATGAACTTTACATAAAAAAATAGCAGCCAAATGGCTGCTATTTTTTTATGTCGTTTCTTCTTTCTTATTCAGGTTGAGATAGCAATACGTCAGAAAAAATTAAGCAAAATTAGCTGAGCTACCAAATTGCTTGGCAGCGTATGCCACGCGTTCAGCCGGTTTTGGATAATCGCCAGGCATACCGAGATTCTCGATATGCTTGAGACGTGGCAATAGGCCTTGCCCGTTGGCAATTTGAATCGCCAAACCAGGTCGAGCATTGAGCTCTAGTACCATAGGCCCTTCTTCTTTATCTAATACCATGTCAGTACCCAAATAGCCTAAGCCCGTCATTTCCCATGCGCTGGAAGCGAGTATCAGTAGGCGATCCCAATGTGGAACTTGCAGTGTAGCAAGCTCCTTACCAGTATCAGGATGATGAGTAATTGGTCGATCGAATTGAACCGCTCGAATTGCTTTACCTGTTGCAATATCAAGCCCAACACCCACCGCACCTTGGTGTAAGTTTGCTTTGCCATCTGAAGCGGCAGTAGAGCAGCGCATCATCGCCATAACAGGGTAGCCTTTAAATACGATAATACGTACGTCAGGTACACCTTCGTAGCTAAAACCATCAAAGCATTCATCAAACTTAATTAGGTTCTCAACCACGGCCACATCGTTTTTGCCGCCTAAAGAGAACAACCCCGCTAGGGCATTACTAATATGACGCTCGACACTTTCTTTATTGATGGTTGAACCCGATGGCTTGGTATAAGTCCCATCACTGTGAGAAGTGATAACAAGTATCCCTTTACCACCACTACCTTGGGCTGGTTTAATCACAAACCCAGGCCAATCCTTTACCATGTCATGGATCTTACCCACATCCGCTTGGTTGCGAATAACACCAATCAATTTAGGTACGGTTGCACCGGCCGCTTCAGCAATGATTTTTGTTTTTAACTTATCATCCACTAAAGGATATTTAGAGCGATCGTTATAGCGACCAATGTAGCTATGGTTACGCTTATTCATGCCCATAATGCCTTTATGGTGCAGTTTTGAAGGTGAGGTGTAGTTTGAAAAAAACATCCCTTAATCCTCAATCAGCGGTTTGAAGCGACGAAGTTCTGTTAAGCGATAACCGGTGTAAGTACCAAGTAGAAGAATACAAGCCAATACAATTAACTGTAACCCAATGAAGTTAAACGTTAAGTGTTGAATATATGGGTTTGTCATTGCTAGGTAGACTAAAACCGCAGTCAATAGTGAACCGCCGCCTTGTAATACGACTTCTTTCGGACCTTCTTCTTCCCAAAGAATCGACATACGTTCAATGGTCCATGACAAAATGATCATTGGGAAGAACGTGATGGACAAGCCTTCGGTTAAACCAATCTTAAAGGCAACAACGGTAAAGACAGAAATAATCATAATTACAGTAATGATCACTGCCGATATCCGCGCGACGAGTAATAAGTTCAGCCTTGATAGGTAACTTCGGATAATTAAACCCGTACCCACGATCAGTAGGAAACCGACAATGCCCGTCACTAACTGTGTTTGAACGAAAGCGACAGCAATCAATACCGGCATGAACGTCCCGGACGTTTTTAAGCCAATAATGACGCGTAGGAATACCACGATCAATGCACCAATTGGGATCAACATAATCGTCTTAAACATGGCTTGCTCTTCAAGCGGCAAGCTATGGATAGAGAGGTTCAGTAATCCATCTGCTTGGACTTTATCGTTGGTTGCTTGTTGAGGAGAAACCTCCTGAGCAATCATCGAGAAGAAGACTTGGCTATTTTGTCCACCGACAACATCGAGCAGAGAAACGTTAGATTCATCCCAGATAAGAATGTTTGGTGAGATAGCTTGATCAGCCGTTTGAGGGTTAAACAAAATCCATTGTTTACCATCCCAGACTTGGTTCATCGCTTGAATAGACTGACGACGACGACCATCTTCCAATTCAATAACACCAACCAACTTGGCCGGGATTTGAGCGTAAGCCAGAATCTTATCAACGATTTCAACCTTGCTCATTTTGTTCAAAAGCAGCGACGCATTTTGGCCTTCGGCATCATTAAGCAGCTTAATCAGTTCACGAGTAAATGTGACGTCATCCGCAGAACGTTGTCTAGCGCGTTCAATGAGGGCGATGGCAGCCGATTCGACAGGGGCATCAAATGCTGGTTTCTCAATGGCACCAGTGGGCGGAATTTGAGCGACCTTGGCTTGAGGGTCAACTAAGAATTGAGCTTTATAGTAAATGTTTTGAGGGCCTTCAGCATGGCGAACAGACCACTCAGCACGACGGCCAGACTCAGTATTAACATAGGCTACGCCATAACCGGGAGAAGATGAGGACTCATTAATGAGAGTGTAACCGGTTTGAGTGTGCGGTACAGCAAGAGAAACCTTAACGGGTTTACCAAGGCCGACGAATTCAATTTTGGCTTCAATATCCCAAATCTGACGTGTTTCACCTGGCGTCCAAGGCACACCGTAGTTTTCGTGCCGAAACATACTGAGCGTAATGCCCACGATGATCAGCAGCGCCACTGAAATATAAAAGGGTACTTTAGACGTCATGAGTTACCTTATTTCTTAGTTGGTTCATCGGTATGGATGTATTTTTTGCTCACATCAACCACGGCGATGTCACGAATAAATTCACGTCCGAGTAGCACTGGATGGCTCATTTGAGAGCGGTCAGCTAAAGTGAACTGTGTTTTTTCATGGATACTGCCGACTTTAACCCAAAGCTCAACGACAGCTCGACGCTCAACTTCTTCATTGGTTGATTGGCGGATTTTAACGAAACGGACAATAGGTGCTTCAATCCAGTTACTTTCTGCAGGCGTTGCTGCACCATCGGATAAATGGAAACGAACCCAATTTTTACCATCGCGTTCAAATTCTTCGATATCAACGGCATTGAGAGAAGAAGTAGCTGCGCCGGTATCGACACGGGCATCAAATGTTTGATCAATGCTATCAATGGTCACGCGCTCGATTTCGCCCAGTACCACTTCATGCGTCGGTTTTGCTGCCACAACCGCTACTGGCACAGGGGCTACTGGAGCGGCTTGTGTTTTTTTCAACTCAGTTAAGAGTTGTGCCTGCATCGTATCAAGCCGAATAGTCAAATCACTGATTTTCTCTTGCATGACTTTGTAATCTTCAGCCTGACGAGCCATCATTTGTGATTCAATATTAGTCAGCGATGTATCGAGCTTCGTTTGTGAGCTTTGAATCGCTGCGAGAGTTTCTTGGTGGTATTGTTCGCCTTTGGTCAATGTGCAGCCTGAAAGCAGAACTATTGCGATAACTGGAGTCAATCGAATAAACATTAAAAAAGCCTAGGAACGAATTAGTTTATTATAAATTAGGAGTTTAGATTATAGGACGAAAATCTCACAAGCAGCAAAGTAACAAATTCTTATCTGGTGAGGATTTTTAGCCATTGATCTCATAATTACGTTATTTGGTAGATTGTAGGGATAAAAAATAAGGATGCAATGGGCATCCTTATTAAACTACGCGCTTAGGTTAAATTTCTAATCGCTTGATTGAGTTAGAGTAATGTCAAAAATTGCTGACTTTCTCTCAAATCTACGGTTTTTTTGCTACCAACACTGCACGACGTGGCGCTGGGTAGCCTTCTACTGTTTTTGATGGGTCATTCGGGTCTAAATAATTCGGAAGTGAATTGTGAGTCATCCAATCGGTAGTGCGCTGTTCATCTACTGATGTCACGTTCTCATCAACGATTTTCACATCGATAAATCCGACTTGTTCTAACCAAAGCTTTAATGCTTTTGCTGATGGGAAGAAATAAACATTACGCATTTGAGCATAACGATCAAATGGAACCAGTACCGATGTCTCATCCCCTTCAATAACTAATGTTTCTAGAATCAATTCACCACCAGATACCAACTGATCTTTCAGTTGAATTAAATGATCCAATGGCGAGCGGCGGTGGTATAAAACACCCATGCTGAATACGGTATCAAATGCTTCCAATTTAGGCAGTTGTTCAATGCCCAAAGGGAGTAGGTGAGCACGTTGATCATTGCCCATCAGCTTACGGATGGCTTCAAATTGAATTAGGAACAAGTGAGATGGGTCAATACCGACGCACAGGCGTGCACCTTCACCCAACATGCGCCACATATGATAGCCATTACCACAACCAACATCTAACACGCTGCGGTTTTTAAGTGGGCTGATGTGTGGTAATACACGGTCCCATTTCCAGTCACTGCGCCACTCAGTATCAATGTGAATACCATGAACGTGGTAAGGGCCTTTGCGCCAAGGATGGAATGTACGCAGCAGATTCTCAAGTCTTTTCAACTCGCCTTGGTGCATTGCTTGGTTGTTAGCAATCGTTACTGAGTTTTGGATATCGATTTGCTCAGGCGTATCACTAGGAATTTTATTTAATGCTCTCACCCAGCGGGCAAAGTCGCCATGTTCTGCGTTTTGCCAATCCGTTAGCTGTTGCGGCAGAACATTCAGCCAAGGTTGAAGACGAGTGTCTTGGGCAATCAATTGATAAAAATTAGCAAAATTAAACATAGGTGAGTCACTGTATAAAAAAATTCTATTAGAAATCTAACGTTATGTGCGTACCACTTGAAGCTACTGCTCCAAGCTGTACGCACATAGTCGAACTGGTATTGGATTCTTGGTTCTTAATTACTTAATTGCGAACATTGAACCGAAGTTAAAACATTGGAACCAAACATCAAAACTGGAAAATCCAATTTTGGCAAAACGTTCTTTGTGCGCTTTTTTTGAATCAGGACGCATGACATTTTCAATAGCACTACGTTTTTGGCTGATTTCCAGTTCACTGTATCCATTGGCGCGCTTAAAATCATGGTGCAAATCAATCAACAGTTCATTGGCGGTTTCATCTTCAAAAACAAATTTTTCTGACAAGATAAGAATGCCACCAGGGCGTAAGCCAGCATAAATTTTTTCAAGCAGTCGATAGCGATCATCTGGAGAAAGAAACTGCAATGTAAAGTTGAGAACTACAACGGATGCATTTTCAATTTCGATTTCGCGAATATCGGCTTCAACCACTTCCACCGGTGTATCACTACGGTAGGCATTGATATGAAGTTTGCATCGTTCCACCATCGCTGAAGAGTTATCGACAGCAATAATTTGGCAACCCTCTTGGTTGATATGGCGGCGCATAGATAACGTGGCAGCACCTAATGAACAACCCAAGTCGTAAATGTTTGAATGTGGCTTGGCAAAGCGTTCAGCTAGCATTCCAATCGCCGAGATAATATTGCTGTAACCTGGCACTGAGCGCTGGATCATGTCAGGAAAAACTTCTGCTACACGCTCATCGAACGTGAAATCACCAATTTTATCAATTGGAGCAGAAAAAATATTGTCTGAGTTGCTCTTTGGGTTCATCAACGATTCTCTCGTAATTCATCATCTCGGCGAACTTACCGAATGGCGCTTATATAGCACTAAAATGGTGCTCACTCTATTGCTCGTTCAGCCACATTCTAATTAGGCTGATGGGCATCAGTGATAAAAAGGAGCTTATTGCCCTTTTTCTGTGTACGAGGAGCGCCATTAAAAAAGGCGCGTATTTTATGAAAAATTTGCGCTGGTGTCATTACCACTGATCATTTCACTTAAAACATTTGCAATTGTGGCTGACCGTTGTCGTTAGGAAATGCGTTTAAATCGGGGAGTGAAGTGTGTTGTTGTAAGGCTTGATACAGTTTTAGAGCTAACTGTGGGGCTAATACGTTGTCTGGTGTATGTATCATGACATAGGGCTGTTTTCCTTGAGATAGCCAAGTGGGTAATTTACTTATCCAAGGTTGGAAAAACTCGAGGTTAGTATCTAAATCTGGGTGGCCAATAAAACGAATCATTGGATGATTTGCCGTAGCAATGGCATGAACCGGTACGCGTGGTTTCTTTTGCTGCGCATCAATAATCACAGGATTATCAGCCTTGGCTGCAAAGACAGGACGGCTATCCATAATAATGCGATTGATTCCGGTATTGATCAGCCATTGGTTGAACTCTTTTTCAGCCGCTTGCTTAACGAAGAATTCTGGGTGACGAACTTCAACACCGAGAGGGAAGTCCGATGGGAAATAGCGACAGAATTTTTTTAATCGATCGAGGTATTCTGGAGAGAAAGCTGCGGGAAGTTGAATCGTCCATTGACCGATTCTTTCATGCAGGGGAGCCATAACTTGAAGGAAATCTTTTAATTGTGCTTGAGTGCCTCTCAACATTTGCTGGTGGGTGATGGCTTGCGGCAATTTAAATGTGAATTTGAAATGATCGCTGGTTGCAGATTTCCAATTTAAGACGGTCGATTGCGATGGCGTCGCATAGAAAGTCGTGTTGCCCTCAACGGTGTGAAAGACTTGCGCGTAGCGTTGCAAACGTTCGGCAGGTAGAGTGCCTTTGCCGTAAAAACTTTGTTGCCATTGATTGTGCGACCACATCGTGAGACCAAGCCGAATCGGGAGAGAATCCATACCATACCGCAAGTTATATTTCCTTGGGATACTGTACGAAACATCACGAGCAAAGTGCAATCTTTACTTCCAACTATCAGAGGCGGTTTATCAAGAACTCAGACGCTGTCCCCCCTGTATCTTAATGGCATTTGGGGATATAATCTGAACCAATTTTTTGTAATTGATGTTGTTTTGCTCGTTAGTTGGCTTAAAAAACGTCAATACAGGATTAATCGTAATAAATCGTATTCTGAATAGTCGATTTAAAATGACTTTCAGCGTATAAATGGATCTTTGCTCTACCCTTCCATTGGCGAACGGGTAGAAAGTAATTAACAAATATTAAGAGATTGGGAATTTCATTATGCGTACCCATTACTGTGGTCACCTGAACAAGTCCCTTGCAGGACAAACTGTAGAACTGTGCGGCTGGGTAAATCGTCGTCGTGACTTAGGCGGTCTAATTTTTATTGATATGCGAGATCGCGAAGGTATCGTTCAGGTAGTAGTTGATCCAGACATGGCTGACGCGTACGAAGTAGCTAACCAACTTCGTAATGAATTCTGTATCAAATTGACTGGTGTTGTGAACGCTCGTCCTGAAAGCCAAGTAAACCAAGACATGGCAACAGGTGAAGTTGAGATTCTAGCTAAAGGGCTAGAGATCATTAACCGTTCTGACGTGCTTCCTCTAGACTTCAACCAAAAGAACTCAGAAGAACAGCGTCTAAAATACCGTTACCTAGACCTACGTCGTCCAGAAATGAGTGATCGCATCAAGCTACGTGCTAAAGCATCAAGCTTTGTACGTCGTTTCCTAGATGAAAATGGCTTCCTAGATATCGAAACTCCTGTACTAACTAAAGCAACGCCAGAAGGCGCTCGTGACTACCTAGTACCAAGCCGTGTACATAAAGGCAGTTTCTACGCGCTACCTCAATCACCACAGTTATTCAAACAGCTGCTAATGATGTCTGGTTTTGACCGTTACTACCAAATCGTTAAATGTTTCCGTGACGAAGATCTACGTGCTGACCGTCAGCCTGAATTTACTCAGATCGATATCGAAACTTCATTCATGTCAGCTGAGCAAGTACGTGAAAAAACTGAAGCGATGATTCGTCAAATGTGGCAAGAGCTACTTAATGTTGATCTGGGTGAATTCCCAATCATGTCATTTGAAGAAGCAGCCCGTCGTTTTGGTTCAGACAAACCTGATCTACGTAACCCTCTTGAGCTTGTTGACGTGGCTGACATCCTTAAAGATGTTGACTTCAAAGTGTTCTCTGGCCCAGCTAACGATGAAAAAGGCCGCGTAGCGGTAATTCGTGTACCTGGTGGTGCAGCGCTATCTCGTAAGCAAATCGACGAATACACTAACTTCGTTGGTATCTACGGCGCGAAAGGCCTAGCATGGATGAAGGTGAACGATCGTGCAGCTGGCTTTGAAGGCGTACAGTCACCTGTTGCTAAATTCTTAAACGAAGAAGTGGTTGCACAACTACTTGAGCGTACTCAAGCTGAAACTGGCGACATCATCTTATTTGGTGCAGACAGCAAGCGAGTTGTGACTGAAGCGATGGGTGCACTGCGTCTGAAGCTAGGTACTGACCTTGAGCTTACTGATAAAGCAGCATGGAAACCGCTATGGGTTATCGACTTCCCAATGTTTGAAGAAGATGACGAAGGCAACCTACATGCAATGCATCACCCATTCACTTCTCCTCTAGGCTTAACTGCTGAAGAGCTAATCGCAAACCCTGCGTCAGCAAACTCAAATGCTTACGATATGGTTATCAACGGTTACGAAGTTGGTGGTGGTTCAGTACGTATCCATAACGCAGAAATGCAATCAGCAGTATTTAGCATCCTAGGTATCGAAGCTGATGAGCAAAAAGCGAAATTTGGCTTCCTACTAGAAGCACTTAAATTTGGTACGCCACCACACGCTGGTCTTGCATTCGGTCTAGACCGTCTAGTGATGCTGCTATGTGGTACAGACAACATCCGTGATGTTATCGCGTTCCCTAAAACAACAGCGGCTGCATGTCTATTGACTAATGCTCCAAGCCTTGCGAACCCAGCTTCTCTTGAAGAGCTTGCGATTGCAGTAACGGCAGCAGCGAAAGCGGCAGAAGAAACACAAGCGAAAGACGCAGAATAAGCAATAGGTTGAATTGAGCCTATTTATCTTTTGCTCTTGTCTGTTTTGATAAGTCTTTAATAAATCGCCCACTTTGATAGTGGGCGATTTTTTTTGCTTCAGATTCTATCTAGGTGCCTGCTTCTGTCTAGATTATTGTTTTGCCTAGGAGAATAGAGTTCGTAGCCAAAGCCCCCAAGGGGTTGTGATACCAGCAGTCATATACTTTATTTCCCCGCCTTTGATGATAGCAATCGTCGGAGTAACACTGATTCCCCATTCCCGGCTTATGGTTCCTTGGGCGTCATTAATAACTGGAAAGCCAAGTTGCTTGGCAGTTAGGTAAGCTTGGATACGAGAGTTTTCACCGGACGACAATGCGACAGTGACGACTTGATGATCATTGGCAAACCAATCGATGGTTGGGCTTACCCATTTACAAGATCCACACCAAGTTGCCCAGAAATAGACGATAACAGGTTCACCATTGTGACTGAGTGCGTTTACATCAATGAGGTCACCGTTAATATCAAGCGCTTGAATTTCTGGTGCAGGGCCAACGGGAGCATCACTACTATGGTAGAAATCCATCGCATAAGATCCTCCAGTGATAATGACTAACGCGAAAAAAAACTCTTTCAACCAATAGCGCCAGCGTGGTTTTTTAGTTGGTACATTCATTTATTGGCTCGCTTTATCAATGGCTTGCATGACTTGTTGTTCAGACAAAATGACCGATAGTGGAATGCCCTGAGGTGCATTAGGACCATAGACAATATTGAAAGGTACACCATAGCGACCGTTACTTTGCAGATATTGCATAATCTCATCACTCGGCGTTGTCCAATCACCTTTCATTAATACGATATCGTCCTGCTTTAATGTGCTATACACGGGATCTTGCAAGATCACACCGATCTTATTGGCTTTACACGTAATACACCAATCAGCTGTGACATCAACAAATACGGTTTTACCTTGCTCAGTTAATGGAACGATCTTTTCCGTTTGTAATTTTTGCCACGCTAAATCATCAATGATCGGCGTTGCCCAGCGATCTGCAGTGAGGCTTCCCATGATCAAACCTGCGCCCAATACGACAGTCATAATGCCAATAATCGGAATCAATACCCGTTTACCAAACTTAATGCCTAACGCGATGATCATGGACAGTAAGAGCGTAGTACTTAACACGAACGTAGCAAACTGACCAATGAAAGGCGTGAGTAAGCTGGCGAGCCATAGACTCGTCACTAGCATCATTAAGCCAAAGATCATTTTTACTTTGAACATCCAAGCCCCAGGTTTGGGCATAAAATTGACCAAGCTAGGGAAGAGAGCGAATAATAGCCAAGGCGCACTCATACCAACCCCAAGAGCAAGGAATATTCCCCATAATTCTTGGTAGCTTGCCCCTAAAGCGTAAGCCACCGCAGTGCCTAAAAATGGCGCGCTACATGGGGTAGCAAGTAATGTGGCAAACATTCCTTGAACAAAGTGCCCCGCGTAAGAATGATTCCCCTTTGTTGCCATCCAGGTATTAAGGTTGGCGGGTAGACGAAATTCAAACAAACCAAGTAAATTGGCAGAGAAAGTGAGCGTAACCACTAGCATTAACGCCAGAAAGCCCACGTTTTGGAATTGGATACCCCAGCCGATGGCATGACCGCCCAATTTAAGAACGCTTAAAGTGAAAGCGAGTAACATAAATGAGGCAATAATCCCCAATGCGGATGCGACAAAAGATGTTCTGACTTCTCGCTTGAATGCAATCTCTTTTACCGAACCCGGTGGTGTGTTGGGCGATATTTGGTTGAACATTAGGATGCTATTGAGCTTCATTCCGAGTACGGGCAATACACAAGGCATAATATTGAGTATTAACCCTCCAAGCAGTGCAAATCCAACCATTAAGAAGAAACTCATGGTGTTGTCTGAATAGCTAATGGGTGTATTGCCAATAGGTGCAACCAATTCAGTGGCGAATGTTTGATCGGATATGGTCAGTGAAACGGATTTATTTTCTAAGTCTACATTGCCAGCCCAATTGGTTACATCGAACACTGCAGTGAGCGTTTTGTGCTGACTGTCCTTATCAAAATAGAGGTGTGGTTTTGCAAAAAACTCATCTTCTACTTGGCTACCATCGACTAATAACTGGGGAGTTTCCCATGAGATTCGGTTGGTGATTTTTGCAACTAGCTGTTGTTTTGCCGCATCCCAATAAAGGCCATCAAGCTTTAAGTTACTTGAATCGCGTGGGCTTTGGCTCATCCCTTGATTGAATAAAAACAGTGCTTGTTGATCAATATAGAGTGTTTTTGGATCGATCGGCAGCTTGATCTGATAATCAGTAATCACACAAATATTGGTGCAAGATGGCAAACGGAGTCGCGCTTCAAATACCGCCGGCTGGCTAATATCGGTAAGCGTTAATGTGATAGGAAAGCTGACGTGGGACTTATATCCGAGCGTCGTAACACCAAGCTGATCATAGTATCCGGGAATGGGCCAGTGCCACTCGACGTTTTCAATATTGTCAGACGCTGACCAATCCAAATCAGGCGCAATTCCACCTTCTCCAGGACTTCGCCAATACGTTTTCCAATCGCCATCAAGTTCGATATCCAGTACGGCTTGAACCGTTTTATTGCTGAAGTTGTGTTCCCCCGTCGACATAAATCGAAGCTGTACAGGAGGATGGGTAGGATCAGTGATCCAACCTGTCGATTGAGCGTAAGCAGGCCCACTTAGCAGTGAAGTGATACCAGACAAAAGAATTAGCGTGGCTATAACAAGATAGTGACGCCATATAGAAAATAAAGATGTTTTAGACCCAAAAGGTCGAGCACGAGTATGAGTTAACACGAATGTCTCCAGTAAGTATTTAGGGAAGAATGACTTAGTGGGAAGTGTTTATTCGTGGAAAACACAATGTGTAACGTGTAAACGTCGCTTTGGTGTTGGAAAGTTAACATGTCTACGAAGCAAGTATTGACTTGGAGCGCAGATAAATAAAAAGCTCAGCAGAGCCAAAACAATGAATGGAGCAATCCAATCGGTCTTTGAATGGATCTGAGGCAACAGCTGGCTTGCAAGACTACATGAGTCACTGGGTTGTGTGAGCTTATTATTCTGTGACGGAGCGGAAAAATACTCGGAGTATAAGACGCGAACGTCTTGTTTTAGCTGTGGTGCTTTATTTTGGAATGACTGATTTAGGGTCAAACTATTGTTGAACTGATTCCATTGAAGTGTATTTAGTTGAGTTATTTGGGATAGCGTTTGACTCAGGCAAGTGGTGATCACTAACCCGACGAGCAATAGCGCCCATTGTGCTAAATAACGTTGTTTAAATGGCAAGTCGTTCATCAATCATAATATGTGGATGTGACGCAAGGTTAGGTAAGTCGCGTCAACAATTCAACCGTTGATTTGTAATGATTCATTTGTATGGGCATGTCGCTGCTTTGGACATGCCACAAATTAAAGATCACAAATCAAATGACTTTAAAGATCGTAGACTAGATTTTGAGTTGAATTTCTTTCCATTCACCCGGCTGCAAATCATCAAGAGTCACATCACCCGTTGAATAGCGAATCAAACGTAGTGTTGGGAAACCGATATTAGCCGTCATGCGGCGAACTTGTCGATTGCGTCCCTCGACGATAGTGATCGCGAGCCAAGTCGTCGGAATATTGGCTCTAAAGCGCACCGGTGGTGTTCTTTGCCAGATATCAGGTTCTGCCATTAACTCAACTTTTGCTGGTAATGTCATTCCATCATTAAGCTCAACGCCTTGGCGTAGCTTATCTAAGTCGGTTTCAGTCGGTGCACCATCAACTTGCACCCAATAAGTTTTTGGCGACTTTGAACTGGGTTGAGTAAGCTTTGCTTGCAAAATACCGTCATTAGTCAATAACAGTAAACCCTCACTGTCACGATCAAGGCGTCCTGCAGGATAGACATTTTTGACCGGAATAAAGTCCGCGAGCGTTTTTCGGCCATCACCATCGGTGAATTGACTCAATGCATCGTAAGGCTTATTGAATGCAATTACTTTCCTCTCTTCTGCTGTCACTCTTGGTTTCGTGTTGGTCGTTTTTCGACGATGCGTGGAAGAGTGAGTACGCCCATTTGCGGACGAATTACGTCGTTTATCACCACTATTTTTGCTACGTGGTGTCGAAGAGGAAGAGTCACTATATCGAGAGTGTGACATGTTAAGTACCCTACAAAAATGTAAATAAAACGTGAGATTTAGTGTTAATAATGCGCCATTTGATCTATCATTTGCGCGCCCAAAATCAGGATTAGCGAGCAAGATGATAGACTATTATCTCGGTTTTGTTTAATTATAACTATCCGCTCTCAACGATTCTGTATTTTAAGGAATGATGCAGATTGCAGGAAGAGGCGCAAAATCGCTAATAACTTTTGAGGGGATGCTGTACCAAATCGTAAGCGACCATACACAAACCCATGAATAAATGCGTTTGTTAGAACAATAGGGAAATTTCATGCCTACAGAAAAACCTACAATCATCTATACAATCACTGACGAAGCGCCAGCGTTGGCAACCTATTCTTTATTACCAATCATTCAATCATTCACCGCTTCATCAGGTATCAACGTTGATACACGTGATATCTCTCTTGCTGGGCGTATTATTGCTAATTTCCCAGAACATTTAGATGAATCTCAGCGTATTAATGATGCACTCACAGAGCTTGGTGAATTGGCCAAAACACCAGAAGCAAACATCATCAAGTTACCAAACGTTTCGGCATCACTTCCTCAGTTACAAGCGGCGATCAAAGAACTTCAAACAAAAGGGTATAACTTACCTAACTATCCAGAAGAGCCGAGTACTTACGAAGAAGAAGCCATTAAAGCGACATACGATAAGATCAAAGGTAGTGCGGTAAACCCAGTACTACGTGAGGGTAACTCAGATCGCCGAGCGCCACTTTCTGTCAAGAACTACGCAAAGAAAAACCCACATTCAATGGGTGCATGGTCGAAAGATTCGTTATCGCATGTCGCGACAATGGAAGATCATGATTTCTTTGGCAGTGAAAAATCGGTCACCATTGACGGTGAAACGAAAGTTAAAATTGAATTCGTTGCACAAGATGGCCGCGTTAAAAAGCTGAAATCATCCTTTGCACTACAAGATAAAGAGATCATAGATACTTCTGTGATGAACAAGAATGCATTGGTTGCATTTTTTGAAGAACAAATAGAGCAAGCAAAAACTCAAGATATTCTGCTGTCTTTGCATATGAAAGCGACCATGATGAAAGTTTCTGATCCAGTTATTTTCGGTCATGCAGTCAAGGTGTACTACAAAGATGTATTCGCTAAATATGGCAAGCTTTTTGATAAGTTGGGTGTGGACGTAAACAACGGTATCGGTGATGTTTACGCAAAAATTCAAGCTCTACCTCAAGATAAAATAGACGAAATTGAGGCTGCGTTGCTTGCGGTTTACGAAACTCAGCCACCATTAGCCATGGTTGATTCTGATCGTGGTATTACTAACCTCCATGTACCAAGCGATATTATTGTTGATGCATCAATGCCAGCGATGTTGCGTTCATCTGGTCAAATGTGGGGGCCAGACGGTAAGCAGAAAGATACCAAAGCATTGATCCCAGATCGTTGTTATGCAGGTATCTACCAAGCGGTGATCGATTTCTGTAAAGAACATGGTGCATTTGATCCGACAACCATGGGTAGCGTACCTAACGTTGGCCTAATGGCTCAAAAAGCTGAAGAATATGGTTCGCATGATAAAACCTTTATTCTTGATGCGGCAGGTTCGGTACGTGTTGTAGACGCTTCAGGCGCGGTGCTTTTAGAGCAAAGCGTTGAAGAGGGCGACATTTTCCGTATGTGCCAAGTTAAAGATGCGCCAATTCAAGACTGGGTGAAATTAGCGGTAACGCGAGCACGCGCGACAGGTGCTCCTGCGGTATTTTGGTTAGACGAAAACCGCGCCCACGATGCGCAATTGATCAAAAAAGTGAATGCTTATTTACCTCAACATGATACAGCAGGGCTAGACATTAAGATCTTAGCACCACTGGAAGCGTGTGAATTTTCACTAGAGCGTATCAAAGAAGGGCTAGATACCATTTCTGTAACGGGTAATGTTTTACGTGATTACCTGACAGATTTGTTCCCAATTTTAGAACTCGGCACATCGGCGAAAATGCTTTCTATCGTACCGCTAATGAATGGTGGTGGTCTGTTTGAAACGGGCGCGGGTGGTTCAGCGCCAAAACACGTTCAACAGGTAGAGAAAGAAAACCACCTACGCTGGGACTCTTTAGGTGAGTTCTTAGCTCTTGCTGCTTCTCTCGAGCATTTAGGCAACTTGACTGGAAATGCAAAAGCACAAGTATTGGCAGATGCGCTGGATAAAGCGACAGGGCAGTTCTTAGATAACAACAAGTCACCATCTCGTAAGGTAGGTGAGCTAGATAACCGTGGTAGCCATTACTATTTGGCTACGTACTGGGCACAAGCCTTGGCTGCGCAGACGACGGATGCAGAACTTGCTGCTGAATTCTCTTCAATTGCTGAAGCTTTAACATCAAGTGAAGAGCAAATCGTTGCTGAATTGAATAATGCTCAAGGTGTCGTTGGCGATTTAGGCGGTTACTACGCCCCTGAGTTTGATAAGGTGTCTCCGCTTATGCGTCCAAGTGCGAAGCTGAACGCGATTATCAACCGATAAATTGCGAATAGAACTAAAGTCGCATCACTAATAATAAAACCCGCCAAATTGGCGGGTTTTTCTATCGTTTTAATCGATGGTACGATTTTATTTGGTATTACTTCGCTTGCTCGAGTTCTACCGGCGTCACCAAGCTTGCGTGGTATCCTTTAGGACCTTCTTCTACTTCGAAAAAAACTTGTTGGCCAGCTTTCAGAGTACGGTAACCATCCATCTGAATCGTGGAGTAGTGAGCAAATACGTCACCGTCTTCACCTTCCGGGCAGATGAAACCAAATCCTTTGGCATTATTAAACCATTTTACTGTACCTGTAGCCATGCTATACATCCCTCATGCATTATTTACTGATGTTGTTTAATGTCTACACGACCCTCTTGTGTAGTCCATACAGTGAATATCAATTCAGACTCAGCCAAATTTTTAGTCACTATTTGACCAATGTAGTCAATGATTCAACTCAGTCAATAGTAAAAAGGTATTATCTACAACATATTTACAAACAAATACGCAGATCATTTTACATTTGTGCAACTCAAAAGAGTGTTTCATATGATTTAATGGGGGTAAATTAAGTGTTTTAGGTTATTTTTTGAACACTTGGTGGTGAGTTAGCGATGGAAACCTATCTTTTATTTGCAGCGATAGAATTGCTGCATTAGTCTCTAAGTAAGGGCTTTTTTTTGCTTGCCTCTTTTTTTTCCTTACTAAGAGTTAGCACCATTTTTTCCGTATGGTAACGTGTTAACATAACTGAGCTACTTTCTAAACATAAATGAATCATGAGCAAGCATTTTGAATGGGTTACTCCAGACTCAGATTTACTGGAGCGAGAAAAAACCAAAGTTAAGCCGCCATCGATGTACAACGTTGTACTAAACAATGATGATTACACCCCGATGGATTTTGTAATAGAGATCCTTGAGCGCTTCTTCTCTATGGATATCGACAAAGCAACACAAGTGATGCTCCAGGTGCACTATGATGGTAAAGCCATTTGTGGAACATTTACCGCAGAGGTGGCCGAAACCAAAGTGGCTCAAGTCACTATGTATGCCAGGGAAAATGAGCACCCACTGCTTTGTACAATGGAACAAGCCTAACGTTTGTTCGAACAACCAAGTTGTTCTTTAAGGAGGTCTTATGTTGAATAAAGAATTAGAGTCGAGTCTGAATGGCGCGTTTGCTCGTGCTAGAGACAAGCGACATGAGTTTATGACTGTCGAACACCTCCTGCTAGCCTTGCTGGAAAATGATGCTGCGCGAGATGCACTTACGGCGTGTCGTGCTGACATCGATGTTCTACGCAACGAACTGGATGTATTCATTGACCAAACCACCCCTTTAATTCCAGAAAATGATGAAACGCGAGAAACGCAGCCGACGCTAAGCTTCCAGCGTGTCTTACAACGAGCTGTGTTCCACGTTCAATCTTCAGGACGTAGTGAAGTGACAGGTGCTAACGTACTTGTTGCCATTTTTAGCGAACAAGAGTCACATGCGGCGTATTTATTAAAGAAAAACGATGTAAGCCGTTTAGACATTGTTAACTTCATTTCCCATGGCATTAGCAAAGCGTCAAGCTCAAGCGATGGCGAATCATCATCGGATTCTTTTGGTAACGAAAGCAATGCCGAAGAAGTCAATTCAGAAGATAGACTAGAGAGCTTTGCGACCAACTTGAATCAAGTGGCTAAGCAAGGCCAAATTGACCCGTTAATTGGTCGAGATAAAGAATTAGAAAGAACGATTCAAGTCTTATGCCGTCGTCGTAAAAACAACCCACTACTTGTTGGTGAAGCTGGTGTTGGTAAAACGGCGATTGCTGAGGGACTGGCTTGGAGAATTGTTGAGGGTCAAGTGCCTGAAATTATTCAAAATAGCGTAATCTATTCTCTTGATATCGGTTCATTGCTAGCTGGTACTAAATACCGTGGTGATTTTGAAAAGCGCTTTAAGTCGATTTTGAAACAGCTAGAAAAAGAAGATGATGCCATCCTATTTATTGATGAGATTCATACCATCATCGGTGCTGGCGCAGCTTCAGGCGGACAAGTGGATGCGGCGAACTTAATCAAGCCATTATTGAGTAGCGGTAAACTTCGTTGTATCGGTTCAACCACGTATCAAGAATACAGCAATATTTTTGAGAAAGAGCGAGCTCTGTCTCGTCGCTTCCAAAAAATTGATGTAGTAGAACCGTCAATTGATGACACAACCAAGATTCTGATTGGTCTGAAACCAAAATATGAAGCGCACCACGAAGTTCGTTATACCAATAAAGCGCTACGTGCTGCGGTAGAACTTTCAGCAAAATACATTAACGAACGCCATTTGCCAGATAAAGCAATTGATGTGATTGATGAAGCGGGTGCTCGTAGCCGCTTAGCTCCAGCAAGCCGTCGTAAGAAAACAGTAGGCGTAGCTGACATTGAAGCTATGGTTGCAAAAATGGCTCGAATTCCTGAGAAATCAGTATCGTCATCAGATAAAGAAATCCTGCAAAAGCTGGATGAAAAAATGAAGATGCTGGTCTTTGGTCAAGATGATGCCATTGATGTGCTTAGTGAAGCGATTAAGCTAACTCGTGCCGGTTTAGGTGCTGAGAATAAGCCAGTTGGTTCGTTCTTGTTTGCGGGTCCTACTGGGGTAGGTAAAACAGAAGTCACGGTGCAACTTTCTAAATTATTGGGCATTGAATTACTGCGTTTTGACATGTCTGAGTATGGTGAGCGTCACTCTGTGAGCCGACTTATTGGTGCCCCTCCTGGTTATGTAGGTTATGACCAAGGTGGTTTACTAACCGACGCCGTGATCAAAAATCCGCATTCTGTGGTACTACTTGATGAGATTGAAAAAGCTCACCCAGATATCTTTAATTTGCTACTGCAAGTTATGGATAACGGTACATTAACGGATAATAACGGCCGTAAGGCTGATTTCCGTAATGTGATTTTGGTGATGACAACCAACGCTGGTGTGCAGGAAACAACCAAACAATCAATTGGTTTGATTCAGCAAGATAATAGCCATGATGCGATGTCAGTGATTAAGAAAGTATTCACGCCAGAATTCCGTAACCGTCTAGATAATATTATCTGGTTCAACAGCTTAGATGAGCATGTCATCCATCAAGTGGTTGATAAGTTTATCGTTGAACTGCAAGCTCAGCTTGATGCGCGTGGCGTATCAATGGAAGTGGCTGATGACGTACGTCATTGGTTAGCGGTGAAAGGCTACGATAAATCAATGGGTGCTCGTCCAATGAGCCGTGTTATTCAGGAACAATTGAAGAAACCGTTAGCGAATGAACTGTTATTTGGTTCGTTGGTTGATGGTGGTACGGTACGCGTTGACTTAAATGGCGATGAGCTTGAATTTAAGTTTAAGAAAGAAAAAGAGCCGGCTGTTCACTAGTCCGTTTTTTTAAATAGTATCGCAGTTGTCATCATTCGTTCTCACGTGTGAACACATTTCAGAACGGGGCACAACTGCAACAAAAAGCCAGAACTCTGTTCTGGCTTTTTTTATCTCTGTAGCTTTTATCCCTGCACCTCTATCTCAGTAGTCGTGTTATCTAAACGTTTGTACGCGGATAACTGAAACGGGTGAGGCATACAGGGCAACTATACCGAGCAATTATAGAGCCGAACAATTATATAGAAAATAGCGTGCTAGTTCGGCTCACTGGGAGTGGAGTTAGGTTAGGATGTGGCTAGACCTGAGATGTGACTAGGCTGGTAGTTAATGCACAGTACGCCGCTTCGACATTAGATGGGATCTCTTGTTCCACTTGAAAGCCCAATTTCGGGTAACTCTTTATCCGTTCAAAATCACCGAGCATCGCTTCAAGTACCATATATAAGTCGATATCTTGAGTGAAGTAATCGAAAAATGATGCCTTTGTTGATGTAACGCTGACTCGTTTGAAAGGTAGTGGCCATTGTTTTTGGAAAGTAGCGAATGCACGTCTTTCCATGTATGGTTTTTGAACTAAGATGAAACTGTCGAAATGGAGGCTAAGATCACTTAATCGCTTTGCGGTAAAAAGAATATTCTCTCCGCTGTTCGTCGATTTATTTTCTATGATGATATCTTCAGCAGGCACTCCTGCATCTTTTGCGATATCAGCAAAAAAATCGGCTTCTGGCTGTTCAAATACGCCCTCTGTTAATCGACCAAATCCACCGGAAAAAACGATCTTTTTGGCAAAACCTTGTAAATAGAGCTCGGCTGCATACTCGGCGACTCTAGGGTCATTGCTGCCTAAAACAAAGAGGCAATCTGCTGCTTCAATTGGTTGATTTAGCTGCATATAATCCCACAGTATCTCAATATTTTGATACATGCGGGTATTGTTATTGGATTTCGTCATTTTCATGCCTTTATCGATGGATCTAAACTCGTCCAAGCATCGGAGGAGGGGCCCAATTAGATCAATTCAAGTGTGTGTTGAAAGTGAAAGCGATAGCCAAGATCCGATAATTTATCACTGATAATTCGCTTGTCTGGCGAATCCACGATCGGAGGAAGAGTCAAAGACTCTCCAGAGCGTTCGATCGCGGCTCGATAGAACTCTGATTTAGCGACAGTATTTGGTGTGGTGGCATTCACGACTTGATTACTTTCAAGCATGGCAACAAAACAGATCGCGCCGATGGCATCGCTCTGATGGATCATATTCGCAGGCGCTGAAAGGCTGACTTGTTTGAGTTTACTGACAAAACGAGCAGGGTGGCGGTCTGGGCCAATTAAGCCACTGCAACGAACGATGCCATAGTCGAGTTGACTGTCAATGACATGTTGTTCAGCAATTAACATTTGGCGAGCATTCTCAGAAAAGAGCGGTTCGCTTTGGGCGAGAGCGTATGCTGCATCTGTCTCAATCATAGGCTGGGAAAGATTAGGATAGACGGTCGTTGAACTTACCATCACCAGTTTTGTTACGCTGGTGGACTGAGTCGATTCAACAATGTGTTGCCAGTTATCGGCATATTGTTTATCGAGGCCTCTTCTAAAACCAGGAGGGAAACAACCAATCACTAATTCAATATCGTATTGTTCGATGAGCGTGCGCAGATGGTTGCCATTATGAGTTAGGTCGAGCTGCTCAGCGTGAAGCCCTTCATTTACTAGTAAGCTAACGCCATCGATCGTTGTTTTTGTTGCTACCACGAAATGACCAAGAGTTTGCAAATAATGGGCGAGAGGGCGGCCTAGCCAGCCAGCGCCGATAATCATTATTTTTTTCATCGTAATCTCCTTGTTATCTATTCGCTTACCGTGAGGGGCTCATTTAGCTATAGAGTTGACGTAGGTTTTCTCTTAAAAATGCATGGGCAGGGCAATGTGTTAGAGATTGGTGCTGAATCACATCAATATTGGCTTGCCAGGTTAGTTTTTCAAATTCAACGGGTACGCGAACAATCGTGCCGTCGTCAATGCTGGGCTGTGCGATATGTACCGGCAGCATTCCCCATCCGAAACCGTTAATCATCAGCTCTAATAAAACATAGTGACTGTCAGCGTACCATACGTCCGGGCTGTATGCTTGTTGGAAGCTGCTGGTTTCATGGCTTTTTGAACGGATAACCAGTTGGCGATGCAGAAGTAATATATCGAGATGTGGCGCTTTATTTAGTGCGAGAAGATGTTGGCTTGATACATATACATCAAACGCGACACTACCTAAACTTTCGAAGTCAATTTGAGGATCGATTTGAGGTTCGCTGAACATAATTCCCATCGTGGCTCGTTTTGAAGTCACGAGCGGAATAATGTCGATACTAGAAGCGGAAAGACACTCAAAGCTAACGGTCGGAAAACGTTCACAAACAGAAGCCAAAGCTGTGGTGAGGTGTTGAACAGGAATTCCCTCATCAATTGCCAAGGTTATATCATGCTGATTATCTTGGAAAAGTATCGCAGCGTTGTTGACTAAGCGTTTATGTTGTTTGAGTGTCGCTTGCGCATAAGGCAGTAATTTCTGACCATTCTTATTGAGCTTTGGGTAGCGTCCATTACGATCAAATAATTCTACGCCACAATCAATTTCAAGATTGATGATGTGCTGACTGACTGCCGACTGTACTTTATTCAGCTTACGAGCGGCGGCAGAAAATGAACCAGTCTCGACAGTAGCAGTAAAGGCTTCTAATTGTTCAAAACTAAACATATCACTTTTAACGATGGTATCTAACTATTTACTATCGTCATTATAGATGAAAATAGCCGGCAAGTAGTGAACTTAACGAGATAATTAACATGCAAACTAAAGAACGCATTTTCCACGCGATGTCATTTGAAGCTATCGCTTTGGCTATTATTATTCCAACCACAGCACTAATTACTGGTAAGGCTGGTGGCGACTTAGCGATCGTGGGCATTGGCTTAAGCTTGTTTACGGTAGTGTGGAACTACATCTATAACGTGCTTTTTGACCGTTGGTTTGGTTCAAATCGCAGCGAGCGTTCGTTAGCATTAAGAATTGGTCATACATTTGGTTTCGAGGGAGGCTTGATCTTTATTACAGTGCCAGCGATGGCATGGTTTCTCAATATTAGCATACTGGCAGCGCTACTATTGGAAGCTGGATTTTTAGTTTTCTTCTTCTTTTATGCGACAGGATTTAATTGGTGTTATGACAAAGTACAACCGTATCGATTCTTGTTTGGTCAGAAAGAACAAGCAATATAACTTGTGTTGAGATAAAAAAAAGAGCACCGAAAGGTGCTCTTTTTTATGAGAATCAGGCAATTAAATTTTGCTAGATAGTACTCGTAAAATCTTGTCAGCGCTCTCTGCTACTTGAATGCCTTCATCAGTTAAGTAGCCACCATCAGGTAGTGTACAAAGGCCCTTGTCAAAAATGCGTTTTACAGCAGATTGAACCTCTTCAGAAGCGTCATGATGAACTTTGATACCTGTTGCTGTGCTGCCGATATTAAATTGAAGCAGTAAGTTCAGTTCAGCGATACGGTCAGGTGAATATTTCATAAGTATTTTCCTTAGAGAAAGTATGTAGCAAAACTACTGATTATTCGTGTTTCCAGCAATGCTAAAGATTGAGAAATGTTACGCAGCCCTTGAAATACGTGCTCTGTTGAGCACTCATTCACCAAATAGAATAATTTGCACGCAATCGAAATTGACCTTTAGTGTTGTAACTCAGCGACAATGTAGACAAAGTTAGTGTATTTCATAAGGTAAAAATGATTGTTGCTATGGATAAAAATTAACCATGCATTTACACGGCCCTAGTACGACTAGTAAAGATCATTTTTCAGAACATTTACAATTAGGGCTTGAATAATCTTAGCAATAGGAGGATCATCCGCCACCATTCAAATCCATTTATTTCTAAATGTAACACCATGATAAACCTAAATCAGTTTGACTCTTTGCTCCCACCACAAATGGCGGAACGCGCGGCGGAAATTGGCGTCGGTAAAGCGACCAAGGACCCGATGAAATCATTCTTGCTAGCTATTGCTGCTGGTATTCATATTGGTATCGCGTTCATTTTTTACACAACAGTGACGACGGGTACTGGAGAAATGGCTTGGGGTATTAGCCGCTTCATCGGTGGCTTTGCATTCAGTTTAGGTTTGATCCTCGTTATTATTACTGGTGGTGAGCTTTTCACCAGCTCAGTACTGACTTTGGTTGCGCGTGCGAGCGGAAAAATCAGTTGGACGGTTTTATTCAAAAACTGGATTGTTGTGTATTTGGGAAACCTAGTTGGAGCATTATTGTTGGTCGGCTGTATGCTGGTAGCAAAGCAATATATGTTTGATCACGGCCAGGTGGGTATCAATGCAATGGCAATTTCGCAACATAAACTCCATCATGGTTTTTTCCAAGCTGTTGCATTAGGTATTATGTGTAACGTGTTAGTGTGTGTTGCGGTTTGGATGACATTCAGCGGGCGTACGTTAACTGATAAGATCATGGTGATGGTTTTGCCAGTAGCAATGTTTGTTTCTGCAGGCTTTGAGCACTGTATTGCAAACATGTTCCAAGTGCCAATGGCAATTGGTATTAAGAATTTTGCCCCAGCAGAATTTTGGCAGATGACAGGCGCGAATATAGCTGACTACGCGGATCTGAATATGATGGGCTTCATTATAAATAATCTTATTCCGGTAACGTTAGGCAATATTATCGGCGGTGGTGTCTTTGTCGGATTATGGTACTGGTTGATTTACCTCCGAGATTGATTCATTTTCATATCGAAAAGAAGAGGGCCCGATTGGGCCTTTTTTTATATCCAGAATTTTAACGTGATCTGATCTTCTTTAGATTTCTACTCGTAGTGATCACACAACTAAAGAGGAAAAGTGTAGTTTTCGACAAGCTAGTCGGATATTTAGCACAGGTATTGTTATAAATACTGGAGAGGCACGGTAAGGATCCTTGCTTTTATTTCAGTAAACAGCTTAATTTAAACTCAAAATCAGCAATGGTGGTCATAAAATAACCCGTGCGATTTATAAGTAAAACCCTTTCTATAACATCTTGATTTTAAATTGGTTTTACATTTACCTTAAGTTATTTCCAAGACGCTGACAGGTTTATCCACAGATTCTGTGGATAAAATGAAGTTTGACCTTTCTGGTTAACTTATTCTTGGGGAGTCGTGATAAGTACGCGTCCATAATGGTTGATACCACGCTTGATACTGAGTTCAAGGGTTATCGTCATCGAGACCGCGCTCATAACGAAAATCGCAATCATAATCAGCAATTGATATTTAATGGCGATCAATGGGCTTGCACCACTCAGAATCTGTCCGGTCATCATTCCGGGTAGAGTAACAAGCCCAGTCGTTGCCATTGTAGCTAAAGCTGGTGCGAGTGATTTTTGCATGGCTGAACGCATAAAAGGCAAACATGCATACTTAACCGAAGCTCCAAGAGAAATCGCTGCTTCATATTCCGCTTGGCGTTGTTGAAATGCACCAAAGAGATTTTGTAGCGCGATAATGTTACAGCTCAATGAGTTGCCTAATAGCATACCCGCTAGTGGAATAAGATATTGAGCACTGTAATGTGGCGTAGGCTGAATTATCCCTAGGGTAATGAGCAGTAACATGGGGAGAATCCCCGTGGATAGTCCGGCGATGACCGGTAACATTAATACACGTTTGGGTAAGTGTGTTTTTCCTATAATCGAACTAGCTCCAATGATGAGCATAATAACGATCCAAAAAAAGTTCACAAAAGCGTTATCAAGTTGAAAAAGATACTCTAGATAGGCGCCGACTAAAAGGAGCTGGAGAGACATCCGGGTGACACTGAGCACCATCTCTCTTTCGAGCTTGAGTTGGTAGTATCGGCTGATGAATAGAGGAGCAGACAATGTCGAAAAAAACAACAACAGTGCAACCCAAGATACGTCGACTAAACTATTCAAGTAGCTCTCCTTTTTGAGTTAAACAACGCAGTACTTTCTTAGCGAACATTAACTACAATTAATCATTTATTTAACAATAAAGGCAAATATAATTAGCAATGAAGCGTCAACTAGAGGTCGACATGATTGAAAAACGAACGATTTTTACCGAAACTTGTTTCATTCATGTAAACCTTAAGTTCATGATTTAACAATATTTCGCTGTTCATATATCTTAACAAAATCAGACAAGTTTTCACATTAATCCTTATTCAAACACATCCACGTATGAACTCAAAAAAGTGTTGATTAACAAGGAATGAAAGACGTTATTTGATTGAACCCTACTGAGGGTATGGTCTAAAATTTTTAATTAGAGATTGTAATAATATGTGACTTGCTTTTAGAAGTCGCCGGATAACACTAGATACAAAATAGGCAAATGTATGAGTGATGTTAACAAAATTGAGAGTGGTGAGAAACGCTCACTGGAGTGGAAGTCATTCCTCTTCATTACGATTATTCTCTTCCCGATCCTAAGTGTGGGTTTCGTTGGAGGTTATGGGTTTATTGTTTGGGCACTGCAAGTGTTCTTCTTTGGACCTCCGGGCGTACATGGCGGCATGTAAGCCATTGAGCTCATTTCAACACTTTAGAATCGATTTTAAGAGAGCAAACAATGAAATCAGTAATCATTAAACTGTGGCGTACGATGTCACGCCCAGCAGTACATATCAGTCTTGGTGTACTGACTGTGGGCGGCTTTATCGCTGGCGTTATTTTCTGGGGTGGTTTCAATACCGCGCTTGAACATACTAATACAGAAAAATTCTGTATTAGCTGCCACACCATGCGTGACAATGTTTATGTTGAACTTCAAGACACCGTTCACTGGAAAAACCACTCTGGTGTTCGTGCAACGTGTCCTGACTGTCACGTTCCTCATAACTGGACAGACAAAATTGCACGTAAGATGCAGGCTTCTAAAGAAGTATTTGCACAAGTATTTGGCAACTACGATGAACCAGGCGTTTTCGAAGAGCGTCGTATCGAACTTGCTAAACACGAATGGGATCGTTTCTCTGCAAACAAATCTCTAGAGTGTAAAAACTGTCACAACTACGAGTCTATGGACTTTGAACAAATGTCTCCAACTGCTCGTATTCAAATGAAGCAAGCAGCTGAGAAAGATCAAAGCTGTGTAGATTGTCACAAAGGTATTGCTCATAACCTACCAAAAGGTATGGATAGCATTGGCGGTATCGTTGGTGATCTTGAACAACTAACATCAAACACTAATTATGATGTTGGCCAACAGTTAGTGAGTGTTCGTCACTTACCAATTTACTTTGATGACAAAGGTGAGACAGAAGCTGGTCTTCTAAACCCAGCATCAACAGTGACAGTATTGGCTGACAAAGGCGATTACGCTGAAATTGAAATCGACGGCTGGCGTAAAGCGAAAGGCTTTGGTCGTGTAATCCAAGCTGAATTTGGTAAGAACATCGCAGTTGCATCACTTCTTAAAGAAGCGTCTACCGACTCTAAAGTTGTGACAACGGGCGAGAAGAAAGTGGATGAGCTAACGGGTCTTCCTTGGGAGAAAGTGTCTGCAACAGTATGGATCAAGAAAGAATCTATGCTAAATGACATCACACCAATCTGGGAAAAATCAAGCGAAGCTTATAAAACAAACTGTTCTGTATGTCACACTCAACCAGCTGAAGCGCACTTTGATGCGAACACTTGGCCAGGTATGTTCGACGGTATGTTAGCATTCGTTAACCTAGACACAGACAGTGAAGCACTGATCTTGAAGTATCTACAGATGCACTCTTCAGATTATGCTGAAGGCCACCACTAATAAGCGACGGATGGAGTAATTTTTAATGGCTATTACACGAAGAAGTTTTCTTAAAGGTGTAGCAACCACAAGTGCAGCGTCAGTAATTGGTCCAAGCTTATTGGTATCAGCATCTGCAAACGCAGCAGAAACAACAGGAACTTGGAAAGTTACAGGTTCTCACTGGGGTGCATTCCGCGCCCACATCTATGCGGGTAAAGTTCAAGAAATCCAAGCGATTGAACTTGATAAAAACCCAACTGAGATGTTGAACGGTATCAAGGGTATTATTTACAGCCCTTCACGTGTTCGTTACCCAATGGTTCGCCTAGACTGGTTAAAGAAACACAAATACAGCGCAGAAACGCGTGGTAACAACCGTTTTATCCGTGTGACATGGGATCAAGCACTAGACTTGTTCTACCGTGAACTTGAACGTGTTCAAAAAGACTACGGTCCATGGGCACTTCACGCCGGTCAAACTGGTTGGAACCAAACGGGTTCTTTCAACAACTGTACAGCTCACATGCAACGTGCAGTTGGTATGCATGGTAACTTCATCACGAAAGTAGGTGACTACTCGACGGGTGCAGGTCAAACCATCATGCCTTACGTTTTAGGTTCAACAGAAGTTTATGCTCAAGGTACATCTTGGTCTGAAATTCTAGATAATTCAGACAACATTATCATTTGGGCAAACGATCCAGTTAAAAACCTACAGGTTGGCTGGAACTGTGAGACTCACCAGTCATACGCATACCTAGAACAACTGAAAGAAAAAGTTGCGAAAGGCGAGATCAATGTTCTGTCTGTTGACCCAGTTAAGAACAAAACTCAGCGTTACTTAAACAACGACCATATGTACATCAACCCACAAACTGACGTGGCGTTTATGATGGCTGTTGCTTATGTTCTTTACAACGAAGACCTATACGACAAAGAGTTTATTAAAACTTACTGTCTTGGCTTTGAAGAGTTCATCGGCTACGTGCAAGGTGAAACTAAAGACAAAGTAGTTAAAACACCTGAATGGGCTGCTGAGATCTGTGGCGTTAAAGCTGACAAGATCCGCGAATTTGCTCGCATGCTAGTAAACGGTCGCACACAGATCTTGATGGGTTGGTGTATCCAACGTCAAGAACACGGTGAGCAACCATACTGGGCAGCAGCAGTAGTTGCAGCAATGGTTGGCCAAATTGGTCTACCAGGTGGTGGTATCTCTTACGGTCACCACTACTCAAGTATCGGTGTTCCATCGACTGGTTTCGCTGGTCCTGGTGGTTTCCCTCGTAACTTGGACACAGGTTCTAAGCCGAAGTGGGATAACAACGACTTTAACGGTTACAGCCGCACCATTCCTGTTGCGCGTTGGATCGACTGTCTACTTGAGCCAGGAAAAGAGATCCGTTACAACGGTGGCAAAGTTAAACTTCCTGACTTTAAGATGATGATCATCTCAGGTTGTAACCCTTGGCATCACCACCAAGATCGTAACCGTATGAAGAAAGCATTTATGAAGCTTCAAACGGTAGTAACGATTGAGTTTGCTTGGACTGCAACGTGTCGTTTCTCTGATATCGTGCTACCAGCATGTACTCAGTGGGAACGTAACGATATCGACGTATACGGTTCATACTCAAACAAAGGCTTGGTTGCAATGCACCGCCTAGTTGACCCAATGTTCCAGTCTAAGACTGACTTCCAAATTATGAGTGAGTTAACTCAACGCTTTGGCCGTCGTGACGAATACACTCGTGGTATGAGCGAAATGGAGTGGATCCAAAGCCTATACAATGATTGTAAAGCAGCGAACACTGGTAAGTTTGAAATGCCAGAATTTGCTGAATTCTGGGAACAGAGTGTTCTTGATTTCGGTGAAGGTAAGCCTTGGGTTCGCCACGCTGATTTCCGTCAAGATCCAGAAATCAACCCACTAGGTACACCATCAGGCTTTATCGAGATCACTTCTCGTAAGATTGGTCGTTACGGTTACGAACACTGTCAAGAACACCCAATGTGGTTTGAAAAGACAGAACGTTCACACGGTGGTCCTGGTTCTGAGAAACACCCGTTCTGGTTGCAATCTTGCCACCCAGACAAGCGTTTACACTCTCAAATGTGTGAATCTGATGAATTCCGTGCGACTTACACAGTTCAAGGTCGTGAGCCGGTTTACATCAACCCAATTGATGCTAAAGAAAAAGGCATTAAAGCGGGTGACTTGGTACGCGTGTTCAACGACCGTGGTCAGTTGATGGCGGGTGCAGTATTAACTGATAGCTACCCTCGTGGTGTTATTCGTATTGAAGAGGGTGCTTGGTACGGCCCACTAAACGAAAAAATCGGTGCAATCTGTACTTACGGCGATCCAAACACACTAACATTGGATATTGGCTCTTCCGAGCTTGCTCAGGCGACATCTGCGAATACTTGTATCGTAGATTTCGAGAAGTTCACTGGTAAAGTTCCACCAGTAACTTCATTCGGTGGTCCAATCGAAGTTGCTTAATCTCGTATAACGATGATTTAAAAATACCAGCCTTAGTGCTGGTATTTTTTTGTCACGATTTTATGTAGGTTATACTGAGAAATCCTCGGGATCCCAGAATATGTTTCAAACCATACTTCCAATATAGATAGCGGTATATTGACGTCATTAGATAAGTATTAAACTGCAGCTTTAATCGCTGAGTGTTTTAGTCTTTGATGCGAGTTAAAATGGCTGACAATAGGCTTATATTCGCGAAATTGTCGATTTAACTGATGTGGTTAATGTCCCTATCACACCAAGGAGTTCTCTACGACGTGACGTTGTTACCTGTTTCCCTTTCTGTTTATTATCTTCTGTATACCTCTCTATCGCTCTCATTCTTCTCTTCATCTATTACCTAGCTATCAGGTATCGTTCTAACTGTGAGAGCGAGCATACTGTAGCAGCTAGCGAAACCTGGCCACATACAATCCTACATCTTCGAGAATATGCTGGCATGTCCATTCTTACTCGCTACTACTGATAAACGAAAAATACTGATCAGCGAAAAAGTACGCTGTAACACTCATCACACCCTATCAAAACTTCTATTGTTGCCTCTTTTAGATTGAGGCGGAGTTTCGGTTATTTGCTCTGATTTTCTTCGCTGTTTCGCTTAACTAGAACGGCTCAACATCATCGACAGAATCAATCTAATTTGAATCTAGCACCGCAGTAATTATGACCCACGATAGACTAGAGTGACTAGAACAGAATAGGGAATGAGGGACGCTAAGATGAGTGGATACTGACGGCAATGATTTACACAGATCCACCCTAGCGCAGGCCTTGATATACAAGAGAATGCTTAACTTATTTAGCAAAAATGCGCAGTGAATTGAATCGCTTCTGGTGATGAATTGCTCAAGAAAGGTCTAATGTCGGGAGCGCCTAACGGGGATACACTAAAGCAAAATATTTATTGAGTAAAAAGCGAGCTAGATAGCTGTTTGGCGGACGATTCGTTTTTGTTAACTCAATCAAATAATTTACTCATTCATGGAACTAAATAAAAAAAGCTCTGTCTTTATTGAAATGTTTGAACTTTAGGTTTTTTTGTGAGCAAGCTCGCTTAAATTGACTTGAAATGCCGCAAATATGTACTATTTTTAGTTATTTTTAGAAAAATCACGGTCTTGATGGGGTTTGCTTTTAGGTTTCTTTTGATTTTTTTATTTGTGTAATATTGGTTCTCCGAATAGTTTTGCCTACAGAGCAAATGGACGACCCGTACTCTCGCTCATAAATAAAAATCTATTAGGAATTATAAAAATGAAAAAGACAGCAATTGCACTTGCACTTACTCTTGCAGCTGGCACAGCAGTGGCAGCAGACGTAACTAACCAATCAGCTTCAGAGCGCGCTCGCGAATCTATCATCGATCTAATCCTTTCTGGCGAAGAGTTCTCTGTTGGCGGCCAAGTTGCAGTCGGTGGTGAATACAAAGAAGGTCGTGTTGATGCAGCAGGCGAAAAAGAAGAATTCCACAACTACAATGTTACTGGTTTTGACCTTTTCGTTAACTACCAAAAAGGCAACGTACTTGGTCAGTTCGCAACTGAGTTTGACCTAGCAGAAGATTACTCTTCTATGGATGCTAAATTCACTGTTATCGATACTTGGGTTGGTTACAAAACTGGTTTCGGCGTGGCTTCTATCGGTTACGTAGGTGACTCTGCACTAGATGCAGTTGATGGCGCTTCTGACCAAACAATCGAGTACGGTGCTTCTGCAAACGACGCATCTGACGTACGTCAATTTGTTAAATTTGAAGGCGTACAAGAAGGCTTCAAATACGGTGTAACTTACTACGGCGACCGTAACGCAGACGCAACTGGTCAAAAAGGTTTCAACGGTTACGTTGGTTTTGCGAACGAAATGTTCTCTGTGAACGCTGGTTACGAAAACAACGATGACAAAAATGCAGCAAGCGTTGAAGATGTTGAGCAACTATACCTAATCAACGGTACAGTTACATTTGGTCAACTAACTATCGGTGCTAACTACTCAAACGAAGAAGCGTTTAACGGTACTGATGCTGACCTAATCTACGTATCTGCTGGCTACACTCTAGGTGACCTATACCTAGCTGGTGGTTACAAAGACAACGAAGACAAAGAAGCAGTTAACTTCGGTGGTTCTTACCAAATCACTAACAAACTTGCTTACCTAATGGACGTTCAAGTTGATCTTTCTGACAACCAAGACGACGACCTAGCAGTATTCGCTAAACTAGCTTACGATTTCTAATAAATCCTAATATAGATTTTAGATTATTAAGGTCTGCCTCGGCAGACCTTTTCTTTTCAAGCAGGAAGCTTGGTGCATAATCCACTGCCATTTTAGCCCTTGGGAATGAGGGCTCTTTCATTTTTATCTTTTTCATTTTTATATTGCTCCGCGCTCCGCGTTCGAATTCTCGAAAATTTTATCTATCTATTCATCGATCTTTCTCACCCAACTTTCGACCAAACCATGAGTTTGTGAGCCATGTTGCGGATTGATATCGTTAGCCAATAGACATTGTAAAATACCGATGCTGTAATACTTGCTACACGAAAGCCACGTTGGAAGTATTTAATGTTATCAACCATTTCGCTCGCTTGTCGTGTTGAACTCCACTTCGACGCTAGCCAGCTTTCAATCCAGACTAGTCCCGACAATGATGAAGTGCGTTTTTGTTATCGAGGCTTAGCTAACGACCCGATCCCTCAGCAATATCCACTGTTTGACATAGATTATGATTTCGAGCACGAAGCCTACCTTTATGGTGATGGCTACCAAATGCTTTCCCAGACGTTAGGCACTCCGTTAACGCCTGTCGATGTTGGCCGATTCGCGGATAATAGCCCCAGTTATCGGATATATTCCTCCAATGCACCGAAGCGTTTTTATAATTATTTAGTTATTTCAGACTCTCTTGGTTTCACTTTGTTTGGCTTTACCTCTTGCCATCGTTTCGCTGGTTATTTTGAACTGGACCTGAGTGATGGGCGATCTCGATTGATGGCTTATCTTGATGGTGAAGATACTTGTCCTCAGGATTGGGCGACGACGATTCTTGAATCAGTAACCGTTTTGAAAGGGCGCAATCTAAACCAACTATGGCAGCGATATGCAGACCTCATTGAGATTCATCACCCTAAGAAACTGGCCCTAGAAGCACGGATTCCCGCTGGTTGGTCTTCATGGCATGTGTATAACGACGATATTACTCAAGATAAAATCGCCCAGAACCTTAGGGTGATGAGTCGTTTGAATGACTCGTTAGAATATGTGCTGATTGATGATGGTTACCAAGCTGCGATGGGTGACTGGCTGCTTACCGCGCCCTGTTATGGTCGAGATACCCAATATACGCAAGATATCCAAGAAACTGATTGCGCCCAAAATGATCGAGATGGCCGAGAGGAGTCTGATGTTAAAGGTATCGAGGGTATTAGAACCACTATTGAGCAAATCAAACAGATGGGCAAGAAACCGGCCGTGGGTGTCTCGCCCTTTATTGCGCAAAGTGAATCACAGATTTTCCAGTCGCACCCAGAATGGTTTGTTCGTGATGTGAACGCTCGCTTACTAAGAGCGGAAGATGTCACTTATGCGGGGTGGCGAAACACGCCTTGGTATGTGTTAGATACCTCCAATACGGAAGTACAAGAGCACCTGACGCGTTTTATCCGTGTCATGCGAGAAGAGTGGGGTGTTGAACTTTTTAAGCTCAATGCCTGCTACTGGGGCGCTTTGAAAGGGGAGAGGTTTCAAAGTGGAATAACGGGAATACAAGCTTATCGACTTGGCCTTAAAGCCATTGCTCAGGGTGCAGGTGATGCGCTTCTGCTAGCCAGCCATGCGCCATTATGGCCCTCGTTAGGCTTGGTCGACATAATGCGTATTTCAGATGATGTAATGCGAGATGAACGTCGCTTTGAGCAGACAGCGAAAGAGATATTTCTCCGCAGTTGGCAACACAATAGACTGTGGATGATTGATCCAGATAGCGCCACCTTGGTTTCTTTGCCAAATCAAGCAACGGAACGTAAATACTATGAGTTCCATCGTGACGTATTATTAGCCTCAGGTGGTGTTTTGCTCTCAGGGGATCCGCTGATGGAATTAACGTCTTTTGCCAAACTCAGCCTAGAAAAGCTCTTGGTGAGACAAAAATACAACCAAGAGACAAGTAAATTTTCGTCATTAAATCTAAATCATGCATTTCTGCGTTTAACCGCATCTAATGATCTCCACTGTATTTTTAACTACCAGCAACCGGCGAGAGATGTCACGTTAACTGCTGCTCATCCTGTCGATTGGTTTGATTATTGGTCAGGGGAAAAGCTTAATCATGAGTTGACTCAAGCGATAGAAATTGGCTTGGAGACGGGACTCTCTAGTCGGGCGATCATTACCGTCGGTTAGAACACTACTTACTCAGTGAGCAATAGAGATAGATTAGACTGTGAGCGCAACGAATTAAGCGGTGGGCTTAAGCTCGCCAATTATCAGTCGCTACTATATGATGGCGGCCAAGTTTAGGAAGTCAGATACGAAATTATGTCAATTATCTTGGGCATCGACCCTGGATCTCGGATTACCGGTTATGGTGTTATCCGTCAGAATGGTCGCCAGTTACAGTATTTAGGCAGCGGTTGTATCCGCATGTCAGAGAAAGAACTGCCGGGGCGATTAAAGCAGATTTACGCTGGCGTAACAGAAATCATAACTCAGTTTCAACCTGATGAGTTTGCGATTGAACAGGTATTCATGGCCCGTAATGCGGATTCGGCGTTAAAGCTAGGCCAAGCGAGAGGGAGTGCGATAGTAGCGGCAGTGAATGCTGATCTGCCAGTGTATGAATACGCCGCGAGATTAATTAAACAAGCTGTGGTTGGCACAGGTGCCGCCGATAAAGCGCAAGTACAGCATATGGTGCAGCAGATGTTGAAATTACCAGCCAAACCTCAAGCTGATGCCGCTGACGCGCTGGGCGTGGCTATTTGTCATGCCAACACCAATAAAACTCTTGTCGCCCTTGCAGGCAAAGCGACCAGCGCTCGACGTGGCCGTTATCGTTAAAGTTGCGAAGTTCGCCCTTTGTGATTTCCCTGTCTCTAATGGCGACTTTTACTGGCTATCCATCCAGTTCTTTATTATTATTCAGCAATAATCTCCGACTAATTTAGGTACTATCCAGTGATTGGACGTCTACGTGGCATTCTGCTAGAAAAACAACCCCCAGAACTCCTTATTGAAGTGAATGGCATTGGCTATGAAGTTCAAATGCCAATGAGTTGCTTTTATGAGTTACCCAACGTAGGCGAAGAAGCGATTATTTACACGCATTTTGTGGTGCGTGAAGATGCTCAATTATTGTATGGATTTAACACGGTGAAAGAGCGTGCTTTGTTCCGTGAAGTCATTAAAGCCAATGGTGTTGGACCTAAATTAGGTCTGGGTATCTTGTCTGGCATGACCGCGACTCAATTTGTCGCGAGTGTTGAACGTGAAGATATTTCAACCTTGGTCAAACTGCCTGGTGTCGGTAAGAAAACCGCTGAACGTCTAGTTGTTGAGATGAAAGATCGTTTGAAAGGGTGGAGTGCAGGGGATCTCTTTACTCCATTTACCGATGCTGCGCCTACTGATAACGGCTCAGCAGCGCCGCAAAGCAATGCGGAAGAAGAAGCGATTAGCGCATTGCTATCTTTAGGCTATAAACCAACCCAAGCTTCTAAAATCGTCGCTCAAATCGTGAAACCTGGCATGACCAGCGAAGAGCTGATTCGTGATGCCTTGAAGTCAATGGTCTAACTGAGTAAAGCGTAAAAGGAACATCTTATATGATTGAAGCTGATCGCTTAATTGCTCCAGATAGTCCGGTTTTTCGCGATGAAGACGTTGTCGACCGTGCAATTCGCCCTAAGCTACTTGAAGATTATCAAGGCCAAGACCATGTACGCAGCCAAATGGAGATCTTCATCCAAGCGGCAAAATTGCGTCAAGAACCTCTTGATCACCTTTTGATTTTTGGCCCTCCAGGGTTGGGTAAAACCACTCTGGCAAATATTGTTGCCAATGAAATGGGTGTGAACATTCGTACCACTTCAGGTCCTGTGCTCGAAAAAGCGGGTGATCTCGCTGCTTTGCTGACTAACCTTGAAGAAAATGATGTGCTCTTTATCGATGAGATCCATCGTCTAAGCCCTATGGTTGAAGAGATCTTATATCCAGCGATGGAAGACTATCAGCTTGATATCATGATTGGTGAGGGGCCCGCCGCTCGCTCAATTAAGATTGATTTGCCTCCGTTTACCTTGATTGGTGCAACAACTCGTGCCGGCTCGCTGACATCGCCATTGCGAGACCGCTTTGGTATTACTCAGCGTCTTGAGTATTACAAGATCCCAGATCTTCAACACATCGTTCAACGAAGCGCGAACTGCTTAGGTTTGTCGATGGAGTCTGAGGGGGCATTGGAAGTTGCTCGCCGCGCTCGTGGTACCCCTCGAATTGCCAACCGTTTATTACGCCGAGTCCGTGACTATGCAGAAGTGAAAGGGGATGGCCATATTTGTGCTGATGTTGCTGATAAAGCACTGAACATGCTTGATGTGGACGCTCAGGGCTTTGACTACATGGACAGAAAACTTCTACTTGCCATCATGGAGAAGTTTGCTGGTGGTCCCGTTGGCCTTGATAATATGGCTGCGGCGATTGGCGAGGAAAAAGATACCATCGAAGATGTACTGGAACCTTACCTAATTCAGCAAGGCTATTTACAGCGAACTCCTCGTGGCCGTATCGCCACAGATCGCGCTTATCTCCATTTCGGAATTGAGAAATAAGTTTTCATTGCTTGCTTCTTCGGAAGTGAGCAATCTTGTGACAATTTCCTCACTTATTAACTTTTTTTGACGTCAATATCTCATCATTTAACAAGGTTTTTGTTAAGCACTTGTTTCCGCATGCCTCTGATCTCTGTATTTACCGTAACCATCCGGTAACAAAATCAAACTTTATCAATTGATATAGATCAATTTGTCTGTTTTTTGGTCGAAAATCGCGTAAAAAATTTGATGCAAATCAAAGCGAACTCCTCGAATAAACCTTTTGAAACTGAGGCTATTTGCCAGTAATATTAGCTTAAGCTATATTAGCTGTTGCTTAACAATTAACTAACTATTGCAGTACATATTTGCAACAATATGATGTTTTTTATTAAACATTCCCTGAGCCAGTTCAACGCTTGCGGTGCTAAAAGCAATAAAGTAAAGCGTGTCATTCAGCCGACACATAGGAGTTATCATGATTGACATAGTTGATCTGTCGCGGTTTCAATTCGCATTGACAGCGATGTATCACTTCCTGTTCGTACCATTGACTTTAGGTATGGCGTTTTTGCTCGCCATCATGGAATCAATGTACGTAATGACCAACAAGCAAATCTACAAGGACATGACTAAGTTCTGGGGTAAGCTGTTCGGTATTAACTTTGCACTTGGTGTGGCTACTGGCCTAACCATGGAGTTTCAGTTCGGTACCAACTGGTCTTATTACTCGCATTATGTAGGTGATATTTTTGGTGCACCTCTCGCCATTGAAGCGTTAGTCGCTTTCTTCCTCGAATCCACTTTTGTCGGTTTGTTCTTCTTTGGTTGGGATCGCCTATCTAAACGCCAACACTTAGCAGTGACTTGGTTAGTAGCGTTGGGTTCTAACTTCTCTGCGTTGTGGATCTTAGTCGCTAACGGCTGGATGCAAAACCCAGTAGGCGCGGAATTTAACTTCGAAACCATGCGTATGGAAATGGTGAGTTTTGCTGAGGTTGTATTAAACCCAGTTGCTCAAGTGAAGTTTGTTCACACCGTTGCTTCTGGTTACACCACCGGTGCCATGTTCATTCTTGGTATCAGCTCATACTACATGCTTAAAGGCCGTGACGTTGCGTTCGCTCGTCGTTCGTTTGCTATCGCTGCGTCTTTCGGTATGGCTTCAATTTTATCGGTTATCGTACTAGGTGATGAATCTGGTTACGAGCTAGGTGAAGTTCAAAAAGTGAAGCTCGCTGCGGTTGAAGCAGAATGGCACACTGAACCTGCACCAGCAGCGTTTACTGTGTTCGGTATTCCGAACCAAGAAACAATGGAAACCGATTACGCGCTTAAGATTCCTTTTGTTATGGGTATTATCGCTACGCGTTCATTGGATGAGCAAGTAACCGGTCTACGTGATTTACGTGATGAACACGTTGATCGTATCCGTAACGGTATGTACGCCTACGGCTTACTAGAAAAACTGCGTGCTGGTGAGAAATCACAAGAGAACATGAACGCGTTTGACGAAGTGAAAGGCGACTTAGGTTACGGTCTGCTATTGAAGCGTTACACAGATAAAGTAACAGATGCGACGGAAGATCAAATTCAAGCCGCTGCTGATGACTCTATTCCAACCGTATGGCCTCTATTCTGGTCATTCCGTATCATGGTTGCGTGTGGCTTCTTGATGTTGTTCGTATTTGGTGCTGCATTCGTTCAAACATGTCGTCAAAAAATCGAACAGAAACAGTGGATCCTTAAAGCTGCCTTGTTCAGTATTCCTCTACCTTGGATTGCGATTGAAGCGGGTTGGTTTGTCGCTGAATTCGGTCGTCAGCCATGGGCTGTAGGTGAAATTCTTCCTGTACACGTTGCTGCTTCAGCACTGACGGCGGGTGAGATTTGGACATCACTATTTGCGATTATTGCGCTTTATACTGTGTTCTTAATTGCCGAAGTTTACTTAATGCTGAAATTTGCTCGTAAAGGCCCAAGTAGTCTAAAAACGGGTCGCTACCACTTTGAGCAAGAGATTAACTCTGTTGAAGACAAAGTTAGTCGCCAAGTAGAAGCGTAAGAAAAGGAGAAGCAAAATGTTTGATTACGAAATCTTGCGATTCATCTGGTGGGTACTCATTGGTGTGCTACTAGTCGGTTTCGCTATCACCGACGGTTTCGACATGGGTGTCGGTGCATTAGTACCTATCATCGGTAAAACCGATACAGAGCGTCGAGTGATGATTAACTCAATCGCTCCGCACTGGGACGGCAACCAAGTATGGCTAATCACCGCTGGTGGTGCGCTATTCGCAGCATGGCCACTTGTGTACGCAACGTCATTCTCAGGTTTTTACCTAGCGATGATCCTTACGCTTGCAGCGTTGTGGTTGCGTCCTATCGGCTTGGATTACCGTTCAAAGCTTGAAAACACCCAATGGCGTAATACATGGGACATCTGTATTGCGATCAGTGGTTTCGTTCCACCAATTATTTTTGGTGTTGCGTTTGGTAACCTATTACAAGGTGTTCCATTCCAACTAAGCGATTTCATGATGCCAACCTATCATGGTTCATTCTTCGGTCTACTAAACCCATTTGCTCTGCTTTGTGGTTTGGTTAGCCTGTTCATGATCCTGATGCAAGGTGCAACTTGGCTACAAATGAAGACTTCTGATGCTGTTCACACGCGTGCACGTGCAGTGGCTCAATTGATGGGACTATTAACAGTCGCAACATTTGTAGCAGCAGGTTTTTGGGTTCAAGGTATGGACGGCTATGTCATCACATCTGTGATTGATACAGCAGCGCCATCAAATCCTTTGACCAAAACAGTGGTTCTTGAAGCTGGTGCTTGGATGAACAACTTTGAAAAATACCCACTATTATGGGCGGCTCCTGCACTAGGTGTGCTAATGCCATTATTAACAGTGTTGGCATCGCGTCTTGAAAAAGGTGGTTTTGCATTCCTGTTCTCAAGCCTAGGTAACGCAGGTGTGATTTTCACTGCAGGTCTTTCAATGTTCCCATTCGTTATGCCATCAAGCTTGGAACCAAGCCATAGTTTAACCATGTGGGATGCAACATCTTCTGAGTTGACGCTGAATCTAATGACGGGTGTAGCATTCGTTATGGTTCCAATTATTCTGGGTTACACGACATGGACATACTACAAAATGTTCGGTCGTCTAGATGACAAATTCATTGAAGAAAACAAAAACTCACTATATTAAGGAGCTATGACTATGTGGTATTTCGCATGGATTCTAGGTGTACTACTTGCTTGTGCATTCGGTATCATCAACGCTCTTTGGTTAGAGCATTCAGAAATGATGGATAAAGACAGTGAGTAAACTTGCTGAGCAAGTAACAAAGCTGCACGAACCCATGGATAAGACTCTACTGCGAGTCTTGTCTTTGGTTCTTGGTTTTTACCATGTTGTTATGGTGATGTGGGACCCACATGCATATGCAGAAGCAATTGGTGGATTTAATATGGTGATTGCACCCTTGATGATCTGGGCCATTTGTTCAAGCATGGTATTTGGCGTTGGGTTCAAACCAAGAAAATGGTATTGGCAATGTTTGTTTAGCCCTTACTTTTCGTTATCTATCTTGATTTATCTTACCGTGCTTCGTTTAGTGTAACTGTGGCAACATCAGTGCCTTAAGTGCTTGGTGAGTAATAAATAATCTTAACTTTGTTCGAAATAGCGCCGCTTGTAATGAGCTGGCGCTATTTTTTTGTCTAAGTTCTGAAAACACTTAATAGCACTTGCACATTCTGGGACGAGTTGCGTTATAGTAAGCGTTTAGTCTCAGTATTCTTGGGTTCTGTAGTGCAAACCACATCTGACACGTTTGAATGGCCGATCACGGTTTATTATGAAGACACCGACGCCGGTGGCGTTGTTTACCATTCCAACTATTTAAAGTTTTTTGAAAGGGCTCGAACCGAACTCTTGCGTTCTATTAATGTTTCGCAACAAAGTCTTTTGGAACAAAAGATAGGTTTTGTAGTCCGACACATGGATATTGATTTTCTGCAAGGAGCTCGTCTTGATGACCAGCTTTTGGTTAAAACCACCATTGCAGAACTAAAAAAAGCTTCGTTAACATTCTGTCAGGTGATCGTCAATCCTGATGGTAAGACATTGTGTAAAGCAATGGTTAAGGTAGCATGCATCGACAATGTAAAAATGAGGCCAATTGCTATGCCTCAATTCTTATTAACGGAGTTTTCTTCAAGTGAGCGCTGATATTTCATTCTTTGACCTCTTTTTACAGGCCAGCTTACTGGTAAAGCTAGTAATGATGATTCTAATGGGCATGTCTATTGCTTCATGGGCGATGATCATCAAGCGCAGCAAAGTTCTATCTCAAGCTGCGAAAGACGCAGAACGATTTGAGGATAAATTTTGGTCGGGCACCGATCTTTCCATCATTTATCAAGAGGTTAAAAAACGTAAAGATGAACTCTCGGGTACCGAAGAGATTTTCTATTCTGGTTTTACCGAGTTTGCTCGATTGAGTAAATCCAATGCAACATCACCAGATTTCATTATGGAAGGTACGGGCCGCGCTATGCGTGTTGCCGTTGCGCGTGAAGTTGATGAACTAGAAACAAACCTACCTTTCCTTGCGACCGTTGGTTCGATTACGCCATATATCGGCCTATTTGGTACCGTATGGGGCATTATGCATGCCTTTATTGCTCTAGGTGAAGTTAAGCAAGCAACGCTAGCGATGGTAGCACCGGGTATTGCAGAAGCACTGATCGCAACCGCGATGGGTTTGTTTGCGGCAATTCCAGCCGTAATGGCTTATAACCGTTTTAGTAATAAAGTGGGCAAGCTTGAACATAGCTATGCAACGTTTTCTGAAGAGTTCCACAGCATTTTGCACCGCCAAGCGATGTCAGGCAGGGAGTAAGTCATGTCGGGATATCAGCGAAAAAAACGAAAAATGACCGCCGAAATTAACGTCGTACCTTATATCGACGTTATGCTCGTGCTGTTGATCATTTTTATGGTGACGTCGCCATTTGTGACTCAAGGGGTTGAGGTGGAATTGCCTCAGACTTCGACCGCACAAAGCAGCCAAGAAATGGCTGGCGACAGTGACGCTAGTTTTATTATCGTGGAAATCGACAAGGCAGGTAACCTCGGCTTAAGTGTGAACGATGAAGAGATGCAACGTGGTTTGTCACTGCAAGACATTATCGTCAGAGTAAAAGCGGAATTATCGTTAAAACCGAATTCTCCTGTCGCGGTGGGTGGTGATGCGGCAACGCCTTATGCAGAAGTTGTGTTGGTGTTGGATGCATTGAATAGCGCTGGCATTCCTAAAGTTGGATTGCTAACGGATATCAAGGAAGAGATGTAATTGCTTGATGAGAGATAAGAAATCTAAAAAGCAGAGCTATACCAAGCCTCTGGTTATTTCCTTTTCTATGCATGCCGTTTTGATTGCCGCACTCTTATTTGGTACGGACTTCACAATGTCAGAACCAAAGCCAAGCGGGCGAATGGTGCAAGCTGTTGTGATTGATCCTGCGTTAGTTAAACAGCAAGCTCAGCAAATTCGCAGCCAAAGAGAAGAGGCGTCTAAAAAAGAACAGTCTCGCCTTGATAAGCTCAGACGTGAAAGTGAATTGCTTGAGAAAAATCGTAAGATTGAAGAAGAGCGTATTCGTAAACTGAAAGAGCAGCAAGTGAAGGAAGCGAAAGCAACCCGAGAAGCTGAAAAGCGCCGCGTTGAAAAAGAAAAACAACGCCAAGCTGAGGAAGAACGTTCACGTAAAGAAAAACAACGTGCCGAGCAACTTGAGAAAGAGCGCAAGACCAAAGAAGAAGCTGTACGTAAAGCTGAGAAACAACGTTTAGCGAAAGAAGCAGCGGTTGCCAAGGCAGAGCAAGAGCGTATTGCCAAAGAAGCGGCTGCTGCGAAAGCTGAGCAACAACGTCTTGAACGTGAAAAAGCAGCCAAAGAAGCGCAAGAAAAAGCAAAACGCGAACGTGAAGCCGCAGAAAAAGCGGAACAACAGCGAATTGCTAAAGAAAAAGCCGCTAAAGAGGCCGCTGAAAAAGCACGTAAAGAGCAAGAACGATTGAAGCGTCTTGAGCAAGAACGTAAACAACAAGAAGCGGCACTGAATGATATTTTTGCAGGCCTAGAAACTGAATCAGAACAAAACAGTTCAGCGCGTTCGCAACATGTTGCGAGTGAAGTTGATCGTTACGGAGCGATTTATACTCAGTTAATACAGCAAAATTTACTATTAGAAGACGCCTTTCGGGGAAAGTCGTGTAAAGTCAATTTACGACTGATCCCAACAGGATCAGGAGCGATAGTTGGCAATTTAAGCGTATTGAATGGCGATAGCCGTTTATGTGCAGCGACAAAACGTGCTGTGGCTCAAGTGGGGACTTTTCCGCTACCGAGCGAGCAAGATGTCGTCAATCAGTTGAAAAACATCAATTTAACAGTAGAACCTGAGTAATAAGGAAATGCTTGTGTTAAAGCGACTAATATTCGGATGGATGCTCGTTATCGCGAGCTCATTTCAAGTGGCAAACGCCGCACTAGAGCTAGTCATTACCGACGGTGTTGACTCAGCGCGCCCAATTGGCATTGTTCCTTTTAAATGGGATGGGCCAAAACCATTGCCACACGATGTGTCAGCCGTGATTGCTTCTGACTTACAACGCAGTGGTAAATTTAGCCCAGTGGCGACCAATAAAATGCCACAAACCCCTTACAATGAATCGGAAGTCAATTTCGATGCTTGGATTAATCTAGGCGTAGACGCATTGTTAACGGGCTCAATTACCCAGGATGCAACGGGCAACTACATTATCAACTATCAATTGGTTGATGTGGTACGCGGTCAGTTAACTCAAGGTCACAATCAATCGCTAAGCGGTGATGGCCAATTAGTATCATCAAAAGATTACGTCTTGTTCAATAAACGCGCCACAGTCAGTGGTGAGCGTTTGCGTGAATATGCTCATCGCATTTCTGATCTTGTGTATGAAGAGTTAACGGGTGAGCGCGGGGCATTTTTGACTCGTATTGCTTACGTTGTGGTTACCGATAAAGACAGCTACCCATACCAACTGCGCGTTGCCGATTATGATGGTTATAACGAGCGTTTAGTTTTACGTTCTAAGCAACCATTGATGTCTCCAGCATGGTCTCCTGATGGTAAAAAACTGGCTTACGTGAGTTTTCAAAACGGCCAAGCTGAAATTTTCATCATGAATATTTACACCGGTGAACGTGAGAAAGTGACTTCGTATCCACGTCATAATGGTGCGCCAAAATTCTCTCCAGATGGCAAGACATTAGCATTGGTGCTTTCTAAAACAGGTACGCTGCAAGTCTATACATTGGATCTTGCTTCTCGTAAGTTGACACAAATTACCCGAGGCCGCTCAAACAATACTGAACCATTTTGGAATCCAGATGGTAAGTCGCTGATCTTTACATCGGATCGAGGTGGTAAACCTCAGATTTATCAAGTAAATTTGGCTGATGGAGCAACGAATAGACTGACGTGGCAAGGGAGCCAAAACCTAGGTGGACAAATCACACCAGATGGCCGCTTCTTAGTGATGGTAAATCGAAGTAATTCTGGTTTTAATCTGGCGAAACAAGATCTTGAAACCGGTGCTGTACAGATACTGACGAAAACTTTACTTGATGAATCACCAAGCATCGCGCCGAATGGCAGCATGGTCATTTACAGCTCTATGTATAACAAAAATAACGTACTGTCGATGGTCTCTATCGATGGTCGTTTTAAAGCTCGATTACCAGCAACAAATGGTCGCGTTCGTGCACCAGCATGGTCACCATTTTTGTAACTGGCAACTATTTAAATTGAAGGAAAAATAATAATGCAACTCAACAAAATTCTTAAGGGACTAATGATCGCGCTACCTGTTATGGCGATGACGGCATGTAGTTCTAGCGACGATGCTGCAAATACAACAGGTTCTGAAACTAACCAAACAACGTCAGGTACCGAGAATGTTGTTGATACTACCGTTGTATCGACTATCGAAGGTACTGGTCAGTTGACAGAGCAAGAACTAAAAGAGCAAGCGCTACGTGAATCTCAAACGATTTACTTTGCGTTTGACAATGCGTCAATTGCTGGCGATTACGAAGAAATTCTAGCAGCACACGCGGCTTACCTAAGCCAAAACCCTGCAATGAAAGTAACGATTGAAGGCCATGCAGATGAGCGTGGTACTCCAGAGTACAACATCGCACTAGGTGAGCGCCGTGCACAAGCAGTATCAAGCTACATTCAAGCACTAGGTGTTCAAGCTGACCAAATCTCTATCGTTAGCTACGGTGAAGAGAAACCGCTTCTGCTTGGTCAAGGCGAAGATGTATACGCGAAAAACCGCCGTGCGGTACTCGTTTACTAATCGAGGAATGACCTCATGTTAGGTAACTTAAAGCGCGTTATTTCGCTTACGTTACTCGCAGGAGCAGTAAACGTTGCCGTTGCTGCTCCCGCCCCAGTATTGGATATTGGCGGCAGTAACTCATCAGCGACATCGCGTGCAAATGAATCAGACGTACAGCGTTTAGAACGTTTGTTGGAAAATCGCAATCGACTTCAGTTGCAGATGCAACAACGAATCGATGAGATGGCGTTAGAGATCAACGAACTACGTGGTCAGCTTGAAAAAAATAGTTATGACATGCAGCAGATGTTGCAGCGTCAAAGAGAGCTGTTTATTGAGTTAGATAAGGTTCGCTCACAGCCAGTCGCTCCAGTGGCGCAGGTTGAAGAGCAAGCGCCAGCAAAAGGCAAAGGAACATTTAGCGCCAATGCTGATGAGCAAACTGCTTATCAAAATGCGGTGGATTTGATCCTCAAGAAACGTGATTACACCGGTGCTATTGCTGCATTTAAGCAATTTCAAACCGATTATCCCGATTCTAGCTTCACGCCAAACTCGCATTATTGGTTAGGCCAACTTTATTTTGCTAAGAAACAAGATAAGGATGCAGTGAAGAGTTTTGCTGCGGTTGTCTCGTATAAAGATTCGAATAAACGTGCTGATGCTTTGATGAAGCTGGGCGACATTGCTTTACGTAATAACAACGCTGAACAAGCGAATAAGTATTACCAACAAGTTGTGTCTGAATACCCAAATAGTGCTTCTGCTAAGCAAGCGCAAGAGCGTTTGAAGTAAGCATACTCTCAAACGTAAATTGATAAAGAGGCACTTCGGTGCCTCTTTTTTATGTATAAAATAAACGATCAGAAATATAGGGTTTGAAATGCGATAAGCATCAAATTCCACACTCCATAGCACAATGCTGACAATCCTCTTTGATTCCCGAACTCGATCGGAGTTACAATGCTCGGATTAATGGAAATTGCGTAGAGCAAGAGCAATGAGTCACATTTTAGATACTATAGAAACCGTATACCCTTTTCCTCCAAAACCAGCACAGTTGACACCAGAGCAAAAGCTGGCGCACATCGCTAATATCAAAACTTTGTTAGAAGAAAAAGACGCTGTTTTGATCGCTCACTATTACACTGACCCTGAAATCCAAGCATTAGCAGAAGAAACGGGCGGATTTGTAGGTGACTCATTGGAAATGGCCAAATTTGGTAACCGTCATCCTGCTAGCACTTTGATTATTGCTGGCGTGCGCTTTATGGGAGAGTCTGCAAAGATTCTAACTCCAGAAAAACGCATTCTAATGCCAACGTTAGAAGCAGAGTGTTCGTTAGATCTTGGTTGCCCTGTAGACAAGTTCACTGAGTTTTGTGATGCGCACCCTGATCATACAGTAGTGGTTTATGCCAATACTTCAGCGGCAGTTAAAGCGCGCGCTGATTGGGTTGTGACTTCAAGTATTGCGTTAGAAATCGTTGAACACCTTGACGCAGAAGATAAGCCAATCATTTGGGGGCCAGATCGCCACCTAGGTTCTTACATTGCCAATAAAACCGGTGCTGATATGCTGCTTTGGCAAGGTGAGTGTATTGTACATGACGAGTTTTCAGCTGACGCACTGCGTAAAATGAAAGCTGTTTTCCCTGACGCTGCCATTTTGGTACACCCTGAATCTCCAGCGAGTGTTGTTGAGTTAGCTGATGCCGTTGGTTCAACAAGCCAACTGATCAAAGCGGCTAAAGAATTACCACAGTCGAAAATGATCGTGGCGACGGACAAAGGCATCTTCTTTAAGATGCAACAACTGGTTCCAGAAAAAGAGCTGATTGAAGCGCCAACAGCGGGTGCTGGTGCGACTTGCCGTAGCTGTGCCCATTGTCCTTGGATGGCGATGAATGGTCTTAAAGCGATTGAAGCTGCACTAAGCGAAGGCGGTGAGACTCATGAGATTTTTGTTGATGAAGCGACTCGCGTTAAGTCTCTTATTCCGCTAAATCGTATGCTTGATTTTGCAGAGCAGCTTAACCTAAAAGTGAAAGGTAACGCATAATCACTTATATTGAGTTTGAATCAAAACCGGCTTATTGAGTCGGTTTTTTTATGCCCAGAATCTAAGATATTTGCAGCAACCACCACTATCACTACAACCACTACGACCACAACTGCTACAACCATCGCTACATCAAATGTCATCGTTGAGTTCATCAATGAGTTCACCAATGAGGTAAAAAGCGTTAAGTGCGTCATCTCACGGCGAAAACGTCAACGATTCATTATAATTCCAAATAAGAAATGAAATGTTCACGGGTAGATAGGCAAGGGAATGTGATGGCGATTTGGCTGTACATGAGGAAATGGATACACACGCGCTTGTTTCGGTTAAGTAATCGAAACTTGTTGGTGCTGTTTATTATTTACGTCCTGTTGAGCTGGGTGTTACTGGCTCTCGCAGGGGAAACTGAGTTAACTCGTGATTTTTCAACGTTCATTTACTATTTAATGGTGACAGCTTCTACCGTTGGATATGGGGATTTCTCACCACAAACACCTTTGGGGCAATGGGTTATTGTCTTGTTTGTGATTCCCGGTGGTTTGGCTTTATTCGCTGCAATTTTAGGGCAGTTAGCCGCAAGTTTAGTGGATTATTGGCGTGCAGGAATTTTAGGGAAAAGGAAGGTCAGAGTGGAAAATCATATATTACTGCTAGGATGGAATGGTCAGCGTACGATGCATCTCATTCGTATGTTACAGCATGAAGAAGATGGAGTCAGACCTATCGTGTTGTGCAGTCGTTCGGATATTGAGAATCCGCTACCCGGTGAAATTGAATTCGTGAAAGTGACCAGTTATACCGACAGTCAAGAGATGTCGAATGCGAAAATCGCCAGCGCGAGCTGCATAATTGTCGATAATTTAGAAGATGACGTCACCTTGTCGGCTTCTCTGTACTGTACCAGTATTAACCCTGACGCCCACTTGGTGGCCTACTTTAAAGATGAAGCGCTAAGCACGTTATTGAACAAGCATTGCCCTAATGCCGAGTGTATTCCTGCTGTGGGCGCTGAGATGTTGGCAAAAGCGGCTGTGGATCCAGGTTCGAGTGCTCTTCATCAAGAATTGTTGGCATCCACTCGGGGCATGACCCAATACAGTACGATTTATCCTAACTCTGAATCTTCCCGCCAAGTAGAAATGGTGTTTTTATTTATGAAAAAACACTATCAAGCGACGTTAATTGCGGTGCAAAACGAACAAACGATTCATTTAAATCCGGATTTAGAAACAGAAATTCTACCGGGTAGTAAGCTATTTTATATTTCAGATGAACGGATAGCGCATTTTGATTGGAACCAGTGCCAAACAAACGAGTCGTAAAGGTGTGATTTAAGGTGTGATTTAAAGTATTGGTTTGGTAGGGATATAGCCGCTGAAAGGAAACTAGGGGCAATCGTAGTGAATGCCCCATCAATGACGTTATTGGTCTTGAGCTAACTGAAAACCACGCATCGTTAGGCCACATAACATGGTCGGGATAGCGTTGTAGATCTCTTCAAATTGCTCAAGTCCCTCAATGCCTTGGTCAGCAAGAGTCGCAATAGAGGTTTCAGGATCGTAAAGCATGCTCAGGGAGAGCAATACGCCGCCCAATAGCGCGTTATCTTCACTTTCGCTTGGCATGATCGTTTCCCAGTCATCACGGGATAACTGCCAACCTTGCAGTAGGCCTTCACAGAAGTCACGAGCAGCTTGGTTTACAATTTCTGCTTCATCTAGAGCGCAATGTTCTGGCCATAACCATGCGTTATTTAACAATGCAGGACGATACTCATTCCACATCGCAATCACATGCTCAATATAACACTCCAGTTGTTCACCATTTGAGAATGGTGCAACTTCTTCACCACCCCAAAGAAAGGGTAGCCATTCTTCAGGCGGTAAGATATTTGGAGCAGAAGCCATGGCAGTAACAAAGCCACGAGTCTTGGCTTCATTGATTAGTTTGTCTTCTAACTCCGGTAGGGATAAAAGCTCTTGTAGTGTCAAATGGGTCACCGCTAAAACGTTAAAAACACGATAGGACCTATAGTAACAGCCATGTAAATACAGAAAAAGGTTGAAGAGACTCAATATTAGCTATAATTTTTTTATAAACGACAAAAATTCAATAATTTATGCAGATTAAATCTTCATTAAAAAGAAAAAGCATTTTTGCTCTAGCAATCTATTTGGCATTAGTGTTGGCAACGGTTGGCTCTGTTAGTTATTTCGTAGTTGAACCTCCTGTAAGGGAGCAACTTGAACGTAACTTGGATCTACGCACTCAAGTCATTTCATCACAAATTGAAATGCCGCTCACTGGCGCGTTAAATTTACTCGATAGTATCGTTGCTATCGGTGCAACGGGTGAGCCACAAGCCATACAAAGCACGATGCTTTTTTCGCTATTTTCGTCAGTGAAAGGCGTTACTGTGAGTGGAGGGCTATGGCCAGCACCTTATTCCGTTGATGCGCAGGTGCCTTATAAAAGCCTTTTCCTAAATTGCGCGAGTGATGGTGTTCTCGAGCGAGTCTATTCGTGGGATAACCCTGAGTCTGGAGGTTACGATCAAGAAGATTGGTACGCTAGAGCCGCAAAGCTTCCTGCGGGTGGAGTATTTTGGTCTCAGGTTTATATCGACCCATTTACTCATGTGCAAATGATTACCGCTTCAGCCCCTTATTTTGTCGAACAACAATTTGCCGGAGTGGCTACTGTCGATGTGTCTCTTACTTCATTTATCGAATTCGTTAAGACTCAAGCAGAGAAAAGCGGCATTGGCGTGGTACTTAGAGACAGCTATGGTGAGGTTATTACCGAATACGACTTTCAAATTATGAAAGAGATTTACATCAGTCAAAATCAATTTGGTGATTTCAATTGGAGCATTGATGTTGTTAATGCAAAACAATTGATTAAAGAGCAAGTTTTTGGCCTAGTGAGTAAGGTGGAGGCATCGATTATTCCGATTATGCTCGCATGCGTAATGATGGGGTATTTCCTAATTAACCGCTTCCTTATCGGGCCCATTGTATTGATCGCAAAAAAGGTCGGAGATTCAAAAGAAAGTGGCCCCATTGATATTAATTATCAGAGCCAAGATGAAATCCAGCATCTCATCCATACGTTTAACCAAAAAACCATTTACCTAGAGCAAGAAAGGAAACTGGCACAAGCTTCAACCAGAGCCAAAACCGCGTTCTTAGCCACGCTATCACATGAGATTCGTACGCCGATGAATGGCGTTCTTGGTACGGCACAAATTCTACTCAAGACCGGTTTGAATGATGAGCAGCGTAAGCATTTAAAAACGCTTTATGATTCTGGCGAGCATATGATGACATTGCTCAATGAGATCTTGGACTTTTCAAAAATTGAACAAGGCCATTTAGAACTAGAAAAAGAAGCGTTCGCCCTTGAGTCAATTATTGGCAGCATCAACAGCATCTATTTCACCCTCTGTTCGGAAAAAGGTCTGCAGTTTAATATCATAAACGATGTTCCTGATAATCGTTGGTACTTGTCTGATAAAGCGCGTTTGCGACAGGTGCTGTTTAATCTGCTAAACAATGCCGTTAAGTTTACTTCTACTGGATATGTAGAAGTTGAATTTAAAGAACAGCAGAAAAGCAGCCGCAATTACTTATGTATTGTGGTGACCGATACAGGGATTGGTATTGAGCCAGAGGCGCAGGACAAGATATTTAAACCGTTTGAGCAGGCAGAATCTTCAACAACCCGCCGTTTTGGCGGCACAGGGCTAGGTCTCGCCATCGTTAAACAGATTTGTGAGTTAATGAATGGCCAAGTTGTTCTTGCAAGTGAGGTGGGCATAGGGAGCCGTTTCGAGATATTTTTAGAAATGGAAACCTGTACTCCGGGCGTAGCTGAGAATAAAGAAGCAACGAAAGCGGATTATAGTGGTTTAAAAGCACTTATTGTTGAAGACAACCGAATTAATGCCATCATTATTGAAACCTTTATGAGTAACAGAGGCTTTGATTGTACTCAGGTTGATAACGGCTTACTGGCGTTAGAGAAGCTGCAGAACCATCAATTTGATTTGATATTGATGGATAACCACATGCCCGTGATGGATGGGGTTGAAGCGACAACCGAGATCCGGGCCATGAAGCAAAAGCAATCCGATATTCTTATTTTGGGTTGTACCGCTGACGTGTTTAAAGAAACCCGAGATAAAATGATGGCAGCAGGGGTGAACTACATCGTCCCTAAACCGATTGATGAAAGAGAACTCGATGACGCCTTACATCGTTTTGCTCCGTTACTGTATCAGTTTAAGCATGATCTCACCGTCATAAAATCCAATTAAACCTACTGTCTGGTTAATGAGTCCAAATAGCTTAAATTAAGTCCCAACCAAGGTTCTTTGGACTTATTAACCATAATATGAACTTCTCTTGCCTTAGTCACACTCTTCATCCTTGTTCTTATCTTCATTTTTTATCCTGTAATTTATGAAATTCATTCGTAAATTCATCGTCTTATATTTACTTGTTTACCTTTATTTTAGCCGCAGCTTAAAACGCCGAAATGACCAGTAAATTCAGCTTAAAATTAACATTTACATATTAAATTCGAGATCAAAAACTACTTTAATGGTGTTCTAATAGCGCCTTAAACTGCATGGTTGCCATATTGATGGCATATATGCGCTGTCTTGTTGTTGTTGTGTGGTTTTTTATCTCGAGGTCATAATGAAAGGGCGTATTCGTCATGCTGCGGCTGACACATTTGCGATGGTCGTGTTTTGTTTTATATCGGGTATGGTTATTGAAATCTTTATTTCTGGCATGACGTTTGAACAATCGTTAGCATCAAGAATGCTATCCATTCCAGTGAATATTGCGATTGCATGGCCTTATGGTGTTTTTCGTGACTTTATGCTGCGCCAAGGGCGTCGAGTTTCTCCGTCACGTGTAACGAAAAATATCGCAGACTTGTTGGCATATGTTCTATTTCAATCACCGGTTTACGCCGCTATTTTGTTTACCGTTGGTGCATCTACAGACCAAATCATTACTGCAGTGAGCTCAAATGCATTGGTTTCATGCGCGATGGGCGTGTTGTATGGCTACTTTTTGGATAGCTGTCGCCGTTGGTTTAAGGTTCCGGGCTACTATCAGCAAGTCTAGATTGATTATCTACTCACCAAAGTAGTTACATAGTAACCAATTGAAACTAAAGGAGCGCTTTTTTTCCAGTTCGGACTTGACCCCGACGCAGATAATCATTAAATTAGCGCTCGTTAACCCATGTTGTTAACGATTCGGTGAGTTGTCCGAGTGGCTGAAGGAGCACGCCTGGAAAGTGTGTGTACGGCAACGTACCGAGAGTTCGAATCTCTCACTCACCGCCACATTTTAAGCCCTAGCAGAAATGCTGGGGCTTTTTCACATCTGGAGCCTAGTGAGCTGCCAAAGGGCACAATGGAGCGCACAATGGCACATCAATCTTCACTCCATTCATTTATAAGCACCTTAATCTAGATCATCAGAAAGCCTGCAATAGCATGTAAACTATAGTTGCATATCAAATTCATATTTTGCGACTAAAAAACGATGACTAAATGGCAGTTTAAATCGAACTTTATCGCCCGCATTTTGGGTAAGCAGTTATGTATCGACGTCGATGACGCAGGTATTACTTTCATCAATGACGGAAGTCAGCAGCGTTATCAGTGGTCACAAATTGATACGCCACCAACGCTAACATATGGTTTAGCTGGTGGGCAATTATCATTCATGGCGGATGGTAAGAGTTATTCATTCTCGATGCTGAGTTATCTATTACCCTATCAACATAAGCATTCTTTTTTCCCGTTATGGGCGAACAATAATGCAGAATCTTTGCAGCACTTTTTAAACGACGTGGAGCTTCAATGCTCATCGGCGTTTTTAAGACACTCCACTCTCCAAGAGATACGAGCAACAGCGAAAAAAGAAGCATTTCGTTGGAATGGTTGGGCCCTCTCTAAAGGGCTTTCTGCTTTAGCTATGAGTGCAGCTAAACAGCTTGATTCAGTTCATGCGTGGACAGGTTCAAATATTCGCAAGATTAGACAAGACTACATCGATAAGCAGCTTTTAACCTATAAGACTTTTTTTGACTGCGTGGAATCAAGTCGATTAACAGATAATCAGCGCATCGCGTGTGTTACAGATAATGACAATAACTTACTTTTAGCTGGTGCCGGAACGGGAAAAACCAGCGTTATGGTTGGTCGAACTGGCTACTTAGTTGAGAGCGGGCTTGCAAAATCGAATGATATTCTGCTTTTGGCCTATGGACGTATTGCAGCTAAAGAAATGGATGAAAGAATTCGAGATAAACTGGGCTTTGATAATGTGAGAGCAAGTACATTCCATAGCTTAGGGGTGAAGATTATCTCGGAAGTTGAAGGAACCAAACCAAACTTATCTCCGTTTGAAGATGATGCTAAAGCCAAGTCAAAGTGGATGAATGACACGCTAGAGCAGTTAATGCTTGATGATGATTATCGTGAGTCATTATTGGAATATTTCAGCTCCTACTACTTTGTTGATAAAAACCCGTTTGAGTTTAAAAGTGAAGGTGAGTATTTACAGTACTTAACCGATAACGACATTCGTTCTCTGAAAGGCGATCTGGTCAAGAGTTATGGTGAGGTCGTGATTGCTAACTAGTTATTTCGAAATGGGATTAATTATGAGTATGAGTCGAGCTATCGATTTGATGTGAGTGCGGATGAGTATCGTCAGTATCACCCGGATTTTTATTTGCCAGATCATGATATCTATATTGAATACTACGGTACCGATGAACACGGAAATACAGCGCCGTGGATAGATAAGGTCCGTTATCAAGAGTCGATAGCGTGGAAACGTCAGACTCATGAGAAGTATGAGACTGGTTATGTCGAGCTCTTTTACTATCAGCATAAAGCAGGAGATCTTCTAACGACTCTTGAAGAACAATTATTAGAAAGAGCCGTTGAGCAGAATCCGATACCGGAACAAGATTTACTGAGCAATTTGCGCCAATTAGGGCAGGTCACCGAGCTGGCTAAACTGTTCAGCGCATTGGTTGATATGTATAAAGCGGCGTGTTTAGACCAAGTATCCGTAGATAGCATCATTCAACATTCAGTAGATCCAAAACAAACAGAAAAAGCATTAGAGTTGCTATACCCATTGTTTAATCAATATGAGTTATTTCTTCGCGAAAAACAGTGGATAGATTTTAACGATATGATCGGTAAAGCATTAAGGTACGTGCAAACTGGTCAGTTTGTTTCAACATGGAAATATATCTTAGTTGATGAGTTTCAAGACATTTCCGAACCGCGGGCGAGGTTAGTTAAAAGGTTACGAGATTCACTACCAGGAACATCACTATTTTGTGTTGGTGATGACTGGCAGGCAATTTATCGCTTTAGTGGCGCAGATGTAAAACTCACTACTAATTTTAGTGACTACTTTGGCGTAACTTCCCAAACAACATTAGATCTGACATTTCGTTTTAACAATGCTATTGGCAATGTGGCAACGGAGTTTGTTACTCGAAATCCTATCCAGATCAAAAAGGACATTCAGTCACGGGTTAAGGTTGATAAACCAGCGGTATCGATCCTTAGACAAGGCAACAATGAACAAGGCCCCACGCCTCTAGAAAAAGCGTTAAATGCGATTATGGCTTGTGTTGAAGCTTCGGGTCATCCGAATCAAAACAAGGTGTATTTATTGGCGCGTTTTTGGCACCAAATGCCAGATAGTACCCAATTAAGAGCAATGCAAAGGCAGTATTCATCTCTACAGATTGATTCCCAATCTTTCCATGCGTCGAAGGGTAAAGAGGCCGACTATGTGGTTGTCATGGGGCTGACAGCAGGTAAGCATGGTTTTCCCTCACAAAAAATAACACCACCGTTGGTGGATGCTCTACTACCAAAAGGCGATGACTTTGAATTTGCCGAGGAGAGAAGGTTGTTTTATGTTGCTTTAACAAGGGCAAAACACAAGGTGTATCTGCTGGCTGATATGACTGATGTAAGTGACTTTGTTGTTGAATTGATAAAGCAACGATACCTAGTGGATACTGACGAGTTTGATGCGTCATTTGTACAAAAGTTGTTTGAACACATTTCATGTAGCAGTTGTAAAACAGGGATATTAAAAGAACGAGTGAGCCGATACGGCAAGTTCTTTTCTTGCTCTTTTTACCCTCGTTGTAAGCACAGGGAAACCCCTTGCGATCAGTGCGGAAGCCCCATGAGTAGTACGATTAAGCCTGGCTATCAGGTATGCATCAACGAGGAATGCGGTGATACTCGGCCGGTATGTAAAAAATGTGGCAGTGAAATGAAGCTAAGGAAGGGACCACACGGGGCATTCTGGGGCTGTACGACATATCGAAAAAATGCAGATAAGACTTGTGGCTATGCGATGAAATGTACGATTAATTAGTTCTAAATTTAACCAATTGTAGTCGATTAGGGCGAATTGATGCGTAAGTACGGTGATGGTGAAACATCTGTCTTCGATATGCTGAGAAAAAAAACGTATATACCCCCACCAGCAGAAGTTGGTGGGGGTATATGTTATTAGGTGTGACTTTTATGTTCTCCAAAGCCTAGAATCTCTAAAGCTCGGTCAGATTTCTTATTCCAAATGGGGTACTTGTAAGGATAGTACCAGCCATTAAATTCTTTGATCGCTGAATCCCCAAGGCCGAATAAAGATAAGCGACTTCTTTGTAAATCGGCCACTCTCTCAGCAATCGGTATGTTTTCATTCGCCAAGTGATGAAGTGACGTTAAGACTTGCTTAGAAGTATTACGTGTCGCAAATGCATCTGCCTTACCTGTGTACCGATCATCGACATAACGGGATGCGTGAAAAGTAAGGTAAAGCTCTTTTAATTGATTTTTGTTGAGGGAGCTTGAAGAGAGCAGTGACCTAAGGCTGTTCGCTCGTTCGAGCATCTGGCGACAATATTGTTCACCAGCTTGGTCCCATTGGACAAACTCTTCGAAGAGGGCTCGAGTTAAAGATTCGCTTGGCCCATTGACAGTTTGTTGCCTAAGGAACTCTTTATCACTTCTCTTTTCTTCCACAATGAAGTGCCAAAAATGATCAATAACAAATGATTTTGGTACATCAGAATAATTGAGATTGATGTCATCCTCGCAGAGCTTAGCGACATATTTAACTGCATTCTGCACTCGTTCGTAGCCAGCACCTAGCACCGCGGGTGAAGCGATGATGTCATTGAACTGTGGTTTTTCAAATGTAGCTAACTCTTCCTCGTATCGATTTAGGACGTCTGAGGTTAGCGGACTACCTAATTTGAATATTTGTTGAGCGTGTAAATATCCATCTTCAGCTTGTTTACCTTCTAGAAGTATGTTCGTTTCAATATTGTTGTATAGGCCGCCGTTGGTCATGTTCGATGAGCCAATAGCTACGTTATATTCAGCACCCGACAGTGAGTTTCTATCACCTTTTTCAAATGCGTAGATTTTGGAGTGTAACTCTCGACCCAAAAAGTGGACCGTCACATTTGGAAGTAACAATGTTTCTCTTAGTGCTCTTGGGCATGTTGGTGGCCTAAGTGAGACAGTAAGGTGAACTTTTTTACCAGCACGGCTCAGAATTTTTACTTGTTGCTCTTGAGTATAAAAAGCTGTGATTAAAAAGGCTTCGTCGCAATCGTCGCCAAATTTAGTTAGCCTCGCTGCAAAGGCTTGTTTGTCATCAAGTCCATTGGTAATGATCAAGGTATTACTCCTAACTTTAAGTTTTAGCATAATTAATGCACGAATAAGGCAGATCTCAAATGGAGGTGATTTAGTTCTCTAGGCTTCGTCTCAAATTGAACGTCTTGAACGTCGGTTAAAATAAATACAAGCAATCTCATAATGCGACTAAGTTAATTGCCGATTCCCCAATTTTCTCATATTCTCTCACCATTAATTCTGATGAATAAAACCAACATGAGATAACACTCTGAATGGTAGACCAAATTTTAACTTTGAAAGAGGTGGCGGCGTATTTAAAGCTTGCTGAAAAAACCGCCTATCGACTTGCTAGTGAAGGTAAGTTACCTGGCTTTAAAGTGGGTGGTTCTTGGCGTTTCAAACGTGAAGACCTCGAAGCCTGGATAGAAAAGCAAAAAGGTGTGGCTGAATAGCCTACTGGCAACCAAGCCCCTCTATTATTAAGCCATTGTCGAATTCAACGGTTCTGCGCAAGCAGAACACAACCATTGAGAAAATTATGCAAAAACTGACGCTTAACAAACTGTCCCGTAAGCTATTTGAAGCTTGTGACATTCTGCGGGGCAAGATGGATGCCTCTGAGTACAAGGAATACATCTTCGGCATCCTGTTCCTTAAACGTATGTCGGACCAATTCCATAAGGATTACCAAGCGAAAGTTAGTGAGCTAAAGGCAGAAGGGCATGACGATGATGAAATCGAGCTGCTGTTAGAAGATGAAGAACAGTTTGCTTTCTTTGTTCCAGAAAAAGCGCGTTGGGAAAACCTCAAGCACCTGAAAACCAATGTAGGCTCTGGGCTTAACAAAGCGCTGGAAGCATTGGAAGAGAGCAATACCAAGAAAGGCTTGGAAGGCGTACTCAAGCACATTAACTTTAACCGTAAGGTGGGTAAAAAGCCTATCCCTGATGAGCGTTTGGTTGAGTTTATTCAGCACTTTGACAGCATCCCTCTCTCAAATGACGATTTCGAGTTCCCTGATCTTTTGGGTGCTGCATACGAATACCTGATCAAATACTTTGCTGACAGTGCAGGCAAAAAAGGCGGTGAGTTTTATACCCCAGCCGAGGTGGTGCGCTTGCTGGTGGAGATTCTTGAGCCTGCTGAAGGCATGGAGATTTACGACCCCACCTGTGGTTCGGGCGGTATGCTGATCCAAAGCCGCAATTACGTGCAGGAAACGGGCGGCAACGTTAAGAAAATTCACCTGTTTGGCCAAGAAGACAATGGTAGCACCTGGTCTATCTGTAAGATGAATATGATCTTGCACGGCTCAGGCGGCGCAGACATTGAAAATGGTGACACTCTAGCCACACCACTGCACCGAACCAAAGATGGTGAAGTACGTCCTTTCGATCGTGTAATTGCCAACCCTCCGTTTTCACAAAACTATAAGAAAGCGGATATGCAGCTCAAAGAACGCTTCAACACCTTTATGCCAGAGTCTGGTAAGAAAGCGGACTTGATGTTTGTGCAACACATGGTGGCCTCGCTCAAAGCCAACGGTAAAGCTGCCGTGGTGATGCCTCATGGCGTATTGTTCCGTGGCGCAGAAGAGCGTACTTGCCGCCAAGACTTTATTGAGCGCGGCATTCTTGAAGCCGTGATTGGCCTGCCACAAGGTTTGTTCTACGGTACGGGCATTCCTGCCTGTGTGTTGGTGCTCAACAAAGCTGGACGTGAAAACCGTGACTCAGTGCTGTTTATTAACGCTGACCGTGAATATCGAGAAGGCAAAAACCAAAACAGCCTGCGCCCTGAAGATATTGAGAAGATCACCAGCGTCTATAAAGCGATGCTGGAAGATGATAAGCATCCTGGCGTCGAAAAATATGCGCGTTTGGTTCATAAAGACGAACTGGCGCGTGAAGATTACAACCTCAATATTCGCCGCTATGTCGATAACAGCCCAGCAGCTGAACCTCAAAACGTTAAAGCGCACTTAAACGGCGGTATTCCAACCCAGGAAATTGATGCACTGCAAAGCACTTGGAATGATTACCCAGGCTTGAAGGAAAGCCTGTTCGTTCCACGATCTAACAACGAGTTCCAAGACTTTTCGGAAGAATTTGAAGCGCTGTCATCGCTTAAGCCGCACATTGAAAGCTACCCAGCAGTTCTGAAAAAACATGCGGATTTCCAAGCCGCGTTGGATGATTGGAAACAAGACTTTGTTGGTTTTGAAGCACTGGGCGACAAAAAGCTCGGTGATGAAGGTGTATTTGCGCTGCGCCGCGAATCTCTGAATACCATTGAAAATCACCTAATGCCGATCAAACTGCTGAACCAATACAAAGTGCGTGGCGCATTGGCAGATTGGTTTAAGACGCTGGAAGCAGATTTCAAATCTGTTGCAGCAAGCGGCTGGAATGCCGAGCTTATTCCTGACGAAGTGCTGTTTGCCAGCCAGTGTGCGGATGTGGTGGAAGAGCTTGAGGCTAAACAGGCGCGTATCAGCGAACTACAAGCCTTTGTGGATGCAGCAGATGAAGAGGACTACGAACCGACCGATGAAAACCCTGCGTTGCCATCTCAATATGTTAAACAGTTGAAAGACGGCCTGAAAGATCATAAAGCGACAATCAATACTAGCCTGGCAGTACTGAAGGCCCAGATCAAAGATGCGTTCATCCAACTGAAAAACAGTGTAGAACTTCCAAAAGGCACTAAGCAAGGGGATTTTGCAAAAGGGCTGACAGGCAAAGAAATGAACTTCGCTGTCCATAGCGAGATTCTTGCTTTAGCGGATGAACTCGGCGTTCAGTTAGATAACCTTGAGCTGATCAAAGAGCACGCGAGAAAAGGTGCAGTTGCTGCGGCTGAAGCAACTGCGATTGAAGCTAAGCTAGCAGCACACAAAGCGTTAGAAGATGAGTTGAAACAGCTGAAAGCGGAAATTAAGGAAACTGAAAAGCTTCGTGATGAACTGCTTGAAGTTGCGCGTAATGAAATTACTGCTGAAGAAGCGAAAGTGCTGATTCTGGACCGGTTCAAAACCGAGTTAGATCGCCAATATCAAAGTTATGTCCGTGCCTTGTTGCTTGACCGTATTGCTGCAATCGAGAACTTACACCGCAAATACCAAGTTACCGCCAAAAGCATCATTGCCAAGCGAGAGCAGGAAGCGAACAAGTTGGCTGGCTTTATGAAGGAGCTGGGCTATGAATGATAGCAATTTTTGGCAGACATATGCCTTAACTGATCTGGCTCACTATCACAATGGCTATGCGTTCAAACCTGATGATTGGCGGGCTGAAGGTACAAAGATCATTCGAATCGAGCAATTGAACAAACCTAATGGTAGATACGATTACTTTTCTGGTGATTACCCTAGTGTTAATCATATCGAAGATGGTGATTTGATTTTTTCTTGGAGTGCAACCTTAAAAGTAGCGATTTGGAAGCATGGTTGTGGTGTCCTTAATCAACACCTGTTTCGAGTAGATGAAAAAGAAGGGTTTGATAAGCACTTCTTATATTACTTGCTGGATTTTCATATGGATGCTTTAAGTGGTGGTTCTCATGGCTCGACGATGAAACATATCAAGCGCGGAGAGTTGCAGACTTACAAAGTCAAAGTACCACCTTTGCCAGTTCAGAAGCGCATTGCCCAGATTCTGATCTCCTTGGACAACCAAATCGACGCTACTCAAGCCCTTATAGACAAATACACTGCTATCAAACAAGGCATGATGGCGGATTTGTTTAGCCGAGGTATCGACCCAGAAACCAAAGCCATTCGCCCAACGTTTGAAGAAGCGCCAGAGCTTTATCATAAAACGCCATTGGGGATGTTGCCTAAGGGGTGGGATGCTATTGAGTTAGAAAACCTTTTGGATGATGTAGCTACTCCAATGCGAAGTGGGCCATTCGGTAGTGCTCTGTTGAAAGAAGAATTGGTCAGTGAAGGAATTCCCTTATTAGGTATAGATAATATCTTTGTTGAGCGATTCAAGGCTAGATATAAGCGCTTTGTTACTGAGAGGAAGTTTAGAGAGCTATCTCGTTATGCTGTTCGAGAAAGAGACGTGGTCATTACGATAATGGGAACTGTCGGAAGATCGTGCGTTATTCCCGAATCCATAGGGCTGGCTTTATCGTCTAAGCATTTATGGACAATGACGTTTGATAAGGAGCAAATATTACCTGAACTAGTTTGTTGGCAATTGAACCATTCGCCTTGGGCTGAAAGTTGGTTTAGGCGTGAATCGCAAGGGGGGGTTATGGATGCAATCCAGTCTCAAACGCTTAAGAAACTGAAGCTAGTAGTTCCTCCACCAGCAGAACAAAATGCGATCTATGAACGTTATGAAAATTTAAATAATCATATTGAAGTTAATCAGACCTCATTGGATAAGCTGAAGCTTCAAAAGGCTGGCCTAATGCAAGATCTCTTAACAGGCAAAGTCCCCGTACCCGCATAACCAAAAAATAAAAAAAATGGCAGCAGGCTAACGCCTCGCTGCCAGTAATAAGGATATCAAATAATGTCAGAGTACCAATTGGTTGAAAAGCCACTGCTAAACCAGCTTAAAAGCATGGGCTGGGATGTGACGGATTTAGGGCAAGGTGTACCTACCGACCCAACCACCAGCTTTCGCAGCTCTTTTCGTGAAGTCATTTTAAAAGACATTTTTAAAATCGCAGTACACCGCATTAATACCACTGATGACGGCAAGCCTTGGCTGACGGATAGCCAACTCGATGTCTTGCTGGATGATGTCACTGATTTTGGTACTCACAAGTTACTGGCGGCCAATGAAGAGTTTATTGGTCGTCTCCACAAATGGCAGCTCGACCGCAACGAACTGACCGGCGAAGAAGATCCGGTTGTTAAGCTGATTGATTTTGATAACTGGGAAAACAACACTTTCACCGCCATCAATCAGTTCCGTGTTGATACCCCTGGGTTGGGGAAAGAGCATATTCGCCCAGACATTGTATTGTTCGTCAACGGCCTGCCGCTGGTAGTGATTGAGTGTAAAGAGCAGTCACAGCATTGCTCTAACCCTATGGCAGCAGGTATTGACCAATTGCGCCGCTATGCAGATTTGCGAGAGCCCGAACACAGTAAACTGCGCGAAGGTGAACCTGCTCTGTTCTTTACCAACCAGTTGATGATCAGCACCTACGGTGATGATTGCAAAGTGGGCACCATCACATCGAATGAAGATTATTACTTCAACTGGAAAACCATCTACCCCGATAGTGAGCCCTATATTGCACCTGAAATTGGCACCCATCGCAGCCAGGAAAAGCTCGTTCAGGGCATGCTCCACCCACAACGGCTGCTTGATATCACCCGTTGTTTTACCCTGTTTATGGATACTGACAACGGCCCACGTGTAAAGGTGATTTGCCGTTACCAGCAATTTCGTGCGGTGCAGAAAATCATTGAGCGTATGGAGCAAGGCGAAACGGGGATTCAGCGTTCAGGCGTGGTTTGGCATACTCAGGGAAGCGGAAAAAGCCTGACCATGGTGTTCTTGGTGCGTAAGCTTCGTCGCCATCCAGAACTGAAAAGTTACAAGGTACTCATGGTTAACGACAGGAGTGATCTTGAAGAGCAACTGACCAATACCGCAGCGTTAATTGGTGATACGGTCGTTGAGATCAAGAGCACCAAGGATGCAAAAGAGAAGCTGGCAAACGACACCTCGAACACTAACATGGTGATGGTGCATAAGTTCCGCGAGCAAGACAGCAGTTTCCTGCCGGAATCTGTTCGTAAACTACTATCTAAGCACCTCGCAGAAGCAAAAGAAGCGGGCGATGTTGAGCGCATTGAAGAGCTGGAAGCTGACTTTGATGCTGAGATTGTTATGCATCGACCTTTCGGCGTGATCAACGCCGGTGAAAAAGTCCTGATCTTGGTGGATGAGGCGCACCGCACCCAGCGAGGCGGAAAAGACCGCCCAAGCCTTTCGGACAACTTGTTTGATGCTTTCCCTAAATCAACCCGAGTGGCGTTCACAGGAACGCCGCTTATTGCTGACCATCACACATATCCAACCTGGAAGCGTTTTGGCGTTAGCCAGGAAAAAGCCTATATCGACAAATACAAGCTTCAGGATGCTGTCGATGATGGTGCCACGTTAAAAATCCTCTACGAAGGTAAAACCGCTGACAGCGCGATCTACGATAAAGCGGGGTTTGATACCAAGTTTGAAGATCTCTTTGCGGACAGAACAGAAGAAGAGCTCAGAGAGATCCGTAAAAAATACGGTGCGGAAGGGGATATTCTTGAAGCAGAGAAGCGCATTGAGGAAATTGCTGAGGACCTAGTAAAACACTACATACGGCAGATTTTGCCAGCAGGTTTTAAAGCTCAGGTGGTGTGTTCTTCCAAGCAAGCGGCTATTCATTACCAAACCTATATTGAAAAAGCGCTGGCGAAAGAAATCGAGCGATACAAAAAGCAGCCTGAGCAATGTATCGATAAAGCCTGGCTTGAGCGCCTTGAGTTTTTGAAGACGGCGGTAGTGATCTCCAGTGATGACACTAATGAAGCTGCGTCTTTCACCTACGCCAGAAAACAGGCCAAAGAGTTAAAAGCCGTCGAGAGCTTCAAGAAGAAGTTTGATCACAGCAAGCCCAATACTGGCGTCGCTTTCTTGATTGTCTGCGACATGCTGTTAACGGGCTTCGATGCGCCGATTGAACAGGTGATGTATCTCGATAAAAAGCTGCGAGAGCATAACTTGCTGCAAACCATTGCCCGTGTAAACCGCACTGCGAAAGAAAAGCAGCGTGGGTATATCGTCGATTATATAGGTCTGGCTCATCACCTAAGAGATGCGCTGTCAATGTATTCGCAGGATGACCAGGATGACATTCTGGAAAGCTTGCAAAATATTGATAGCGAAGTGCCGGTTTTGGAAAGTCGTTATCGCCGATTGCTTCAGCTGTTTACCGAACTCAAGGTTCACAATATCGAAGCGTTTGTGAACCAGAAACTTAGTGTAGATGAACACTATCAAGTTCAGCTTCAAGCGATTGCTGTTTTAGAAGATCCTCGCCAGCGTGACAGTTTCAATGTGTTCTTGAAGAAGTTTCTTCAAAGCATGGACATCATCACGCCTAACTCTTTGGCTGACCCTTACAAAACGCCGATGTACCAGTTTGTGCATATTCAAGCGAAAGCACGCCAGCGTTACCAAGATGACAGCATGAGCTTTCAAGGTGTGGGCGCAAAGATTCGCCACCTTGTGAACGAGCATCTGATAAGCCTGGGCATTAACCCTAAAATTAAACCGATTGACCTGTTCAGTGATGCGTTTATGACGCACATGGGTAAAGAGCCGGATTTACAAGCGCAAGCGAGTGAGATGGAACACGCCATTCGTAAGCACTGCAAAGTAAATGCGGATGATGACCCAGTATTTCACAAAAAAATGAGTGAGAAGCTGGATGAGATAATCAAAAAGCACTCTGGAAACTGGGAAAAGATGATCCTAGAGCTGAGTGCTTTACGAGATGAAATCGACGCGGGACGCGGCCCTAACGCGCAAATCGCCGATCCATTCTTTGATCTGATTGTCAGCATTGCATTTCCAAATGGCGAGCCTGTTAAGCCTCTGGACAAGGTGAAAGCCTGTGTCGACGCCATTATGGAAGAGCTAGGCGAGAATATCAGTAGCCTAGATTTCTGGGAGCGTGAGGACCTAGTGTCTGAGCTGAGAGGACGTATCAAAAAACGCTTTATTCTCAGTAAAGTACCGCAACTGAAAGAAGCGCGTGAGCAGCTAACGATTGAGGTGGTGGCTTTGGCGCGTAGACGGGAGCTCTTGATCCTGTCCGATCAGGCGTTGACCATCAAAATTGAAAAGCTCATAGACGCGATAAAAGAGCTAAAGATAACAGGTACAGAGGAAGGCGATCGAAGAATACTGGATATGCTGAAATATTCGGTATGTGGCACGGAGCTTTATTTAGCAAGTGAACTTGAGCAGTACGAGCAGTTTATCCGAGTGGCCTCTGTGACTGTCAGAACTGACATCGACGTTCCCAATGCGCCTGAAGCTCCTTCATCAGACAGTAGCATGCCTTATGAAGTGAAAACTGAATACGACCTAATGTCAGCACTCTCTCAAGAAGCTCTTTCAGACATTGTTTCAGCGTTACAAGATGAATTAACTGTTGATGGACTTGGTACCCCTCTCATTGCTCTCAAACAGACAAGAAGAGGGAGCCAAGACTTCGATGTTGTGGCGTTTGTCCAGCTATCCGCTGTGGCGGGGATTATTGGTAATGTCGCAACTTATATCTTAGTGGCTGCATGCAAGAAATTTTTTAAGAGAGTTTTAGAGCTTCCAGAAATGTTACCGGGCGCGATGGAAAAGAATCGAGTGAAAAGGGAACGTATTGAGCCAACATACAATGCCTTTGAAGTGAGTTCTCAAAAGGAACTCGAACAAGCTGTTGAAGAACGAAAAAAAATGAAAAAAGAGCAGCTGCACTAACATGCAATACAAAGATATCAAATACAGCTTGAAACAAAGCAAGCGGAAAACCACCAGCATTCTTATCGAGCGGGATGGGAGTGTTACTGTGCTTGCACCTGAAAGCTACGATATGGAAAAAATAGAGAGTATCGTTGAGGAAAAACGGAGCTGGATTTATCGCAACCTTGCAGAGTGGGAAGATCTTAACCGCACCAAAGTCGAACGTGAGTTCGTGAGTGGTGAGGGCTTCCCCTACCTGGGCTGCAATTATCGCTTAAAGCTGGTGGACGAGCAGAAAGAAGACTTGATCCTGAAAAATGGTTATTTCCTCATGCGCCGTGATAAAGCGGAATACGGCAGCGAGCTATTCAAACATTTCTATCGCACCAAAGGGCTATCTCGTATTAGTAAAAGAATAGAGCATTTCGCCCCAAAGCTAGGAGTGGATTATCGTGCAATCCGAGTAATGGATCTTCAGCACCACTGGGCCTCCTGCTCACCCAAAGGGGACCTGAACTTTCATTGGCGTTGCCTGATGGCACCGCTTGTAGTTTTGGATTACATCGTGGTTCATGAATTAGCACACCGTATTGAACCAAATCATAGCGCTGCTTTTTGGAATCTCGTCGATAAAATTATGCCTGACTATCAAAAACATGTTTCTTGGTTGAAGCACAATGGTGCAGGGATGGATCTTTGATTTGATAGGAAAAGAGAGGCTTAGCTCTTAAAGGCAACGACAGATGTTAAGCATGGTGAAGTGCTTTTGACTTGCAAAGTTAAACAATATCCGATGATGGGAAATTAAAATAATCAAAATGAACATTATTATCGTACCAAGAGAACAAACAGTTCCTTCTACAGGCGCAAACACTGCTTATTTGCGTGTTGACCGATGGAATGATTTTTCATTCGTCACTATGTTCTTCCTTACAGTTTTCGATGAGAAGGGGGGAGGGCATGATATCGGTCAGGTCAAAATAGGGTTTAAAGGACAAACTACAGAAAAATCCACTTATGGCACATTGAGTTCGTCATTTCATGCGCTACCCGACGGCTATTTTTCTGTAGGTCAAGATGTCGAATACTATAAAAATATTGCCCAACTCTCTGAATTTACAAGAGAGGCGTTGCTCAACGGACTAAAAGATATTGCTTTTGATTCTAGCCTTATTGAACTAGTTCAGGATGAGGATGTTTTTCGTACATCTTTACTTAGAGATGTGAGCTTGTCTGTTATCAAAGGACAGTTTTCTAGGGTATTGGATGGAAGCAGCCCGCTGACCGATTTTGAGTTTAAATTTGTCAGACCGGTGCAAGATAAAATGTCCGGTATTGAATTGAAATTTAGTGTGAAAGTTGGAGATAAGCCCACATCGAATATTCATGCGATTATAGGTCGCAATGGTGTCGGGAAAACAACGCTTCTCAATGGAATGATTGATGCGGTGACCAGCAAAGGGCAGTCAGTTGCAAAATTTTATGATGTTGAGGGTTGGCGTAACAACCCTATTGACACAGACTATTTCAGTAGCCTTGTATCAGTCTCATTTAGCGCATTTGATCCCTTCTCCCCTCCTAGCGAACAACCAGACCCTTCGAAAGGTACCTGCTATTTTTACATAGGCTTAAAAAATGGGGATGATTCTCTTAAGGGTTTGAATGATATACATGAAGATTTCCTTCACGCGTTAAAAGCTTGCCTAAATCAAGCTCCGAAGAAAGGGCGATGGCTCAAAGCGATTGATACGTTGGAGTCTGATGAAAATTTTGCAGGTATGGGGCTAAAAGAACTCGCTGAATATTCGGGGGAAGTACTTACAAGCAAAGCTCGAAAACGTATCAAAAAAATGAGCTCCGGCCATGCTGTGGTATTGCTAACTATTACGCGATTGGTCGCTACGGTGGAAGAAAAAACACTAGTGTTGATTGATGAACCGGAAAGTCATCTTCATCCGCCGCTATTGTCTGCCTTTGTTCGTGCACTATCCGATTTACTTTTGGACCGTAATGGGGTGGCGATCATCGCGACTCATTCTCCAGTTGTACTCCAAGAAGTGCCTAGAAGATGTGCTTGGAAGATAAATCGTTCGGGATTGGAAACCAAGCCGCTGAGACCTTCAATTGAGACGTTTGGAGAGAATGTTGGAATATTGACGCGAGAAGTGTTTGGCCTTGAAGTAGTAAAATCCGGTTTTCATGACTTATTGGTAAAATCAGTTGAAGCAGGGGGAACATATGAATCTATTGTTGAAGATTATCGTGATCAGCTAGGTATTGAGGCGAGAGCACTCCTAAAAGCTCTTGTTGTAAATCGTGATAGGAGTAAGTAATGCTAAAGCTTAATCCTCCTATAAGTTCCTACCTAGACATGCTAACTCTTTGTCGCAATGGAATCACTGGTAACGCAGGGTTACTACAAAATGTAAATAGTGCATCTAACGTACTACAACAACAAGCAGAACAATATGAAGCTTCAGCGACGACAGGAGAGCTATATACGATTGTTCCGCTTGCCCTTGCCCGTCCAAAAGATGACCCTGTGGTAGTCGGACATTTAAAGAAGTCGGACTTGGTTAAGCTCTATGACAACTATGTTGTAGGTAAAAGTAAACCGGCAAGGGCTGTATATGATGCTTTAATGATTGCTGCCAATGATAAATGTCCGTTCTGTGGTGGAATAGGCAGACCTAGAAACTTGGATCATTACTTGCCTAAAGCTCATTATCCCCAGTTTTCCATAGTGCCAGTAAATCTCGTCCCTTCCTGCCGCGATTGCAATATGGATGGTAAAGGTCAAGCATTTGCTACTGTCGCGTCAGATCAAGTATTACAGCCATATTTAGACGATGATAGATTTTTTAGTAAGCAATGGTTGTTTGCTCGTTATCTACCCGGAGCGGCTGATGAGCCTGGAGTTATCGAATACTTTGTATCACCACCGCAAAACTGGGAGCCAATTGATAAGCAAAGAGTCAAAAAGCACTTCGATGATTTTGATTTAGGATTACGATTTTCAAAGGAAGCTGGCTCCAGGCTTGTTGCTTTACTACCTCAATATGAAGCGTTGCTAGCTGCTCAGGTTAGTGAAGACGTGGCTAAAAATATCATATTTCAAACAGTCATAGATACTTCTCCATTTATTAACCATTGGGAAAGAGTCATGTGTTTGGCTTTAATGTCCGAATTGTAATGGAATGCATGAAGTAATACCTTTGGTAATACTTGGTATTTTTTTTAATAAACTACTAACAATATCAGTCAGTTAATTGTTTAATGTTGCAGTCTCACTCCCGCCACATTTTAAGCCCTAGCAGAAATGCTGGGGCTTTTCATATCTAAAGCCAAGTGGGCTGCCAAAGGGCACAATAGCACATCAAGTTTTACTTTGTTTATGCGTCCAGAATGTTCTCATCTAGTGCGTGGCAGGACAGAGATCTATTCTTTTCGCTGGAATGTTTCTGATACTGCAACTGCTCTATGTTGCTTTTATTCGCTACTTCCTAATTTGATGGCTAAGTGATTGGCATAGATGAAAAAGAATAAAATTTTGCTTAATTGAAGCATCGAATTTTAATCAAATGTATATGATGACTTCATCCCGAGTTTGTTGGTGAACGTAAAGCCATAGTCTCAACTATTTGGTGCTGAGATTGGCAGCGCAGAAAGTCGACCATCATCACAACTACTCATAAATCTATAATCCCTTATCGCCTTACATAAATGAGCCGTATATTATTCAATAGGTCATCCATACGGTTTATAAAAATGATCGCAACTTCTTCTTTTTACGACAAAAATTCCAAGCAACTTGTTGAGCAATATGATGCTCTTGATTTCGAGTCAGTCCACCAATCATGGGCGCTGTATTGGCCGGAAAGTGGCGCCCATGTACTCGATATTGGCGCTGGTTCTGGGCGTGATGCAAAATGGATGAATCAAAAAGGTTGTGAAGTTATTGCTGTGGAACCGAGCGATGTATTGCGTAATATCGGAAAGCAGAGTACCGGTTCAGATGTCACATGGCTAAATGATTCTTTGCCTGCACTCAAAAACGTATGCAGTCTTGGAATGCGTTTTGACCTTATATTGGTTAGCGCGGTTTGGATGCATCTTGCGCCTTCTTTGCGCGAACGAGCATTTCGAAAGCTTGCTAATCTTTTGGCGTCTAACGGGAAATTAGTGATCAGTTTGCGTCATGGTGAGTTTACCGATGGGCGTCAAAGTTACCCTGTCTCTGTGGAAGAGTTTGAACTGTTTGCTAAAGAGCACGCACTGCAAGTTAAGTTAGTTGCAGATAGTGCCGACAACCTACAGAGAGCGGATGTCTCTTGGCAGACCGTCGTACTTCAACTGCCTGATGATAGTTCGGGAAATCTTAATACGGTTCGCCGAATCATAGTTAATGACAGCAAATCAGCAACTTATAAATTAGCATTATTAAGAACGTTACTTCGTATTGCCGATGCTCATCCAGGAGCATTAAGAGATCGCAGCGATGGGAAAATAATTCTTCCTGCTGGGCTGGTTGCTTTGTATTGGGTACGTCAATTTAAACGATTAATAGATGTTAATATTGAGGGGCAAGGCATTCAGCAAAATTCTAATACCATGAAAGGATTGGGTTTTGTCAAAGATGATGGCTGGAAAAAGTTGAAACACCTTTCGGCGGATGATTTTGCTATTGGCTCTCTTTTTGTTGGCGATGAAGCCGAGGCTATTCAAAAGTTGTTTAGTCATACCTTAAATACAATAAAAGCAGGTCCCGTTACTTTTATTTATCAGGGGGACAAAAAAAACCGATTGTTTGACATTCAGTCGCCAGCGAAACGGAGGAAGCTAACAAACGCCATTGTGTTCGATGATGAGTTCTTTTCTGGGTTTGGAGATTTTGTGTTAGATGAAAAACTGTGGAATTGTTTTCGACTTTACCACTCTTGGATTGAGCCTTTGGTCGTAAGTCAGTGGGTTAAAGAAATGCAGCGTTTTGAACTGAACCGTAATCGGAATATTCCTCTACAAACCTATCATGACTGCCTTGTTTGGATTGATCCAGCACGTAACACACGAGATGTTCGTCAACGTGTAGATGAGTTGAGAGCTGGTGGCAGAAATATCTTCAGTGCTTGGAGTAATACTGAGCTAAAAAACCAATACGATGTTGATCACTGTCTTCCATTTACATACTGGCCGAATAATGACAGGTGGAACTTGTTACCAACGACTTCTCAAGAAAATCGCAGTAAAAGTGATCGCGTACCCACAAGTCAGCGACTTCATGATTCGCGAGGAAGAATTTTAGAATGGTGGCAAATGGCGTGGGGAAGCGCTCCCTTACATCAAAGTCGTTTTTTCATTGAGGCAAGGCTTTCTTTACCAAATTTAACTGCGCAATGTGATGATTTTGAAGAAGTGTTTGAAGCAATGGGCCTACAAGTTAAGGGTGTAAGGAGTCGTTTACTCGTTTCGCAGTGGTAGAGGCCATAAAGTGGCGTTGGTAAGTCCCTAGCGACTCATGCAATTTGAGCAACTAGGGCTTTTTTGATGTTATATTGTTTAACGTTATATTGTTCAGCTTAATATTCTTGGCTATGCGCCAATCACGCCGCCGTCTTGACGAGTGATCATAATGACAGATGAACGAGGAATCGCCTCTACCCCTTGTGGGAAGTGAGAGGGGGCGAGATCCTCACCGGGGTGCTGCACACCGACAAACATCGTTTTGTAGTCGGGTGAGAATGTTAACCCAGTGATCTCACAGGCGATAGGTCCGGTTAAGAAGCGACGTATTTCTCCGGTATTTGGGTCGCTGCATAGCATCTGGTTATTTCCCATACCAGCAAAATTGCCTTGGTTTGAGTATTTACCATCTGTTTGAATCCAAAGGCGGCCTGCCTTATCAAACCCAATCCCATCTGGGCTGTTGAACATATTGTCTTTGTGAATATTGTCGCTGCCAGCCATCATGCTTTCTGGATGAACGTCTGGATTGCCCGCTAATACATAGATATCCCACTCAAATGAGTTTGAGCTGTGATCGCCTTGGCTCGGGCGCCAGCGAATAATATGTCCATAAGGGTTTTTCTCTCGTGGGTTAATCACATTAAGGGGCTGTGATTCTTTAACGCCACGATGTTTGTTGTTCGTTAAAGTGCAAAATACTGATTGATTGTCAGGATGCACCGCTACCCACTCTGGTCTATCCATGGTTGTCGCGCCCACTTGGGTTGCGGCAAGGCGAGTAAAGATCAGTACAGATGCTGGATCAGGAAACCCGTTTTCTGGCGTGAGACCATTTTTATTCCACGTTAGCTCTAGCCATTCGCCTTGGCCGTTTAGCTCCCCCTCGGTGCCGGAAAATTTGGCGACGTATAAGGTGCCATCTTCAAGTAAGTCGCGGTTTGAATCAGCGCCCGGTCGGTACTTGTTTTTTGAAACAAACTTGTACAGATGTTCCCCGCGTTCATCGTCACCAAGATACACCACGACACGTCCATCATTATTGATGGTTAGGGCCGCATTTTCGTGTTTGAAACGTCCTAGAGCCGTGCGCTTTTTGGGAGTGGAGTTTGGGTTCATTGGGTCAATTTCTACCACCCAGCCATGGCGGTGAGGCTCGTTTGGCTCTTTCGCCATATCGAAACGATCTTGGTGTTTGTACCAATCGTAACCGCGATCGTTATTGTTTAAGCCGTAGCGAGCATAAGTTTCACCGAGTGTTGTATCGGCACTATTTGCAAAGTAACCGTTAAAGTTTTCTTCACAGGTGAGGTAGGTGCCCCATGGCGTTTGTCCATTGGCGCAGTTATTAAACGTGCCGAGCACTTCTTTCCCAGATGGGTCAGCGTTGGTTTTTAGTAGCGGATGGCCTGCGGCGTCACCCGTAATTACCATTTCGGTATTCGCGGTAATACGGCGATTCAGTCGTCCATCAATGTTTACTTGCCATTTGCCATCGCGTTTACTTAATTCAACCACCGAAACTCCGTGTGCAGCTTGGGCTTTACGCGCATCATCGGCAGAAATTTTCTTTCCTTGATGAGGGTATAGGTATTCGTTGTTGGTGTACTCATTATTCACCACTAACACTGCTCGCGTATCGGAGAGAGGGAAAAAGCTCATGCCATCGTTATTATCACCAAATTGCATTTCTTGGGCTTGCGCATTATTGCTTTGATCAAAATCGGGTGCCCCTTTTAGAACGGCGTCGCCCCATGAGATAAGAACGTCGGCTTGGTAACCATTAGGAACGTTTACGTTATCAGCGGTTGAAATTGGAATCGCGTCAAAGCCGATTAATTCCGGTTTGTTATCAAGCGTATTTGCCACTGCTGTGCTCATTGGGCTTGCGGCAAGAAAGCCAACGGTACTGGCCGCTCCGGTTAATTGTAGAAAGCGACGACGAGATACCGCCGCATCAACAAATTGGTTAAATTCAGGTTCTTGGTCAAGTGGTCGTTGATCAGGGTTAGAGCAGATCACATGGCTTCCTTTTATTTATTGTCCATTTTGGTAAATGGTTTGAATAGTTAGGAATGAATGATGCGATTTGTTTGTGACAATAAAGTTAACTATTCCTGTCAAAATAATTACATTTTTAACTGGTGGCATTTTGTTATTAGGTGTTTTTTAATTGAACTTTAAGCCTAGCTAATTTGTTCTCGATACAACTTAGGGCTGACACCCGCTTTTCGTTTAAACACTCTCGAGAAATACAGTGGGTCGGTATAACCAATAAGACGGCCGATGTGATTGACCGAATAGTTGGTTGTAACCAACAGTTGTTTTGCGCGGCTGATGCGTTGATCATCACGCCATTGCGTGATTGTCATGCCTACTTCATCACGGAAAAGGTGGCCTAAGCGTGATGCTGATAAACAAGTGAAATGGGCGATATCTTCCAACGTAAAATTTTGATTGAGGTTCTGCGTCATGTAATTCATCGCCTCAATGACACGAGGATCGAGCGGTTTGCTGACAACGTCTGGCTGGATGCTTTTGCAGCGAATAAGTAGCTGCTCAAGAAGGTTAATCGCCAAATCGTCTCGATAGGGGATGTCAGATTTAGAAATGTATTCAATATCGATAAATAGCCGCTCTATTTGAGAAATCGTGCTGCTATCGAGCCCTTTTGTTAGATACACCCCATTGTGTTGCTCATGCCAACATAACCAATTATTCCAAAATGCGCGTGGTCGGAAATAGACCCAGCGGTGAAACCAAGAGGCATTGTCTTTTTTGCGATGATAAAAGTGCGTGGCGCTCGGTGGAAACAGCAGTAAGTCACCGGACTTAACATCAAATGCCTCATTATCATGGAAAATGGTGCCCTCACCTTGGCTCGTGATGTTGATGATAAAACCTTTCATTCCGTTTGGACGGTCGATAACAAAGTCTAACTCATCACCTTCAATGATTGGGGTCAACCCAGCTACAAGGTGAGCATCGAAATTATATCCAGGTTTTAATGGATCGTTGTTTTGCATACACTCTCAATATGGAATGGTTTTATAAATTTTATGCTCAGCGCGAAATTCTGTCGTCGCTATTTCTCACAGTTTCGTTAAAACAATCGACTGCTTAGCTGAAAATGCCTCTCTAAAAAAATCGGTTTTCTCAGTTTTAAATAAAAAGTCGCTAGGTAATCCATTTCTTCTATGTCGCCATAATGGAGGAGCATTTAATAATGGTTCCTTATCGATAGTGTGTGGATGGTGGTGGATGATATGACGGATATCTAGTCGCGTTGGGACAGTGTTTCTAGCTAAATATTCAATCACTAATTCGTTGTCGGTAAATTGGTAATTCATATTAATGGAAAGCGTTTCTAAATGGTGAACTTGTCCCCATTGCTCTAATTTGTTTGGTTTGTGACGAAAATGCCAATGTGTGTTTGCAATCGGGATGATATAGCCATTATTCATCACCTCCATAGTGCCTGAATAATGTATTTTGCCTTGATATTGAAGTTCAAAGCTTTCCGGTGAAGAGGGGGATAGTTTAAGTAACCACCCAGAGTGATCTAATTGAATAACCGAACTTTCGGTTACAGTTGTTTCATTCACAAATAGACTCCCAAGTGCTCCCTTGCGGGAGCACGCTGTAAAGTGATTAACGTTGGTAGTACATTCCGTTATTACGAAGCTCTTGTTTAAAATGTCGTAAGTTCGTGTTGTTATCGATGACCACCATTTCAATCCCTAGAATTTCCGCGTAATCCGCCAGTGTTGCTACCGATACCGCTTGGCTATAAACCGAATGGTGAGCGCCTCCAGCATGTATCCATGCTGCGCCAGCCACATTCAGATTTGGCTGCGGTTCCCAAAGCGCGTGTGCTACAGGTAAATGGGGTAGTGATTGTGGTGGTGTGACCGTATCAACAATGTTTACAATCATTCTAAAACGATTGCCTAGGTCAATAATTGATACATTTAACGCTTCGCCAGATTGGCCGCTAAAAATTAAGCGGGGAATGTCACATTGGCAACCGATGGTATGGCGGTGAATAGCCAATTGTGGTTTTGCTGCCGCAATCGATGGGCAAACTTCGAGCATGTGGGCGCCCAGAACTTGTCCTTTGCCGCCAAAGTTGTAGGTGTAGTCTTCCATGAAAGAAGTTCCACCTGGCTTGCCTTTCCCCATGGTTTTAACGATATGGGTCATAGCCGCTGTTTTCCAGTCACCCTCACCACCATAGCCAAACCCCTTGCCCATTAACCGCTGTGTAGCAAGGCCTGGTAAGTTGGTTAGTCCAGTTAGGTTTTCAAATGTGTTGGTAAACGCATTCGCGTTGACGGATTTGAGGAATGCCTCCATCCCCAGTTCTAAACGTGCTTCCTGTACCATCAGCTTTTTCAGTTCTGCGTTGGTTAACAGGGCTGAGTCCATGTCATAGCTGGTGGCGTACTCATCGAGTAAGCAGTTCACATCGGCTTCGGAAACCGCATTGACGACGTCGCTCAATTCCCCCAATCCATATGCATTGACTTCATAACCAAATTGAATCTGTGCAGAAACTTTGTTGCCTTCTGTTACCGCAACTTGGCGCATGTTGTCACCAAAGCGGGCAACTTTAAGTTTTCGGCCTGTGTCAACGCCAATGGCAGCGCGGCACCAACCATCGACATCTTTATGAACTTGTTCATCTGTCCAGTGACCAACAACAACCTTACGTTCAATGTTGAGGCGTGTACCAATGAAACCAAATTCACGACAGCCGTGTGCACTTTGATTCAAGTTCATAAAATCCATGTCAATGTCATTCCATGGAAGCGCAGCATTGAACTGGGTATGCAAATGTAAGAACGGTTTGTTTAATTGGGTTAGACCGGCAATCCACATTTTGGCCGGAGAGAATGTGTGCATCCAAAGCATTAAACCGATACAGTCTGGGTCATTATTGGCAGCCTGACACACCGCAAGGATTTCATCCGGTGTTTTTACCGTGCCTTTGTTCGCAATAGTGACAGAGACTGAGTCAGCCGCATTTAATCCAGCCACAATCTCTTCACTGTTATTTGCAACGCTTTCTAATACTTTCGGCCCGTACAGGTGCTGAGAGCCGGTTACAAACCATACTTGTTTTTCGTTGAAGATCTTCATAATTTTTCCTTATTTATTCGTTTGTCCGTAATAGGCGTTAGCACCGTGTTTACGCAAGTAGTGTTTGTCTAAAAGTGCTGGGTTAATTGAGTGAACGTCAGCATTGATCTGGAGTGTTTGAAGCGCCATACCCGCGACAACCTCGACGACGACCGCATTATGGACAGCTTGATTAGGATTTTTTCCCCATGTAAATGGCGCATGTTCTTTGACTAGAATCCCCGGTGAAGCCATGACACCCACGTCTCCAATGGATTCGATAATGACTTTGCCAGTGTTGCTCTCATAGTCTTGAGCTATTTCTATATCGCTTAATGCTCGGGTGCAGGCAATTTGACCGTAAAAGTAATCTGCATGGGTTGTGCCTAGCGCTGGAATCGCACGTCCGGCTTGTGCCCACGCGGTGGCTTGCGGTGAGTGGGTATGAACAATTCCGCCAATTTCAGGGAAATGGTTATAAAGCGCCAAATGCGTCGCGGTGTCTGATGATGGATTTAGCGTCCCCTCAACAACTTGGCCGCGCAGATCGACAACCACCATGTTTTCGGCACTGAGTTGATGGTATTCAACGCCACTTGGTTTGATTACGACTAATCCGGATTCGCGGTCAATGCCAGAAACGTTTCCCCAGGTGAAAGTCACGAGATTGTGTTTTTGCAGGTCCATGTTTGCTTGCCAAACTTGGTGGCGTAAGTGGCTTAGGCGCTCCGCTAAAGCGACCGGCGCTTGCCATAGCGTTTGTTCAGACATGGCTATGCTCCTTGGCTTGATGAAATTCAGCAATTTGCTCCATATGCAGGCCGAGTTGACGATAGGTCGCATAGCGATTTGCTCGCAGTGCTTGAACATTAGGGTTTGGGAGGTAAGTTTGACGAACTGGACTTGCCATAACCTCTTGTGCAGATTGAGTATTTGGATAAACACCAGCGGCGACCGCGGCAAAAATAGCAGCACCTAACGCACAACATTGGTCCGATTCAACGACAATGATTTCGCGGTTGATGACATCGGCACACATTTGCATCACATACGGTGATTTTTGCGCGATTCCGCCAATAGCAATCACACGTTCTACATTGACATCTTGTTCGGTAAAGCAATCGACGATAGCTTTTGCGCCATGGGCAGTCGATTCGACGATAGCGGAGAATATTGCTGGTGAAGTGCTACCGAGGTTAAGGTCACAAAATGCGCCTTTTAGACGCTGGTTTGCGTAGGGGGTACGGCGGCCGTTAAGCCAGTCCATCGCTGTTGGTGTATATGGATCAATGCCCTGTTGTTCGGCGGCTTTTGAGATCATCGGTAATAATTCTGAGCCAATCTCTTCAGCAGTGAGAGCGAAATCAGGGTTTAGTTCGGCATAAGTCTGAATTGGCCACATCAGAACGTTCTTAAACCAAGCGTACATATCACCAAAAGCCGATTGACCCGCCTCTAAGGCGAGCAGTTCCGGCATCGCACTTCCTTCAACTTGACCACAAATGCCGTGAATGGTGCGATCGCCGACTTGATTGGCTTCAACCATCAAAATGTCACACGTCGAAGTACCAATCACTTTGACTAGATCGTTGGCTCCGGCTCCGGCTCCCACCGCGCCCATATGGCAATCAAACTCGCCGATAGCAATGGTAATGTTTTCTGGTAATCCGAGCTTGTCTGCCCACTCACGAGACAGGTAACCAGCAGCTTGGTCTGAAGTGAAAATTTCCGTAAACATGCGTTCTCTAATGCCATCTAATGTTGGTGAGATTGCACTCAAGAATTCTTGGCTTGGTAGACCATCCCAGCTCTTATGCCACATCGCTTTGTGCCCAGCGGCACAAATACCACGACGCAATTCGCGAGGGTGCTGAGTACCAGCAAGAATGGCTGGAATCCAGTCACACAATTCAACCCAGCTATGGGCTCGTTTGGCGATGCTTGCGTCTTGTTCACTGACCCAAGCGGCTTTAGCCCAGAACCATTCAGAGGAGTAAACGCCACCAATATAGCGCGTGTAATCGGTAAACTTACCTGAATGAGCAAGATCATTAATGAGGTCTGCTTTTGTCACCGATGTGTGGTCTTTCCACAGAACGAACATCGCATTGGGGTTGTCTTCAAATTCAGGTAGTAAAGCCAGTATTGTCCCGTTTTCATCAATAGGAGCTGGTGTTGATCCGGTTGTATCGATACCGATACCAACAATCGAGGCGACTAGAGATGGTGAAACATGAGTCAGAACCTCTTGAATAGCACTGGTCATTGCATCCAAATAATCTTGAGGATGATGCCTGAATTGAGATTGGGCTGGTTGGCAATATAGGCCCTGTATCCAGCGTGGGTAGTAAACAACGGAAGAGTTAACCTCTTTGCCTGTTGCGGCATTCACGATAAGAGCACGCACTGAGTCCGAACCAAAATCCAAACCGATAACATGCTGCTGTGTGTTAATGGTGTCCATAACAGCTCCAATTTTTAGTCAGCAAACAAAATCTAATTGATAGCGAAATCATGGAGCTTATTTTATGAAGAAGTTGGTTAACTTTATGGATAAAAACGTCATGGAGTATTTTTTGTGTTGGCTCTAACAAATTATCCATCTGCGTGAAATTTCTAAAAAATCACTATTTTCAAAGTCTATATGGTTATGTTTTTTCAATTGAGGAACTTGAGATAGCTAATTGAGAGTTGCGTCATATCCACTTTGGCTGAATGAATGGACAAAATTGCTACATTTTTCAGTTGTGATTTTTATCACTAACAAACCGATGAAGATGAACAAATATGTACGCCGAGCACTTACCCCTACAAGTGGATGGATAATAATGAAACTAAAAAAATTACTAACAATCGCGGCGCTATCTGGTGTGACCATACTGAGCGCTTCAGCCAATGCTTTCTTTGGCTCTGATGATGAAACTCGATTAGGTTACTTAGTGAAACAACCTGAAGAGCCGTGGTTCCAAACAGAATGGTCTTTTGCGGAAAAGGCCGGTAAAGATCTCGGTTTTGAAGTGGTGAAAATGGCGGTGCCAGACGGTGAAAAAACGTTAAATGCTATTGATACTCTTGCCGCTCAAGGTGCTAAGGGTTTTGTCATCTGTACGCCTGACCCGAAATTGGGGCCTGCGATCATGGCAAAAGCGAAAAGCTATGATTTGAAAGTCGTCACGGTGGATGACCAATTTTTGAATGCTAAAGGCGAGCCAATGACGGAAGTGCCATTGGTTATGATGGCGGCAACAGCGATTGGTGAGCGCCAAGGCTTAGAACTTTACAAAGAAATGCAAAAACGTAATTGGGACGTTGCGACAACGGGTGTTATGGCGATTACTGCCGATGAACTGGATACGGCGCGTCGTCGTGTTGATGGTTCTATTTCTGCACTTAAGCAAGCGGGTTTCCCTGCGGATCAAATTTATCGCATACCAACCAAAGCTAACGATATTCCAGGGGCGTTAGATGCAGCCAATTCACTGCTTGTGCAATATCCGACGGTTAAACAATGGTTAGTGGTTGGCATGAATGACAACACAGTATTGGGAGGTGTACGTGCGACTGAAGGGCAAGGTTTTGATGCCAATAGCGTGATTGGGATTGGTATTAATGGCGTAGACGCGGTGAATGAGCTCGCAAAATCTCAGTCGACAGGTTTTTACGGTTCACTGCTACCGAGCCCTGATGTCCATGGCTATAAGAGTATTGAATCTCTATACAAGTGGGTGAAAGAAGACGTTGAACCAGAGAAGTTTGTTGAGGTCACTGAGGTTGTCCTGATCACTCGTGACAATTTCAAAGATGAACTTGCGAAAAAAGGACTGTAGTCCATTTTTGATGGCGGTCTTACTGGCCGCTATTCACTGATTTAACGGAGAGAATATCATGGCGAAGTCCCCTTCATATATAGAGTTTCGCAATATATCGAAGCACTTTCCTGGTGTTAAAGCATTGAATAACGTTAGTTTTCGATCGGATGCTGGAAGTGTCCATGCTTTAATGGGAGAAAATGGTGCTGGGAAATCTACACTACTCAAAACCTTAAGTGGTTTTCATCAGCCAACAGAAGGCCACATGGTTATTGATGGTAATGAGGTTACGCTAAAGTCGACCAATGACGCACTCGATTATGGTATTGCCATTATTTATCAGGAACTTAATTTGGTACCTGAATTGACGGTAGCAGAGAATATCTACCTTGGTCAATTGCCAACCAAAGGCGGTCGAGTAGACTGCGAAACTCTCAATAAAAATGCGCGCGTTCAGCTAGAACGTTTGGGTGAAACCTTCGATCCATCTTGCCAGTTGAAAGAGCTTTCGATAGGGCAATGGCAAATGGTAGAAATCGCGAAAGCCCTGAGTCGTAACGCGCAAATCATTGCATTTGATGAGCCGACAAGTAGTTTGTCTCAACGTGAGATTCAAAACCTGTTTAAGGTTATTCGCGAACTACGTGATTCTGGCAAGATCATCATGTATGTATCGCACCGTATGGAAGAGATTTTTGATCTGTGTGATGCCATTACGATCTTCAAAGATGGTCAGCATGTTCAGTCATTTAATGATATGTCCCAATTAACTCATGATCGCTTAGTAGAGCTCATGGTTGGTCGTGAAATCAATGATATTTACAATTACCGTTCTCGAAGTTTAGGTAAAAGTGGGCTACGCCTTGAAAATTTTAAGGGGCCCGGTCTCTCTACTCCTGTTTCGCTTGATATTAAACAAGGTGAAATTCTGGGTCTTTTTGGGCTAGTGGGAGCGGGGCGAACCGAACTGACTCGTCTTATCTTTGGTGCAGATAAAAAAACCGCAGGCGCTCTCTATTTACATGATGTCAATGTGGTGGTGAAAAGCCCACAAGACGCGATTCGTGCGGGAATTACACTCTGTTCAGAAGACCGTAAAGCCGATGGCATTGTGCCTATCATGTCAGTGCAAGAAAACACTAATATCAGCGCGCGCCCTTGGCACCTGAAATTGAAAAGCCTAATTGATTTTGATTGGGAAAAATCCAATGCGACGAAGCAAAAAGAAGCGTTAAACGTTAAAGCTTCCTCTTTAGAACAACCGATTGGAAAACTCTCTGGAGGGAATCAGCAAAAAGTGATATTGGGGCGTTGGTTGTCGACTGCAATGAGCGTCATTTTATTGGATGAACCTACGCGTGGTATCGATGTCGGTGCAAAATCTGAGATTTATGAACTGATTTTTAAACTTGCAGAGAATGGGGTAACGGTATTAGTTGTTTCCAGTGATCTACCAGAGGTGTTGGGTATTTCTGATCGCGTTCTGGTGATGAAAAGTGGCGCCGTAACCGGAGAGCTTAAACGTGACGAATTTAATGAACAAACAGCGCTTCGCCTAGCGATGCTAGATAAAGACGAGTCGGCAGCTGCCTAAGATTAAGGAATATGATTATGTCTGCAACAAGTTCTACAAAACTACTTGATCAACAGAACACTAAGCGTTCGTTCAATTTTGCTGGGATCTGGGACCGATTCGGTATGCTGATGGTGTTCGCTGGTCTATTTTTATTTTGTGCTTTTTTTGTCCCTTACTTTGCCACGTTCATTAATATGAAAGGGTTGGGTCTCGCGATCTCCATGAGTGGTATGGTGGCGTGTGCGATGCTTTTCTGCCTTGCATGTGGTGACCTTGATTTGTCTGTCGCATCAATTATCGCCTGCTCTGGTGTGGTAACAGCGGTTGCCATTAATGCGACAAGCAGTGTAGCGCTTGGTGTTTGTGCTGGTTTACTTTCCGGTGTCGCGTTCGGCTTATTGAATGGGTTTGTTATAGCCAAACTGCAAATTAACGCGCTGATCACGACCTTGGCAACTATGCAAATCGCGCGCGGGTTAGGCTATATCATTTCAGATGGTAAAGCGGTTGGTATTACTGAAGAAAGTTTTTTTGCGCTAGGTAATTCTTCAATACTGGGTGTTCCTACGCCAATCTGGTTAACGATCATCACTTTTGCTGTCTTTGCTTTCTTACTTAATCGCACGGTTTATGGCCGCAATACATTGGCTATTGGAGGTAATGAAGAAGCGGCTCGATTAGCTGGCGTTAATGTTGTTAAAACCAAAATGATCATCTTCACCATGTCTGGTTTTATCTCCGCTTTGGCTGGTGTGATATTGGCGGCGCGTATGACAAGTGGTCAGCCAATGACATCTGTGGGTTTTGAGTTGGTAGTTATTTCAGCTTGTGTATTGGGTGGGGTATCGTTAAAAGGTGGGATTGGTAAAGTATCTTACGTTATTGCCGGTGTCTTGATTCTAGGTACGGTTGAAAATGCCATGAACCTGTTGAATATGTCACCATTCGCTCAATACGTTGTTCGTGGTGCGATCTTACTAGCCGCCGTCATTTTCGACCGCTACAAACAAACGAGCCGAGTATAAATCTATTCCACGTTGAAATGGTTGATAAAACACATATTCCAATTCAACGTGATTTAAGAGTTATATATCTATAAGGTCATTCTTCTAATATCTGCGTATATTAATTCGTTGTAATCTTTCTCAATAAAATCGTAGTAAAAGTGATCGCGTACCTACAAGTCAGCGACTTCATGACTCGCGAGGAAGAATTTTAGAATGGTGGCAGATGGCGTGGGGAAGCGAACCCTTACATCAAAGTCGTTTTTTCATTGAGGCAAGGCTTTCTTTACCAAATTTAACTGCGTAATGTGATGATTTTGAAGAAGTGCTTGAAGCAATGGGCCTACAAGTTAGGGGGTAAGGAGTCGTTTACACGTGTCGCAGTGGTAGAACTTATAAATAGTCCATTGATTCACACATCGAATGCATAGCATTAAATGTTTGGTGCAGTCATACCCACTTAATTAGAATGCTAAAGCAGAATGAGATGTCATTTTGCTCTAGCATAATTATTAATTACCAATTGAATGATTCTAATTTTCTGAGATTAGAATTCCGTTTTCATCCAACCTATAACATTGTCATGGTCATCGATAATGGTGATATAACGCCACTTATCAAAGGTAATACAAGGATGAGAAGTTGAAAAAACAACGATATCACCCACCTCAAGTGTGCAATCAATTGGAACATCTAAAAACATGTGCTGATCCATTACGGAGGTAGCGACGATGTTATTAAAAGAAATATCTAAGGGTTGACCAAAGCGGAAAGCTCTTTCAAGTTTTGGCAAATCAGAATCAAATGCCACATCACGCTTACCAATATTTATGATTAATTTGTTCTGCTCTGGGCGAGACTGAACGTAGGCCCATATTTCAATAGCAGATATAAGGTCTCCGGAGATCTCACAACTAATCGAATTGGAGTCTAAGAGTCTAGTTCGGAGATTTTTCTGTGCTCTATCATAGATTCCAGTGTCGTGAGACACATAACAACCGGGACGAATTATTTTCTGATAGGCGGCAGGGAGTGAAGAGAACATTTCTACAACTAAATCATAAAATGCCGAGCCAGCCCCTGTAATGATAGGTTGGCACGTATCAAATATGGATGAGTCTAAATATTGATTAGCCATCTCTTCGATGTAAAAAAGAAACTCGCGAATCTCATTAACTTCATTTTCACTATGGATTACGCCCTCATAAAATTCGATACCTTGTAACGAAAGGTTAGAGCAGCTTCGAATAAATGAAATCAACGTTCCCAATTCATCTTTATTTCGAACGCCACATCGACCACCGTTTACGCCAATCTCAACTAGGACGTTAAGAGACATGTTATTTGCTTGAAAGAAATCATTGAGCGCTGATGCATTACTAATGGAATCAATACAAACGAGTAATTGGCATTCATTGTCATCGATTAATGTTAAAGCAAGATCGAAATTACTTTTTCCAACGAGTTGATTAGCCAAAATAATGTTTTTTGCTTTGCATGCCTTGGCAACAAATGCTTGTTGTATGGTTGCTACAGTGACGCCCCATGCACCAGCTTCAATCTGTTTGCTAATAATCGCTGGGGTTAGGCTTGTTTTAATATGGGGACAAAGCAACACATTCGTTTGTTTTGCAAATCTTTGCATCCACGCAATGTTGTTATCGACCGCTGACATTTTTAATGTAGCGCAAGGTAAACTGACCTCTTCTTTCGATAAGTTGTAGTGACCATTTGAGTTTAAGTTATTTGGCATTCCTTTTAGGGATTTTTGAATATTAGTATGTTCTAAATTTTCACGAATATCATGTATTAAAAAATCACAAATATCGACTTTCATGATGCAATCCTTTGTTTTTTAATGACTTAGTATGTATAATTTAGTTTTTGTGTTTGAAACTTTCATGGAGATGTTGTTTCTTTGTGTTTTATCTCACAGAAGTAATTAAAAAGTAAAGCGATAATAATCACGTAATCAGGTAACCGATATGAGTATAGAAATAGACATTATTTCTTGTATTAACGAGAAATATCCTCAGCTGAGAGAAGCTGAAAAAAAAGTAGCGGATGTCGTTGTCAATGAACTTGAATTTGCATCTTTGGCGAGTATTTCAGAATTAGCCGCGAAAGCAGAAGTTAGCGAAGCCTCTGTTACTCGATTTAGCAAAGCATTGGGCTGTCGAAATATTCGTGATTTGAAAATGCGAATAGCAAAGACGCTGGTAACAGCTCAGCAGTTTATTTACGAAAAGCCGGATGAATCAGGTGTTAGTGGTATTTATGAGAGTGCAAAAAATGTGATTCAACGAAATCGGAATGCTATATCCGAGACCGTGTTGAATCAGGTTTGTGAAATTATGACGAATGCTCGTCATATTGTTGCCGTAGGAATGGGTGGTGGTTCGACGATTATGTCGCAGGAACTTCAATATCGACTATTTCGATTTGGACTCATTGTGACAGCCTATAACGATGGACTGCTTAGTCGGATGGTGGCATCTACAGTCGAAAAAAATGATGTGTTTTTTGTGCTCTCGGCGTCAGGTAGTACACGAGAGGTTAATGAGGCAGCATCGATTGCTAAACAATATGGTGCAACGGTAATCGCTATTACATCGGAAAATTCAGAATTAGCACGTATTAGTGATTTTATATTACCAATTATAAATGAAGAGGGAGATTTTATTTATAAACCGTCTACTTCGCGTTACGCAATGCTTGTTGCAATAGATTGTTTAGCTTATCGCCTAGCTGTGATGAATAAACCTAAGTCGAGAGACAAATTACGGCGAATAAAAATTAACCTTGATAGCCACAGACCAGCGGCAGTTCGCCAGCCACTGGGTGACTAGAACTTTAAGAGCTGAGACATGACGAAGACGTATCTTATTAAGAATGTATCTGTTGTTGATGGCACTGCAAGCCCTCGCTTTATTAGCGATATAGAAATTGACGGCGACAGAATAGTGCGAATTGGTAATGATCTATGTAATGAAAGAGCGATTGTAATTAATGGGGCTGGTTTAATCGCTGCCCCAGGTTTTATTGATGTACATACTCATGATGACACTAATGTGATTTGTGAACCGGAATGTATTCCTAAGATTAGCCAAGGAATCACGACGGTAATTGTTGGGAATTGTGGCATTAGTGCTTCACCTGCAATTTTAAAAGAATTGCCACCCGATCCGATGAATTTATTGGGAGAGAAAGAGGCATTTCAATACCCTACATTTAAGCATTATGTTGATGCAGTCAATAAAGCACAACCTGCTGTTAACGTTGCAGCTCTAGTCGGTCATACCACATTGCGCAATAACGTTATGGATGATCTTTATCGAACTGCAACAGAAGCTGAAATCATGGCGATGCGACAAGAATTGAAGCAATCACTTAATGATGGCGCTCTCGGATTAAGTACAGGTTTAGCATATGCATCTGCTTATGAATCATCAAGTCAAGAAGTCGAACAGTTAGCGTCTGAATTAAGTGAGTTTCAGGCTATTTATACGACGCATATGCGCTCTGAATTTGAGCCAATTTTAGATGCAATGGAAGAAGCTTTCAAAGTCGGACGAATCAATAATGTCCCAGTTGTCATCTCTCATCATAAATGTGCAGGAGCAGGCAACTGGGGGAGAACGACAGAGACGTTAAAACTCCTAGATGATACTGCCAAAAAACAAAATGTTGGCTGTGATTGTTATCCTTATACGGCAAGCTCTTCAACTTTGGATTTAAAACAGGTCACGGATGAATTTGAAATATTCATCACTTGGTCAGAACCTTGTCCACAACATGCGCAGAAAACCTTACAGCAGATAGCCAAAGAAACAGACCAAACATTGCTCGATGCCGCAAGAATGCTTCAGCCAGCAGGTGCGGTTTATCACAATATGTGCAGTGAGGATGTTGAGCGGGTTTTGACGTCGAAACATTCTGTGATCGGTTCCGATGGTTTGCCTAATGACCCTCATCCGCACCCTCGTTTATGGGGCGCTTTCCCTCGAGTGCTAGGTTATTACTCGCGAGAAAGAAAACTGTTTTCTCTTGAGGAAGCAGTACACAAAATGACAGGTAAATCAGCTCAAAGATTTAATTTGTTACACAGAGGAATTCTAGAGAAGGGAGCATATGCGGATATTGTTCTTTTTGATGAAGAATCTGTCGGTGATTTGGCGACATTTTCCAATCCCAAGCAAAAAGCAAAAGGAATTCACACCGTAATTGTTAATGGTGAAATTGCTTACCATGACAATCAGGTTTTCTCTCAACGGCACGGCAGATTTCTTTGTCGTGCATAGCAGATGTCTAAAAAGGTAATAAGTATGAGTATTAAACGTTATGGTCCTGAGGGTAAATCAGGCACGGGTGGTCAACATCTTCCATTTTCGAGTGCGGTAGAAGCTGGAGGTTGGTTATATATTTCTGGTCAAACTCCGATGACTGACGGTGAAGTTGTAGAAGGTGGGATTGTTGAACAATCAAAACTGGCAATAGAAAACTGTCTTGAAATTATGCATAACTCTGGTTATAGCAAAAAAGATATTGTTCACATGAAAGTAATATTGACTGATGCGAGATATTTTCAGTCATTCAATAAAGTATTTAAAGAGTATTTTGGTGAGCATCCACCAGCAAGAATTTGCATGGTTGCAGATTTAGTCGTCGATGTTAAAGTCGAAGTTGATCTAACATGTTATAAATCAAATTAAATTATATCTGATGCCTGAATATTGGCTGGATATAATAGCAATACTAAAAATATATATTAATTAATGTTTTAAATAAGGCTCTTTCACCTGAGCCTTATCGTTTTACCCTGCAATAAAGTTATACACACTTTTTTTAGTAATAAATAATGAAATAAGAAGTTTGAGGTATTTATGGATAGCACTTTATTTTTAACTGGGTTTATCGTTTATGTCATATTTTGTATATGGCTGGGGTGGTATGTATCGCGTAACCAGAAATCGGGAGAAGATTTCTTGCTCGGAGGTCGCGAGCTACCATTGTTTTTAGTTTTAGGTACAACTGTTGCTACTATGGTGGGGACAGGTTCAAGCATGGGCGCGGTGGGTTTCGGTTATTCAAATGGCTGGGCGGGCATGCTTTATGGTATTGGCGGTGCAATCGGAATCATTTTGCTGGCATTAATTTTCGCACCGATGAGAAAACTGAAATTTATGACAATGAGTGAAGAGCTTTCTTATTACGTTGGAGGTAATAAACTAGTTAAGAACGTTGTTGGTGTATTGATTTTTGTAGCTTCAATTGGCTGGTTAGGCGCTCATATTTTAGGTGGCGGATTATATTTGGCGTGGATGACGGATATCGACCTTAATACCGCAAAAATTGCTATTGCTATAGCATTTGCTATTTACGTTGTTATCGGTGGTTATACAGCTGTAGTATGGACAGATACTATACAAGCGATAATTCTATTTTTCGGTTTCATATTGATGGCTGTATTTGCTGTTTACCATATCGGTGGTTTTGAAAACTTATACAACGGTATGGATCCTGCCGCTCTTAGTTTCATGGCAGTTGATAAGCTAGGTGTGTTCCCGGCGATTTCACTTGCTTTTGTTGTTGGTGTGGGTGTGTTGGCTACGCCATCATATCGTCAGCGCATTTATTCGAGTAAAGACGTATCAACTGTTCGTCGATCTTTCTTCATGTCAGGTGGTCTTTACTTATTATTCTCTGTTATTCCAGCAATTATAGGTATGGCAGCATTTGTTATTAATCCAGAATTGAAAAATAGTAATTTTGCATTCCCATATCTAGCAACGGCTGTTCTACCTGCTTGGGTCGCCCTTATTGTCTTGATTGCTGGCTTATCTGCGACTATGTCTAGCGCGAGTTCAGATGCTATTGCTGGTGTTTCAATTTTGCTTTGTGATGTTTACAGCATGATTACTGGCAAGGTGCCAGCTAAAGATAAGACAGTTAAGTACTCACGTTTTAGTTTAGTAGGTGTAATCGGTATTGCTCTGTTATTTGCACTAACATCCAATGATATTATTAGTTACATAACCAAGATGATTTCGACAGTAATGTCGGGAATGTTTGTCTGCGGATTATTAGGGCGATTCTGGAAGCGTTATAATTGGCAAGGTGCGATTGCAACGTTAATTGGCGCATCTTCAGCGTCTATTATTGTCATGATGAATGCTGATTGGAATGCCTATTGGGGCAACCCGTCAATTCCATCTGTTTTTGTCGCGCTAGTTGCTGGGGTTGTTGCTTCATTAATGACACCGTCATGCAAAACCAGTGATGAAGAAGCGTTGAATATAATTAATGAGCAACGTTCAGCCATGGAAATGGATTCGGAGCCAGAAGTTATCCCTACTCATAAACCTGCATAGTGAGTTGTATTTAAAGACTGCAAGTGATGCTTGTGGTCTTTATTTTTTTAAGAGGTTTGTTATCTAAATAGATGGTAAAGCACTTAACCACTTAACCACTTAACCACTTAACCACTTAACTATGCAGTATGATGATTTTGAGGAAGAGCTTGAAGCTAAGTGTTTGTAGGTTAAGAGTGAAAGTCGCTGCTCATTCATTTCGCAGTGGTAGAGGTTAAACTTAAAGATCTCCTCCTCAAACCTAAACCTACGCAGACTAGAAACACAGAGCATTTAAATGAACTTTCGATGCTCTGTGTTTGTCTATTTCAGGCCGATACTAACTAGATAGTAAGCCGAAGTTATGCTGATTGCTGCAGGCTTTCCGTTCTATATTGAACAATATCTTCAATCGTTAAAACCGGCATATTGTGCAATTTAGCAAAGGCCACGATTTCTGGTGTTTTTGCCATGGTTCCGTCTGGATTTGTCAGTTCACAAAGTATGCCTGCAGGTTGCAATCCGGCAAGAGTGACAAGATCAATGGTTCCCTCAGTGTGGCCTCTACGAGTCAACACTCCACCTGAACGAGCGCGAAGTGGGAATACATGGCCCGGTCTAGCGAGATCGCTTGGTTGAGCTGTTGGTGAAACAGCTGTCTTGATTGTCGTGACGCGATCTTGCGCTGAAACTCCAGTCGTTACCCCAAGTTTTGCTTCGATAGAGACGGTAAATGCTGTTTGGTTTGCACTATTATTGTCGACGACCATTGGCGGTAGATCTAGTTGGTTGGCATGCTCTTCGGTTAAGCATAGGCAAACAATACCGCTACACTCGCGAATCATTAATGCCATTTGTTGTGATGTTAGATGTTCTGCAGAGTAAATAATATCACCCTCATTTTCGCGATCTTCATCATCTAGCAGCATTACGCCATGGCCATTTCTGAGTGCTTCGAGTGCGTTATTTACACGGGTGATTGGGTCGCCAAATTCGGCAAGTATTGATGTCTGATTCATGGTTTTCTCCTATTGTGGTACCAGAATCAGGGCTATTTTTGAGGGATAAAACACGATGCAAAATGCACCAGGCATCGCAGGAAACCCTGCTATGGATCTGGTGTGTTTCAATTCTCTCTCATCCGGACTATGACCGTCGGCTCTGGCATCTCACCAGATCTGCTGACCTCGACGAATCGAGCGCTCGCGGGCTCATCTATAAAAGACATACCGCCGGTAGGGAATTACACCCTGCCCTGAGAATTACAGTTTCAAAATGTCGCTCAATAAATTGAGCAGATAAAGAGTATTACATATTGTTGAACGAGGGAAATAAAAAAAGGAAAAGTGAGAACGTGTGAGTATTGAGTGTTCAATTATTGCTCGTTTCTTATTTGTTCAATAAGTTAGCCAATATATACCCACTTGTAACCATCAAATGAGTCCGATTATCCCCAAGCCTCTTTATTTGGATCATGAGCCTCAACCCAATTTGGTTCTTCACGCGCATTTAAGTAAAGTTGTAACCCGTTATAGGAAAGAAACGCAGTGGTGCCGCCGAGGTGTTCGAACTCATCAAAATAATCATCTTCGAGCTGGCATAATTCTTTAAGCGAATGAGCACCATGTTCGATTGCCCACTGGATAGCAAAAGCGGGCGCAACGGTGCCGGAAATCGCGACATCCACAATCGATAGGTCAGCGTTACTGCTTGCCATTTGCTCTCGTTCGGCTTCTTGCTTTTCCGTCTCTTGAGTATGGATCTCTTCAATAATCTGTTCACGTTGGTGATTAGAGATTCGCTTGTTGAGGCGTGCTATTTTCAGTGCGTATTCAAAACGATTTGGCGAAACAATATCGATGATCTGTGTGAGCAACTCTTTGTCGACATCGGTCGCATCAACATAGAAATCGATACATGACGAAAGAGATGAATAACGTGTACCGTTAAATTCAAACCCAGAAGTATCATCAATGATATCAAGAGGGATATCGTCAACACTGATGAGCCAACCCTCAAACGCCACCCGCTGTTTTGCTATGTTGTACATATGCCATGCGCTTTTGCCAAACCCACCTAAGATGGCTCCAGAAAACTGGCTATCGATGAGCTCTTGTTCTGTCCAGTTTTCGCCAATGGCTAAGTGTTTGGTGTAGCGAGAAATAATTGCTTGTTTAATGTGGGCACGTAATGCCCAAATCGAGTTTAGCCCGTTAGGGTAATTAACAACATGGCACTCGCTACAAGCGGGAATACTCAGTAAAGCATGTTGTAAATAACGACTCGGTTTGCGCGGGAAATCGAGGCTTTTGGATGAGGGTTCACCACAAAACCAGCAGGTATGTCTAAAGTTAAATGGAATATCTATCGGGGTGTAGGTGTGAGCTTTCATCGTGATATTTAATAGAACTTGATTGGTACAGTTTACTTGGTAAACGAGTCTATGTATTTAAGTAATGTCTTTAAAGAATGTATTCAAACGATTCAAACAATGCATTCGAAGCAAGTTAACGGATACCTAGTTCACCTATGCTCAGGGATTTTTATTTACGGTCGAGTGGTATCTTCCAGTTTCTGGGTTTAGATACCCCTTGTGAGTCATTTTAAAACTATACTGCATAGCATTCGACAGACCGATTGAAGTCGGTGATATTTTTCTTTCTACCTGGATATAAGGATATATATGTTTAGAAAGTGCTGGTTAACCTTAACAACCTTAAGTTTGGCGGTGACATCTTCACTCGCCTTTGCTACCAACTCTTCTGTTTCTGATATGACAACTGCTGAGGTTAAGGGCGCTGATGTCGCTGATAGTGTCGCTCCAGAACTAACAACCAAGGTGACAGGAAAAGAGAGTGTGGTTGCCAACCAATATATGGTTGCAGCAGCCAATCCGCTTGCTGTCGAGGCAGGATATAAGGTGTTAGCCAGTGGCGGTTCAGCGGCGGATGCATTAGTTGCTGTTCAAACCGTGTTGGGCTTGGTTGAACCTCAATCGTCCGGGTTAGGCGGTGGTGCGTTCTTGGTCTATTTCGATGCAGAAAATGATCTACTCACTACTTATGATGGCCGAGAAACGGCGCCATTGGCGGTAAGACCGGAGTTATTTTTGGATAAGAACGGTAAACCACTAAAGTTTTTTGATGCAGTTGTTGGTGGGCGTTCGATTGGAACACCGGGCACGGTCAAATTATTGGCTGATATGCACCAAAAATACGGGACAAAAGCGTGGGAATCTTTGTTTGAGCCTGCAATCAATTATGCTAACAATGGCTTTACGGTTTCTCAGCGGTTAGCGTCTTCGATTGAACGAGATAAAGAGCGCTTAAGCCGCTATCCAGAGACCCAATCTTACTTTTTTACACCAGACGGGCAACCAATAAAGCAAGGTAGTCAGTTAGTGAATAAGGCTTATGCTCAAACTCTGAATATATTAGCAAAAGAGGGAGGAGAAGCTTTTTATACCGGGAAAATCGCTCAAGATATTGTGGCTAAAATTCACGGAGTTTCTGATAACCCCGGCTATCTTGAGCTGGAAGATTTTGCGACTTATAAAGTTGTGCAGCGTGAGCCAGTTTGTGCCCCATACCGACAATATGATGTTTGTGGTATGGGACCACCAAGTTCTGGCGCGCTAACCATAGGCCAGATCCTTGGTATCGTGAGTCATTTTGATCTCAAAACGCTAGGGCCAAACAATCCGATGTCATGGCAGATCATCGGTGATGCATCGCGCCTCGCTTTCGCTGACCGTGGTCGTTATATCGCGGATAGCGATTATGTCCCGATGCCACATGGATTGCTGGATGAAAATTACCTTGCTCAACGTGCTGCTTTAATTGAAAAGGGAAAAGCACTCACTGAAGTCACTCCTGGGAACCCGCCATGGGATGTGCCCGTGGCTTATGCCGATGATCAATCTATTGAACTACCGAGCACCACCCATATTGTGATCGTTGATAAACAAGGCAATGTCATTTCAATGACCAGTACCATAGAGAATGGCTTTGGTTCGCGAGTAATGAGTAACGGTTTTTTACTTAATAATGAATTGACGGACTTTTCTTTTGCTACGCACAAAAATGGTTATCCGATTGCCAACCGAGTTGAGCCGGGTAAGAGGCCTCGCTCTTCAATGGCACCAACGATCGTATTCAAAGATGATAAACCTTATTTAGCGATTGGCTCGCCGGGTGGGTCGCGCATTATTGGCTATGTCGCACAAAGCTTAATTGCCCATTTGGATTGGAGAATGGATATTCAAGACGCGATCAGCATGCCACGCATGGTGAACCGATTTGGCACTTACGATTTAGAGCAGGGAACAGAGGCAGCTAGCTTCAAACCCGTGTTAGAAAAGATGGGTTATCAAGTGGAAGTTCGAGATTTGAATTCGGGCTTACATGGCGTTTTGATTGGCAACGGCGAATTGGTCGGCGGGGCAGATCCTCGACGTGAGGGTGTCGTATTAGGGGATTAGATTTCGGGGTTAATAGATTTTTCTAAATTATTATTCTTGAACATGAATATTAGTAATGATTCAATTGCTGACAAATTTGTTTTAGCCTTTGTTTTCATTCTACTTTATCACATAGTGGTTCGCTGCTGGTGGGGGAGAGTGTGTCTAGCCTCAATGTGAGATGATTCCGTGTTTTCCAAAAGAGATTTTGTGGTTATTGCTCTAGTTTTAGGGTTGCCTTTGTATGGTTTCCTTTCCGAAATCTGGGATTCTATGAATAACTGGAGTTCATTAAGTTACCCATATAAGCCAATTGCTGCATTTTATTATTTTACTTTTGCTTTACCAGTGATGGCTTGTTTTGGTATTCCTATGTTTATCATGACGTATATCGATCAATTTGATATCCCGTTATTAGGCAGTGTCATAGGCCTCATTAGCATCTTCGTTCTCGGTTTTATTTACCTTTATCTTTTCTTTATTTTTCTTACACTTTTGAAAGTCTATATCATAGATAGAATTGTAGAAATTGCTGATGACAAGATGTTGTATGTGTATCTAGTTCCTGCTGTTTTTGTATTCATATGCTATTTCATCGAAGGTTTATTCTAAAAATAAAAACGCACACGATTTGGTGTGCGTTTTTGTCCGCTATCCTCAATGATTATTTGCTGTTACTTCTGTTTTATTCAATGACCACAGTTAATAAAACTCAATAAGATTAATCGTCGTGATGGAGGCTAAGAAAAAAGCGACACCCATAAAGGTATCGCTTTAAATTGTCCTTGTGTCCTATCCAGAAACTAGAGCTTGTCTGTGAATGTACGGCTAATCACGTCTTGTTGCTGTTCACGAGTCAGAGAGTTGAATCGCACCGCGTATCCAGAAACTCGAATTGTTAGCTGAGGATAGTTTTCAGGGTGCTCAACGGCATCTAACAACATTTCACGGTTTAGCACGTTGACGTTCAGGTGTTGTCCGCCCTCAATTGTCTCACCATTGCTCAGTGATTCATGGTGGAAATAACCATCCATAAGCGCAGCAAGGTTGGCTTTTTGGCTCGATTCATTTTTACCCAGCGCATTCGGTACGATAGAGAACGTATAAGAAATGCCATCTTTTGCAAACTCGAATGGTAGTTTTGCTACTGAAGCTAAAGAAGCAACAGCGCCTTTCTCATCACGACCATGCATTGGGTTAGCACCTGGTCCAAATGGCATGCCAGCGCGGCGGCCATCAGGGGTGTTACCCGTTTTCTTGCCGTATACAACGTTTGAAGTAATGGTCAAAATTGATTGAGTAGGTTCAGCGTCACGATAGGTGTGCATTTTCTGAATATTCTTCATAAAACGTTCAACCAAGTCACAAGCAATATCATCAACTCGTGGATCGTTATTACCAAACTTCGGATAATCCCCCTCAATCTCGAAGTCGATAGCAATACCCTCTTCGTTACGAATTGGCTTAACTTGAGCAAATTTGATTGCCGCTAGAGAATCAGCCACCACAGAAAGCCCTGCGATACCACAAGCCATGGTACGGTGAACGTCACGATCCATTAGCGCCATAAGTGATGCTTCATAGCTGTAGCGATCATGAGAATAATGGATAATATTTAGCGCTGTCACGTATTGAGTCGCTAACCATTCCAACATGGTTTCAAAGCGAGGCATGAGGCTATCAAAATCTAACACTTCATCTTCGATACGAGCAAATTTAGGCCCAACTTGTGCGTTTGATTTTTCATCAACACCGCCATTGATGGTGTAAAGTAGCGCTTTAGCAAGGTTGGCACGCGCACCGAAAAACTGCATGTGTTTGCCTACAATTTGAGGGCTCACACAACATGCAATCGCGTAGTCGTCGTTATCAAAATCTGGACGCATCAAATCGTCGTTTTCGTATTGAACCGAAGAAGTTTCAATCGATACTTTTGCCGCATATTGCTTAAAGGCGATAGGCAATTGTTCAGACCAAAGAATCGTCATGTTTGGCTCAGGAGCAGGGCCCATAGTGTGAAGAGTATGTAGGTAGCGGAATGTTGTTTTAGAAACTAACGTACGCCCATCGATACCCATACCAGCCATTGCTTCCGTAGCCCAGATTGGATCACCAGAGAAAAGTGAATCGTATTCAGGTGTACGAAGAAAGCGCACCATACGCAGTTTCATAATGAAATGGTCGATCAATTCTTGTGCTTGCTTTTCATCAATGAGACCAAGGGCAATATCACGTTCAATATAGACATCTAAGAACGTAGAAGTACGACCGAGTGACATCGCCGCGCCGTTTTGTGATTTAACTGCGGCAAGGTAGCCAAAGTAAGTAAATTGAATCGCTTCTTGAGCGGTACGCGCAGGTGACGACATGTCAATGCCGTATTTCAAACCCATTTGACGAATATCTTCAAGCGCGCGAATCTGGTCGGTTAATTCTTCTCTAAGACGCAGTGTTTTTTCAAGATCTGGGCCGTATTCTAACTGGGCTTGTGTTGAGTCCAATTGTTCATTTTTATCCGCTTTTAGAAAGTCGATGCCGTATAGTGCGAGGCGGCGGTAGTCGCCGATAATGCGTCCTCGGCCATAAGCATCAGGCAAGCCAGTGATGATGCCTGATCTGCGGCACGCTTTAATTTCTTTGGTGTAAAGATCGAATGCGGCTTGGTTGTGGGTTTTACGATATTCCGTAAAGGTTTTTTCGATTTGAGGATCGAGTTCACGACCATATACTTCGCAAGAGGTTTTAACCATGCGAATACCGCCGTTAGCGATAATGGCGCGCTTCAAAGGTTTGTCGGTTTGTAAGCCAACAATTTTTTCTAAATTAGATTCGATGTATCCAGCATCGTGAGAAGTGATGGTCGATACCATATCAGTATCAAAATCAACCGGCGCATGTGTACGACTTTCTTGTTTTATTCCCTCTAACACTTTTTGCCATAGTTGAAGTGTCGATTCGCTTGCTTGTGCAAGAAATGATTCATCGCCTTCATAAGGTGTGTAGTTGTGCTGAATAAAATCACGAGTATTAACCGAATGCTGCCATTCGCCGGCTTGAAACCCAGCCCAAGCATCCATCATATCTGTAGTCGGAATAGTCATATTGATCACCATAAGGTATTGATAATTATATAGTATCGGTATTGAACCGAACCTTAGTTCACTGCTTGCTATGATAGGCTTTACTTTGTATGAGTAAAGTGCATTGTTTTAATTTTATTAATGCATTTTGTGCATGTACAGGGTTTTAACCCATAAAATCATTGTCTTAGCATTGTTCCTAGGTTTTCTTGCGTGCAAATAAAAAGTGTTCTACGAATAAAAGAGCAGAGAAATCTATCATTTTGAGAATCCTCACTAATTTGAGAAACCCCAAAACTTGCAGGAAACCAAGTGCCAAGCTAGCTGAACAATTGTGCTTAATATTATTACTACTATGTAATAGTGATTTGCTTCTCTTCTTATTATCAAACATCAGTTAATAATCGATAATGTTATCTCAGTCATTCATGACCTTTGGAGACCATTATGGCTAATGGATTTACAAGAGATGGTGGCGTACAAGATCAAATTGATGCCACTGTTATTGATGCAATTAACCGTGCTCGTGCACTCATTAAACAAGAACATAATCAGTCGGAATATTGTTTGGAGTGCGGCGAACTTATTCCTGCTGCTCGTAGAAAGATCATTCCGGGTGTTGAACTGTGCGTGGAGTGTCAGGCAAAAGAAGATTCGACTAATAAGATGAGAAGTGCTTTTAACCGCCGTGCAAGTAAAGATAGTCAACTCCGTTAATACGATGCTTTGAGCTCGCGATGATTGCAGAGAGTAGGGGCCTTTTAGGCCCCGTGATTATTTATAGGGTTATGCTCATATCGTTAGTGTTTTTGGTACTTTCTTTTTCAATATAAAGAATGATCTCTCCCACTTTAAAACCATATTTCAGCATATCGGTTTTGTTGAACAATCGGTCTTTATCAATAAGGTACATTTTGTCGTCCAAGGTAACTTGGTAGATCGTGCCATCAAAGTCGATTTCTAATTCATATTCCCAGTAGAGGACAGAACCAGATGTGCTTCCCTCCGCCGTTCCAATAACATCATCGGCTTCGCCTTGATATTGATTGTCGGTCACTTTTTTTAGTCTCCAAATACGAGTCGATTTCTCACCGTCATCAAATAGAAACCACTCTTTAATCTCACCGTTATCATTTTGCCAGTTTGCTACGAGATCGACGCTAAATCGGCGCAGTAAGTTGCCAGAACGGTCCAAAACGACACCGTAGGCTACTAAGTTACCGTTAAAAAAAGTTTCCAGTTTCATTTCTGGTCGTGTGTTTTCATGCTCTTCGAGATTAAACGCTCCACATGAAGCCAGTAGTAATAGCGTAAATGAAATAAAGAGTGCTCTCATAGCGCCTGTCCTATTGTTTATAGTGTTTAATTCTTACGGTTATTCCACTATGTTTAGCGTTTAACGATTAAGCCCTAATAACTGCTTTCTCAGCTCAGGCTCTGTGGTGTTTTCAGAAAGCCAAATAGACAGGAATGCTTGGCCAAAGCTAATGTCATCAATGGTGCCGATGGATTTATCATCAAAATAGAATTGGCTTTTGCCATCATCAGAAACAACGAGCGTGAGCTTGTCTCCTGGTTCTACATCGGGCCATAAACTTCCCAGAGGCTTAAGCCAGCGTTGAATGTCCCTGTTGGCGTATCCGAGGTGTTCCCACTGATCTTGAGTTGCGTCGATCAGATCTCGTTTTGAGATTGACTTAAAGTAAGTGATTTTGAGAGCTTTTCCCTTGCTGTCATTTGATGTTAGCACCGGTCTTTTCGTCTTTGCTGATGGGGTTGTTGGAGCGATATAAAGCTCAGCCAAATATAAATTCCAGAATAGGTAGGTCATTTCACCTTCACCTATTTTAGTTAAGTGATTCACTGGGGACGCTGATACGTTGGTGCTTATCAACGTGTTAGCGAACAGTAAAATAAGCAGTATGTATTTAGACATAGATCACCTCGAAACTTGTTTTACCTAGCAGCTTGTTCCACCCCGAAGCTTATTTTTGCTCGGGATTTTGGCTACCTCGAAATTTGGCTGACAAGTGTCTGTTGTATGTATCGGTAACTGACCACCAGTAGAGGGAAGAGAATTCCCCAAGCGATGGCAAGCGTGAAAATAACACTGCTGTTGGTCCAATTTATCTCTAGTGCACCGGTTTTAATGCCTCCCCAGTAACTGAGTGTGCCTCCAATCGCTCCGAAAGCCACGAGTACCAGCAAGGGTTTGTTGATGAGCCAATGTAAGCTGTAATTCAAACTAATAATAAACATCACCCATAGCAACACCAGCCAGTTTGGGAAGAATGGGTCTGGCGTCGTGAATGTCCCTATCGAAAAGTGCAGGTTATCGACGAACAAACCAAGAATGACTAGTGGTAGTACTTTAAAGTCATCTTTTGCATTAGGTGATAAAGCAAAATGTATGATCAGAAGAACCGTAATGATCAGCGTCGCGTATGAGGTTAAAAAGGCAGCGCTGAACCAACTGGCCTGAAATAAAATAAGGTTAGTAATCCAAAATGGTTTCATCTTCTGGCCCTCTATAGCGAGGTTTTCTGGCAACAATATGTTGAGTACTGATCACTCGTTCTAAGAATGCTCCCTCGCAGTAGCAAAGGTAAAACAACCATAAACGTTTGAACTCCTCGCTATATCCCATGGTTTTGAGTTCTGACCAGTGGCTTTCAAAGGTGACACGCCACTCTTTTAAAGTTCGAGCGTAATGGAAGCCGATATCATTGACTTGGTGGATGACCATGTCGGTACTGGAGGCGACATGTCGAGAGATCTCTGCCAAAGAGGGTAAGCAACCTCCGGGGAAGATATGTTTTTGAATGAAATCGGTATTTTTCCGATAGTGGTCGTAGCGGTTGTCAGCAATAGTGATCGATTGGATCAGCATTTTTCCATCAGGCTTGAGTAAATTTGAACAAGTGGCAAAGAATGTCGCTAGGTATTCATGACCGACGGACTCTATCATTTCAATCGACACTAATTTGTCGTATTGCCCAGAGAGCGCGCGATAATCTTGTTTGAGTAGAGTAATTCGGTCATCCAACCCCAACTCTGCGACACGAGCTTGAGCCAGTTCATATTGCGCATCAGAAATCGTCGTAGTGGTGACTTTACAGCCATAATTTTGCGCCATGTAAATGGCTAAACCACCCCAACCGGTACCAATTTCAACCACATGATCTTGCGAAGTTAGACCAAGTCGTTCACAGATTGTGCGCATTTTATTTTGCTGAGCTTGCGCGAGATTCTGCGCTTGATCGCTGTAGATTGCTGACGAGTATTGCATCGACGGATCGAGAAAGCGCTGGTAAAGATCATTACCAATATCATAGTGAGCCAGTATGTTGCGTTTTGCTCCGGTTTCTGTATTGGCGTTTTTCAATCTTAGGAATATGTTTTTGAGCTTTGACAGCCACTGAATGTTGTTTTCAATTTTGTCCAATTGATCTTGGTTTTTTGCCATGATTTGAACCACTTTGGTTAGGTCAGGGCTTGTCCATTTTTGATCAAGAAAGGCTTCAGAAGCCCCAATGCTGCCGTTGACGACCACATCTTTATAGAAACTTGAGTCGCGAACGATGATCTGAGCAGAAAGTGCCGCGTCTTTTTCACCAAATCCAACAACTTGGTTTCCCTCGATCACCTCAAGCCACGCGCCTTTAAGTTGATTCAGGACGCTAAAAATGAGTTTACGAAATTGAATATGAGCCGGTGCTTCTACTGAAAGTGGCTTGTCCGTTTTGTTGATAGTCAAATTTTCTTTAGCCGTGTTTTCCATGTAAACCTCGTTGTTCTAAATTATTCTGCTAGGTTTTTGAACTTGAACCAGGGTGATCGACAAATGGCACTCGTTTAATAAATAATTTCAGAGCTTGCCAATAAATGCCTAAAACAATTTTTAGTGTCATTGACGGAATTGAAACGACGGTTCTGAGCAGTTCCTTTGACTCTATATTTCGTTTATTCAAGGCTAAAGTGGCATCGAATACTTTTTCAGTTTGATGGTTTTCTATATGGACCATCACTTTGTTGTTAGGTGGCGTTATCCTCCAGTGATACATCATCGCCATTTCCATAAAAGGGGAGACATGAAATGCTTTTTTAACCTGCATATCCCCCCCGATATCAATTAAATAATAGTGTCGCTCTCGCCATGGGGTATTACTCACTTCCGCTAACATGTATTGGCATTCTTGCTTTTGATCGTAGCAAAAATAAAAATTAGCTGGGCTAAAGTAGAGGCCTAAGCAACGACATTGTGCCAGCATGATTACTTTTCCACTCTGTTGCCAATCTCCCCCTAACATGCTTACTTTGTTACTAATACGCTCTCTTAAAGATCCTGGTTCACTTTTTATGTAGTCTTTTTCATTAAAACGAATCGGGTTAAACCAAGATTGACCAAACAGTTTGCTGCGCGAAGTCACCTCATCAATTTCATCAATATCAATGCCCATCATAAATAGCTGGTAGTTGAATTGGTGGGGTATATCCCCAAAGCGTCTATGGCGAACATTCCCCCAATAAATTCCGCTATTTGTATTATCGCAACTCTCACGACTATTGATCTTTTCACGATGTGGGGTATTCATAGATTGGCCCCAAAGCGTCTGGTAACATCCAGTGCGCTATTGACGCCATCTTCGTGAAAACCGTTATACCAGTAGGCCCCTACAAAGTGGGTGTGGTTCTTACCGCAAATTAATGAACGACGTTTTTGCGCCGCCACACTGTCACTATTCAACACCGGATGGTGATAAACAAAAGATTGGATTATTTTGCTTGGGTCAATCTCATTACTTTGGTTTAACGTTACGCAGAATGTGGTAGGGCTGTCGAGGCCTTGCAGAATATTCATGTTGTAGGTAACGCAGGCCGGGCGAGTAGCGTTGCCGTCTAGCATATAGTTCCAACTTGCCCAGGCCAGTTTACGTTTTGGTAGCAGTTGGATATCTGTGTGTAAAATGACTTCATTACGACTGTAAGGGATACTTTGGAGTACGTTAATTTCTTCTTCACTCGCATCGCTAAGTAGTGCTAATGCTTGATCGGAGTGACAGGCAAAAATGACTTCATCGAAATGTTGTTGTTCGCCATTTTTCATTTCAATGGTTACGCCATCATCATGACGAGTGACTTGACCAAGTTCACTGTTGAGGAGAATCGGCTTGTTTAATTGTTCGATAATCTTACTAACGTAACTGCGTGAACCGCCAGGGACGACATACCATTGTGGCCTATCCACGATGTTAAGTAGGCCATGGTTATAGAAAAACTGGATGAAAAAATTCAGCTCGAACTTTTTCATATCTTGTAAGCTGGTGGACCAAATTGCAGCGCCCATCGGTAAAATATAGTGTTCACTGAAAAAATCTGAAAAACGGTGTTGTTGTAAAAAATCGCCTAAAGTACTTTTGGCATCAATTTGATTGGTTTTGTATGCGTCTTTACAAATTTGGTTGAACTTGACTATTTCGCCAATTAAACGCCAGAACTTGAAGCTGAAGATGTTACTTCTTTGGGCAAAAAGCGAATTGATCCCGTGGCCATTATATTCGAAACCTGAGCCTCGATTATGCACACTAAAGCTCATTTCAGTTTCTTGGCGTTCTATTCCTAAGGCTGAAAGTAATTTATTAAAATTTGGATAGGTTCGGTCATTAAATACGATAAACCCAGTATCAATCGCGAGTTCTTGGTTGTTGTGTGTAATATCCACTGTCGCGGTGTGTCCACCGACGTATTGGTTCTTTTCAAATACGACCACGTCGTACTTTTTATCGAGTAAATGAGCGCAGGTCAGGCCGGATATGCCTGAACCAATAATGGCGATTTTTTTCATTATTATGACATCCTTGTCGCCACTCTTTGCCAAAGGGCAGAGGGCAAATAACGTAAGCATTTCATGATGAATACGAATAAAAATGGGCAATTGATTTCGGATTTTCCTTTTTCTATTCCTTGAATGATTTTTTCTGCCGCTTGGTGCCTATCTATAATCATAGGCATGGGAAAAGTATTGCGCTGAGTTAAAGGGGTATCGACAAACCCAGGGTGTACAACGGTGACATTGATATCGTGTTTTTTGAGTGTTACAGCAAGAGTTTGTGCTAGGTAAGTGAGTGCGGCTTTGGATGCGCCATAAGCTTCCGCTCTTGGAAGAGGTAGCAATCCTGCGCTAGAACTGATGAAGACAACGCGGCCCCCTTTTTTGATGTTTTTAATCCAACGTTCTATACCATAGCCAACCGAAATTAAGTTGATATTAATGATGTCAGCGAATAGTTTTCCATCGAACTCAAGAGCATTGTCGATATAGCGACAATCCCCCGCATTGAATATCAGCACGTCTATCTCATCATCGATATTTGGGTAATGGTGGTAGTCGGTTAAATCAAAACATAATGGCGTTATAGCAGGATTGCTCATGGTTAGGTCATCGAGATTTTGTTGATTTCGCCCGCAGGCAATCACCGAATCTCCCTGTTTTGCATACATTAGCGCCAATTCATTCCCTATACCGGATGTTGCGCCAGTGATCATAACGTTCATGATGTGCTCGCTCGTTGTTTGATGGTTTTAACCAATGAACCAATCAACGGGAGGTGCTCATAGAGCATCGCGCCAAGATCGAGATAATCGCGGTGAAATATCACTAAATCGTCTTTGGCTTTAATATGTGAATGGCCTTGTACTGTGATGGGCTGCTTACCGTTTAGCTTGTTATGGATAAATGTCATTTTCCAATAAACTGCCGCTTCGCTTTCTGAGCGAAAGACATGCTCAATCACGAAATCACAATGGGTAACTTGGGTGTAGATGTTGTCGAAGTACAGCAACAGCGCTTGAATCCCCTCGACTCGGTGCATAGGATCGGTGAATTCAACGTCAGCATGATAAACATCGCGCAATAAATGTAAGTTATAAGGGGATAGCGAACTATAAACTTCGATGAATCGGTCTAGCCACAAAGCGTCTTTCATTTTAACTTTCCCTATTTATAGAAATCCAAAGCCCTCAGTCTTGCGTGCTTGTGTTCAACCACTGGTGGCCAATAGCTTGCGCATTTGGGGTTTAACTCAAGATAGTCATGCGGAAAGTGGATATCTTTGTCCGGAATATCGTTGAGTTCTGGTAAATATTTACGTAGGAAATTGCCGTTAGGATCAAATTTTTTACTTTGAGTAATAGGATTAAATATTCTGAAATAAGGCTGGGCATCGCAACCGGTACTGGCAGCCCACTGCCAACCTCCGTTGTTGGCACTGAAGTCGCCATCAATGAGGTGAGACATAAAAAAACGTTCACCCCAGCGCCAATCAATCATCAGGTGCTTGGTTAAAAAGCTCGCGACTATCATTCGTAGACGATTGTGCATCCAGCCAGTTTGAATCAGTTGACGCATTGCAGCATCCACAATAGGGTAGCCTGTTTTACCCTCGCACCACGCTTTGAAGTGTTCAGGGTTATTGGGCCAAGGAAGGTTTTTGTATCTCGTTTGAAAGCAATCACCTTTGGCAAGATTAGGGTAGTGAAACAGCAGGTGTTTATAGAAATCTCGCCAGATAAGTTCGTTTAACCAGGTAAAATCCGGGTGTTCCATATCATAGATAACATGTGGGTTGTTTTGGATGAGTTTAGTCGCAAGCCATCTTGGGCTGATAGCTCCAATGGCTAGGTAAGGCGATAAGCCAGATGTCCCTTTCACCGAGGGAATATCTCGATACAGTTTATATACACCTATCTTAGCGTTTAAGAAGTCGGGTACAACTTGCGACATGACATAGTCACTCAGTGGCCAGTGTGTAGAGTCCGTTTGTGGGTACTCAAATCTCCATTTTTCATCTTGGAGGTCAACGTCATTATTGGCGTTTTGGCAGGCAATAATTTGGTTTTGTATGGTCGGGGATGGGTAACATTCAATGCCAAATTGCTGTACATAGCTCAACCAACGCTTTCTAAACGGCGTGAAAACTTTAAACATATCACCTTGTTTATTAAGCAATGATCCGACGGGAGTGATGGTGTCAGCATGAAACAGCTTTAAGTGAAATCCGGAATCAATCAGGCGTTTGTCTCGGTTTATTTCGTTCAGTTCTGGTTCGCTATTGGCGTAAACAGTGGAACAACCATGTTGATGGCAGTAATACTTCAGGCTCTCAACTTGATCTTCATAGTCTTGGGCTTTTAGATGAATAAGTTCCATGCCAAAATCGAGAAGTTGGTGTTTAATCAGTTTAAGATGTCGATAGATTAAATCAGCTTGAATGGGAGCAAGATGATGCTCCCTCCACTGTTTTGGCGTTGATATGAAAACAGCTTTATTAGCGCCAGCTTTAATCGCTTCAAATAAGGCTGGGTTATCATGAACGCGAAAGTCTCTTCTAAGCCATAATAATGCACTCAATATCCATACCTCAGTTTAAGCTCTTTCGGATGCGGATTAAGGTAGACCTGATTATTCAAATAATCATTTGGGAACTCTCTTAGATGATGCTGAATGAGTGTGAGGGGAACAAGTAAAGGTGTTAACCCTTCTCGGTAAGCCGCAATTTCGCTCGTAAGCTCTTCACGCATTCCTTTAGTTAAGTCGCGTTTGAAGTAACCTTGTAGGTGATGCAATGTATTAGTATGTGAACGGCGCGTGGCTAAATGGCTTAATGCGGCCATTAAACCGGTAATGTATTGTTCACCCAATTCGTCGTCAGACAAGTCAGTCGCTGATCCCAGCAGTTGACCGAGATTTTTGTAGCTCTCAACATGATGGCTCATTACCAAGTATTTGTGAGCGCTGTGAAATTCAATCAGCTTGTGTTTGGTAATACCCTCAGATTTTAAATCTAACCACTTTTGGTAAGTAAATACTCGGGTTATAAAGTTCTCTCGAAGAATAGGGTCATTGAGTCGTCCATTTTCTTCAACAGGTAGCGATGGATTACCCTGCATAATTTGTTTAGCAAATAGCCCGACACCATTTGATTGAGAGCCTTTGCCATGGTGGTGATAGACTTTAACGCGTTCCATGCCGCATGTAGGGCTTTTAGCGCAGAATATAAAACCAGCAAGTTCGGTATGGTTGTCAGAGACTTTTTTACCAAATTCAGTTAGTGCTTGCGTTACATCGCCACTACCGTCTGGACGAGAAACTGTAATGATGTTGTCTTTGATGATTTGGCGAATCGTTGGTCTTGGTACAGATAAACCAACCCCAACCTCAGGACAAAAAGGAGTAAACTCTACAAATTCCCCGAGTTGCTCGGTGCAAAATCCGGACTTTTTATGCCCACCATCGAAGCGAACATTTTGTCCTACGACACAGGCACTAATGCCAATTTTTAGTTTTCTTTCCATGTTCCCGTCCTCCACCGCTGGCTATGTAACTCATACGTTAATTGATCAGGTTTATTAGTAGATAAAGCGCCCAAATGGATTAAGTATTTGTGATAAGCCCTTAGTAAACTGTAGTGCGTCACTTGATACTGTGAGACAAACACAACCCTCAGGACTTGATGGTGTGTGGGAGTGCTCGCCATCCAACCAGATAAAGTCGCCTTGACTGTAGCTTCCCATCTCGTCTTCGAAACTCCCTTGAAGCAATAATGTAATCTCAAACCCTTTGTGAGTATGGCAAGGTACACTTCCGTCTTTTGCGATGTGAAGTAAACTCATTTTTCGCTCGTCATCATCAATATCAAGACGTGAACGAGAGACTTTGCCCATAGCTTGCCACTCTTTGAGGCCGATAGATCTCATCGCTCTTGGTAGAGATAAACGTTGACCGTCGATTTCTATTTCAGTGACGGTCTTCGGCAGCGAATGAACCGGCTCATCTGGCATAGAGGTAATTGCATCAATCATACTGAGGTTGATATCGCTATCAGTAAAATCGAAGTTGTCCTCAAGCCAATCTGCATCGTCACTTTGTTCGTCATACGTAAAGGCTTTGAAAGAGGCTTGTTGCGTCAGTTGGGCAACTTGTTGTTGGCAATGAGGACACATTTCAATATGGCTCGCGACAATGACTAGAACAGAGGCGTCTAAGTCGCTGTCGACAAATTTTTTCAATACAGCCAAATTAGGATGGTGGTTAATCATGATATTTGTCTCCCATTTGCTGCTTTAATTTACTCAACGCGATCCGAAGTCGAGATTTCACCGTACCCAAAGGTATATCGAGTTGTTGGGCAAGTTGTTCTTGAGACATTTCCTGAAAGTAAATGCCTTCAATGACCATTTTTTGAGCCGATGGCAGTTTGTTGATGTGTCTTAGGATTTCTTTGTTCATCAGATGATCTTTAAAACCATCTTCACCGCTAACTGAATCACGGACAGGTTCACTTGTTGAATTTTCGATAGGCCAAATATCATCAGAAAAGCTTTGTTCAGCGTTGGACTTAATTTTTCGTAACATGTCGAAACAGGTGTTTCTCATTACGGTGTAAACCCAAGTCGTCGCTGCGCCTTTCGATGAGTGATACAAGTGGGCTTTACGCCATACTCTGGTCATCGTTTCTTGAACCAGTTCACTCGCCATGGCGTCAGTATTAAGCTTTTGTCGCCCGAAGCGTTTGATCTTCGGTGCAAAAAATTGAAACAGTTGCGTAAAGGCATCCTTGTCTCTATGTGTTGCAACGAGTGACAACCAGTCCGAAAGTTCGGAAGGTGCTTGGGGTTGCCCCCTTACGGATTGGGGTACTTCTTTCCCGTAATCGTTCATGCGTACCTGCATATCAAACCAACCATAATTAACATTTATAGTTCAATACGCGAGGTGCTGATAGATGGATCACTTAATTATGTTTTGTTAGTCATTAAAAAAAATAAGTGGGGGGAAGTGGTGTTAATTTAGGCTTAAGTGAATGTATTTGTTCGACTTATTTATGCTGTCATTTTTATAGACGAGGGTGTTTATTGAATGATAGCTATCTCGAGTCTCAAGGTATACTCAGCATCACATAAGCAAATTCGATGACAGTTATTCGGCTACAGTGATGCTGGGCGGTTTTTTAAATTGTGGTTGATTGTGGCTGCTTGTGACAACGGTGGAGTTAATGACTCATATGCGCCCCATGATCAGACCCATGTTCTACATAATATTCATAACGGCTACGTAAATAGATAGTGATCCAGCCGTAACCTAAGCCGATTAAACAGTAGACGACTTCTGTAAATGCGGCACTCGCATAAGTGGCACCTCCAACATAAGACATAAAGCCAAAAAAGGTCCCTGCACCAACAAATAACGCAGGTACAAAATCAAAAGGCGGTACTCGTTCTAAACATATACATGGGATAACGACGACAAAGATAGCTGCGGGTACAGCAAAAAAACCTAGTGCGCTAAACAGGCCGCCAAATTCCATAATGGCAATGGATGCTACAATGCCTGATAGGTAACCAAATATAGTCTTTTTTCCTCCATCTACATTGCAACCAGCCATGAAATACATAGCCCATGCGATAAATGCAATCCAACCAAATCCAACATTGCCATCAATAGGCATGGTAGGAGCGACAATCTGATCAACGATTTGAATAGTAAATGCTAAAAACGCGACCATAACGGGAATGACAATAAACTGTGAAAATTTCATGTGATCTTCCTTAAACTAGTGTGTGTTTTTCCGTTTCGTATAAGTCAAACGCTTGATTCGGTGTTAACCCTGAATGCACTACCGCATTTATAGCTTTGAGCATTGCAATAGGGCTTTCTGATTGAAAAACATTTCGGCCCATATCTACACCGGCTGCGCCAGATTGAATGGCGTTGTAGGTTAGAGTGAGAGCATCAAACTCTGGTATTTTTTTTCCTCCAGCGACAACAATGGGGACCGGACAGGCTGCGGCTATTTTTTCAAAATCATCGCAGTAATAAGTTTTAACGATGTGTGCGCCTAATTCGGCGAGTACTCGTGTTGCCAGCATGAAATATCGGTTAGTACGTTCCATTTCCTTACCAACCGCGGTCACCCCTAATGTAGGAATGCCAAGACGAGCACCTGCATCAATGGTTCTGACTAAATTATGTAAACTTGAACATTCACCATTGGCACCGACAAACACCTGAATCGCTAAACATGATGCGTTGATACGCACAGCGTCATCGATATCGACACCGACTACTTCGTTACTCATGTCATCATTAAGTACCGTGCTTCCGGCACTCGCACGTAAAATGAGCGGTTTATTGTGAATAGGCTGAATACAGGTTCTCATCGCCCCACGCGTTGCCATCAAAGCGTCGGCATAAGGAACAAGGGGTTCAATAGTCAGATCGAGTCGTTCAAGACCGGCTGTTGCACCCATAATGTAGCCATGATCAAAGGCGAGCATGACGGTTTTGCCACTTTCTGGGCGAAAGATACGACTAAGGCGATCTTTCATGCCCCAATCAACGTGATCCATTCCTTTTATATGGAAAGATCTACTCATTGCTGGTTGGTCTAAGCCATAGTTTTTTGCTGATTGATTTCCATCGATATCGGCCATGTGAGGCTCCTTAATGCACGTGGTGAACGGCTTCGTTAAATGATTCAAATAAAATCGCCATGCTAGTTGCGCCGGGGTCAATGAAACCACGGGCCTTTTCACCCATATTTTTGGCTCGTCCACGTTTGGCAACCATGGTCTTGGTTGACTCTGCTCCTAAGCGAGCGGCTATGGCGGCATGTTCGAACATCTCTTCAAGCGTCATGTTCTTGTCTGCATCCATTTGTAATGCTTCAGCCGCGGGTATTAAGGCGTCCAACATAGTCTTGTCACCCAAATGTGCGCCACTTAGTCGTGTTACACGTTCAATACCAAACGTGAATGCTTTAGCTGTTTCTAATGGCGTGAGTTCTTCATGAATTAAGCCCTCACTCAGTCCTAAAAATAGATTGCCAATGAGCATGCTCGCTGAGCCACCATCTTGTTCCATGATGTTCCAGCCAAGTGTGTCTATTTGTTTGTTCCAGTCTAATTCTTCATGTTTGACGGATTTATCAATACAGTGACAGACGCGCAGTATGGTTGTGCCGTGGTCTCCGTCACCGGTTTTACTGTCTAGTTCATTGAGAGTGGGAACTTGGACCAATAGGTTTTTTGTTGCGGTTTGAAGCATGTCGAACAGCAGGTGCTGATTGAATGTAGTCATGGTGCTTCTCCTTATTTCAGGCAATCAATTCAGGCAAAGCGAAGCCCTACGCGGATTCATTGCTGATGCCACATATGTAAATCGTGTTGCTAGATAAGATTGTTTCCCTTAGCGAAAACCGGTCCCTTAACGTAAAGGCTTAGCATCACGTTAAGGGATAGCTATTGCTATAGAACTCGCTTATTGTTGAGTCCAATACGGCGCATTGCAGGGTTGATCCCAGTAGTGGAGCGCTTCACTATCAAATTTTGCCAAGCACATTTGAAAGCCAGCCATTTCCTGTACGGTCAGAATTTCTTCGACTTTAGAGCGAACAACAGTAGCTTGTTTTTCTTGTAGGGATAAGTGACAAGCTCTTGCAACAATGAACATCTCCATTAACGTAGTCGCACCTGAACCGTTGATCATCAGCATGAGTTCATTGCCAGGTTGAACATCAATTGCTTTGCATAGCTGCTCAACCATAATGTGGGCGGTATCGTCAGCGGATTGGATTTTCATTCTTCCGCCACCGCCCTCACCATGCTGACCCATACCTATTTCCATTTCATCATCGGCTAAATCACCAATGGCCATACCAGATTGAGGGTGAGTCGCGTTACTCATTGCAACGGCGAGTGTTGCAATGGATTGGTTAAACTGTTCGCCGATTCGATAAACTTCATCTAGGCTCAGCCCGTCTTCTGCGGCTGCACCGGTAATTTTGTATACAGGGACGCAGCCGGCTAATCCACGGCGATCTTTGATGTCAGTATTCAGTCCTGCGCTGATGTCATCATGGGTGAGCAGCATTTTTACGTTAATACCCTCACGCTTTGCCATTTCCATCGCCATGTTTGCAGCCATGACATCGCCTTCATGATTGAGAACAACCAATAAAACACCCGCAGGGCAATTAGCCATTTTTAATGCTTCGAATACTTTTGGTGCACCGGGCGCGGCAAAAATGTCCCCTACAACAGAGTAATCCAACATTCCCTCACCAACATAGCCACTAAGTGCTGGCTCATGCCCAGCTCCACCAAGGGTGACAATCGCGACTTTATTTGGATCTTTGGGTGTAACGCGTGCCACGATTTTGTCTGAAATAACTTTCACCTTGTGGGGGAAAGTCATGGCATAGCCTTGAAGAAGCTCTGTCGTGATGTTTTCAGCATTATTGATAAACTTTTTCATAATATTACTCTCTGTGTTCGTATGAGATTGAAAATCCAATAAATCACAGGCAATGGTTATGGTTGGTTCTATTCGTGTTACTGGTGCCACGCATAACGAGACCTGTTAACCCCTTTTGTTGAGATGTTTGATTAGATGTATTGCATCAGCTCAACGGGGGCTTCATCTTCCATGATAAATGCAATTTTTAATGATTCGTTGGCGTGAAAAGGTTCGAGTAAAACGGTTTTTCCCTGCATCGCTTGTTCTAGATCGTCAACTTCATATGCCACGTGCGCCGTCGATTTTAGCGCTTCGGGCATTGGGCTTTCGGCTAAGAATCTCAGCCATTCAATAGCATGTTCACTCTGATTGAAATCAGTCGCGTAAAGTCCAATATCTTGGTTAAACACTTCCCCTTGATGCTCATGGGCAGTTGGGATCCCAATATGACTAAACTTTCTCATGTGATACTCCTTTGATCGCTTGTTCATGTTCCGTTGAAATGAATATAAGGAGATTAGTGATAACTTTTAGTGATATAAATCACATGGATGCATATGGATTTATTTGTTTAAAAACAATAACTTAAAACCAAGATCGATTATTTTATTGGCAAGTGCAACAACCGTGTAGATAGGATGGGTTAAAGCAAGTGCAACACTGGCTTTCCTCTGACGTCAGTGGATTTGAGTAAATGGAATCAAGTGCAACAAAGCATACGGTTTCGGTGGTTTATCGTAATAAGCAAGTGCAACATGTGATAACAATCGCAATTCGGCCTTAATTTAGCGTTGTTCTTTACCAGAGCAGGAGGTAATGAGCCGCTCTACTTGTTCGATAGAAAGTTCAGGGTGATGGTGTAGGATAAATTCTTTGCAGTTTTCTTTGCTCAAACCTAATCGGGTGAGTTCGAGGAGTAACTCTTCGTATTGATGTTCTACGATTTGCTGGTGGAATTTTTTCCGATAGTTAGCCATCTGTTGAGCGAGTTTAGGTTCATATCCGTAAGGCCCTGAATTACGGTTGAGTTCTCTGCTTACGGTAGAGCGGTGAATGTGAAGCTGATTGGCTATCTCAGATTGGTTTTTTCCACCTTTCCTCATCGCCCAGATTTGTAAGCGTTTTGCTTCGGTAAGCTGTTGATACATAGATAACTCCTTTAGACAAGGATATGGCGATGAGCCTCTTTATGAACCTTCTTATTTTCTATCAAGAGATAAATAAAAACCGTGAATACCCGAGCAGTATGTGATTAAAAAACACGCAGAAAGATAGAGTGAGATAGATGAGACAATATGGCCTGAGTTATTTATCGCTACGTATAAAATTTTTATACGAGCTGTCATTCTGAATAATCAAAATCTATGATGCGATTCAATATATGATGTTTTTTTAATCAATATAATTAGTGAGGGTATTATCATTATGAATGGATAGCATATGGGAAGCTCTACCGGTAATAGCGAACAGTTTAAAATAAACAGACGGCATTTTTTAAAGGGTAGTGCCGCACTCAGTGGTGCAGCAGCAGCAATTTCTTTGCCTTTTAGTACGAATGCTAAAAATGAACTCTCACCATTACAGAAAAAAGAAGCAGAAGTTTGGTCTGCCTGTTTAGTCAGTTGTGGGGGTCGTTGCCCACTTCGATTAAAAGTCAGTGATGGGGTAGTTATTCAGGTCAACGCAGATAACACAACTGATGACGCTTGGGGAAACCACCAAGTTAGAGCATGTTTGCGTGGGCGTTCGATTAGACAGCGCATGTATAGTCCTGATCGGATTAAATACCCGTTAAAAAGAGTGGGGCAGCGCGGAAGTGGGCAATTTAAACGTATTACATGGGACGAAGCCCTTGATTCCATCGCAGAGTCAATTAAAAAAACGTATGCATCTTATGGCCCAGAATCTGTATTTTTGCCCTCTTCTACTGGTAGTTTTGATGCATGGTTCAATCTACATAAACGACTTTTTGGACTGTATGGAGGTTTTCTTAATGGACACGCATCTTATAGCGTAAGTGGTTATCAAACAGGTGGAACCTACACTTATGGCGGCGGTTATTACGGTGGGCCTTATAGTAATAATATTGTTCATGTCGAAAAAAGCCAGCTTGTTGTTCTATTTGGTAATAACCCCTCTGAATCCCGTATTAGTGGAGGGAGCGTTACACATAATCTCACCCAAGCAAGGGAAAAAAGCAATGCAAGAATGATTGTTATTGACCCTCGTTATAGTGATTCTTGTATGGGAAGAGAAGATGAGTGGGTGCCTATTCGACCAGGGACAGATGCTGCACTTGTGGCTGGAATGGCACATGTAATTTTAAGTGAAAATTTACAAGATCAAGATTTCTTAGACCGATGCGTTATTGGTTTTAACGAGAAGACATTACCAGTCGAGGCTAGCCAACACTCTTCATATCATTCCTACATCTTTGGCCTTGGAGAGGATAAAACTGAAAAAACACCGTCTTGGGCTGCTCAAATTACAGGCATACCTGCTAAAAAAATTATTCGATTAGCTAGGGAGATAGCATCAGCAAAGCCTGCATTTATTTCACAAGGGTGGGGAATTGCTCGTCAGCGTAATGGGGAGGCTTCTGTTCGCGCTATCTGTACGCTTGCCGCCATGACAGGGAATATTGGGATCCCTGGAGGCAATACTGGGCTTCGGGAGAGGATTAATTACCTTTGGCATTCGTATGCAAATATTTACAGTAATAATATCAAAACATCGATTCCTTTAACGAATTGGACTGAAGCAGTGACTCGTTATGATGCTTTGACACCGGAAGAGCATGGAATTACAGGGGCAGAAAAACTAAGTGCACCAATTAAGTTTATTTTCGCGTATGCCAGTAACGCATTAGTAAATCAAAATCCAAACATTAATAAAGCGAGTGAAGTGTTAAAAGATGAATCGCTTGTCGATACTATTGTTGTTTCAGAATCGTTCATGACGAGTACTGCTCGTTATGCTGATATTGTTCTTCCAGCTACGTTAGCTCCGGAACGATACCTCTACACTTATAATGAGGGTTCCGCTGATATGGGGTATGTCATTGCAGGATCACCTGCAGTTGAGGCTCCCTTTGAAGCTCGTACTGATTATTGGATTTTTTCCCAATTAGCCAAGCGGTTAGGAATTGAGAAAGAATTTACGGAAGGTCGTACAGAAGAAGAGTGGCTAAAGTGGGCTCACGAGCTTGGTCATCAGTATTACCCAAATATGGTCAGCTGGGAGCAACTTAAAAAGCAAGGTATCGATAGGATTGAAATGAAAGAAGCACACGATACTGTAATGGCAGATTTTCGCCTTGACCCAAATGCTTACCCATTAAAAACACAATCGGGGAAAATCGAAGTTTATTCTCAATCCCTTAAAGAATTGGCGCAGACACAGCAAGTATTACCGGGCGATAAAATTACACCGCTTCCAGAATACATTATTACTGGCGAATCTCATTTAGATCCCCTCACAGACTCATATCCGCTTCAATTAATTACCTATCATGGCAAGGGGAGTGCAAACTCACAGTATCGAAATTTATCAGTATTGCTAAAAGTCGCACCGCAAGATGTTTGGCTAAATCCGATTGATGCACAAGCTAGGCGAATTCAAGATGGTGATGGAGTCGAGATGTATAATTCTCGAGGAAAAGTAAAGCTTACTGCAAAAGTTACACCCAGAATTATGCCGGGAGTTGTCGCTTCAGCTCAAGGGGCTTGGTTTAGACCTGACGCTACAGGGACATGTATTGGAGGCAATATTAATGTCTTAACTAGCGATCATACGGCGCCTATTGGTTTTGGCTCAACAACACACACTAATCTTGTTGAGATAAAGGCCGTCTAGAATTTCTTGAAGTAATTCCCTATCAGGATTTAGACGATCATTTACCGAGAATGAAAAGACTATGAAACAATATGGATTTTATGTAGATACAACTCGTTGTACAGGGTGTAAGACATGTACAGTTGCTTGTAAGGACAAAAACGATTCTCCTTTGGACGTGAGTTTTCGTCGTGTCTATGAGTATGGTTCGGGTGAATGGATAGAAGAAAACGGTACCTGGAAGCAGAATGTTAGTGGCTATTACGTTTCACTTTCATGTAACCATTGTGCTAATCCCGCTTGTGTTAAAGCTTGTCCAACAGGCGCTATGCATAAACGCAAGGAGGATGGGCTTGTTTTAGTTGATCAAGAACGTTGTGTAGGGTGTCAGTATTGCACAATGGCGTGTCCTTATGGCGCTCCACAATACGACAGTGAAAAAAAACACATGAGTAAATGTGATGGTTGCATTGACCGAATCAATCAAGGTTTAAAACCAACGTGTGTTGAAGCTTGTCCACTAAGGGCTATTGACTTTGCCCCAATTGAGGAGCTTAAGAGTAAGTATTCAGGCACGGCTGAGCTTGCTCCTTTACCTAAGGCTACGATGACTAGCCCATCGATTATTATCAAAACAAATGTGCATGCACGTCCATCAGGAGATCGCAGCGGCAGCATTCAAAATAAACGAGAGGTATAAAAGTATGGATCATTTATCTTTGGTTTTTTTTACGGTTTTTGCGCAAGCCTCGATCGGGTTATTTATTGTATTAGGTGTACTACATCTTTCAGTGACTCCGAAAAATAGTGTATTGAGCAAAGGTTTTTTATTTGTTTGGCCATTATTTGGTATTGCTCTTCTATGCTCATTGACTCATTTAGGACAACCTTTAAGAGCATTTAATGTTTTATCTGGCGTTACTCATGGCTCACCACTCTCGATTGAGATTATCAGCAGCATAGCCTTTGGTAGCTTTGGGTTTATTTTTACGGTGTTGGAATGGTTTAAACTGGGCTCGGATCTTTTCCGAAAAGTATTACTGTTTATCTCCATGATAGTTGGCTGCTGGTTATTAATGGCAATCAGTAATGTGTATACACTTGATGGAGTAATGGCATGGGCTAATGCTTTAACACCTATTCAGTTTTTTAGTACAGCGCTCATTCTTGGAGTCACAGGTACAATTGCGATTATCAACTTAATGCCGAAAACAACTAAGGGGGCTCCAGCGATCCGAATTGTTACGCTTTCCTTGTTTGGTGTTGGTCTTTTAATATCGATGGCGGTATTTGCTGCATTTTTACTGCATATTGGAAAAGAGGGGCTTATTCCGCAGCAGCTTCACAGCTACATTGCAGTAGTTAAAGTGATGTTTACATTAATTGGTGCTGCACTATGTGTTGTTTATGTTATCAAGCCAGAAAAACATAACTCCATGGTGAAAACGGTCTCTATGTGTGTTGGCGTATTGTTATTAATCACGTCAGAACTCTCAGGCAGAGTGATGTTTTACGATATGTATTACATTACCGGAATGTAGTTAAATGAATAGTAAGGCTCTCTGTTTTGGCGGGCCTTATTTTCTATATCTAAATGACTTGAAAGTGAAATATCGCTACATACTAGATAACAGAACCAATTGATAGTAGTTCAACTAATTGATATAGGTGGAATGAGTAATCTACGTGAAAGAGTACAATCAATCTAACCATACTCTGCTCTCTAGGCGGCAAGTTAGTCGTCGTGGGTTTATTCGCTCATTGGTTACAAGAACGCATAAAATAAAACGCGATATGGATGATGAGCCATTTACGCGGATAGCACCTCGTCCTCCCACAGCCTTTAATGAATTTGCATTAGACGTATTGTGTGATGGATGTAGAAAGTGCGAGTTTGCATGCCCACAGCAAGTAATAAACATTATCTCCAATAAACCTGAATTGAATTTAGATTTTAATTTTTGTACTCATTGTGGTGAGTGTAAAAGCGTTTGCACTACGGATGCTTTGTCAAGTAATGCGACGTCAACAGGTGTGATACCCATGTTTGAAAATAATTGCAGTCGGTTAATATCGGGTTGGTGTAATAACTGTTCTATACAATGCCCAACTCAGGCCATTGTGTTTAATGGTAACCAACCGAAAGTTGTAAATGAGTTGTGTAACGGTTGTGGTCGTTGTCGAATGGCTTGTCCCGTCAACGCCATCACATTCTCGTTAGCAGAAATTCGATAATACTAATTTTATTGGGTAAGCCAGTATATGAATGAGATGTCAGCAATTTGTCGCCTGCTAGGTTCTTTCTTTTATTTATCTATAAACGCAGAACAGAATCAGATAGCTATAGGGCAGCTTCGGCAACACTACCATGATATCAATGAGGAATTCAGCCAATTTGTCCTCTCGATAGATAGTGATGATCCACAAGCACTCGATTGTGATTTTTTCAAGTTGTTTGAGGGGGCTGCAGTTATGGATGCTCCACCATGGGGATCGGTATATCTTGATCAAGAGAGCATATTATTTGGCTACTCAACCGTACGTTATCAACATTTTATGCATAAATATCATTTAGCATTGAATTTAGATATGAATGAACCTAGAGATCAGTTTGGTTTGATGCTTTTGGCTGCAAGTGAACTTTTTGAAAGAAAAGACTCAGATATTGCGGTAAAAGAGCTGTTTGGTGAGCATATACTTCCTTGGTGTTTTCGTTATCTGGAACTTGTAGAGCTACATGCTGATACGAATAGTTATAAAGCTTTAGCACGGTTAGCGTGTGCTTGCTGTGCTTACATCAAAGAGGATTTAGATATCAATATTGAGTCTGTACCACTGTATCGGTGATAGTAAAAATATAGCAAGATAAGGTGACTCAAGTCGTTAGATGCTGCGTGTTGAGGGTTCTTATCTTGCTACGGCTTAAATGGAAATTAAATAGCGCTTAGCTTGCCATCTTTAGCGTGCATCGCTGGTATCCAAGCGAGTTTGTCTGCTGACATCTTGTTACCGCAAGGCATTTTGATGTGGTTGACTAGCCAAACTACGCAACCTTTTTCTAGGTTGAATAATACGCGTACATGAGAGAAAAGATCGCCATCATCAAACGCTGTCGAAACAGGTAATGCTGCGCCTTGCCATGCTTCAGTTACGTTAGCGAGCGAATCATGTACCGTTAAGCTAAGTACTTCCGGTTCGATATCTTTAACAATGCGCATTTCGATGCGAGTGTTAGTTCCATCTTCAGATAGGCTGATTTGGTGAGGGATATTATTGTCGTTCCAAGAAAGAGTATGCATCGTTTAGGCCTCAAGCCATTGGTTAGAAATTTTGATAATCGCTTTGCGGACTGGCATCGGCTCGTTAGTGGCAACTAATGGGCGATGAGGCTGCTCAACTTTGAAAATAACGAAATCATTGACGTTAAGGTTAACAAATTGCTCATCGATGATGTCTTCACTAAATGCGAGATCGCGATTTTCTAACATATCTTCAGCAATGCTTTGGAATGGGTGTTCGCTGTAGCCAAAAGTTTCTTCACCAGAAAGTAGTATCTGTACGTCGATGTACTTACGGTGGATTTCAGACTTTCGTTCATTCAATAACTGAGTATTGTCGTCGACAACAAAGAAGAATACATCGTCACCCACAAGCGGGTATCGACCGTTTTCAGTCGAAGAACTCAAATGCTGTTTAACTTGCTCAATGATTTTAAGCAGTTTGCTTGGTAGATGTTGACACAGGTGTAGCTCAGATAAAGTGCCTTTAAACACAGGATACCTCTTTAACCGTTTTGGTTACTCCATTGGGAAACCAATTATAAGGATTTCCTTTAAATTGGTTGACCAATTTAAAGGAGGAATGAGAAGTCTATCAAGTAATACTTTTAAGAATGGTGCGCGACGGGCTATGCAGCTAGGTAAACAAATCTGCGGTCGTTGATAAATCAGATAATTGCTTTAGCATCGTATTTGCTGTTTTGGCTTTAATGAATAGGCACATCCAATAACGACTATAGTTGCACCAATGGCTTGAACGAAAGTGATTTCCTCACCCAGAGTGAGATAAGCAACGACAGCTGTTGAGAGCGGGACCATGATTTGCAGCATATTGAAAGTAATCACGCCGCTTTTCTTAATGATATGAAAAGCCATTAACATGCCCGTCACCATGCCATACATTCCAGCAAAGATAAGGAAAATAATCAGCGCGTCAGAGCTGGTGGATAGCTGTTGAATTTTACCTGAATATATCGCGATGAATAGGTTGATAAGGCCTGCGATAATGGCCGTTGAAGCACAAATGACCATGGTGTGTATCTTATTAGAGATACTCTTCACTAATAAATTTTGTATTGCACTGATTGTAATGGCGATGGTCCAAAAAAATGAACCAAGTATGAAATTGGCACTATTTCCGGTTTGCTGGGCACTGAAGACAAAGATTAGTGAGCCGACGATCGCGAGGGTGCTTCCAAATATAAACCGAAAGCTCGACGCTTTTTTGCGTTCATCTAAATAAAATATCGACGCCAAAGTGGTTGTTACGGGCAATGCCAGTATACAAAATACACTTCCAGTTAGCGCAGAAGTTAATTGCATGCCATTCATAAAAAAGTACATATTGGCTGTCATCAAAATGCCGACCAAAAGCAGTTTCATAGTGAGCACTGGGTGACTAAAGATCTTTTTGACCTCACTACGATGCTTAATCATCACGATCAGCAAGAAGAGGCAACCTCCAGAAAGAAAACGAACGGCATTATTATTGAGGGTGTCAAAATTGATGCTGGCATAGCGAAGAATAGGAAATCCGATCCCCACAAGGACCACGTAAGCGATAAAAAGAAAACTATCTGAGCTGCGTTTGTTCGTGGCTGATGCCATGCTTATATTCACGTTCCACTCCATGCGAATCCGATTGTTGCATCAGCATTATACAATGAAGTTTTTTTTCATTAAAATGATTTAATGTGAAGTTATCTTTTATTTTGATATCTAAAGCGAATTAATCCATTCAATTTAACTGGTTTTCACGCTGTTGCTCTTTTATCACGGTAGGCCGACTTTTTAGGTTGATAATGATAACATTGTGGGATGACGAGTGATTATCAATGACACTTTGAAATTCAAGTAACGCGAAGTTGTTTGTTTCACCTTGTGCTTGATATGAGCCTTTTACAATAAGAGATACAAATTAGTGGCAGCAAAATATTACGTCGTTTGGAAAGGGCGTCAAACGGGCATTTTTACTACGTGGGCTCAGTGCCAAACGCAAGTGGATAAGTTTGCAGGGGCGAGATTTAAGTCTTACCCAAGTTTAGCTGAAGCTGAAGCAGCTTTTGGTGGGAAAAGTATCGGGAACAGTGGTGGTTCGGCTGCAAAAGCTTATAAAGCAATGGGCAGTAATACGACAGGCAGAAAAACGGTAAAGAAACCGAAAGCGGCTGCTTTGACTCAAGAGCAAATTACCGAGATGCCATTTAATATCAAAATTTTCACCGATGGCGCATGTGAGCCGAATCCTGGTGAAGCAGGAACAGGTATAGCGATTTATAAAGATAATCAATTGTCTGAATTGTGGTATGGCTTATATCATCCGATGGGCACGAACAACACCGCTGAGCTAAATGGTTTACACCAAGCGTTTATGATGGCGCAAGAGAAATTAGCACAAGGCCTCAGTGTCGCTATTTATTGTGATTCAATGTATTCCATCCAATGTATTACCCAATGGGCTTCTGGTTGGGAGAAAAAAGGCTGGGTGCGACAAGGCGGTGAAATAAAAAATCTAGAGTTGATTAAGCTGATGTATGCTCTTTATCTTCAGATCCAATCCAAAGTGACTATCTACCATGTTAATGGTCACGTCGGTATTGAGGGAAATGAGTTGGCGGATCGTATGTCAATTATTGCCATTGAATCACAGCAACAATCGCTGAACTTGTATCGCGAGTCTTACGATATAGACGAAATATTGGCATCGCGAAGAGGGTAATTCTGCGTGTTGTTAGTTTGAATAAAAAACGAGAGCGAGGCTCTCGTTTTTGTTTGTACGAGACAATGATGTGAAGATTATTTTTTCATCATCTTAGCGAGATCAGCAAACGGGTTGTGTGTAGCACTAACGTGATCGTCTAAACGAGCCGTTGCTTCAACACCGTAAAGATCGTGATCAAGGTATTTTGAGTGTTCATGATCGTGACAATATAGGCACAATAGTTCCCAGTTACTGCCATCTTCTGGGTTATTGGTGTGGTTGTGGTCAACGTGGTGAACGGTCAATTCACGTAAGTTCGAATAGACAAATTCACGGGCACATTTACCACAAACCCAAGGATAGAGTTTCAATGCTTTTTCACGGTAGCCATGCTCTTGACGAGCGTATGCAGCGCTAGAACCGTTGTAATCAGACGACATATTTAAACCTACATAATAGTGTTCTAAAGAAATTGAAAGCACTTTATCACAAACTATTATTCGTGTGCTAATGGCGAATGTTGAGCATTATCTTAGAGTGGGAAATTGGATCTTGATTTGAAATAACGCGTGGGATGATTTTGTGAAAAGGCTCAACATGGCCGTGAATATCAGTTGATCTTCACGGCCACTATTTTGTGTTGCTTTCAGAGGGGTTAAACGACTAGTGTGTTATTCGTCGTCGAACATTTCCATCAATGTTTGTGATAAAACAAAGTAGTTAGCCCCTGATTTAGCATCGACAAAATCTAACAAGCGGTCGTAATCACCATTACTATCAGCATGAATCATTTGACGTAGTGACGTTTCAATTACATTTGAGTCTGCTGTAAAACCAATGAACATCGTACCGTGTTCTAGTGCATTACCAAATGGTCTATTTTGGCGCAACATCTTGATTTCTTTATCATCAATGATCACTTTACTCTTGTTGTTATGCGCCCAAGCTGGTTTGACGTCATCGTCTAATTCGATGTTATCGAATTTTGTACGCCCTATGACTTTTTCTTGGTATTCCTGTGGTTGTTTTTGCCATTCAAGTTCTTTATCAACATAGCGTTGAACGGTTAAATAACTACCACCAAGGTGAACTTCTTCGTCATCTTTTACTAATACCGCATCAATTCGAGCTTGATGTTTTGGGTTTTCAGTACCATCAACGAAATCAATCAAATCGCGGTTATCAAGATATTTAAAACCTTGAATATCCTCAACTAAATCAGCAGATTCTCTAAATGCGGAGAGTAGGTATTTTGCCGCTTGGTAATTCAAGTCAATACGCTCTGATTTAATGATCAAGAATATATCGCCAGCTGTGCTTGGGAAATGGCGGTTGCCATCTTGCATCTCAGTAAACGTGGTGAGGTGTATTGGCGTCGGAACATCAGGAAGAATTAAAGGCCAACCGTTTTTTGATAACGCAACAGTAATGGTTAGATTTGCACTTGGATCTTTTTGTGAGATCGATTTTTCGATACCTGCTATTTGAGAAAGTGCATCTTGGACAGATTCTGTGTCTGCGGTACTTTTGAGGACAAAAGTAAGGTACTCAGCAAATGTAGAAGGATCGGATAGCACACCCAGTTGTGCGCGTTCTGCAATGTTATTAGTCATTATACGAAGCCTTAAATATCATTCCTATTATGCATAGAACTATATACCAATTATCCAGATAGAGTTTTTATGCATGCTTAAGTTGCAACTATTAATGTTTAGCTCATTTTGTGCATATACCCAAGTAACCTCATTAACAAGTTATCTCGATCTGCTTGTTTTATAAAAAGTACAGTCATTGCAATTAAATGAAGCTATCAACTAAGCTCCACAATAAATATCCGTTCAGAGCCAAAACGAGTAAAACAATAACTCCCCCAATCAGTGATACAAAACGGTGATTGCGAAACCCGCCCATAATGTCACGGCGACTAGTAAAGATAAGTAATGGAATAATCGCGAGTGCAACACCAAAACTTAATACTACTTGGCTTGCGACCAGAATGTCTGTGGTGCTCACTCCCATCATAATAAAACCAAAAGCGGGCAACATAGTGATGGTGCGGCGAAGCCATAGCGGAATACTAAAATGAACAAACCCCTGCATGACGACTTGTCCGGCGAGTGTCCCTACAACTGTAGATGACAAGCCAGAAGCAATTAATGACAAACCAAATAACAGTGCTGCGCCTTTACCAAGCAAAGGAGTCAGAGTTTCATAGGCGGTTTCAATGCTCGCAATATCACTACGGCCGGTGTGATGGAATACGGCAGCCGCCATAGCGATAATCGCGATATTAACAAAGCCGGCAATCGTCATTGCAATTAGGACATCAACACGGGTCATTTTTAGGCGTTGCATAATGCTGTGACCGGTTGGTGAACTAAACAAGGCAGAATGGAGATAAACAACATGAGGCATAACGGTCGCACCAAGAATCGCCGCTGCAAGATAAACTTGTTTAGGATCATTTAAGGTTGGAATTAAAAGTCCAGTTGCGACAGGGCCAGCTTCTGGTTTGGCCATCATTAATTCAATGACGTAGATAACGGCTACAAAAATCAGCAAGCCACCAATAAACATTTCAAGAGGTTTTTGGCTATTACGTCCAAGGGTTAGTATCGCTAGACTTAACAATGCGGTGATCGCAGCACCTTCGAATAAACTGACGCCTAATAGCAGCTGAAAACCGACTGCTGCTCCAATAAACTCGGCTAAATCGGTGGCCATTGCGATGATTTCAGCTTGAATCCAATAAGGAATGACTGCCCATTTGGGCAAGTTATCGCGCAGATGTTCGGCTAGGTTTTTCCCAGTCACAATCCCCAGCTTGGCTGAGAGATATTGGATCAGCATCGCCATGAGGTTTGCCCACAACACTACCCAAAGAAGTTGATAGCCAAACGCTGATCCTGCTTCGATATTGGTCGCAAAGTTGCCGGGATCAATGTAACCAATTGCTGCGATGAAAGCTGGGCCAATAAGACGTTTGCTATTACTTTTTAAAAATGAAGGTTGGGCAGGATTGGCAGCAATGCCATTGGTTGAAAGCGAGGCTAACGCAGTCATGGTGGTGTGTCCGGTGATTGAGATAGTATTAATCTACGCCTCGTGGAAATAAGTTTCTAGCTCGTAATAACTATCACTCTGATAGCATGTGTCGATGATTCGTTCATTGGTGTTTACGGTTGAAAGCTCTAATTTATGCTGAGTTGCTAAATTTTAAAGAGAGGTGATAATGCGTTGGTTTTCTTTTTATAGTGTTGTTTGTCATGCGTCTCGATAAGTTTGTTTGCAAAAGTACCGAATTCACCAAAGTTGAAGCGATTCAATCGATTCATGCTGGGAACGTAAGTGTCAATGGTCAAATTTGTTATGACGAAGCCCATCAGGTTCATGAAAACAATACTGTGAGCTTGGAAGATCGGATACTGACTCCGCGGGCTTTTCGCTATATTCTGCTGCATAAACCAGCCGGTACTATTTGTTCTAATATTGATGAGCATTACCCCTCTGTATTTAATTATGTTGATGTTGAGAACACCTCAGAATTACATATTGTGGGGCGTTTGGATGCTGATACGACGGGGCTCGTGTTGATTACTGACGATGGTCGCTGGTCTTTTAATATCACGGTGCCAACGAAACAATGCAATAAGGTTTATCGTGTTGGATTATCACGCCCGATCGCTGAAGAGATGACGGAGCAATTTAAACACGGTCTACAGTTACAAGGGGAGTCGCAATTAACTCGACCAGCCACCTTAGATATAGTGACACCTAAAGAAGTTTTGCTGACGATTACTGAGGGTAAATTCCATCAGGTTAAACGTATGTTCTCGGCGGTGGGCAACCGTGTTGTCTCACTCCATCGTGAGAAAATCGGTCAAATAGAGTTAGATATTGCTGTTGGGCAATGGCGTTATCTCACTTCAGACGAGGTAGAGTCTTTTAACCGCTAATACTAATGGCATATTTATAACAGCCATACCTACAGCCATATTTATAACAAGCGTAGCTACAGCAACTTGCTATTTATTGATTGACGGTAGAGTGTGGAAAATGACGGCTCGGAGTTATATTTCCCGCGACATACCGAGCGGTCTTTTGCCATCACAAGCCCCTTTTTCAACGTTTTGAATTGGGCTGCTACCTTTTAATCCCCAACGATGATCCTCTCGGCTCAATTTTCGATATTGAGTCGGTGTCACACCTAAATAGGTTTGAAATGTTTCATAGAATCGGCTACTAGAATTAAAGCCAACCGTGAGTGAAATATCTAAAATTGTCCTTTCAGTATCACTGAGTAAAGCGCGAGCATGATTGATGCGCATCGCGGTAATGTATTGTTTGATCGTTAACTGCATTGTGCGTTGGAAAATCCCCATTGCATAGTTGGCATGCAGGCCGACATGCTCGGCGATTTGCGCAGCAGTTAACTGCGTATCATGATGCGTCGCGATAAATTCCAACATTTGGCTGACATAAAATTGTGAGTGTTTGGATACACCATTTTTGACAGCTTTCTCAGCGCGGCTCATGGAAAGTTGTTGCCAACCATCCAAGCAGACTCGTTTGAGCATCAAACCAATTTCATCCGCTGCTAGTTGCTGTCTGCTTTGCGAAGAACCACTCATTTCTTTTGTCCAACGCGCAATTTCAAATTCACTAATTAATGAGCAATCATTTGATTGAACAACGGCGCCATGAGTGATCTGATTGACTAGATCTCGACTGAGGGGCCAAGACATAAAATGGTGAATTGGAATGTTAATGATCCCCATATTATGGCTTTTGCCTGGGTTGGTAAGTCGATGTGGTACTGATGCCCAAAACAGGCCAATGGCCCCATCTTTTACCACGACCGGATTACCATTAATGATGTATTCCACATCGTCGCCAAATGGAATATTGACTTCAACTTGTCCATGCCAGTGATAACCGGGCATTTCATGGGGAGGGCGAAGCTCAATATCAATTTTCTCATAGGAGGAATAAAGAGATAGCGGGCTAATTGAAACACTTTCAGAAGAATAGTTTTCTAGAGCGACGACCGGTGATGGGGTGGGCTGACGCGTTTTCATGTCGCCTCCTTAGGAAATGGTAGTTTTCCTTTCTATCAGACTTTCAATGTTGAAACTTAGAGCTCAGTCATGACGTTGATAGGACTCATTGTTAAGCGGCGGAATAATTTCAAAATATTGATGAAGATACCGATTCTTAAGATATTTATTTAATTTAGGCGGCAAATACTCCCCAAATTGTGGATAGTTCTCCTGTTTCCTAAGATTTGTTATTTTCCGATTTTAAATGTGAGAAAACAGGATAGTGCTGTGATTTAGCGAGACGAATAGTGAAGTGGTGTCGGTGTAATTTGTATCCATCGAAACAAGTTTGATTGATACAAAAGGATTCAAATAATGAAAAGCCCTAAAATTACCTTTATTGGCGCAGGATCGACCATTTTCGTTAAGAATATTCTTGGTGATGTGTTCCATAAACCAGCATTAAAAGACGCCCAAATAGCATTAATGGATATTGATCCTCTGCGTTTAGAAGAGTCTCAATTAGTTGTCAGTAAGTTAATGGAGTCTGCGGGTGCAACGGGATCAATTACCTGTCACTTGGATCAAAAACAAGCACTACAAGGGGCTGACTTTGTCGTGATTGCATTCCAAATTGGTGGATATGAGCCTTGTACTGTTACCGATTTTGAAGTGTGCAAACGCCATGGTTTGGAGCAAACAATAGCCGATACTCTTGGGCCTGGCGGGATTATGCGTTCACTACGTACTATTCCACATTTGTGGCAAGTATGTGAAGACATGACGGAAATTTGTCCTAATGCGACCATGCTCAATTACGTCAATCCAATGGCGATGAATACTTGGGCTATGTATGAAAAATATCCTCATATTAAACAAGTTGGTCTGTGTCACTCTGTTCAAGGTACAGCAGAAGAACTGGCTCGCGATCTTAATTTAGATTATGCCGATTTGCGCTATACCTGTGCGGGTATCAACCATATGGCCTATTACCTAACGTTAGAGAAAAAAACAGAGCAGGGTGACTATGTCGACATCTACCCTGATCTATTGGCGGCATTTGAGAATGGATCGGCTCCGAAAGCGGGGCTTCACCATGATGGGCGCTGCACTAACCTAGTGCGCTACGAGATGTTCAAAAAATTGGGCTACTTCGTTACAGAATCATCAGAGCATTTTGCCGAGTACACGCCTTACTTTATTAAGCCAAACCGCCCTGATCTTATTGAGCGTTATAAAGTGCCATTGGATGAGTATCCGAAGCGTTGTGTTGAGCAAATTGCACAATGGAAAAAAGACCTCGAAGAGTTCAAAAACGCCGACCAAATTTCAGTGCAAGAATCTCATGAATACGCCAGTACGATCATGAATGCTATATGGACTGGAATACCAAGTGTGATTTACGGCAATGTGAAGAATGAAGCACTAATTGATAACTTGCCTCACGGCTGTTGCGTTGAAGTGGCATGTTTAGTCGACGCTAACGGTATTCAACCTATCAAAGCCGGCAAGTTGCCAAGCCATTTGGCCGCATTGATGCAAACCAATATCAATGTTCAAACTCTACTGACTGAAGCCATCTTGACCGAAAATCGTGATCGAATTTACCACGCTGCAATGCTGGATCCTCATACCGCCGCGGTATTAGGAATTGAAGAAATTTACGCGCTTGTTGACGATTTGATTGCCGCTCATGATGGCTGGTTACCTGAGTGGGTAGGGAAGTAATCCCGCAGGAAACTGATATTAGAATAAGAGTAAAACAGCATTTAAAACCATAACGTGATGATAATTTGGAGACGCCTTCGAACACGAAGGCGTAAGGAGTAACAATGAGCATTTCGATGAACACAAAGCTGAGCTATGGCTTCGGCGCTTTTGGTAAAGATTTTGCTATTACAATTGTTTACATGTATCTGATGTATTACTACACCGATGTTGTCGGCATTTCAGCGGGCATTGTTGGTACTATTTTCTTAGTTGCGCGAATTTGGGATGCAGTCAATGACCCTATCATGGGGTGGGTAGTCAATAATACCCGCACTCGTTGGGGGAAATTTAAGCCGTGGATTTTGATTGGCACGATCACAAACTCTGTGGTGCTGTTCATGCTATTTAGTGCCCATTATATTGATGGCCCATGGTTAATTGCTTATGCCGCGGTGACTTACATTTTATGGGGTATGACTTATACCTTAATGGATATTCCTTTTTGGTCATTAGTCCCTACGTTAACTCTAGATAAACGTGAACGTGAAGAATTGGTCCCATTCCCTCGTTTTTTTGCAAGCTTAGCATGGGTGGTGACAGCGGCGATTGCGATGCCTTTTGTTAACTATGTGGGTGGTGATGACAAAGGATTTGGATTCCAAGTATTTACCTTGCTTTTGATTGTCTGTTTTGTCGTATCGACTTATATCACGCTGCGTAACGTCAAAGAGCGTTATTCCACTGATATGCTAGAAAATGACAAAGTAGAAGAAAAGATTACTTTTAAGACCATGCTGTCACTGATTTACAAAAACGATCAGCTTTCAGCCGTATTGTGTATGGCGTTGTCTTATAACTTAGCGACTAATATTATTACTGCGTTCGCTGTCTATTACTTCACTTATGTGGTTGGTAATGAGGAGTTGTTCCCTTATTACATGGCGTATGCTGGTATTGCGAATCTAATTACCTTAGTACTATTCCCTAAACTGGCTCAGCTATTTTCTCGTCGCGTTCTTTGGGCATGTGCTTCTAGCTTCCCAATCTTAGGCAGTGCTGTGTTGATTTACGTCGGTATGTACGATAAGCAAAGTATTCTACTTATCTCTACCGCTGGTGTGCTGCTCCAAATTGGTACGGCGTTGTTCTGGGTGTTGAACGTCATTATGGTGGCAGATACAGTGGATTACGGTGAATATAAGCTAGGCGTTCGCTGTGAAAGTATCGCTTATTCGGTTCAAACTTTGGTGGTAAAAGCAGGCTCAGCGTTTGCCGCGTTCTTTATCGGTGTGGCTTTGACAGCAGTGCAATATGTACCTAATGTTGAGCAAACGGCGGATACAGTCTTTGGTATGCAATGCGTGATGGTCGGCCTACCTAGCTTATTCTTCGCCATTGCTTTGATTATGTACTTCCGTTATTACAAATTGAACGGTGCATACCATCAGCAAATTCAAGACTACTTAACGGATAAATACGATCACGTTGAAGGTGATAAAGCAGCCGAGCCAGTCATCACGACAGACAAACCTGCCGCAGCATTGTAAATCAAAGTTGATAGACAAAGGCTTTTCCTAACGGAAGAGCCTTTTTGTGTTTGCTTTGTACTATTTGAGTACAGCTTTACATTGTGTAATTAAGCTTAAGCAGTTGATCAATAGCTAGGCATGGATTTTAAATTGTCCCACAATTTTTTGTAGCTGGGCCGACAAAGCGGCTAACTCTTCACTTGATTGCACAGTTTGCTCTGCACCTGCAACGCTCTCGCGAGATATTTCATTTACACTGACCACATTTTGATTGATTTGTTCAACCGTGACACTTTGCTCCTCGGAAGCGCTTGCACTTTGAGTGCTCATATCGTGTATTTGACCAATAGAGTTTGTGATAGTGTCAAATGCATTACCAGACAGTTCTGCTTTTACTACACTGGCTTTAACGACATCACTACTATTTCTCATACTTTCAACAACATCTTTCGTACCATGCTGTAATCGTTCAATTAGGCTCTGAATTTCTGAGGTCGAGTCTTGAGTACGCTGTGCTAAGCCACGAACTTCGTCAGCGACGACCGCAAATCCTCTGCCTTGATCACCCGCTCGAGCTGCCTCAATAGCCGCATTGAGAGCAAGTAGATTAGTTTGATCTGCGATACCAAGAATAACATCTAGTATTCCCCCAATATTGGTCGCTTCTTGAGCGAGGTCGTTGAGACGAATCATAGTGCTATCAATTTCAGTTTCAAGGATGCTAATACTATCAATGGTTTCTTTTACAACGGAACGGCCTTGCTGGGCTTCAATATTCGCTTCTTTGGCAAACTGAGCGGTATCAACTGCATTCTTAGCGACTTCTTGTACGGAGATGGCCATTTGGTTCATCGCTACAGCGACTTGATCTGTCATGTGCATTTGCTCATTTGCGCCGTTATTTGTGCTGACGGTGATGCTTGTGAGTTGGTTTGAAGAGAGGCTGAGCTGTTCACTCGCCGTCATCATGTTACCAATGACGGTTTTGAGATTATCGGCGGTTGATTTTAGCGCGTTGGTGAGTTCACCAATTTCGTTTTTAGGCCCTTTATTTATGTTAACGGTCAGGTCACCTTTCGCGAGTTGTTTGGCTATATCAATTACTGAATTGATTTGTGAGGTAATACTCTTAGCGATGACTGAACCAAAACCGAAATTGAAAATGGCAGTACTAATTCCCCCAATAATAATGACCATCAAAGCTAAACTGGACGCAGAGGCAGCCGCTTCTTTTCGCTGCGCCATTAAATTTTGTTCAACATTCACTATGGTCGTTACTTTTTCACGTAAGCTATCCATGTATTGCTTACCCTGCTTTTCCTCAAGCTTGGTATATAACTCATCCATTGAACTAAAACGGTTGGCATTACGTACAAGTTCAATTGCAGTAGCGGCATAATTATGAATCCATTCGTTAATATTTCGGGTAAGTTGCGATTCTGTCATTCCTTTTAATAATTGTTCTATATTGGCTTTTCCAGCGTTATAAGGTTCTAAAAATTCTTCTTGACGATTTAGCATGAAACCACGTAGACCAGTTTCCATGTTAATCATGTTATCGATCAATTCTTCTCCGTTATAATATTGCCCCGTGGCAATTTGCTCTCTGAGGCCATCCATTTTTTGTTTACCAATACCACTCGAAAGTAATGCTTTTAATTCATCAACATAAACTTCGCTCTGATAAATATTTTCACGCAGTGCGATGACTTCTTGCGCGTAAATTTGCCATCCTCTAGCTTCTTTCTCGACAGCGTCGAAACGCTGTTGTTGTGCGGGGTTGTCACTTGTTAATTCTTTCGCCTTTAACAAGTATTGGTCGAATGCTTTTTTACCGAGATGATAGGGTTCTAGGTATTCCTCTTGTCCGGCGACTGCATAACCGCGTAGACCTGTTTCTTGGTCAACCATGGAATTTACCAGTCCATTTGATTGCGCAATGACTCGATAGGTATGCGTCACCATATCGTCGGTTTGACTCATTGTTCTTATTGAATTCCATACTACTGTGCACAATATAGCCAGCATACCGACAGTAATGATATTACCGAAAAGCAACTTCTTTCGAATCGTAAGATCTGATGTATTCATAGTTTATTATCCTTAACCCTTTTAATCCCTAGTCTTTATTATCCCTAGCTCTCGATAGGTAAAATCAGCAAGTCATTCTTTAGTATTAATTTTGTTATTTCTATTTTGCTCTTTTTTCATACTAGTAGAGCTTGCCGATTGTGCACGGATAATCTAGCTAGAGTCGGTGCCATTGACATTTTTTGGCTTTATTACACTGTCTTAAAAATAAGAGGGTGGGGAGGGGATTGAAGTGATGAAAGTAAACTTTAGGGTGAGTTGGTGAATTTGCCGTTTGTCTGTAATTCTGCGTAATTTGAACAATTTCGTATCTACTCTATTGTAAATAGTGAGTTCGCCTTTTATGAACCATTCGTGCTTTTCATAAGTATTGGGGTAGAACAACGGCGTTTTGTCGTCGGAATCAGGACTATTCGGATGGATATTGGTATGGGTAAAAAATGGTCTCGATGGTTAATAGTTCCACTGGCGTGTGCCGGCTTTTCTATTTCCTTTGGTGTATATGCAGACAATAAATTTAACTTGGGTAAAGAGAAAGCAAAGGTCTGTATGACCTGTCATGGGGTAAATGGCATCTCTAGTATTCAGTCGTACCCTAATCTCCGTGGACAGAAAATGTCCTACCTCATCACGTCGTTAAAGAGTTATCAATCTCGTGAACGAACCGGGGGTTTGGCTGTTCTGATGCAACAGCAAGCAGACGCTTTATCCGATGAAGATATGTCAGATATTGCTTATTACTATTCTCAACTGGGTTCAGAGTTTAAATAGTAAGGAATTTCGGCATGGAAGAGACGAATACTCAATACAGCTATACGGTGGTGAAATACTTTGTCGTAGCTTCAGTGGCTTGGTCAGTGATAGGGATGACGATTGGCGTCATTTTGGCTGCGCAACTCTATTGGCCTGCATTAAATTTTGATTCGGAATATTTTCAGTTCGGGCGATTACGTCCTTTGCATACTTCCGGTGTAATTTATGGCTTTGTGGTGAATGTTCTGATGGGGACGTCACTGTATATCGCTCAAAAGACCGGACATTGTGGTTTATATAATCGCAGTCTGTCTTGGATGGTTTTTTGGGGATGGCAACTGATTTTGCTGTTGGCGGTTCTCTCTTTACCTATGGGCTATACCACATCTAAAGAGTATGCCGAATTGGAATGGCCGATTGATTTACTTATCGTGCTGGTTTGGGTGCTTTATGCTGTGCTCTTTTTTGGCACGCTGGCTAAGCGTAAGGTCTCGCATATTTTCGTTGCCAATTGGTTTTTTGCGGCTTTTATTATTGTTATCGCGATGATTTTTGTCGTCAATAACCTCGAGCTTCCAGCTTACTTTATGAAATCCTATTCCGTTTTTGCGGGCGCACAAGATGCCATCGTTCAATGGTGGTGGGGACATAATGCTGTTGGTTTTCTACTCACGGCCGGGGTGATAGGGATGAATTATTATTTCATTCCTAAAGTATCAGAACGACCAATCTATTCTTATCGATTATCCATTATTCACTTCTGGGGCCTAGTCGGCTTTTACACGTGGGCAGGTACGCACCATCTGATTTACTCATCGGTACCGGTTTGGGTGCAAAATATCGGTATTGTAATGTCTTTAATCCTCTGGCTCCCATCGTGGGGGGGCGCGTTTAATAGCGCCATGACACTGCTGCAAAATAAGCAAAAGTTGAAATCGGATTACATTATGTTGTTTTTCTTTTCGGCCATTATTTACTATTGCCTTGCAACTTTTGAGGGACCGCTGCTCGCAATACGATGGTTCAATATGATTGCCCATAATACCGAATGGATTATTGGGCATGTTCACTCCGGTGCATTGGGCTGGGTAGGCATGTCGGGTATTGCTGTGTTTTATTACTTTATTCCACGCTTATGGGGGAAAGAGCAGCTTTGGTCTTCGCGCTTAATTAAGTGGCACTTCTGGTTAGCTCATGCCGGAGTATTACTCTATGCCATTGCCCTTTGGGTTGCTGGTATTGGCGAGGGGTACATGTGGTTAGCTCAAAATGATAATGGTGAACTGATTTATAGCTTTGTTGAGGCGATGGATTTTAAAGCGCCGTGGTTATTGCTTCGCTTTATCGCTGGCGTACTGTTTGTCTCTGGGTTGCTGCTTATGGTTTATAACCTTTATAAAACGGTTCGTTCCCCAGCGGTCTTTGCGACGAAGGAGGTAAGTCATGAGTCATGATTTTACCAAGTCGGTGGTGATTCTAATTTTGGTTACGGTTTGTGTTGCGTCATTTTCTTTGGTTGTGTTGGTGGTACCTAACGTGGTGCGAACGCCGGAACTGTTGGCTGAGAGCAATGCAAAACCATTAACGCCTTTGCAACTAGCAGGACGTGATATTTATATCAGTGAAGGCTGCCATGTTTGCCATACACAAATGGTGAGGCCGCTAGCTCCCGAAGTAAAAAGAAATGGTACGCCAAATAAGGAGTCAGATGATATCTATGAGTTTCCTAACCTGTGGGGATCGAAACGTACTGGGCCAGATTTGACCAATATCGGCAGAAAGTATTCCGATCGCTGGCATATGATTCATCTACTTAATCCACGTACTGTCGTGCCAACCTCCATTATGCCCTCTTATCCTTGGCTGTTTGAACAAACGCTGACAGGGAATGATATTGCAGTAAAAATGGATACGCTGCGAACCTTGGGGGTCCCTTATACTGATGAGGAAATTGACGGTGCTCGCTTAAAAGTTCGTGGAAAAACGAAAGGCGAAGCCTTGATCGATTATTTACAAAGTTTGGGTGTAGATACATCAGAGGGAGTATCGCCATGAGTACTTTCTGGAACTTTTGGGCCGTTGGCTGTACGGTTGTATTCTTTATCCTAATGGTCAGTGTTGTGGTGAAATACTGGCGAAGTAATCAAGATGCCGATAAATCCAAAGTCGTTGGTACATTCGATGGCATTCAAGAAAATGATGCGCCACCACCGAAGATTTTATTTGTTGCGTACTTTATTGCTTTTGCTTTCGCGGTTGGGTATTTGATCTTTTATCCGGGCTTAGGCAACTGGCACGGGTTAGTAAAATGGCAGCAAAGTGACGATAAACTTAGTTCGCCGACCACGACGTTGGAAAAGCAGTTTGAGGGCATCAGTGATACATCGCTTACCAGTTTAGCTAATAACCAAGATGTGGTTGCGTCTGGGTGGATTTTATTTCAAACCCATTGTGCCGCTTGTCATCGCAGCAATGCTCAAGGTGCGAAAGGTTTTCCTAACTTAATAGACAATGAGTGGCTTTATGGCGGAACCGATGATGAGATCCTCCATTCGATCAATAAAGGTCGAGATGGAGCAATGCCAGGGTGGAATGAGGTGCTCAATCAAGATCAAATTAAAGAGATCTCCTATTACTTGGCCTCACTGAATCAACGTCACACCGATGTACCAGCCGTAACCGTTGAGCAGGGCAAAGGCGTTTTCGCGCAATATTGCTCGTCTTGTCATGGTGATGGTTCGGTCGGTAATATCACAATTGGTGTTCCCGACCTATCCGATGGCGTATGGCTACACGGTGGTAGTATCGAAGAAATTCAACACACGATTCGATTTGGTATCAACAATGTGATGCCGGGATTTGAACACCAATTGACTCGAGATGAGATCCTTTCGATTGGTGCTTACATTACTAAAGCTCGGATGGACAGAGACTCCAGACTGGCAGCGCTAGACCAGCAATCCGTTGAGCGAGGTGAATACCTTGCGTATGCAGGAGACTGTATAGCTTGTCATAGCGCCGAGGGGGGCGAGCCTTTTGCTGGTGGGCTGCCATTTGTTACACCATTTGGTACGTTATATTCCACTAACATCACACCTCATGTCACTGAAGGGATTGGGGCGTACGACTATGCCGACTTTAAAGCTGCCCTTGTGGATGGTAAAGGGACCCATGGTTACCTCTATCCGGCGATGCCGTTTACTTCTTATCAATATTTACGCGAGCAAGACCTTAAAGACTTGTGGGAATATATGCAATCGATAGGTGCAGTCGCACGTCGTAATGATGCGAACAAAATGATGTTCCCGTCGAATGTTCGTCTTGGACTCCTTGGGTGGGATATCGTGTTTGTAGATAAAGCGCCTCTGAGCTATGAATTGCCAGAAGAGTTAGTTGGTAAAGTGACCGATGTGGAAAAATGGCAGCAGGGCAAATATTGGGTTGCGGGGTTAGGGCACTGCTCTGAATGTCATTCGCCGAGAAATATTGCACAAGCAATTGAAAGCAAGAGGATCTTTCAAGGTAACATCATTGATGGCTGGAACGCACCAGACATCACCGCAAATGAATTGCTTGGAGATGGCTGGGATGTTAAATCGTTGACAGACTTCCTTCATACTGGTCATTCTGATAAAGGTTCTGCATTCGCGGGTATGGCAGATGTAATCAAAAATAGCCTCAGTTGGATGACTCGCGAAGATATTGAATCCATGTCTTACTATTTGTTGTCCGGTGATACATACAATATTCCGCAAGCCGATGTTAAAGCGCGAATTCCGAGCGGATTTACTCAACAAGCCTATGACGACGAAATATATGTAGTGTATAGCCAAACTTGTGGAGCCTGCCATGGGGAAGATGGTAAGGGGCGCGTGCCGATAGCTCCAACACTTTTGAATAACGGTATTATAATGCATAAAGACTCATATAATACTATTGCAGTCACGATAAGAGGGTTAGCGCCAACATATTTAGATGAAGACCGTAACTTCATGCCAATGACGAGCTTTAGTGAAGTGTTATCGGATCAAACACTCGCAGATTTGATTTCATTTGTACGCAAATATTTAGGAGACAGAGTTGAACCTGTTACGGCGCAACAAGTGAAAGAAGTGCGCGAAGCACTTGAAAAAGCAGGCTATACCGGAGGGTTACATACTACGCCTGACATGTACGATGAACGAGACCAAAATATTAATATGAATTAAAGCTAGCTTAATATGAATTAGAGCTAGCTTAATATGGCGCACATTTATGATAAAGCTACTTTATTGATTTTAGTTTTTTATGTGCGACTATTTTTTTCATCTGACTTAATGTGCCTTTTCCCAGAGAGAAATGGCCTTTTTACCCATTTCTTTACCTAGTGAATACGCTTGTTTAAGCGATGATTCATCTTGGCTTAATCGTTTGAGCTGGAAATTTTCAGGTGGACAGATATGAATGATCTCGACGCCCTCAGGCGGGTTGTTCATTAGCTCAATGGCTTCATTGTAACGTTGATAACGAGTGAGCATTGGCGAGATAAGACTCGGGTGATCTTTTAATAGGCGTTTGAGTAGAAAAGTCAGTTGAGGGGTGGGTTTTCTATAGCTGGCTGGGCGACTACGCAGCACCATTATTTTACGGGCGCCACGTCGGATGGCTTCCGCGACCGGAATGGCATCTGCTACTCCACCATCAACATAATAATGTTGGTTCAGTTTGACACCGCGTGGGTACAAAATAGGTAGTGCACTGCTGGCTTTCATTGTTTCAACAAGTATATCTGTGGTTGGAGTGTGGTATTCAGCCATTCCAGTATCTTGTCGCGTGACCCCAAGAAAGAAAGGGCGGTGATCGGCTTGTAGCACGGTTTTGTCTATGCCTAATTCAACCAATGTGATCTGCCACATCCAATCTAAATTCATCACATTCCCGCCCAACAGAAACTTATGTGGTTTAATGAATTCTTTACGACGACTGTAATCAAGGTAGATTTTTAAATTACGTCCCGGCATTTTTGCTAAATAAGCGGCTAAATTGCTCGCTCCGGCGGAAACTCCCCAAAAACTGTCAAAAGGAGAAAATTCCTGCGCAAGGAAGTGATCCAAAATACCGCACGAGAATATACCTCGCATTGCTCCACCCTCAACGATGAGGGCTCTTTGTCCAATATTGTCCATGATTCTTGTCTAGCTCTCCTTAACCGAGTTAAGAACATAGCAAATTAGAGTGAATAGTTTAAATTTTTCTTTGGCTTCCTTTCCAACGATGAATTCGATACTTATTTTACCATGTATGTGCTATTAGCTTTTAAGCGTCGATAAGTATCTAGGAGAGTCAGGGTTCACTTAAATTCGCATATACATCTATATAAATACATCAAGCGTGTTTTTTGAGAAATGTATTAATTGTCCCTTTTGGCGTTTTAGCAATACCGTTCATCAAAGAAAAACTAGGGTTACTGATCGAATGGTTTTGCTTAAGCGTATCGAGTAAGACCAACCATAATGAGGCCGTGACCTCAGCATCTGCTAACGCTCTGTGAAACACCCCATCGTTTTCAATTTGATGATATCGAACAAGATCACCCAATTTGTGTGATGGAGCTTGTTGAGTTAATCGACGCGAAACCAATAATGAACAACCAAATGTGCCATTGTATTCGCGGCGAATATTGTTCAATTCAGCATCTAAGAAGCGTTGATCAAAAGAAGCGTTATGTGCCACTAAATTATGGTCTTGAATAAAATCAGCAAACTCGTTCATCACTGTTTCACAACTCGGTGCAGTTGCTAGCATGCTATTCGTTATGCCCGTGTAACTTTCGATAAAGCTGCTAACACGGAATCCAGGGTTCATTAAGCTCTGAAAGCGATCGATGATGACACCATTTTCGAGTTTCACAGCACCAATTTCGATTGCGCGATCACCTTGATTAGGTGAAAGGCCAGTAGTTTCGAAGTCGAGTACGATGACGGTATTAGCGGGAGAAGTGATTGACACAAGATGCTCTGTATTTGTTTTTTGAATAGTGGGTGATTTTAACGTGTATTATGGAGTTTATCTAAGGGGTTTTTTCACTATCAGCATTCTTTGATAGAGATGGGCAGTGTTCCTTTTGAAATTTGATTCAAGTCGCTAATTTTAAAGAAAAATTATATCGCTGATCCTAATCCTCATCTTTTATACTAATAACATATCGAGTAAATTCTTAAGTAAAAATTAAATAAAATCTAAATATATCAGTGGCTTAATTTTAATGTGCGGTATCGATATCGTGCTTTCACTCGGCTAGATAATCATATGGAATGTTGCTCTGTATATATTGCATTTTATTCTGTACATAATCTTTCATTTTACTGCGAACTGCATTCATTTTTGTTCTATATAATCGCCACCCTTTGTTTTTCTTTTATTAAATTTCACACTAGTTAGTGTGTTAAGTAAGGTAATCAAGCATGTTTAACAGCATACGGATGCGCATTGCAACTAGCGCAGGGGTAGCAATGGCATTTACTCTCATCATCGCGATGGGGATGACTACGAATGCATTCACTAAGGTAAGCCAAGCCGTTACAGATAAAGTCACCACACAATTGACGGATGCGACCCTATCTAGTTTACGTTATACCGCATCAGAGCAAGGAAAAAGTGTCGCTAACCAATTGTTTCCAGTATTAGCTAATCTTTCACAAGCGCGTTCTATCCTTGAGCTCAGTGCAGAAAGTGGCATTGGTGCCGATCTTATTGTTAAGCAGTTTATTGCCTCTCTAGAATCACAAGATGAAGCTGTATTTGCTGGTTATATGGTATGGGAAGAAAAAACCTGGCCTTTGGAATCGGAAAGCAATGCCGCTGTTGCAATCAATAGCCAAGGTTATTTGGCTCCGTTTTTCTCACCAAATAGCAACAATAGTTTTGATGCCGTCGCAATGGAAAGCTTTACTAATAGCGAACTTAATAGTAATGGCGAACGTAAAGATGAGTGGCACCTGATGCCATATGAGACTGGGCGTACCTTCGTGATGGAACCGTACATGTATCCTGTACGTGGTAAGCAAGAGTTGATCACTACTATTAGTCAACCGCTAAAACTTAACGGAAAAATCATTGGTTCTTTGGGCTTTGATTTGGCATTGAACGAGTTACAAGAGCAAAGCGAAACGTTAGCAAACGGTCTATTTGATGGTGAGGGCAGTATTTTGATTGCCTCATGGAAAGGGGCTACATTGGCAAATAGCCGTGATGCTAAGTCGGTGGGTAAAAAAGTACCGAGCGCGTTGGCGACTCAATGGTCGCGTATTCAAAGCCTAGCCACTCAAAATGAAATTGGCATGATCACGATTAACGGCCATGAATATGCAGTCACATCGGTCGATACGTCCGGAGCGGCCTGGATTGTGGTTGTTTCTGTTCCAACGAGTAAACTGAAAGCGAGTGTTGATTCGTTTAAAAACTGGAGCTCAGAACAGAATGGTCGCGCATTAGAGCAGGGTATTTTCGCGGGTTTAATCGCAATGATTGTCGGTCTTGGAGTAATGACGATGATCGCGCAGTCATTAGGGCGAGTATTGACGAACCTTGTTGAGCGTTTCAAAGACGTTGCACAAGGGGAGGGAGACCTAACACTGCGATTAGATATTAAAGGTAAAGATGAAACGGCTCAGCTTGCTTATTGGTTTAATGCTTTCTTAGCGCGCATGCAGGAAATGCTCGGTTCAGCGAAAGATACTGCTGTACAAGTTGACCGTCGCGCAAATGAGGGGCAAGTTCGCGCTGAAGAATCGAAATTCAAACTTAACTCACAGCTAAATGAAGTGAATTCATTGGCGACGGCGATTAATGAGATGAGTGCGACAGCGCAAGAAGTGGCAAGTTCAGCTGTACAAGCTGCTACCGCTGCGAATCAAGTTCAAACGAATAGCCTTGATGGAATGGCGCGTATGGCGAATGCGACACTTGCTGTTGAAAATCTAGCGCAACAAGTAAACAGAGCTCAAGATCAGACAATTAGCCTTGTAAAGTCGAGTGTTAATATTCAAGGGATCCTTACGGAGATAGGAGGGATCGCGGAACAAACCAACTTATTGGCTTTGAATGCAGCAATTGAAGCGGCACGTGCGGGTGAAGCGGGGCGCGGTTTTGCGGTTGTTGCTGATGAGGTCCGTAACCTAGCAACGCGCACCCAAACCTCTACAGAAGAAATTCGTGTGATGATTGGTTTGTTAGAGCAAGATACCCAATCAATTGTTAATCTCATGCAGCAAAGCCAATTGCAGGCGATAGAGACGAAAGATGAAGCAAATGCTGCACAAGTAGCACTCGCTGAGATCAATCAAGCAATTGAGGTGATTAACGATATGAATAACCAAATTGCTTCTGCGGCGGAAGAGCAGAGTTCAGTGGCGGAAGAAATTAACCGTAATGTGGTGGTGATTAATGATACCGCGGTCGATGTGATGGATAGCATGACGGCATCAGTCAACATTAGTGACGATATTTTGGCAAGTTCAGCAGAACTGGATAGAGAACTCAATAAGTTTAAGATTTAGTCTTATTCGAAAAGAATGATTCAAAGATAAAAAACAGCACGATTATGGTGCTGTTTTTTTATGTTGATTTCGAAAAAAAACGTGTTGCGGACCTTTTCATTTCTCCCTTTAAAACTATTATTATCAATAACGGGTTATTATTTGAGTGAAAATTTATAAAAATTTTAATGGTTAAAAAAACACGATAGAAACCTGGTTCATATGAACGCCGTACTATTTGTGATACTGTCGACATAAATATTTTTGACCTTTATTTTATTTTTATACTGATCACACTTAACGATTTACCCTATATATTAATTAGGCCGTTTGGAGAATAATAGCTTCATCGGATAAATCATTGCAGTTGGAAATAGGAACATACAATGAACATGTACCTTAAATCGCAATCTAATATATGGCTAACATCGTTAGCTTGGTATACACGCGATTACCAATTATCATTCCTACTATCTTCTGAGTAACCTCTTAGGCACCCCACGCCGGGTAAAGCCTAGAGCTTTACTTAAACTTATGAGGAATCACAATAAACATTGCCCAAGTGCACTCACAAATAATGCTAAATTATTGTTATTAATATATATCAATGTTGTATCTATTTGTTTTCTGTTTATTGAATTTGTTATAAGTAATTAATAAACCAAATTATGGTTTAAATAAAAATTAAAAGCCCATGAATTATATTCTCATATGAGTGATTTATATTGGAATTAATATTCCACTGATTGGGTTAAATAAAATAAATTAATTTAATGTGCGAATAAGCACTATATATAATAAAGGTCTTATCATGGAAAACTTTAAACATCTACCTGAACCATTCCGTATTCGTGTAATCGAGCCTGTAAAACGTACTACTCGTGAATACCGTGAAGAAGCTATCTTAAAAGCGGGTATGAACCCATTCCTACTAGACAGCGAAGATGTATTTATTGACCTGCTAACAGATAGTGGTACTGGTGCTATCACTCAAGACATGCAAGCAGCAATGCTACGTGGCGATGAAGCATACAGCGGCAGCCGCAGCTACTACGCTCTATCAAACGCAGTGAAAGATATCTTTGGTTACGACCTAACTATCCCGACTCACCAAGGTCGTGGTGCAGAGCAAATCTACATCCCTGTACTGATCAAAAAAGCTGAGAAAGAAAGAGGCCTAGATCGCACTAAGATGGTTGCGTTCTCAAACTACTTCTTCGATACAACTCAAGGTCACACACAAGTAAACTGCTGTGTAGCTAAAAACGTGTACACAGAAGAAGCGTTTGATACTTCTGTAAATGCAGACTTTAAAGGTGATTTTGACCTAGTTAAACTAGAAGAAGGCATCCAAGCTGCAGGTCCACAAAACGTACCTTACATCATCAGCACAATTACTTGTAACTCTGCAGGTGGTCAGCCAGTTTCTATTGCTAACTTGAAAGCAGTATACGAAATCGGTCAAAAATACAACATTCCAGTAATCATGGACTCAGCTCGTTTTGCTGAAAACGCTTACTTCATTCAACAACGTGAAGAAGGTTACCAAGATTGGACAATCGCACAAATTACTCTTGAGTCTTACAAATACGCTGACGGCCTAGCGATGTCTGCGAAGAAAGATGCAATGGTACAAATGGGTGGTCTACTTTGTTTCAAAGATGAATCATTCATGGATGTTTACACTGATTGTCGTACCCTTTGTGTGGTTCAAGAAGGTTTCCCTACTTACGGTGGCCTAGAAGGCGGCGCAATGGAGCGTCTAGCTGTTGGTCTTTACGACGGTATGCGTCAAGAGTGGTTGGCTTACCGTATCGGTCAAGTTCAATACCTAGTTGATGGCCTAGAAGCAATTGGTGTTGTATGTCAACAAGCGGGTGGTCACGCTGCATTCGTAGACGCAGGTAAACTGCTTCCACATATCCCAGCAGGTCAATTCCCAGCGCACGCTCTAGCTTGTGAGCTATACAAAGTTGCAGGTATCCGTGCTGTTGAAATCGGTTCATTGTTACTAGGTCGCGATCCTGCGACTGGCGAACAACACCCATGTCCAGCTGAGTTGCTACGTCTAACGATTCCTCGTGCGACTTACACTCAAACACACATGGATTTCGTAATTGAAGCGTTCCAAAAAGTGAAAGAAAACGCGAAGAATGTTAAAGGCTTAGATTTCACTTACGAGCCTGCAGTACTTCGTCACTTCACTGCTCGTCTAAAAGAAGTTGAAGCTGTAGAAGTTGCTGCTACACAAAAAGAAGCAGTAGCGGAAGCTTAATCACTTCACAAAACGCGCCGCCAACCCGGCGCGTTTTTCTTAAGCAAACATACTTATAAAATTACTAATCGCTTAAGAACCTAATCTAATAACGTGAATCAACATAAGAGAATAATCTATGAAAGGAAAACCGTCATTATTTGGTGGTGCCTGTATTATAGCCAGTGTCTGCGTGGGTGCAGGGATGTTGGGTTTACCTAGTGCTGGTGCTGGTGCATGGACGACTTGGTCAGTTATTGCAATCTCATTAACTATGGCCGTTATGACTATATCTGGCTGGATGCTTTTAGAAGCATTTAAGCATTACGATCTTAAAGTTTCGTTTGATACGGTTACCAAGGATATGCTTGGTGACAACGTAAATAGAATAAACAACTTAGCTGTTTATTTTGTAGGTGGTATTCTGCTTTATGCCTACGTGACTTCTTCCGGTATTATTTTGGAAGGCATGTTTAATATTAACAGCAAGATCGCCTCTGTCCTTTTTGTACTACTTTTTTCTGGCTTTGTATGGCATTCAACTCGAGCAGTTGACCGAATCTCAGTTGTTCTTATTGTATTCATGGTCTTAAGCTTCGTGTTTGGCGTATCTGGACTAGCACTTAACGTTGATACTAGCATTCTATTCGACACGATGAATAAGGAAACAAGCTACGCTCCTTATGCTATGGCTATGTTGCCAGTCGCGCTAACGTCATTTGGTTACCACCACTCTGTATCAAGTATGCGTGCATACTACGGTGAAGAGCGCCGCGCTAAATATGCGATTCTTGGTGGTACTGTTATTGCTCTTAGCTTGTACTTGATTTGGCTAGTTGCCATCTACGGAAACCTATCACGTAATGAGTTTGGCCCTGTCATTGCACAAGGCGGTAACGTAGATGTACTTTTAGCTACGCTAGGCTCAGTAATTGCTTCTGAAGAAGTGAAGAGCGCAATCAACACATTCTCTATGGCTGCAATTCTATCATCGTTTATTGGTGTTGGACTTGGCTTGTTCGATTTCCTAGCTGACTTCTTCAAGTTTGAAGATACTAAAGAAGGTCGTGCAAAAACTTGGGCTGCAACGTTCTTACCACCGTTGATTCTATCAATCCTATTCCCATTCGGCTTTGTTATCGCGATTGGTTATGCAGGTGCGGCAGCGACAGTTTGGACTTGTATTATCCCAGCCCTATTGGTGAGAAAAGCTCGTCAACGTGAAGATAACGACAAAGGCTTTAAAGCACCAGGTGGCAATGCAATGATTGGTCTTGTAATGGTATTTGGTATCTTTACAGCACTGTTCCACATCATGTCTATGCTTGGTATGTTGCCAGTATTTACCGGCTAATTTAACGAGCACAACATACGGATATCATTGTTATTATTTCGATAACGTTGTGATTTGAATATTTAAAAGGCTCTTAATTAAGAGCCTTTTTTGTGTTTGCTTTCAATGTTGGTAAATAAAGTTAATAAACAGTTGGGCTATATTTGTATGTTTATTACCCACATTTGTTTTAATGTAAATAATGGCTGTTATTAGTTTTCTATTATTGAAATGTTATTTTGTGCTGATGGGTGTGTTGATTTTTTTGCAATAATAAAGTGTGATACGTTATACAAAAATAGGCAGCATTTATACACTGAACGCATTTAATATTTTATTCTGTATATAGTGTTTTGGTGGATTAAAACACGACTGAACTGAAGTTTTCTTTTACACGTCGCTCATTTCAACTGTCTAGCCTTTGTATTGAAGTAGGTGATTTGTTGGGAGAACCTTTACGGTCAAGAGGTTTTGCTAAGTAGAGTCAGTCAAAACTTGAAAGTGTATACTTAGATGATCGTGGGCTGTTGCATTGTTTTAAAAGCAATCGTTCGAGACCGATAAAACGATTGCACTAATTATTTTAACAAATTAATACCTAGGCGTTATTCGTTGATAATTTCTAGGTATTAATATTACTCCAGGTTAAATGGTTATAATTTATCTGCGAGTTATTTTATATTTAATAGCCACAGGCATTCGCCAGGTTTTATATTTTAGTTTTAATCGATATTGTCGTAGTGCATGAATGAGCCAGGGCGATATCATCATTTAATAAGGAAAAGATATGTTTGAAGTTAAAACAGAGGGCGCACCAGCAGCAATCGGTCCATACGTACAAGGTGTGAATCTAGGTAACCTAGTTATTACCTCTGGTCAGTTACCTATCAACCCTGAAACAAAGCAAATGGTTGAAGATGTTGCTGAGCAAGCAACTCAATCACTAAACAATGCTTTAGCTATCATTAAAGAAGCGGGCCTAGAAGCAAACAACATCGTGAAAACGACAGTTTTTGTTAAAGATCTAAATGATTTTGCTGTTGTAAACAAAGCATATGAAGCGTTCTTTACTGCGCACAATGCACCATTCCCTGCACGTTCTTGTGTAGAAGTGGCTCGTTTGCCAATGGATGCAAAAGTTGAAATCGAAGTAATGGCGTTTCGTGGCTAATAACCATATGAGCTAACAAGGTGTCGTTTTTCTCGTTGAACGACATCAATGTTAGCTCAACTTCTCTGTCAATATGACACCCGATAGAACAAAGCTCTCACTTAATGAGAGCTTTTTTTATGAAAAAACTGCTTATTACTTTAGCTAAGATTTACCGATCTAGATATTGTTCTCATTAGAATTTTGGCGTGTTTTTGGGGGTATTGTCGCGTAAAGGTTCCATCAACCATTCAATAAATAAAGCGAGCTTGCGCGAGTGTTTCTTGCTAGGAGTGACTAAGTAGTATTTTTGTTGGCAAGTGACTTCACTATTTGGAAAGGGAGTAACAAGCTCTCCTGAGTCGAGACGTTTTTTTATCAAATTATATCGTCCCATCGCCACACCAGCATGGTTCATTGCTGCGATAACCGCTAAGTCAGAACGGTCAAATGCTATGCTAGAAATATGATCAATGGAGGGTAATTGATTCGCTGTAGCCCACACTGTCCACTCATCATGATGAGAATTATAGTCCCAAGCCTGATTGTCGTGTAACAGAGTGGCTTTAGCTAAGTTTTCAGGGGTGTTGAAAAGCTGATGTTGCTGAGCATATTGCTGTGTGCATACAGGAATAATCGTTTCAGACATGATCTCTTGTCGCCAAACTTTATCTGGTAAACCCTCGTCAAAATAGATCGCAGCATCAATACCATAACCTTGGAAATTAATATTTTCGTTACCAGTTAGCAGTTTTAATTCGATCAATGGATAACGCTGATTAAACTCGTACAGTCGCGGCACCAGCCAACACTGAGCGAATGATGGGCGAGAATAAATCGTTAAACCACCTGACACATCACCACTCTTTACATCCAAAATCTCTTGATTGAGTTCATTTAAGCTACGAGTGAGAGAATGGTAGATACGTTCCCCTTCCTCCGTCAGTGCGATCTTTCTGTGTGTTCGGTGGAATAGTGCAATGCCTAGTTCTTGTTCGAGCTTATTGATTCTGTGTGAGATGGCGCTAGGCGTCATTGCCAGTTCTTCGGCCGCCAATGAGAAAGAGGCATGACGAGCTGCTACTTCAAACGTATGCAGCTTTGACAACTGAAAACTATTGATTCGTTGGTTTCGAGTGAAAATATTGTCTTTTGTATACATCATTTTTCATGTTCCTACTGAAATCACCGAATACCGGAATTACGCATTATAGTGTTTGAGGTGAAAAATAATTAACCATGGGTTGAGTTATTTGAAAAATCACGACTAGATCACGTACTTGTTTGAATTTGGCTCATGTGAAAGTGAGGATTGATCGTTTGTCAGCAGAACAGAATCAACGTTTAATTGACCGCAATTACAACAACAAAATTAGGTTTGAACATGGAGTCACAAATCTGGGTCATCATGACCCTTCTTTCCAGTATCCTGCTGATCGTATTTTCGATCGTTAAATTTAAACTACACCCATTTTTAGCTCTTTTGATGGCGAGCTTTTACGTTGGCGGCATGATGGGTATGCAACCGTTAGAGATGGTGAGTGCCATTGAAAACGGTATTGGTGGTACCCTCGGTTTTCTCGCGGTTGTTATCGGGCTAGGTACCATTCTAGGCAAGATGATGGAAATCTCAGGGGCCGCGGAGCGTATCGGTATTACGTTACAAAAAATTCGTTGGTTATCGCCTGAAGTCATCATGGTTTTGATTGGCTTGGTCTGTGGTATCACTCTATTTGTTGAAGTCGGTGTTGTATTGCTGATTCCACTCGCTTTTTCTATCGCAAAGAAAACCAATACCTCACTTTTAAATCTTGCTATTCCACTTTGTACTGCGTTGATGGCTGTGCATTGTATTGTTCCTCCACATCCTGCAGCTTTATTCGTGACCAATGAATTGGGTGCTGATATTGGCTCTGTGATCGTTTATGGCTTGCTGATTGGCTTAGTTGCTTCTCTTATTGGTGGTCCTCTATTCCTTAAAGTGCTTGGCTCACGTTTGCCATTTAAATCTGTACCGAGTGAATTCACGTCACTAGAAGTAAAAGATGAAAGTGAATTGCCATCCTTAGCGGCGACATTGTTCACGGTATTATTACCGATTGCTTTAATGCTAGTGAAAACCGTTGCTGAACTGAATATGGATAATGGCACGGCGCTGTATACCGCTTTGGAATTTATTGGTAACCCAATTATCGCAATGTTCATTGCTGCCTTCGTTGCGTATTACATGCTGGGCATTAAGCAAAATATGGGCATGCAAACTCTGTTAGAGAAAACGGAAGGTGCGTTTGCTTCGATTGCTAACATTCTATTGATTATTGGTGCGGGTGGGGCGTTTAACGGTGTGCTAAAGGGCAGTGGTCTGGCTGATGTACTCGCTCAACTTCTCTCTAACCTTGATATGCATCCAATTCTACTTGCTTGGGCTGTCGCTATTATTTTGCACGCGGCAGTAGGTTCAGCCACTGTAGCAATGATGGGCGCAACTGCGATTGTTGCACCGCTAATGTCACTATACCCAGACGTTAGTCCTGAGATTATTACACTCGCTATTGGTTCTGGTGCTATCGGTTGCACCATTGTGACTGATTCTCTATTTTGGTTGGTGAAGCAGTATTGCGGCGCCACGATGACAGAAACATTCAAATATTATACGACAGCGACATTCATCGCTTCATTTGTTGCCCTGACAGGTACATTCATTCTGTCGTACATGGTTTAAACGAAGGTACTTAAAATGACTACACTAGATATACAAAAACTGACTACTGATTTTCCACTACTCAACAAAATGATTGCGCTTGAAGAATTGAGCTGGTTTAACCCAAATATCACGAGTTTGGAAGAAGCACTACCTTATGTCGGCTTAGGAGAAAATGACATTGAGGACGCCAGTCAACGTTTAAGCCGTTTTGCGCCTTACTTAGTGAAAGCATTCCCTGAAACAGCAGTGACGAACGGAATTATTGAGTCTGAATTGGTTGATATCAATTTGATGAAAACAAGCTTAGAGCAGCAATTTGATACGCCAATTACTGGTCGTTTGATGTTGAAAAAGGACAGTCATCTACCTATTTCAGGTTCAATCAAAGCTCGTGGTGGTATCTATGAAGTACTTACCCATGCGGAGAAACTGGCAATACAAGCGGGTTTGCTGAGTGAATCGGATGATTACAGCAAGTTATTCAGTGAAGAGTTTAAGCAGTTTTTCAGCCAGTACAGCATCGCAGTCGGTTCTACGGGTAATCTTGGTATGTCGATTGGTATCATGAGCGCAAAATTGGGTTTTGCTGTCTCAGTTCACATGTCAGCTGACGCTCGCCAGTGGAAGAAAAATAAGCTGCGTGAACATGGTGTGAATGTTGTGGAATATGAGCAAGACTACGGTGTTGCAGTTGAGCAAGGTCGTAAAGAAGCTGAAAAAGATCCAATGTGCTTTTTCATCGATGATGAAAACTCTCAAACATTGTTCCTTGGTTACTCGGTTGCTGGTCAACGTTTGAAGAAGCAGTTTGAAGAGCAAGGGATTATCGTTGACGAAAACCATCCGCTATTTGTCTACTTACCATGCGGTGTCGGTGGTGGTCCTGGTGGTGTTGCGTTTGGTTTGAAGATGGCTTTTGGTGACCATGTCCATTGTATCTTTGCTGAACCAACGCATTCACCATGTATGTTGTTGGGCGTTCACACTGGCTTGCATGATGAAGTTTCTGTTCAGGAAATTGGTATTGATAATATTACAGCAGCTGATGGTCTAGCTGTTGGCCGAGCTTCTGGTTTTGTAGGGCGTGCTATGGAGCGTTTGCTGGATGGTTATTACACCATGACAGATGAAGCAATGTATCAACAACTAGGTTTATTGAATCAACATGAGGGTATCAAACTTGAGCCATCGGCACTCGCAGGTATGGTTGGCCCAGTTGTTGTTTCGCAAGATCAGCCATACCAAACGCGTATGCAATTTGATGATTTGAAGATGCAAAATGCAGTTCATCTTGTTTGGGCGACCGGTGGCGGTATGGTACCTGAAGCGGAAATGGCCTCTTACCTAGCAAAGTCAAAGTAAGATAAATGAAGTTATAGCAATATAACGACTTTTAATAGAAACGGTGCAGCAATGCGCCGTTTCATTTTTTATTGAATGAGACCCAATCTAATGGAATTGATATTGACCAATAGGGACCAAATAATGTTTTTTCCCCTCGATAATAGAAAACTGCTGTAAGCATTCATCTAGGTGGGGAATTGCAAATTCGCCATGACTGATAATAACCCCACGAAAGTACAACTCATCTGCTTCACAGATGATAATAGTGTGAACACCAAAGTTGGTAATGACGTTATATGCGTGACCGATTTGAATCGTGTCGACTGAGTTAGTCGGAGGTGTTTGGCGATTATAGAGAACGTCTTCAGTATTTGAAATGTGCTCGAGCCCCTGATTTAGGCTTTGCCCGATTGAGTTGCAGACGATCAATACACTGGCTAGTGCTCCTTGGGTGAGCATCGGCACATCTGTGCATCGCGCGTAAACCTGATGGTAGCCCAAATGGTCACGAAGAGCCTTAATTAAGGTTATCTCATTGGTACACAGAAAGCGGCTTTGAAACGAGGAGCGAAATGCTTCATCTAAAATGATAGTGCTACCCAATACCCCTCTAGGTGTGAGCAGTTTCATTTCATAGGAACTTGGGTCCATGAAATATTCTATAGCGTCAATTTCATCGTCGCTCAGCACAGGTTCGCCTCTCCGTTTAAGGTCTGTATTGTCGGTTTTTTGGTCAGCATCGTTTGCGTGTTAGACAATTTCCGATGTTTTACCGCCGCTTGCGCCTTAGGAATAGCATGAATAGTATCTCATTGCTGATATTCTCCTCCTTGATATATTCAGAGTGTGACACAGTTGCGGTGTTTTTGAACTGGTCAACAGGGGTTGTTTAAGGTAGGGTGACGCGCTTCCCTATTGTTAGGGCATCCCTTTTGTAAGTGAAATAGGTATTATGGCTGTTTTAGAAATTCTTACTGCGCCGGATCCACGATTAAAAATCACGGCAGAGAAAGTCACCGATGTGGCTTCAGTTCAAACACTGATCGACGACATGATTGAAACCATGTACGACACAGATAATGGTATTGGCCTTGCTTCAACTCAAGTTGGTCGCAAAGAAGCTGTTGTAGTAATCGATTTGTCGGAAGAGCGTAATGAACCTTTGGTACTGATTAACCCTGAAGTGGTGAGCGGTAGCGATAAAGCAATGGGTCAAGAAGGATGCCTTTCTGTACCTGATTATTACGCTGACGTTGAACGTTACACTTCAGTGACGGTTACAGCGCTAGATCGCAATGGTGAGCCATTAACGATCGAAAATGACGGTTTCTTAGCGATCGCAATGCAACATGAAATCGACCATCTATCAGGTAATCTATTCATTGATTACTTATCGCCTTTGAAGCGTCAAATGGCAATGAAAAAGGTAAAAAAATACGTTAAAGCACAAGGTTTATAATCCTTGGGTCCGTATTGAACGATTCTAAAAAAAATAGGCAGCTTTCTGCCTATTTTTATATCGATAACCTCTATTTTTCCTGCTTTACATTGCGCTGTGTTATTTACACATATGTCAGCTCATAATTTTGATAGGACAGCTTATCTCCAACCAATCATTTCAGTGGGATGACTAAATTTAGCGGGTCTTTCAACTGCATTAAGCATCCATAGCGCTACATCTTTTTTTGATATTTGAGAACTTAGCTGAAATTTATCCACGATGGATGAGAGACGTTGAGCTTGATTATCAACGAGGCCAACTGGGCGAACGCACAATGTATCTAATCCACTTTGCGAAAATGTGGTTTCCATGTTGGCAAAGTCGCTGAACGTTTTACGAATATTGCTAAGTTTGACTAATAGTTTCATCGCTAAGCTCATGCTCGCTTCACTTTCAGCCACACCAGCTGCACTAATTGCAATAATTCGCTCTATATTATGTTTTTTCATTGCGGTAACTAAAGAGTTCGACAGACTTGAATTTAGATCAACAGGCGAAATTAGTTTAGACCAAGGGTTGTTTGCTTGAGATCTCATGATCCCAATTGTAGAGATAATCGCATCTTGGCCTTGTACCGCATTATCAATAACTTGTGAGTCAAGGACATTGCCTCGAATGATATGAACGCCTTGGGGCGGTTGATATTGGCTTGTTGAGCGAAGTAAAACGGTAACTTGGTATTGTTGTTCATTCGCTAATTGAGTCAACCATTGTCCTACGCCACCTGACCCGCCCAAAATGAGAATTTTTTTCTTCTTTACGTTTTTGTCCATAATAGTTTTTCCTATTTAATCTATACATGACCAAGAGTCCGGTCGTTACGTGACTTTATCGTTGTAATGCTTTCACAATAGCGAAGCTCTATGGGGGGAAATAGTAAACAAAATGAAAATCACCTTTGTCTTTACGACAATAAACAGGTAGATTTTTGTACTGACATGGATGATTTTTGAGGGATTATGGATAAAATAAGAGCATTGCGTTATTTTGCTCGCACGGTTGAGCTCAATAGCTTTAGCCAAGTTGCGGCTGAACTAAACCTCCCACTATCTTCGATTTCACGCAGAGTAAAAGATCTGGAATCAGAACTTGGAATTGAACTGATTCAGCGAACTACACGACGAGTAAAAGCGACCGAGTTAGGGCTGCTTTATTACCAGCAAATATATCCATTGCTACAAAAACTTGATGAGGCTGATGAGTTAGTATCGCAACGCAAAGCGGCAATGGCAGGGCGACTTAGTATCAGTTGTTCCGTCAGTTTTGGCGAGCGGGTACTATTACCTATTTTGTATAAGTTTCGGCAACAATATCCCAATATTACGTTAGACGTGGATTTTTCCGATCGTGTGGTTAATTTCAATCAAGATTCAGTGGATATTGCTATCCGTGCAGGCCAACTCCATGAAGAGCGTATTGTCGCTAAATCACTGTCTAGTGCCGCTTTTAAGTTGGTTGCAACACCGGAATTATTGCTGAATTTGCAATCGAAATTCCAAACAACCGTTCTTTCTCTGGAAAATATACAACAGAGTCCGACATTACAGTATCTGCATGGGCGAGTTCCTTTAACTTGGTGGATAGAGTGTGACGGTGTATGGCAACAAGTGCAGCATATGCCAATATTCAGTTGTAATAGTGGAGAGGCTTTGATCCATGCGGCTCTTGCCGGTGAAGGGATTGCCCTTTTCCCGCAGTGGTGGGTCGAGACTTACCTTCGTGACGGGCGCTTAGTTGATGTACCTACACAAAAAATCATTTCAAACGGTAAGGGCGCGAATTTAGATATCTATGTTGTTTATCAGCAAGCTAAATATCAGATTCCCAAGATAAAAACTTGCATTGATTTTATTTTACAGCATGTTTAGCCCGATTTTAATCAAATAAAATTATATCAAGGTAATGAATCGACATTACCAGAATTCAATTTTACTGAAACCGCTCGCGGAATAAGTCGATCAAAATTTTGACTCGATGGGGAAGAAATTGTGCCGATGGATAAATAAGAGTGAGGTGTTGTTGTGGGTGAACGACTTGCGGTAAAACCTCGACAAGTTGTCCGCCATCTAGGGCTGGCTTTGAGTGTACTTGCGGGATAAATGCGACGCCAGCACCAGCAATGGCCATTGAACGTAATAAACTAAGGTCGTCGGATCTTAAAGCTATATTGATGTGCGTATCGAGTAAATTGGCATTGTATCGATTTGTGAGAACGCGATGATCATGAAGATCATCTAAAGTGATGATGGGGGAGTGGCTATCTAGATACGTTTGTGAAGCTACAAGATGGCTGCGGTATGGTAATAGGCTAAATTGAATGTAGCTATCGTCACTAACTTTGGCTGAGCTAGGAAGAAGTTGTAAATCAAAAGCTTGGCGTTTTAAATCAACGCTTTCTTGGTGATTTTCGATTTCAACACTGATCTCTGGAAAGTTAGTGGTGTATTCACTGATGATGGTATTGAAAGCAGCAGAAGACATAAGAGCAGATGGGATCGCTATTCTCACTTTTCCTGACAGCTCATGCTGCTGCTCTCTCATGGAAGAAAGCCCTTGCGCGATTTGCTCAATAGGTTGGGATACCAGTGAAAATAGGCGTTGTCCATGATCCGTGAGCTCGATGGTTCGTGTGGTTCTAATCAATAGTTGATAACCAAGCGCTTTCTCTAATTCTTGTAACCTGCGACTGACTTTCGAACGTTGTAAATGGTTTGCTTGGGCAGCCGCACTGATCCCGCCATGTAGTACCGTTTGAGTAAACAGATAAATATCATCGAGGTTTGCTTTCATTGTCCTATTTTTAGCTCATTTGTGGCCGTTTTTACATTCTACATAAATGTGATCGATATCTCTATAATTCCGATTCTAGTTACTAATCGGAATCCGTTATGCCCGCCGAACATCAATTTAAGCACTGGATGCGCAGCCTAGTTATTTTGTTTGTTGTCCTATTTTTGTACATTATTGTGGCGGATCGCCATGCGCCTTTTACAACCGAGGGGCGAGTGCAAGGCTATGTGGTTCAAGTCGCGCCAGAAGTTTCTGGCAAAGTTATGTCGGTTGCTGTTGATAACAATCAAAAGGTTAAGAAAGGGGATCTCTTGTTTGGTATTGATGACCGAAAATATCAAATAGCACTCGAGCAAGCGCAATTGGCATTGCAGTCCGCCTATGAAAAAGAAGCGACGCTCTATTCACAACGCGAGGCGGCTCTAGCCAATATCACTCGTGCGAAAGCAACGTATGATAATGCACATCGGGAATATCAACGTTTAGCGACCTTATCAAAACAGAAAGTTATTTCGCAGTCGAACCTAGATGCTGCATTGGCTAAAAAACAAGTCTCTCTTGCGACATTGAAAGCAGAGCAGCAAGCGCTGAATGTCATTGATGCTCAACTAGGTAAAACTAAAGGTCAGAGTACGCCGGTTCGAATAGCAAAAAATGGGATAGAGAAAGCTCAACTTGATCTTATGAATACGCAAGTTATAGCGCCTAGTGATGGTGTCGTGACTAACTTACAACTTGATGTCGGAGCTATGGCAAATGCCAATATGCCGTTGCTTACTTTTGTACCTACAACATCTATGTGGGTAGCTGCCGACTTTCGTGAGAAATCGGTGGCGAAAGTGACGTCGGATTATCACGCTTTAGTCGCGTTTGATGCAGAGCCAGGTAAAGTTTATGACTTTGTTATTGCCAGCAGAGATTATGGTGTCGCTGCCGCTCAGCAACTTCCGAATGGTGCATTGACTAAAGTAGAGACGAATAATCGTTGGGTACGCGATGCTCAGCGCACTCGAATCAACCTCACTAGCGATGAGATGTTGCCGCCATCGTTGTTTGTCGGGTCGCGCGCCTCTATCGTTCTTTATCCGCAACAAAGTACATTTTGGACGCTTATGGCCAACATACAGATCCAGCTTGCGAGTTGGCTTCACGTTATTTATTAGAGTAGCGATCATGAAGACACAACGTATTTGGTTTGGATGTTCCTTAGGGCTGGGTTTAAGTATTTTATTTGGGTGGTCCTATGGTTTTTTTGCCATCATGCTACCTCTATTTATTCTCAGCCGCGCAGATTTTTTTCACTTGCCGACACTATTCATTTTGCTGTTTTCTGCCATATGGTCGACGCTGCAAGCGACATTTATTCTGGAGTATTTACAGTTTCACCCCGTGTTATTAGTGGTCGCAGTAGGAGTCATGATGTTGGGGAAATGTATTGCGATGATGCGACCGAGTACCTATATGTTTGGCTACATGGGGTTGCTGGTGGGTTCTATTGTTTTGAACTTTGCCAGTTATGATTTTATTGATATTGAGGAGTTTAATGTCAATTTGTGGGTGATCGCGTTAGTGAATATTCCGGTATGTGCGTTGGCATATTGGTTCTTTCCTGAACCTCGAACAACGACGTTATTGACCGAATCGACGGAATTATCATCGGCTTCGTCATCATCGCAATCTACGACATTGAACACGCCCGTAAAAAGAGATATTGATTATATCAGTCAAGTGGCTATGGGGTGGGTTGTCGCAATGACCGCGTTTGTCCTATTTCAGGTTGCCGATCTCTATGACTCACTTTCGGCTCAAGCATCCATTTTGATTGTGTTAACACCTATGACGTTAGCAGGCTCGCTCGCCATGGCAAAAATTCGAATCCTTGGGACGGGGTTAGGTTGCTTAGCTGGGTTAACTGTGCAGTTAATATTGGGTAGCTGGTTTGGTCATGGTGTGCTGTTTTGGCTAGCGTTTACCATTGCGATGGGGCCATTTTGCTATTGGTTAACAAAAGGAGCAGTAAAGGGAGCGATTGCCTTTTCGGCGATGGCGGCATTGAGTGTGCCGTTGACCACCTCTTTAGTACCTGAGCAGCAAGATGCATTCTTTTCTATCGTATACCGATTTAGTTCGATATTTGTCGCCGTGGTATTAACCGCTATGTTGATGTGGCTGGTGCACCACTGGATTCGTATTACTTTACTCAATAACAATAAAGCATGTGCTCATCAGGAAGAATAATGAGAGCGAGGTAAAGAAGTGATCATAGTCATAAATCTATCAATTGCTCGAAAGTGTTCAAGTATTGTTTATCTATCTCAATTTTTATCTCGACTACAAAGCGGTTTATAAAATGCGAAATGATCATTGATTGTTTGTAAAATGTAACGTTTTTTGGTGCGCTTGCTGAGTTTGGCTGTAATTAAATTACGACTTATGCATTTATTAACGGTGCTGTTATGTGATTTATTATATAAATTAACATAAACGTGCAGGGGTCACACTCTCTGCGTGTTGGTTGAATTTTCCATTGTTTTAGGTCTTACCATCACCTCATCGATTCACCTTACCCCTACACATAAATAAAAGGATTGATGAAGATGAAAAAGGTCTTATTTAAAGTGGCAGCTCTTTCTGCTGCTTTATGCGCCGCTGGCGTTAACGCACAAGATTACGAAATCGTAAACGTGGTTAAAGTGTCAGGTATTCCTTGGTTCAACCAAATGAATAAAGGGATTGAACAAGCAGCAACTGATTTTGGCGTAGATGCGCGTCAATTGGGGCCATCGACTCCGGATCCAGCGCAACAAGTAAAAATCATCGAAGACTTGATAGCCAAAGGTGTTGATGCGATTACGGTGGTACCGAATGATGTAACGGTACTTGAACCTGTTTTCAAAAAAGCACGTGAAAAAGGCATCATTGTTCTGACTCATGAATCTCCAGATGGCCATGGTGCGGATTGGGATGTGGAAACCATTGATAACCAAGCGTATGCCAAAGCAACGATGGATTCATTGGCGAAAAACATGGGTGAGAAAGGCGGATACGCAGTATACGTCGGTTCTCTTACCGTACCACTTCACAATAACTGGGCAAACTTAGCAATCGATTACCAAAAGAAAACTTACCCAGAGATGTATGAAGTAACTAGCCGTATGCCTGTTGCAGAAAGCATTGACCAATCTTACGCGGCGACCAATGACTTGATGAAAGCGCACTCAGACATGGCGGGTATCGTTTCTTATGGTTCGTTAGGTGGTATTGGTGCGGGTGAAGCGATCAAGAAAAAACGCGCACGAGACAAGATTAGCGTGGTTGGCATTATGATGCCGAGTCAAGCTGCCCCTTATTTAGCCCGTGGTGAAATTGACCGTGGTTTCTTGTGGAATCCAGCCGATGCAGGTTATGCAATGGTTGCTGTTGCTAAGCAAATGCTTGACGGTAAAGATGTGGCAAAAGGTGTAAATGTTCAAGGTTTGGGCGATGCTGAGATTGACCAAGAAAACCGAGTGATTAAGTTCAATAAGATTCTTGAAGTCGACAAAACAAACGCTCGCCAACTAGGTTTCTAATCTACACGGCTTTTATTCCTCTTTGATTTTTGGGCAGTGCAATGCTGCCCTAATTGTTGGAAATACTCATGTCTGATACTCCTTTTATTACTCTCAAACACGTATCCAAACATTTTGGTTCAGTAAAAGCATTGGATGGAATTAACCTTACTTTCAACCAAGGTGAAGTACACTGTTTGGCTGGCAAAAATGGCTGTGGAAAAAGTACTCTATTTAAGGTGATTTCCGGTGTTCATGCACCTGAAAGTGGCGCGGAAATTACTCTATCTGGCAAAACTTACGCACGTTTAACGCCACAGCAATCCATCGAACAGGGTATTCAAGTTATCTATCAAGATTTGTCTCTGTTTCCTAATTTGACTGTGGCAGAGAACATCGCTATTCAAGATCATGTTGATTGGACGAAAGGACTTGTTCAAGCCAAACGTATTGAAGAAATTGCACTTAGCGCGATGGCGAGAGTCGGGGTGAAGTTGCCGCTGACTAAGCGTGTTGAACAGCTTTCTATCGCTGAGTGCCAACTTGTGGCGATATGTCGAGCTATGGCATCCGACGCTAAGTTAATGATCATGGATGAACCAACGGCATCCCTGACGCGTACTGAAGTTAACCATTTAATTGAAGTCGTGGCGGATCTTAAAGCCAAAGGCGTCACAGTGGTGTTTGTGAGTCATAAACTGGACGAAGTGATGGAGATTTCTGATCGCATCACCGTTATTCGAGATGGACGCACTATCGGTACATATCAAGCTGCGGATGTGGACAGTGACGAGCTTGCATTCCTTATGACAGGGCAGCGTTTTGAATTCAAACCCTTGGCTCCATACCATGAAAAAGGCGACGTAAAACTTGAAGTAAAAAACCTCACGAAACAGGGCCAATTTAACGATGTCTCTTTTGCTGTGAGAGCGGGTGAAATCGTCTCAATTACTGGCTTATTGGGCGCTGGGCGTACCGAGCTCTGTATGGCGTTGTTTGGGATGACTCAGCCAGATAGCGGTCAGATCATCATCAATGGTGAAACCGTATCGTTTAAATCGAACCGTGAAGCGATAGCTCATGGAATTGGGTACGTGTCAGAAGACCGCATGAGCACTGGTTTGGTGATGGAGCAAGCGATTCAGGACAATATCACTGCCTCGGTATTACCGCGCTTAACCAAACCAACGGGCTTTCTTGACCACATTAAGGCCAACCGTCTAGTTAATACCTTGATCTCATCTTTGGCTATCAAGGTCGCTGATCCTAAGTTGCCGGTAACGAGTCTCTCTGGTGGTAATGCGCAACGAATCTCAATTGCTAAGTGGATTGCCGCTGAGCCGGATGTATTGATCCTCGATTCGCCAACAGTCGGCGTTGACGTGGCAAACAAAGAAGCGATTTACAACATCGCAAAAGATCTCGCAGCGCAAGGTATCGCAATCATCATGGTCAGTGATGAAATCCCAGAAGTTTTTTATAACAGTCACCGCGTGATTGTAATGAAAGAAGGACGCTTTACTCATGACTTCCAACCGACTAACTCTTCAGAGCAAGAAATTATGGAGGCCGTCAATGCTTAACCAATTTCGTGGATTTTCTGCTTCCATGGTTAAACGCCATGAATTTTATTTGGCGATGATGATTGTGCTAATCGTAGCCACACTTGGAGTGTTGTCAGAAGACTTTTTGACACTCGGTAATATCTTCGACATGTCAGTGAGTTCTGCCTTGTTGGGAATTATGGCATGTGGCTTATTTGTCGTCTTGATTGCTGGGGGAATTGATATCTCATTTCCAGCAACCGCAGCGATTGCTCAATATGTTACCGCGACTTATATCCTGACTATTGGGGGTAACTTCATTGTCGCGTTTGCTATTGCAGCCGTGGTGGGTATGTTACTTGGACTGATTAACGCAGTATTGGTATACAAGCTAAAAGTTCCAGCAATCATCATTACGATTTCGATGTTAAACGTCTACTTTGGTTTGCTGATTTACTTTAGTAACGGTGAGTGGTTATACGGATTCCCAGATTGGTTTATGGATGGTATTGAGCTATTTACATTTACTGGTTCGGATGGCTATGACTATGGTTTATCGCTGCCAATTTTGACCCTTGTTGCCACAATTGTTCTGACGTCATTTTTAATGTCTAAAACACGTTTAGGCCGTCAGATTTATGCAGTTGGTGGAAATGCAGACGCAGCAAGCCGTATTGGTATTAACTTGTTTGGCATCAACTTGTTTGTCTACGGCTACATGGGCGCTTTGGCAGGTATTGCTTCTGTCGTACAAACGCAAATAACTCAATCGGTGGCACCGAACTCATTAATGGGATTTGAGTTAATGGTGTTGGCGGCGGTTGTGTTAGGCGGTACGAGCATGACCGGTGGTAAAGGAACATTGTTTGGTGTGGTTTTGGGTGTAATTCTTCTCGCGGTAGTCAAAAACGGCCTAACTCTTCTTGGTGTACCATCATATTGGCACACCGTTGCAACAGGTTTGATTATTGTCTGCAGTATCAGTATGACCGCAATCAACGAGAAAAAACAAGCGCTGCAGGGGGCATAATGGAACAGATAATGAGTAGTTTAAGATTGCCGACCGATAAGAATATTCGTTATTTATTGGTGATCCTAGTAGGCATTTTAGTGGTTATGGGAGTCACGAGTGGCCAAGCATTCTTCTCTTTAGATAATCTTCAATCAATGTCATCACAAATGCCATTGTTGGGGTTACTTGCGCTGGCAATGGCGGTTTGTATGTTGACGGGAGGGATAAACCTTTCCATTATCGCAACGACTAACGCCTGTGGCTTAGTGATGGCGAGTATCGTCACAATGGCACCAGATAGCAGTATGATGCTTGTTATGGCATTGTTTGGTGGTTTAGTGACCGCAGTGATTATTGGCCTGCTTAATGGTGCGTTAATTGCTTATGTTGGTGTTTCGCCAATCTTGGCCACTCTTGGAATGATGACATTAATCAATGGATTAAACGTGTTAATGTCTGGCGGTAGTGTTATTTCAGGTTTCCCTAACGCTTTACTTGTATTAGGTAATGGTTCTATTTTTGGAATCCCAATGCCATTGGTATTGTTTGTTGCTTTTGCGATCGCTCTGTGGGCGTTACTTGAACACACCAGTTTAGGACGCACCATTTATTTAATGGGCTCAAATGAAAAAGCAACCCGCTTCTCAGGCATTAATACACAAAAAGCGACGCTATACGTTTACATCATTTCATCAATGCTATGTTGGGTTGCGGCGATTGTTATGATGGCTAAATTCAACTCGGCAAAAGCTGGTTACGGTGAGTCTTATTTATTAACGGCAATCTTAGCTTCAGTATTGGGGGGAATTAACCCTGATGGTGGCTTCGGACGTATTATCGGCATTGGTTTGGCTTTGATTGTTCTGCAAACGTTAGAAAGTGGCCTGAACTTACTTGGAGTAAGCAGTTACTTAACCATGGCATTGTGGGGCGGCATTTTGATCTTGTTTATCTTCTTACAAAAAAATAAGTCTTAACGGAGAACGGCATGAGTATTTATTTTATCGGCGTTGACGTAGGCAGTGGTAGTGCACGCGCTGGGGTTTTTGATGCTTTTGGGCGTAAAGTGGGTGAAGCAAAACGCGACACTCAGATGTATAAACCACAGGCGGACTTTGTTGAGCAATCTTCAGAAAATATTTGGCAATGTGTTTGCCTAGCGGTAAAAGATGCGGTTTCTCAAGCGAATATTGAGCCTATTCAAGTTAAGGGTATTGGCTTTGACGCAACCTGTTCTTTGGTTGTGCTGGATAAGCAAGGCCTTCCGTTAACAGTGAGCCCAACCGGTCGCAGTGAGCAAAATATCATCATGTGGATGGATCACCGTGCGATCATGCAAGCGGATCGAATTAATGCCACTGAGCATCCGGTTTTAACCTATGTAGGCAATCGCATCTCACCTGAAATGCAGACACCAAAACTACTTTGGTTGAAGCAAAATATGCCCAATACGTGGTCAAAAGCGGGTTACTTCTTCGATCTGCCAGATTTTCTTACTTGGAAAGCGACATTTGATGACAGCCGTTCACTGTGTTCAACCGTGTGTAAATGGACCTATTTAGGCCATGAAAATAAGTGGGACAAAGAGTTCTTTGAACTGATTGGTTTAGAAGACTTGATGGACGACAACGCACAAGTGATCGGAAATCGCATTTTACCAATGGGGCAACCCGTGGGTGATGGCTTAACGGATCATGCTGCGCATGATCTTGGCTTACTACCGGGAACTGCGGTAGGTACCTCAATCATTGATGCCCACGCTGGTGGTATTGGCGTGCTGGGTGCAGCCGGCATGACCGGAGAAAAAGCCGATTTTAATAAACGCTTAGCTTTGATTGGCGGTACTTCTTCTTGCCATATGGCGGCATCGAAAACCGCGCGTTTTATTGATGGTGTATGGGGTGCTTACTATAGTGCGATGTTGCCAGGTTATTGGTTAAACGAAGGTGGCCAGTCCGCTACCGGTGCCTTGATTGATCATATTATTACGTCGCATCCTTTGTATGAGAGTGCGAATGAACAGGCGAAAGCGCAAGGACAAACGATCTACCAATTGTTGAATGACCACTTGTTGGCATTAGCGGGTAGCAAGGAAGACATCGCGTTCTTAACTAAAGATGTTCACGTCCTACCTTATTTTCATGGTAATCGTTCACCTAGAGCTAACGCCCACTTAACCGGTACCATGACAGGCTTAAAAATGTCGAAGACATTAGATGATATGGCATTGCAATATTTGGCAACCGTGCAAGGTATCGCATTAGGAACCCGCCATATTATTGAAGTGATGAACGATGCTGGTTATGAAATTGATACCATCATGGCTTGTGGTGGTGGGACCAAGAATACGGTTTTTTTACAAGAACATGCGAACGCAACAGGTTGTATGATTTTATTGCCGGAAGAGAGTGAAGCGGTGTTGTTAGGTTCTGCGATGCTAGGTTCTGTTGCTGCGAATTTCTACAGTGATATTCCAGATGCGATGAACGCCATGAGCCGTATTAGCAAAAGTGTGATGCCTCAAGCTGAGAGAATTAAGCATTTCTATGATGCGAAATACAAAATCTTCCACAAGATGTATCAAGATGATGTGGAATACAAAAAATGGATGGCTGAGTTTTAATTGAGAATTTGGTAATTACTAACAACAGCTTCTGACAACGATTAGTGACAATAACGCCTGAGCAAATTGCTGAGGCGTTTTTTTATGTCGATTCAAAATAAAATTCACAATATGGTTTGGAAGCGTGGTGTGACATTCAAAGAATGAATTGCTCTTTTAAAATGCTGTTTGAGCAGCAAGGTAATGTGCCATGGCTTTTATTTCGTCATCGCTAAATGGTTCCATTGCCACTTCCATTGGGAAAAATAAACCATTCTTACGACGCTTTTCTCGATAGTCGATCAGTTGATTGTACAAATAGATTTCAGATTGTCCGCCAATTTTGGGGTAAAGCGGCATTACAGGTGCATTGCCGGCTTCGCCATGACATTGAGTACAACCCCCTCGACCTGGATTGATATAGAGATTTTCGCCTAATTGAAGCATCGTGATTTGAGGTGTGCTTTCTCCATTGGGCGAGGTTTCATTTGCTTGTGCTTGTGCTTGTACTGGCAGTATCAATGTCAGTCCTAAATAGGCACTCAATCTCAGCGAACGAATTGTGGTTTGTTTCATTGTTTTATTATTCCTTTGCGTTGCGCGTTTTTTGAATGATTTTTTGAGTTGTCTCTTTACGTTCAGCTTGTGCTAAGCAAGACATCCATTGTACCAATGGTGCACTTTCTTCTCCGAGATAGCCCAATGCTTGGTAGCGAACTTCACCATTGATGGCGATAAAGGTCGCTGGTAGTCCCATGACGCCGAGATCCTGCAGTGAAGCAAAGTCATCAATCGACACCTGACCAAGAGACTCTGCGCCGAGAGGCGTTTGTATGGCGCGTAGCTTCTCTGCCGGGGTATTGCCTATGTGAATTGTGTTGATGGAAATTGAGCTATTAGCTTGCTGTTGAGCTTTTAATTTAGCCAACATGGGTAATTCTTTACGACATGGTGCGCACCAGATTGCCCAGAAGTTCACCATCTGAATGCTGTTGTGTGGCAGTTTTTTTTCTCCAACAGCAACGGCTGGAGCAGGAGAGTGACCCAAAGTTTGTTGTACTCCTTTTGGTAAGGTCTCGATTTGAACCTGTGTGGTGATGGGTTGAAAAGGTGCAGGTATAGGACACTGTGCAACGGCGTTGAAGCTTGCTGTCGCTAATACTATACCAAGTGTCATAAACTGTACCCTTGTTCGAAATTGCTGTGTTTGCATCATCATTGCCCTGAAGATGTTGGCAGGTCGCGTTTCATCGATGCGGCGATTTTGTCTGCGCCATCGCCATAGCCGTAAACATCAATCAGTTCACGATCCGGGCCATACAGGTAGAGGTAGGTTGAATGGAACACTTCATAGAGATCCGGTAACGGTGGATAGACAGGTTTACCATCACGGGCATAACCATAAGTTCCTTTAAGTGCTTTAACCGCCGCTTTGGTTTGTTGCTGAGTACCCACTAACCCTATAAGCTCTGGGTGGAAGTAGTTAACGTATTGAGCAAGACCTTGTGCACTATCTCGATGTGGATCGATAGAGATAAACAAGGGGGTAACGTGTTTCGCTTGGTCACCTAATTTGTTAATAACCCCAGCCATGTCCATTGCCGTTGTTGGGCATATTTCAGGACAAGAGGTGTAACCTATGGCGATAAATAGGTATTGATCCGGCCAGTTTTTTTCACTAACGGCTCCTAACGTTGCCTCACTTAAGTTAAAAATGAGGGGGGCTGCATTGGCAGTCGTGCTGATGCAAAAAATTGTACCTATAAGCAGTAGCGTAGAGCGGATGAAGCGTTTAAAAGAGCGTTGAGACATGGTTTCACTCCTAGTGACAGATGGTATTGGTTAAACCCATCGCAATTAAATTGGGCGCAGCAAGACCCGTCTCTAAGGATGGTAGTAGGCGTTCTTTACGCAAATCGACTACCAATAGCTGAGAAGAGTCGCCTTGAGTCGCGAATAAGGTTTTTGAATCTGAAACGACGACAACATCGCCAAGAGAGGCGCTTAAAGGGAAGCGGATCGCGGGTTCATTGTTGGTTAAATTGAAGACGTTTAGTCCCGTTTCAGTGGCAACGACCCCAATACTTTCGAGCCAACCGGTACGTATTTCGCTGGTTTTATCTTTGAAATCAACGGATTTTACAGTCTGCCCCGTCCATGTGTTGACGACTAAGCCTTGACCATTATCGGCTGCTAAAATCATATGTTCGCTGTCTGAACTAACATATGGACGCCAAGGTTTTGATTGCAAGGAGATGTTTGCAAAAGGTTGCTCCATAAATAGGTCCCAAATACTGACGCTGTTTTTAGTCAGATCGCCGACTAACACTAAACGCGCATCTGGTGACAATGTCACTTCTGAGACTGGTCCGCCGCTACCCAGTTGCAATGTTTTTAAGGCTGCATCATGAATGCGCCAAATATGGGTTCGGCCAGAGTCTTGTTCTGTGATGTAAAGGTTGTATCCACCTGTATCAAAATTGAGGCTGTATGGCTGCGCTAAGTTGGGAATCGTTTCCAGCTGTTGTTTTTGAAGTGGTGCGATCATGGTGATTTTGTCTTTTAGCGCGACCGCGACACGAGCACCATCCGGTGCGACAGCAATGGAATAGGGAATCGATTCTACAGCCATGCTCCAGTGGGTTTTCTCAACAAGATCGTAGATGTAGACCTGCGGGGTTTTCCCATCAATGTAGATCAACATATCTTGAACATCAGACACTTCCATCATGGTTGGAATAGTTTGCATCTTAAGAGTATCAACATGTTGATGTTGAAAGGTGTCGATGACGGCAACCTTGGGAGTCGATTTATCGGTAATAAACGCCCAACGTGCACCATCGTCGTATCGACCCGGTTCGTCAGCGTGTACCCAGCAAGAAAGGCTAGTGATAGCGGTACAAAGTAATAATTTTAAACGCATAGAAACTCCAATGCCCCCAAATAGTATTGGGGGCAAAGTGATGAAGTGAGGTTAAGGGTTACGGATGCAGCGAGCGTAGAATTCTACATCTTTGCTCATGCCCAAGCCTGAGCCGATTTGATAACCTTGCGCCCAACCTTTGTTGCCTTTGTCTTGGCGGTGATCAAGCATTTCAGGTGTTTGATCTTTCTTACGTGGTGGTAGCGGTCGAACAAATAGCGTTGGCCCCGGTAAATCGCTTGAACTACTCCAGAAGAAATATTTCACAGGTGTATTAGGGAAATACTCTTCATCAATTGCTGGTGAAGTTTTGTTGTAGTTCACAATCGAGACTAGCTCTTTGATGTTTGGTAAACGCCAATCGTCATAGTTTGCGTAGTTCAAGTTTTCACAGTATTCGATTGAATCGAGCCAGTTGCGGCGTTTGTAGTCAATCTTCTGCTGCCACATGCGGTCAGTGACTTTTTCCGTGACGGTGCCATCGTTGTTATCGACGTAGTTCATGTTGTGATAAGCCGCGCCATTAGCGGCACGTACACAACGAACCAGTTTGGTTGATGCCGTGTGCTGACCCATGATATGACCTTCTGGAAAACCAATGTGCCAAGCGTGATCAGGGTGGTCACTCACAGGGAAACCCCACACGCCAGAGCTTAAGCGTGGCATGTTTAGGAACGCCTCAATGTTGATTGCAGGGCGGAATTCTCCTAAATCGGCAATACTCTGTAGCTCTTTCATTAACGGGTAACGCCAATCGTCGTACCCATCAATCTCTAAGTTCTCGCAGTATTGCTCACCTTCAACAGCTGTCATCCAAATTCGGGATGAGTCGCGTTCCCACATCAATTTAGTGTTGTCATCGACTACGGTTTTTCCTGATTTACTGATGGTGAAACTCATCGGGTTTTTCGGGTAGTCATTGTCTTCACCATGCATGTCGATAAAGTTTTGAATTTGCCCCGTATCTGGTAGGACAAATCCATCAACGGGCGGCATGCCTTCACCTGAAATAAATTCACGTCTTTCAATTGGCGTATAGAACATGCCCGTTACGTAAGCGACAATATCAGCGTAGTCTTCTTCACTGTGCATTTTGGCAAAAGGCACCATGGTTGCCGCTTGGCGGTTAGTCCGTTTTCCGTCGCGATAAGCGGTCATTTGCTCAAAGATGTAAGCGGGCATTTGGCCTTTTAAAGGTGGGTATGCGGGATTGGTACTCGCGCCTTGTTCACCATGGCACATCTTACAGCTTGCGTCGTATTTGGTTTTGCCTCGAGTATAGGCTTCACTGGCAACCACCTCTGGGCGAGGGTTCCACTTCATTTTACGTTCGCTTAAAACTAGTGACAGATCTGCGATTTGTTGTGGAGGAAGAACATAAACCTTTTCTTTCATCTGAGATGAAACACCGGCTTGGCGTTCCATGTCCATATCTACGAATTGGTTATAGAAATATTGAGCATCAAAACCTTCAAGGCGTGGACTTAACGTCTCTGGAACTTCTTCTTGTGCTGGTCTATGACAACCTAGATAACAACCATAAATATTTCGGTTAGCAATTTGGCGCTCCTGTGGTGTTAAGTCTGCAGGAGTACGATTGATAATATAATCTTCATAGCCATTATTAATGTCTTTTCTTACCGTCGTATCTGCTGCGAAGCTCGGTGTAGTAACGAGACCGAACGTAAGTAATGCGGCGGTGAGAGCGTGGTACTTTATCGGCTTATCCATTGTTTTCCACTCCTAATTGAACCATCAGGTCACGCATTCTTTGCTCATCTTTAATTCGCATGTTGCGTTTGAGGTCTGGGTGAGCGATGTCATAGTGACAGCTAGAGCATTTCCAACTTGGGTCGCTATCTTTACGAGCAAAGGCGAGTTGGTGTGTTTGGTCCGAGATTGGTGATGCTTCGGTGGCAATTTTTGCACGCTCTTCGAGTGCGCGGTGACAGTTCACACAGCCAGAATCGAACACGTACTCGGTACGTTTTGGATGTAACTCGTCGTAATCCAACGATTCCATCTGCAGGACATACTCACCAAATAGATGGCGCATACCAGAGGTGCCTTTCACCCAAAGTTCATCGACCACGTTAGACTCGGGCAAGTGACAAGAGACGCAGTCGGCAACAAAGCCTTGTGAATTATTACCACCGTGGACACTGTTGGCGAACGTTTCTGAGGCGGGTTTCATCGTGTGGCAAGTACCACAATACTCATTGGTGCTAAAGGCATGCATCACTTCGCTAGCTGGTAATGCTGCTAGTAGACCTATGCCCGCGCCAACCGTGAGTAATACCGCGATCACAGCGCTTTTGACGCTGCGAATGGATTTCAATAAGGCTTTCATTAATGCTGACCTACTTGTTTAAGTTCCGCGGATGTTTTCACGATCGCATCGCATTTAACTTCTGGATCAAATGCAAGCAAAAGTTCCACTGGGTATGTTTCACCAGCAACAGGGCGTTTTTTAAGGTTAAACAGCATCACATGCTTGCCACCGGGTTTTAGCTCGGCGGCGACTTGTGGCTTCAGTTGAATTTGAGGGATACGAGTCATGGTCATCACACCTTCAACGTGGGTCATATCATGCAATTCGGTATAATTCGTTAACGCTGGAATGTTCGCGCCGTAGAGCGCCTCCGGCGCTGGCAAACGCAGCGACTGAGTTTGAGCGTTAGGCTGGTAAGTTACAGTGAAGTAAAGCCCGGTTTTGTCTGTTCCCGGAGCGGGCTCGCGGATGACACAATCGGTGACCGTGACGGCAGCATAGGCAGAACAACAACTCAGACCTAATACCAAGGTACTTATTGTACGTTTCATAGTGGGGTTCCTACTGTTCGTTCAAATTAGAAAAGACGTTCTAGAAAGAGACGATCAAACCAAGATTGATGTTGTCGCTTTTAGACATAGATTTGACGTTTGGATTTTGCTCCGGCTCTTCACTGAAAAGTGCGCCCTCGGCAAACACTGTAAAGTACTTGTTGATGATGTGACTGACATTAGCAAGCACTAGTGATTCATTGTCGTGGGCGTTTTGCCAGTCAGCATATTGATAGCCAAGACGGAATGAGGTGTCGTTGTAGGTGTATTCCCCTGAAAGTCCATACACGTTACGTTTGTTGTAAGGCGCATCGTAGTCAAACTCAGCAACACCACCCAGATAGAAGTTTTCCCATTGGTAACTGGTAGCCACGATCGTGCGTTGGCTATCTTCTTTGGCGTATTTTCCTGTTGCATTAACTATCATCTCTTTTGATGTCAGAGATTGGTTAACCACTAAGCTGAAGTTACCCTGGTTGTAGAGCGCGCGCAGGCCAAGAATATCAGCGTCATTGTCATTATCATCTTTAGGTGAGATGACAGCGGCTTTGAAGTAAAAAGGACCAAAATGGGGAGTAGTTACTGCCAGTTGGTTGGTAGCATAACGTTGACCGCCGAATAGCATGTTGTTGCTGTGGCGCTCCATATTGTTGCTCTCAAAAATGTCTACTTTGCTATAGAGATCGGCCCACGTACCCGTTGTGCCAGACCCGATGTAAGTACCACCCCACTTTTTGCTCATCATAATGATGTTGGCTTCACGTATGATCAGATCGTTATCTGAAGCACTACCGACCATAGACTCTGAATATTCAGCTTCGAGTTTATAGCGCAGACGAAAGTCATAGACAGGTACAAAACCCATTAAGCCTGCTTTGGCTTGGTAGATATCAGTAGTGTAATCAGTGTTTTCTTGGAATGCGGCTTGAGCACGAATTGAGCCATAAAAATCAGGTATAGATAATTCGATATCTTGAACAGCAGTTTGAGCAACAGCGTTTACAGCAAAAAGACCCAAAAGGGCAGTGGTGTATTTATTAATCTTCATACTCTAGTCATAAATTGAAATAATTCTTTACGTGCGAGTATATGAATAGCGCCTATTAAGGAAATGACGCTTTTTGTATTGCTGTTATACAGAAAGTAAATAAGGTGAGCACGCTAGCAATAATAGCGATGTAAATGCATAGAAATAGAATTTAAGTAATTGATATAAATGAATTTAACTTAATGTGTGGTTGTTGTTTTCATTTGTGTAACCTATCAATTTTACGTACTTAAATTAGTTGTTCTGATAAAATTGTAGGAATTTTCCTTTTCGTCTGATGCAGTTATGTCATTACAGATTGATACCTTGCGCATGTTTTGTTTGTTAGCAGATAAATTGAGCTTCACTGAAGCGGCCGATCAGCTAAATATTAGTCAGCCAACATTGAGTCGTAAAATTAGTCAGCTTGAACAGTCGGTTAAATTACGTCTATTCCATCGCGGGGGAAGTCAAATTCACCTCACTCCACAAGGTGTGATTTTTCGTGAAACTTGCCAGCGAATGTTACAAGAGCTTGATGATACCGTGGATGGTTTACACGATACGTCGGATTTCATTCGTGGTGATATTTCGATTGGCTTACTGCATCCTATGGCGCGTTGGTTGAGCCAAAGTTTTTTCCGTGAGTTTTGCCAGCGGCATCCAAATATTCGTTTGCATTTAACCACTTTGCACCCGTCATTATTACGTGGTATAGGCAATAGTGACATTATGATTTCCCCGCTATTACCAGATGATCTTTCTTTAGTCGCCAAGCCATTATTTAAATTTAGACGGATTTTTTGTGCCTCTCCAGACTACCTTGATCGTTGTAATCGACCGTATCACCCTAAAGAACTTTCGACCTATCAATGCATTACTAATACAAACGCACCTAAGCCAGAGTTGAACTGGTATTGGCAAGGCGAGGATGGGACCAATGGTGTTGTTGATGTTAAAGGGGTGATGTCTACGGATTCTGTCGATGTGGCGACGAATTTGGCTATGTCTGGGTTAGGGATCGCACTCTTGCCGCAGAATCAGGTAAAAGCTCACATAAGCGCGGGTTATTTGGTTGACGTTTTTGATGGGGCATTTGGTCAATGGGGGCAGATGCATGCCGTGTATCGTTCTCGACAATATCTACCCACTCGATTTCGGGTATTTATGGAAGAGCTGTGTGAGTTTTTTCAGCGTACCGATGCGAGTGCTATCGTTATTTGGAAAGAAGATAAAGAGTAGTTAAAACTTGAGGTGTCAGTTCAAGTTTTAACGGGTATAGCAAAAATACATCGAAATAAAGTCGTATAGATTAGGCCGCTTCGAATGCGAGTGCTTTTTTCTCTACCTGACGGAAGAGCAAAGTTAAAATACCATTAACAGTAAGGTAGAAAGCGCCAGCAATACCAAATACTGTGAGAGTGTCATAGGTTTGTGCGTTAATACGCTGAGCGTATCCCATCAAATCCATAATCGTAATTGTGCTTGCTAGAGAGGTCCCTTTAAACACTAAGATGACTTCGTTCGAATAAGCAGGAACAGCACGACGTAACGCATAAGGCAGTAGCACTTTTAATGTGGTGAGTTTATTCATTCCTAATGCACGACAGGCTTGCCACTGCCCTGATGGAATAGCGTTAAACGCGCCTTTAAATAGTTGAGTACTGTAAGCTGCAGTATTAAGAGCCAGTGCGAGCATAGCGCAGAACCAAGGCTGGCTTAACCATACCCATAAAATGCTTTCACGAATCCACTCAAATTGTCCAGGGCCGTAATAGACTAAAAAGATCTGCACCAATAGCGGTGTGCCCGTAAACAAGGTAATGATCCCACGACTCAGCCAATGGAGAGCTGGCGTTCTTAAGATCAAACTCGTGGTCATTAATAGTGACAAGATGCAGCCAACCAGCAATGAAGCGGCGGTTAGTTGCAAACTGGTACCTAAGCCTTCAAGCAACTGAAAAATATGTTGTTGGTTCATGCGGTAACTCCTTGGCCCATGCTCATCCCTTGAACAGAGAATTTTTTATCAATAACTTTAACGGCACGTTGAGTAATCAGTGTAATGACCAAATAGATACCCGCAGCGGTGGCATACCATGTAAAAGCTTCATGGGTTGCTGCTGATGTCAGTTGTGCTTGTTTTAGTAGATCGGTGACCCCAATCAAAGAAACAAGAGCGGTATCTTTTAACAGTACCAGCCATTGGTTAGTCAATCCCGGTAGGGCATGTCTTACCGCTTGTGGTAACACGATTTTGAAAAATGCATGAGCTTGGCTGATGCCTAAGGCGCTTGCTGATTCACGTTGACCTCGACCCACCGCTTTTAATGCACCACGTATAGTTTGTGAAGCATAAGAAGCAAAAATGAGCGATAGCGCAATCACACCGGATAGAAACGGGCTAATCTCAATAAATTCACCGGTGATAAGGAACAACACTTGTGTTGAACCAAAATAGATGAATAACACCACTAACAGCTCGGGTAAGCCACGAATAATGGTGACAAAGCCTATCGTTGGCCACTTAATCGCGACACGACGCGACATTTCCCCAGAGGCAAAAACCACGGCTAAAATTAAACCGACCAGTAGGCTAGTGAAAGCGAGTTGAATAGTCATCCAACTTGCTTCTACTAGTGATAGAGAATAACCCGTTAAGACCATATTATTTTCCGAAGTACTTAGTGTAGATAACGTCGTATTCGCCGTTCGTTTTTACAGTTTTTAGTGCAGTATTTAGTTTTTCAACTAAGGCTTGGTTATCCTTGTTTACTGCAATCCCAAAGCCATTACCAAAGTATTTTGGATTGGTGACATGTTTACCTACATAGCCTAAGTTGTCTTCTTTTTTGAACCACTCAGCGACCACGGCAGTGTCACCAAACACTGAGTCGATACGGCCATTTTTCATATCAATAAACGCATCTTGATAGCTAGAGTAAGGAACGGCGGTGACACCTGGCATTTGATCCATTAAGAAACTTTGGTGTGTTGATCCATTTTGAACACCAACACGTTTACCCTCTAACGCCGCTTGGTCTGCCACTTTATTTAGAATAGAAACGAAAGCTGCGGAGTTATCGTAGTACGCGTTAGAGAAGTTCACTTGCTCTAAACGTGCATCAGTAATATCCATTGCTGAAATAGCCGCATCATAACGTTTGAATTTTAGCGCTGGAATTAAGCTGTCAAATGCTTGGTTATGGAAAGTACATTTCGCTTCCATTTCTTCACACAATGCTTTCGCCAAATCGACATCAAAACCTTGGATCTGGTTGTTTTCATCCATGTATTCGAATGGTGCATAGGTTGCCTCCATTACGAATTTGATTTCTTCTTGCGCTACTGCATTCGCAGAAGCTAGGCCGATAAGGGATGCCAAAAGGATCTTTTTCATTGCAATACTCCATGTGTTCTATTTTGGGCTGACACAAGCAATGGACAGCGTTAACTAATAATTTCTGGGGTTAGTGTTTTAAATAGTCCGCAAACTCTTGAGTTTGTGGATTGGAAAAAGCGTCACTCGTGCCATGCTCGACAATATGACCTTTTTCTAAATACAGAACGTGGCTGGCAATTTTCTTTGCAAATTCCACTTCGTGTGTCACCACGACTTGAGTGATGCCAGTTTCACTGAGTTCATTAATAATCTTAACGATCTGATTGGTTATTTCAGGGTCAAGTGCTGCCGTAGGTTCATCAAAAAGCAGTACATCTGGCTTCATCATTAATGCACGAGCAATCGCAACACGCTGTTGTTGACCACCAGAAAGTTGCATTGGCCATGCATCGGCTTTATCAGCCAAATGCAATGTGGCTAAAATTTGCATTGCTTGCTGCTGCGCTTCAGCTTTATTCATTCCTGAAACTGCGATAGGCGCTTCAATCAGGTTTTCCATGACCGTCATGTGTGGCCAAAGATTATATTGCTGGAATACCATGCCAACTTTACGACGCAACTGTAACCCTTGTTTTTCCTGCACTTCGACAGAAAAATCGAATTGTTGGTTAGCAATATTGAGCGAACCGTTGTCAGCGTTCTCAAGTAAGTTAAGAACACGTAGTAAAGAGCTTTTGCCGGCACCACTTGGGCCAAGCAATACTAGCGTTTCACCGTTCTCACAATGGAAGCTCACATTATGAAGAACTTGCGTGTCGCCATAAGATTTATTGATACCGCTTACTTGAATACTCATGCTCATATACTGCATTAATTATCATCTGTGGTTTATACTACTACGAATGATGTTTTATGCAATAAAAATGTATAAAAATTTACTTTGTTAAGTTTTCGTATAAATATTAATCGCATAATTGGTGCGAATAACTGGTTTGATGAGATTGTATAGAGCTGAATGATTCATTAAACATGGTGAAATTGAAATACGCTAAGGTTGCGTCGAATAACTATGCTTTTTGTGGCGAGAGGAGCCAGGAGAGAGGAGACAGAAGTAGCGTCGTGGGACTTTTGAAATTGTGATCTTGAGTGAGGTATAAATATAAAAAACCAGTGCTAAATGAGCACTGGTTAAATGGAAACTTGGTCGTATCAGGTTTGAGCGACTATAAATCTGCGACTATTTCGCAGCAGATTTTTGGATAGTATCAACGTCGATAGTGACATCGCCCCAATTTTTATCGGCTTCACCAGTGATGATGACAAGATCATTTTCATTGATATCAATATTGTTTAGCACATCTTGATCGATTTCGACGCTGATCGTGCCAGATTGGTCTTTGAACGTGTACATTTCGTTACCTAGAGACTCAGTAATATAGCCTTGTAGGCTCACAACTGCTTCATCTTGAGTATTTTCCATCGCAGAAACGGTAATGATATTGATATCTTGAGGGCCAGTGTATGCAGCAGATGCTGTCGCGGCAAAGGCAGAAAGAAGTAATGCTATAGTCAGTTTTTTCATGGTCATTTCTCGAATTATTTTTTTGAATTGTTCTTGTTCGAACTGTTCTAATGGGTAATCAAAATTTGACTGCCTAGAATGAGAATATTACTCCTCAAAATATGAAAAAAAGGAGTGGTAACTATCATTGCGAAAATGATGGTTATCATATTGGTATCACCTATTTTCCATTTAATAACTTGTTGCTTTGCTAACCGATACACCTCTCGTAAGGTGTATCGATTTAAGTGCTTTTGGAGGGTAGGGGATTAGTCTTCACGCTCGATTTCGCTAGCAATGAGCTGCCCGTTAACTTTGTAAGCTTCTACTTCAACATTGGCATTTAACATGGTGCCGAATTTCAGTCCATCTTCATAGCGGGTTTGACGATTAACATAAATAACTTGGTTACCTTGATGGATGGTTGCAACGGTGAAGCTGTTTTGATTTTCATCGACAAAGCTAATACGGCCCTCAAGATCAATATCCGAGCCTGCCCAATCGCCAGTGTCGCTGTCACCATCATCAAATTCTACTTCAGCAGCAATCTGTTGGTTGTTTTGGCTTAGTGAGGTAACTTCAACAGCAACACCCGGTTTTAATTGAGTTTTACTACCATCTTCAAAACGAGTGTTAGCATTGATAATGAATTGACCTTTGTAGTTCAGTTCAAACCATGAGAAATCATTGGCTACTAGGGTTACTAAGCCTTCAATCTCCGTATCGTTATTAATTTCATCGTAATTCTCGATTTCGATTTCATCAGCCTTAAAACCGTTATCAACAAGACTACCCTCAACTTCCACCCATTGACCGTTGCTCAATCCTTGTAGTGGAAGCTCATTTGCATTGCTATAGTCCACGTTCAGTGCAGCGCCAAGTTTGAATATGTGGGTATCTTTGTTGAGATGGTTAATGATGCCTTCAACTTCGATGTAGTTTGTCATGTCATTGTTTTCGAACTTGACGACAGACAATACTTTATAGCTTGGTTTGCCATCAATAATGGCTGGAAGAGAAGAAACCATCACCCAGTTGCCTTGAAGAATCTCTCTCGATAAGCCAGAAAAAGTGAGCGGGATACCATTCACTTTGAATGACCCTACTTCATAATTGATGTCGGTAATCAGGCCGGTCATTGTTGGTTCCAAAGTGACTTGCATACCTTGGTTTCTTGACTGGATGTGACTTTCTGAACGAGCATTGGTTGGTGTGATAGCCACCATCATTCCACGACGAAGATCTGATGATTGTAAGTTAGCAGCACGGTACACTACGTCCGCAACATCATAGTTAAAGCCATTTACCGTGATAGTATTGCCAGAGATAGCATCAATAGTACCCTGTTGTGAAGTTGGCTTTCTTTGTACAACCGGTGCGTCATCACCGCCACCACCGCCACAACCAGCTAGAGCCAAACCTAATATTGAAACGAGAGCTAACTTTTTCATTCTAATGATTTTCCTAACTACAATTATTTAATCTGCGTGTATGCTAGCGCGAGAAGTGTGAAGTACTCGTGAAGAAAGGGAAAAATGATCAAAGTTCTAATCGTTGACGATAGCCACAACGTGGCGGAAACCATTGCGGACTACCTGGAACTAGAAGGTATGACGATTGACAGTGCTTATCATGGTGAATCAGCACTAAAACTGGTGAGTGAACATCACTATGATGTGATTATCATGGATATCATGATGCCGAAAATGGACGGAATTTCCGCCGTGACTAAGCTACGCAAAGAGTTATTTTGTAATACGCCAATCCTCTTTCTTACTGCTAAAGATGGTTTAGAAGATAAAATTGCTGCGTTTGAGGCTGGTGGCGATGACTACTTAATGAAACCTTTTGCAATGCAAGAGTTGAGTTTGCGCATTCGCGCGTTAGCGAGTCGAGGGCCTCGTCAAGATATTGGCAAACTGATTTTTGCGGATATTAGTGTCGACGTACAAACCAATGAGGTTCAACGAGGTGGTCAGCCGATTAAATTGAGTCGAATACAAAAGAAAATATTGAAAGTATTACTACGCCAAGCCCCCGCGGTTGTTTCACGCCAAGAGGTGATTGAAGCGGTTTGGGGGGATGAATCGCCAAGTAGTGATGCACTTCGTAGCCATATCTATGGGTTACGTTCAGCGTTAAACAAAGGGTTTGAACAATCACGATTAGAGACCATTCATGGACAAGGCTACCGAATTAAAGCATAAGGACTATCCGAGTATTTACCGCAAAATACGTCGTAGTTTTGCCATCATGATTTTTGTGATGTTTAGTTCTTTTTGGACGGTGATTTATTTTGCTGAAAATCAAATTGAGATCATCAGTTTGCATCATTGGCTTGATACGGAAGCAAGTCGTTATATTGCCGATTATCAAGAGTATGGTGAGCAAACCATGTTGCCTCATAAATCAGAGTTTTCTACCTATTGGAGTGAGAACTCTCATCCTACATGGCTAAATAGTTACAACACACCTGGGTTTTATGAGCATGTACTCGGTGATGAAGATAAACATTTTTTGGTTATCGAACATCCCTCTGGTCGAGGATTGATGTATATCGTTTTTCAAGATGATGCGGATGATTACCTCGACGCCTATGAATTTAGCTTGCACAACTATACGTTTATATTCGGTGGGTTGATTTCACTCATCATGGTGCTATATGGGCTTTACGTGGTACGTTCACTTTCGCGTCCTTTGACTAAAATTGAGCAAAAAATCAGTCAAATGCCACCGGATCAACCGATGTTTGATGTTGAAACCGCTTATTCGGAAACTCGCCATATTGAACAAGCCTTACTCGATAGTAAGAGCGATATTTTAGGATTCTTTCAGCGAGAAAAAGAGTTCAGTCGTTTTGCCTCTCATGAATTGAGGACACCTATTATGGTGATCAGTGGCTCGGTTGAACTGTTAGCTAAAGTGCCAGAACAACCTCCGGTCGCCATCAAAGCAATAAACCGAATACAACACGCAAGCGAACAGATGCGCGTGTTAACTGAGGCGTTTTTATTATTGGGTAAAGAGCGTATCGATGAGCATCATATCGTCGACTGCTGCCTGCAAAGTGCGTTGGAAAATCAGTTACACGAGATGGCCCCTTTGTTTGCAAAGCAAGATTCAAGTTATCAATGCTCGACTTCTGATCCGGTGGTGATTCAAGCGCCTGATAGTTTTGTCAGTATTGTGATTAATAATCTCATCAAAAATGCGTTTAGCTATAGTGTTGGAGACATCAACATTCTTCTTGAGGGGCATCGTTTGGTTATTGTTAACCGACATGAGGGCAATGAAACTTATAATGCGGGTTATGGTTGTGGTTTGGTGATTGTTCAGCGGATTTGCGAGCGAATGCATTGGTCGTTCTCTACCCAAGATTCACAAGGAAGTTTTTCTGCGACAATTTTGTTTACAGCGTCCTGAGTCTAATAGCTCGTAAACTCAGAATTGGCTACGAACGAAAACGTATAATTCGTCCTCAATGTGTAAACACATTTCAGGACGGGACAGTGGAATCAATAAGGCCAAAGAGTGTTGCTCTTTGGCCTTACTATTAAATGAAGTTACAACTGTTCTACTATTTGATTGGTCATTTGGTTAACCCCTTTTGCCAATGCATCGACGAGAGCAGGGTAGCCCTCATCTTGCAACGGTACCAATAGAGCAAATGAAGCACTTTTTTGAATCGCCCCTTGTTTATCAATGAGCATCCATTCGCCACTGATCTCTGCGTTGCCCGTATATACCCCATTAAATCGGTCGATCTGGATCTGCAACTTAGGCTGCTGTGCCTGAGATAGGGCAGGGTTCATCATGACTGGCCAGTATTGATGTTGCTTTGCTCTTAGTTGTTCGATAACTCGTAAGGTTACTTGTTTGGATAAGCTTTGTGCCCACAAGTTTTGCTTAGCTTGAATCAATTGTGTTTCAGATGTGCGATACACTAAACTGCTGTCATTTAGGTAAGTGGCAAATTCGACAGGACGCACTACGAGAGTGGGTAAACCTTTTGGTGCTTGTTCTGTCAGTGTCTGTGAGTCTGGCAGTAAATATAACTGACTGCTTTGATTGGCACTACTGCATCCACCAAGAGCCAATAACGCGATAACTAGCCACTTTTTCATTGTTGTTCTCCTTTCACCGGAATTGGGTCGTTGGCATTATCGTCACCAAAGATGAGCGAGTTCGGCTTTTGATTAAGCTGACGTAAAACCGGTTGGAATTCAGCCATCACTTGTTCCAACTGCTGTAATGTTTGCGACATATCTTGATACATTGTCGAATTTGGCCCGTACCCAGTGAGCGTATTTTGGATCTGTTGCAAGCTTTGGCGAATGTCGGTTGGGATCATTTTTGTATCTTCATGCTGCATAAGCTGGTCAATGCTGTTTGCAACACGTTCCGCTGCCGCTAAAGTGCGTTCGGAGGTTTGTAGCGTTTGGTTTAAAGACGCGATGGTATCCTCTACTGGTAGCTTATTGAGCTTACGTAGTAGATCAGTCACCTGTTTTTGAACCTCAGCAAAGCCACCTTGACGAGTCGGGAAGACATCATATTGCTCAAATTTTTTCGTCACCATTGGTGTTGCATCAGGGTAAAAATCGGTGTCGATGTAAAGGGCCCCTGTGAGTAAATTACCGGTTTTGAGTGTCGCTCGCATGCCTCTAGTAAACTCAAGTTCAAGCTTCTTATGCAATGGTTCTAGCGAAGTACTTTCGAAATCATCATAGACTCGGCCTAGCTCAATACGTACCAATACAGGAATTTGGGTTGCGGAGAAATTAGCTGTTGGGGTTGGCATTCTCATCGGTACTCGCATGACGGTTCCGATTCGTAGTCCTCTATATTCAACCGGTGCTTTGGCTTTAAGCCCACGAACGGATTCATCAAACAACATCACGAATTCGAGGTAGTTATCGTACATTCCCTCGCGTACTTGTTTGGCGTTATTATAAAGTCTAAAGCGTTTCATTTGTTCAGTGATCGGACGAGCATGGTCGCTTTCACCAATATCACCAAAAGTGACACCGCCAGTAATCATACTTTCTAGTGAACCAAACTGAAGATTAAATCCCTCAGTTGATAATTGTAAATCGACCCCTGAGGTCAGCCAGAAATTGGTTTTACTTCGGATCAAACTGTCATAAGGTTCGAACACAAATAGTTGGTAAAGCGCACGTCGTTTTTCAACGTCAAAACTGGTCTTTTCAACTCGGCCAACCGTAAAACCTTTGTAGATAACTGGGTCGCCAACGCTGAGTTTTCCGGCTGAACGGTGTGTTAACACCACTCTTAACCCTTTTGCATCTGGCGGCGCAACAGGTGGGATATCGAGCACTTCAAATCGTGTTTTTTCGGTTTTTGATTTACCTGGTTGTAACTCAATATAAGCCCCAGATAAAAGAGTTTCTAAACCCGAAACGCCTTCTTTGCCGATTCTAGGTTTTACGACCCAAAATAGGGTGTCATCGCGCAACATACGTTCAGCATCTTTGTTCATTCTCGCTTTCACGATGATGTGGTCGTAGTTTTCACTTAACTTCACGTCAGTGACGACACCCACCTTTACATTGAGTGACTTGATCTCGGTTTTTCCGACTTCAACCCCCTCTGCAGTAGGCATTTTTAACGTAATTTCTGGCCCTGTGCTGGTCATATATTGAAATAGCATCCATGCACCCATTGCTAGAGCAATCAGTGGAATGATCCAAATGGCTGAAATCTGCTTTTGTTGTGTGAGTTGGGCGGTTACCTTATTCTCATCACTCATAATTGCGGTTCTCGTTTAGGGGTTAAGTGATTATTTTCTGTTGGCATAGACCATAGAATCTTAGGGTCAAAACTCATTGCTGATAACATGGTCGAAACCACCACTGCTGCAAAATAGAGAGCAGCAGGGCCGGGATAGATCGCCATCAAATTTTGCAACTGAACTAAGGCGACTAAGATCGCGACTACGAAAATATCGATCATTGACCAGCGACCGATAAACTCTGTCATGCGGTAGATTTTTAACTTCGCAATGCTCTCTTGTGGAGGTAAGTCTTGATATTTCTTTGCTTGCGAAAATAGCCATGCAAGAGCAAACATCTTCGCGACAGGAATGAAAATACTGGCGAAGAATATCACCATTGCGATGGGGTACGATCCTAAGTTCCAAAGTAGAACGACGCCCTCTAAAATTGTCGAACCCTCGCTCTTACCTAAACTTACCGTATACATCATGGGGTAAAGATTGGCGGGTAAATAAAAAATGATCGATGCAAAGAGCAAAGCCCACGCTTTTTGTAAGCTCTGTTTTGGATCGTAGGGATGTATAGGGCTACCGCAGCGAATACAACGGGTTTTGGAATAGGGATTTAGTTGGTGGCAAACATGACAGCCAATATGATTGCCTGTGAGATGAGTATCTCCCTCTTTAATACCCTCAACGGCAATAACAGGAATGAATCGTTCCCATAGCCAGAATCGGTCTACCATTGACATGCATTTCACGAATAATACGGTGTAGAGGCAAAAAGCCCAAAAAGATTTTCCCATTCCGACATCAGCGAGAGAGGCAATTTTAATTAGGCTAACAAGCACACCGATAAGAAAAACATCCACCATTAACCAGGGTTCGATGCGAAATATGATTCGGCAAATCAGTTTTGCTATTTTAGCTTGATGCGCAGTAGGGGGGAGCTTGTCATATTTTGCTGCGTGGCTGTACAAGTACAAAATAGAGCTGATATAAATCATCGGTAGAATGATCACAGTTCCAAGTAATAGAAGCCCGAGGGATACATTTTTAAATTCGGCCAACATTTTCGCAGCGTGTAGCAGGGTAATTTCTTGGGATAGCCCTTGTACACTGAATGACATAAATGGAAATGAAATACTTAAAACTAACATGGTTAAACAAGCAATCGCGATAGCGATAATACTTTGATAAGGCCGATGATTGAGCTTAGTGATGACGTGCGCGCAGCGCGGACATTGTGCTCGTTGTCCCGCCACCATCGGGGGAATCGAGACGACGATGCCGCACTCTTCACAGGAGATTAGTTGATGAGCTTTCGCTTCAGAGGTGGTTGCCAATGCATTCGACCAATTCAATATCTTGAACCACAAGAATATACCTAACTGGTACTAATATGCTAGTTTCGTCACAAAAAATCATTTTTAACATTGGTGCTAAACTATTGGCAGTTATCACGATATTCGAGCAAGGCAGCATCATTTGTAAGTCTTAGGGCTTGCTTTATGACTTAATGATTTTGATAGTATGTCTACTATAAAATTGCTCAAAAAGTTTAGCTGGCCATGATGTGTTGTTTAGATATTTTCACTATTTTCCTCGTAAATACTGTGGTTTTAATCGCCACAGATGAGCAACTTTAGTCATTAATTAGTTGTAGGGACGCACTTCAAACTAAGTAATAAGATTTTACATATTCATGAAATTTATCAATCAAAGCATTTGATCTCGTGCCCAACTTATAGCAAGAGGGGATTGATAGGTTTAGCTACTCCTGATTTGATAGCGTCACAGTTAGGAGTATTTATGAACAGCAATAATATAACCATACGTCTTTCGGGTGGTGATTTGAATGGAACACAGATCCCGAATGTGAGCCAGCATTCGCTGCCATCAAAGTTGCATTATGATAGTCAAAAGGTTTATGTCCGTGACCTGCGTGACTTGAAAGGGGTACAGATCGAACGAAGACGCCAGCATTTGCCCGCTAATTGGCACTCATTTACACGTAATGTTTATGTCAGATCGAATAAGCAAACTGAACCTGAGGATATCTTGTATGATTACTCCGGCGAAGTGACGATTAAACGATGTAAAGGCGTTAATGATTCCGGTAAGCGATGTATAAAGCCCGCTGAAGATGGAAAGTCCTATTGTTGCTGCGATCATAGCTAAGAACGCGTAATGAATAACAGAGACGACATTGACATTGGATATTACGAAGAGGAATCCAATGTCAATGCCAGTTGTGATAAGTGTGTTGTTGCATTGATTTTTAGTTGGTACTCTTCGCTGAATTTTCAGAGGGTAGCGTTTGCCATTTTAGCGCACCATTTAATTCATAATCATGACTCACAGAGCAACGAAGTAGATAATCGCCCACCTGTAAAATAGCGCCCTCTGAATAAGCTTGATCTTGATAGTAACAAACGCGCTTAATGCTATCTGTCGTCGTCGCAACAATGGACTTTGATGGTGTTGAAATTGTTTTAGCTTGCACAACGTTGGTACTAAAAACCATCGCAGTGATCGAGAATAGCTTTAATAGCGTAGGCATGAAAACTCCTATTGTGGCGAATATTTACGTTGGTATCGTGGCAGCATACTTTCATTGCCTAACAAACCGCCTTGATGTACATATAAGATTTGCTTGTCTGGATTGTTAATTTTCCAACTTTGTAAGCATTGCCACATCATAGGATCATAAAGCAGATCGAATTCGATATTGGTCTCGTTAAGTATCTGCTGCCAAATAATGAAATCTTGTGAATACAACTTGCCAAAGTGATGTTTATATTCCAGTTCTAATATTGTTGGTAGATTAGGCTCGTTTAACTCAGCAAATTGATGACGTAAATAGTCACTACCTCCCACGCACGCACATGTTAGGACTTCAATACCTAATGGAGCAAGATACTTATTGAGATATAGTGCCGTGGTGCCGGTCCCTGAGGGTAAGGCAACCACAAAATTGAGGTTACTTTGTGAATTAGTTTGCTGAGTAATCCAGTCAATCAGTTCTTGTGCGAGTTGTTTGACGCCCGCTTCAGCTAACCCACATCGTCCACCCTCAGGTACGAAAAGAGAATCTTCATTAGGTTTTCGAATGGTGTGAATGTATTCGTGTGGATGCAGCCCTGACTCGCTGACAGCAATGATGTCCGCGCCAAGCTCTAATGCAGCGCGATAGTTACCAATGGGATTACTTTTGAGCCAAGTTGGGATGTGGTCAACGTAAAATTCCAATTGCCAGCCTTTCAGTGAGGCAAGTGCTGCCATCGAATATAGAGAGTTGGCTTGAGGGCTGCCATAACCGATTAAGGTTGTGATCTTAGGATCATCATGATCAAGTAACGCCATAAATTTACGCGCTTTATTACCTGAAAACTGAGGGTGCATTTGGTCATCTCTTTTTAAAAAGAAAGCGATGTCGTCAAATTGATGCTCTGTCACTGGTGTATTGGTCAATTTCATTAGGATTGAGTCAGAATAGAGTGAGCTTTTAGCTCTTGATTATATCCTGATTTTCTTTAACGGTTATACCTGCCATCTATACTTATTACTCATACCGTCATATCGCTTTGTCGTGGTTAACTAAAATTGCCGCATAACGGTCGTTTCAAGACTCTTGGTTATCGAATGATATTTTGGCATAACCGCCACGTTCCTGATGATTAGTCAGTGTAAATGACCAACCATAGCGTTGGCTTAAGTCATCAACAATGAGTAATCCTAGCCCGTGTCCTTGACTAGTGAGTTGATGATCTTGCTGGTGGAGATTGACTCCGCAACCATCATCGATGACTTCAATGCTGTATTGCGTTACTTGAACGGTAATCTTGCCTTGAGATGTTGCTGCAATTGCATTACGGATGAGGTTACCGACGATCATATTGAGTACGGATTGTGTCGCGCGAAGTTGTGGTTCGCTCTGAACAATCAGTTCAATATCAATCTGTTTATCCTGAGCTTGTTGGGCGTTCGCAGCGATAATCTGGGAGATTTCATGGTGATGAATCGTGCGTAGCGGCGCATCGTCTACATTGCGTTCATAACGAACAATACTCATGAGGGTATCAACCATGGTTACCATTTGTCGTGTTGCGTCATCAATTCTATTGATTTGTCGTGATTGAAATTCAGAGCGCTCACCTCTTGATAACAGTTTACTCGCCCCTTTTACAATGGTGAGTGGTGTTCTCAATTCGTGACTGGCGTAACGAGCAAAGGCTTGCTCTCGTTTGAGAGAAAGACATGCATCGTGACGATAGGTATTTAATCGCTGCGTTAAGATTTGGAACTCTTCTGATGCCTGAGGGGATATTGTAAATTCGGTTACCGTATCTCCACTTTGATCTTCAAGTTGTTTTGCAACGCTATTTAATGGCTCAATAAGTCGTTTGGACAGGCGATGGAGGACGGTGCCAAAAATAAACATCAGTATCGACACAAAGCCGATGACAATCACTCCGGAGTAAACAATCTCTTCATTATTGAATTCGACTTTATCGATCAAAGAGAGCAAGACAAGATCATGAATGATCCCTTGATCGGTATATTGACCTTTAAACACCATGTGGGATAAAGGATCAAACGCAAGTCCAACTTCCCCTAAATAATGGTCGTGCTTTGCAATAAGAGGCTGATATTGCTTAGGGACTAAAGAAAGGTCGTTATAAGCGACGGTGAGAGCATCGATTCGAATTTCACCTTGTTCTCCTTGACTAAAGCGCTCTATCGCTGTGTCTTTGTCGATTAAAATCCGCCTTTCACCCACACGATCTTCAGACCACTGTATTGCGGTATAGAAAATCAAAAATGTCACGATACCAACGATGCAGGAAACGAATGTAAAGAAAACAGCGAGTCGCCCTGTGAGTGATGGGGTTTTAGCCAAATATCGATTGATCACGCTTCTTCCTCTAAACGAAATCCAATTTTCGGTATGGTTTTAAGCATAGGGAAAGCAAATGGCTTATCGAGCTGGTTGCGCAGTTGGTAGATATGGCTACGTAACACATCATTATTGGGTTCATCTTCCTGCCATAACTTTTCGGCTAGTTCTTGACGTGTAACGATGTCTGGAGCACGCATGCAAAGCAGCTCTAAAATGGTATAAGTGGTGGGGTTGAGAGCCAGTTTTTTGCCATGACGATGAGCTTGGCGAGTTTTTTGTTCGATGCTTAAGCTACCAAAAGTCAAAATGGTCTCAGCGGTTTGTCCACGATAACGTTTGATAAGTGCACGCATCCGAGCTTCTAGGATATCGAGGTCAAAAGGCTTAGTAAGATAGTCGTCAGCACCGTGTTGAAAGCCATTCAACATATCTTCACGATTGTCTAATGCGGTTAGCATTAAAATGGGTGTAACCTTGCCTGCTGCTCTAAGTTTGTTACAGACGGTTAAGCCATCCATGCGCGGTAGCATGAGATCGAGCAAAATAAGATCGAAATTTCCAGCAAGCGCCAATTGCAGCCCCAATTCACCATTGTCAGCGTAATCCAGTTCCATGCCTAAGCACTCAAAGTAGTCAAACAGAATACCAGCTACTTCCCGGTTATCTTCAATCAGTAATATTTTATTCATGACGCGTATTTTTCTCTCAACAATAGTGCGATCCAATAATCCAGCTTGCATTTCAGCTGTTTAACACTTAACTCAATGAGTGCTTAAGAAGAAGCGCAGGGGATATCTGATGGCAACGAATTACACTGCGATATCGAATCGGTATTGGTTGGTGAGCAGTTTAACATGAGGTCAATAGCAACAGAAATCGTGTGAAAAAAATGTCGACAACAGAGATTTCACATCGAGGGCGATAAGGTTCAGATATTCGTTTTTTGTTCTCGATGGATAACCATCGGGAACCAGACACTCAAAATAGAGAAGTATCTTATGAACCGAGTGAGCCCTTTAACTAGCAAAGATCATTTAATCAATCGCCATCATTCCACCCAAAGTCGTCTTTTTTCGACACAAGCATTCTCTAAAGAAGTCGTATCTCAAGAATCTGGAATCAAAGAGCCGTTGTTTGGTGAAGCACTGCCTGTTGTGACATTGTCCGTTATTGTTCCTTATTTTAATGAAGCAGATGTGTTACCTGAGTTGCATCGCCGGTTGGCAGCAGTGCTTGATCGTTTACCTGATAGCAGCGAAATCATTTATGTTGATGATGGTAGTCAAGACGACAGCCTCTCTGTCGTGGCTGCTTTCCGACAAAGTTCGAGCTCAATACGAAGTGTTCAATTAAGCCGCAATTTCGGCAAGGAATCGGCGATGTCGGCGGGGCTTGAATACAGCCGAGGTCTGGCTGTGATCCTCATTGATGCGGATCTTCAAGATCCCCCGGAACTTATTCCCCAAATGCTCGATAAATGGCGTGAGGGATTTGATGTCGTCAATATGCAACGTCGTCATAGGCATGGTGAAACTTGGTTTAAACGACAATCAGCGGCTTGTTTTTATCGCTTAATGAACGCAATGGCGCAAACCGATATTCCAGAGAATGTCGGTGATTTTCGGTTAATTAGCCGTGAAGTTGTCGATCATATTAATCGCTTACCTGAGCGTAATCGTTATATGAAAGGGATATTTTCTTGGCCGGGATATAAACAAGCGATTGTTCAATTTGATCGTGATGCGCGTTTCTGCGGAGAGACGAAATGGAATTACTTAAAGCTACTTGGTTTGGCGGTAGACGGAATTACTTCATTTTCCATTCGACCACTACGACTAGCAACGCTATTTGGTGCACTTATTGCAGCAGGATCGTTTGGGTTTGGTGTGTTCGTCGTGATAAAAACCGTGTTATTTGGTGAATCAGTATCAGGGTATCCATCGATGATGGTGGTTCTACTGGCTTTGGGGGGTATTCAACTGCTCAGTATTGGCTTGTTAGGTGAATATATTGGTCGAATTTTTATTGAAACGAAGAAGCGTCCCCTTTATTTAGTGCAATCTATTAGCGAAAAAGAACGGGGTAGATTTCAATACACCGAACAAGGAGCCGTTCAAGCTACCAATCTTCATCGTAGAGACTATGGAACACAACGTCCAATGGAGAAACGAGCATGAATGGTCATCGTATGTATCTGTGGGCAATCCTCGGTGCTGCACTGTTGATTCGGTTGTTGTCTTTAAGCGCCTATCCTCTGATGGACACGACAGAAGCGCGATATGGTGAAATGGCACGCTTAATGGTTGAAACATCAAATTGGTTGACGCCGCAATTTGACTATGGAATCCCATTTTGGGGGAAGCCACCACTGTTTACTTGGATGAGCGCGCTAGGAATTGAATCATTTGGTATCAATGAATTTGCGGTGCGCGTGCCACACTGGTTAGCAGGCGTTATCGTCATAGGGTTGATGAGCTATTTCTCGCGAAAATTGGCGATGAACGCGCTCATTACAGCGCTAGTACTCGCAACATGTGGAATTTTTTCTATATCGTCAGGTGCCGTTATGACAGATATGGCTCTTACGCTAGGGATGACTTTGGCAATCATAGGGTTTTATTTCTGTTGGCAAGGCTCTCGAATATGGGGGTATGTTGGATTTATCGGCCTAGCTGTTGGTTTACTTGCCAAAGGCCCGCTAATTATCGTTTTAGTAGGCCTGGTCGTTATGCCGTGGCTGATCATACAACATGGCTTTATAACGAGTTTTAAAGTGCTTTGGAGCCGTTTCCCCTTAATCTCAGGTTCAGCGTTGATGCTGATGATTGCAGCTCCTTGGTACATCATGGCTGAACACGCGACACCAGGTTTTTTAGATTATTTTCTGGTTGGTGAACATATTAATCGCTTTTTAGTCAGTGGTTGGGAGGGGGACTTATATGGTTCAGCTCATAATGAACCGCGTGGCACCATCTGGCTATTTTGGCTGTATTCAGCGTTACCTTGGTCGGTTGTACTGCCTGTTCTGTTGTGGAAAAAACGTCATGACATTCGAAAAGGTTCCTTGATTCAAAAAAGTACCTTAGATAGAGAGACAAATGGGTCACAAAATGAAGCGCCTAAAGGTGTACTTAGCTTACTATTTTTGTGGATGCTTTCTCCCTTAGTTCTCTTTACTTTGTCGGGTAATATTTTACCAGCCTATGTGTTGCCAGGAATTCCAGCGCTTGGGGGATTGATCAGTTTATTGATGCCAGGAAGTTCACAAAATCAAAAGTGGTTTAAGGTCGCATCTTCAGTCGTTCCCGTTCTATTGATTGGTGCCGTCATATATCTGCAATTTGGTACTGCTGATCGCAAAAGTGATAGGGTGATCTTCAGTCATGCGAATCAAAATTTACCCACTTACTATGTAGGACACCGACCATTTTCTGGGCAATTCTACAGTTATGGTAAAGCGACGCCATTAGTGGATCAACAGGTGCTTTCGCAATTTGAGCAGTTCCAACTCGTAGGTGTTCGCCAAGAAGTAAACAGCTTAGTAGAACAAAATAAATTAAGCTGTGTTATTGAATATACCGCTCAGAGTCAGCGTTCTTTATACCGTTGTCATCATTCGCTATGAATCGACTCGCCATAAACAGACGTTTTACTCATTTGGCTCATTTCGCATTGATTGGTGGAATCGGGTTTGTCATCGATGCTTGCGTATTTAGTGCTGTTTATTATGGAATGGAAGGACCATTGATGTTTTCACGCATCGTGGCCTTTCTTTGCGCAGCAACAACAACGTGGTATGGAAATCGTATTTTGACGTTTGCTGTGCTAGAGGTTCAACAGGCCAAGCTGCGTCAGTGGGGAAAATCGATGTGCAGTGCAATGCTGTCAGGATTCCCAAATTTTGTTGTGTTCAAGTTTACAACCAGCATTTTAGGCACAGAGGGGATTTTCATCTTTATCGCTTTGATATTAGGGGTTGGGGTTGGGATGTTGAGCAACTATGCACTGAGTTGTTATTGGGTGTTCCCTGATAACCACTTACCAAAAAACTAGATCATCAATTATTGCGTACGTAAACAATCATGCGCATAACATACGCACAAACAAATAGTACACACATAAAAAAGCCCAGAGCAAAGTGGCGCTCTGGGCGGATACAAATATAGGAGTTAATAAGAAAAAGCAGCATTGCTGTAGTAACAGTGGGAAACAAGTTTGACGGCCCGAAAAACTCTTAAAGCTCTGTAACTACAATAATTCAGACTCATGAATTTCAAAACAGTTCCCAATATTTTCATTATTTTTTTAAATATCCTAAAAAACAAAGAGTTGATGCCCATAGATTGTGCGATTTCTAACCGAGGTTAAGAAGTGTGATGTTGCGCGGTTGTTAATTTGTTGTGCTAGATGTATATTTTCAAACAGGTGTTTAATACGGGCGATTAAAATGCTGACCAAGAGTAGTACCAAGAATAAGATTCTCGATGTGGCAGAAACTCTGTTTGCGGAGCATGGCTTTAACGATACTTCTCTACGGGCCATCACGAGTCGAGCTGGTGTTAACCTTGCCTCTGTGAATTATCACTTTGGTGACAAAAAAACGCTGGTAAGAGCGGTTCTGAATCGTTACCTCGAGGCATTTATGCCCGCAGTGCAGGATGCACTGATCAATTTAAATATGAATCAAAATTATCAGATGGAAGAGGTGTTTGAGGCGTTACGTGAACCGCTTATTGGTTTGAATAAAATCCGTCCAAATGGAGCACATCTTTTTATGTTGCTGATTGGTCGAGGGTATACCGACGTTCAAGGGCATTTACGTTGGTTCATTACCACTCGTTATCAAGATGTATTGGGGTTATTTACTGATTCGGTGATGAAAGCCAATCCCTCACTAACCCAACAAGATTTGTTTTGGCGTCTTCATTTTACCTTGGGCGCCTGTGTCTTCACCATGGCTTCAAGCCAAGCATTAGCCGATATCGCGGAAAGTGATTACGGCAGCAAGGTGGATGCGAATGGGTTGATAAGTCAACTGATTCCATATCTGTCTGCCGGTGTTGACGTTCGCTCATCTGCGTAACGACAGCCTTGATTGGCTATGAATTGAAACCAGTGAACTAAATTACAACGACAACGGGTTAACCCCGAGATCGAGTTAGCGACAGAAGTCGTATAGTGAATAAGCTACATATGTGAACAAAAGGATCTGAATATGAGCTCTCTAAGACAAAAATGGATTAGCGATCCTGCTTTTAAAATGTTTAAAAAAGTGCTGCCACCTCTTTCTGAAACGGAAAAGGAAGCGATGGAAGCGGGGAGTGTTTGGTGGGATGGCGAGTTATTTTCTGGTAAGCCTGATTTCTCAAAGCTGCACCAGTATCCGAAACCAACGCTTACGAAAGAAGAGCAAGCGTTTATGGATAACGAGTTAGAGACGCTCCTTGAAATGCTTGATGATCACAAAATTGTTAAACAAGATCGTGATCTACCCGCAGAAGTTTGGGCTTATTTACGTCAAGAGCGCTTTTTCTCTTTAATCATTTCTAAAGAATATGGTGGTAGAGAGTTTTCTGCATTGGCTAATTCGACAATTGTGTCTCGTATTGCCACGCGCAGTATCAGTACAGCGGTCACGGTTATGGTTCCAAACTCATTGGGGCCGGGAGAGTTGCTTTCTCACTATGGTACTCAAGAACAAAAAGATTACTGGCTTCCTCGTCTTGCCGATGGCACAGAGATTCCGTGTTTTGCTTTGACGGGGCCTGAAGCTGGCTCGGATGCTGGTGGTATTCCCGATCAAGGTATTGTTTGTTACGGTGAACACGATGGCGAACAAGTATTAGGTATTCGTCTGAATTGGAACAAGCGATATATCACACTAGCCCCTGTAGCAACAGTACTTGGATTGGCGTTTAAAATGCATGATCCAGATGGTTTGCTTGGTGACGAAAAAGATATTGGCATCACCTGTGCATTAATCCCCGCTGATCACAAAGGTGTTGAGATTGGCGAGCGACACGACCCACTTGGCCTTGCCTTTATGAATGGCCCGACTCGAGGTAAAGATGTCTTTATTCCGATGGATTGGCTAATTGGTGGACAAAAGTACGCAGGTAAAGGTTGGCGAATGCTAGTTGAATGCCTATCAGCAGGTCGTGGTATCTCTCTTCCTGCATTAGGTACGGCTATCGGCCATTTAACATCAAGAACGACAGGCGCATATGCGTATGTTCGTAAACAGTTTGGTATGTCTATTGGTAAGTTTGAGGGTGTTGCAGAAGCTTTAGGCCGAATCGGAGGCATGACATATCTTCTCGAAGCAACAAGAACTCTGACAACGACTTCACTTGATTTGAAAGAAAAGCCAGGCATTGTTACCGCCATTGCAAAATACCACATGACTGAAATGGCGCGAACTATCTTAAACGACTCAATGGATATTCATTCAGGAAGAGCGATTCAAGATGGTCCGATGAACTACTTAGCATCACATTACCTAGGCATTCCTGTTGCGATTACCGTTGAAGGCGCAAACATTCTGACTCGGAACTTGATGATTTTTGGCCAAGGGGCAACGCGTTGTCATCCATATGTCTTAAAAGAGATGGAAGCCGCGGCAAATCCAGATTCAAAGCAAGGTGCGAAAGAGTTTGATCAATTACTGTTTAAGCATATTTCTCACGCCACTAAAAATACTTTTGGTGCGATGGGCGCGGCATTAACCGGTTCTTATTTCGTTAAAGCTGATATGAGTGGCCCAACGAAGCGTTACTATAAAGATATGACGCGTTTGAGCAGAGCGTTGGCAGTAAGTGCAGATGTTGCCATGTTGACTTTAGGCGGGGATTTGAAACGAAAAGAGATGATCTCAGCGCGTTTAGGTGATGTGCTTGCGTATCTTTACATGGCGTCTGCGGCATTGAAAAAGTACGAGGATGAGGGCCGTCAACAACAAGATTTAGATTATGTGCATTACGCTGTTCAGCACTGTCTACATCAAGGTTCAAAATCTCTTCAAGAAGCGTTTACCAATTATCCACACAAATCAGTTGGACGTATTTTGAAAGTGTTGGTGTTCCCATTGGGTAATCATTTTGATAAACCAAGCGATGATCTTAGCGTGCGTTTGGCGGAAAGTTTAATGACGCCAGGAGCACATCGAGATCGATTAACTCACTTGTGTTATATCGGCGACCAAGAGGATGATTGTGTCGGTTTGATGGAGCGTGCATTTCTCGCCATGTATGGTGTGAAAGGGATTGAGCGTAAACTTATGCGAGCAGCAAAAGAGGGGAAAGTGGCCCGCAAAGGCATTCTGTCTGAACGTTTAGCGCAAGCAATTAAGGAAGGCGTGATAACCGAGCAAGAATGCGAACAAGTAATGGCTGCGGACAAACTTCGCTATCAAGCAATACAGGTAGATGATTTTAGTCATGATTTTAGCGAAGTTAGAACATCAAATAGCGCTAAACCTAAACTTAATAGTGTCGCGTAAGATTAACAATCTCACTTAAAGTATTTATTTTGTCTAAGCTCCCCTCGGGGAGCTTTTGTTGTTTTTATGGCTTAAAATTACAAAACAGCTCCAACCACTTGCATTTATCACGCATTTTTAAAGAAATTAGATGCGATTTTCGAATGAACCTTTTATCCTAGCGAAGATTTTTAAAGGAAGTTGAATATGATCATCAAACCTCGAATTCGTGGATTTATCTGTACCACTACGCACCCAGTGGGTTGTGAAGCGAACGTAAAAGAACAAATTGCTTACACTAAAGCACAAGGCCCAATTAAAAATGCACCTAAGCGTGTACTTGTTGTTGGCGCTTCAAGTGGCTACGGTCTTTCTTCTCGCATTGCAGCAGCTTTCGGTGGCGGTGCATCAACGATCGGTGTTTTCTTTGAAAAAGAAGCAACTGAAAAGAAACCAGGTACAGCCGGTTTTTATAATTCAGTTGCTTTCGAGAAATTAGCTCATGAAGAAGGGTTATATGCGAAAAGCCTAAATGGTGACGCGTTCTCTAATGAAGCGAAACAGAAAACGATTGATTTGATTAAAGAAGATCTTGGTCAGATTGACATGGTTGTTTATTCACTGGCTTCACCAGTGCGTAAGATGCCAGAAACAGGTGAAGTTATCCGTTCTTCACTAAAACCGATTGGTGAAACTTATACTTCTACAGCGGTTGATACCAACAAAGACGTTATTATTGAAGCAAGCGTAGAGCCTGCGACAGAAGAAGAAATCAAAGACACCATTACCGTTATGGGTGGTGAAGATTGGGAGCTTTGGATTAACGCTCTATCTGAAGCTGGTGTATTAGCTGACGGTTGTAAAACAGTAGCTTACAGCTACATCGGTACTGAACTAACGTGGCCAATCTATTGGGATGGCGCGCTTGGTAAAGCGAAGATGGACCTTGACCGTGCAGCGTCTGTTTTGAACGAAAAACTAGCCGCTACTGGTGGTAGTGCAAACGTTGCTGTTCTTAAATCAGTTGTGACTCAAGCAAGTTCAGCCATTCCTGTTATGCCTTTGTACATCGCAATGGTCTTCAAGAAAATGCGTGAGCAAGGCGTTCACGAAGGCTGTATGGAGCAAATCTTCCGTATGTTTAGCCAACGCTTATATAAAGAAGATGGCAGTGTCGCAGAAGTGGATGAATCAAATCGTCTACGTCTTGACGACTGGGAACTACGTGATGATATTCAACAGCATTGTCGTGAATTGTGGCCGCAAATTACTTCTGAAAATTTGAAAGAGTTAACTGACTACGTTGAATATAAAGAAGAATTCCTAAAACTGTTTGGTTTTGGTGTAGATGGCGTTGACTATGAAGCTGATGTGAATCCATTAGTTGAAGCGAACTTCATCAATATCTAATCGCGTAGCCGATTAAACGATATAAATGAAAACCGGTGCTATTGAGCACCGGTTTTTTATTGTATAGAGAAAACCCCCAGCTAGGCTGGGGGTTCCGTAAAGCTTACAGCTATAAGTCAGTTATATAACCCCTTTCAATTTGATAAAAACGTCTTGTGGTCTGGCAACTGCAAGAGTTAATTAAGAATTGAAAGGGGGTCCCAATGG
>NZ_QVMU01000173.1 GCF_003605645.1 Vibrio sinensis | reverse complement strand
CACCATCAGTTCAAGACGACGCAGCACCTCCGGCCGGGCATCATCCTCCGTCATGGCACAGAGAAAATCATTCAGCGTCCCCGGTTGTGAATCTTCATACACGGTGATGGTCCCGGCGTGCGATGGTGGAAAACCGTCAACCTGCAGGATGACACTGTACTGACCGTACTCCACATCCATGCTGTAACGCCCGGCTTCATCCGGATTCTCTGAGCCCACCGTGTTCACCACCACCGTGGTGCTGTTACGTCTGGCTTTCAGCTGAATGGTGCAGTTCTGTACCGGTTTTCCTGTGCCGTCTTTCAGGACTCCTGAAATCTTTACTGCCATATTCACCCCACAAAAAAGCCCACCGGTTCCGGCGGGCTGTCATAACACTGTGTTACCTGGCTAATCAGAATTTATAACCGACCCCAACGATGAAT
>NZ_QVMU01000172.1 GCF_003605645.1 Vibrio sinensis | reverse complement strand
CTAGGAGCTCGGATCTCAGGACGAAGGTCTCCGCGAATGTCCGGTCGATCCGCGCGACGTCCCAGGCGGGCGTTCCCTTGGCGGACATCCACGCCGCAGCGTCGTGCATCAGCCGCACAACCTCGTCGATATCACCCGAGCAGGCGACCCGAACGTTCGGAGGCTCCTCGCTGTCCATTCGCTCCCCTGGCGCGGTATGAACCGCCGCCTCATAGTGCAGTTTGATCCTGACGAGCCCAGCATGTCTGCGCCCACCTTCGCGGAACCTGACCAGGGTCCGCTAGCGGGCGGCCGGAAGGTGAATGCTAGGCATGATCTAACCCTCGGTCTCTGGCGTCGCGACTGCGAAATTTCGCGAGGGTTTCCGAGAAGGTGATTGCGCTTCGCAGATCTCCAGGCGCGTGGGTGCGGACGTAGTCAGCGCCATTG
>NZ_QVMU01000171.1 GCF_003605645.1 Vibrio sinensis | reverse complement strand
TTAAATTTCGTTTTTAGATAGACCATCTAGAAACAAAATGGACGCTTACTTAGGTAAGTATGCCACTGCGGAGTGGTAGTTCAGTTGGTTAGAATACCGGCCTGTCACGCCGGGGGTCGCGGGTTCGAGTCCCGTCCACTCCGCCACTATTTGAAGAAGCCCTAGTCGAAAGACTAGGGCTTTTTTACGTCTGTCGAAAATCAAATATGGAATGAGAAAGGAAATAAGAAAGAGAATCGTCGTTTCCTTGGTTAAGCTGCCATTAGCGAGTTTACTGATTGGAGGCCGCAACAGCCTGTTACTCCGGGGGCGTGATGCTTTCAAGGTAGAAAGAAAGTCCCATCCACTCCGCCGCTATTTCGCATTATTTGAAGAAGCCCTAGTCGAAAGACTAGGGCTTTTTTACGTCTGTCGAAAATCAATTATGGAATAAGAAA
>NZ_QVMU01000170.1 GCF_003605645.1 Vibrio sinensis | reverse complement strand
CTTCTCAGTCTCTACGTTTCGATAAAAATGAGCACTTTTCTCACTGTACAGATGGGATTTCATTCATTTCCTTGTTTTTGAGAATTTTATCATAAACATTTTAATCAAGATAACACCGGAAGAATTATTTCACCAAAAATGCTAGCGTCTGGTAATTTAATGCCCTTTCATTCAAGCATAGATGGGGCGCACTTACTAACTCAGAAAGCATTGTCCACAAAACCACCCTTCTCTTTCCTTGACATAATATTAACTTGTGATGAAGAGGAGTATTTGAATTATAGTACGAATTAGGAATTCCAGAAATAACAGAATGGGACTCAGTATACCTGATAAGTACTAGGACAACATTTTGTTAGGGTTCGGGTAAAGCAGAAACTGGTAATAAGCTGAATCATGAACTTCTGGGTCAATTTAGGGAATGTATGCAATTCAAAC
>NZ_QVMU01000169.1 GCF_003605645.1 Vibrio sinensis | reverse complement strand
AATCAGCAGTATTCTATGAGATTGGATAGTATGGTAGAAAGAGTCATATATTTCTTTCTACCATACTATTTATTTTATTTTTTTTAGTGTTATTTAATCTATAAAGGTGTACTCTATAAAGATAGAGGCTTAATATAGATCAATCTAAAATCAAATATGTATCGTATCTTCATCCATCATATATGTAATGTATATAGCACTCCAATTCTATTTATTTGCTTCATCTATTTGATTGGTATTGATTACAATCAATTTGAAAAAAAAAAGAAATAAAAAAGGATCCGTTGTTCCTCATTTCCCCATATATAATTCTGGTAAGAGCGGGTTCATCGAAATAGAAAGCTTAGGGAGAATTTTGTTGGAAGGGTATTTATTATTCATCTAATACATTACTCCACCGGAATCCAAATTTTAAATAAATTAAAAAATATTAATTAAATT
>NZ_QVMU01000168.1 GCF_003605645.1 Vibrio sinensis | reverse complement strand
TGTGTGTGTGTGAATGACGTGGTGTCTGTTGATTGTGTTGTTTGTTAGTGTTTGAGAGAGGTTATTTTGTTGAGTGTAGTTGTGCAGTTGTTTTTGTTCCTGAAAGCGCAGAGACGCACTAGCGTTGTCTGTCGTCGCATTGGGAACAACAGAGAAGGATGATTCCATATAGTGGGTGAGATGGCAATGATGCTGTTTCAATGTGGGATCGTACAGTTGTATGGCGAATGATGAATTGAAGTGATAATGTAATGTGGTATTGATGATTGTTTGTGTTTCTAGCGACGTGTTTGTTTGCGTGATAAGTGTAAGAGCGTTTAGTTTATTGTGTTTGTGTGTGTGTGTGTGTGTGAATGACGTGGTGTCTGTTGATTGTGTTGTTTGTTAGTGTTTGAGAGAGGTTATTTTGTTGAGTGTAGTTGTGCAGTTGTTTTTGTTCCTGAA
>NZ_QVMU01000167.1 GCF_003605645.1 Vibrio sinensis | reverse complement strand
GGAGCGACAGTCTTGTGCACAACCATGCCAGCATTAGCTGATCGCGATGTGATCATTCTGAGTCCAGGCTTGGGATGCAGAGGGAGGACGCCAGGTGGCACATCGGCGATGACTGTGCCGAAAGTTAGTGCTAGCCAGAAACAGGTTGTGGTCTGTGCACAGTTGCAGTAGACGATCCCCGTTATCTGACCTGCGACCAACGAGTCCCCATCGGCCACCTAAACGACTCTCTTCTGTGCCTAGACGCCCGACCTGAGCATTCAAGTCTCCGGCTAGTACTACAATATCTGTCGAACGCACTTTCTGGAGAAGAACAGATAACTGGTGGTAAAACTCATCCTTGATTGCATCCGGGCTGCAATCTGTCGGGGCATAGGCGGAGATGACGAAAAGACATCGTTTCTCACGCCGATTTCTTCTCACTTTGATGGAACTTTCTAATCTAA
>NZ_QVMU01000020.1 GCF_003605645.1 Vibrio sinensis | reverse complement strand
AGAAGTCGGTAGTCATCATAAGCATCAGAATATTTTTCTTCATGTGTTTCTATCACAAAACAACCCTCGATATGTTACCCACATATCAAAGATAGATTTGTCATAAAAAAATATCAAGGTTTTTTGTCATGAAAAATTTCCAAGGGTAAATTTTTTCTCGCCCCAAACACCGAACTGTTCTGCTGTCGCATGATCTTCATCAGACAATAAAGTGAAATTCAGTTCATCACGTTCAATGAATTTTCCTAAACGTTTTACCGGATCAATACTGACACCGAGTACCACAACGTTATGCGCATCTAATTCAGCTTTGACATCTCGCAGACCGCGAGCTTGCACAGTGCAACCCGGGGTCATGGCTTTTGGGTAAAAGTAAAAAAGTATTTTTTTGCCTGCAAAGTCGGCAAGCGTTACTGTGTTGCCATCTTGGTCAAGTAAAGAAAATTCAGGAGCAGGAGCGCCTGCAGTTAACGTGTCCATTATGGTTCCTTTTAAAGACTATTTTTTATAAAGTTCAATGCACCCTTAACATTCAGTGATGAGCAAAGCGCATTAAACTCTTCTTGGATTTGCATTAAATTGCATTCGGAGTCGACGAGCGCTGTTAGGGCAATATGAAATTGATTTTGTTGTGATTGAAGTTTGTTCTTATCGATCGTTTGAGCACTTAACGATGATAGTCCTATGTTCTTCGAGGCAAAGAAATGTGTGAATTTTTCGGTAATCCCCGGTTTATCATCAGACTCGATGAAAACTTCTACCGTATAGCTATTGTCAGGCTGAGCATGTTGAGATGTACGCTTCATCATAGTGATGAGTTCATGTTCCTGACCCAATAGTGGTAGGGTTGTTTCTACACGAGTGATGGAGGCATTGTTCGCAGAAAGCAGCATAATAAGGGTGAATTCATTGCCAAAAAGTGCAATGCGACTGTCAACAATGTTGCATCCAGCTTGTGTAACCAGTTTTACTATTTGGTTGCATACGCCTGGGCGGTCTGTTCCTACCGCTGTGATCACGAGATGTTGAGTCATAATATCACTTCGATCATTGTTATGATTATGGTCAGCTAGCTTAGCACAGTTAAAGACGATAAAAATGGTGTGTTCGTTCATTTATTAAACGTAAAAACCAGATTAATAAAACAAGCCTTATTTCAAACCGTTTTCTTTTCTTTACTTGTCATTGACATGTTAGAGACGAGATAGCGTATTTTCGCCTGATTCTAAGATGAGTGAACGCTTACTCTTGTGTTTGTCTTGAAGTGACATAGGTATAACATCTGACAAATATTCATTCAATTAGACGTGTTGGGCGAACTTATTCGCTTGTATTTTTTGATTACCTTACAGTACCATGCAAAAAGTAACTAATTTAGGGAGAAAGACATGTTTTCAGGAAGTATCGTAGCGTTAATTACACCATTCACTCAAGATAACGAAGTGGATTACGTGAGCCTGAAACAGCTGGTTGACTATCATGTCGCGGCTGGCACAGATGGCATTGTAGCTGTCGGTACCACCGGAGAGTCTGCAACACTGACACCAGAAGAGCATGTCAAAGTCGTTTTAAAAACGATTGAGTTTGCAGATGGTCGTTTACCTGTCATTGCAGGCACAGGTGCCAATGCAACGCATGAGTGCGTAACGTTCAGTCGTTTATTGAATAATTCTGGTATTGCTGGTTGCCTAAGTGTGACTCCGTACTACAACAAACCGACTCAAGAGGGTTTGTTCCAGCACTATAAAGCTATTGCACAAGAAAGTGATGTTCCACAGATTTTGTACAATGTACCAGGTCGTACTGCGGTTGACTTGCTACCTGAAACGGTCGCACGTTTAGCTGAAATTGAAAATATTGTTGCACTAAAAGATGCGACGGGTGATCTCAGCCGAATTGCAGTTCACCGTGAACTTTGTGGCGAAAATTTTATCTTACTAAGTGGTGATGATGCGACTGGCCTTGATTTTATTCGTCAAGGTGGCAAAGGCGTAATTTCAGTAACGAATAATATCGCAGCTGAAGATATGGCTACAATGATGCGCCTTGCTCTACAAGGTCGATTTGATGAAGCAGAAATCATTCACCAACGATTGATGCCATTGCACAAAAACTTATTTGTTGAGTCGAGCCCAATCCCAGTGAAATGGGCTGCTCATAAGATGGGCTTAATTGCGAATGGTGATATTCGTCTTCCGTTGACGGAATTGTCAGAAGCGGCTCGTCCGATTGTTGCTCAGGCAATGACAGAAGCTTGCATCTACTAATTCTAATGGATTGCTGAAGCTATAAAGCTTCAGCATTTGTTTATCAGGAGTTTGAATGAAATTAACACACCAGCTAGTCGTCAGTTCACTAGCTGTTTTTGTTTTGAGCGCGTGTTCAGGGGATGCCTCTCAACGTCGCCAAGCAAAAAACGATTTTGAGTACCTTAATACTGCACCTCTTATGGAATGGAAAGAGCTAGAGGGCTCAACTCCTCAGTTTTACCAAAACTATAATATTCCCATTGGAGATTATAAAGGTGGTGTTGGGAATAAGGTTGATATTCGTCCTCCTCAACAAGTTCTTGCATTGATTCCAGGTGCGCGTACTGAAGTCAGAGATGGTGAAGTCACGATTTGGTTAATACAGCCCACTGAACAAGCGAAAGTGTGGGATACCGCGAAGTCGATGATCGATTCAAATAACATTGGTTTGACGAAACAGTCAGACAATGAATTAGAAACCGATTGGGTGAATTGGACCTCAGAAGATGAAGATGTCACGATTGAAGCGCGATACAAATTATCACGTGTCGAGGCAAACAATCGTCATGGCGTTCAGGTTACTCTGATTGATTGGCGCAAAGGCGGTCAAGATGTTGCAGTTACTGCGACAGAAAATGAACGTTATACCGTATTGGTTACCAACCTAATTACGGCTCGCTATGATACAGATTTGCGTGCGGAAGCGGCTAAGAAAGCTCAAGAACTGGTTAAGCATATCCCTATTTCTATGGGTAGCGACCGTTCTGGTTTACCTGTGATCATCGCTCGCACACCGTATGATGTTCTTTGGCAGCGTCTACCGACAATTTTGCCGGAAATGGGCTTTACCTTGGAAGAACTAAATCAATCTCAAGGTACGGTGAAAGCGAAATACGCAGCACCAGATGATGAGTTTTGGCAAGAGATTGGCGTTAAACCATTGGAGCTGAAGTCTGGTACATATACGTTCTTATTTGGTGATTTGGGCAACCGAACATCAATTAACGTGACCGACAGCAAAGGTAAGCCAGTTGAAGAAGCATTATTGAAAGATATGGCACCAGTACTTTCCGCTGTTGCTGAAAAGTAACAATGCATCGTTACGTTAAAACTTGATGTTTTAGTGTTCGATACTTTAGCTCTTAGTGTCAAAACAAAAAGACCAACCGATAAGGTTGGTCTTTTTTATTGTCAGTACTCAATCACTTTAGTCTTAGAGAGTGCATCTTATCTGGTCGTGGTTTTGTATGCTCTTTGATCATAATTCAAAGAGCACATCACGTTGAACCAAATAAATGGATAAGGTGGTTTTAAAGAACCATTGCCGCAATCCAACCAAAGACAATTAAAGGAATATTATAATGGATAAAGGTTGGTACTACCGTTTCCCAAATATGTTCATGCTGGCCGTCTGCATTAAGCCCTGATGTTGGCCCTAATGTTGAGTCTGAAGCTGGAGAACCTGCATCACCAAGCGCTGCTGCGGTACCTACAAGTGCAATAGTTGCCATTGGCGAAAAACCAAACGCAGCGGCTAGAGGAACATAAATTGTAGCGATGATTGGAATGGTTGAGAATGAAGAACCAATGCCCATCGTCACTAATAGACCTACAACTAGCATTAGTAGCGCAGCAAGAGGTTTATTATCTCCAATGCTTGTTGCAAGAGAGGCCACGAGGGTTTCAACGCCGCCAGTTTGTTTCATTACAGCAGCAAAGCCTGCTGCAGAAATCATAATGAAGCCAATCATAGCCATCATATGAACACCTTTGGTGAACACATCATGAGTCTCTTTCCAGGCAATAACGCCACCAAAGGTAAAGACCATAAAACCAGCTAATGCACCAATGATCATTGAACCTGTACTAAGCTGCACAGCAAGTGCGGCGCAGATACCTAAGCCCGCAACGACAATATTTTTCTTATTAATTTCGGTTGTTGTGCTTCTGGTTTGTGTCAGTTCAGTTTCTGCGTATTCACGTGGTTTTCGATAAGAAAAGAAAATAGCAGTGAGTAGACCAAAAATCATACCGCCAGCTGGGAGTAGCATCGCTGTTGGAATTTGGCTAGCTACCACATCTCCAAGTCCATTATCGTGTAAATTCTTCAGCAAAATATTGTTTAGGAAAATACCGCCAAAACCAATCGGGAGGACCATATATGGAGTAATTAGGCCGAATGTGAGTACGCAAGCGACCATTCGACGATCCAGTTTTAACTTTGCAAACACCCCAAGTAGTGGTGGAATTAAAATCGGAATAAATGCGATATGGACAGGAATCACGTTTTGTGACGACATGGTTACGAGAACAAGAGCTACGAGAACCGCATATTTTAGGCCCGTCGTTTTCGCGCCATCTTGTTTTCCGTTTAAGCGTTTGATTACACTGTTGGCAAGTAAGTCAGTGATGCCTGATTTAGAAATGGCAACGGCAAACGTACCTAGCATGGCATAGCTTAGTGCAATTGTTGCACCACCACCTAATCCACTCTCAAAAGCAGCAACCGTATCGTTGAGGCTCATGCCAGCAACAAGACCACCTACCATGGCGCTGAATGTCAGGGCAACCACGACATTCACCCGCATTAATGCTAGTACGAGCATTACGCATACAGAAATTACAACAGGGTTCATAACATTCTCATTTGGTTGTGTTTACATTTTATTGTTTTTCTTCCTGAGTATCGCTTAGAGGCCAGCCACCAAGAGCTTTCCACTTATTGACGATGCCACAGAAAAGCTCAGCGGTTTTTTGTGTGTCATATAATGCTGAGTGGGCTTCTTTGTTATCAAATTCCATACCCGCAGTTTTACAAGCTTTAGCCAAAACGGTTTGGCCATAAGCTAGGCCGCTAAGGGCGGCAGTATCAAACGTAGCAAAGGGATGAAATGGAACACGTTTTAACTTGCAGCGTTCACTTGCTGCAGCTACAAAGCTGTGATCAAATTGCGCATTGTGAGCCACAATAATTGCTCGGCTACAGTTTTGCTCTTTTTGTTCTTTTCGAACCAGTTTGTAAATCTCTTTAAGAGCCTCTGATTCACTGACAGCACCACGTAACGGGCTGAACGGGTCGCGAATACCGATAAAATCGAGTGCTTCCTGTTCTAAATTGGCACCCTCAAAAGGTTCAACATGAAAATGAATCGTTGAGGCTGGATGTAAATCGCCATTTTCATCCATTTTCAACGTCACAGCACAGATTTCTAAAAGTGCATCAGTTTGAGCATTGAAACCTGCGGTCTCAACGTCAATAACCACGGGGAAATAGCCGCGAAAGCGTTTTTTGAGCGTCAATGCTTCATTTTCTACAGTCATGTTAGCCTAAAGTTTTGTGATGAAGCGGGCATTATTGCAGATTCTCTACGGAAGAAATACTGTGATGAAGAGAATTATTTTCCTGCGTTTTATCAGACTTGGCGGGATTTTTGCTTCTTTAACGAATAATAGTGAGTTCGGCAACACGTTGCCGGAGACACAACACGATGAGAGATATAAGAAATTATGAGCAAGTGGCGAGTGACCAGTTTAATTTTGTCAGCAATAGCTATCGTTCCGAATGCGAATTCGGCTGATAAGCAGTATGTGGCAACGCCTCAGCAATCAATGTGGAAGATGGTCGCCAATACGCCACTAGAATGTCGTCTAGTACATCCTATTCCTAATTATGGTGATGCAGTTTTCTCGTCCCATGCGAGTAAGAAAATCAATCTCGATTTTGAATTAAAGATGAACCGTCCGATGGGTGAAACTCGTGATGTTAGTTTAGTCTCTATGCCGCCAGCATGGCGCCCGGGTGATGGTGCTGAGCGAATGACTCAAATTCGTTTCTTTAAACAATTTGATGGTTATATTGGTGGTCAAACGGCTTGGAGTTTATTAAGTGAATTAGAGCAGGGGCGTTATCCGACGTTTAGTTATCAAGATTGGCAAAGTCGGAATCAGCGTGTTGAAGTCGCTCTTTCTTCGGTTCTCTTTCAACAGCAATATGATGTTTTCAGTGGCTGTATCGCTAATCTATTACCTTATAGCTTTGAAGATATCGCTTTTACTATTTTGCATTATGATCGTTCTAGCGTTCAGTTGAATAAGGCATCTCAGAAACGTTTAGCGCAGATTGCAGAATACATTCGTTATAATTCAGATATTGATTTGGTCTTGGTTTCTACTTATACCGATAGTGAAGATTCAAAAACCAATAGTCAGCATTTGTCTGAACAACGAGCAGATGTTTTACGAGACTACTTTCATTCTCTTGGTTTACCGGAAGATAGAATACAGGTCCAGGGCTATGGTAAACGCCGTCCTATTGCAGATAATGCTTCGCCATTGGGTAAAGATAAAAACCGTCGTGTCGTTATTTCTCTTGGTCGAACGCAAATATAAGATGCATTGAATTGGAATCAACGAGCACTTAAAGCCAGCATTTATGCTGGTTTTTTTAATTGAGGTGGAACTTGGCAATCAAGTTACAGTTCGTGGCGTTATCGATATTTTGAACCATCTGAGCGATAGCAGGATTCGGATGACGACGCATAAATTCAACTAGGGCTTTCTTGCAACATCCAATCGAATCAATAAAGGAATCACACTGTGAATGAGGGCATTGGGGAACAAGGGTAAGGGCTTTTTCTGTTGCAAGTTGCAAGTACTCGAGCTCATATTTTGTTTCGCCTATCGTGCGCCAAAAAGCGGCCATGTTGTGGCATGAAATGACGGAAATCATGAGGCGATCTTCAATACCAATATTACGTGAATGACCGATTTCATCGCTTAGTGTAAGAGCTTGTTGGTAGTGAAGAATACTTCTTAGGTGATCGTTTTTTTGGAGCGCACTGTCAGCCAATAATGTGTGTTTTTCCCACTCAGGTATACCCATCTGATTTACCTCCTTATTTCAGAATTACATTAATATAAATGATAATCATTATCAGGTAAAGGTGAAAAATAAGGCAGCTAATGCTGCCTTATGGGGAAGGGGATAATTTAGCCCTCAAGACCGGCACTAGCATGGCTCATTTGGATAAGCTCTAGCATGTAGCCGTCAGGATCTTTAACGAAAGCAATATGAGTAGTACCGCCTTTTACTGGCCCCGCTTCACGAGTGATATTGCCACCTACTGCTTTGATGGCATCGCAAGTTGCATAGATATCATCAACGCCAATCGCGATATGACCAAATGCTGAACCCATCTCGTACTCGGTGGTCCCCCAGTTATAAGTCAGTTCAATCACAGCACCTTGTGATTCATCACCATAACCGAGAAACGCAAGAGTATATTTATACTCTTCATTCACATTAGTACGCAGTAACTGCATCCCCATGACTTCAGTATAAAATTTGACTGAACGGTCTAAATCACCGACACGTAGCATTGTATGTAGAATACGTCCGTTTGACATTATGTGCTCCAGAATTAGGGTTAATTATTGAGTTTCTAACCTAACGTAAAACTTTAGCATGTTGGTTTAAAATTTGATTGTTTCTGCGCAACGATTGAAGTGTTTATTTAATAGTTACACTACTGATTACACATCGGTTTTTTCTTTAAACTCACATAAATCTTCAATAATACAGCTTCCGCAACGAGGCTTTCTCGCGACACAAGTATAGCGACCGTGGAGAATTAACCAGTGGTGCACATCTAACTTGAACTCTTTCGGGACGACTTTTAAAAGCTTCTCTTCGACTTGGTCAACATTTTTCCCCATCGCAAACTTGGTACGATTCGAAACTCGAAAAATATGGGTATCGACAGCAATGGTAGGCCAACCGAAAGCGGTGTTAAGGACAACATTCGCTGTTTTGCGACCGACACCGGGTAGTGCTTCTAGTGCTTCTCGATCTTCTGGTACTTCACCGCCATGTTTCTCGAGCAATATGCGACAAGTCTTAATGACGTTCTCAGCTTTTGAGTTAAATAAACCAATGGTTTTTATATACTCTTTGACGCCATCTACACCAAGATCCAGTATGGTTTGTGGGGTATTTGCAACTGGGTAAAGTTTGTCGGTCGCTTTGTTGACGCTAACGTCAGTTGCCTGAGCTGAAAGTAAAACAGCAATGAGCAATTCAAAAGGTGTGCTCCAATTGAGCTCAGTTTGTGGATGGGGATTGTTTTCTCTGAGCCGAGTAAGTATTTCGACCCGTTTTTGATTATTCATATGGCTGACGGCTTCCTTGGCTTATGTTTTTATTAAAATATGAATGGCTCCTTTGTATCAACAGCTATGTGAGCATCGTTTTTTACAAAGGAGCATAATCAGAGCCAAATAAGTTTATTGATTGGTGACGCGGGCTCTTTCTATTGTTGGCTTATGTTCTTTTGGTTGGCGAGCTTCACGTTGTTTATCGATGACATTTTTGAGCGCAATAAGTAAACCGACACCAATAAATGCACCGGGTGGAAGTAGGGCCAGTAAGAAGCTGCTATTGAACTGGAATATCTCAATGCGTAGTGCTGCAGCCCAAGGTCCAAGCAGCAGGTCGGCACCATCAAATAGTGTACCGTTGCCTATAATTTCACGCATCGCACCAAGAACAACCAGTACGCTGGTCATGCCCATTCCCATCCAAAAGCCATCTTGTGCCGATGCGATAGGATTATTTTTCGATGCGAATGCTTCCGCTCGGCCAATGATGATGCAGTTGGTTACAATTAACGGGATAAAGATACCTAGAGATAAATACAAGCCGTAAGCGTAAGCATTCATCAGTAATTGCACACACGTAACGAGTGAAGCAATGATCATAACAAATACAGGAATACGAACATCTTTAGGTACAAAATCACGTACCAAAGAGACAGTGACATTAGAACCAACCAGTACCAACATGGTGGCAATACCTAATCCTAGAGCGTTCGTTACCGTTGATGAAACCGCAAGTAAGGGACAAAGGCCAAGTAATTGAACAAGTGCTGGGTTGTTATTCCACATCCCGTTCTTCATCAGAGTGTTATGTTCAGTCATTGCTACCTCCACAGTTAAACGGTTGTGCTAACAATGTATCGCGGTTTTTATTGACATAATCTAAGGTATTGCGAACAGATTTCACCACTGCTCGTGGTGTGATGGTCGCGCCCGTAAATTGGTCAAATTGACCGCCATCTTTACGTACACGCCAAGACGCAGCATTTTGATCGGTTAACGATTTACCCGCAAAGCTTAAGATCCAATCGGAAACACGTAGATCGATTTTATCACCCAGTCCAGGTGTTTCTTGATGAGAAAGAACTCGCGTTCCGGTCACAACGCCATTTTTGTCGATACCGACGATGACTTTTATAGCACCATTATAACCATCAGGAGCAATGGCTTCGATGGCGAGACCGCTTGGCTCACCGTTAAGCGTTGCCACATACATTGGCATTGCGGTATCGGTGCCTAAAGACGGTGCCGTTACTAAGGTACATGATTTATAAAGATCGTTATCGTGTATCTCTGTTGGTATTACTTGATTAAGAACGGACAAGAGCTGAATTTGTTCTTGGCGTTGAATTTGGTCCTTAGTCAAATATTGCGTTAGAGCCACTAGACCTGTAGATGCGCAAGCAAACAAAGCTAAAATCGCACCATTTTTACGTATTGCGTTTAACATTTTGTTCCTTAGTGACCGTATGTTCGAGGTTTAGTGTAGTAGTCGATCATCGGTACACACATATTAGCGAGTAGCACCGCAAAAGCGACACCATCAGGGAAGCCACCCCAACTACGAATAATAAAGACCATTGCGCCAATAAAAGCACCAAAGATTAATCGGCCTTTTACTGTTGTTGACGCAGAGACAGGGTCAGTTGCAATAAAGAATGCACCTAACATGGTCGCACCAGACAGTAGATGCATTAATGGTGAAGCTGTTTCGCCAGGAGCAAACAGCATAAATAGTCCGCTCATTACAATCAGGCCGCCTAAAAAGCTGACGGGAATATGCCAGCTGATGACTCGCAGTTTAATTAGCATTAAACCGCCGGCAAGATAGGCAATGTTTACCCATTCCCAACCAATACCAGCAAAGGCACCGAATTGAGGTTGTCTCATTGCTTCAGTAGCAGTGTTGCCTGTATGCAGTGCCGTTTTAAAAGCATCCAGCGGCGTAGCCATGGTAATACCATCAATTCCGGCTCGGATCTGTTGTAGTGACAAGCCTTCCATATTGAAGCCAGTAAAGATCAAAGAGATCGCATCTGCGAATGAAACAGGTGTTGCTTGCAGTGAAACTGGCGAAATCCAACTGGTCATTTGTACTGGGAATGAAATTAACAGTACAACATAAGCAATCATTGCTGGGTTAAATAGATTTTGACCAATACCACCGTATAAGTGCTTGGCGATTACGATGGCGAAAATAAGACCAATGGTAATTAGCCACCAAGGAGATAGCGGCGGTATGGCTACAGCAAGAAGCCATGCCGTTACCAGCGCACTATTGTCGCGAAGCGCCGATTTAATCGGGCGTTTGCGTAATAGCATCACGCCGGCTTCTAAACTTAGCCCGACGATGATAGCGAAAACTAATTGAATGAGTGTTCCCCATCCAAAAAAGTAGCTTTGAGCTGCGAGTCCAGGTAGAGCGCATAGCGCAACTAGCTTCATTAAGTCAGGAGTACTCCGACGACTATGCGCATGTGGTGAGCTGGCAATGAAAAAGGCCACTACTCGTTCTCCTCAGATTGTTTTATTTGTTCTTGTTGAGCTTTACGTGCTTTAGCGCGTGCAATTGCAGCAGCAACTGCTGCTTTTTTCGGATCAACCGCGACGTCCGTGCTTTCAGCTTCGTTAGTGTCTGCTAACGCTTCACTAGGAGCTGTATCGCTTGATGCTGTAGCTTGCTCTGTTTTAGCTTTGCGAGCTTTAGCGCGAGCAATTGCAGCAGCAACCGCCGCTTTTTTCGGGTCAACCGCGACGTTCGTGCTTTCAGCTTCGTTAGTGTCTGCTAACGCTTCACTAGGAGCTGTATCGCTTGATGCTGTAGCTTGCTCTGTTTTAGCTTTGCGAGCTTTAGCGCGAGCAATTGCAGCAGCAACCGCTGCTTTTTTCGGGTCAACCGCGACGTTCGTGCTTTCAGCTTCGTTAGTGTCTGCTAACGCTTCGCTTGGCGTTGCCTCGCTTGGCGCTATAGCTTGCTCCGTTTTAGCTTTGCGAGCTTTAGCGCGAGCAATTGCAGCAGCAACTGCTGCTTTTTTCGGGTCAACCGCGATGTCCGTGCTTTCAGCTTCGTTAGTGTCTGCTAACGCTTCGCTTGGAGTTGCCTCGCTTGACGCTATAGCTTGCTCCGTTTTAGTTTTACGAGCTTTAGCACGAGCAATTGCAGCAGCAACCGCCGCTTTTTTCGGGTCAACCGCGACGTCCGTACTTCCAGTTTCGTTAGTGTCAGCTAACGCGTCACTTGGACTTACATCGCTTGAGGTTGTAGCTTGCTCTGTTTTAGCTTTACGAGCTTTAGCACGGGCAATCGCATCTGCGACAGCTTGCTTCTTATTATCAGAATCGACAGCATTGGTTGCTGGCTCGACACTTAATTGCTCTTTCTCCGCTTTGCGTTCACGGGCTAAGCGTTTACGTTCTTCTCGAAGTTTAACCATTTCAGAGTTATCTGGTTCAACTTGTCCGGATTGAAGCGCTTGTGCTTGTTTAGCTTTCGCTCGAGCGATAGCTGCAGCAACAGCAGGTTTTACTGCTGCTTCAGTCGATGTTGTATTTGCTTGTTGTGCTTTTACACGAGCAATCGCGGCTGCAATTGCATCATCGCCACCGCTGGCTTTCATCTCGTTGCGGCGATCATCCGCTGCTTTTTTGAAGCGATTCTCGCGTTGTATTTTGTCTTGCTCGAGACGCAATTTTTTATCTTCAAAACGCTGTCTTGCTCGCTCTGCTGATTCAGCTTCTTCTTTACGGGAGCGTATTTCTGCTTTGGCTTGGCGATAGTATTGGACAAGAGGGATCTCACTTGGGCAGACAAAGGCACAAGCACCACATTCAATACAATCCTTAATATTCAACTCTTCACACTTATCGAACTCTTCGGCTTTTGCATGCCATTGCAGTTGTTGTGGAAGAAGAGATGCAGGACAGGCGTCAGCACACTGAGCACAACGAATACAGGCCATTTCGAATTCACGAGGTGCAATTTCTTTGCGAGTAGGCGCCAGAATACAGTTGGTTGTTTTGGTTATGGGTACATTCACATGAGGCAATGTGAATCCCATCATTGGACCGCCCATAATTAGACGAGGTAATTTCTTGTCAGCGCGGTAATCAAACTCATCGAGCAAAGCCTGAACAGGCGTTCCGATTAGAGTCCAAACATTACGTGGCTGAGCGAATGTGTTACCGGTTAGCGTTACGATGCGTTCGATGAGTGGTTCACCGTCACAAACAGCGCGCTTAATGGCGTATAAGGAACCAACGTTTTGAACTAATAAACCAATATCCGCAGGAATGCCGTCGTTAGGCACTTCTTTGTTGGTAAGGATTTTGATCAGTTGCTTCTCACCACCGGATGGATATTTGGTTGGGATAACTCGAATCACAATATCTGCTTTGTGGTGAGTTGCCGCTTCTAAAGCGCGAACGGCAGCAGGTTTATTGTCTTCAATACCGATAATCGTAAGTTTTGGGCTAAGAATATGCTCTACGATTTCAATGCCACGGATAATATCTTCGGCGTACTGTTGCATTAGTACGTCATCAGCCGTGATGTAAGGTTCACATTCAGCGGCATTGACAATTAAAATATCAGTGCGAGCTAACCCAGATTGGATTTTTTTAGCGGTTGGAAAACCAGCACCACCCATACCCGATACGCCCGCTTGACGGATTATCTCGATCAGTTCATCAGGAGTACGTTGAGTAAAATCAGCAATAGGCTGGCGCTCAATCCACTGATCTTGTCCATCTGGTGTAATGATGATACAGGTTTCAGCTAACCCTGATGGGTGAGCCGTAGTACGAGCCTCAATAGCAGTAATTATGCCTGATGTCGGCGCATGCAATGGCAACATAAAGCTGGTGTCGTACTTAGTTAATGGCTGTCCCTTTAGGACTGAATCACCAACTGAAACGATAATAGTACCCGGCTTACCAATGTGTTGTTTTACAGGTAATACAAGTTCTTGAGGAATGGCACTACGAGACACGGCAACTTGAGTTGATTGTGCTTTATTTTCTGCTGGGTGCACACCACCTGGGAAATCCCAAAGTGCGCCAGATTTAATTTGTTCAATAAGTGACAACATACCGGTCCTTAATTCCCGCTATTCTGCGACTGAGCAGAATGGGTAATATCAACAACAGGAATGGCGTCCAGTTGCCACTTCCAACTTGCTGTAGTCGTTGCTACAGGAATCATTTCAATACAATCCGTAGGGCAAGGTGATACACACAAATCACAACCTGTACATTCGTCTTTAATCACAGTGTGTAATGCTTTTGTGCCGCCGACGATAGCATCTACTGGGCATGCTTGAATGCACTTAGTGCAACCAATACACATATCTTCATGAATAAAGGCGACTTTCTTAACAGCGTTATCGAGGTCGTGAGCAGATTCTGTTGAGTCTACTCCCATTAAATCTGCAAGTTTTTCAATGGTAGCTTGACCACCTGGAGGGCATTTATTTATTGCGTCACCATTCGCAATCGCTTCAGCATAAGGGCGACATCCAGGGTAGCCACATTGCCCACATTGCGTTTGCGGAAGAATATTGTCGATTTGATCCACGATTGGGTCAGCTTCAACTTTGAAGCGAATAGATGCGAACCCAAGAATGGCGCCAAAGATTGCCGCTAAGGCAGCGATAGCAATAATAGCGATTAAGATAGAACTCATTACAACTTCACCAAACCTGTAAAGCCCATAAATGCCAGTGACATCAGACCCGCGGTGATCATCGCGATAGAGGCACCTTTAAAAGGCCCCGGAACATCGGCAGCATTAATTCGTTCTCGCATAGAAGCAAAAAGAATCAGTACGAGAGAAAAGCCTACCGCAGCACCAAACCCATAAATAATGGACTCAATGAAATTATGATTTTCATTAATATTCAGCAGTGCAACACCTAACACCGCACAGTTAGTGGTGATGAGAGGCAGGAAGATACCGAGCAAACGATAGAGTGTTGGGCTGGTTTTGTGAACGACCATTTCAGTAAATTGTACAACGACGGCGATGACCAGAATAAAGCTCATCGTTCGCAAATATTGTAAGCCGAGTGGCACAAGAATGTAGCTTTCTACTAGATAGGCGCAAACAGAGGCCAAGGTCAGCACGAACGTGGTGGCCAAGCCCATACCAATTGCAGTTTCCAGTTTTTTGGACACGCCCATAAATGGACATAAGCCTAAAAACTTTACCAGTACAAAGTTGTTGACCAGTACGGTACCGATCAATAACAAAAAATATTCGGTCATAGTTATATAGTTAAGAAATTCCGATCCTAATATTATCCTGCTTTGCTGACTCAATAACAACCAAGGAAAGCTAAGGTTTTACGTTGCCGAGTAAAAATTATACGCAATTAAAGAAAATATAGATGGTTTGATGAGTACGATAGGGGTTTAGTTGAGAGAGAAAGTCATCACGTGAGTGCCAAGCAATCAGTGTAAGTGACTATCTTTTTGCCGTTTTATGGGGTCTAAGGGCTGAAATTCATATACCTGTCCTACTTGAAATGGCAGCGGTATTACCTACATTTGCTCACCTAATGACATAGATTCATTGGGTACACTTTTTTTGCCGACTAAAATCTTCAAGTCGTCTTGGTTCAGAAAACTCTGATGATTAGAAAGCAAAAAACCGCATCCTGAGATGCGGTTTTTCTAATTTGGCTCCCCCTGCAAGACTTGAACTTGCGACATACGGATTAACAGTCCGCCGTTCTACCGACTGAACTAAGGGGGAATTGCATAAGCGGTTCGAATGGTAACGATAGGGCAGATTCGTGTCAATATAGGAGTAACGAAAAAAGTAAAAATAATAGGCTAAAAATAACTTTACTTTTCTGTAGGCCTTGAGCCAATTGGTCTCTGTTTACTTATCCACCAAAATTGTGGATAAGTGTGTTAATGAAACTTGAGCAAAATTCAAACAGTGGAATTTAAAGTGCAGAGAAATGAAAAAGATCAAGTTGGTTTCTTTTTAACCACTAGAGAAATAAAAGGTTTGCTGGTTTTTTGTGCGCTTAGAGATCGTTTAAAAAGATCTGTTGATAAAATTGATCTTCATAGGAAAGAGTAAAAAATAAGCTATTTTGTGAATAAGCTGTGAGTGAAAAATAGACAATATTCGAATGAAATATGTGCAGGGCGGAGGATGATAACAGGATCTTTTGTTAGGATCTAGATCCTAAATCGCCAATTTAAATAAATAGGGATTAATTTCAGTCATAGTACTTGAGTCTGTATATATATACAGACAAAATAGTAATAAGTTGAGTTAAGTAATTTGGGGTAAGTATGAGTAAACATTTTGATCTCGTTTCTGATTATCAGCCATCGGGTGACCAACCGGCGGCTATCGACAAGCTATTTGATGGGCTTGATTCTGGGCTTGCTCACCAAACTCTACTTGGGGTGACGGGATCTGGTAAAACATTTACTTTAGCCAATGTGATCGCAAAATCACAGCGACCAACCATTCTACTTGCACCAAATAAAACACTGGCAGCTCAATTGTATGGTGAGATGAAATCATTCTTTCCCAACAATGCCGTCGAATTTTTTGTCTCTTACTACGATTATTACCAGCCTGAAGCTTACGTCCCGACGACAGACACCTTCATTGAAAAAGATGCTTCGGTGAATGCTCACATTGAACAGATGCGACTTTCTGCAACAAAAGCACTGCTAGAGCGTAAAGACGCCATTATCATCGCTTCTGTTTCAGCCATTTATGGTTTGGGAGATCCTCAAGCCTATCTACAGATGATGCTTCATATACGTCGTGGCGATATTATGGATCAGCGAGATATTTTACGTCGTCTCGCGGAGCTGCAATATAGCCGTAATGATGTCGCGTTTGAACGAGGCCAATTTCGAGTTCGTGGTGAAGTTATTGATATCTTCCCAGCGGAATCTGATCAAGATGCAGTGCGTATTGAAATGTTTGATGATGAAATCGACAATATCAGTATTTTTGATCCACTGACTGGGGCAGTAAAACAAAGAGACTTGCCTCGTTTTACTGTTTATCCGAAAACCCACTACGTTACTCCGCGTGAGCGAATATTAGAAGCGGTCGAAAACATTAAAGTCGAATTGGCCGATAGAAAACAATATCTACTAGATAATAATAAATTGTTAGAAGAGCAGCGCATTTCTCAACGAACTCAATTCGATATTGAAATGATGAACGAACTTGGTTTCTGTTCAGGCATAGAAAACTATTCGCGTTATCTAAGCGGTCGTACAGAGGGTGAGCCGCCACCGACTTTATTTGATTATTTACCTGCCGATGGTTTGTTAGTTATTGATGAATCACACGTGACAGTTCCACAAATTGGCGCGATGTATAAAGGCGATCGCTCTCGAAAAGAAACATTGGTGGAATTTGGTTTTCGTTTGCCATCGGCATTAGATAATCGCCCACTAAAGTTTGATGAGTTTGAATCAATTGCACCGCAAACCATTTTTGTCTCTGCTACTCCTGGGCCTTATGAATTAGAAAAGTCTGGACGTGATATCGCCGATCAGGTGGTTCGACCAACTGGTCTTTTGGATCCTGAAATTGAAGTTCGCCCGGTTGCAACGCAGGTTGATGATCTTCTATCTGAGATTCGAATTCGTGCGGTCAAAAATGAACGGGTATTGGTGACCACGCTTACCAAGCGTATGGCTGAAGATTTAACTGAATATTTGGCAGAACATGATGTTCGAGTTCGTTATTTACATTCGGATATTGATACGGTTGAGCGAGTCGAGATTATTCGAGACTTGCGTTTAGGTGAGTTTGATGTGCTCGTTGGTATCAACTTACTTCGAGAAGGTTTGGATATGCCTGAAGTCTCGCTGGTGGCGATTCTAGATGCAGATAAAGAGGGCTTTCTTCGTTCAGAACGTTCTTTGATTCAAACCATTGGGCGTGCAGCTCGAAATCTAGAGGGCAAGGCGATTCTGTACGGTGATCGAATTACCGGATCGATGAAAAAGGCAATTGATGAGACAGAACGTCGTAGAGAAAAGCAGCATGCCTACAATGAAGAGAATGGTTTAAAACCGCAGGCACTAAAACGCAATATCAAAGATATTATGGAACTTGGCGATATTGCAAAAAGTAAGAAACAACGCACCAATAAACAGGTGCCCTTGTCCAAAGTGGCAGAGCCATCTCAAAATTATCAATCATTATCAGCTAAAGATCTTGAGAAAGAGATTAGTAAGCTTGAAGCACAGATGTATCAACATGCTCAAGATTTAGAGTTTGAATTGGCGGCACAAATTCGAGATCAAATAGGCACACTGCGCCAGCAATTTATCTTGAATAGTTGATAGAACGAGTCATACCCGAATTAAGGCAAAAAAATAGCCAATAGAAATCGTCTATTGGCTGTAATTTGTGAATACTAAGTTCACTAACAACGTCAGTTGGCTAGGTGACCCATGAGGGTCAAGTTTCATGCTGCAGAAAACATGCCAAAAAAGATTTACAAAATACGACGGAAATTCAATGAATTTTAGGTTGATTACAAATTGAGTTTGCAAAATGCAAAGCGCAATGCAATTATTTAGACAAAATGCAAAATAAATAATTGGCTGGGTTATGCAAGGTGTTGCGTTTATACAAAAAGTAAAATATCTCTTAATGGTGGAAGATACTGCATCTGTTGCAGCATTATACCGCTCTTATCTTACGCCTCTAGGTATAGACATTAACATCGTCGGTACCGGTAGAGAGGCGCTCGAAAGTTTAGAGTTTCGAACTCCAGATCTCATTTTATTGGATTTACGTCTCCCTGATATGACGGGTATGGATGTACTCCATGCGGTGAAACAACAAAATCCTGATGTCCCTGTTATTTTTATGACAGCTCACGGTTCGATTGATACAGCGGTTGAAGCAATGCGTTTGGGTGCGCAAGACTTTCTGATTAAGCCATGTGAGGCTGATCGCCTACGCATCACCGTTAACAATGCCATCCGTAAAGCGACAAAATTAAAGAATGAAGCGAATAACCCTGGTAATCAAAGTTATCAAGGTTTTATTGGCAGTAGCTTAACTATGCAAGCGGTCTATCGCACCATCGATTCCGCGGCGGCAAGTAAAGCGAGTATATTTATTACGGGTGAAAGTGGAACGGGTAAAGAGGTTTGTGCAGAAGCAATCCATGCGGCAAGTAAGCGTGGAGACAAGCCATTTATTGCTATCAACTGTGCTGCGATTCCAAAAGACTTGATCGAAAGTGAGTTGTTTGGTCACGTTAAAGGCGCGTTTACCGGTGCCGCATCTGATCGCCAAGGCGCAGCTGAGTTAGCAGATGGTGGCACGCTATTTTTGGATGAGCTGTGTGAAATGGACCTAGAATTGCAGACAAAATTACTGCGATTTATTCAAACAGGTACCTTTCAGAAAGTGGGTTCCTCTAAGATGAAAAGTGTGGATGTTCGCTTTGTTTGTGCGACCAACCGAGACCCATGGAAAGAAGTACAAGAAGGACGATTCCGTGAAGATTTATACTATCGACTCTATGTAATACCGCTTCATTTACCACCATTACGTGAGCGCGGAGAAGATGTCATAGAAATTGCATATTCACTACTCGGCTTTATGTCGAAAGAAGAAGGTAAAGATTTCGTTCGTTTAGCGCCAGATGTCGTTGAGCGATTCGCTCGCTTTGAGTGGCCTGGAAATGTTCGTCAGTTGCAGAATGTATTACGTAATGTTGTGGTATTAAATAATGGACAAAACATCACGTTAGATATGTTACCACCGCCTTTGAATAAACAAGATGAGTTGGTGATTAAATCTACTGTACAAGACCACGATATATTTTCGGTACAGGATATCTTTCCTTTATGGTTGACGGAAAAAAATGCAATAGAGCAAGCGATTAGGGCGTGTGATGGTAACGTGCCTAAGGCGGCAAGTTATCTAGATGTCAGTCCATCGACTTTATATCGTAAATTGCAGGCATGGAATGCGAAGGAAGCATAAACACAGTGATGAAAATACAAAACTCAGCCAAGCTGGAGCAATTAAGTCATGAAATTGGGGCGGAGAATGTCCCAATTTTGCTGAATATTTTTCTTAGTGAGCTAGCGCAATATATCGATACATTGAGCATGCAAACTGACGACAGTAACAATGAATACCTAAAAGATATTTGTCATGCACTAAAAAGCAGCGCGGCTAGTTTTGGCGCGGAAAAGTTATGTGCAATGGCGATTGAAATTGATACATCGGCGAAGCTAGGTCAGCGTTCTGAGTATCGAGAACACAGAGTTCAACTGATAGCACTTTTGAGAGAAACCCAACAGTGCTATCACAAATTATTGGCATCGGACTGATTGTCGTTATTTGAGCAGCTCTTCGATAGCGCCCTGTAGTTTAGCTCTATCATGGCGCCAATCACGATTTGGAGATGCTAAATCGGTGGTAATACAATTCCATTCTGATAGTTCAGGATGTGGTGTATCACCTAAAACGTAATCGATTTGTCTGCCTTGGCAAGCTCTCTCACACCATTCAAGTTTTTCTTTTAAGCTCATTCTTCCTGCTGGGCCGAATTCAGGGGAAAGGTTTTCAACAAAAACGAGTTTTGCTTGCGTATTTTTCGCGATAGAACGAGCGAGCTCTGAGAGTAAAAGTGGTGGCATTATGCTGGTAAGAAAGCTTCCGGGACCAAGAATAATCATGTCGGCTTCTTCAATTGCTATAACACCTTCTTTCGTTGCTGGGACTTCAGGATCTAAATCGAGACGTTGAAGGTTTTCTTCCATCTCATCAACGCTTGTTTCGCCAGTGACTAGTTTGCCATCAACAGAAAGAGCGATGAGATCTGAGGGATGCTCTGACATTGGTACAAGGTTAATATCAACTTTGAGCATGTTGCGAATCAGGTTGATCGCATCCAGAGGACGGACTGAGAGGTTATCGAGAGCAGTAAGCATTAAATTGCCAAGATTATGGCCATTAAGCTCCCCTGCGCCTTTAAATCGATACTCAAACATCATCGAACTGATAGAGGGTTCGGTGATGAGCTGATTGACACAATTTCGGGTATCTCCCCATGCAATGCCACCTTGGCAATCACGGATACGTCCCGTTGAACCACCATTATCGGTTGTGGTTACGATTCCCGTTGCATTGGCACCAAAATCAGATAATGCAGCAAGCATTCGTCCAAGGCCATGACCACCGCCGATGGCGACCACTTTTTTTTGTGAGTAGAGTGTCATCTCGTTTTTCTTATATTGCAATATCCAGCTATAATTTAGAGTATCGCATTAAGAATAACTAACCATAAGGCTTTTTTTTGCGGAATTCGCAGGTTTTTTATAGCTTAGGGTAGATTCCAATTTCATTATTAAGTATTTTAAAAAAAGCTACTGTTGCACAATAAAGTCAGCAGTTGCCATAACTCCGAGCTCTTTTAGCTAAGTTCAGTGGAATAGGCGAAATGAAGCCAGTGACACGTTGTCACAAGGGCATGATTAGAAATGATTGTGCCTCCCGTGTTTGGAAAGGTGTTCCGTGGCGCAACAATTCGAAGATAGATTTCACCGCAAATTTTATTATTTGCGTCTCTCTGTTACAGATGTATGTAACTTCAAATGCACATATTGCTTACCTGATGGTTATAAACCGTCGGGGCAGAAAAACTCGTCTTTTTTAAGCTTACCTGAAATACAACGCGTTGTTCGCGCTTTTGCTGACTGTGGTACGTCAAAAGTACGTATTACTGGCGGTGAACCGAGTTTACGTAAAGATTTTACGGATATTATTCATACTGTTGCAACGACGCCCGGTATTAATAAGGTCGCAACCACCACCAACGGTTACCGCATGGAAAAGCATGTGGCTGACTGGAAAGAGGCGGGCTTGACCAATATTAATGTGAGCGTGGATAGTTTGGATCCAAGAATGTTTCATCAAATTACGGGTGAGAATCGTTTTACCCAAGTGATGAATGGCATAGAACGCGCATTTGAGATTGGCTACGAGCAGATCAAAGTAAATGTCGTGTTGATGAAAGATGTTAACTCGCATCAATTGCCGGCATTCTTAAATTGGATCAAAGACCGTCCAATCCAATTGCGTTTTATTGAGTTGATGCAAACAGGTGAGATGGACGATCTATTTAATAAGCATCATGTCTCGGGTGTCGCAATTCGTAATCAGCTCATTGCCAACGGTTGGTTACTAAAAGCTCGTGCTGAAAATGATGGTCCAGCTCAAGTATTTATTCATCCAGATTATCAGGGTGAGATCGGCCTTATCATGCCGTATGAAAAGAATTTTTGTGAAAGTTGTAACCGCCTGCGTGTTTCTGCGCTCGGCAAGTTACACTTGTGCTTATTTGGTGATCACGGCGTAGAACTACGCGATCTATTACAAGAAGATCACCAAGAAGAGGCTTTGATTCAGCGCATACAAGAACAATTACAGACCAAGTCTGTTAGCCATTTTCTTCATGATGGTAATACAGGTATGACGCCAAATCTCGCTTCGATCGGCGGTTGATAAAACAGAACAAACTATGCCAAGAGTTCAACTTGGCAGCTAAAAAAAATTATGTGAATTAGATAGGTGTACAAATGGGTCACGCAGAAAGTAAATTCCAAGCAGCAAATATCGCAGTACTAACAGTTTCAGATACTCGCACTGAAGAGAATGACACATCAGGTGGCTATCTTGCAGAACATGCGGCAGAAGCGGGTCATAACGTTGTTGATAAGCAAATTGTTATCGATGATATGTACAAAATTCGTGCGATTGTTTCACAGTGGATTGCTGATGAAAACGTACAAGCTGTAATGATCACTGGCGGAACTGGTTTTACTTCTCGTGATAGTACTCCTGAAGCATTAAAACCTCTTTTCGACAAAGAAGTGGAAGGATTTGGTGAGCTGTTCCGTTTGGTTTCTTATGATGAAATTGGCACGTCTACCATTCAGTCTCGTGCGATTGCTGGTTTTGCTAACCACACGGTTATTTTTGCTATGCCAGGCTCAACAGGTGCATGTCGTACCGGTTGGACAAAAATCATTAAGCAACAACTTGATGCAAGCCATCGTCCTTGCAACTTTATGCCACATTTGTCGGTATAAAAAGTAGAGGGAAGATGATGAACCAATTTACTCATATCAATGCTTCTGGTGAAGCAAACATGGTTGATGTTTCGGGTAAAACTGAAACTGTTCGAGAAGCACGTGCAGAGGCCTTTATTCATATGGCTCCTGAAACACTCCAGTTGATCGTTTCAGGCCAGCATCATAAAGGTGATGTGTTTGCGACGGCTCGTATTGCTGGTATTCAAGCAGCGAAGAAAACCTGGGATTTAATTCCACTGTGTCACCCTTTACTGCTTTCAAAAGTGGAAGTGCAGCTTGAAGCTATCGAAGCTGAAAATCTGGTCCGTATTGAGTCTGTTTGTAAACTAGCGGGTAAAACTGGTGTAGAAATGGAAGCATTAACAGCAGCATCAGTCGCAGCACTAACTATTTATGATATGTGTAAAGCTGTTCAAAAAGATATGGTGATTGGTCAAATTCGCCTGCTTGAAAAAACAGGCGGTAAGTCAGGTCACTTTAAGGTTGAATCATGATTAAAGTTCTTTTCTTTGCTCAAACCCGAGAATTAGTCGGGCTGGATTCTATCGAACTTGATGGTAACTTTTCTAGCGTTGAAGAGATTCGTTCTTATCTTGCTCAGCAAGAGGGTAAATGGGATCTTGCGTTAGAGCCAGGTAAACTGCTTGCTGCTGTAAACCAGTCTATTGTTCCTTTGGAGCAAGCGGTGCAAGATGGCGATGAAGTGGCTTTCTTTCCACCGGTTACAGGCGGTTAATCATGGATTTACGTGTTTCAGTCCAAGTTGAAGATTTTTCGGTTAACGATGAATATGCGGCACTATCGACCGGGACTTCAACGGGTGCTGTTGTGACTTTTATCGGTAAAGTTCGTGATATGAACTTAGGCGATAACGTGGTTGGTTTGTCTCTAGAGCACTATCCAGGCATGACAGAAAAAGCGTTAAGCGAAATTTGCAATGAAGCCGAAAAGCGTTGGCCAATTCAAGGTATGAGAGTGATCCACCGTATCGGAGATATGGATATTGGTGACCAGATTGTTTTTGTTGGTATTTCTAGTGCGCATCGTGGTGCAGCTTTCGAGGCTTGTGAGTTTGTTATGGATTATCTTAAAACCAAAGCACCATTTTGGAAAAAAGAACGAACAACCGAAGCGACGCGATGGGTTGAATCTCGTGATTCTGATGCCAAAGCTGCAGAGCGTTGGCAAAGCGAATAAAAATAGTTAATAAAAAGTTCTCGATTAGAGAACTTTTTTTTGTTTAAAGCTCCTGTAATCCATTCCTTGTAGCCCTATGCGGCTTGGGGGGAGATTGCAGATAGGGTGCTATTTTCTTATATTGATAGTTTTGAACGATGGCATTAATTGCTTATTTCCATTTAGTAAAATCAAGAAATTAGACGACACTTATCTTATAGGCCTGACAAAAACTCAATGATTTATTAAATAAGAGTGTTGCTTAGTCGCTTAGTTATATCGTCAGTTGCATCATAAGGAGTTCAATATGGAATCGTTAAAAGTCCGAGATTACATGACACTACAGGCGGTTACTTTTAAACCGGAAATGTCATTAAGTGCAGCTCTGGATAAGGTGATGAGTTCAACTCATCTTGGTGGCCCTGTGATTAATGAGCAGGAGCAAGTGATTGGTTTTCTATCAGAGCAAGACTTGCTCGATAAGCTGGTTAAGGTAAGCTATTTTTGCCAAGACACCCACATTGTGAGTGATTGTATGCATCCTGATGTGCTTTCTGTATCACCGGAAACTTCGATTATTGAGTTAGCGGATATGATGAAAGTTGGAAAACCAAAAGTATATCCAGTGCTCGATAATGGAAAATTGGTGGGGATCATCACACGACGAGATGTATTAAGAGCGATTGGTAAAAGCATTAATGATTGCTTTAAGCATCCAGTGTAAATTGAATCACTCAGCAGAAAAAAGAGGCGCAGTTTGCGCCTCTTGTGTTTATGGGGTTTCATGAACGCATGATAAGAGAAACGTTATTCATCACAGCAATCTCAATATGGAGTGAGTATGTCTGACCCTAGTGCCAAGTTTATTGAAGGCTCAACCATGCGTCATATTTTAGTGATGTCAGGGGCGGGTTCGATTGGCTTAATGGCTTTATTCGTAGTCGACTTACTTGATATGCTTTTTATTAGTATGTTGGGACAGGTAGAGTTAGCGGCAGCGGTTGGTTTTGCGGGGACTTTAGTCTTTTTCTCTACATCAATTTCAATTGGTACCTCTATCGCAATGGGCGCTCTTGTTTCAAAAGCGATTGGCTCTAAACAATGGGATCAAGCTAGGGGGATGAGCACCAGTATACTTGTGACAGCATTTGTCATTAGTTGCGTGGTCAGTGCTTTGATGTACGTTTTTATTCCTGAGTTATTGGCGATGCTCGGCGCGAAAGGTTTTGCTGCAGAGCGAGCGGAAGCTTATTTACGTATTTTGTTACCAAGTGGTCCTGTCATCGCGCTAGCTATGGCGGCAGGAGCAGGGTTAAGAGCGGCAGGCGATGCAAAGCGTTCGATGTGGGCAACATTATTTGGCGGCATTGTGAATGCTATTTTGGATCCTTTATTCATTTTTGGCTTTGGCTGGAATGTTGAAGGCGCTGCGATTGCTTCTGTATTTTCAAGATTTACCGTTTTGTTTTTCTCCCTCTATCCTCTCATTCGAGTTCATAAGTTACTCGCACCACTCTCCTTTGTCGGTTGGCGCTTTAATATTAAAGCGATCTTAACCATTGCGATTCCAGCGATTATTACCAACTTAGCAACGCCTATTGGTAACGCCATAGTGACAACATCTATTGCTCAATATGGCGAAGACTTTGTTGCTGGGTTTGCCGTTATTGGACGTCTAACCCCGGTTTGTTTTGCTGTGATATTTGCGTTGTCCGGCGCGGTTGGGCCGATTATTGGCCAGAACTTTGGTGCAATGCGTTTTGATCGGGTTAGAGAAACCCTTTATAACTCACTGATTGTTACAACCATCTATACCTTGTTAGTCTGCATAACCTTGTATTTTGCTCAAGATCTAGTGATTAAAGGGTTCAGTCTGCAAGGGGATGCCGCCACTATTGTCGCTGCATTTTGTACTTATGTTGCGGCGAGTTTTATTTTCAATGGAGTGCAATTTGTTGCAAACACTTCGTTCAACAACTTAGGAAAACCTTTGTATTCAACGGCTCTGAATTTAGGGAAAGCGACCTTAGGGACGTTGCCGTTTGTCTATTTTGGTTCACAGTGGTTTGGTGCGTTAGGGGTGGTTTATGGGCAAGCTTTAGGTTCGGTTGTATTTGGTGTGATTGCTTTTATTGTGTTACGCAAACATATCGCTGATCTGATGCAAGGAGCACAAATGGACGTCGAAGCAGAGGACCCATCAATTACTTGTGTGAATGCTCCTCCATTTTGTACTCATGACGCAGTGTTGATTGATGAGGTCTTAGCGAGTAGTGAAACCTTGTCTCCTGTTGAACAAAAAAATTAGCTCAAAAACATGTTGACCTTGGAGTAGACTCCAAGGTTTATGCTTGTCTCAAATAACATAGATAGCATGATGTTCAAACGCGAATTCTGACTTCGTTTGTCCATCAAAACATGGAGATAGTATTATGTGTTCAAAACACAAAGATTGCTGTTCAACTAAAGTAACAGCGCCACAGAATGCCCAAGATTCTTGTGCAATGCCAAAAATCACGTCGATTAAAATGGCGGGAGTAACAACAAGCGAAGCGGGTTGTTGTGCCTCTGACGGTTGTGGTTCTCATAGTGACCCTGTCGATGAGGAAAGTGACTCCCCAGCGTTATCGAACAGTACATTTACTCAAAGCTGGAAGATTGATGGGATGGATTGCCCATCATGTGCCAAAAAAATTGAAACAGCAGTACGCAAAGTTGCTGGTGTTCTCGATGCTAAAGTTCTTTTTGCGACCGAAAAATTGGTCATTCAAAGTAATGATGCCGCCGTCGCTCCCCTTGTGGAACAAACCATTCTCGATACTGGGTTTACGTACTCGGATCCCGCTTCTAAAGGTAAGAAAAATGCCCCGTTAGGTTGGAAAGCTATCTTCCGACAAAACGCGCAAATTATCGCTATCGCTTCTGCTATGGCAATCGCGGCGTTGCTTAAACCTATCGTTCCTCAAGTGAGTGAATGGCTGTTTGTTTTGACCTGTTTGGCTGGTCTATATCCTATCGGAAAAAAAGCCATTGTTTTGGCAAAATCAGGTACACCATTTGCCATTGAAACTCTAATGAGTGTCGCGGCTTTAGGGGCGCTCTATTTAGGTGAAACAGTTGAAGCTGCCATGGTGCTTTTACTCTTTCTCATTGGTGAGCGTCTCGAAGCTTTCGCCGCATCTCGAGCAAGGAGCGGTGTACAGGCGCTAATGGAGTTAGTGCCAGAATCTGCAATCAAAATAGTCAATGGTGAGCGTGTTGAAGTCGCAGCAAGTGAGCTTAACCCTGGCGACGTTATCGAAGTTGCTCCGGGGGCGCGTTTACCAGCAGATGGTCGATTAAACAGTGGTACAGCTAGTTTTGATGAAAGTGCTTTGACAGGAGAATCTATTCCTGTTGAACGATTTGATGGTGATGCGGTTATGGCTGGTGCCGTGGTCGTAGATAAAGTGGTGCGTTTTACGATTACATCCAAGCAAGGTGAAAATGCGATTGACCGTATTTTGCATTTGATTGAAGAGGCCGAATCTCGTAAAGCACCATTAGAACGATTTTTGGATAGATTCAGCCGTTGGTACACACCGTTAATGATGTTGGTTGCTCTACTCGTTATTTTAGTGCCACCGATGCTTTTTGCACAGCCATGGGAAACTTGGGTATACCGAGGTTTAGCATTACTTTTAATTGCGTGTCCATGTGCGTTAGTGATCTCAACACCAGCCGCGATTACTTCCGGGTTAGCAGCAGCAGCACGTCGTGGTGCTTTAATCAAAGGGGGGGCTGCATTAGAGCAACTGGGTAAAGTGGAGATGGTGGCTTTTGATAAAACTGGCACTTTAACCATGGGCAAACCAGAAGTGACCGATATCATTGCGATTTCAAGCTTAACTCAAGATGAGCTATTGACAAAAACCGCGGCGATTGAAGTCGGCTCTAGTCATCCACTCGCAGTATCTCTAGTGCGTAAGGCAAAAGAACTTCAACTCGTATTGCCTGAAGCGATGGATAAGCAAGCCATGATTGGTAGCGGTGTTAGTGGCATTATTGATGGCGTTGAATATCGTGTTGTCGCGCCGAGTAAGTTAGACATAGAGCTACCATTAGATTGGCAAAATCAGGTTCAAGAACTCGAAAATGAAGGGAAAACCGTCGTTGTTGCTCTAGCGGAACAAAAACAAGTGATTGGTATTATCGCTTGGCGAGATACCTTGCGTGAGGGTGCGGCTGAAGCGGTACAGCAGCTAGAAAAACTGGGTATCAAATCATTGATGCTGACAGGGGATAATCCAAGAAGTGCAGCGGCAATGAGCACCATGATTGGGATTGATTATAAAGCGAGTTTATTACCACAAGACAAGGTGCACTATGTTGAATCCTTGTCGAGTAAAGCAAATGTTGCCATGGTCGGTGACGGTATCAATGATGCACCAGCCATGAAAGCTGCGAGCATTGGTATTGCGATGGGTGGCGGTACTGATGTCGCTCTAGAGACCGCAGATGCCGCTCTAACACATAATCGTCTTGCGGAATTGGCGGTGATGATAGAATTGTCTCGCGCGACATTGAGTAACATTCGCCAAAATATCGCATTGGCACTGGGGTTGAAAGGGATCTTCTTAGTAACGAGCTTAATGGGGATTACTGGATTATGGGTTGCTGTTTTAGCGGATAGTGGAGCGACGGCTATTGTGACACTTAATGCGTTAAGGTTGCTCAAGTTCAAACCTAAAGAATAAATTATCTTCTATCATTAATGAGCTCAATTTAGCCACTACGTTTTGATGTAGTGGCTTTGTTACTGGCATGGCTGTTGCGATAGTTGCAATGAATGGTTATTACGACGATGGGTGTGCATATAGATTCATTTGAGAGTTAAGATAATGTGATGCCAACCGTTTGTTCGTGTAATTCTTTAAATCATTACCTTTTTAAATGTGAATTTGATCACTAATGAGTTCAGGCAACTTCGTTACAGTGATTGTGTACCCCATGAATTAATTGAGCGAAACCTAATCAACTCGATAGCGTTATTCGCCGAACCTAAGGAGCATTTTATGTCTCAAGCTGTTTTTCACCTTGGTATTACTGAAGTCGATCTTGCTGGCGCAACATTAGCTATTATTCCGGGTGATCCGGCGCGTGTTCAAAAAATTGCCGAAGAGATGGATAACCCTGTTTTTCTTGCTAGCCATCGTGAATATACGCTTTACCGTGCAGAGCTTGATGGTAAACCGGTTGTCGTTTGTTCTACTGGTATTGGTGGACCATCAACGTCGATTGCGGTAGAAGAATTGGCTCAGTTAGGCGTACGTACGTTCCTACGTGTTGGCACAACGGGTGCTATCCAACCTCATGTTAACGTTGGTGACATGATTGTGACTACCGGTTCGGTACGTTTAGACGGTGCAAGCTTGCATTTCGCTCCAATGGAGTTCCCAGCAGTCGCGGATTTCTCTGTTGCAACAGCAATGAAAGCGGCAGTGGAAGAATCAGGTGCGACGGTTCATATGGGCGTTACCGCTTCGAGTGATACTTTCTACCCAGGACAAGAGCGTTATGACACTTTTACAGGCCGTGTTGTGCATCGTTTCCAAGGGTCAATGAAAGAATGGCAAGAGATGGGGGTGTTGAACTTTGAGATGGAATCAGCAACGCTTTTAACTATGTGTGCAAGTTCGGGTTTAAAAGCAGGTTGTGTAGCAGGCGTAATAATTAACCGTACTCAAAAAGAGATCCCAGATCATGCCACGCTAAAAGAGACAGAAGCTCGTTCAATTAAAGTGGTCGTGGAAGCAGCGCGCAAGATGCTTTAACTTTCACTAGCATCGCTTGATTTGAATTAGAAAGTCACCTATTTATTAGGTGACTTTTTTGTTGGTGTTAACTTGGCAGTGCTAACTTTGTTTGAGGTTCGGGCCTGTTTCATTTTGAGCATGACGCTGAGAGCAACAGATGAAAAAAATCCCCGCCGAAGCGAGGATTTTTAGACTGTAGCCGTTATTACATTACGCGCATGCCAGGTTGAGCACCGTCATGTGGCTCAAGAATCCAAAGCTCGCTACCACCAGGGCCTGCTGCTAGGATCATACCCTCAGACATACCAAATTTCATCTTACGAGGTTTTAGGTTAGCAACCATAACAGTTAACTTACCTTCTAACTCTTCAGGTGTGTACGCTGACTTAATGCCAGAGAAGACTTGACGTGTTTCACCGCCAATATCTAATTGGAATTTTAATAGCTTGTCAGCTTTTGGTACTGCTTCACATGAGATGATGCGAGCAACACGAATATCTACTTTCGCGAAGTCATCAAACTCGATTTCTTCAGCGATAGGATCTTTACTTAGCTCAGTTGCACCTGCTGATTTAGCCGCTTCTGCTTGTTCTTTTGCTGCCATTTCTGCCGCCGCATCTTCTTTAGATGCTTCGATCATCGCTTCGATGTTTTTAGGATCGATACGGTTAAATAGAGCTTTGAACTTAGTCACTTCATGGTCAGTTAATGGCTGAGCAATGCTTTCCCAAGTTAACTCTTCGTTTAAGAACGCTTCAGTACGTGCTGTTAATTCTGGCATAACTGGTTTTAGGTAAGCGATCAGTACGCGGAACAAGTTGATACCAACAGAACAGATCTCCTGAAGCTCTTGGTCTTTACCTTCTTCTTTCGCTACAACCCAAGGTGCTTTTTCATCAACATATTGGTTTGCTTTGTCAGCTAGTGCAGTGATTTCACGAATAGCACGGCCAAATTCACGTGTTTCGTAGAGATTGCCAATTCGCTCTGCTGCTGCAACGAATTCGTTGTAGAGCTCAGGTTCTGCAAAGTTTGCAGATAGCTTGCCGTCAAAACGTTTCGCGATGAAGCCAGCGTTACGAGATGCTAGGTTAACAATCTTGTTCACTACGTCTGCGTTTACACGCTGAGTGAAGTCTTCAAGGTTAAGATCTAGGTCATCGATGCGGCTGTTTAGTTTTGCTGCGTAGTAGTAACGTAGACACTCAGGATCTAAGTGTTGTAGGTATGTACTTGCTTTAACAAATGTCCCTTTCGACTTAGACATTTTTGCGCCGTTCACCGTTACATAACCGTGTACGAATACATTGTTTGGCTTACGGAAACCAGAACCATCTAGCATTGCAGGCCAGAATAGGCTGTGGAAGTAAACGATGTCTTTACCGATGAAGTGATAAAGCTCAGTTGTGCTGTCTTTCTTCCAGTACTCATCGAAATCTAGATCGTCACGTTTATCACATAAGTTCTTGAATGAACCCATGTAACCAATTGGAGCATCTAGCCAAACGTAGAAGAACTTATTGGTTTCACCAGGGATCTCGAAGCCAAAGTAAGGCGCATCACGAGAGATATCCCACTGTTGTAGGCCTGATTCAAACCATTCTTGCATCTTGTTCGCAGTTTCATTTTGAAGTGAGCCAGAGCGAGTCCACTCTTTTAGCATGCTTTCAAATTGAGGAAGATCGAAGAAGAAGTGCTCCGAATCTTTCATGATTGGAGTTGCGCCAGATACCGCTGATTTCGGGTTAATCAGTTCTGTTGGGCTGTAGGTTTCGCCACAGTTATCACAGTTATCGCCGTATTGGTCTTCAGATTTACACTTAGGACAAGTTCCTTTTACGAAACGGTCAGGTAAGAACATTTCTTTTTCAGGATCAAATAACTGAGAGATTGTACGGCTTGAAATAAAGCCATTTTTCTTCAGTTCAAGGTAAATGTGAGAAGCCAATTCGCGGTTCTCATCTGAGTGTGTGCTGTGGTAGTTGTCGAAACTAATATCGAAGCCGGCAAAGTCTTTTTGGTGCTCTTCACTTACAGCCGCAATCATCTCTTCTGGTGAGATACCCATCTGTTGCGCTTTAAGCATGATAGGTGTGCCGTGAGCGTCATCAGCACAGATAAAGTTAACCGTGTTGCCACGTAGGCGTTGGTAACGAACCCAAATGTCAGCTTGAATATGCTCAAGCATGTGACCTAGGTGAATCGAACCGTTAGCGTACGGAAGGGCACAAGTTACCAATAATTTCCTTGGAGTAGAGAGTCTTGGATCGTTTGCCATACTTAATATTCGCTTATCTCGATAGGTATAAAAATTTGATGGATAATACTAACCCATGAAACCTCTAACTCCAAGGTGTCTACTGGGCCATTACCTTAGTTTTTTTGGGGTTCTGTCGTTGTTGACGAGGTGGTACGATGGGGGAATAAGGAGGGCCTATGCGTCAGTTTACTTCAAAGCAAGATTTTTGTGATTGGTTAGACGATTTTCGTCACCCAAATTTAACCCCTGGTTGGGCTGATGAGCCTAATCTCGTCACGGTTGACCCAAATGGGTATTTTTTAATTGAGATCCCGTACGCAGCAAATGATTTAGTTGCTGCCCTGAATGGATGGATTCAATCTCAGCAAGCTTCTCAACAAGTGACCGCATTTAATTACCAAATTAAGGTAGTGCCTAAAGCATTAGAAACACCTGCAACCTCTGCGTTAAAAGGGGTGAAAAATATTATTGCTGTCAGTTCTGGCAAAGGTGGCGTAGGTAAGTCGACAACATCCGTTAACTTAGCATTGGCGATTGCTCAGTCTGGAGCAACTGTCGGACTGCTTGATGCGGATATTTACGGCCCTTCCGTTCCGCTTATGTTAGGTCAACTGGATGCGCACCCTGAAGTTCGTGATAACAAATGGATGCAGCCTATCTTTGCTCACGGTATTTATACGCATTCTATTGGATACCTCATTTCAAAAGATGATGCTGCAATTTGGCGTGGCCCGATGGCAGCAAAAGCATTAGGGCAACTTGTCAATGAGACTGAATGGCCAGATTTGGATTACCTTATCGTCGATATGCCACCGGGTACGGGTGACATTCAATTGTCGCTGGGTCAACAAATTCCAGTGACTGGCGCGGTAATTGTCACGACACCACAAGATCTTGCGTTAGCAGATGCACGTAAAGGTGCGGCAATGTTCAGTAAAATGGATGTGCCAGTTGTTGGTTTAGTTGAAAATATGAGCTACCACATTTGCAGCCATTGCGGAGAAAAAGAACACATTTTTGGCGCTGGTGGTGCGGAAAAAATGTCGGCTGAATACGGTTTAGACTTATTAGCTCAGATCCCATTACATATTGCTGTACGTGAAGATGTTGATAATGGTTGCCCAACAGTAGTAGCAAGACCTGAATCTGAGCATACAGAAGAATATTTGGCATTAGCGGAATCGGTTTGTGCACGATTATTTTGGCGCGGAACGGTGAAGCCTGAAGCAATCAGTTTTACCTTGGTAGATTGATACACCTAAGTCACGTCGAGATGCGTGTTCGACGAGAGTAATTAGGACATCAAAGACAATGGGATAGGGTTTTTATGCTTGCTAAACGTTTGCGTTAATTTATCTTATTCCATTTTTATTGAGCTTGGCGATTATCTTACTTCTTGACTAGTATATCGATAGTGAACTCCCTATAATCGGGCGGTTTACCTAGTTTCCCCACCAAAATTCATCGGGTGCAAGAATAATGTCTGATAATAGTCAATGTGTCATCGTCGGTATCGCTGGCGCGTCTGCTTCTGGTAAGAGCTTAATTGCTAGTACGATTTACAATGAACTTCGTGCAAAAGTAGGCGACCATCAAATTGGTGTGATTACGGAAGATTGCTACTACAACGATCAAAGTCACCTCAGCATGGAAGAGCGTGTAAAAACGAATTATGACCACCCAAATGCTCTCGATCATGATCTTCTTTGTGAACACCTAGAGCAGTTGATCAAAGGTGAAGCGGTTGAAGTACCAGAGTACAGTTACACAGAGCACACTCGTACCTCTAATACGACTCAACTAACGCCTAAAAAAGTGATCATTTTGGAAGGTATTTTACTTCTGACTGATCCTCGTTTACGTAAGTTGATGCACGCTAGTGTCTTTATGGATACCCCGCTTGATATCTGTTTATTGCGTCGTGTTAAGCGTGATGTGGAAGAACGTGGCCGTACTATGGATTCGGTACTAAAGCAGTACCAACAAACTGTTCGTCCTATGTTTATGCAGTTCATTGAACCGTCAAAACAGCATGCCGATATTATCGTCCCACGTGGTGGTAAGAACCGAATTGCGATCGATGTACTTAAAGCTCATATTGCTAAATTGCTGAAATCTTAACGATAACTTAGCATTTAACGCTTTATTTTTTATTGTAGAAGTGGCACTTTTAGTGCCACTTTTTTTATGTCTTAAGTTTATCTCACAAAAAGATTTATACTTAAAATACCAATAGTTAACACTCTGAACTAAACAGTCTTAATTGTTATGCATAGTGAAACTATGTGTGATACGGCGATTGTTTGCTAAGTTTAGCGTCATATTTCTTCGACATGCCGATTGTTAGATTGAGATCGTCGATAATGATAAACATGCCCGCATAGGGGTGAGTGCAAGGATACTGCTAATGAAAAAAATACTCCTATTTATTGCCATTCCCATCACTATTGTCATCGCTGCTATTTTGGCTTTGGTCATATTCGTGAACCCGAACCAATTTAAACCGCTCATCGTCGAACAAGCAAAAAAACAAACAGGGCTTGATCTCGTCATTGATGGTGACATCAGTTGGCAGTTTTTCCCATCAATTGGATTTGAATTAGGAAAAACGGCGCTAAGAAACCCGCAAGGGTTTAGCCAAGAGAACTTATTCAAAGTAGATTCTGTTGGCATTGATATTGCTGTGTCACCACTTTTGGATAACCAACTAGAAATTGGCAATGTTTCATTAGATGGGGCTGAATTCTTCATCGAAACCTTAAGTGATGGGCGCAAGAATATTGATGCACTAACTCAAGAGGCGGCTCCGGCATCTAAAGGTGAGAGTAATACTTCAACCTCATCAAACGGTGACTTGGCGAATACGGAATCATCAAAAAAGGTATCGAATGCGCCAGTTTCTGATTGGACGATTCATTTAGCAGGTGTGACAGTGACCAATGCTTCAGTAGAACTACAAGATAAGCAAACAGGTACTCTAACCAAACTTTATGACATGTCATTTAATCTCTCTGAGTTTGCGTTCAATCAATGGACCAACGCTGAATTTGCAGTGAAAGGGGAGAGTAATCAGCAGAAGTTTACTGCGACTGGACAGTTAGACTTTAAATTGGATCAAGGGTTTAAAGATTACGCACTACGCAATATTGGTGTAGAAGCGAGCTTCAATGATGCAACAAATCAGATTGAATCAGCCAATATTGGATTAGAGACGTTTGTATTCGATCAGCCAAACGCATTAACGTATGCCGTAACAGGGGCAGCGAGTGGCATTGATATCGACTTAAAAGGCGCAGGGTCTTTAAATGTCGACAAGGCAATAAGTCAAATAACACTCTCTAATTTGACTTTAGATGCAAATTTTACAGGAGATACGCTGCCACAATCGCCAATGAAAGTGGATATGACATCTGATGTTTCATTTGATTTGAATAAGAGTCACCTAAATTTTGTCTTGGAGAAATTGACGGCTAATGCAATCGCTCTAGATGGTAAAGCAGACGTAACTCTAGGTGATATTCCCAAAGTTCGTTTCTCACTACATAGTCCAAGTATTGATTTGGATGAGTTTTTAGGCACATCGAGTGATGCGGTTTCACAAGCGGCGACTAAGTCAGAACAAGCTACGTCCGAACAAAATCAGTCCTCATCTCCACAAGCAAGCTCTAAAGCTGAAGTGGAACCGGATCTGTCAGCGCTGAAAACACTGGATGTTAAAGGTGACATTCTGATTGATAAGTTCAAAGTGAATAATGCCCGAATGCAGGATGTGAATACTAAATTTACGATTAACCGAGGTATGGTTGACCTTAATTCGTTTAGTGCCAATTTGTATGGTGGTTCAGTTAAAGCAACTGCACAGCTAGATGCTCGTAAGACCCCTGCAACGTACAAAGTCAGTAAGCAAATCGTGGGCGTGAAAATCCAACCTCTGTTAGTTGATGTCGCCAATAACGATAAGTTAGAGGGTACGGGTAACATTGACGTAAATGTGACAGGTAAGAGTTTAACGCCAACGGGTATTAAGAAAAACTTGGCAGGTACCGTTGTGATTAATTTCGCTGATGGCGCTGTTAATGGTATTAACATTGCGCAGTTGATTCGTGAAAATTATGCCAAGTTTAAAGGACAAAAAACTCAAGTTGCAGATGAAGTTCAAAAAACAGATTTCAGTGCTATGACGGCAACATTGACGTTGAACAAGGGCATTGTCTCGACTAACAACCTTCATGCGCAGTCACCACTATTACGGATCCGCGGTAATGGTAGTGCTAATTATTTAAATGAAACCGTTGATTTTACAATCAGTACATCGATAGTAGGTTCACTGAAAGGCCAAGGTGGTAAAGACATCGATGAACTGAAAGATCTGACCATTCCAATCAATGTGTCTGGTGAGTGGGCGAAGCCAAAGTTCAAGCTGGTGTTTGATGATGTACTCAAACAAAAAGCACAAAAAGAGCTAGATCGTGGTTTGAAGAAACTCGATGAGAAGTTAGGCGAAAAAATCAAAGATGAAAAAACCAAAGAAGCGATTAATGGTTTGATTAAAGGTCTATTTAACTAGCTTATCTTTGAACATTGTATTGAATCTATTGATGCTGAAGCCCACGTTGAAGTGGGCTTTTTTTATGAACCAATGCAATAAATCACGTTCAGCTTTAAGTAAAAGTGTTTACTTGCTAGTACTTATCTACTTAGTGTGAAGTTGAAAAATTCACTGGTACCATCGTCATTATCACTCGCTAATACACCCGCTAGTTTATTATTACTTTGCTTGGTAAATGCGACCGATTCGATTTTAGTGATTACTCGTTTGCCATTCTCTAGTAGCGGTAATAAATTTGCTGATAGATCAACGGTTTTATCGGTATCGAGATCATCAAGTTTCACGACACCCACAAAGCTTCCTAAGATCTCACCATCATTGTATGCATCTCCAGTGGCTTCAATAGAAGCAGTAACGACAAGGCTGTCGTCTTCTTTCCAATATTCAGCACCGGAAAGTCCAGCTTCAAAGCCCTCAACAACCGGTAATTCAATATGGTAGGCTTTCACATCTGATACTGTCGCTAACGTACCGACTAGGTAGTCATGGAATGTCTCTAGAGGGATTTCAAAGATGACATTGGAGCCACCATTGCCACGGTTGATAACAAAAGCGGAATCTTCCGAAGTTGCTAGGCCCTCGATATTGATCTCTTGATCGGCGCTATAACCCGCGGCTGTACGTAGATTTTTGTAGAGTGGTTTTAATGAACGCTCAATCTTTAGCTCCTGATCATGGCTAATAATAAATGCCCATTCGCGAACATCGAGTTTACTGCCTGAACCTATGAGGATAAATGCTGGCTTACCATTGATTTGAATGTTGTCTAATGCTTCAAAATCTGGTTTTACTTTTTTTACGATGCGGCCGTTGTCACGAACAGGATACTCTTTGATGAGATCTTTTTGAGCAATCGTAAAATCGTCATTAAGTTGATAAAACCAAGGTGAATCATCGCCGACAGCAAAAAGCTGATTGTTGTTAACAACCAGGCCAGAAGCGGATGGTAGATCCTTGTTGAGAGTTCGATTAGAAAAATCAAAATCCATCGTCTGAGCAGAGAGTGAGCATGAAAATAATGCGCTAAAACAAAGGCCTAACATAGTACGTTTCATTTATATTTCCTTATACGGGCTTGATTGATAGGCAAGTTAGCACATATAAGTTTATAAAATGCGACCGGAATAGATAACTTTGAAATAGCTTCCAGAGCGTCAGTAAATCACCAATCTGTCATTTTTATTTGTGAATTAACGTGTTAAGGAAAAAGGATACCAAAGAGAAATTCGGGTATGTAGGGCGAAATATCTCACCCTAACGCATGGGAGAATTGGACTACCAATCCACACCTTTAAGTGCTTTTACACCTGATTCGAAAGCGTGCTTAATGTTTTTAACTTCTGAAACCGTATCCGCCATTTCAATTAAAGTACGATGAGCACCTCGACCAGTAATAACTACAGATTGCATTTTTGGACGTTGATTGAGCGCATCAACGACTTCATCAAGGTCAATATATCCATAGCTCACCATATAAGTCAGTTCATCAAAGAGAATGACGTCTATCGCCTCATCTTGAAGCATGCGTTTACACTCTTGCCATACTATTTGCGCCGCTTTTCGGTCCGCTTCTTTATTCTGTGTTTCCCAAGTAAACCCTGTTGCCATTACTTGAAATTCAACACCGAGTTTTTCCAGTAAATTTCGCTCACCATTATCCCACGTACCTTTAATAAACTGAGCAACAGCGCAATTCAAACCATGCCCAACTGCTCGAGCAACCGTCCCAAACCCGGACGTAGATTTTCCTTTGCCATTACCCGTTATAATCAGCAACAAGCCTTTTTCTTCTTGTGCGGCAGCGACGCGAGCATCGACCTGTTCTTTAACTTTTTGCTGTCTCGCTTTGTGACGTTCGTCTTTGTTTGTCTCGGCGGTCATAGGGAAATCCTTTTTGAGCAGTTATTTTTTAATGGTGAGCTTTTTGGCTATGATAACGCATCAAGCAGAACTCAAAAACCATTCAATTTGAGAGGGTTAAATGAAAAAAATTTTAGTGGTTTGTATGGGAAATATTTGTCGCTCTCCAACAGGCGAAGCGATATTACGCGCGAAAGCAAAACAGCGTAGCCTTGACCTTATGATTGATTCTGCGGGTACGATCGGCTATCACCAAGGTAATGAGCCAGATCCTCGAGCTCGCGCAGCTGGAGAAAGAAGAGGATATTCATTTGCAGGGATTCGATCGCGTAAAGTACAAATCGATGACTTTGAGAATTTTGATATTATTCTTGCAGCAGATGAAGCGAATGTGGCGGATCTTCGTTCGCTCTGTCCTACTCAATATCAGCACAAAATAAAACTATTTTTAAGCTATCTCCCTGCTGGTGGTGAAGTCCCTGATCCGTACTACGGTGGTGATCAGGGCTTTGAAACTGTACTTGATCTTATCGAACAAGCATCCGATCTCTTACTGGATTCTATGGTTACCCAATAAATGGGATTTAAGCGGCAACGACTCGACCACTAAAATACTCATTGGTTACGATATATTCAGTGTTTCTGATGAGTTCGTCTTGTATCTCAGCCCAATGCATACCGTTGGGCTCATTACAAGGCACGACTCCGCCAACTCGAATGTTGAATTCTGAAAGTTGTTTTGCCCAACTTTGAGTGAACCCAGCGACCATAAAAGCGGTATTGTCGTGGCGTTCTGAATCGTATAAATCATCATGACCTATCACATTAACGATCACGCCGTGACTGTTGTTATTGCGCATACGCTGTGCTGTGACTTGGCCAAAACTGTATAGCGTTGTCGCTACTTGTGAAAGCCTTTGAGAATAGAGTTCATTCGCTTGTTGATCGAATATATCTGGCATTGCTTCAGTGGTGAGCGTATTGATCAAAATATTGGGTGAACGCTGTGCCTTTTGGTCTATGAACTCAAAAAGATGATTGATGGAGTGAATAGAGTAGTTAGGCAGTGGGCATTGGATCACTTGGGTTGAGATGCGTAGACATTGAAGATAGGTTTCTTCAAGTGCTTGAGAATCTTTATCGCAAATCACAACGGTCGCTCCAAGTGAAGCGAAGTGCGCGGCTAAGGTTCGACCAATTTTTGAGCCAGCTGACGAAACCAACACCAATGCACTTTTTATATCCATACTCATTCCCCCGAAATAGCGTATGTAAAATACTAGTCCAGACAGCATGGTTGATTACTTGTTAAATAGGTGTGAATAAAATCAAATAACCTATGAGGGAGGGGTGTAAATGTTCCATTATTTGCAGTTATTCACATTTATATGCGAATCACCATGGAGATCTTATTTCTGAAATTGAATGTTGTTTGTAAAACAGAATTTGCTGAAAGGGCATTGAGTGTTAAATCTAGCGTTTTTTGGGTAACTAGATTTGGGCAACTAGATTTGGGCGTGAATTTGATATGAACGTTGAGCTTGAATGAGATGATTGTATAGATCAACGGGCATCAGTTTTTTCGGCTCAGTTTCTCCCAGTTTTCTATGCTGATGAGCAGATAAACTGTGATAGACATCTTCCGGAAAACCATGTGTATCTTCAGGCAAATAGGTCAGAACTTCAGGTTTAAGATAGTGGCTGAGCTTAGCGCTGGGTAAGCCAGAGGAGTGAAATAATTCCGCTTGTTTGGCTGAAATAGCGTAGGCGCTTTGATCTGAACGAAGCTCTTGCGGATCAGGTAACTCAAATCGCTGGCGTAGTGATTCTTCGGTTATTTCTACACGATCGATATGTTCGACAGGGGTATTGTCTCTCACATCTTCTGAAAACATCGATAAAATCAAAGCAAAGTCAGCTCGACGCCCATCTTGAACAGCATGGTTGATTCCCACGCCGAACTGAAGTTCGTTGATAATAGCTGCTTTGTTAAGAGTATGAATTTGCATCGATGTCCTCGCTTGATGCATTTTTAGCGGCGAGTTGTCGAGAAACTTTAAATAAAATATCGTTAAAAACAAAAAAGCCTGCATTTGGCAGGCCTTTTAATCAAAGAGTATAGTAACTCAATTATTTAGCTAGGTTTTCTGCTACGAATTCCCAGTTAACTAGTGCCCAGAAACCATTCATGTAATCAGGGCGAAGGTTACGGTAATCGATGTAGTATGCGTGTTCCCACAGGTCAACCGTTAGAAGTGGTGTAACACCAGCTTCTGTTAGTGGCGTTGCTGCGTTAGACGTATTAACGATTTCTAGAGAACCGTCAGCTTTTTTCACCAACCAAGTCCAAGATGAACCGAAGTTGTTGATTGCAGAATCAGTGAATTTCGCTTTGAATTCTTCGAATGAACCAAATGCAGCATTAATAGCTTCTGCTACTGCACCCGTTGGTTCGCCACCCGCGTTTGGCGCTAGACAGTGCCAGTAGAACGTGTGGTTCCAGATTTGAGCTGCGTTGTTGAATACGCCACCAGTAGAAGTTTTAACGATCTCTTCTAAAGTTTTACCTTCAAACTCAGTGCCAGGAATTAGACCATTTAGCTTAACAACGTAAGTGTTGTGGTGTTTACCGTGGTGGAAATCTAGTGTTTCAGCTGAGATATGTGGTTCTAGCGCGTCTTTCGCGTAAGGAAGAGCTGGTAGTTCAAATGCCATTGCTCGATTCTCCGTTTAGGTATGAAAGAGTGATCTCTTTCGATTGCTTCCAATGTTATTATTATCAGGTAAGAATGCACTTACCCAATGTCGATTTGACTGACTGCGGTCTAGTTTAGCAAGTTTTTACTTTATTAAAAGAGACAAAGTGTTTTTTCGTTGCATTTCATTATATTCACGCTCAGTTTGCTTGTGCAAGGCTGCTGAACACGTATCGTGAGCGTCGCGTCGTAGTTATTGCTGTAGTGTTGTTAGGAGAGAACCTCAGCCGTTTTGTTATCGTTTTTAAAGTACAAAAAAGCCCTCATAAATGAGGGCTCTATAATCGTGAAACTGGGTGATTTACGATTGAATTAATGTCGCAGCTTGCTTCATTGCTTCTTTCGTTGAACACTCAATCACTTTTGAGTTTGCAAAGCGTTGAGCATCTTTCACTTGAATATCATGTGCTAGGATTACCAATTTCGCATTTGCTACGTCTAGGTCAGTGATGCGGTTCTGAATACCATTTTGACCTTGAGTTTCAACTTTAATTTTGATGCCTGCAGCTAAGCCTGCTTTTTCTAGTGCTTTTGCAGCCATGAATGTGTGTGCAACACCTGATGGGCAACAAGTTACCGCTACGATATCGTACTCGCCTTCACCAGCAGCAGGTGCTGCTGCTTGAACTGGTGCTGCTTGCTCTTCTTTTTCTTCTTCAGTTGCTACAGGTTTCCATAAGCCAACAATAAGAGCTGTAGTTAGAGAGCCTAGTGCGATACCCACAACATACATTGGGATGTTGCTTGATACTGGTGCTGTGATTAGGCCGCCCCACGGTGCATGCAATAGGATGTCAGTTAGGAAACCGAACACACAGCCTACGATACCACCAGCTACGATTGACGGTAGAACGCGCATTGGGTCATTTGCTGCAAATGGGATTGCGCCTTCAGAGATACCGATAGAACCCATGATTGCCGCAGCTTTACCCGCTTCCTGTTCTTCTTTAGAGAACTTGTTCTTGAATAGGAATGTTGCTAGTGCCATACCTAGAGGTGGCGTACAGATAGCGATACCAACACCACCCATTAACCAAGGTTGTGTATCAACTTGAGTTTGAGCGAATAGCGTTGCTACTTTGTTGATAGGGCCACCCATATCAAACGCAGTCATACCACCTAGAATCGTACCAAGAACGACTTTTGAAGCACCAGCCATAGAAGCTAGGAATTCGTTCATTGATGACATGAACAGTTTGATTGGCTCACCAATACCCCATAGAACGATACCAGCTGAAATAAGCGTACCGATTAGTGGGTAGATAAAGTAAGCACCAAGCGCAGTCATGTTAGTTGATAGAGGGATTTTCTTAAGTTGGAAAACAACACCACCTGCGATAAAACCAGCAACGATACAGCCTAAGAAGCCACCGCCCATGTCCGCCATGATACCTGAAGCGATCATTGCTGGAGCAAGCGCAGGTTTATCCGCGATTGAGTAACCAATGAAACCACCTAGGATGATAGGGAAAAGTACTAAGCCTTTAATACCAATATTTGAAATGTCAGCCAAAATACCAGTTGCTGGAACGGCACCTTTACCCGAAGCCATTACAGCTAGTGCAAGTAACACACCACCAGCAACGATGAAAGGCAACATATGTGAAGTGCCAAATAATAAGTGGCCTTTTAATTTACTTAGCGTTTTTTTGAAATCGCTATTATTAGTTTCCGCTTTAGCGGTAATAGTGCTCATATATTTTACACCTTATGAATTGATTAAAATATCAAGGATTTGATGTTCGTCTTTTGCATTATTAATATCTTCAATAAATTCATCGCTGAATTTACCAAATAATTCTTGTAGTACATAAATATGATGGTCAGCACCGTTGTCAGGTGACGCAATCATGAAGAACACGCTCGGTTTGATACCGTCTTCATCACCGTACTCAATGCCACCAGGCTTTACACCAACAGCGATTGCAGGCTCTATAACAGCTTTGCTTTTTGAGTGAGGGTATGCGATGCCGTCAGTTGATGTCACACTTACCGCTTCACGGATTTCAATATCAGCTAAAAAATCTTCTTTACTAGTGACTCTTTTATTTTCAAATAGCATTTGTGCTAATTCTTCGAAAACTTCTTTTTTTGAGTTTGCTTGTAAATTATGTTTAATCAAATTTGTATTAGTTAATTGTGTGATCATTTTTTAACTCATTGGGTACTGAAGTAATGCGTTAAAATTAATTCATCAACGTATATTCTTAAATAGCAAAAAAAAGCCAATCACTATACTTTTGTATCACCGATTCCTAAGTGTGATAGGGGTCATTAATATTCGAGTAATGTACCGGGCGTAAATATGTGAGCTCACTAGCAAATTAAACGTAAGCCCCTAAGCATGGCTTATCTTTGGTGGGATGGTTGAGGTTGTGCTCCGCGTTTCCAAGTGGCTTGGGTATAGTGTTAGCGTGTTAGATAGTCGATACTTCTCTTATGCTCAGATGGCTTCGTTACCATCCATCACAAGCCTATTTAGGTTTATTTGGCAGATGTGATTTCAGTCATCAAGCTCACGATACATAACCTTACTTAATCTGTGCTTTTTATTCTCCGTTAATGGTTTAAAATGGGGAACAATTTGCAGTAAGCCGAATTTAAGAGGAAGCAATGGAAACAATCGATAAAATCAAACAGCAAATCGCTGAAAACACAATCCTTCTTTACATGAAAGGTTCTCCTAAGTTACCAAGCTGTGGCTTCTCTTCTCAAGCAGCACAAGCGCTAGTAGGTTGTGGTGAAAAATTTGCGTATGTAGATATTCTACAAAACCCAGATATTCGCGCAGAACTTCCAGCGTACGCGCAATGGCCAACTTTCCCACAGCTTTGGGTTGAAGGTGAGCTAATCGGTGGTTGCGATATCATCATTGAGATGTTCCAAAAAGGTGAACTTCAGCCTCTGATTAAAGAAGCAGCAGCTCGCGCAGCAGGTAACGAAGAAGCATAATTAAACTGTGTAAATATACAGTTTTAGTTGCATTGTAAGGGCCACATTAGATAATGTGGCCCTTATTCTTTTTTACGACCGCCTTATTTATGTCACGACTCTTTATTGCAGAAAAGCCCAGTTTGGGGCGTGCAATTGCTGCTGCTCTTCCTAATCCTCAAAAGAAAGATCAAGGTTTTATCCGCTGTGGCAATGGCGATATTGTGACATGGTGTATCGGACACTTGCTCGAGCAAGTCGAGCCCGATGTTTATGATGATAAATATAAAAAGTGGAATATTGCTGATCTGCCGATCGTTCCAGAGCAATGGCAACTACGCCCAAGAAAATCAGCGAGTAAGCAACTGACAGTGGTACGAAAACTGCTCAAAGACGCGACAGAAATCATCCATGCCGGTGACCCAGATAGAGAAGGGCAGCTCTTGGTCGATGAAGTGCTGGATTATTGTAAAGTCAGCAAAGCAAAGAAAGAGAGGGTCCAGCGATTATTAATCAGTGATTTGAACTTACCAGCGGTAAAACGTGCTCTTTCTCAAATGCGCAGTAATCGTGAATTTGTACCCTTATCGGTTTCTGCGCTTGCTCGTTCTCGTGCCGATTGGCTTTATGGTATGAATATGTCTCGTGCTTATACTTTGCTTGGTCAAAAAGCGGGTTATCAGGGGGTTTTATCGGTTGGTCGCGTTCAAACTCCGATTCTAGGCTTAGTGGTGCGCCGGGATGAAGAGATCGAGAACTTCATTCCACGTGATTACTTTACGTTGCATGCGATGATCCCTTATCAAGAGGGAAGTATTAGTTTTGATATTCGAGCTCGTTGGAAACCGAGTGAAGCTTGTCAGCCTTGGCAAGATGATGAGGGGCGAGTGCTCAATAGAAAACTCGTTGAAAATGTAGCGCAACGAATTAAAAATCAACCAGCAACAGTTACGGACTCTGAACAGAAACAAACTAAGCAGTCCGCTCCGCTTCCATATTCTTTATCAGCTTTACAAATTGATGCGGCAAAACGCTTTGGAATGAGTGCTCAACAAGTTTTGGATACCTGCCAATCTTTGTATGAGAAGCATAAACTTATTACTTATCCTCGTTCAGATAGTCGGTATTTACCCCAAGAACACTACACTCAAGCAAAAAGCGTTTGCGAAGCAATAGCAACTAACGCTAAAGATCTGCTTACTGCGGTTAATGGTGCTAATTTGTCGTTGAAATCCAAAGCTTGGAATGACAGCAAGGTTGATGCGCACCATGCAATCATTCCCACACCCAAGAAATCTTCAGCTAATGGACTTTCCGGTGATGAAGTAAAGATCTATAGCCAAATTGCTCGCCAATATTTAATGCAGTTTTATCCAGCGGCGCTCTATGCAGAAGCAAAACTGGAGTTTGAGATTGCTGGTGGTTTATTTATTGCCAAAGGTCGACAACTGACCGTTCCTGGTTGGAAAACTCTGTTAGGCAAAATAGAAGAAGAGGATACGGGAGTTGATGCGGTACCACCTTTAAGTAAAGGTATGGTTCTGACTTGTCGGGAGAGTGTGATTAGCGATAAGAAAACCGAACCACCACGCCACTTTACCGAAGCCACATTGCTACAAGCCATGACGGGGATTGCGCGTTTTGTTGAAGACAAAGAGCTGAAGAAAATTCTGAGAGATACCGATGGCTTAGGAACTGAAGCGACGCGAGCCGGTATTTTAGATACCTTATTTAAGCGTCAGTTATTAAAAAGGCAGGGTAAAGCTATTTTGAGTTCGCCGGCTGGGCGAGGACTAATACATGCGCTTCCAAGCGATTCTACCTACCCAGACATGACAGCTCATTGGGAGCATCAATTACAAGGAATGGCAGAGCGCAATCAAGCTTATCAACCGTTTATGTTAGCTCTGCAACAACGCATCGATGGATTGATGCAGCGAGTGAAGTCGGAACCCGTGCCAGACTCATTGAGGCAACTTCCTCCAGTTGAGCGTCCCGCATTTAAAAGAAAGAAGCGTAGCTTCGCTAAGAAAAAAGCGAAATAACGAAAATAGGTCAACATTTACTTCTTTCCCCTTTAGTCTCAAGCCGCTGAAAGCTGAAGTCGGGGAGATGGTTATCCATTCTCCCCGACATGTATCGAGTTTGATAAAGATGCGTGGCTAGCCGCTTATTCCCATCTTCATCTTCAAGTCTTTGACACTTGGTAATACTCTATTTAGTAAAGCGGATTCTTACAGTATTGGCATCATCAAGATGGACATGATCAAATCGGTCAAGTTGGTGGTGTTTAATTAATGCACGTAGGTTATCAACATAAGCTTGACCACGTGTCGAGTAATGTGACAAAGCTTGCACTAGTTCGTGACCCGTTAGGTTGTTTTGCTGACGCAGTTTATGGCGAAGGTGCCAAAGTTCTTTATATGCCTCGGTAGTGTTGAGGTTATGCATATAACTCGCAGTACCTGCAAATAAGTTGTCAAATGCTGCCACCTTAACGTGACCTCCCGGTGTAGTCAGGTATTTTCCACCTTTTGACGGCAGGTGCTCACCGTAAAGATTATTGCCTTCAATAGCAAAATGGCTGGTTCCCCACCCACTTTCATCAATACCCTGCGCTAAAACCATTCCGACGGGAATAATATCCACATGCATCAACAAGTCTTGAATCTCTCCCGATTTCACATTGTATTCTTTGATTAGATTGTCGACCCATACTTGCTCTGAGTGAGACCAATCATGTTTGGGCTTTTTAGCTATCGCAATCAGAGCGTCTCTCACTTCAAGAATATGAGTATTGACGTCGCTAATTGTAGGTAATAGCAAACGAATAAACCCAGAGGTTTTTTGTTCGACAGGCAGTGAGTTTAAGTTATCGGGCAGATTTTCTACAAAAAAAGCGGGCAACGAATTACTAGTAGCAACTTTATTGAGTTGGTAATAGTGGCGATCGAATTCGCTGATTAGCGTTTTGGCTGAATGGAGTGTTGTAATTGACACATTAGGATAAGGCTGCTGAATCTTCTCTGGCGATAATGGTAAAGAAGAAGCCATCGTATAAGAAGAGGTCATTAATACGAGGCACAGTGCAACAGTTCGACTCTTTTTAAATAGAGACATAAAGGAGTATCTCCCAGTTAATGTGATTATTTCCCGCAAGTATAGCGTTAAGTTGATAGCTGATATATACCCAAACTCCCAAAGGGTTGGTTGTCTTGGCTCGCATACGTCATTAACGAATTTTGATTTAGAGCTACTAGATCTTCAATTCGTTACCTTGTCTGCAAGCTAAGTCATTCTCTCTGAACCAAGCACCTTGAGGTTACTGGGTATAGGTAAGCAAAAGAATATTTTACGATTGATAGTACTTGTTTAACGGTCAGTACTTGTGTTTCTAACAGCACGCCGACTAGTTCAATTTGTGATTCACTGAAATTGCCGCCAATCAATTATTTAAAGCAGCTTGAATGAGTATAAAGACAAACATCTTGTTTGCTTTTTCAGAGAGTAAATTTAGTTATACAAGAGCGAATGAGTTTAATTGATAGTTGAGTCAATTAAATGACGGAGGTGTATTTATTGAGGAGCAAGGACCTTTATTGCTCAAAGGTCGAGTGATTGGAATCTAGACTTTATGGTCTATTACGTTAGACATAAGATTTTTGTGTATTATCTGCTGTTTTCATCAGCGATTAATTAAACGCCATATTTTATTACCAGTTTTATTTATGGGTTATTTATTGTTCATCTACATTGTGTTTGATATTCGGTTGATAGTGCTTTTGTTTGATTATTTATAAAATCAATGGTTACGAGCTAGGAATTATAACTTGTAGGCTAAATTTCGTTCTTTATTTGTTAAATTGGCGAGATAATGTAAATTTAGCTCTGTTAATTCGCGATGAAAATAAACATCACTTTAATGAAATACTTTAATGTTATTTTTATTGATATGCGTCGCAAAATTAATTTTATTAAAATTTGTATTTTTTAAAAATTGGAAAAACTGAGGGTGGGAAATTAAATATCACGATTTTTTGATGTGATGCACTTCACATAGCAAACGCTTTTTCGGATTTTTTTTGCCTTAAATATGAGATTGATAATCTTGTATGTAGCGATAAAATAAGTTGCTGGACCAGATTTGACAATGTTTTGACGGTGAATATAATCGCCACAATTCTAAATTTAATGTGAATTTCAGAATTGCAATTTATACATACCTATTCTTTGGAGTTTATTATGTTTACTGGTCTTTATGTTAAAGCAAAATTATGCACAGAAAATTTTATTAACGATCGTCGTGGTGTTACGGCGATTGAATACGCGATTATTGGCGTGGCTATTTCAGCGATCGTTCTAGTGGTGTTCTCTGGAGAAGAAAATAGCCTGGAATCAGCGTTGAAAGGTGCAGTGAGCACTATCTCTGGTAATATTTCTAAAGCAAATTAATAGAGAAAACGAGCAGCTCAAATTGACGATTTAATTTTTGATTAATACTAGTTTTCTACTGATAGGATGGCTAAGTTTAGCCATCCTATCGATTATTTCAGTAGTAGGTGATGTTCGATATCGAACGATTTCGAATCGAGTATGTGTTGCCATTTTTGTTATTGCTTTTTTAATTAGCTCAGTACCTTACAGTTTTACTTGGATAGCAAAAGCTTCGGCCTTGGTAGTAGTTTGTCTATTGCTCTACCGATTTAATTTCTGGGGTGGGGGCGATCTTAAGCTGTGTCTCGCATTTCTACCTGCAGTTTCAGAGAATTACTTGTTGTTATTCCTTGTTTTAATAGGATTGTCTGGAGGGGTTCTCGCTGGGTTCTACTTATTGTATGGCTATCTAACAGATATGAGCAAGGTATGGAGCAAAGGCTTACCTTACGGAATTCCAGTCTGCCTATCCGGTCTATTATGTGTTGCCGCATCACTCTAAGGACAAAATATGCGTTCGAAGTTGTTCATATTTATCGCCATTATGGCTATTGGTGCCGGATTGTTTGGGGTGTTTTTTCAAAATAAAACACTTCCAACGATCGAAAATAAAATAACGGAAGCGCCGCAGGTTTTTTATAAAATTTATAGAATTTCACAGCCAAAGGTAACTCAAGGTCAAGTGGTTAAAATGAGTGACTTTGAGATTGTTAGTCTCCAAGAGGTTGAAGCGAATAAGCTTGGAATCAACAGCGATGCTTTATTTGAATATGAGCCGGGTTCAGTTTATCGAAACGACATGCTTCAAGACCAAACCGTTTACCCATCGAACCTGATCCCACCATCAAGCCCAGAATATATCGATTTGATCATCTCGAAAAATAATGTGCCTTATCCGGTTAAAGTGTCACCAGACTCAATCGTTGGTGGGATTATATCTGCTGGAACTCATGTCGATGTGTTGGCTTTAACAGGAGTTGGTGGCTTTGATTCAGAATTAAGTGAGAGAAAAAAACAGACAATTTCTTTAACGGCGGTTCTCACTAATATCAAAGTACTTAAAGTTGAGAAAAGAGAAATCAAGAGCGGTTCTGCTAACAAAAATCAGTTGGAGAATTATCTGATTTTAGAGTTAGACCGAAAGCAAGTCGCGGTATTAACGATTGCGAAGAAAATATCACAAATCGAAATTCATAAATCGATTGGTAATTACAAGCCAAGCGAAATACAAGCAGATTCGGGTGATGTTTTACCTGACTTTAAAGCCATTAAAGAGTTAAGAGCTGCAAATATTGTTGTAAATTAACGGTAAGGATTACTCACATGCAACGCTTGTTTACGAGCCTTTTTAGCCTAATGTTCAGTTTTCTTGCATTCTCAGTCAGTGCAAGTGGCTCAATCTATTTGATGGAAGGGGAAGCAAAACCGGTAGTAACCAGTCAAGCTATCGATACGGTCTTTATCTCTGATCCTAGTGTGGCTGATTATCAGGTTATCGACCGAACCAAGATTGTTGTCTTTGGTAAAAAAATTGGTACCACAAGTTTAATGTTGTTTGATGAGAATGCTCAAACCTTAGTAAGTAAGAAACTAGTGGTAAACCAAAGCTTTGACGAAATTATTCAGCAAGTGCGTCTGCATTTTCCTCGCTCTAATGTCACAGTGAGCAATATCGGTAAGCAAGTCGTATTGAAAGGTACTGTGGCTACGGCGGCAGAGAAAGACGGTATTAATGATTTAGTTGGCGAATTGCTGTCGAAAGATGTCGAAAAAACCACTCATGTCTGGACTAAAGATGAGGGTGAAGATGAAGTCATTGACTTTATGACTAAGCGTAAATACGCAGGAATCGTCAATCAAATTGAAATCGCAATGACAAAACAGGTCAATGTTAAGCTTTCAATTGCAGAAGTTTCTCAAAGTTTCATGGAAAATTTTGGTGTTCAGTACGGTTCTGCTGGCCGCACCGCGGGTGTTTTTGTTAATCCTATTTTTGATTTTAGTGCGAATGATTTGCTAGCAACTATAACGGCAGTTGGGGATGACTCGATTGGACAAATTCTTGCCGAACCGAATCTTTCCGTTATCTCTGGTGAGAGCGCTTCATTCTTAGTTGGTGGTGAAATTCCCGTCGTAACAGTGGTTGATGGCGGCACCAACGTACAGTTTAAAGAGTTTGGTATTCGTCTCGATATGGTGGCTAAAGTACTTCGTGATGACAAAATTAAGTTGTCGCTGCAGCCGGAAGTCAGCTCACTTGATACACAGTATGCTGATGAGTTGTTTAGTCTACCTGCATTGAAAACTCGTCGTGCGAAAACGACGATTGAATTAGGTAATGGACAAAGCTTCGTTCTTGCTGGTTTGCTCAGTTCTGAAGATGTCGAATTATTGAGAAAGGTGCCTTACATCGGTGATATTCCAATTCTTGGCTCGCTATTTCGTCATACCGAAACTTCACGTAATAAAACAGAGTTGGTGATAGTGGCAACGGTGAATTTAGTGAAACCGGTAGAGCCAAGTCAGGTTCAACTTCCCTCAATGATTCGAACTTATAACTTATCTCGTTATTTAGGCATATCGAATGATTATACGCCGCTCGTTGAGCAGCGTGCTCACGATATTTTGGCAACAGGAGGGTTTAAGAAATGATGCGATTTATTACGCTAGCTTTGATGACATTCTTGATTCTAGGGTGTGCACCATTGGCCCCTGAAAACTCTGGGGTTACTGTCGACGTTTATCCAGTTCGTTATGAAATGTCACTGATGTTAAATAAGAAAAAAATGAAAGCGGCTCAGCAAGAGTGGCAACGTTTTAGCAAGCAGCATCAAGATCTTTTGCTAACTCAATCTGTGACGTTCTTTTATGCCAATAGTACCGGTAAGAATAAGGCAATAGATTGGCGCAACGCGTTAATTAAACGCGGAGCGGAAAGAGATAATGTTTTTTTGGAAGAGAAAAAAGATCTCAACAAATTTGATATGCGAGTTCAAATACTCTCATACAAAACAGTCACCCCTATATGTAATCCAATGATTGTTGGTCACTTTCAAAAACAACCCATGGGATGTGCTGTTAACAGCAACCTTTGGCATTCAATGACACACCCACAGGATGCGTTGGGTAGCACCAATCAACTCCAAGACTAATCGGGAAGTGGTAAATGTTAGATATTTTAGACTCTCTAAATAAAGTTGAAAAAAAGTCAAAAGAGATCATTAGTTTCTCTTGTGTCGCATTTACGCAAACTCAAGAGTGCCGTTTATTAATTGAGAATGCTTTCCGGTTTGAGGGGATCCCTTTACCTAGCTTTGTGACTAATAAAGATGCGGATATCCAATCTTACGTTAGAGAAGCGAACGTCGAAATTGCTCTGGTTGAATTAAATCAGTCGCAAAATGTAACCGAAGATATGCGTCGGATCAGTCATTTACTCCCAAATAGTGCCTCTGTGATTGTTATTGGTCAGGAAGATGCGATTTCGACGATCCGAAATTTAAAAGAGATGGGTTTTTATTATCTTTTTTGGCCAGTATCTAAAGAAGAGCTAATTGAATTCGTAAAGAATGTCCGTAATAACCGCCAAAGAGAGCAAGGCTTAGGTAAAAAACGTGTCGCAAAAAACATTTCAGTCTGGGGCTGCAAAGGTGGCGTTGGTACGTCCGTTATTGCGACAGAGATAGTATTTGGTCTGGCGGATAAGCATCATGCCAAGTGCCTTTTGGTTGATCACGACTACTATGCCAGTAACTTGGACATTTTGTTGAAGCTTGATGGCTTTGAAAAAAAACCAGCGACGATATCTGGGATTGGTAATGATCTTGATGAGACTTATGCGTTGAGTATGACGCGAAAAGTCAACGATTTGTTATCGTTACTCTCAGTCGGTTCAGACGTCCATCAAACTCATGAATTGAAAGAGTATACGCGCTCATTAGAAGAACTATTGGCCGAACAACATAACTTTATTGTTGAAGATATGTCGAAAAGTTGCCAGACCAATATTGATTATCAATATCTGACTGAAAAAATTGATACCGCGGTTTTGGTGTTTACACCGATTGTTTCAAGTGTTCGTCAACTTAAAAAGGTGCTCGAACTGCTTGATAAGCAGAGTAAAAATACACGTAAAATTATCGTGTTAAATCATATTCAACCAACTAAGGCCGAGCCGCTTTCTAATAAAGAAATCGAAGTGGTTTTAGAACGAAAGATAGATGTAGAAATCCCTTTTGAACCGAGCATGTTAAAGCATGTGCTGGATGGTGGGTCATTGTTCAATTCTCGTTTACCCATTGCTCGACCTATTTTACAACTGATTTCCATGATTCTAGGTGAAAGTATTAAGCCAAGAAAAACGGGTATTGCAGCTTGGTTTTCACGTAAGCGTTAGGTTTAGAGGTTATTCATGGTTCAACACCAGTCGCGTAGTATTTTTATTGTCTTACGTCAGCAAATATATGATGCCCTTGAAGCTGATGTCGTTAACACACTGACAAGAGAGCAACTGACAGATCAAATCACGACGGCGATTGACGTATTGATTGAGCGTCAAGATTATTCTGTCGCAACCGTTGTTCGACGTGAATATGTCAAGAGCCTGATTGATGAATTACTTGGCCTAGGTCCATTACAACCACTAATGGATGACGAAAGCATCTCTGACATTATGATTAATGGGCATAACAATGTCTTTATTGAACGTAATGGTTTGGTAGAAAAATCATCCATTACTTTTATTGATGAAGACCAACTGCTTCAAATCGCAAAACGCATTGCTGCACGTGTTGGTCGCCGTGTTGATGATTCATCACCGACCTGTGATGCCCGTTTGCAAGACGGCAGCCGTGTCAATATTGTTATTCCTCCCATTGCCATTGATGGGACATCGGTATCAATACGTAAGTTTAAAAAACAGAGTATCGATTTTGAACAGCTGGTTGGGTTTGGCGCTATGAGCCCAGAGATGGCAAAAGTGCTGATGATTGTGGCTCGTTGTCGTTTGAATATCCTGATCTCTGGTGGTACCGGCTCAGGGAAAACCACCATGCTCAATGCCCTTTCTCAATTTATTTCAGAGAAAGAACGTATTGTGACGATTGAGGATGCGGCAGAACTTAAGTTACTTCAGCCCCACGTGGTGCGATTGGAAACACGAACCTCAGGTATTGAAGGAACAGGGGCTATTGATCAAAGAAATCTAGTGATTAACTCTCTTCGTATGCGTCCAGACCGAATTATTGTCGGGGAGTGTCGTGGTGGTGAAGCATTTGAAATGTTGCAAGCAATGAACACCGGACATGATGGTTCTATGTCGACATTACACGCGAACACGCCCAGGGATGCGTTAGCTCGTGTTGAAGCTATGGTGATGATGGCAAACAGCAATCTCCCACTCGAGGCCATTCGTCGAACCATTGTTAGTGCGGTAGATTTAGTGATTCAAATTAGTCGCTTACACGATGGGTCCAGAAAAGTAATGAGCATATCCGAAGTCGTTGGCTTGGAGGGTTCTAGTGTTGTGATGGAAGAGATTTTTCGCTTTGAGCCTGCTCCGATTAGGGAAGGTGACGATAAAATTACCGGCAATTTCTTATCCTCAGGATTAATGAAACGTTCTGTTCTAGTCGAAAAAGCACGCTTTTTTGGTCTAGAAGGGAATTTGAACTCAATTTTTGGCTTCTCAGGAGCTGACTAATGGCATGGCTGAGTTTAATTTTTGGTGGATTGCTACTGTTATATGTAGCTACGCCTAAATATAAAAAGACCACGAAACGTTACCTCAAGCAAATGAAGTTAGGGGAGTCGACTCGCGATCTTGGGCAAGGTAAAGCGATTAACCTAAATTCGTTATCTAATGAAACATGGCGACAAAAAGTGCTGCGCTTGGCTCGTAATGTAAATAGACAGCTTGGTTCTGGAGCTGTTATTAAGTTAATTGCTTTTATTGCTCTACTCGGCTTTTTGTCTATTTATATCAATAATAATTTTGTGCGTACTCACCTTTGGGCTGTCGTGCTTTTAATTGAGATAGCCGGTTTGTATCTGGGGTACGTTTGGCTACAAAATCGTGAAAGAGCCGCATTTGATAGTGCTTTTCCAGATGCCCTAAATATGCTGACGAGTGCCGTGAGTTCAGGTGAGAGTTTGACTCATGCAATTGTTTATGTAGGGAAAACCTTAGATGGTGAAGTAGGCGCTGAGTTTAAGCTCATGGGCGAGCGGTTGCAAATGGGAGAATCACCTGACGCGGTTTTCCGTAAAGCTTGTAAGCGTTTTCCATTTCCATCGTTTTACTTTTTTATCATTACTATGCGTGCAAATATGCAACGAGGTGGTCAGCTTAAGGATGTCATGTCACGCCTTAATCGACTAATGTTTGACGCCAGGGCTGTAGATAAAAAGAAATATGCTTTAACGGCTGAGGCTCGCGCATCTGCAAAAATTGTAGGTGCAATACCCTTTATTTTCTTGTTTTTGTTGCAGTTTCTTAGCCCGGAAAACTATGAGTACGTCATGTTTAATCCAGATGGTCGCTATATCTTATATTATGTGATCGTGAGTGAGTGTATCGGTATGTTTATCGTGTGGCGACTGATGAAGGGGGTGGAAGCGTGATTGGACAATCATCTGTTATTGCACTGTGCTTCATTTTCTTTGGTGTGGCCTTATTATTGGTTTCTTTGCGTAAAGAGAAACAGCGTAAATATATAAACAAATACCTAGCACCAAAAAGTAAAGATAAAGAGCCTGAGAAATTTATCGATTGGTTAGATAACGCGATACCAAATGTACTTGCGGCCAATAATGCAGAGGTTACTCAAAAGCTCTCAGATGCTGGGGTTTATTCGTTTAAATATGCACATCTATATTTACCATTAAAGTTTGCGGTACTTTTTATTGGTGGCGGTATCATTACTTTTATGAGTTATGAAACCGTGGAACCCATGACGCTTATCGCGATTATGTCAATCTGGGTCATTCTAATATTGATTGTGCCTGACTCGGTCTTGGATTCTAGAGTCAAAAAATATCGCTCTGATATGACTCGTCAATTGCCCTATTTGATCGACTTATTAGCAGTATGTGTACAAACCGGGATGACGATTGAATCATCCATGGCGTATTTGGCTTCAGAAATGAAAAGCTTTGATCCTAAGTTAGCTCGACTTTTGGAACGAACTAACGAACGCGCACATATTGTGGGGTTGGATAAAGCGTTAGATGAGCTTTATGCGCATATTCCGACGCCAGAGATGCGCAGTTTTGTGATGACATTAAAACAGAGTCTGCAATATGGCTCTTCGATATACATGACTTTGACAACCTTATCTTCTGATATTCGAAAGGTCACCATGCTGCATATTGAAGAAAAAATTGGTCAATTGGCGGCTAAAATGTCTATTCCTTTGATTCTGTTTATCATGATCCCGATTGTGATATTAATTGCCGTACCAGGTGTGATGAGGATGTTTGCCGGTGATTATTAAAAACCGTCGTTTTTTATCAATATTGTTACTTGTTTTGATTCAAGGGTGCGTCACATCGGGCGCTATACCTCAATCTAAATCGGCCCCACTTAATGTTGAGACACAAGAAAAAATATTGTTGGCAGCGAACAACCAAGTGGGGCTTATCGAGTTCTATAAGAGCCACCTTAAAGAGAGAGAATCGACAGAGTTTCGTCAAAAACTAGCCAAAACGTATTTGAGTAACTTAGATCCTGAATCGGCTCTATTTACTATTCGTCCTCTGATAGATAAGCCGAATACCTCTTTGGAAAGCGATATTATCGCCAGTAAAGCCTATATGGATATGGGGGACTACCAAAATGCTGAAGCGATTCTTATTGCAGCGTTGCCAGGTGAACAACGCAGCGGTGAAGTTGCCAATTTACTCGGTATTATTTACGCAGAGCAGGGTGAGTTAGCTAAAGCTCGAACAATGTTTGAGTCCGCTCGAACAAGTTTTTATGACGATATCAAAGTGAAGAACAACCTAGCCTTGTTGGATATGCTCGAGGGCGATAATTTGCAAGCACTACAGCGTTTGGCGGTCTTGTTGTCTGATGAGCAAACTGATCCACAGTTAAAAGCGAACTTGATGCTAATAATGGCAAAAAATGGTCAAAGAGAGTTTGTTTTTGATGGTTTGGATAAATCATTAACTGAAACACAGGCCGAGCAGATTTATCAAGCTTTAAAGAGCAGTTCAGTTTTATCTCTTAATTCAAATAAAGAAGCGTTATCTAAGAGAGATAAAACTATAGCTCCCGTGGCCAATGGAACGGTTGTGGAGTAATTGATGAAACGAATCAAAAGTAAGCAGCGAGGGGTTGCAATGATTGAGTTTGTCATGGGCTTCATGCTGTTTTGGTGGATGTGTATGGCCTGGGTTGAAATCAGTTATATGTCGTATATATCGGCAGTTTCAGATCTGGCAGTGAGCGAAGCTTCTCGTTCGACTCGGCTTGATGATTCCGTTGAAGAAGTTTGTACAGGTAATAACTGTTCGAGTAGTTATTCTGAACAATTTCGTAACGCGTTGAATAAGAGTGATTCTTTATGGGCTCAATTTATTGATCCGGCTAAATTTGTTTTTTCGATCCAGTATTTAAAAACACCCACAGATTTAGAACAATTGAATGATGACTATTGTCCTATTGCTGAGGGGGAGTCAGAAAGTGAGTGTGGTACCGCTAAAGATAGTGCGATTGCTATTTATCGAATTAACTATAAACATTCGCCAATGTTTAATTATTTTATTAATGAAGACCAATTATTTTCTCGTGAAGTGATCGTGATACAGGAGTATGAACGTGACAAATTCAGCTATTAAGCAGAGAGGGAATTTTACCGTTGAGTTTGCCATTATTGGCCTTGTGTTTAGCTTATTATTTGTATTTAGCGGTGATGTGATTATCAAGTTATCTTATAAAGGTAAGCTTGACCGTCTCTCTTATTCAATGGTCGATATCATCAAAGAGCGCACTCAACTTTATGATGAAAACTATGAGTTAACTGAAAATAACGTCAATACGGTTATTAACATTGCTCGCTCATCGCTAGCAAGAACCATCAGTCAGTTTGACGCGAAAAAATTTGGGTACTTAGTAGAAGCTGTCACATTTGATTCGCGACAATTTCCCACGTATCGAGTTTTTCCTTATGCCGGTGGTACTTCAATTGGACTGCAATGCACAGCCCATCAACCACTTAATGAAATGACGCATTTGTCAAAAATTACCACATGGGGGCGACGATCGACCTTGTATCGAGTCACTCTTTGCTATGACACGGATAACTGGATTGGTGATCTTCTTGGAATGGAGTTTTCTCGCGTTCAATCTCATGCCGTGATTATTGGGAGGTAAGGAAAATGACAGTTAAACGTTATCAGAAAGGTCATGCCTCTATTTTATTTGCGATGGTCATTCCTGTGCTGTTTGGTGTTTTTATGCTAGGTAGCGATGGTGCCCGAGCATTGCAACAAAAAGCACGTTTACAAGATGCGACAGAAGCTGCGGCTTTGGCGATCTCTGCTCATGCAGACCAAAATGAGTCAGAAGGCGAGGGTAATTTAGGCAGTGAAGTGAATAGGAAAATTGCAACAGACTTTATATCGGCCTATTTCCCTGAAGAAAAGATAAACACGCCTGCTGATCTCAGTAACTTAAAGATCATCAGGAAAAGTTGTGAACAAGTACCAGACTGCACCCCGGATGGACATCGTTTTTTCCAATATGATATTCAAGTTTCATTGAAATATGATGCTTGGTTCCCGGGTAACGATGTCATTGTTGGTTTTGGTGATGAAATCGAAGTGGCAGGGGCAAGTACCGCTCGAAAATACCAAAGTAATTCTATTGACGTGGTTCTTGCTGCGGATTTTTCTGGTTCTATGGATAAGCCATGGGGAGGCGGTTCTCGAGCTAAATATAAAGATTTACTTGATATTATTGAAGATGTGGCGATTGAATTGGATAATTTTAATGATTTAAAAATACCCGATAAAATTAATACCATAGGAATTGCTCCCTATAGCCACTATGCTCGGAGAAAAGAAGATAAAAAAAATTGCCCACAAAATTACACAGTGATAAATGGAATAGGTAATGTAGAACATCTACGTTTTAATTATAATAATGGTCAAGTTAATTATTTAAATACTATCTATGATTTGAAATCGATGAGTTACGCTAATGACAGTCGGTGTGCGGTTGATACGAGCAATACAAGAGGAGCAAATTTTTATAGCATCTCATTAACCGATGATATTCTGCCAGGTAATAGTAATAATGCATTCACTTCTCAAATTAAAAAATTTAAACCTCTAGGAGGGACGGCATCTTATCTCGGTTTGATAGAAGCCTATAAAATATTAAAAACTGGCTCTAACAAGAAAAAGCTATTAGTCATTTTATCCGATGGCGTAGATAGTGCTGAGCATACCCCGATTGGGCAAAAAGGCCCTCAAGGTACACGCTATTCTAGTCGAACTTATGAAACGATCGGAAAGAAGCTAGTCATGGAAAATGGACTATGTGAAATAATTAAGAATGATTTATCAGAAAATGGCATTGAAACTACTATGTATGTTATCGGTTTTGATTATGAACAGGGAGACACGAATATCGCTCTTGATAGGTGTGTAGGCCCAGATAATGTCCTTTATGCTGAAAACAAACAAGAAATTCTCAATAAAATACTATCCCTGATTGCAGAAGAAATCGGGCATCTTAAATAGATTAAGGAATATTTATGACAAGTCGGTTAGTCAACGCCTCAGGGGTGATGTTGTGTTTATTTTCTACTTTATCCTACGCACAAGTTGATAATGATAAGTTAATCACGGTATGTGGAAAGCCTAACGTAAGCATCAAGCAAGAAGTAACGATTGATAGTTCAACACAAGTTTCGTTATTGCAAGGTGGCGCTCTGAGAGTTGAGTCAAAAGGAGGCCTTCCGCCAGAGCAGGTATTAGCCTCAGAAATGCAAAATTTGGGTATTCAGAAAGAGTGTGTCGAGTACTTTGTCTCTCAAGGTGCGTTAAATGCTGTTGATGGTCGAGTGTACTTTGATTTTGCCAGTGCCCGACTCACCCCGACGTCGGTTGCAATATTAGACTCTTTAATTGAAAAAATTCGCTTATCGCCAAAGCAAATTGAGTTAAAAGGGCATACCGATTCGATTGGATCGAAAGGTTATAATTTTTCTCTCGGTTTGAAACGTGCTGAATCGGTACAAGAGTACTTAGTGGATCAGAGTGTGGATAAAGAGAAAGTGAAAGTGACTAGTTTTGGTGAAACTAAGCCTATCGCTTCGAATAATGATGCGAAAGGGCGAGAGAAAAATCGCCGAGTGGAAATTGGAACTTTATAGTTCAGTTAATCCAAAGTAAGGTGTCATAAGTAATTAACTATAGCCGATACAAGAGTATGTTGTATTGGCTATTTACACATGTTTTCGCCCTGAAATAAAAAACATTAATAACTATAACTATAACTATAACTAAGTGAGCGAGTTGGCGTGATTATATGGGAAGAATTCTAGAATTTAAATGGTATAGTAGTCTAAAAAAAGAGGGGAAAGACATTGCTAGTTATATAAAGTGTGATTTTTTCCTCTATATTATAATGGGTGTGGTCGTATTAGGTGTTGCTTTATTTGCATATCTACATGGACACACTAGTCGCCTTTCTCTATTTTCTTATATGTCTGGGGTTATTCTTGTAGTACCTGTTTCAATCATGATTTCGGCAACGATTTATTTTTTTGTTTTGGCTTGTAGAAGAGAGCCTAGGCCGCTTCTATGTTATAGGAATAAGCTACTAGCTATATATGAATGCCGAGCTAGAATTATAGCGTCTTTTTTTCTGCTAACAGCGTTAAGTTTAGTTATTTCTAGCTTCTCTACGATGAAAGGTTTAATTCCATTGGTTAAGCCTTTTCAGTATGACACTTTGTTCTATGAGATGGATTTATGGTTTTTCTTTGGTCACTCTCCATGGGAATTAGTTCATAGCGTCTTTGATTCCCCATATCACATCATGATACTTAATTGCTTCTATAATGTGTGGTTTCTTCTGCTATGGGGCTGTTTGTGTTATTTCTTGCTCGCTCCCCCAAGTAATAATCGCACACAAGCCATTCTGAGTTGGATACTATGCTGGTTTTTTATTGGTACTATAATGGCAATGCTTTTGTCATCGGCAGGGCCTGCATTCTTAGAAAATCTTGAACCTAGCAATCAGACTTATGCTGAACTGATGGAGCGACTTAAAAATCATGACATATGGCTTAAGGAGCAAGGTTCTTTCGGAATATTTGCAGTGCAAACTCAAGAAAACTTGTGGCAAGCATATATCCAAGATAAAGAGATGCTAGGTAGTGGTATTTCAGCGATGCCAAGTATGCATGTTTCGATTGCGACACAAATGGCTTTAAGTGTTAGTAGCGTAAATAGAAAGTTGGGCTGGTTTTTCTGGGTTTATCTAGTCATTATTTTTATTGGGTCTTTTGCACTTGGTTGGCACTATGCAGTTGATGGCTTAGTAAGTATCCCATTAACGTGTTTGATTTGGTATTTATCGGGAAAATTGGCACGGCGCCAGTGGACGAGATCTTCAGAGATTCGTATCGAACCTAACTATTCATAGACTTGTGGCTATTGAAAAAGGGATGCATAGCATCCCTTTTGGGGGGCAATATCATCAGTCCTACTTACGACTGATTAAATCTCAACGCGATATTTCGCGATTAAATCTTCGTTGAGTTCTATTCCCAATCCCGGCGCATCAGAAACCGGTACAAAACCATTTTCGAACGGCAGCTGATTTGATACTAAATCGGTAAATAGTGGGCTGTCGCTTTGTGAGTATTCCATCAAGGTACCGTGCTCACACGAGGCTAAAAAATGCACTGAAGCTGAGAGTAAAATGCCGGTACTAAAACCGTGTGGAACCAAGCGAGTACCATGCATTTGTGCCATGTCGTAAATCTTCTTCATTTCGGTAATACCACCACAACGAGTGATGTCTGGCTGAACAATATCGACATGCGACTTCTCAAGAAAGTCAGCGAACTCGAAACGGGTTGTTAGAGACTCACCGCCAGCTAATTTTTGAGAGACTTTGTTTGATAGTTTTGCATAACTAGTGAGGCAATCTGCAAGTACAGGTTCCTCTACCCAGTTCAAATTGAACTTTTCAAGACGACGACACATTTCCATCGCATGACCACATGTGGCCCATTTAGATGCTAAGTCAATTTGCACTTCGATATCATCACCCACCGCTTCACGAACATGACGAACAATTTCGTAGTCAGTGTCTGGGTCATCACCAAAGACACCACCACCAAATTTAATGCTAGTGAAGCCTTGTTTCACAAGATTCGTTGCAATTTCGCGGTTATCTTCTGGACGGTCTGCTGGAATAAAAGTGCCGTATGCACGGATTTTGTCGCGATATTTACCACCTAGCAGAGTGTGAGTTGGCACTTGGTAATATTGTCCTGCGATATCCCAAAGTGCGATATCAATAGCACTGATAGCATGAATACCTGCACCACGGCGACCCATGTAGTTAGAAGCCCAGTACATCTTATTCCATAGACGCTCAATTTCTAGTGGGTTTTCACCAACCAATAGTGCTTTTAAGCCATAGCAGTATAGGTTTGAGTTTGGCGTTTCAATACACGCTTTTACCACCATTGGAGAAGAGTCAGCTTCGCCTACACCGATGATTCCGCAATCGGTAATCACTTTTACGATGACAGCATCTTCGCCCCAAGTACAAATCTCATCTTGACTAGGTACACGTAGGTGAATTACTTCAATATCAGTAATTTTCATTATTTATTTTCCACAAATTTATGGCTAGACAAGAATTTCTTTAAGCCAACAATACAAAGAAGAAGTACGACGATGAATGGCGCGGCCGTTAAGGTTACCGCTGTTTTTAAAGTGTCTAGAGAGGCGTTGATGTACAGCATTGCTAATGGAAGTAAGCTAAGCATGACGCACCAGAATAGGCGCAGTGAGCGTTCAGGGTCCTCACCTTGTTTAAGACCTTTGGTACTTACCGCAGCGACGGTATAAGCCGTTGCATCCAAATGTGATGCTAGGAATACCATCATCAATATAAAGTAGAATACTGATAAGAATGAGCCCATAGGCAGGTTTGCAATCAACTCTGCGACAGCATAGTCACCACTGATGGTAGTGAGAATTTGTGGTGCGTTGATGATGTCTGATGCGAACATATCAACCGCGTAGCCACTTAAACTACCGAAGAAGAACCAGCAACCAGCACAACCACCAGCGATTAAACCGAAAATAACTTGACGGATAGTTCGGCCTTTTGAAATGCGCGTCACGAAAATTGAAACGCCAGGAGTGTAAGTGATCCAATATAGCCAGTAGAAAACCGTCCAGTCTTTATTGAACGTGCCATCATTAGTGACATCGGTAAATAGGCTCATTTCAACGAAGTTTGACAGGGTTAAACCGAGAGAATTCACTACGAAATCAATGATGAAAGTAGTATCACCCAGCACCAATACGATTAGGCCAAATACGAACGTCATGCCACACGCCATATGAGCGATCTTTTGCAGTCCTTCACTAATACCAATGTATGAACTTAGAGTGAAAGTTAGTGTAACCAGTGCAAGTAACCCGGTTTTAAGTAAGAAAGAGTTTTCGATGCCAAACAGTGAAGCGAACCCCGTCGATACAGTACCGATCGTTACTGTCGTTGTAAGGATAAGACCACCAAATGTAGCAAAAAGGAAAGTAAGGTCTAAAACTCGGCCAATTACACGGCTTGCTGTACTGTTCTCATCTAGATTCAGAATTGATGAAACCAGAGTTGAAAGATTTAAGCCTTTTGAGCGATTAATATGGAAGTGGTAGGCCATAGTTACTGATGCTAATGCATAGATAGCCCAAGGCGTGATCCCCCAATGGAAGAACACGTAGGAGAGACTGGTACGTAGAGCCTCATTACTTTGTGCTGGGATATTCAGACCGATACCATTGTAGTAGTATGCCCATTCCATAAAGGCCCAGTACATGGTTGCAGAGCCCAACCCTGCACAAATGAACATGAATAACCAGCTTGTATTGGTGTACTCCGGATCACCCTCACCCAGCTTGATATCACCAAATTTACTTGAGCCCACGTAGAGCACAATACACACTGCCGCAAAACCAAATAGCTGAACAACAGAGCCAATACTATTGGTTAAACCACTAAACATCGATTTTGCCGCTTCCTGTGAACCCGTTGGGTACATCATCAGTAAACCGATAGTAATAAAGACGAAAACTAAACTAATGGAGATGAGAGTTTTATCGTGCTTTGCACTTTGCCTAGGGGTACTAGGCAAGACGGCTGATTCATTATGCATAATGTTCCTCATATAAATATACGTTATTGATTGTAGGGATATTCGTTTGAAATGGATTTTCTAGCAGAAACTTCGTACCATAAAGCAATAAATTATTATTCATCTATAACGTTTTCTTATGATAGAGCATTCCAATAGTAACCACGTATCACGAGTTCCCCATCTTGCTTGGTTTATGGCGTTTAAGGCCGTTGCTGATAGGCAGAGTTTTACGTTAGCAAGCCGTGACTTGCATCTCACTCAGCCGGCCGTCAGTCAACAGGTGTCGAAACTCGAATCACTCTTAAAAACGAAGTTATTTTTTAGAAGTTCAAGAAAAGTGATCATGACGGAGGATGGCCAACGTCTATATGACCAAATTGATATGCCTTTTAACGCATTACTTAATGTGGTGGATGAATTCCATGATAAGTCGAACAGTTATAACTTAAATATCGAGACAGAACCGGTATTTAGTCGGCTTTTCATTAGCCAGTATTTGCCGGGTTTTTTAAAGCAGTTGGATTATGTCTTAGTTCGCCAAGTGTTAACCACGCATCATCTGGATTTTTTGCCGGAAACGGAACTCGCGATAAAGTGGGGGGAGGGACGCTGGGAGGGATTTGATGCTCAGTTTTTATTTGGGTTAAATTATGTTCCTGTTTGCTCACCGCAATATGCGCAAGAGAACAACCTACTGGCTCCCTCAGATCTTGCCAAAGCAGTGCTACTTCATGAACGTGATTCAAGTGATTGGAAATACTGGCATAAACATTATCCCATTCAAGGCATGGATACCAAAAAGGGGCATGTTGCCGGAGAGTCTGACGTTGTAATGTCGATGGCGATGGCAGGGCTAGGAGTGGCTTTATGTGGGCAGGAGTTAGTGCAGCAGCATTTAGAGAGCAATACTTTAATCATGCCATTTGCAGAGATGCATGTTCGTCATCATCGCGCTTATTACATATTAACCCGTAAAAATAGCCAGCTCTCAAAAGAAGCGGTCGCCTTTATTAAATATCTGCATGCACAAATCATTCAGTGACGTAATTTTGTGTGTGGTTAAAGTGATGATGAATATGTGGTGAGAGGATTGAAGCTTCTCATCATTATAAATCGCTATAATGATGAGTTTGATGAAAAGCAAAAAGCCCGCTGAAATCAGCGGGCTCTTCTAATATGGCGGAGAGATAGGGATTTGAACCCTAGGTGGGCTATAAACCCACGCCGGTTTTCAAGACCGGTGCTTTAAACCACTCAGCCATCTCTCCGTTGACGCGCATATTATAGAGCTTCTGATATCTTGTAAACCCCTGTTTTTACTGTTTGCTCTATTTATGAGCGTTTCGGCGTAAATAATAGTTCAAATGCTCATTTGTTATGCTTTCATGTGCATTAACGATAGCGCAGCGTCGAGAGAACCATATAAATGAGAAACGTCAGAGAACGCCGCTAATCCTAATGTGAGGTAATGGGGAGTGATATCAAGACTAAGTATGAGCATTCTATTTAAGTGTGAAATAGAGTAGAGACGATATGAAAAAGGAGAGCATTAAGCTCTCCTTTTAAGGTGTATGGTCGGACTGAGAGGATTTGAACCTCCGACCCCCGACACCCCATGACGGTGCGCTACCAAGCTGCGCTACAGTCCGATACGAATAATGTATACAGATTAATCGAATAGATCAATGCTTAGTAGCACTAACACTATGATTTAATTGCTTTTGGTGTAAAAGCGCTGTAATTCAGTTAAGCCTTGCATTAGCACCGGCAGTGCTGGATTTTCATCGGTTAAACGACGGTATTCACTGTCGTATAGCTTATAGTTACCAAACTTATCAATCACCGTAGTATTGGTGTCAGTAATTAACGCTAACTCACGAGAATCACCAGCAAGAATCCATTTACGAGGGCGCTCTGTAAATAAATTACGGCCACTAGCGTAATCACTCGGGTTTGAAGATACGCCTAGCAAGTCTTGTAAAATAGTGACAGAGAAATCAAGATGGCTAGTTTTGTGGGTGTATTCTGCTGCCACTTTACCCGGCCAGTGAATGATCATTGGTACTTGTAGTTGATAGCGGCTGTAATTTGTATTTGCGCCCCAGCTATTTGTACGAGTTTCATTGAATTCAGTACCATGATTGGATGTCACAACCACAATCGTATCTTCTTCAAGATCTAGAGCCTTAATTTGGTCATAGATAACGCCAAGTTGGCGGTCAGCACTGGTTGCCGATTCATAGTAGTTAATCGAGAGCTTTTCGGTCGTGTTACCTTTTGCTTTCGTGTCGTAATCACTGAAGTTGTCAACGGTGGTGAGCTCAATATAGCTGAACCATGGGGAATCACTTTGCTCGATAACCCAATTACTCCAATCATTAATTGCTTGAATGTCTGAACTGTTGCCAGCATCGAGGTCAAAAGATTGTTTTGGCATATCCACAAAAATACTCTCTTGATAGAGAGGTTCTTCAAAGTCGTTACCGCTAAAAAGACCGAAGTGATAGCCTTGATCAAGCAAAGTATCAATCATGACTGGTCGAGATGATTGAGCCTTGATACTGCTGGCATAGCTGCTTGGTAAACCATAGAACAAGCCGAACACGCCAAATGAGTCATTGCTTGAGCTATAATGGTTTTTGAACGTGAGGTTCTCGCTTGCAAACTTAAAAGTATTTGGCATGCGCTCAGCCGTTAATGCATCTGCACGCAGGTTGTTTACATTAACAATGAGGACATTTAGAGAGTTTGCTCTGCGGCTAAACTCAATTTTTTCTAATGGGTAACGAACCAGTTCCGCTCCGCCTTTGCTTTCTGCTTGACGTTTTAAGTATTCTTCACGATCAAGTAAACCGTGTTTCTCCATAAATGACTTGGCCGTCATTGGATAAGAGACTGGGAAATTGGCTTGTTGCGCTGTGATTGGGCTATAGAAGTAAGCATCAGCCCAAACGTAAATTAGATGGCTACCAATAAAACTGACAAAGAAGATCGCAGCAATAGGGCGACCCACATGCTTGTGCGATAGTTTACGTTGTTTTCGCCAAACCCACTCAGCAAGGGCAAGTTCGACAAGGAAAATTAATGGCATTACGACAAAGAGATGTTGCAGGTCAGCAGTCACATTACTGCTTTCGTCACTGAACAACACTTCCCACACCACAGGGGTGAGGTGGAGATTGATGCTCTGGTAAGCCTGAGTATCGATCAATAAGACCGTTAAGCCAACAGTGGCAAAACACACGGAAACTAAGCGAAATAGTTTCCGTGATGGAATAACAAACGTTAGAGGAAATAGAATGAGCAGATACAAAGCAAAGACAAGAAAGCCAAAGTGACCAACCCATGATAGAGCAAGGTAAACTTGCCCTAGCAATGTTTCAGGCCATGGTGACTGAGTAATGTAACGGGTACCGATCAGCATCGCTGCGATAATGTTGAAAAAGGCAAACCAATGCCCCCATCCCACTAAACGCGATACGCGTTCACCGTATGTATTTCCGTTGTCTACCATGTATTGTATCTATTATCCGGTTCTTATTCTTAGTGAATGTTATCTTTAATTGAAGATAACAGTGCTTGAGCAAATTTCTCTGCGATCGCTTTGCGTTGAGACGCTGCGACATTTTTATTGATTACGTTGGTCGCAATGTTACCTGCGATCATTAACGACAAATCTGGACCTGCGCCATGCTTATCAAGCACTGCGGCTACTTCGGCCAAGATGTTTTCTACTTTTTCGTCGCTGTATTTAGATGTAATCGGCATAAAGACTCTAATGGTGATAGTAAAGCGGCTTATGATAACCTACAATGCCACGCAACTGAAACCTAGACGACGATAAATTTCACCATGAGTCTTCATCTTTCAAACGTAATCCTACATCAGCTTCACAAAAACGATTCTGACGAATTGGTTGTGAACTTCCGTGCCGAATCTCTAGAAAACGATACCTCGAGTGAAAACTTAGTGGCTGAGCTCCATCGAGTGTTCAATTCGAAAGCAGGTAAAGGCTTTGGCAGCTTTAAATCAGACAGCGAATTTCAGGTCTGGTTGCAACAAATGCGTGCTGGAGAGCAAAATTTCTACGCTTTCTCACAATTGAGTGCAACACGATTAAAAGATGAGTTAGCAAAGTACCCATTTGCTGATGAAGGTATCTTGGTGATTGCGGAATACCAGTCACTGGCAACTGATTATTTGTTTGTGGGTATTATCCCATCAAATCAGAGTCTGAAAGTAACGGAAGGTTTGGATATCAGTGCGACGGATTACTTAGATCTTAGCAAGATGGATATCGCGGCTCGTTTCGATCTTTCTACCTATGAAACGAACAAAGAATCAAATCGTTACCTAGCTTATATTAAAGGGCGAGTTGGCCGTAAAGTGGCGGATTTCTTCCTTGATTTCTTACAAGCTGAAGTGGGTTTAGATACAAAACAACAAAACCAAGTGCTAATGCAGGCAGTTGAAGATTTTTGTTCTGATTCAAAACTCGAAAAATCAGAAGCTAACAGCTATAAGAAACAGGTATTTGAATATTGTTCGGACCAACTAAAGTCTGGTGATGAAGTTCAAATTCGCGAATTGTCAGGTGAGTTGCCAGCAGCTCAAGATGGAACTAGCTTTTTTGATTACACCCAAGATCATGGTTATCAATTAGAAGATAGCTTCCCAGCGGATCGTTCTACGGTACGTAAGCTCACTAAATATGTTGGTGCAGGTGGTGGCTTGAATGTTAGCTTTGACAGTATGTTACTTGGCGAGCGTATTTTTTACGATCCAGAAACGGACACCTTAACCATTAAGGGAACGCCGCCAAACTTAAAAGAGCAGTTGACGCGAAATCGATAAAAAATAGGCAGGTTTGATACCTGCCTATTTTTTTATGTTTATTTTCGCCACTTAAATCATGCCCAGCTCCCAGCTCCCAGCTCCCAGCTCCCAGCTCCCAGTTACTTTTTCTTTGGCAAACTTTGACCGTTTGCTTATCTGGATAGGGATAGCATCCTATTTTTTCTTCTGTTGTATTCGAGCCTCTCTTTCAATACTCCTAATATAAACCACTATTTTTAAGTTCACATACTAGAGGGATTTGCTTCATTTCTCAGTATCTCTAAAGCTTTTCACTTTCATTACGCATTCGATTGCTCAAAGTTCGTGGTCACTCTAAGTATTTGATTTAAGCTCTTTACAAAAATTATTAGTACGGCATACCATTTCGTTGCATGAGCTTAACATGTACCTACCCACAATTTAAAAATAACTGCTTTACAGCCATAACCGCTTGGATGTTTGTTTGAATATGCCGACCTTATATAGAACCCAATCACTTGTTTTTGCCCTTGCTACGACTCTAGCGTATCCCGCTCTTGCTCAAGATGATTTATTTGATGCTTCTCTAGAAGATTTATTAGCCACAGAAGTAGTTGGGGTTTCGAAAACAAAACAGTTGATTAGTGAAGCTCCAGCGAACGTTACGGTTATTACCGCAGAAGATATTGCTCGTTATGGTTACCAAACGGTTGCAGAAGCAATTTCTCGTTTGCCAGGTGTGGCAATCACCAGAGACAATACTTATAGCTACGGTGGCGTACGTGGTATGACTAGCGATGCCGCAAACTATAACTCTCGATTCCTTTTGATGATCAACGGTCATCGTATTAATGATGGTCTTTATGATCAGGCCCTTGTCGGTCATGAAAGTATTATCGATATTCACGCAATTGACCGTATTGAGTTTATTAAAGGTCCCGGTGCCATTATGTATGGCGGTAATGCACTTTATGGTGTCATCAACATTTTGACTCGCAGTGGACGCCAAATCGATGGAACAGAACTTCGTATGGCTGCGGCTTCAAATGAGGGGTATTCGGTTTCACAAATCAGCGGCGGCGAGACAGATTCAGGTTTACAGTGGACGGCTCAGGTTTCTCATACAGAAGAAAGCAAGCATGATGAAAGCAACCTTTATGGCGATTACTCCGCTCGAGGCCGCCATACTAAGGCAATGGGTCAACTCAATGGGGACAACTTCAATATCACTATGATGCTCGCTGAGCATCAACTGCAAAACAGTGAAGTCTGGACTTATCAAGGCGATTATTACGTTTCAGATATTCCAGAAACAACCCGCCAGCTCATGTTAGGTGGAGAATATATTTGGAAAATTGGTCATAAAACGCATATCACAGCTTTAGGCAATATTAGTCGCTTCCATGATGATTTCTCTCGTTATGACTTTGGTGAGCTTTGGTATCGCGATGTGAGTAATAGTGACTGGATTAGCGGTGAACTTCGCCTTGGTAGCGAAGCAATTGAGGGGCAGCGCTGGACGATGGGGATTGAATGGCGAAGAGACTTACCGCTTGATAATAAATATTGGTATGAACCATTGGAAAACCCAACCGATGTTTACTTTCTTGATGTTGATCGAACTAGCGTAGGTGGTTATATCCAAGGTGAGTTTTCATTGGCAACGGATTGGATGGTGGTTGCTGGAGGGCGCATTGATAAAATAGAGTACTTTGACGCTGAATTCAGCCCGCGACTATCCGTCATATGGACACCGACAGTTTCTTCCACATTGAAGTTAATCCATAGCGAAGCTTTTCGAACTCCATCAGCCATTGAGTTTGGGTATGGTGCAGAGGCGAATTATTTTGGCGAAAAACTCACACCAGAACATATGAAGAGCCAAGAGCTGATTTATGAATATCGTCAGGGAGCATTATTAACAAGTGTCGCTATTTATCATAACCAGTTGGAAGATGGTATCGGTGAAAATATCGATGCAGGATACATCAATACCTCGACACTAACGAGTCAAGGTATTGAGCTTGCCTTCAATTATCGTCATAACTCTGGCTTGGGTGGGTATGCTAATTACAGCTATCAGGATACTTCCAGTAAAGATAATACTCCAGTAATGAATAGCCCTGAAAATTTGATCAAAGTGGGCATTGATGGCTCGTGGTTTGAGAATCGTCTAACCTCAGCATTGGAGTGGCAATATACGTCGGAAAGAGAAGTCGCAAGTGAGAGCCCAAAGGCAGATGCCTACCACCTTGTAAATCTTTATATGACGATGCGCCCATGGAACAAAGGGCCTGAGTTGTCATTTAAAGCTATCAATGTCATGGATGATGACTACGGTGTAAGCGCCTACTCCTTTGAATTCCCTGGCCGAAGTCGTGAACTATGGTTTGGGATAACTCAGGTTTGGTAATGAAGTTGAGTTTTTCTTGGCGAGTTCAGCTAATGGTTCAACAATGCCATTCGCTATCCATGCCGAAAAAGAGCGTTTGTTTATGAATTTCTCTGTTCGAGTTAACGTGTTGGCGTTCATCATTGGCGGCGTTTTTATGGCGAATGCAAATGCGACCAATGATGCGTTATTTGATGCCACTATCGAAGATTTATTGATCTCGGAAGTTGTGGGAGTTTCTAAATCTCGTCAACTAATCAGTGAAGCTCCAGGGACCGTCTCGGTATTGACAGCTGAAGATATTAAACGCTATGGCTATCGAAATGTATCTCAGGCAATAGCCCGTTTACCTGGTATCGCTATCACTCGAGATAACGTCTTTAACTATGCTGGTGTGCGCGGCATGAACAGTGATGGTGCAAACTATAACTCGCGTTTTCTATTAATGGTGAATGGTCATCGTATTAATGATGGCTATTACGATCAGGCATTTTTAGGCGATGAGGGCATTATTGATATACACGCTATTGAACGTATCGAGTTTATCAAAGGTCCTGGCGCATTGATGTATGGTGGTAATGCGTTATATGGCGTATTGAATATTATTACTCGTACTGGGCGACATATCGATGGCGCAGAATTGCGAGTCGCGAGCAGTTCTAATCAGGGTTTTTCTGCATCTCAAATCAGTGGTGGTGAAACTGATTCAGGGATGCAATGGATGACGCAGCTCTCTTATACCGATCAAGGCAAGTATTCATACCAAACCAGTGGCTCTGATTATTCAGCTGGTGGCCGCCACACCAAAGCGATGGGTCAATGGGTAGGGGATAACTTCAGCATCAATTTGTTGTTGGCAGATCATCAGCTAAAAGATAACGAATATCATGCCGCGGGAGGAGGAGATTACTACACCAAGTCTTTGAACCAGAAATATCAGCAGTTTATGTTGGGCGGTCAGTATCGTTGGTTATTGGATAACAAAACCGAGTTGTCGTTATTAGGAAACATCAATCGCTTTGATGATTACTATGCACTTTATGACACCGAATTTTACGTGGATGAATTCCTCGATGAGGATGCAAAAGAAACCACCACGAGTGATTGGATTACCGGTGAACTGCGTTTGGATTCAGAAGCTATCGCAGGCCAATATTGGATGGCGGGTATTGAATGGCGCAGAGATTTACCACTCACCAACGATTACCTCAATAAACTCAGAGTCAATGGTCATTGGGATGATACGCAAGGAAATTGGATCTTTGATGGAGAGCAACCAGAAGATTGGTCAATGATCCTCAATACCGCTCGAACCAGTGTTGGTGCTTTCATTCAAGGTGATTTTACTTTTGCTGAAGATTGGTTGTTCATTGCTGGTGGGCGAGTCGATAAGGTGGATTATTATGCGGCTAACTTTAGTCCGAGACTGGCATTAATCTGGAGTCCTAATGCGTCATCGACGTTTAAGCTAATTCATAGTGAGGCATTTCGAACACCAGCAGGTGTTGAACATGCCCATGGTCAATTACTTAACAATCATGATGTTAAATTGAAACCCGAATACATGACCAGCCAAGAGTTGGTTTATGAATATCGTAATCGCGCTCTCTATATCAATACCGCCTTTTTTAAAAGTGAGCTCAAAGATAGCATTATTGAAGACCCAGATTCCTATGGATTTATTAACTCTGCCACATTACGTAGCCAAGGTATTGAATTAAGTCTTGAATATCATCACGCCTCAGGATTAGGTGGCTATGCCAATTACAGCTATCAAAAAACCGAGAGTAGTGACGGTGATGTGGTGTTAAACAATCCTGAGCACTTAGCTAAAGCAGGTATAGATGGCGCATTTTTTAGTGAAAAGCTGACATCGGCTCTTGAATGGCAATATACCTCAGACAGAGCGGTCTACCCAAATGAACCTATCGCGGATGGCTATCACTTATTTAATCTGCATATGACGTTCCACCCCTGGCAGAGAGGGCCAGAATTTTTGTTTAGCGTATCGAATTTGATGGATAAGCAATTTGAACACAGCACGTATGGATATGCATTTCCGGGCCGAGGTCGAGAGATATGGTTGGGAGTGACGCAAGCATTATGAAATCCTTATTAATCATGATTACTTTGCTGCTGGCACCCTTTCAGGTTCTTGCCGCAGACATGGCTCATAAACTCGCTTTTGTGAACAAGAGTTTACCTTTTGTTCAATGGCCTGAAAATCTCACTAACATTGGTTTTTGCGCGGCAGTTTCTGATGAGCAATGGCCGCAATTTTCGTTATTGAATAGTCTTTCTGTTAAAGGAAAGCCACTCATCGTAGAGCGAGTTGAGCGAAGCAATAACCTTGCTACGTGCGATGTGCTCTATCTTGGGGATATTTCCGTTTTGGAGCTGGAGTATTGGAGCCAAAAAATGGCTCAACTTCCGATTTACTCCGTGTGTGAGTCTTGGCGTTGTGCTCGTGAAAATGTCATGGTGGGGTTAGGTGTAGAGGGGGGACGTTTGTACTTTGAGTTTAATGTCAGAGTCATGAAGCGTGCCGGATTGATATTAGATTCCCGTTTCTTGCGCTTAGCTCGAACGCTCTATTAAGGCCGAAATATGAAGAAGTTATTTAATAGCCTACCAGTGCGACGAAAGCTGCAATTAATCGGCATGGTGACGATGTTGTTGGGCATCGTGCTTTCTACCACCATTATTATTCGCGGTAATGCAGAGTTCGCAAAAGTGTATGTGGTGGATGGATTAAATACTCAAGCCAATATTATTGCAGATAATAGTGCCATGGCCCTTCATTTTGAGGATGCAAAGACTGGCAGTGAAATATTAATGGCGCTACAAGCCTCTCCATTGGTGCGCGCTGCTAAGTTAATCGACAACGAACAAAAGGTGTTTGCTGACTACCGTGGTTATGCAATTGATACTAGCTATCAACAACTGACGATTGATGTTGTTCTTGATGGTGACAAGTTAGGTTCGCTGGTGTTGTTTTACGATCTTTCTCCTTTTCATAATCAATTATGGCGACAAGCTTTTCAGGGGACATTGATTGGTTTATTAGTGTTAATGTTAGCTATGCTAGCGCAGCGTCGATTGCTCAAGCACATAGCTGATCCAATTGCGGCATTATCTCAACTTGTCTCCAACGTTGGGCGTAGCCAAAACTATAGTTTACGTAGCAAAATTCAAAGAAGTGATGAGTTGGGTAAACTCGCCACCGGCTTGGATACCATGTTAGAGCGTATCGAACGTTACCATCTCGATGAGCAACTGCGTGCCGCTAACAAACTCTCTGAAAGTGAAAGTCGTTATAACACGTTAGTTGAGAGTGTGCCTGTGGGTGTATTGCAGTTCGATGAAAATGGCAACTGTAATTTTGCTAACCGCATGTTATGGCAGGTGATACGTAGACCGATTGGTGAGTATCAGCAACTACAACTCGCTCAATTGGCTTGTAAATCCTATCAAGATGCTGTGACAAATATGTTGACTCAGACGCTAAATGGTCAAGTGATGGAGCCTTTAGAGTTTTGTATGCAAGATGGTGATTCCTCGATTTGGTTGGCGTTGGATATGAATCCGTTATATACCGCCGATGATCAAATTAATGGTGCAGTCGGGACGATTTTAGATATTACCGAGCGTAAACGTCATGAAATAGATTTGCGTTTGGCGGCAAGCGTATTTGAAGCGTCAAATGATGCCATTGTTATTACTAATGCTGAGGGTTTGATAGTTTCCACTAACCAAGCATTTAGTCGGATCACGCAATACTCAGAACTTGATGCATTAGGCAAGAAACCATCAATATTGGCATCGAGTAATACTCCCCACGGTCTTTACCAAGAAATGTGGCTTGAACTTAAAAATCATGGTCGCTGGAATGGCGAATTAATTAATCGCCGAAAAGATGGCGAGCTTTACTACGCTTGGCTATCGATAGCTGCAGTGAAAAATCAAGCCAATGAAATTATTAATTACGTTGGCATCAGCCGAGACATCACTGACGTTAAACAAGAAAATGAACGAATTCAATATCTCGCTCATTATGATGGTTTAACAGGCTTACCTAACCGTACTCTTTTTTATGATAGAGCGAACATTGAAATTGCTCGAGCTCGCCGTGACACAACTAGTTTTGCGCTTATGTTTATCGATCTGGATAGATTTAAATGGGTCAATGACACCCTAGGCCATTCTGTTGGTGATGCCTTATTGATAGAAGTTGCTAATCGATTAAGTGAAGTGACACGAGCAAATGATACGGTCTCCCGCTTTGGAGGAGATGAATTTGTTCTCTTGATTACCAATGTCACTTCAGAAAAAGCTTACAAGGTCGCCGTTACTTTGCTTGAGCACCTTTCAGGGGAAGCTTGGTGTTTAGGGCATTCTGTGACTATTACACCAAGTATTGGCATCAGTATGTGGTCATCAGGTATCGATGATATCGATACTTTGGTGAAGCAGGCTGATGATGCTATGTATCACGCAAAGCGTGCAGGACGAAATTGTATTCGCTATTTCCAAACCGAATTGTCGGCTTAGGGAGGGGAAGATGATGGAATATCAAAAGAAAAAAAATAAGCTTAGACCACCAAGAAGAAGAGCAATGGATCTAACGTTAGATGATCTGAATAATCAGCGTCACGTCACCTTAACCACCGAGTTTGATAGCGATACATTGGCAAAAGAGAGTAGCAGTATTCAACACCTTGATTTTTCAAAAAATGCTATCAATGAATGGGTGTGGGATTGGAATCTGCAAAACGGAGCGATCAAACATAATAAAAAGTGGCTAGAAATCATCGATGATAAGGATCATCGATTGATTCATACCATTGAAACCTATCTAAATATTATCCATCCAGATGATCGAAATACTGTTATTAGCGCGATTGAGCGCTGCATTGCGGATGAGGGCCCTTTTCATTGTCAATATCGGATGAAGACTCGAGGTAATCAGTTTATTTTGGTTCGAGATAGTGGCGATGTGGTTGAGCGAGATAGCGATGGTAAACCTCTGCGCGTTGTGGGGGCGATTCTCAATATTACCGAGCAAATAGAGCAAGAACGCACCTTGAGAATGCTGGCTTTTCAAGACAGTTTAACGGGGGTATTTAATCGAGGTTATTTCTACGAGCAAGTACAACAACGCCTTGAACAAAGTGAATCTAACCTTTACTGCGCTATTATTTCTGCGGATGTCGACAACTTTAAACTCATCAATGACAGATTTGGCCATCAATCTGGTGACAATCTATTATGTTTCGTCGGTCAACAGTTACTGACGTTAACTCAACGCGCTGAAGATATTGTCGCGCGTTTTGGTGCCGATGAATTTGTGGTGGCTCTGTTTTTTGACCGCGATAAACAATCAGAACACTTAACCTCCACCATTGCGATGAGTGAAACCATTGTTGCAAACATTCAGGATTATGGTCTTAACACTCATGCCTCACCTGATTTTCATCTTAGATTAGGGCTGTACCACGGTAAGATCGAAGATAGTTTAGAGTTTCGTTTGCACTTAGCAGATATTGCGCTTTCCCATGCCAAGCGTTTAAATGCACCTAATTGTGTTTGTTATCAAGAATGGATGGGAGAGAGATTTGCGATTCGTCGCGAGTTAATGCGTTGTCTTGAACAGGACTTGAGCGAACACTTTATTGCTTATATTCAACCTATTGTCGATCAAAAGCAGAACATCGTTGGCGGAGAAATCTTACTTCGTTGGCGTAACCAGGCCGGTGAATTAGTCCCCCCGATCAAGTTTATTGATGAGTTGGAAACCATGCGTAAGTTACCAATGGTCACCTATTGGTTGTTTCAACGGGTGATTAGCATGATTAACCAATATCAATGGCATCATTTGAGTTTTAGTATCAATATCAGCCCATCACATTTTTCAAATACCACTTTTATGGCGCAATTAATGTCGTTGTTGGCCCAATATCCCGAAGTGAAGAATCTTAAGATGGAGATTACTGAAACCGTTATGTTTGAGGATGTGGCAGCAATACGAGCCAGTATGGATGATTTAATTGATCATAAAATTCAGTTTTCTTTGGATGATTTTGGGACCGGTTTCTCATCAATTGATCACTTGTTACAACTGCCCATTACCGAGTTGAAAATAGATAAGAGCTTTGTTGGTAATATTGAACATGAACAAAACCGCAGTGTAATAGAACTCATTTTGGCCATGGCACATAACATGAAATTGAGCTGTGTTGCTGAGGGAATTGAGCAAGCTGAACAGTTAGATTACATTCGAGCGTTAGGGTGTGAAAAATTCCAAGGCTACTATTTCAGTCGACCAGTTCCGGAAGATGAGTTTGTTGCACTAATCAACAACCAACTTTTATCGTAGTCTAATTCCGTTATCAAGGAGCTATTTGTCTGGCTTAGGTAAATAGCCAGTTTCTTACTGCTAAATCGTGATGAAGTACTGATTTTTTGACAGTCATCCTTTGTTCGCTGGATGAATTTACGGCTTTTTGCCTCCGATTAAGCTGATTCAGTATATGCTTGTATTCTAAGGACGTTACAGAATATGAGTGAGAGTATGGGACGAATTCAGCTCAAGATTGGTTGGGTATTACTGCTAGTTTGGCTGCTAGGGGTAGGGGTTCTAACAACCAATTATCGTTCCATTGCTGTGACAATGGAACACGTTGAAGAGCTTGGCAATACCATTGAAGAGTTAAAAGGGACCTTGTATCTCGAACCTCCATATCGAATGCAGTCAACTGACTTACAAGCTCTTGATTTGCAACTTATACGTTCGATGAGTATGCAAATTGAATCTGATAATAATGCTAACTGGTTAGCACCAGATATTCAGCAACTACTCTGGACTATCGAGCGTTTTACTGAGCAAATGCAAGGGCTTTTGGATAACGATCTAGAGCTTTTGGCAGTAGCTAAACAAATTCAAGTTAGCCGAAGTGTCTATCAAAGCGATTCTGAGATAGCTCAGCTCTATTATCGTTTGAGTGCCAATGTGTTTGAAGCCATATTTTCCACCGATGATATGAGTCCTGCGACATTTCGCGATCTTGATGCTCTCTATTTATTATCTATAGACTTACCTGACAAACAGCGCCAAGACTTGCAGCGCTTGTTGGCTAAGACCTCTCAAGTCCTTGGGGGATTCGCTCAAGGTAGTTATTTTACTGAAAAGCTACTCACTCATTCAGTACATGATCAAATTGCAGCAGTGGAAGATCAATACCACAGTTTAATTCGTTCTCAATTATTGTTGGGTATTATTTTTAGCGGTGTCGTGATGCTATCGCAATTGGTTTTGTGGCAAGGGGCGCTTGGTCAAAAAGGTTGGAAGCAGGATGAAGATTCGGGTATTTCCAGTGAGAGTGAAGAAAATACAGATAGAGTAGAATTTACGAAGAAAAGGGATATATCTTCTTTTCAAATCCAAGAGAAAAACTCTCTACCGAGTATCGATTTTGACGATATGCTGGAGTCACTGAATGGTGATCGTGAATCGATGTGTTTACTGCTTGATCTCTTTATTCAAGATCATCAACACGATGTGGCAAAAATCACAACATTGATTACGGATGCCCCTGAAGAGGCGATGCGAAAAGCTCATAGCCTAAAAGGTGTTGGGGGGAATCTTGGAGCTGAAGCATTGAAACAAACTGCGGGAAATCTTGAAGTTGCGATTCAAGATGATGTCAGTGCGATTCCGTCACTATTAGATCAGCTTGATGAGCATTTAACTCAAGCTATTAAAGAAGCTGAATCCTTTTTGGAAAAAGAAAAATCGCTAACCGCTTAAGTTAAAAAGAGTCAGCATTTAAAAAGAGCGCCGAAGCGCTCTTTTTATGGTGATTACTTTAGATATGCAGCTGCCAATTCATTGTTTGGCGGTGTCATTTAGCTATTTCGTTGAGTTGCTTGATTTAGCTAGCAGGCTGATTAACGAGTTGGGTATCGTTAGTCTCCACGACTTCTTCGGTAGGTTCACATTTGTCAACAAACCAACCCATGTAAGACGTCACGATGGTCACCAAGATACAAACGAAGCTCAACCACATGAAAGGTGCGTAAGATAGCGTCGCAACACCAAGAATACTGGCCATGTAGATACCATTATCACTCCAAGGCACCATACCTGATGTTAACGTGCCACCGAATTCAGCATTTCGCGATAGATTCTTACGCTTATAACCTAAACGGTCATAATTTTTCGCACAGATTTTCGGTGTCAGGATCAGAGAGACATACATCGCTGAACCAAATACGTTACCCATAAATGCAGTGGCGATGGTGCTTGTTGCCAAAGAACCAGCGCTATTGACATGGCGTTCAAACATTTTTGCGACGGTTTCTAGTACGCCAACTTTATCAAGCAGTCCACCAAAGCCTAAACCAAATACGATAACAGCGACCGAGCCCAGCATAGAAGACATACCACCTCGATTTAAGATTGAATCAATAAAATCTACACCAGATAAAATTGAGTATGGTTCCCATGCTGTCTGGAAAGCCGTCAAGAAATTTACATCTTGGATCATTACCGCCCAAATAATGCCCAGTAATGAACCAAAACTGATCACAGGGAAAGAGGGCATACGAAGAGCCAGTAAACCAAGAACGATTAATACAGGAACAAAAGAGTACGGTGTGATATAGAACTGTTGTTCCATTGCTGCGATAACGCCGTCAACTTGTGACATATCGATGTTACCCGCAAAATGAAAACCAAACAGGGTGAATAGAATGCCGGTAATAATGTAGCTTATGAGCGCAATTGGGAGCATGCCTTTGATATGTTCAACGACTTCAACATTCGACATTGAAGAAGCTAAGATAACGGAATCAGACAATGGTGACATTTTATCGCCGAAGTAGCAGCCAGACAAAATAGCACCTGCGGTAATTGGAGCAGGAACACCAAGACCTTGACCAATCCCCATCATCGCAATACCTGCAGTACCAGCCGCTCCCCAAGAAGTACCGGTTGCTAAAGCGGTTAACGAACAAATCACCATGGTTGCAAGAAGGAAGATAGAAGGATGGATTGCTTTAAGGCCATAGTAAATAATCGTCGGCACAATACCACCCGAAATCCAAGTTCCGACCAGTGCACCAACCGCTAATAGAATCAATACCGCGCCGAGTCCATTAGATATGCCATTAAGAGCAGCTTGCTCTAACTCCTTGTATTTATGACCAAGTCTTAAGCCCAATAGGATAATAATGAACCAACCAATGTACAGCGCGAGCTGAATTGGCAAATTAAACTTGGCGGTAAATGAAAATGCCATCAGTAGGAATAAACCAAGTGATACAAATACTTGCGTCAAACTTGGTAGGCGAAGTGTACGTTGCGTCATCGCGAGCCTCTTAGCTATTTAATACTGTTCATTCCTTAGCTTGGGCGAACTAAACAAAATGTATGACAAATAAATATAGAGGCCATGTAAATAACACAAGCGCTTCAATTTGATGGTACACATTAGTTGATTAGGTACGCCATCAGATCAACTCTGATAAAGCTAAGTGATTGATACGAGTGTCAACTCCATTTTAATAGTGCGGACTTTACCTTAATTGGATGAATATATCGAGTGTGTTTCATTTGTGTATTGCATCTAGCTTTAAATTGGTTGAAATATAGTTAATTATTTCAATAATTGTTAATGAGATGATGCTGATTGGTTTTTGTGGTGTGTTTTTTGTGTGTTACAGATGTGTCGCGTGGTTTTTGGGTCTATTGAGATTTGATTGTGTAACTTAGAGCGGTTAATCGTGATGAAAATGCCCGTTTTATGGTGAATTCATTAAAATAATCGCAAAAGTTGTAGCTAGAGATGATATTTCACTTGAGATTTTTGTGTGAAAATTGAAATATGGTTGGATACCCAGTTCTAAAAAATACATGGAGAGTAGATGATGAGAGTAGGTTTAGTCGGTTGGCGTGGCATGGTTGGTTCTGTGTTGATGCAACGAATGATTGAAGAGGGTGATTTCAACTTTATTGAGCCAGTATTTTACAGTACATCGCAAATTGGTATTCCTGCTCCCCAGTTTGGAAATAGTAAGGTGGGTAAAGATGCGGGAAATCTACAAGATGCGTTTGATATTGAAAGTTTAAAACAGTTAGATGCTGTGATTACCTGCCAAGGTGGTAGCTACACTGAAAAAGTGTACCCAGCACTTCGTCAAGCGGGTTGGAAAGGCTACTGGATTGATGCCGCTTCCACACTACGTATGGCATCAGATTCGATTATTACGCTGGATCCTGTTAACCACGTTCAAATCCAACAAGGTATTCACAGTGGCACCAATACATTCGTTGGTGGCAACTGTACAGTTAGCTTGATGCTTATGGGCCTCGGTGGTCTATTTGAAAAAGGTCTAGTGGAATGGACAAGCGCGATGACTTACCAAGCTGCCTCTGGCGCGGGTGCACAGAACATGCGCGAGCTTATCTCACAAATGGGTGTCATTAATGACTCAGTGAGCTCTGAATTAGCGAATCCGTCGAGCTCTATCTTAGATATTGACCGTAAAGTCGCAGAGACGATGCGTTGTGGCTCATTCCCTACGGATAAATTTGGAGTACCACTAGCGGGTTCATTGATCCCGTGGATTGATGTAAAACGTGATAACGGCCAAAGCAAAGAAGAATGGAAAGCGGGTGTTGAAGCGAACAAGATCCTTGGATTCCAGAATGCTCCTGTTCCTATTGATGGTACTTGTGTCCGTATTGGCGCGATGCGCTGCCATTCTCAGGCATTGACGATCAAGCTGAAACAAAATGTACCTATGGATGAGATCGAAGAGATCATCGCGACCCATAATGATTGGGTTAAAGTGATCCCGAACGAGCGTGACATTACCGCGCAAGAGCTAACGCCAGCGAAAGTAACAGGTACGCTATCTATCCCAGTTGGCCGTCTACGCAAGATGGCGATGGGTGATGACTTCCTAAACGCATTTACTGTTGGCGACCAATTATTATGGGGTGCTGCAGAGCCGCTACGTCGTACGCTACGTATTATCTTAGCTGAAAAACAGGCAGTCTAAAGCGACGGTGCATTTTAGGCGACTTAGCTGCGTTGATCTGTAGGCATTAAATTGAGTCGTCTGAAATGAAATAGAAAAGGCTATCGTAAAATACGATAGCCTTTTTTCATGGTGCTATTTAACGAAACTAGCGGTATTCTTAACGCGTTAACCTTTCTTCCCCGTTACCACTCTATCATCAGGATCAGCCAGTTCGCTACCGCAGTGTTTGCAGTGCATTGCGTCTGAATCATGCCCCGGTTGATTGCAGTTTGGGCATTTGACTAATTCCTTATGTGAGTGCATTTCATTACTCAATTCTGCAGTAATGATCCCTGTTGGTACGGCCAATATTGAATAACCAAGTAACATGGTTAAAGAAGCGAGGCCTTTACCTAGGGGAGTTTTGGGCACTAAATCCCCATAGCCAACGGTTGTAATTGTCACAATCGCCCAATAGATACTTTGTGGAATACTCGTGAAGCCATTTTCAGGGCCTTCAATCACATAGATCAAAGCACCAAATATGGTTACTAAAATCGCTACAGTACTAAAAAATATGAAAATCTTACGACGCGCCATAAGCAGTGAGCGTAGTAAGATATTTGAATCTTGTAGATAGCGAACCAATTTCAGCACTCGGAAAATACGCATAACACGTAAGAGGCGAATAACACCCATAAATGATGCGCTTGGGAAGAAAATGGCGATGTAAGTCGGTAAGATCGCAAGTAAATCTATGACGCCATAAAAGCTGGTGGCGTAAGACTTTGGTTTTGGCGAGCAGTAGAGTCGAAGTAAATATTCGATTGTAAACAATGCCGTAAACGAGTATTCGAAATATCGAAGTGGTTGAACCCATTTGGGCCCAATCGATGGGATTGACTCGAGAACAAAAATGATTAGGGATGACAGAATCGCAATAATTAAAGCGATGTCAAAAGCGCGTCCTGCTTTTGTATGTGTTCCAAAAATAATGACATACAGGCGATGTTTGAATGATGGATGCGTCATATGATTTCGACATTAGATAAACGTCATTCAATGATACATCCATCATCGCCATTCTAGAAGTCGCCTTTGTTAGACTGACGAGGGAATCTATTACGCGAAAGCTGGGAACAGGCCTCGTAAGCCATTGGCAATAAACTCAATTCCTAGAGCAGCTAGAATCAAACCCATAATACGGGTAATCACGTTGATCCCTGTTTGTCCTAAAAAGCGAACAATCAGTGGAGCAGAACGGAACAACAACCAAGTACATAAGCAAAATAAGATAATGGTTACTGCGATGCCTAAAGTGTCTAGTGCCGTTGGGTAGCGTGAACCATAAACAATGGTTGAGCTGATTGCACCCGGGCCAGCAAGTAACGGCATGGCAAGAGGTACAACACCGATTTGTTCACGGCTAACGTATTCAGACTGCTCTTGTTTATTTTGCTTATCCTCACCTAATTTTCCGCTCATCATTGAAAAAGCGATGCTTAGTAGCAGCAAGCCACCTGCGATACGGAACGAATCTAAAGAAATGCTAAACATATCGAGAAGCATTTGCCCTGCTAATAAAGAGACGATCAAAATTACCGCAACAGCAATACTTGCAGTCGCAGCTGTTTTACGTTTGTCCTCTAACCCCATGTGCCCGGTAAGAGAAACAAAGACCGGCATAATACCTACGGGGTTAACCGCAGCGACTAGGCCTAAGAAAAATTGTAGAAAAATAGCCAGCTCAATAGTTTGCATATGCTGATAGCTCATGTTCGTTCACAATAAGTGAAAAATGAAAGGGGGATACATTCTCAGGCGCGTAATGTAAGTCAAAAGTGTTTGAGAAACGAATGAAAAAAACTAACGAATAACACCGTTTTCAATTGAGAAATTCTTATTAATGATGAAAAAGTAAACATCCATAACGAATTTTGTTACGTATTCATTGATTGGCGAGCGAGTTGATTTCTATAAACGTTAACATTCGCACACTTTTGACAAATTATGTGTTGAGTTATAGAGAGAAAGTAGGGTTTTCATATACTCTCAGTAGCACGATAAAACACGCATACAAGTCGGTGTTTTGTCTAAAAATGAAAGTTTTTTACAAAGTATTGTAAGTTTTTTAGTTATTCTTACTAAGTGCTCTTTTTTTAAGCATGTGTGATTTTTGGTTTAATTGGTTGTGAATCAATGGCTTAGCTTTTATTTTTTGATTGACGTACCGCTTTGGTGGTATTTAGTATTTCAGAACTGATCTGAGTCAATTTTTTTCACACTCTGAAATATTATACTCAGCCATGAAAGCAATTTACTAAGTGTGTTGTTTGCTAAGTCACTAATGAAGTGAATTTGTCAGACCAACAGGTTTAATAAAAAGTTTTTAATATTTGTTAATTTTAGGAGATTCCCTATGCCTGTAACTAATCTGGCTGAACTAGATGCTCTAGTAGCTCGCGTAAAAGCAGCTCAAGAAGAATTCGCTACTTTTTCTCAAGAACAAGTAGATGCAATTTTCCGTGCAGCATCTCTAGCAGCTAACCAAGCTCGTATTCCTCTTGCTCAACAAGCGGTTGCTGAGTCTGGTATGGGTATTGTTGAAGATAAAGTAATTA
>NZ_QVMU01000166.1 GCF_003605645.1 Vibrio sinensis | reverse complement strand
ATTAGATCGTGCTACTTTGAAATCCGATGGTGTTTTTCGTAGCAGCCCAAGRGGTTGGTTTACTTTTGGACATGCTTCRTTTGCTYTRCTYTTCTTCTTYGGACACATTTGGCATGGTGCTAGAACCYTSTTCAGAGATGTTTTTGCTGGTATTGAYCCAGATTTGGATGCTCAAGTGGAATTYGGRGCATTCCAAAAACTTGGAGATCCAACTACAMGAAGACAAGTAGTCTGATACAACATTGCTCTGGTATCTTTCGCCTCTATTTCTATTTTTTTTCTTTGACTCTTGCTCTTTCTTTATCCAGGAGATGATCC
>NZ_QVMU01000165.1 GCF_003605645.1 Vibrio sinensis | reverse complement strand
TGCTCATTCTGTCTACAGCTTGTCAGCTTATCTCATCAACAACGTGCTTATCACTGTAAATTCAAACCAACATTCCTTAATTGAGGGAAAAATATCTCATGACAAAATAACAATCACAACCAATCTCTTAATAATATGTTATTACCGCTTTATTACATCGCAACCAAACAGTCACAATACAATAAGTAAACTCTTAATAAATTATCAAATGTCACAATTCAATATCACTAGCAATATATTTCGCAATCCCTATCCACATCTCATCAAACACTCAACAACAACGCCTCATCACACTCACAATTCTTATATACATTAACACTAATAACAATAAATTACAAGTCGAGTGGAAGCGCACTAACATCTCCTTCATTCCACATCAGCATCATCAATCTACGCAACCACCAACACCAGTACCCACATCAACATTTCACATACACTCACACAACAA
>NZ_QVMU01000164.1 GCF_003605645.1 Vibrio sinensis | reverse complement strand
CGATGGAGCGTATAGGCAATACAAACATATCAGGAACACATGCACGAAGGCTATAAGAGAAGACAGGCTTCAGTACCAAACAAAGCTTATGGACAAATTTGCCTCTAACCCTAGAAGCCTATTCCGTTATGCAGCCTCTCTTCGTCAAGCCAAAACAGGAGTTTCTCAACTGCTAGGTCTTAACGGCCCGACCAACAACGATGGCGACGCCGCTAACCTTCTGGCGGCACATTACTCTCAAACATTTCAACCGGCTGACATCAACTTTATTGACGACAGTTTCATCTGCAATTCCACAGGACTTTCTGAAGTGGACCTAAGCGCTGACTTGTTGTTCCGGAAACTGCAGCACTTAAGACTTGACACTTCTCCTGGCCCGGATATGGTTCATCCTGCCTTACTGAGGGAGGCAGCCTCAATCCTGGCAACGCCGCTTAGCGTGATGTTTTC
>NZ_QVMU01000163.1 GCF_003605645.1 Vibrio sinensis | reverse complement strand
GCATACTGACCCGCGACGACCATTTTGCGCAGGTCACCTTTATCTGCCGCCACTCATAAGGCGGCGTCCACAGAAAGGATTTCCAGCCCCCGTGCTCTTCCAGAAACGACTCCAGTACCGTGGCCTCCTCACGGGGGACAGAAAGCGTCACGCTGTACGTTTTCAGGTTGGCATTCAGCCCGGCAGGCGCTCGCTGAGAATAGCCATCACCAAAGCGCACCTTTCTTACAGAAGGGACCGAAGCCACATCCATACCGGGTTTCACTTTCCAGCGGAAGGTCTTCATCGTCCACCTCCGGAGAACAGGCCACCATCACGCATCTGTGTCTGAATTTCATCACGGGCACCCTTGCGGGCCATGTCATACACCGCCTTCAGAGCAGCCGGACCTATCTGCCCGTTCGTGCCGTCGTTGTTAATCACCACATGGTTATTCTGCTCAAACGTCCCGGA
>NZ_QVMU01000162.1 GCF_003605645.1 Vibrio sinensis | reverse complement strand
TGATGGAATACTGTGCATCGGTCTGCAATATGACAAGCACCACCACCACCTGCACGATCTTTACTATATCTGATCGGCCTGACACATACTACATATTCAACACTCATTCCTATCTATGTTTACAAGACTTCTTTATACAAAACTAACAGAAATATCACAAAGATAGATGCACCAGCAGTGACAACAAGTAATTTACATCGTTTCATCTCATGTAGAAACACAGTTTATCAATTTCATGCATTTTTAACATAACAACTAACATACCGTTCACTTACCACGTAACACCACAAAATGCATTTCCATTCAATAAGGCGAAAATTCCTATTGAACAATCAAGTCAAACGTTTGTTTAATAGAGAAGAAATATTGCAAATTCAAATGTAATCATTACTAAAGTAGTAATTAAAGGTGATGGTCACAAGAGTCACTCTGTCATGTCAGTAAATCATAACAATAAT
>NZ_QVMU01000160.1 GCF_003605645.1 Vibrio sinensis | reverse complement strand
GGGGTCGGGTAAAGGATCTCCCGAATATTGGGTAGCTGTCGTTAAACCAGGTAGAATACTTTATGAAATGGGCGGAGTAGCAGAAAATATAGCCAGAAAGGCTATTTCAATAGCAGCATCAAAAATGCCTATACGAACTCAATTCATTATTTCGTGATAGAAATTTATAACCATAGGAAAGAGGTCTTGGAATAAAAAAGCAATTGCAGGTTTCTTTTTTTTGACAAAGAATATTTCTTTTTTTCTTCTCCCCTTTTTGTTTTGCATTGAAAGAACAGATTAAAAAATGATATGATTCAACCCCAGACCTATTTGAATGTAGCGGACAACAGCGGGGCCCGAGAATTGATGTGTATTCGAATCATAGGAGCTAATAATCGCCGATATGCTCATATTGGTGATGTTATTGTTGCTGTGATCAAAGAAGCAGTACCAAATATGCCTCTCAAAAGATCAGAAGTGATCA
>NZ_QVMU01000019.1 GCF_003605645.1 Vibrio sinensis | reverse complement strand
CTAGGCAACATAGGTCCTAAATAATCCGGGCGATAGAATGGGAAAAACACGGACTCGCCAAGTAATATGGCCTGAAACAGACTGGCAAAATGTTCCCTCATTTTATCCGGAGTTTGAGTGGCAATCACTATACCACTTTGAGCATGCTGTTCCTCTGACCACCACTGCAAAAATTCAGCATTCATCGGCAAAAACCAAGGCCCATCGTCAGCATTCGTTAACTGCTTTGAAGATAATAACGGTCCACCATGTTCACCTTTTAGTTCAGCAAACTGATGATGAGGAGCCCATTCCGAGTGTGGGTCAACAATAGCGAACAATGATTTATTCTGTTGAGTTTGCTGCTGAGCCCAGTCATAGACATAAAGATTATCTTGCATCTTAGTTTCCTTGCTCACACGGCTTCACCAGAGCGTTGACTTTGATGCTTTGTATGGCATTAAAAACAGGAAAAGTGACAAGCTCAGGAGCGGCGACCGCTTCCTCGCCATTAGGTAAACTCGCCATCAGCCCTGCAAACCCACTACCACTGCCTGGCGCGCCACCTGAATTAAGATTTATCGCTGCTCCCACCAAATGAACCCCTGCCGCATCCACTTTGACAAAGCTGCCGCCGACTTTGAGTGTCAACTCCGCGCCCGCTTCAATCACTACCTTTGCGCCGCTCTTGATGTGGACTTCATTACCCGACTCAAGCGCGTATACCCCCCCTGTTTTTTGATGTGTACTGCCATCAACGACAATGCTGTGGTCTTTTGTGATTTGAGTACGGCTCTCACCCGATACAACGACGTGCTGGTTATTGCTCACTTGTGTAAAACTGTCGTTATCCACGGTAAGGTGTTTGTCGTGCTTGATGTGTGTTAGGTGGTCATTAAGCACATCTGCCTCGTAATCCTTTTGCGCATGTAGGAATATTTTTTCTTGGCCGGATTGGTCTTCAAAACTCAGCTCGTTAAACCCTTCGCCTTGATGGGTACGACTGCGCATCACCGTTTTGGTTTTATTCTCAGGCAAAGAATAAGGTGGTGTATTGGTGGCGTGGTATGTTCTTCCGGTGATAATCGGCTGGTCTGGGTCACCATGTAAAAAAGACACGATAACTTCGTGACCAATGCGCGGAATGGCTATCATGCCATATAGCCCGCCAGCCCAACCTTGTGAGACACGAACCCAACATGAGCTGTGTTCATTCTCTTGACTGTTTCTATCCCATGGGAAATGCACCTTAACGCGGCCATGTTCATCACAGAAGATTTCTTCACCAGCAGGCCCTACTACGACACCCACCATGGGCCCATCCACTAATGGTCTGGGTTGTGGTGTTGCTCGCCACGTTAAATTAGTTGGTATCACCTTAAATTGATTGCCATAGGTTGTGGCGCCATCCCCGCCACTCTCTTCGAGTGATTGAGGCTGCGTACCGTAATGAGAAACTTCAACCACAATCCATTGGCGGTTAGCGCTCGCATCTAAGCTGCCACTGAGTTCAAATTTAACCCCTGCTTGTAAGCCTGGGTGGTCACTCTTGCCATGAGCAACATTCGCCTCACGGCGCAGATACTCCAAACGTATTTGGCTAAACAGCTTGCCGGTCTCATCACTCTTATAGCGACCTGGGAAATCATAATGCTCGTATTGCGCTTGCTGGAAGCTAAGCTCTCTCCCCAGTTGCTCCTGTAAGAAACCATAATTCGGTTTTTTAAAACTGCGCTCTTTTAATGCAATATGACTGGGCTCTATTTGTTGCACTCGCTGGAACTGTTTAATAGAAGGGGCATCTGCATCACCGCCAGATAACGCGTTATGAACGATAGGCACAGGGTATTGAGGAAGTGCCGCGTTGTTATCGACAAAGACCACCGTATGCTTGCCTTGATTCTGCTCGATGTAATAGGTCAAGCCCTCCTCTGCTGCAAGGCGATGGATAAAGGCTAAATCTGTTTCTCGGTACTGAACACAAAACTCTCGCTGAACCAAGATTTGGTTGAGGTCGAAGCGAACATCGACCACGTGCATCTCTTTCATCAGAAGAGTGATGATGTCTTGAATGGTCTTTTGTTGAAAAATACGACTGTTTTGACGCAAAGAGAGGCGTTCAATGGCCGGAACCAGAACCAACGCATAATCGGTATGATGATGGCCTATCTCACCTTGTATAAATTGACGCACGATACCATGCACTGTCTGCATGACTTCGCCATCTCTAATGACCGTCAGTTGTGCATTTCTATCCACCACTTGCTCTGCACTGATACCCGAGCGGCGACTCGACAAGTTAATGTTATAACGAAAACCATAGCAAGCCTGTCCAGCCTCAAACGTCGAATCTGATAATGACTCTTTTCCGTTGTAACCAGTTACCACAAAGCTCTCTTCTGGTAATCCATCAACCACTAATGTGAATAGTAATCTTGCCATTCATTGTGCCTTTAAACGAAAACGCTAACCAACAACGACCAACGCACGATAGAGTCATACGTTGGTCGAATTCAAACGTCACTCACCGGGTAAAAGGCGAGATTACGCTTCAACTGGCTTACGCCAGTCATCTGAGCCTGACGTACCCGCGTTAATGTGTTCCCACACAATTTTACGGTAAGCCATCGATACGGTGATATTTTGAGTAAAGTCTGCGTTCGCCGCATTTTGGCAATGTGGCATTTCACAATGAATATCAACAATGGCTGCGTTTTCAAGCTTAGTGGTAAAGAAGTTCTCTTGCTTCCCCTCTACCGAAGTGCGGTACCACTTCAATTCCACTTCTGAAATTTTTTCACCCGATGCCAGTGCGTTATAAAGCAGTGGCACGGCTTTATTGAGAGAAACCGTGAATTTAAATGGTTTATGAACACGCTGGCCCGATGGGTTACCTGATTGCGGGTCAGTTGGTACGGTTACGGTGTGGTCAAACTGCTGAACCAGCATTTCATCTTCATGACCTTCAACATAGCTATCACCGATAGAATCTGACGTACATGCACCGGCAGTCATAAGGCCCTGAGTTTGGCCAGTAATAGAGATATAACATGGAGTTGGCATTGGATAATTCCTTAAAAAATAATTAAATACACATTGTTATGCATTAATAACCCATCAAGTTTTATGCCAACTTTCAGTAACGAAAAATCAGATGATTATAGTGTTTTAATTGTTAATACAGGCAACTTCTTGCTCAGAACGAGCAAAAAGTTGCCTAGAACGAGCAAGAAATTGCCCAGCCGCATTTGTATATGATAAAACCGACAGCCAATTCAACTCAGTTTTTGAGCTATCAAAAATCCAAAAAAACACCTCAATCTGAACTGGTCTTAAATTAAGTTTGAGTTCGTTTCTGAGAGATGGCATTGCGATCTACTATTTCAAATCCTTATTTACGTCTAAAATGTCTTGTTCTATAACTGCGATTTCCCAACTAAGATTATTTAATCTTTCTTTCAAAATTTCGAGCTCGTTTCTGGCGGCTTCAAGATCCCCTTCTTTAATTAAGTTCTGTACATAATCAACTCGTCCATAAATCGGTGACAAACTTATTGCAAACTCTTCCAATGATTTGGTTTGCTTTTGAAGATCTTGCCATTTACCACGTTTTGCTAATAATGAGATATTCGCCATTTTGGTTCGTATCTCGCCAAACTTAGCCACAAAAAATTCTGTTTGATCCAATGCTGTTTTTTTCTCCTTGGTAAAAATAGCATTGAGTTGAAGTATTCTTGGGTCTTGAGGATAGAGGGCCTGTAACAGTCGCATATGACTTATTGCTCGTTCCTTTGGTTCAGAAAATGATTCTGCGATATTAAAGACACATTTACACCTAAAATTGGAATTATTGATTAATTAAATAATAAATAACAATTTGATTTTAAACACCGATATATACGACATTCCGCAGCTAATTCAGGAATAAACTGCCTCATAGAGGTCAACTAATAGTTATCAAAACCGAATTTGTTACTCCTACTTATCTTATTTGGTACAACGACGCTAAAAAGAAGGTGGTTCCGTCATATCAAAGTCGATGACAGCATCTATCATTCGGTGTAAGTCTATTTCATGCAAAATGCGGCGATGAGCCCAAAGCTCTCTAAGCGTTTGATAACTGGCTGGGTAGACATGTTTTGAGGTCGTCAAATAACAGTAATAGATCAAAATTCTCGATCTCGCTATAAGATACCGTCGTTGTTTTTACTAAAAAAATGAACACTAGATCATGCTTTTTTAATTCTAAAATTTGATGGATACCTAGTGTTCTGCTCTCTTAAATGATTGCCGTGCTCTAAGAATAAATACAAAGTTAGAATAAATTCCAAGATCTGACTTTAATGTAAGTTAGGAGGCATCACCAAAGCAAGAGACAAAGGCGTACAGTTTGGCAGTAAAGTACGTTATGACAAGATCAACGAATTGTTAGCCACCGGCTTATCACTAAGAGCAGTGGCCAAAGAGCTTAGCTGTGGACTATCAACGGTTCAGAGAGCGAAAGCTCGACAAAAGTGAGCCGTGGCTTCATCCTTAAAATCACGGCTCAATGGGAAAATATATAAAAACCTGTCTTGGGGGATAGACTAAAATAGAACTAATGCATCTAATTAAGTTTTTACAAAATGCAACGAAATCAACACTAAAATAAAACAAATTAGACAAATCAGTAAAGTAAATTAATTTTATCGTAACCGTAACAGTTTTGTAAAAACACTCATAATCAGAACCCTTATATCTCACCCGTGCTCCTCAATTCTGTATCAATTAAATCATTGACACTGTATGTAAATACAGTATATTTATTGATAAGATCTTAATGGTTTGTCATGGAGTAAACGATGCGTATTGAGATGATGGTTGATGAAAAAATGTTACCTAAACAGGGCTGCTCCAAAATAACAGCAGAAATGGAAAAACGCTTATTAACACTTTATCCTGACATTAGAATTCGAGTACGAAAGGGCTCGAATAATCAATTAGATATTTACGCAAAAATCAAAGACGATAAGAAAAAAATTCATAACATCATCGAGGCAATGTTTAATGAATCCGATGAATGGTTAACAACAGAATTCGCGTAAAAAGAGGATAGCCTTTAACTCGATGAGTAAGAATATACACCTAGTATGAAGCTCAGGCTGTTAAAAGGGGGAACGTTGGCGCTCCCTCTTAACAAAGCAAAGCTATACATAATGACGTGATTTTCGCCAATATATCCGTATTGTCCCTCGATTGATCCCCAATATTCGTGCAGCCTGGCATTGATTACCTCGTGTGTGTTGCAATACCGACTCAATCACAGCATAACCTAATGAGTCCAAAACCCCGGATAAATCCGGGTCTCCACTATGATTGCGGGGGGTGTATTGACTCTGGCTCTCATTCTCCCCGAGGATAAGACTCAGTTGTCGAACCAACGCTTGTTGGTCAATAATTGTCGACATCGCTGTTATACTACCGGATGAATGACAATATGGGCTTGATGAGTTATAGCATTCCACTCGTTCATTTCCGCCGTAAACCAACCGTGCTGATTAATCACATCAATTAACTCTGGTGCCCGTTGCAACTGGATCAACATGGATAACGGCGCTTGTTGATGACCATTTTCGTCAAAGCAATGATCAATGTGGTCTTCAAGGATATATAAAATACCCGGCTCCGTCACACCACCCTCCTCGAAAAGCCGCGACTCTAACCTTTCTTGATCATACAAATACACCAAAAGAGAATAGAACTTTTCAGCACCGGCTAATTTCGTTTGCTTCGCTTGTTCATTCAATTCGTACAATTTCCTCTCCAAACTCCCGTTCTTTCGTCTTGCCACCGCCAACATCAACTTAATATCTTTTTTTATATTGGCTAAGCGGGCATCTTTCAATTTGATCTTTAAGTACTTAATTAACAGCTCGTTACGAGTCGCCGTAGGGCAATAGCGTTGAGACATCGCAACCTGGCCCAATAAATGAAGGAGAGCATGACTCACGGTTGCGTGGAGGTTTTTGTAATATTCAAAGTCACGTTTAATGTGCATAGACCATCACTGCATGTTATTTAGTTACTGTATATAGCCAAATGGCTCATTGCGTTCAATTTTGAAAAAACCGTGCTATTGAACTTGACGACCCGAGATAGTCATACCCGAGTCCACACGATCGATATGACTCAGCCGAGAAAGAGCGTTCTCTGCTAACAACCGCGGTGGCGATGATAGCAATAACTTCTGATTCACTCGTTCTTCGACTAAGGCCGCTAAAGCACGCCAGTTCACTTTCTTCTCATTCTCAAATGGCAATGAAAATGACCTTATGTTCCAATCCATAAGGATCTTAGGATCCAGAGAGCGCCCAACAAAACGTGTTTCATAATGTAAATGGGGGCCGGTTGAATTGCCAGAGTTACCACAAGTCGCAATCAAATCCCCTTTTTTAACAAACTGACCATTGCGGGCTTTAAAGCGATCAAGGTGCGCATAAGAGGTCATAAATCCGTAGGCATGGCGCACTGTCAGAAAATTGCCAAAGCCCTTTTTACTCGCTCTTACCGTTTCTATCACCCCATCCGCAGGGGCAATTATCGGATCCCCAACATTGCACGTTAAATCAATACCAGTATGAGTCTGTTTACGACCTGAAATCGGGTTACTGCGCTTTCCGTATAGTGATGAGATACGTTTGTATTCAAGTGGACTACCATTAGGGATCGCTTCTAGCATAGCCGCTTTTAACGCAGAATCCATTGCAACCAAATGCAAACGAGTTGACCAATCCGCCTCTCGTTGCTCAATATCATTGCCATCTAAACCAAGAACCATCTCCACATCTTCAACCCGCTCACCAAGTAGTGCCAGTTGCGCATCACGTTGGCTCATCACTTGAGATAACTCATGAACATCCGCTTGATAACCCGCATTCTTAGCTTCTAATGTTTGATTTTTCTGATAGAGATCGAGCAAAATTTGCTGCTGGGCGGCATAAGCACTTTCTAAATCAAGATAATCGATGGAACCAACAACAAAAACGGTCCCAACAAGGAAATAAACGCCAAGGCGAAGCTTACTCATTCGAAATAGCCTATTATTCATACGCATAGAGTGTATTAATCACGATGAATTGAGTACCAGATAGATTTTACTATCTGATTGATGATAAAGGCCATTCCCCATAAAACGGTCGCGAACATTACCATCGACATAATGGCAAACGCAGGGGATGCGTTCCATGCAAGCGTAATAAAACCGCCCCAATCTGTCTCATCCATGACGGTGTGCATCCTTATCGTTCTTCGATAAAACGAAGTTCAAACTTGTTAAAATCAAGAGATTGTACCAATGCGGATAAATGGTCAAGTCGCCACTCTCGAGGGACGTTGATACGTGCATGACGAACCACATAACGACGCATTTCAGTGATATACACCCCCACCAAATGAAATTTAGCTCGTGTTTCGCTCGATTCCTGAGCTAAAAGACATCCAGCGCTTTCAACTGAGCCAGGCGCTTAAATTCGCCCTCTTTGATATATTCTAATTTCACACAAAACACCATAATGACAATTACATTACGGCATTATGTGGTTTACCTCTTATCTATCAAGCTTTATTTTATCGGCGGCACAATTGATCGCGCAAATTGGGCGGCGTACCTTTTATCGTCAGCGTATCAGTCTCTGGGTCGTAAAATATCCGCTCATCAAGCAACAGCCCATCAAATGTTAACGAGATCCCACCGCCGCTGCCAACAAATTTCGTCAAATGCTTGAGAGCTCTTCGCTCAATCGGAAATTGAGGATCAAGCGCACACAATCGATCTATGATGCAATAAGCAGCAACACCAATCACAATCACGACAAACACGTCCATCTTATCTATCCTCTAAGTTGTCCCGCATTACTTGGCTCTAAACGCGAAATCCTATCTTGAATACCAATCATGATCTTTTCAGATGCCCACCCTCTTGAATCCAACACTTGATTGTGACCAGCCTCATCACGACAAGAAACAAAAAAGTTCCCATTCTCGTTACGTTGAGTACACCAATCAACATATCGATATCTCGTTTCACTATTTGGGAGACCAGCTCTTGTGCCACAATAGCGACCTGGCTCAGGTAATTCAATATCGAAATATGACATTGACTCAACTTGAGCCATTCGGCCCATGATTGAAACTACAGCCTTTGTAAACAGAGCATTAAGAGGATGGGGTTTCACTCGTTGAGGCAAACGACCTTTCATTTTTTTCGTTCGATTACGCAATTTATTATGGTTCGACATATCTATTCCTCATCGCTAAAGCCAGACTACCGCAAACCAAAATGACGAACATCACAAGCCGTTGGCATCATAATTTCACCATTCTCTATGGCTTGTATTTCTTTTGCGTACTCCAACGCATCACGACGTCGTTTCACCGCACGTAATTGCTCGATATTGGCTTCTTGGTCTTTACTCTTTGGTCTAAGGGCCATAACACCCTCGACCGCTTGATGAATTTCGTGCTCTAGCATCATTATGCCACCTCCTGCTCATCGGGTGTATAGAGAGACAGATGATTTAAGGCCCCCCACTCTATATCGCTCAGCGTGGTGTTCCAATCATCATCGCTTGCATCAAAAGATTGGATAATCACCTGATAATGACCAAGCTCTTGATGGTGCACCGCATTAACAATAAGGCGATGACCATTGACTAAAGAGACGTAAACACCCGGCTCAGGAGGGGTTAACATAAAGGCATGACAAACAAAATCGTCCGTTTTACTCATCACAGAACAAGGTGATTGACGATGACGCGCTCGCTTAAGTGCTTTCTTTTGTTGACGCTGTTGCCGGTTCATATAGCCTCCTGATTTTGCGCCTATATTGGTCATTATTTTACCATATCGCACAGTAATAATTAATTGTTTTATACAGTAAAAACAATAAGATAATTAAATACCTCACCGCTAAAAACCATCATATAACAAGTGTCATATTCATGGAGGAGCGGTGCGACGACATAAAGAATGAGCGTAGCGAAAACAGCGTGTATCAAACTGTCGTAAACGATAAACGTACCACAGATACTCTGGCCTAGATTTTGCCTTTCCTCCTGCTAAGATGCGCGAGCGTAGCGAGTAAGAAAGTGCGTTAACACTAACGCGTTCTCACTGCTTATCGCTGTGCTGCTAAACTGGCGTTGTGCCCCTAAAAATCATACGGCTTAGTTGATGGTTTTGTTTAAGGCTTTTGATTTTTAGGGGAAGTACCTTAGAGCGTAGCGACTTCTTTTAAAATGGGATCGATCAAGTTGGCTGTAGGTGAACCGCGTTCGCTTAAAGAGAATCGATTACTTTTATTATTGAGTGTGCGGCTTGCTGCACTATCGTGCAGCGGCTTCCCGTTGTCCTCGCATTCAAGAATGCTCGACCATCGCGAACCTGAACTATATGAATACCTTTTAATATTTATATACGTATTTATGTACATACAAAGTTTAACTACGAAGTACACATAAGCGCAGGAGCTTTTTGGGATAGAATTTAAGAGGTATTTCTATCATCCATTACTTGCACTACCTTTTGAAAAGATGAGCATATCAAAGCTAACATAGCGTAAAAGAGAACGAACTTAGACCGAAAACCAATGAAACACCGACTTGTTTTGATTGATTTTTGACCAATAATTTAATGTTGATGTACCAAAACCTCCGCCGTTAAGCGGATACAAGTGGATTTCTTAATGAGGATGTAAAGATAGCTGTTCTTGAGCTTGGTAGCTCGAGAACCAGCTCGATGTATTGCCCGTGTATTCATTTAATCGAGAGGCGTTAAAAATCTCTTGAATACCCGATGCAATCGTACGGAAGTTTAACCACTCAAAGCGTAAGCCTTGCTTAGTTGCTCGTTCGCGAGTAGCAATAATAAGCTGACAGATGTTTTTGTACTTAGTGGTAACTTTTAAGTCATTGAAGAATTTAGCTGTGAACTGCTTATAGCCAGCAGCACTACGAACTGTTCCGTTCTCGTCGTCCACACACACGTTGATCCGTTCAGTGTAAACGTAAGAGGCACGTTTTAGGTACTTCATAACTTTAGCAAACGACTTAGGCGAGATGAACTCTCCCCAGCGTAAAGCGTAGTCTTCTTGCAATTGGTCATAGCTGATAGTCTTGAGTCCGGCTTCTGTAGGTAAACCTATGCGACCGCCGATCAAATCTGTGTTAGGTAAAATACACGCTAAAGCTTTTGCTATTGACTCCCTACACTGAATGTTATTGACGGCGGCACCGCCCCACGCAAAAAGACCAGGGAAGCGTTGAGGGTTAGTGATGTATTCCTCGCAACCTTTTAGGATATAGGCGTACTCATGCGGTAGATCTACCCACTCACCAGAACGAAGCAAACGACGTTTAGAAAAGCCAAATTTAAAGTTAGGGTTGGTTTCTTGCTCACGTGAAACGACTTCATGGTGCAATTCAATCAGCTCATGCTTACGAGCCTTACGTTTTGCTCGATACGCTTTGTCGTATTCGACTTTGGTTAATGGCGTCGGTTGACCGCCCTCTTCCTGAGCGTTCTGCATTGCCGATAACGTTCTGTTACTTTCACCCATGGGTCACTCTCTAGAAAAATTACGAGGCACGCTTTATGACTGGCGCATACTCTGCGCGCTCTAATTCTTCCAGAACCTCAAACGGAACCGGACCCAACATCGCCATGGCTTGTTGTGCTTTTGCCGTGTTTTGCACCATATCAAGGCGAGTCACACCTGAGTGCTTGTGAACCAAGACTTGGTGCAACACACTCTCCATCTTACGGATGCAATCAAAGCGGCGTTTTTCAAATTCAGAGCGTGTGATTTGAGCTTTGAATTGTACATCAGACAGCCGCACCATCAATACATCAAAACTTTCAACCAGCGCCATCATGCGCCAACCAAAACGACTCGCAATACGTAATGTTTTCACGTGGGGACGTCGGCTCAGGCATTCGGAAAAAGAGAGACGAGCGGTCATCATTGGCGGCAGCGTTGAAAGTTGTTCATGGTAAAAAGTAAACGCGCCATTCATCATTCGCTCTAACTCAAGTAAGGCAAAATCCGCATACGGATCGTCATGACGGGCCGCATATTCAAGCGTACTGACCTCGGTAAGAAAACGGCCGATACTTGGCAGAGGCGCTTTATTGCCTGGATTCCATAAGCGAATGGTTTCCACACTATGTACCGTCATTTGAGCTTCAGAAGCTAATGCTCCAAGCCCTTGAAAGTTATTTCTTTTGTTTTTTCTTGTCTGCTTCATGATCAACTAGTCCCGGTTTTGCTTATTCTTTTTCCCACAAATTTCATCCCAAATTGCTGCAATACTAACTTGCAACGTCTCTGATGCTTGGATGATCTGATCTGCAGAGGCTTCTTTAAAATTCTTCACACCATTTTTTTTCAATACATCCCATAACTCATTACTCACATCCGTAGGCAAGCAGCGTTGTCTATAGATAGCTGGGATCGCTCTTCTCCAACGCCCCATATCAACACCTTTAATCCCTAACAAATCTTCAAATGCTCGATTGTTTGCCCCTAGTCTTAAAAACACCTGACCTTTTTCTGGTATGCCAATGATCACAATCATTCGACATAACTGATCTACATCCAACAAAGGCACATGTTTGGTTAAGTCTCGAGATAAAGAACGCAAGCTCAGCACAGTTTGGCTTTTAAGTGTCCTTAACAACTCAGCATTAATACCTGCGTTTAATAAATCTTTGTCTCGGCCTGCCGCCGCTAGTGATGCCAAATGACTAAGAACTGTCAGCCAAATTTCTGTTTGAACTTGGCTCTGAGCCACCGGTGCAATTGCACTTTTTTTATTTTTACTGCTCATTCACACTCCAAGTAGACATGAGGGTTAATTGGGTAAAGATCAGCCCATTCAGGCTGTACCGCGAATAAAAAACCATTCAGAGATTTATCACTCTCTTTGATCAACGCTTTATGCACACTGCGCCCGTCGGCGCGAAGTTGATGTTTACCAAGTGGCTGTAATCCTTGTTGCACCAATCCATAAGTATTGGCTTGAGCAAACAAACAGCGTTCCGCAATAAAATGATGAAACGCGCCAGGTGAAACAACGAACATGCCCTGCTCTAATCGATGAAACAGGGCTCCTTGCCGATTTACAGGCTGCACGCCCCCTTTCAGAACAGCATCAACCCATTGATAAAATGCGTGGCCGAGAGCTTCGGGTGAGGTGCTTCGTGCATCAAACTTCTGCGACATAATTGATAAATCGAGGGACAACGCCTCATTCATCACTCCGTCACTTTCGCTATGATTCATCGTATTAAGTGCATCTTGCGCTATTTCTATCTCATCACTTTCAATCAGGGATGCTGAAATTGCTGGCTCAGTCTTGTTTGCTTCCATTCCAGGCATAAAACTCATTAAATCCATACTGAATGAAGATATTTGGCTTTCTTGCTCCAACCCCTCTGGTTGCGTTGTAATTGTTGCAGCCAGGTCTACTTGGCTATTTGAGCTTTTAAAATCTTCTCCCAATGACGATATCGCGGTCTGTTGACCTAATGACACCCCATCTCCTTGGTCTTGTTGCAAAACGTCCGTAGTGTCGCTGACAGGCGTAATTGACCCATCTATTGAGGGTAAATCACCCTCCGGCCAAATCGACGGCCAGTGAACGCAAACAAACGTGAATGTTTGACGCCAATCAAACGCTCGTAAAAACACCTCACATTTCCATATCGCCATCTCATCATCATTCGCGCGAATGAGTTGGTGTTGTTGCAATTCATTAAATAATCGAGAGTTATCCGATGGAACGTTGTTGATCCCTCGCTCTAATAACGAGACACGTAATCGTTCAGCGATCGGTTTACTCATCAAAAATAAGTGTTCACCCTCAACAAATCCCTCAGCCCCTTTTTTGTTTAGCGGGAACGCACCGGACTGCAGCAAATGTGTCAATGTCAAACGAAGCTGACCCGCCAATGAACCAGAAGCCCCCCGCGCTTTTTCCGCCGCCTGATTAATACCGGCTTTATCTGCGCCTAAGTTTTGCGCCACACTGGCAGCGTCCGCTTGCATTAGAATTTGCCCAATAACACTGTCACTCCCAGCATGACCTGAAAGATAAGCACTTATTTCATGGTAGAGCTGACGATCACTGGTGATGGCCGCCATCGGATTTTCACCGAGTAATGGTGTTAACCACATTAGTCCGCTGTGTTGATGTTGACTGTAGTGACGCTCCTGGTGATATCGAAATCGGTACGGTTGAGTTATTGTTCCTAATGCCGGTGTCCAACGAACGGGCGTTTTTTCCTCTCCCACAAATAACTCAATCTCCATATCAAGCACTTTTCCTACGTCATGCAATAAAGCACACAGAAAAACCCCATATACCCACACGATCTCTTTATGAATTACATCTTCTGGCACCGTATTCGGCGGCAGAATGTAATTACGGCGAATACGCATCGCGTAAATCGCCACGTCTAGACTGTGTAACAACAACCCTCTTGGTGTGGCATGGTGGTATGACTCTGAGGCTGGTAAATCTTGGCAACACATTGCAAAACGAATGACCGTATCAACGACAAACTCATCCCACACCTCATAAGGCAGGGCTAAGCCACTGCGCTTTAAAACGCGAAGTTTGTCCTTGATAAGATCATCTTGCTTTAATTGTTCAGCAGTCCAGGGAGCGCAAAATCCCGCTGGGGTTTTAACACTGAGCGTTGGCTGAGCTTTGTTTTTTGGTTCATCATTAAACCAGTCGATGAGTTGTTTAATCCGTATAAGCATAGTTACTACCTTGTGTATATAAACAGTGGTTATTTATACAGTTTATGTATTTAGAAAATAAATTCTATAGAAAACCGTATTTTTTTTAGGGATATACAAAAGACCAAGTGAATGCGAAATGATAAGTACACGAAAGCGCCCTAAATTGCAGATGCAATGGGACGTACGCGACTTATTTCGCAACAAAGCGTCTTAAGTGAGTCAGTTGAAATGAGACGATAAAACGAGCATGTACAAAAATGCACAAACCGTAGAGCACGATGCTCAGTCTCAGTCAGGAGCTAATGTCCTGTGGGTTATTGTTAAAAGCAATCTGCTTCAACAATATGAGATAACAGGTGAAATGAATCACTGTCTCAGTCAGTTACGTCGCGTGTAAATACGGACGAAAGTTGAAAAAGCTTTCCAGTCTCTTAAAGACCGCGACACGTCTCAGAAAGCGATTTAAGGGCGGTGTAGTTCCCGTGTGCTTATCTTACTTGAAGTCAAGATGACGCTAAAATATCCCTGTTCGAAATGAAAAGCAAGGATCAAATAGTGCAATGATGATCGTGTATAGGGTTGTTTTTGGAAGAAAATCACGTTTTGCAGTGGAAATAAAGGGGCCTCGCAGCATGTGAGGCCCCTTTGGGTTAGTGCAGGTTGAGTTTGGGACTAGCAGACATGCACTAAAACTTGGGTGTGGGTTTTTAAAGAGCTGCAATGAGCATACAAATTAATTAAAGCCCAATCAATCAAAATCAATTTGGCTGATGTAATAAAATTATAGATTCAAGCCATAACCATTAAAAAAAATGAATACAAATCTTGAAGAATTAGGTGTTTGGATTGGATTAGCACGAAGAAATAAAAGCTTACTGCAAAAGCATGTTGCTGATGCATTAGGAGTCACCACGCAAGCAGTTAGTAGTTGGGAAAATGGAAAAAGTCTTGTATCTCCAAAGTATGCAAGTGAACTTGCTGAAATGTTAGATCTTGATATAAATATCATTTTGGATCCTAACAAGTTACCTCGAGGGCGTAGTTACGATGTACCTATTGTTGGTACGGCTGAGTTGTTAATGTTTAATCCAAAGCGTGAAAAATATGATGATTTTTACCTTCGAGATGAAAGAATTGATGTTCCTAGTTCTGTTTGTAGAAAAGCTGGGGAGGGATCATTTTTGTTAGCGTACGTTGTTAAAGGTTACTTAATGGAACCTGTTTTAAAGGATGGATCTATTGTTTTAGTTGATGCTAATCAGTCCTTTAATGTTGTAGATGGTGCAATGTACGTTGTTAGACATTATGACAGTATTAAAATAAGGTCACTTTTTTCTAATGGGCCGAAAAAAATTCTTCGTTGCTTTAACCCTGAAATCACTGATGAGCTTGTAGATTCAACAGATAAAAATTTCACTATTTTAGCCCGTGTTCTCTGGAGTTGTTCTGAGCACTAAGCTTCTTACAGACAATGAATACACATATCCACAGCGTTTTATAATAATCTATTTTTTCTATATTATTTATAATAGTATATGATCTATATACGTTAGATATTTTCCTTTTAACTCAATGAGTTCCAATCCATATGGTGACTTTTTTTTAGTGTTAATGATCTTCTTTTTAGTTTATGGCCACTAAAACTTAGTCGCAAAGATCTTATCTTTAGTTTTATTGATCTTATTTTTAGTTTTACGGCAACCGTTTTTTAGTCTTTCCTGTGGATGGTAACTCTTTTTTAGTGTACATTGTTCATATGACCACATCTTTTTAGTGTTAGCATTATTATGAACTCTTCACGTCAAAATATAACCACTGAATTTTATAAGGAATTACCTCAGAACTTTTTTAAGAAAAGTCATGAACTTATATTTAGTCGTCTTGATTTAACTGCTAGGGAACATGATATGTTAGCTTTGTTCCTTTCTCGCTTACATAAAGATCACTGGAGTGATTATCAGGCAGGTAAGGATGTGCTCGCCCCTCAATACACTTTCCATTCCGATGTGCTTAAAGATTGGTTTGGCATTTCTTCAAAGCAGTTATACCCTACTCTTAAACCGGTAGCAGAAAGGTTATCGGGAAGGAAAATTGGTTTAAGTAATGATGAAGTGGAAATGTTCGATTTCTTACCATTGTTTGCACGTGTGACTTATAAATCAGGATCATTGTCTATTGTACCGAATGCTGAACTTATGACTGCTTATTTAGCTCAATCAGCTGGTCATGCTCAAGTTAATCATAAATCTTTCAGAGCCTTAAAGTCTGAACATTCTAAACGCCTATACGCGATTCTTTCTCGTTTTAAATCACCCGGCACAAAATTACATCCTCAGTCGATAACGCAACTTCATGGCTTGTTTGGTCTTCTTGATGAAAGAGGAAAGTTGTCAAAAAAAAGTTATACGAATAATAAGGTTTTCATTGAGAGATGCATTAGAAAGCCTATTACCGAGATGATGCAATGCCCAGAGATTTTTTCTGAACTTGAATTTTTAATTGACGAAAAATCAGGAAGTTATGGTTATAGACCAATCCAAAGAGGAAGAAAAATAATTCAATTGGAGTTTCTTTTTCGATGGAAAGTTAGTGATAATAAAGGTGAAGCAGCATATAGAAAAAAATTAGAAGAAGAGCTGGTTCCTGATAATCCCATGCTGATTTTAGCTAAGGATGCATATCATGTTGTCATGTCTTATCCACTCAAAGGGGAGTTAACAGCACATCAAGCACTTGCGTTGAAGACTGTTTTGGAGGGTATTCTTCTTCTTCCTGAAGACATGCCTTTTAATTCTTCGTTTATGGCTCGTTTAAAAAAAATGGACTTCGACCTTTAAGGTCACGTTTTTTTAGTCCTTTGCTCTATATGACTTAATTTATGTGACCTTAAAGGTAAATAACCACCACAGTTACTATAAATTATGCCGACCATGTATTTTTGATAGGAAGCCTTCTTGTCTTGCTGATGTGTAGATTAGAGATGTCGCGTTGTGAATACTCTGTTGAGAATGGAATTTCTAAGTGTCATTTTTAGAAGAGATGACAATTGAATTGAAGAAAATAAGCATCATTGTAAAGGTCACATAAATTTAGTGTCGTAACTAAATTTATGTGACCTTTTTTTGAAGTAACCAGAAATTCTATTGAATCTTATTGAGCGACTATTACTTTGACCTGTACGGTCAGGTAGGTCATGTCTAGTAGACTATTTAGACCTTGCGTTTACCTATACTGATTAATTTTACCACTAAATGGTAAAATTTACTTGATTGTGGTTTTTTAATGTTCTATTGTTAGCTAAACATAAGTAGGAGGTATTTATGACACTTATTGAAATGATCGGCAGCATTGCCGACAACATGAAGAAAGAGCAAACTAATCTTGAAGATGCGTTGAAACAGCAATTAAGAGTTTCTGTTTCAGATCAAGATATGATCGATGGTGTTGATCGACTTATTTATAATCACTGTAAGAATAAAACGGAACTTCGGGATTTAATCGGGGGTTCTAAACCAACATTTAATAAAAAAATGAAAGAAGTCGTGGATGATGGCTTGATTTCTGAGCCGATCTACCAGAATAGATCTCATTTATACACTAATGAGCAAATTCATGTACTCCTTGATTACTTTAATTATCCTAAGTTTTCTGATAATCATAATTCCAAAGTCGTTACAGTAACAAATCATAAAGGAGGTACGGGGAAAACAAGCACTACTCTTGTAATGGCTACCGCAACAGCCCTTGATTTAGATCTAAATGCAAGAATATGTGTCCTCGATCTTGATCCTCAAGGGTCAGCAGGACAAGGGGTTGTGCAGATAGCTGATGATAGTATTTACGTAACAATGACGGATTTACTATTAGCTGAATACGAAAAAGATAATGAAGATAACCCCGTAAATATCCTACTTGAAAATGGCTATTTATTTGAAGATATTGTAAAGGCTTGTCCATTTTCTACTCATCTTTCTAATTTGTCGGTAATCACAGCGTTTCCAAATGACGAGCGTTTTGTTGATCGCTATTGGCAGTTAGGCGAAAAAGAACAATCGTTGTTATTACAAAAATTTAAGACAGTCGTATTGCCTATTTTGCAAGAAGAATTTGACCTTATTTATATAGATTTACCACCACAAGATAGCCCAATAACATGGTCTGCTCTTGAGGCTACAAATTGCATTCTTGTTCCTATAACTCCTCGTTATTATGATTATGCTTCAACATCAAACTTTATGAGCAATCTACATATTCGTTTGCAAAATTTACCATCAAAGGGCGGCAATATAGAGTGGTTAAAAATGGTAGCTGTTAACTATAATGAAAACAGTAAGCCAGAATATCATACCGTTCAGAAGCTTTTACGTTCAGTCCGAAATCATTTATTTACGCAAACTATTGCCCATAGTGATGCGTTTACAGCTGCTGCTGAATTGGGAAGAACAGTTTTAGACATAAAAAAATCTGAAGAAATATGCACTCCTCATCAATTTGATCTTGCAGTAGATTCTGTTCGTTTGTTTTACAGTCAATTTAAAAATGAACTCGTTGCATTGTCAGCGAAGTAAAAGGAAATAGCTATGTCAGAAATTAGAGGTTCCAAGAGAGGAAATCTAAATGTTAGATCTGGTTTGAGTTTGCATTCAGGGCAACAGATTAAAAAGAATATTCAGTTTGGTTCTAGTGTATTTTCCGCTAGACATGTGGTGATAAAAGCAGAAGACGTAAAAAAATCAACAGTAATACATAGCCTTAACGTACGAGCTCAAGATTCACTGTCACTTGATTCAGTAAGGGATATTTTTCCTGATGTATTAGCAGAAGGAATTAAACAAGAGGGAGTTGCGTTTTTTAACATCACAACAAGTCAATACGAATTATTTGATGGTTCACGTCGGCGTTTCTGTGCTATTGAAGCACAAAAAGATTTACCGTTATGGGTTCTTGATAAATTACCTGAACCAAGTGATATAAAGGCATACATAGACCTCACTCAAAAGGTTAAGATGTTTTCTTGGCGTGAACAAGGGCGTTCATATATTAATTTCGCAAGCGATAATAATATAAATAAAGATGATTTTGATGCTATAGGAAAAAAGTTAGGTGTAAGTAAAGAAACTGTGCGGAAAAAAATCCAAGCGGCAAAAATTGCCCCTAACTTAATAGGCTCGCTTCCAGACTGTGAAGGAGTACCAACAAAATTTTATGGCTCGCTTGCAAAGATTGAGCGAACATTAAGAAAAAATAATATTGATTTAGATGAGTTTTTGACGAAAGCAAAAGAATCATTCAAATCAAATGAAGAAGATATTTTGCAAGTTCAATTAGCTATGCTCGATAACTTTGTGAGCGTTCTTGAGAATATCCTCTCTAAACCGAAGAGGAAACAACCGAGAATTGAGAATCTAGCTGAGTTTGATTCGAGAAATAAGTACGCAAGAATGAATGTTAGCCCTGATGGGCGGAAGGCAAAGTTCGAATTTTCATTTTTAACAAAAGATGAACTATTTGACATTGAAATGTTTGTAAGAGAGCGGTTGAGTAATAATAAATAAAATTATTCACCAACAACTAAAAGCACCCTAAGTTGTTAAAATTCAAGAGATTTACTACTTACCATTAATGAAAACAAGGGGGGTTGTTCATCAATGTCATATGTTCCCCTTTTACCCTTTCTGGATAGGGCTTTTCCCTTGGGAAAAACCCTTCCCTTGATAACCCTTTCCCCTTTGGCGCAGCCTCCCCTTTTTGTTGCAGTGTATTGATTGCTGTCCAAAGGTGACGGATGCAAGGGATAGACTGGAATTGAGTGTTTATTGTATTGAAAAAAAGAGAGCCGTTGTTGGCTCTCTTTTTGTTTTACGATGACAAATCAATCATCTCGTGTTGGCAGGTTTGGCACTCAAGTATCGTGACGCTTTGCTCTCGTGAGTATTGATTATCTGGTCCAAATGTTCCCCTCTCTAAAAAAGGGGGATCTTCGTTTTCTGGTACATCAAGAGCATGTAATGTGCCAGTCTCGCCGCAGTTGATGCAATAGTTCATGATGCCTCTCCTGTGAAAAAAATACACATCACAAATATTTCTGGGTCAGCATACAACTCAGGGTGCAAATAGACATCGACGATACAGCCTTGCACGTCCATCACCATCAGCGCCCATAACGTATTGTCTTCACCACAGTAATAGTGAAACTCACGATACGGCTCTGGGTTGGTTGCCGGTGACACAAAGAGTCCGCCTGACGTTCTCCGCTCAATCAATGTGATCAATTGAGGTTGCCACGCCAGTGCAGGCCGATGCACACGTTGTAAGTGACACACTTGCGCCAACATCGAATGGGACAAGGCGAGGTGTGTTTTTAACGCATCACACGGTGGTAAAGTCGCAAGTTGCATAGACAATGCCTGGTAAACCATTTCTGAGTTTACTTTGCCGTCATTATCAAAATGCAGTTCGCTTTCACTGGCCATGTTATCCTCTAGCCAAGCCATAAGTTCGGTGAGGACGTGGTTCATGTTTTTCATTGTTTGCTCCAATTTAAATCAAAGGGAGCGTACCGGGAGGCAAGCTCCCGGTTAGGGTGAAAAATTACAGGCGTATATCACGCATGGTCTGGGCGAGGACATTGAGCGTTAACTCTGTACATTGCTCCAAATCATGTTGTGTTGGGGTTGGGTTGTTCTCTAGCAATCGAGATAACTGCTCTGGATAAGCGTTACCATAGAAAAGATACAGCTTGTCAGGCTCCTCTAGGGAATACTGCTCCAGATAGCTCTCGGTCACAGGAATGATTTGCTCCAATACCCAAGTAAAAAACTCCATATCGCCACCATGTGAGACTTGCTCAAACAGCACGTGGTTGTTTTCGTGATAGGGAAACCCCTCTTTAAAATACGCAAGGGCTAAGGCCGCCCCTTGCGTGATGGTTTGTGTCATTGTTTGCTCCTATTGGTTAAGTAAGAGCACTTGAGCCTAACAGGGCAACAAGTGCCCTGTCGGGGGATTAACGGTGTAGAGTCTGCTTAAGTAACGATTTTGCGAGCGCCACTTCGACACTGTCGCCATCGCTGTTTAGCACATCCAATCCGTTTTCTGGCATTTCACCAGAGGTTGATTGAGTGACTGCAATCTTCTTGGCCATTAAGGTTAAGCACGTCATTTGCGCACTGCCTTGGTAGCCAAGAAAATTGACGTCCACATCGTTTTTTTGACCAATACGCCAACTGCGTCTAGCTGCTTGCATCAGGGTATAGACGTTGTAGCCGGTGTTGGTAAAGACGATGGACGGGAACTCTAAGAGGTCGAGGCCTGTTTTTACCAATTCAGGATTGGTGATAAGCACCTCCATCCCTCTATCCACTTGCTCCAATATCCAATCTTCGCGGTCTTCGGTTTTCACGCTGGCGCGCAAGATAGCGCATTTCAATCCCTCCGCGCTCAGGAGCGCTTTGAGTCTTGATGCGGTGTCTCGTTTGCCGGTGTAGACGGTATAAACCAAAGTCCGCTTCCCGTGCGCTTGATTGGCTTTCACCATCTCAATGAGCTGCTGCTCTTTGGGTGTTGGTGTCTGCTCATCAAACAATGCAGGAATGTAGGCCAGTGTCTCGCCAGTACGAGGGTGTTTCACCACCTCATCGCGAAACGCACAATCTGGCCATGCCAATAGTGCATTCATGACCACACCTAGAAGCGTTTGGTCACCCGCTACCAGCGCTTTACGAAGTCTGAGCATTAAATCTTGCTCCATGGCGTCATAGTGCATTTGCATCTCTGAATCCATCTCCACCTCAATAAAGTGCTCTTGATAGTCGGGTAAGACACCCTCGCCCATCTCTTTGAGTTTGACGAACACCGTATACGGCAAGACATATTTCGCGACCCCGAGCGGCCCAAAGCCAGGTGCACGAGTTTGACTGACTCGTACATTTTTGCCTTTGGCCGTTTTGTGGTTCGCCTCGTCCGTCACTTTCATGATTTCTTTGATGATGCCGTGCTCTTGTGAAAATGCGAGCGCGGCACTGCCCAGTTTGCCACGATGATAACGGTAACCGTCGTTCATCATGATGCTCGGCATGGTGCGCCACAAAAGATAAAACAAATCTTCAGCGTAGCCGCCCATCAAGGTGCCTGTGAGTAGCAAACATTGTCTTACCGAACTGGCTAACACTTGCATCGCTTGCCCTTGGGCTGCGCCTGCGTTTTTGTATTCGTGCGCCTCATCGATAACCAACCAGTCAAAGAACCCGTAAGGGAAATAACGCTTAATGAATTCACTCGCCTGGTAATCGCCCTGCCCAAACGCAAATTGCGTCTTTGCGAGTTTTCGCTCTATCCGCTCTGCTTGTCGCTCATTAAAGACAAATTCCCCCTCGGCATCGAGTAAGTTCACCAACTCATAGATATTGTCGGTCAATGCTTTCGCGAGCACTCTCTCTCCAAATCCGTCCAACAAGCGCCCTGCGGTGACTTTGCCAATTGTTGGTAGAGTCTGCAGCGCGCGTGAGACGGTTTTGGTTAGGTTGTCGTCTTGGCGCTGTCGTTTAAGAGACCAAAGTGCGCTGTGGCAATGCTCACAACGTAACTGCTGGTCAAGTGGAAAATGACTCGGTGCTATGAGCTCGCCTTCTTCATCTTTGACCAGTTGACCACAATCAGGGCAACTGACAAATTTGAGTAAGGCAGTTTGCGCTCGAAGTCCATCATGACCCAAGGTCCGTTTTAGGGTTTTGGTTTGGTAAGCTGGTTGCCAGTGGTAACCCATGCGCATCCGAACTCGCCCCAGCACCACATACTCTGGTCCATCATGCTTTGCCGCTTCTCGAAGTTTAAGCAGAGAAAGCAACGTATCCGGTCCATTGAGTACCCATACCTTCGCGTCTGGCACAGTATCGAGAATTTCTCGACGCCATTTGTAGACCAGGTGTGGGGGTGACAGTACTAAAAAGCGCTGTGCTTTTCCCTCATGATAAGCAATGGCGGTTGCCGCAATACCCATCATCGTCTTGCCCGTGCCCATTTCCCCGTTGAGTATGCCTGCTGGGGCGTGCTCATCGAGAAGTAGGGTAGCGATGGCTTGTATCGCTTCCGCTTGTGCGTCAAACGGTGTCCGTTTAAGCGAGTGCAGGATGCGCGTTCGAGCCTCACTCGGTGATTGGTATCTCGCCGGATGCGCCGCTTCAATGTTAGACAAAAGCCCCTCACCAAATAGGTCGATGAAACTGTGCAGAGATAACACATTATCGCTGGTTGTCTCCGCCATGGTTTCTTGTGGGTTAAGTGAGCTCATGCGTACACCTCCTTATTAAGAGGCAGTAAGCCTTGTTGCAACAAATCACTGATTAACGTTTCAATCTCTTCAATCGGTAAATCAATCCAATACCCATGAAGACCATAAGACGGTAATAACGTGATGTGCGCTCGTAACCTGGGTTGCAGCGCGCTTTCCCATTCATCCAGCAAGGGTAAATGACACAGTTGTTTGAGTGTTGGCCAAAGTGCAATCCAAGGCAGAGGCTCAGTACTGAGCACCGTCATGGATTGACCACTTGGTTTTTGCACATCCGGGTGAAACAACCAGGTATGCACCCATTCCCCCACCTCGGTAAACTTAGGTAGTCGAGTGGTGCGTTTGGTGAGCATTTTTGCTTGTGCAAAATCGAGCACCAATTTATCCCCGTCAGGGAGGGTGACGGTCATGACGCGCAGTCCCCCTTCGGCAAGAGGCAGTGTTAAGGCGGCAAAAAAATGCTGCATCACGCCATCTCGTCCCCAGACAGACAAAAATTGCACCAGTCCCGTGGTAGAGGTGACAACGGCATCCAGATAGAGGCCGTTGTCGAGTTCGATTAAAGAACGGTTAATATCGACATTCATGATGAAGGCTCCAAAAAAAGAAAGGCGCCTTCCCGTTAGGAATAAGCGCCTAACGGGCAAACACACACAAGGGCATGCTTGGTCTATTGAATGATAACGATACGACCAAAGTCCTCACCTGGGGTGAGGTCGATGGCGCGTATCAAGGGTTGAAATTGGTCAATCTTGGTGGTGATGGTTTGATGCTCATCGATACTGGTCATAGTGCGCTGCACTTTTTGAGTGCCCCCTTTAACTAATAGCGTTCGCAATCCATCATTACTCACCACCTTGCCAGCAATTTGCCCCGCCGCGAGCGACAAAGACAAATGCCAAGGTGATAACCGCTTGAGCGGTCTTGGTACTTGTTGACGTTGCAAAGGATTAAACTGCATGGTCAAACTTGGCCAAAGACCTTGATGCGTTTGAAACGCTTGCTCAAGTTGTGTGGTATCGGGCCGAACCATTTCAAAGCGAAAAGGACGGTGATTCACCGGTGATACGTTCATCGTTGTCGCCGCTTCTATCGGACAAGGCGCTCCCTGCCCGATGGCCACCAATTGCTCAAAGAGACAATCTCGCTCTTCTTGGTATTGCGCGCCACGTCGGTCGGATTTTTGACCGAGTATCACCACTTGTTTAAAACGGTCGGTACTGGCCGCAAACACTTGCACACAATGCAAGCGCTGCGCTAAGTAACGACTGAATGCAGGTGTCAGTGACGGGTAGGGGGCAACTAAAACCAACACTCCCTCCGTTTTTAACGTCGGCAAACAGCGTTGAGTAAATTGCACTTCTAACCGCGCCATTGAACGTGATGCATTGTCCATTTGGTCGGTGACCTTATCGCCATAAGGCGGGTTTAAAAATAGCACGCTTTGACTGCCAGCCCCGATGAGCGTGTCGAACGTATTGCTACGTAACACATTATCGAGGGTGAGGCTCGCCATGATGGCTCGCTCCGTATCTAGCTCCACGCCGTAGGTGTGAACCTGGCATTGCGGTGCTTGTGCTATGGTGCTGGCTAAGAGCGTTAATGCTTTGCCCTCGCCACAACACGGGTCGAGTAATCGATGCGTGCCTGGCTTTAACCACAGTCGCTTGGCAATGGCTTGTAGCGTGGCGGTATCTGTGGGGTAATAACCATCCTTAAGGTAGTTATGTGCCACACGTGGGTGCATTATTGCCATCAGTTGACCTCCTCATCGAGACGGATACGAGTCCAGTGCTGCGCTTTTGGCTCAAATCGCCATACTCGCTCCCCATCAATCAAGCGTTTTAGGTAAGTCAATTGACGCCCCATCACTTCACGGCCGACTTCTGGGGTGAGTTTCACCACATCGCCAATTTGAGCACCCAGTGGCCACAACTCGCCAAAGAGGGCTGAGACATCATCAACCGGTTGTGCCGGGGTTTGACGTTCACTGCGCTGAATGGCTTGAGCTTGACGCTCTTCGGCCAACGGGTCTGACTCTAACGACTCTTCTGGGACTTTCCCTTCTTGATAATCGTTGAGCCAAATTCCACTGAGCTCGGCGCGAGTTTCAATCACAACGCGATGCTCTGTTTGATAGCTGCCTGAAAAAATGCGTTTTACCCCAAAAGTGCCTTGATAGGTACCTTCGTTGTATTCATCGAGCATCGCATCTCGAATCGCAAATTTTCCCAGTTCACAATCTAACGTGGCCACATTGAAGTCGCCATAGCGACCGGTGACCGTTTTAATGGCTAAAGAGCCGGTAATTTGGACCATAACGGTCTCCTTGAAAAACAAGCAGACCTTTCACCGAAAGGCACTGCTTCGGTGAAAACCCAAATAAGAATGAAACGGTTATAACCAACCACGCTCTACAAAGGAGGTGATGCTCTCGCCCACAATAAAGTGGTCAAGGACACGCACATCAATAAGCGCAAGCGCATCGACTAATTGACGAGTAATGCGTCGGTCGGCTTGACTCGGGGTACTGACCCCGCTTGGGTGGTTATGAGTAAGCAATATGACAGCACTCGCGTTCCAGGTTAATGCTCGTTTGACCACTTCACGGGGATAAACGGCTGCACTATCGATTGAGCCATAAAACAGCACTTCGAATTTGAGCAATTGATTTTGCGTGTCTAAAAACAGCACCGCAAAAACTTCTCGCTCTAAGTCACGCATGAGTGTGGCCAGCGAACGCCGGCACGCCTCTGGTGAGGTGAGTATCTCGCCACGCTTGAGTCGGTCATTAGCCATCTCAAGGGCGATATCCATTAGTTCATCCGCGGTGACGGGATGGCTGAGTTGGTAATACTCGCCAGGCGCTTCTCGTAATTCGACCAGTTTTCCTTGGCCGTAAGAGGGTTGATAACAAGTAGAATAAGACATAGTGGATGCCCTCAAGAAAAAAGGGCACCCAATGAGGGATGCCCCTCATGGGTGAAATGACCTAACGATTAACAGGAGCGAAACTCATTACTGAGGATCACACCTTGTTGTCGAAGGTGACTAATTTCTGACTGAGAAAGTGTCTCTGACAAAGTTAATGGCGTTGAACTGCGAAGCACCAATCGTGTTTGTAAACGACCGTCTAAGGCAGTGGTTCGCCAAGGGGTTGCATAGTGGAAATCGTGTTGTATTGAGATGGGTTGAAAATGAAATTCAGTCACTTTCTTCCTCCTCAAGCATGATGACCAATATGGGCTGTTGTTTCTCTGATGTATCAATGCGAGCGACTAACGTTGCTGGACGATTGACATAACAGTTTGTGGTTGTAGGTGGTTTACAGACCGTGAACGAGACTTGTGCTGAATGCGGCGCTTTTCGCGCGGCACGACGCACTTGTCGAAGTAACTGAATGGTCAGTGCATCTTTATCGATGTTGATGGCCATATCAGAGACGTCAATGACGGTAAACCAAGCGTGTTGTGACATCACGACGTGAGAAAAATGAAAACCGACGGAGTGTGCTGGTTCAGTGATATCAATGAAATCTGCTGAATTGGCGACCGACGGGGTAACAAATTGCCCGAACGTTGAAAGTACAGTTGGTTGCATCCGATTGTTCCTTAAAAAAAGGGAACAATTTTCCTGTGGGAATATTATTCCCTACAGGGTTGCAGTTGAAGCACCGTAAGACGGTGGGTTAGCTCATGGCTAACGAAGTTGAAGAAGCTTTCCAGCCCAAAGGCCGCGACACGTTTCAGAAAGCGATTTAAGGGAGGTGTAGTTCCCGTGTGCTTTGCACTATAAGTCAGTGCATAACTTTTGTTCGCGATCAGAATAGGGTAGAGCAGGGGAGTCTGTCAATCGTCATTTTTTGTGCAGATCTTCAAGACGAGCAATTTAATGGCAATGCTTGTTTCATCTTAACTGACCATAACCTTGATCGTGTTATACACTGCTAGACAAAATCTGCAATGGCAGGATAATACGGCACAAATGCATTCAATCTATAACGCTCATGAACGATAAAGCAAGTGTCATTATTGATAGACAACTGATTAAGAGATTAATTCGACAAGAACTCGAGCCAACATTGTTGAATATGGAGTCACAACCAGATCTCTCTTGGGTTATGCCGATGGTGAAAGATGAATTATTTAAAGCCGTTTTAGCACACACGAACGGTAACCAATCAAAGGCGGCGCGAATTCTAGGTATTAACCGTGGTAACTACACAAAAAAAATTCAGAGAATCAAACATTCAACGACCGAACTCCCTAAGTAATGGATAGCCAAAACAAGCATGTACGAAAAAACGGATAAACTTTGCCCCAATTGTTTTCGCTGGTTAAGACTGAACCAGGAGAATGAGTTTTTTTACTGCCCTGATACAATTAAGTGTCGATTATCTGCCCCAAGAATAGGTGTTGATGCTCCAAAGCAACATAGTATTGGTTTTTTAAAAGAAGAGCTTATTTACCAAAAGAGCAAGGCGAAAGCTTTACAAGACCTTCCCCGCATTGAAAGGTTGAAAGAAGCGATAGCTAGGTTTGGTTAAAACTAGTGATTGCTGGCTGTTTAAGATGCAAAGATCACATTCTTATTTCATTCTTATAAGACAATATTTTTAGAGCGTTGAGCCTGAAAACTCATGCTCATTTGCCTTTAGTAAATTACGAATTTTGTGAAAATCGTCTATTGTAAAGGTTACAGTGTCATTCTTTTCTTGCTCATTCAACCATCTTTCAAACATGTCTCGTTTCAAAATATCGGTTTGCGGTGATGCTGAGCCAGTTTTTTTGAATACATTAGCTGTTGGATGTGTAAACACGACTACAGATAACAGTGGCCAATTGTTAACATTCGCTGATGTAAGCATCTCATTTAAAAGAGATATAGTTCGCAATGATTGAAGCGAGGCATTTTTATATGTATTACGTTCTCCTTTGGAGTTTATCTGAGTCCAAGCTTTATCATTGCTGCAATACACTTTTCCAGAATAGTGCTTTACTTCAACAACAATTAAACCGACTTGAGGCATAAGTACAAGAAAATCAATTTCAAAATTTTTCTTTTGAAAAAGAATATTTTTAGTCGTTATATACCCATTGATCACTCTTCCATTGAGACTTTGAAGCGATGATTTCATCAGTTGTTCTCCGTGATCCCCTGCTTCTTTTCTTTTATGTTCAGATTTGTTTAATGGGTTTAGATCTGAAATATCCGGAATATCCCATGAACCATATGCATTAGTTGATTTATCTGATGAACGCAGATCATCTTTCTTTGTTAGAGCGAATACTAGAACTGCAATAGCACACGCTACGAAAGGTCCTGCTAACGCAAAGGCAACGATCGCTGCAAGTATTGTTTTTTTTAACCTCAATTTTTAATCCCGACTGTTCATAAAATAACGAGTTATTAAAATTATCTTTAAATAAGCAAATAATACACTGTCCCAGCACCAATGTGAAAGTGGTTGCAAGCATTTCAATAACAGAGTAATTTACGTACATAAACTGATGATTCACCGATAAATCTAGGAGGTTGTGATGTTACAGTTCATGAAAAAATGGCATCAAGCCTTTAAAGAAGATAAAGCGGTGCGAGATGCTATTGAAGCAGAATGTGAGTTAGAAGCGAAAGACCAAGAAAATCAGTCAGCCAAATATCGTTTTATTGAAGCTTTATCAGAAGCTTCTGAAGAACATTATGAAGAATGTTGTAGAAGAGGTTACCACTAATAAGTGGTAACCATGTAGTATACTATTTTTTCTTCCCTGCGGACTTTCCTGCAAATTTTGTCGCAGTATTTAGAGATAAATCAAATCCTTTCTGGGTGTTCTGGTTCACTTTATCTAAAGCACTATCAATCCCCAATGCGTTCACTCTGTATCCCGCAAAACCCAATAACGCAAACCACACCGCCGGCATCATGACATAGAGTATGATCATGACGAGCTTTAAGATCGTATCATCCATGTAGTTAACTACACCGGTAAGCGGGTTTAAATTCTCATTCAGCTTGTAGAGTCCTTCGATAAGCTTGCTGTCTAAGCTTCGGCACAGTTCCCACCAAAATGTTAAGAACATCAGTCCAGAATAAACCAACGAGAGCGACATTAAGGTGCTAATGTTGTACGCACTGATCGTCAGCACTATTGGACTGGCTATGATTACCGCGCTCATTAAGACCGCTTGTAGCATCGGCATCGCTTGTCTTACGACAAAATAAGCAGGGCCCGTTAGCACGCGTCCGGCTTGCACTCCCACAAAACCAGCACTGGCGTTCCAGAATTCTTGTCCTGCCATATGAACCGCTGTTTTATCAAGCGTATAACCAAAACCCCGAACGATGCGTCCATTGGCTTGCTCGACACTCAGCACGCGCTCAACCAACATGTCAACACGCTCCCCCTCTGACACCTCTTGACCTAATACGCGAGCAAAGAAACCGTTGGGTTTTCTGACTTCGCTTGCAATCTCAGGATAATGCTTGGCAACATCGTTATAGATGCGCCATTTGATCCCCGCCGGCTCACCAAAACGGTTCTCATCGACCGAATCCCACCATTGCTCACAATAAGGATAGGCGGCGGTCGTGTCGATTTCACTGTTGCCGTATTTCAGTTGGATGGGATCATCACGACGAGATTGGTAAGGCACAGTATAGACAGCGCGCTCAGCCTGAATAAAATTGTAAGAAGTGGCTTGCAAAAGATTGCCCAATTTCAAAAAATATTCCCCGCCAAGCCAGTTAGCCTGTTCAAAATCGCCAGGCATAATTTTTCCCTCACGCGCGGCTGATTTCATTGCAGCGCGAGCGCGAGTAAAACACTGATTATAGAACGCAGTGACCTCATCACGCAGCGGCTCACTGGTGATGTGGGTTTGTTGTAGCTGTAGTAGCGAGTTTGAGACGTTGTAGTGACACGGAATACTCGATACCGCTGCATTGGTGATACCTTGCGATAAACTATGCCAGAGCGCCCACCATACGGGCACTGAGACTCGCTCGCCGTTAAAGTCACTCAAATTGCTGTTGGTTGCCCCAGAGCTAATCCCTACGCCACATTGGTTACTGAGCTCTTGGTTCATCACCAGTGTATTCACCTTGATAGGGATAATCGGAAGGATTGAGAAAACGCACACAAAAAACGCGAGCATTTGTTTCGTCTCGATGCGATTGAGCCCCAGCAAGCCTTTGTTGCCCTCATCTTCCCCCTCTTGGAGAACTTCGACCCACACTTGGAAAACGATGATGCACATCATGAACACCATGATGTTAGTCTGATTAAGAATGACCATCAGCTTGTTGGCAATATACCACCCCTCAAGGGTCATGATGGCGGAAAGAGGATCGTTGACTACCATAGTGTGATTGCTCCTGACCAAGTTAAAAAGATAAACAGTTCGTTAAAGACAGCGAGCACTACAATAGGTACAAAGTGTCGTTTTTGGGCTTTCATAAACAAAAGGCCATAGGTGGTACTGCGAAAAAGCATCATGGGTACGCTGTAGGCGTGGCTGATCAGTACCCTCTCATCGAGAACGATGGTCAGAGCGACGCCAATCAGCAATAAAGCGAGCAGCAAAAAGGCGCTAACCCATCTTGATGTCCGTGGTTTGGATTGAGTGGTCATTACTGGTTATCCTGTGTTGGGTTTAATTGTTGACGTAAGAGCACCGAATCCACATCAGGGGTTGTCGGAAGTTGGGCTGAGCGGGTTTGCTGGTATTGGCTAACAACTTGGGTGGCGGTTCGACTACCAATCGCTTGTCGGGTTTGAGCTTCAAATTTCAACAAGTCAATCTCTTTTTCAAGTAGTCCAACGGCTTGATTGATCTCATCTTGTGCCAATTGGTGTTGAGCCAGATTCACCTCATATTTTCCAGTCAGTAATGCTCTTCGAGCGTGTAAGGCTTTTTCCATGCTGTGTGAGATAGCCAACTCTGAGGCAATACGGGTAATGTTGGCATCATCCACACGGCTATCAACCAGAGCATCGATGAGCGGTTGCGGAAAATGAGGACTCTCTTGGCCTTTTGCGATAGCCAAACGCAGCTCTTTCTCTAGCTCCATGGCTTGCTTAGTGATCCCCGCATTCAAGCCGATACCCGCAGTGGCACTGGTTTTACTTTTATCCATGCCCGTTTGGGTCGAGCGACTGCCAATCACCTGAGTCAGCCACGTTGACATTTCATCGGCGTTGTTCCAGTAACGGTAAATCCCCTCTCTATTTTTGACCTCTTGATTTTTAGCCAGCATCTCAAAACCGACAATTGCAGCATCTTTAGGGGCATTGAGTGGCGGTTGATTACGCCCCCCGTGCGAGCGGCCTCCCACCCAAGTGATACCGTTGTCGCCCATGTCATTCATGGCCGTCTCTTTGGCTTTGACCGCATCACCACTTTTTACCGCTTGTGTCCACGCTTGAGCACGCGCTGCAGCGTTGTAATCACTCCCTTGAATGACGCCCGCCATCGTTTCGGTGATGCTTTCACAAGATGTCTGGCCATCATCAAAGTCGAACTTGCCTTGCAGCACGCCGTTGGTCAGCATGTCATAAAGGCCTGGATCTCTTTTTTGGATGAAGTAGCCTGGTAAGCTTGCGACCGCTGAGGTGGCATTACTGAGCATGTCGCCCATCATGTCTTGATAACCATCGGTTATACCGTTGAGTTGGTTTTTGATGGTGACTTTGGGATCAAGTAAGCCACACTGCAGATTCATGTCCCAACCCACACCAAGGGTTTTGGTTTCAATTCGGTCTTGACGAGTGGATAAGGAAATGACCGGACCACCACCGATAGCGTAATGCAGCACATCGGTACCGGCATGGACCGAAGAAAAAGTCACAGGAAGAGCGCTGGTTAATGCCAGCGCTAAAGCACATCGTTTCATTGCGATTGTCCTCAATTTATTCACCAAAATGGGCCACCAATTGACTGCCTTTGCGTTCACAGCCTTTGTACATCCGCCATGCCGTCCAGGCGTAATCGTCATTTTCTGAGCGCAGCTCGGCATAGGGGTCAGTAGTGGTAGTACTGTCTTCAAACTCTGGCCATGGATAGGCATCGTCTTGTTGATGCGGGTAAATCATCTGAAAAAACGTGTCGTCGTTACCGGCTTCCACTCCATCTGGCGGCCAGTAACCCGCCCGTTTTTTCGCAACCAACGGTTGATAAAGGCGACTTTCTCCCTCGCGAGTCACTAGGTGCATGGCACGAAATGCCGCCAGTGCAGCGGCTTTAAAGGGGTGAGGCTGCAACGCAAAGCCACCACGTGGGAACACATTGCCAAAGTTTCCTAACGAATCGCTCATGGGGTTCCAAGTGTCTAAAGTGAACAGATCTGGCAGGTTGTACCGCCAGCCAAGTGGATCAAGGCTTGAGAGGTAATACGGCATCATGGCTGTCGCTGGGCTTTCCATAAAGTAGCCCAGCGAACCAAGCAGGCCATAAATAGAGTCGATCCCGGGATGACCAATCACATCCACATTGTTAAATGCCGCCGTTGGGTTATCTAAGCCTTGAACGCTGCGAGTCATGCTCTTACCACCGGACTCCGATAAGGGATTAGCTGGCGAGAGCCATTGCAGCTCAGACCAGGGACTGTGTCCGGTTTCAAGATAGCTCACCACTACCGCATCAGGTAGGCGGTGTTTGACCTTGATGGAGGTATCTGTTGAGCATCCCAATGGTGTACAGGTCATCCATAAACAAGTGCCAATGACTTGATAATCCAAACATTCTGGACACGCACTGCTGGCTAAAACCTCAAGAGTGTTAAACCCTGAGCTGGCGTTTGTCGGCTCATTTTGCGCCGCAAAAGTGGGGGTAGCCATTACTGTGGTGATTAAGGTTAAAAGTGACACTATGCGGCTCATCGTTCCCCCCGATAATCCATGCGGGCCTGTTCAATTTGCTTGGCTTTAAGCAGTGCGGCATCAAGTTCGCTAATGCCGTGCTCTTGCATCAAATCACGGCGTTTTTTCTTAGCTTTGCCATCGGTCTCACCCAAAGCCAGATACAGAGCCGGTGGCACGATGCGAAAACGCGCCATTAAGGTGTCATTACGACCGGTGACAACGCCCTCTTTAAACTTGTTGTCCTCTGCGCTCATTGAGCGGATGAGATCTTTTTCTGCTGGACGCAATTTTTTAAACGCTTCCAAGTTGGTGAGTTCATCTTCTGGCATGTTGAGCATCATCCACCATTCAGCGTTATTGAGCATTTTTCGTGCAATTGCCGGGAAGTCAGCAAGATCTTGAGTGGCCAGCCAGAACCATGCTTGAAGTTTTCGCCACATTTTGACTATTTTCACCGCGTATGGCGCCAATAGTGGGTTGGTGGCAATCAAATGCGCTTCATCGGTTAATGCGACGATATGACGTCCGCTGTATTGGTCGCGCTCAGCAATGGCGTTAATACGGTTAATTAGCGAGATATACGCCGCCGCCATTTGCGCTTCATAGCCATTTTTAGCGTATAGACCTAAGTCAATGATGGTGACATCAGCTTCTGGCCAATGCTCGGCTTCTTGGTCGAAGATTTGTCCCTCTAAGCCCTCACAGAAAAAACTCAACGCTTCTGCCATAAGACGGGCGCGTTCACGCCTTGCTTCGGGTCGCTGTTCATCCTGGCTAAAAGCTATCAATTGCGCTTTGATGTGGCTGGGTCTAACAGTGTAGTCTTTTTGATGGGCGAGTTCGGCTGCGGCTTTAATCGCATCACGCACCATCGCAGAATCGGCGCGGCGATAGTCCGCCAGTTCGTTCTCTTCGCCTCCGGTTATCATCAGCCTTGCCATGATTTCCAACTCACCTAAAATGTCACGCTGCTCGTCATCGTCACTGTCGTTATCGTTGAGGTGCTCAATGTCTAGTGATTCATCGCTACACACATGTGCTATCTCTTGACCAACCAGATGTTTCGCATCAGCAAACGGCGCTAAAATACCTTTGGATTTTCCGCTCAGTTGGACGCGATTAACACGCAGTCCCATACGTTCGCAGTAAGCGCCTAACAGACCAAAACTGTTGCCAGCTTCAATGACAAACAATCGAGGACGATGAGTGGCCAGTAAACGAAGACAAATGCCAACCAAGGTGGCCGATTTTCCTGAGCCTGATGGACCAAAGAGGTTTAAGTGGGCATTGGAGAGGAAGTCATTGAGCGGATCAAAGCCAAACAGCTCACCACCACGATTAAAGTAATGCAGTGCATCACTCCCGGTCCCTGTTGAGCGCCCAAAAAGGGGGGACAATGCCAGCATTTCTTCCAGCCAAACCCAGCCGCAATACCAAAATTGTTCATCAAACTCAGGATGGTAGTTCATCGGCAACCAGCGCAAGAAGCTGTCAAGAGGCGCCGCTTGGTCACTGTTTTTAATGAAACGCAACGAAAGATTGGCCCCATTAAACGTCGCGCGAAGACTGTCAGTGTGTGCTTCCATCTCTTCGATGGAATCCGCTTGTAGATAAAACGCCAACTGGCCGCGCCATAAAGGGTGATGCTCAAGATGGGTATCAAAATCATCGCAGCTCTGACGCAGAGAATTCAATTCTGTCTCTTCACCCACTGCCGCTTTTTGAATGTGCTTAATGCGTTCACGCGCTTTGGCTTTGGTCTGAGGCAATAGCGTCATGGAGAGCATGGTACCAGGAGGGAGATCGTCAAACACCACACTTTGAGGGCGTGGGGTCTCACCCTCTTCGGGGACAACCTCACCAAAGACTGCACCAGCTAAAAAAGCGTCGTTGTCCCATGTGTCGAGCTCCATGACACGATTGGCAACAGGCTTATCGCCATCGAACCACCAAATGCCATTTTCTGCATCAGAACGAACCCCACTGCGAAGCAAACGTTCAGAGAAATCTTGGTCAATCATTGAACGGGAAGCGCGATAGCGTAGCGTCTCCCCTCGAATACCTGATGGGTTAAAAAATGGGCTGAGCCATTCAAACGCGGCTTGTCCTGAGCACGCCGCAATGCCAATGCCTTGGTCCAGTAAGGCGTTGGGGCTTAACAGGCGTCGCCGCAAACTTTTAAGTTGAGCACGGTTTTTATCCAGCTCGGCTGGCGTGCTTTTTTCTGGCATCCAACGGTAAATAGCCAATCGCACCTGACGTTCACGCGCGCGCCAAGGGCGGCTGTTGACGGCAAAAATCCCCTGCTCACGGCCGATGATGTCAAAGTGGCGTTGGTCTTCTTTCAATACCGCTTGAGTAAAGGCATCGTTCACTCTCGCTTGCTGGCATAAACGCTCATAGACAGAGCCAAAACTATCAATATCACGAGCAAAGAGTTGCACTATCCACGGGTTTTCATCATCGCAAAGCGCAGTGAGGGTATGCGCAACATGACGTACGATAGCGTTCAGTTGTGTCTGAGTTTTGTCCTCAGTCGGCAAGGGCGTAATGGTAAAGAACAAGCCTAAAGAGCGTGCATCTTCGAGTTGCACCAATCCTTGCTCACCCACTTCTATCCAGGGCAGTTGCGAAGCAAAAGACGGGGGGACACTGTAGCTCAGTGGTTCAACGCCATGCTCCACACCCTCATTAAAAAAGGCACTCACTTTGTTTTTCATGCGCTTAAGCATCACCAGGCCTCCCTAGGAAGAATGGCCGGCGCCTCAGCCGGCGTTGCGTAATGCACTCGCTCATATAAAGGAAAAACCGTGCTGTAGCCTGGGACGGGAAGATTGCCGACGCGATGTGGCAAGATATACATCACCACATCAGGATTGGGCAGACGTGGAAATAGGTTGAGGGTTTCTCGCCAGCTGTCACGGGTGTAATCACTCTGACGCGCCGCTAGAGTTTGGGGGGTGAGTGGACGTTTAAGCGCTCCCAGCGCTTGATACTCACTCATTTCGCCTTGCATGGTCTCTTGCCAAACTTGTTCAACATTGGTGTCAGGTTGTGGCAGAACCGCCTCTTGCGAGGTTGAACACCCGGTTAACCCCGCGTTGACAGTCAGTAGTGTCATTAATAAACGTTTACGGCAGCGCATAAGAGGCCCCTTGTGATGAAGTTTGGTAACGCACACGGTAAGGTACTTCGGGTACCGAGAGCGTGATAGGTTGACGAAGATGGATCGCGGCTTTGATGCCCGGCTCGACATAGATAATGTCAAAACTTGAGCCCATGCGAGATTGAATAAAGTCGGAGACGGTGCCAGTCAATGCCGCTGCAGACTCACCTGCAGCATTTTTCATCGCACTGCCAGTGAGCGCAGAAGTACTGGTTCCCCCATCAACGGAAATGGTTTGTTGCGCGGTAGCAGCGGCTTTGGCCGCAGCGGTGGCGGCATCCAATAATCCTTTGGTGGTGAGGTATTGCGGTGCATTTGAAATGCGAATGCCGCTCAAACATGGATTGCCATTTTGGTCAGCGAGATAACCCAAATCTTGGGTTTGGACACGGCTTCCATCAAAATCAGAGGTAATTGCGCCCTCGACTTCTGGATAAGATAAAATCGTGCCATCGGTGCGAATAAAATCAATGGACTCAACGGCGCCACGTACACACGATAAGCTCCAATCGCCGGTCACAGTGCCGGTGACAATCGCCCCTTGTACCTCGGGTAAGGTAAAGCCATTCGCCAGTAAGTTTTTCGCTCCGATGACCATTGAAAATGGATAAGGACTGGTGACTTGCCCATTGACAGGGATACGACCCATCAGCGCCGTAAGAGAGGTGGCATTGCTGAGTACGGCACCACGATGCAAGGTGTAAATTGGTGTGCTTTGAGTCACATTGGTATCAAATGGCACCTCCATCTCAGACATGGTCGTTGCTTGTGTGGTCCCACTTTGCATTAATGGCGTGATCCAATGGTCAGTGTCGTCTTTTTTTGCATCCAATGGATCTATCCAGATGAGTGTTGATGATGAGGTGGTGGTATTTGATGGCGTTACTTGTTGTGAACCATCATCCAATCTATCCTCTCGCCCCGAAGCGATGCCCAATTGCTCCAGCTCTGGCGCGCTCACGGCAACGTCTTGTTGACGTTCTTTTAAGTTTGATAAATTACTGGCCAGTTTTTGTTCAATAAGCTCAAGTTGCTGATTAAAGCGCTGACTCATGGCTTCGATTTGTGCGGCATTGTCACTTTTTTGTGCATCCAGAGACGCTTGTGTCCGCTCAAGATCGGCGTCCATCTTTTTTTTGTCTTTTTGGTTTTGTGTCAAACTGGCGGTTAAGGTGCGAAGCGTGTCTTCAGGAGTATCACCAATTGCACCGAGCGTGGTCATGGACGAGTTCGAGGTTTCAACCACCACCGATTCAGCTTCTGTCTCCCCCTCTTTTTGCGCTGTTTTTGCTAGAGATGCCATGAAGACAAGCCCAGTCATGACCGCGGCCGCCAAGGCAGAATAAGCGATAAAAGAATTACGTTTAACCACGATGCCCCCCCACTGGAAGTAAGTGTTGACGAAGGGGGCCTGGTGTCACGATAAACGCCGTAGAACTCGCGCTTTCACTGCCAGTCGCCGCTATCTCAGGGTAAACAAAGCTCACCATGCAAGCGCGTGTTATGCACGCACCGCCCAACGCCACTTGTCGCGGGTCGAGTTCTTGTACGCGTTGACTGAGGTTTTTCACCTCAATTGCAGTCACAACCTCTTCACCCAGTTTCCAGGCCGCAATTGGTGTCGCCTCGACAGCCCAATAAGGAAAGGCACTGGCCTGCAGATTATGGCTTAACCCCATCGGCATACGTGTGACCCCCGGCAGCAGCTCAATGGCGTGAGTTGGGCTGTATAAACTTTGCATGGCGTAACGGATCAGCAAAGCTTGTGGCGCCATCTTCAACGCTTGGCTTGCTGAGATCACCGGCTCGTCGTTTTTTTCTGCAGTGGCACCATGACTAAGAGGGGCGCCAATGTGTTTCGGTAACACCACATCCACAAGTGGTATGGTAGTCAATGATTCATCGGCGTGAACATCCAACAAAATGCGCATCCCATCAGAGAGACGTTCAACATGCAGACGTGAGCTCTCAAATGGACGATGGGCACTTAAGTAAATGCGTCCACCGAGTGAGGCGGTGCTTAATACCCCATTAAGATGCGCTGGGATCGCGATGCGTACGTCTTCTGCAAAGTTCACTATCAACTCTTTGCCTGGTGTCATGGTCAATGGGATCGGGATCCCCTCCCAATTCATGACGCGCTCCATGGCAAGAGCGGGAGCGGAACAAAGTACGGCCGCACACCCTATTAACGCTTTTGATAACGTCATTATTTAGACTCCTTAAATTCAATATTACGCGCAGGCCCATCAAAGCAATCAATAGCTAAGCCCCATGGATTGTTATTACGGTCAACGTCATAACGCACCACTTTCAATGGCCAACGAATGGCGCTGGACTTCACCTCAACCCCACCGACGTATTCACTCAGTTGTAAATCCGCTTGTACTGTCCAACTATCACGGCTGTGTTGCTCGACTCGCCATGCTTCAAAGCCATATCCTGGGATCTGAGACAAACTGCGTTCACGTCCCGATAACTCCCCTTTTAGGCGTTTTTGGTCATAGTCTTGACTTAAAATTTGGCGACATTGGGGAGTAAAGTAATAGCTATAGAGGTGCAGATTCTCTTGGTAATCTTCACTGCCATCCGCTACCCATCGGTTCACTTGTGTAAAAATACTGACGGCAAAGTCATAGACATTCGGTTTTGGCACCTCGGACCAAACACGTGAGGCGCCGGCACTGAGATCTGGCGGATTGTGGACGGTCAACTCACCACCGGCTTTGTTCCATCCCCAAAGCGCAAAAAGCGCCAATGCACTGACACTCATCAACGCCACGCGAAGTGAGCGGATATGGGCATCTCGCCCCGCCAGGGCGCTACGAAATCGACTGTGACTCATGCCGCCTCCTGCTGTAATGGGGCTCCAATGTACTGATAGCCAGGGAATTGGCATTGGGTGAAAATATCAAAGCGGGCATATTCACTGAAAAAACTCGCCATCATATCGATATCAATCATTCCCCAGCTTTCGGCTTCGGTGAGGCCCGTTGCTTTTTCAATGCGCACGCCTACCATGATGTAGTACTTGTGCTCGGAGCGCGTGTGGTACAAAAAATAGTCATACAGAGGGTCTTGGCTTTGCCCCATGAGCGCGCCATCAAAGTGCCAATCTCGGCCACAGTTATCGGCTGCCATCAGTACCACGGGTTGAAAGTCCATTTGCTCGGTATTGAAAGGGAAATTACTCATCGTCCCCCTCCTCATCGGCTATCTCATTACCGATGATTTGAATATGAGCAAGGCCCGCTTTTTTCATGAGAGCCGCGGCGTATTGGCGGCCCATACGAAAATGAGGCTGACAGGCGTCGCGGTTTCTAAATATCTGCACATCGCATTGACGTGGTCGGTAACCGGCAATATTGGCCCCTCGGACGGTTTGGACATACACCCACTGCCCGTCGGTCGCTTCATAAAGCTCAATACGCACGCTGTCACCGCGATAGTTTTCGCCGTAATCTTTGTCTTCGCTTAAGTACAACTCGTCGTACTCGGCATAAGCACGAAGCCAACCGCGAAGTAAAATTGCGCCAGCATCGGTAGGTGTAATTTCAATGTTTAATGGCGCGATATCAGCGGCCACGTTGTCAGTCGTGTTCATTTTCTTCTCCTAGGTGCGTCGAGTCGCAAAGCGGCGACTTTGTGTGATGTAGTGTTTTGCATTGATCCAGCAGTCAAACTTTTTTTGTAAATAGTATTGACAGTGATGCGCCTTGATACGTGTGAGTGGCGCCATCAAACCTTTAGGCAATATCGCCATGCTCAGTACGCCCAGTAACAGACCGCTCACAAATGCCATCCACCATCCTGTTATGAAGGCCACAAAAAGCCCTATCACGCCAAGAATCAAGGTGTTGACGATAGTGAGTACGCCAATCTCGCCCAGCGAAAGTCCTTTGTAAAAAGGGGGCATTACATTTAAACAAGCGGTACTTTTCATCGTGCTATTTCTCCAAAACACCCAAGCCAAAGTTCAGACCCCAAATGGAAAACAGCAGCAAGACGGCCCCGATGACGCCATCACTTAATAAGTCTTGTTTGGTGGCCTGTTTTTCTCGGGTTTTTTTATACATGTCCCACATATGCCCCATGAAGTAGATGGCGCAAAAGGCGATAAAAATAGAGCCACCAATCAGTAAAATGTCGTAGGCAAAATAGAGCACCATGGTCAGGATGTTATCGCTCTGTCCTTGTGAGGGATCTTGGTTTTGTGGGATTTTCGCGTGCGCTTTCGCGCCCATAGCAAGAAAAAATACCGCAAAGCATCGGTTTAATAATGGGAAATGAATTATGTTATTCATGAGGTAATTCCGTAAAAAAGAAAAAACTGAAGGATAAGGAAGATGAAAAGCGCTCGAAAAATCATGCGCCTAAATACTTCTTTGGTGACTTTGCTGTTACGCATCCCTTTGAATCCGCTCCAGGCTGTCCAGATAACCCACGCGAGCAAGCCGACAAACGCGACAGAGCCAAGCACCATCGCCAGCGAATTTGGGGTGTATCCGGCGCCATGGGTAAAGGCATCGAGTGAGCGACCCGGATCGATTTCTACGCTCATGGCATCGCCCTTTGAACGTAGTCACCACCTAAAGGCGTGACAGGACGAGGCACAGCGCGATCTGGATGGAGGTAATCGTCGATCCCTGCTTGAATTTGGCGGATATCACTTTTTAAGGCACCATACTCAAATTGGCGTAGCGCACGATAATCCGCTTCACGTTCGGCACGCGCGATAAGGTAATCGAGCTTATCGAGGTGAGCTTGTATAAGAGCGAGCTCTTGCTTTTCGCTTTCAACGCTCGCGCTGGCGGGTAAACTTGCGAGGAGTGCAATACTAAGGAGAATGATGGTTTTCATCTTGGTTTCCTGAACTTAAAAATCGTCTGTTCAAGCTAGCAAAGAGAAGCTATAAAAATCTCAATTAGAAATGGGGAAAATAAAATATTTCTATTTAGTATTTATTTTGGAAATTGTGATATCCTTACGGTGACTTTGTTTTGATGTTGGTTTTACTTATGGTGGCAACAAAAAAGCCTCAACATCTTTCCCCCGAGAAGATGATGAGGCTTTAGGACTAACCACTGACGTTGTTATTGTTTGTATTGTAATGAGACGTCAGGGTAAGGATGGCAGACCGCATATTTAAATCAATGTGCGTCTTTACCTTTGTGATGGGCTATAGATATTTCTTGTAACTGGCGAGGCTTTGTTGCACTAATAAACCCGTAGCAATGATACCGGGGATCAACATAAGTGAGGGCGATATCGCAACGATACCCGGAACGAACAGCCATAAATAACTGCAACCGAGTACGACCCAAGGTAACGATTTATGCGCATAATAATGAACCGTTTCGGTCTCTCTCGCCACAAACGCGATACGTCGTTGTCTCGCTACTAACCCATCAAATGCCCCAAGAAACATAGCCATTAAAAAAAGCGGGTAGGCAAACACCAACAGTGCAATACGCACCATCAGTGCTAACGTGACATAGACAGCGCCGTGCCAAAACGGGGTAACAAAGGCAAATGTGCCACGAAAGTTTAATGCAAGCATCTCGCTAAAGTGCAGCATGATCGCGGATATCCATGGTAATAATCGATTTAGTATCCCTGGGTAATCAGCTTGCAACGCGTCAAGTTGTAAAAGTAAGGTGGTTTTGGCGTGAGTACCGACCTCGTTTCCCCATAGACCGCCCAACCATTCAAATAAAATCAGCACGATCCAAATGCCTATCAAGTGACCAAGTGCGGCAAAGGGCCATTGATACCAACGAAGAGGTTCATCGCGTGGGGACGGTGTTTTCGATGACTCTTGATGCTTCATTATCGATTCTCCTGACCAAACAATGTATCAAGTTCTTCTTCTGAGAAAGCACTCTTTGCGTTTGCAATACAACGGTCAAACCACTGTGTTTCATTCAGCCACTCATTAGTATCTTTGACCGCTTGTGTCTTTTCCATCATGCCATCAACCAGTATTTGTACGCTATCGGGTAACGCTTCGTCGCCAACACTGCTGGGCAGTGGAAAACGCAATTTCCAATATTTTGCCCCCTCTAATTCCGCATACGCTTGCCCGATAGGCAAGTTAGTAATGTCGTTATCATTGATAAGCAGCACCTCTTTATTTTGTAACGTATCTTTATTGGTCGAGCGAAAGCCAGTATCACTACCCGGGTTATCCGTCGCACCTGTATCGGGAATAATGTCCTTGATGGTGACTGTCGCCATTCGTGAGGTGAGGATTTGCGCGGTTTTTTGCTCGCGCACGCGAAGGCAAATTAAACTGTTGAAGTTGCCTTTTGTTTGTGCCGCTTTTGCAGCAGAGCCAAGGCGTGCTTCGATATCTGATTCAGTCTGTGTGTACGCGGTGACCACAAACTTAGCCCCCCTGGCTTTGTTTAAAATGGGGATAAATTCATCGCCTATCAGTTCATTAAATTCATCCGCGTGTATCATGATGTTACGTGGTTTAAATTGACCAAAACCGGGCGCATTACCAAATTTGTAAATCTCACCAGCCAGTGAGCATAAATCCGCAAACATCGAGTTACCAAAAGCGGCGGCGACAGTGGTATCTGAAAGCGCATCAAGGCCAACGTAGACAATACCGCCTTGCATAATGACTTCTCGCCAATCGATAACCGGTCGTTCATCCGCTGGCGTATGTCTTGGTGAGATGATTTCAGCGGTTTTCCCAGTACCGAGCTTTTCCAGCAATGGCAACAAGGACGCGACGATTTTGTCAAAATAAGTCTTATCGTATTGGATAGCACTGCGAAGTCCGGCGAGCACGTCATCATTAATGGGGTATTGACCAAAATACATTTCAAGGGCAACGACTCGTTTTGAGCGTCCTTGTAAATGGCGTGGTGTGTTTTTGTCATTCACATTGCTTTCAAAAGCCGCGACTAAATCAACCGCTTTGGGGTGATAATCAGGCAATTTTTTAATGCAATAACTCACGTATAGCTCATCAATGGCCGTGACGTAACGTTGTATTGAAGCCATATCCGGTTTTCGACCCAGCGCATCCAACGCTCTGGCGATAATGTTGACAAATCGCCAGGCAAACTGTTTAAATGCCGCACTGTTACCACCGCCATCAAGTTGCCCCGCAACCCGTGTTGCCACTTCGGTAATTCGGCCAAAGCGACCCACGGGGGAATATCGCCCACTTTGGTCAGGATAGCCAAGATGTACGATATAAAACTCATCTTCTCGACCGGCGCGCAGCGCTTCGATGTACATACGCATCAGCATATCGGCGTCGCCTTTTGGGTCAAACATAAACACCACATCACCACGACGAATATCTTGAGTAACAATCAGCTCAGCAAGGCGTGTCTTACCTACCCCTGTCGTGCCAAGCACCAATGTATGACCAGCTCTCGCGCTCATTGGCAGTAGGCAGTCGGTTTCATCCTCGATCCCAACCCCGTGCATTCGTGTATCACCGCCAACCGGTGGTAAGGGTTTAACCGGATTTAAGCCATTTAAAAAGAGATTCATCAGGGCGTAGAATCGGCCTGCTTTTTTTACCACCGGGGCGCCCGTCCAAAAACGCTCAATCCACTGCCCCTCATATTTTGCTTCCATTTTTCGTGCAAAAACATAGAGCTTTGAGGGCGTCACATACCGTTCTGCCCAGATTTGTCTTGAGTCGTAGAGTCTTTGTGCGTGACGTGGTAATACGAGAAAACCTTTCCCAAGGAATAGCTTGTTCTTGTAAACCGGTATATCCAGTGAAGACATTGCCCAAAAAGGGAGTTGCAACAAGCCTTTCTGATACGCCAGTACGTCCAACCCTTGCTTAAAGCGAACCATTAAACAATAAAACAACAACCCGGTGACCACAACACGCCACCAAAATGGTAATAAAAAGAGCTCAGGTAATACCCACAGCATCACAATCGCTAGGCCAAACATGACCGAGCTTAATAACTCTTCGGCTGGGCGTAACAGCCCCTCGGCATATCCGTAACTACTCACTTGTGCTCTCTCTTTTCAATATATCACCCACAATTGTTTGCTTTTATCGTTATGCACCCAATTAATTGGGTTGCTTTGACGCCTGACACTTTAGTTTTTCCTCTATCCATTCGATACGTTTTCGGGTTTGATGTGGCTTTGGGTCAAAGAGTCGTCTTGGTTTGGCTTTTTCACTGAGCCATTTTTGGTCAAAAGGGGTTTTATGCATTTCTCTCTCCTTGCTCGTTGTTTGCGCCTTGTTGAATTAGGCGGATCAAGGCCACTTCCGGGCGTACCCCCTCTTTGGCCGATAACGCAGAAACGGCCAACACTAAAGGGGTTAATTCTCTATTCGCAATCGCATGATGCGAAGCTGACAGCACTTGATGTACGTCGGCATTGCTAAGGGAAATCATAGACATTGTTTTCTCCATATGATGGGGCTCCTCATTGTTTGATTTTTTGGTTTTCAATCAATACGGGGTAATGGGTTAAACCAAACGCTCTCGCAAAATCTTTACCAGGAACCGGGTACATGGTGAGTCCATAACTATTCATACGAGCTAATCCCGCTTCGGATTTAACATTGACAACAATTCCCACAGCATGGATTGATTTAAGATACACTTTTCGAGCGTTTAACCATCGATGTGATAATTCATCATCACCAACAATAAACAGCGGCATCCCGATATGTGTTGGTGCTGATGAGGTTGTTACTTTGCCAGGTGTTAATTCAGCGGTGAGCACCGGCAGCATTAAGCTCATTGGATTGCTAGCATAAGCTTGAACACTGCCCATGAATCCGCATAACACGATGATGGGGAGGAAAGAATTAAATTTTGCCATCACATTAGGTCCTTAATGTTGAAGTTGAGTTAATTGGGCGACAAATCGCTGTTCATAACGACGAGCAATTTGCCCGCCTGCGGGGCGGTGAAAATAGCCAGCGGCTTTTACCCAGTTTCCGTGTTGCGCATTACCCTCGCGGAGCAATCGTGCCGCATGATGTAAATTTGCTGCGGGTTCGAAGACGGTGCATGGCGAATCAAATTGATTTTTTTGCCAACGCCAGTTGATCTGGGTAAGGCCGATATCGATAATTTCGGTATGGCGTAAAAACCCCAATAGAGCCTGGCAAGCAGTCGCTTTATCTTGGTAATAATAAGGGACACCTTTGACATTGAGTGTCCATGGCCACGGTCGGATTAACCCGTTTTTTAATCGAGTTTGGCTTTCACCCAACGCAAGGGCGTACAACACCTTAGGCGGCACCTCCCATTGCTGCGCAATGGATTGATACAGCGGAGGTACGGCTCCTGCTGTGGTGCTACCCATCAATAAGATGATGGTAAGGCAATAACGGACCATACACCCTCTTGCTCAAACGCCGCGACCGGCGTTGATTGTCCTTTGGCTAAATTGAACCACAAGCCACGCTGATCATGATTTAAAGTAATAAACCGTTCACTGACATCGGATTGCCTAACCCCTGCCAGACTTGCCCATTGACGAAGCGTAAAATCATTGCCTTTACTGTCCACCATGAATACATCCACTTTGACCCCACGAGTTCGCCACGCTTTCAGCACATCAATGCAAGGTTCACAGTTTGCGGTGACGAAAAGAGAGACACGCTCAGGTAAGCTTTGGCCGATAGGGGTCAATGTTGGATAAAGGGCTTGCCATGCATGACGGTAGGCTTTGTCGAGAGCCAATAGACCATCAATTCGTTTTTTATCAATGACAACAAGGCGCTGCGCATAACGACGACGCTCTTCATCAGTGCGAGCAAATTGACCGAGGATCACTAAGGGATTTTGGTCAATTAATCCATAAGCTTCCGGTTTATTGATGAGTGCTTGATAGCGCGACCACTCGTTGTCGGACAGTTGCCAATCTTGGGCTGAGAATGACTCTTTAATAATCTCATTGTTCACGGTGACAACGTCATCGGCCATCACGGAGCTGGTAACGATAAGGGCTAACAACCAAATTGTTCTCATGAGCGTACCTCTAATTCGATGCGATCTGTGGCTTTTTGTAATTCCACTCTGCCTGGTTCAACTTTGATCAAGCGCCAACTTAGGTAGGATTGGCCCTCTTGAATGGCATGTAATTGCGATAAATGTGTTGCACCGGGCTTACCGACGATCGCTAGATAGGTTAAGCCTCGTTTTTGAACGTCATACAGTTCAAATGGGGCGGTTAAGAGCGCCTTAGGTTGGCGGGTGCTGACGGCTTTACGCGGCTCATTGATGACGCTGCGCGTTGGCCTCGCTTGTGCTTTGTTTAATTTTGCGGTTAATCGGGTTTCCAATGTTTCAAGATTATGTGTCATGTCATCTCTTAATCGCGCATCAAGGTTTGATAACGCGCCCTCATGACTCTGTTGACGATTTGCCAGGCCGCTATAACGTTGATCAAGAGAAGTGAATTCGGCTTCTAGATTTAATAGCTTATTGGATATCACATTAAGTGCCGCGGTTTGTGTTGCCGCACTCTCTAAAAGAACTTGATTGATTTTTTGCTCGACGGCATCTAAATCAGTTTGCTCAATTGGTGGACGCAGTTGTTCATAAGCAAGCAATACACCTACTGTGATGGTGGCGCTCCAAAGGGTTAATACCGCGCACTTAATGGCCGTTTTTGCATAGGGGTTCACGAGTCTCTCCTAAAGACAGAATTTCGTTAATGACGCTAGCAGAAAACCATAGTGAAAATCTCAATTAGAAATATTTTATTTTCCCCCTCTCTAATTGAGATTATTTGAAAATACCGTGGTATAATTTCGCTGGGATTGCTATATAGACTGGCATGGCAAGCAGCTAGCGCCGCTTCGTGTTATTCCACCCAAGTTCGAAATCGTAAGCTTACAATTTATCTCTCGCATGTTTGCGGATTAAGAAGATTGGCTATGCTTGAAGGTGATTATATAGCGAACATAAAAAAGGACGCCACTGGCGCCCTATAAGAAGTTGACATCAGTTAATATTACTGATTGACGGCATCTTTAAACGTTTTTCCAGCTTTGAACGACGGTAATTTACTCGCAGCTATCTTAACCGTTTCACCGGTACGTGGGTTTCGGCCATCACGCGCAGCACGTGCTGAAATTTTAAAAGTACCAAAACCCATTAATGCAACCTCATCCCCATTTGCGAGTGATTCAGTAATACCATTCAATATGGCATCTAGAGCTCTTCCTGCATCGATTTTTGTCAGTTCAGCGGTTTCAGCAATGTGCGCTACTAATTCAGTTTTATTCATTATTTTTTCCATAAGAGAAAGTGGCTGGATTGAGCTCACTTTTAATTAATGATGCTATCCGTTTAAAATACTTATCACAGCGGAGTTCGGAAAGCGTCGCCATTTTACGCGTTAGCGTAGGTATTTTTGTGACGTCGAATACCAAAACCGATTAGAGCCACAATGGATATCATCCCTAACGAACCACCAGAGTCACCGCCCATTGGTGGGCTCACACCAGGAATACTTGGCTCTAGCGGAGTGGCAGGGATAGGTTTATTAATGGTAATAAATGCCGTGTTGGTTAAATGTAATTTACCCTCACTACCATCACTTTCGATAACGTAAGTACATTTTGAGTAGGGTTCAATATTATCGCTATCACTCATGCTTACACAGGTACTTTCTTCTCTAATCAAGGTGACGTTCTCACCCCAAGCCATGTCACTTACTCGTCCTGAGATTGGATGATGCAGAGATTGAATGGTAATGGTTGCCTTACCTTTTGTATCGAACAGCGTTGGGTAGTGCCAGTTATTAACCTGTTCAAGTAGCCAGTCGCTCGCGTAGTGTAAGTTGGTGCCGTAGGTTTCTCTTCGTCCGGTTGTGTATGGTTTGCTGCCTTTATGAATAGCAATGATTTCATTATTACTATTGATCCATGCACTGCCTGAATCACCACCAGTGGTGTGTGAGGCTGTGGTGACGTTTGCGTTGATTTGATAGTTAGGAGATGGACTACATTCCGGGCAATCGCTTAAATCAGTTTGTGTAAAATTGGCTCGATTAAGATCTTTTGGCGTTCCACCAAATCCACTGATGGTCATGGTTTGATTGTGAACGAGGACATCACGGCGTAGGTCTTTAAAAAAGCGAATGGTGTAGTAATCGGCTTGTTGAGGCAGCGAATACAACGCAATGTCATGACCTCTAGACGTATCACCTAAATTTTCGTAACTAGGGTTAAGTGTGATATTGGCGGGTAGTAATGTCATTTGGCTGTTATTAGAAAAATGTACAGTATCAATTTGATCGATGCCTTCGGTCACTTCACCACAATGTGCAGCAGTTAATACCTGGGTGCCAGCGATGAGTGTTCCGGTGCAGTATTTATAATAGTTTGGGTTGTTGTTATCGATAAGAACGGTACCATCCTCTTGTGCCCAATCCAATGGAGTACCGTTTAACACTGCCAATGAACTGAATGACATCAAACTTAATGTGCTTAACAATAATGTTTTTTTCATATATTTTACTGCCTTAATGCTTTAGTTAGATCATCAATCATGCACTGAACGGAGTAATCAGACCCAGAGCCTTTTAATGCTCTGTCAATTGCTGATTTAGATGGGTTAGTGCCTTTAGAATTTAAAATTAATCGCTCTGCCTTACGAACACTGCCTGCTTTTTTGACCAGTTCAGAGAGCTGGTTAGTACGTTCTTGTGATGCCATTATCTTTGCCGTTTTAATTTTGGTTTCAGCACTATAACCTCAACCTTTGAATATATTATATGTCCCATTATGGGATGGCGCAATAATAAGTTATTCAAAGAGGTTGTTATGTGAGATAGGTCATATTGCGTACTGTTTAATTGTAAAGGGGCGAAGTCGCCCCTTATTGATGCACTGGTTAGACGCCAGTCCATTGGTAGGTGATGGGGTTTGCTATGCCGCGACACCCCCAAGCGTGAGTGACCGCTGAATAGGTAGCTCGGATTGAATATTGTGTATTGGCTCTTAACCCACTCATCGATCCAGCAGTGCTTGGATTGGCACTATTACGACGCTGACCACCATCGTTTTCTGTGCCGTATGAGTCGGGAGATTGAACGGTACCATGAGGCGTGTTGATGATCAGCCTCACTCGGCACACACCATAAGTGGTTGGATAATCACCATTAACACTCCAACTGACTTTGCCTGACGGGCCTGTTTTGACGGTGAAGTAACCACCGTTGCTCACTTTGCCTGCCCCCGTCTCTGCACTGCCGCTTGATGGGGAGGGATTAACCTCATAAGGACCTAGCCCCGACGTGTTGGGGTTGTATAGTGCATCCAACTCATCTTCGTAAGCTTGATTGGAATTAAGGGCGTCTTCATAAGAGATTCGAGCTGTTGCGTAACTGCTCAGCAGCAGTGTCACTAATATTATTGGGGTTGTTTTCAGCATATACATTCCTTTTATTTACATTGAGTGATAGCAAGGATCTCACCATCGTTTGATATTGCGAATTCACCTGTTTCGTTATTTTCGACTCGAACTTCTAATCCTACCTCCCAATGAGTAGTGGTCTCAGTGTCGATGAATGGCTTTTGGCTCCCCGTAAGAGTGTATCGATTACTAACATTTATATAACCTAATGCTAGCCATATTCGTGGCTCTGTACCTGTAGGGCAGGACGGCTTTTTCAACCATTCTCCGTGCTTTAGGGTTGTGGTTTCACTGAGACCGCGGCTGACGATTTTTTGTGTACTGTCTGAGTTCAAAATCGTCACGTCTTTGGTGTTAACAATGGCGTGATTACCGCCCACATCCCAATCATTGGTCAAATGCACGGAGCCATCTTTGCGTAAGAACTCGTCATACATGATGCTTTTCGTCAATGGTCTTAGGTTGATTTGAATGTCCCCATTAGTTCGAAGCTGTGCCTCTGGTATTGCCAGTAATGGCAACCCCCATCGTGCGCGAGGTCCGTCGTCCGGCAATGTACTGGTCGGGATCACAAGGTAAACCTTGTTTGTTGGCCCCATAACTTGTTCAAGCGTGAGTTTTTGAGTGGTGAATGGAACCGTATCTGGGCGCACACATGCCCCAGCAGCTTCATTCAACGGTCCACACAACTCTTTAAACGCACCGCCATAATCAAGCATCAGCGCATCAAATGAAGCGGGCCAACTGTCCATAAACTCAGGAAAAAACGGGTTACTCGAAAAACCTTCCTGAGACGTTTTATGGTATTGATAGAGCTGCATTTGCACTATGGTGCTTTTTAAACTCGCCACGTACTCATCCACTTGCTTTTTCTGGTAATAACGAATCCCCATTGGAATTAGGATTAACAAAATAACGGTGGTGAGACTGAGTGCCAGCAGCACATCCAATAAGCCATAGCCACCTTGCTTACGTTTTCTTGGCATATCAGCCCTCTCTTGGGGGAACAAAGCACCCCGTTGCAAAATCAAAATGAGTCTCATCAAACTCATAACGAACGAATGGCACGGTTCGATGAATCGTCAACGAACGCGTATCTGGCTCAAATCGCCATGAACTACCAAGGCTTTGTGCGGCGCTTTTTAGTTTTTCCGCATCATGGTCAGAATCCGCGGTTAGCGTCAGCGACAACTTGGCTATTTCCCCGTATCCAAGCGTGAAATATGATGTCGTGATAGTCCATGGATAGCGCCCTTCAAAATCATTTGGCAGCCATTGGTTATCCATCAAAAAAGCGAGGCTCGTGTCCGCTGGATTTCGGATGCAACCCCCATTGGCAATGGTGTAAAACATGTTTTGTTCCATCGCTTCAAACACGGGAGCTTGAACTGCTTTAACCTTATAAGAAGTCATCCAGCGTTCCGGCTCTAGGATGCTGACGGACAACGCCGTCAGCCCTGCTGTGATGGAAGCGGCTAAAATCAGGCTTCCTATATGCATTACATGGTCACCGTAATTGTATTGCCGGAAACGGTGAGCGTGCTGCAGCCTGCCGCTTGGGTGCAGTTACCAGCGGCAAGGGCGGCGAGAGAGTCGGCCAATGCATCGATGTATTGCGTATCGACATTGGTAACGCCGACTTTGACGCGAGCCAAGTTTGAGGTGTCCGGCTCAAGGGTGTAGTTACCACCGTATTGGTTTGTCCCTACCCCATTACGTGCATCGCCACAGATTTTCATTGATACCGCGTTACGACGTTCGTCACACACTTTGGCCATATTAACGCCCGTATGATTAATGATTTTTACACTCTCAGCTCCTGCTTTGATGGATGTCACCGCGGTGACTGTCTGAGTGCGGTTTGCATAGGCTGAGCCTGTGACATAAAGCTGCACCACTCCCGCTAAGAACAGCGCGGCAAGCGCTGACCACAGTAAGAAGTCCATCAATGTGGCGCCTTTCTGCTGACGACTACGTGGGTTTTTTGGGTACGTTTTGATCGTTTTCATAAGTCAGTTCTCTTTATTAAATTAAATTAAATGTGAATGTTTGATTGAATTACATTTGTACGGAATTAAGCAGCAACATCATTGAACTGCCGATTAAAACGGCAAGCATCACGATGGCGAGCATTAAAATTACTTTTGGAAGTATCATGTCGATACGATTTAACCGTTTAACCACTTCGGCTTGGTGATAGAGTGCAGCACGCTCCAACAGGCGAATGACTTGCGCACTTTCTCCCAACACTTCCAGGTTCGATTGGCTGCGTGGTAGCAATAAACCACTGTCAAGCACCTTGCCAAGGTTGTTTTCTGTTAACAGTTTTTCTCGCATCACGTTGATGTGGCCACGCAAATAGGGGGTTCCATTTTTGGCACTCAATTCGAGCGCTTCATTCAAGTTCATCCCTGCACTTGATAGGTTACAGAGTGTACGGAGCAATCCTGCTGCGACACCGATACGGTAGTGGCTGTAAAGCGGTAGATTATCGGCCCATTGACGAGAGCGGCCCGACCAACGCGGCATTGATACCCCCATTGACAGTAATGCCAGAGTTAACCCCACTAATGTCAGCCCCCCAAAGCTTTGCAAGAACGAACGCAAGTCAATAGCAAAGCCTTGTGGCGCGCGTATGGCCGATAAAATCTCACCGGAGACATAAACGCCGAGATAGCCCACGCCCAATACAATGAATAAAGGAAACGTAACAATTTTGAACAGACGCCCTATCACGTTTTGCCCGCCGGATAACTCATTAAGCGCAGCTTCAATGCCCACCTTGCGATTTCCAGCCGATTCCGCACTGGCAATGGTGCTGGCGACGACTGGCGAACACCATTTAGCCAGTACATCTGAAAATGCCAGACCTTTACCGGGTGCCTCTAACCCCTCTCGACCAATCTTTTTGGTGGATTCATCACCGTGCTTAATCAGCAAATCACAAAACTGAGAAACGGTTAAACCATCCTCTTCACACTGCAACCATTGCTCTAGCAGCTCTTTTTGATTTGCCCTGGTAAACAGCAGCGTCTCAATCGCAATAGCCATGTTCCATCTCCTTTTGCATCTGTTGGTAGAGTGATGAGCTTGTTATCGGCATCAACTCATCAACCTGCTCAGCGGCCGATTCAATATCAACGAGACCTTGTTGAATACGGTGCAAGGTGTGTGTGCGAATATCTGGCCAGCCTTTGCTTTCTAAATGCGCTTCCCAACCCAGATAATTTTCCGCCTTGATGAACTCACGGTCATCGTTCTCAAGTGCAATCATTTCAAGCACCATGACGCGTCCCTTTTCTCCTGCATTTGGCCCATGCTTACAGTGTTCACACCCTCCAGGATGTCTCATTCGCACTGAATCTAAATGCTCAGGTAGCAATGCGGTCAATTGCGACAACTTAATGTCATAGGACTGCGAAAAACCATGGCCGTGATAGATGTTTTTGGCCTCGTCAAGAGTGAGAGCACAATGTGGACACAACTTTCGGATTAACTTTTGATGAGTAAAAAGCTGCATTAAACCTGGAGCGGATACGACCGATGCCGGGATATTCAAATGCTCAATGAATATCGCAGGTACACCAACAGCGCTATTGGCGTGCAAGGTTGAAATGGCCAAACCGCCGGTTTCACCTTTACGGGTAAACTCTTTGGTCGCACTTTTACTACGAAGCTCACCAAATGAGGTGATATCGATATCTTGACGAAGTTGCTCAAGAGCATAAAAGGTATAATCTAGGTAAACGCCACCGCCCTCTTTGAGCTCGCGACGTGGCTCAACCAACGTTTTTGTCACAAACTCTTGCTCAAACTCCACCGGATCTTCGAGGGTGTGAACACAACGCGCCACACGGTCAACTGTTTCAAGTAAGGCATATACTAAGGACGATTTACCCGAGCCCATTGGCCCAGTGAGTACAATGATGCCGCTTCGACGCTTCATCTTCTCTTCAAAAAGACGCACGTGGGTTGGCAGTAAATCCATCGCACTGAGTGTTAATGGCTCCCCCAAAGGCGTGATACAACGCAAAACTAGTTTGATACCACGATCAAGAGGCATTAACGCAGCCCGCCATTCCACCGTTTTGTCCTGACCATCTACTTGTAAGGTCAGTTCAAAACGGTCGTTCAGTGGCACACGTTCGCTGTAGTTATGGTTTCCTTTCATTTGAAACGCATACGCAGCAAGGTTAGAGCCCAACTTCCGGGACTGCCTTAATGCACTCGAACCATCGGCAAAGGCCTTAAGCACCACGCGCTTACCATCAACACGAAGCAAGAAACGGCTCTCTTTGCGGCCAACTTCCAAATGAATGTCGGAGGCTTTTGCGTTTACCGCTGATTGACAAAGCGCAGTGAGCTTTCCACTCATTTCGGAGTGGTCTTCTTTACTGCCGTCACTGATCAGTAATTCGCCCGCAATCTCGAGCATCAACTGAACCGTTTCTGTTGATGCCATCACCACCTTGGGCGATTTTCCATACAGTGCGCCGTCTGCAATCGTTGCGCATGATTGCAAATAAGTTTTGATTTCAGCTAATTTGGGTGCAGCCAAATCGTCGGTATGGATAACACCATGACCGTCCACAAATGAGTGTCCGTCATCGATACAAAGCGCTAGTAATGCAGACTCCATGAGCAGCTCATGCTTTTGCATCATAGAGACTCCCCTAGAAGTAAGGTGTGTACACCGCCCTTGCCTTTAAGCGTGACACTCTCTTTGGTGATACTCGTGATCTTGTAACCAGATAAACGACTGCCTACTTCTACACGCTTAAATTGGCCTTGTGAAAATAGACGCGCGGCATATTGCCCCTCTACGGCGGTCCCCGTTATACCTCTTAAGGTAAGAGTTGGTTCAGTGTTCACTGTTGCTGCTTTTGTTGTCACGCTAACAACATTCACTGGTGAATAATCAAGGCCAATCGCTTGATTGACAGCATCTTCTCGCTTGATTTTTTTTGCGTCCCACTCCCGCGCATTCAGCTCTGAAATGGACACTTTCACTTGTGCTATTTCACGCTTCGTCACATTTTGAATATGCTCAGCCATCGCTGTACCTAAAGCCAATGGCTCCAGGTACAAAACTGGAGAGGGCGATGGTTGTTCGATTGTTGATACTGGCATTGGCTCAACTAACGCCGTTACTTGCACATTATTTGTCTCCACAACCAATGCTTCATCGATAGGTAATGTGGGCTGACTATCAATTTGCACGTCACTCACCGATTGTTTTTGTAAATCTGACGTTTTAGGCATAAAGAGATTGCCCACGATCCCAACGACTGCCAAAACTAACGCCCCAATGGCGATACCTTTTTTCTTATCACTCATGAGTTCACTCCATAAAAAGCGAGGTTTAATACCCCTTGCCAGCGGTCATCACTAGCAGGAAGCAAAGAAAAATCTTCAATGGTCATTGGAAGAGGCGCCATTAACGCCTTCAAAACCTCAACATCAAAAAGACCTAAAGATTGATTCAAAGAGAATGAAGTGCGTTGATAAACCGCTTTGTGCTCTTCAAGTGCTTGTACTTCAAACTCCGTCATTGCCAACGTATCAAGCAACGTTTGCTGAGTTGGCTCGACGGGAATAATGCGCTGTGACCAAAAATCGAGATCCTTTTCTATCGGTGTATTCAATATCGCGCCTTCTCGACTAAAAGAGACATACGGTTTGAGTTCCGAATGAAAATCAAGCCATGCGGAAAACAGTTGAACTTGCCCAAATTTCTCTCTCTTGATACTCATTGTCACAACACCATCCTGTACTTTGATTTGGGTTGCTTGCCATTTAGGCGGAAGCAATTCAGCGACTGCCATAACGTTTTGTATCTGATGAAGGGTTCCACTGGCTGAATAACCGCGAGACATCACCGTGTGATACCCAGCCCAAGGGTCAAGGACGACAGGAGACGGCGGCGCAACATCAACCACCGCCACCTCCTGTGGAGGCGCTGGCCACATCAACACAGCCCCTAACCCCAGCGCCGCGACACCACCACCGGCTACCCATGGCAGTACGGATTTTTTCGCCTTTAAGGTGTAAGCGGACAACGCTTCTTGCTCGCTCTCGGTCAGTGGCAAGCACCACTGCCCCTCAATCACCTTATCTTCCTCAGAGACAGCGCAAAGCACCGTCTTTGCCGTCAGAATAGCCACGTTCTCTTTGATATTGAGTGAGTTCTGCAGCCACTGAGCCACAACCTCACCCTCTTCAATCACGACACAATAAAGTTGTGGCGATTCGCTTTTATCTGACAACACATCAAGAACGGCCACCGAGCGCAAATCTACGCCACGCCCCATTAATGCGTCACGCCAGATTTCACTACGAACCACTGCCGGCTCATTGGCGGTGTATAAACAAACACGGCTATCTCGAACAAACGCTCGGCTATACTTTGATGGCCACGCTTTTCTCAGCTTGCGTAAAACAGATTGAGGCTTACCGTGATGCGGTAAACTCACTAATTCGGGGATCGTTTTCATCCGTCGGCTCTCCTCGGTGTGAGGAGTACGAGCGTGTCAACGCGTTGAGTTTTCGCGCTGGTGCCACCTAAGAATGGAATACCCAAAAATGTGCTCTCTTCTGTGTTCGTGTCCATTTGTGATACCGATGCGATAACCATGGTTTGGCCATATTTCAGCTTGTTGGCAAAATTGATTTTTGACTCACGCATCCGTGGGAAGGTTTGAATCTCGCCGGCGACCTCTTCTCGCACCAAAGCTTCGATTTTGGTCAATAACCCTGACGCACGAAGATAAACATGATCACGTTGAACGTTGGGAACCACGATGAAGTCCACTCCTTCGCTGCGTTTTCCTCGCTGCGTTTCTGTCGTTACGACCCCCTCACTGCTGTTACTCTTGGTGTTTTCCACAAACTCAATGGTGTTTTCTTGTGTCACATGATTGGTTTGATGGTTTTGAACCAAAATGCTAATCGGTGTATCGGTGGAGACTTGACCTTGTTTGTTTAACGCATTGATGAGTGCCGTTGTCCCATCCCACTTACCACCACCGGTAAATGCAAAACTTGGATTGGCAGAGTTAGAGATCAAATCTGTCCCAGGGATGAAGAAATTCAAACTGTTGCCACCACCAATATCACGGACAATATTCCAGTCCACGCCGCGGTTGTGTCCAAGATTTGAGCGAAATTCTAAGACTTGAACTTCAATCGCGACTTGGCGTGTCAATGACGCTTTGTTTTCATTGACGAACGCATTCACCTCGTTCATGCGAGATGGCGTAGTGCGAACCACAATGCGGGATAACGCAGGGATCGCACGGACACTACCGACTAAGTCCTCTTTATCTGCTCCAGACGGGCTATCTTCACCTTTTGTTAAATCTGGATCTTGAGCGAGGAGCGCTTTAATGCCCTCAGCAACTTCCGTGAAAACATCAACATCATTGTTTGAGAGGGTGACAAATTGCCCCTCAACTCGGGTCTCCCCCTCCTCGCTATCGCTACTACCACTGCTCTCAGAGGCACCGATTTGGTCATTAATCATGCCCGGAGGTAGTTCCAGTTCGAACGTCTTTGAGACAAACCGCTCTACCTTTACCCGCTCTTCTTCTGCGCTAAAACCAATATTGAGTTGACGTTCAAGCGCGTTGAGCGCCCCTGATAATGCCCCCTCGTAGTTCAATGTCACCGGGACATCCATGGCGATCCCATCGCCATACCAAGGAATAACGCCAACTTGGGAAAGCAAGTCATCCATCATGAGGGATAACGGCACACGTGACTGGGTCACGCTGACACGATGCTTGAGGTAAGAGATGTCCACTGCTTCATCCAGCGGAGTTAACGACACCGGCGGTTGTTCGATGCGCACCACTTTACTGACATCATGAAAACGTGCTCGCTCTTGCTCCATGTTGGCTAAAATTTCGGCCGATTCAGCATTACGTTTATCGTATTCGTTCAAACCCAACGCCTCACACCCCATCATCGCGAGTGCAAGGGCACTGATGATGAAAACCTTTTTGGTGTTCTTTCTCATAATGGTGTTGCCTCACGAATGTAAATGGTGCGATTTGCATCTAGTCGACGCGCTTCAAGAGGGTACTGCTTTAGTAATATGCTCAGTGCGCTACTGATATCCGCTCGACGAGTCACCACTGGATAGTCGGTACTAAAGGCATAGTTAGCCGCATTCCAAGAGTGGGCCTTATCCCAGTTCCAGTCGTATTGTTTCACCGCATTGGTGATCACCTCTTCCAGGGTGTCACCTTGAGTCATAAAGACAGTCACGGCTTGGGTGCGATAAGGGTGCAGCGCTGCCAAGCCTGCAACCGCATTTTCATAGAGCGTTAATCTTGAGAGCTCTGGGGTTTCTTCGGCAAGTTTTGCTACGGCGGTGCGCAATGACCCTTTCACTAAAAATCCGGATGTTGAACGGTTATCCAACGCATCAAGAAACGTTGGTTCTTGAGCTAGGGCGACCCGCTCAAATCCCGCGCCATTAGCCCAGCGAAGGATGGCTTCTCGATAACTCTCCCCTGTAGCGATGGTGAATGTTTTTACATTCATCGCCTGAGATGATGGCGGCGTGACCGATTGACCGTTTGATAAGGTAGATTTAGTGCTGAGTAAGCTCTTTTTATTATTGATTACGGTAACCGGTTGAGTTGAATGTCGAACGGCTGAACTTGAAAACAAGTTATCGTTATCTGCATCCAAAGATTGTGCATCAGTAGCGCGATCAACCTCACTGCGATTCGCTAGTAATGCTTTATTGAGAGTCACAGAGGGTTGAATATCGTCGTATTTCGGCGGAGCCCAGACATAGCCATTTTTCAAACGAAAGCCCACTTCACGCTTTACCACATCCTCTTCCAGTTCAAAGGCTTGTCCACCGAGTACTTGAATCGCGTGACGAAGTGGGATTTGGCCCATGTCCATTTGAGCGATAGGTAGAGGCTGTGCGTACATTTGTGATTCACCATAAGAGGTCGGTGTACGGACACGCATCCCACTTCCGGTCAATAGAAAATCCAAACCATCTTTGACGGTTAAGTTCGCCATTGCTGGCATACGGGCGTCTACCGGCACATCAAGCATGTCAGTTAACTGCGAGGCAGGGCTACGTCTTTCCAATACATAACGGGATGTTTGGATAGGTGTTGCTATTTCAAGTGGCGGAGCGACTCGAAGATTTAATGGTGGTGAGGGGGGTATTGGGGTAGGCGGCTCAGAGCTCGCACAACCGACTAATACACCCATCACAGAGAGCGCGATCATACGCATACAAAAACTCCTTTGATGAATGAGGTTTATCTGCGAACAAGCTAGCAAAGAGAAGCTATAAAAATCTCAATTAGAAATGGGAAAAATAAAATATTTCTATTCAGTATTTATTTTGAAATATGTGATATCCTAACGGTGATTTTGTTGTGTGTTAGTGGTGTGAGCTTAAACGAAAAAGCCGAACTCAATGAGCTAGGCCTGTATTCTTATGATGAATGTTCGCTAATCGTTAATTCATTGCGTATGGGTATTTGTTACAGGCATATTCAAACAATGCCAACTGCGTATCCTGGTCGTACATCATGCGAACCGGCTCTAAAGCTCCGGACACAAATCGACCCATATAATCATTCGCAATGTCTTCTTTACTTCTCGCACTGATGAATTTACCCAGCGACTTTTTATATTCCGTCTTAACTTGTTTAAAGAGCTGACACAATCGCTGACAAACCAAATAACTGATCGTGACATTACTTGCTCCACCGACATAAATCACATCACTGCGGGGATCAAAAATCTCATTCCATAAATAGACATCAACGGTTCCAAATATTTTTGAAATGCGATCCGCCACGTTACCGCCGTACCAATAATAAGCCGTTCGAGAAATCATTAAGCGCTCACTCTCAGCAATATCCATCGGCCTTACTTTTAACTCAAGAACCTGAGTATCCAGAAACTGGACAACCAGAGAGTCCAGTGCTTGAGTAAATTCATACATCTCACTTTTACCACTCAGGCCTTTGAACGCGTTCCCTATTTTTTTCGTTAGACTCTGAACAGATACACTACTGTTTATACATATTTGTTCTGCCAGTAATTGAACTCGAAGATCTTCTGCCTCAATTAATTGATTTAATAACTTATCAATGGAGCATTTCGCATGAGCTGCGCATCGCTGTAGTTGCTCTACTTGTTCTTGATCTAATTGGATCACTGAATTTTGATTCGATATCGTCGGTAAGGCGATAAGAGAGATCGTCTTCGAGGTCGCTTTGTAGATCTCACCTGTTTGCAGGTTCAACTTTAGTCTTGCGTTGATCCAACGATTCAGCTCTTGAGGTAAGATTTGGGGATTATCACGCAGAAAGGCCGCCTTATTACCTCGCGCGGTTCCATAATGCGTTTGAATGTACTCTTCCAACAACATTGCTTGTTCCTTACCGTGAATATCACGAAAGCGTTTATAAACACTTTCGTTTATATCATACTAAGGATAGATATATAGGCCAAAAAGGTGAGAAATGGATGGATACCGTATCTTTGTCAATGCCACTGTTAGCGTAATCAAAAAAACGCGCAATACCCTTGTTGTATTACAAGTATTGCGCGTAAAGCCGACAGGCGTCGGATAATGTTTTTATTATCATCGCATATACTTATCTTTGGTGAGGAGATAGATAAGTTGGCATTATTTTACTTCAAAATGGCTTGTTGTCGCAGCTTGTGATGCTTAAATCGATACTTTGGTTGCAAAAAAGCCCACCTGAACACATGTGGGCTTTCATCTTATCTATAGCAAAAATAAAGATTGATCAAATCAGTCTAAATTATGCACATCCGACTGTGCTTAATCAAAGTATGATGAAATTAATGACACGAGAAGTACGTAGTACAAAATTTATGTTCGACTTCACAATTTAATTTCAACAGACGAAAAAAAAGCCCGCATACAGGAACGGGCAAAAATTCATCACAAGCCTGGTCGTATGTGATTTAGATAGTTGTAAATAGAAACATGGAAGCATTTACAATATGTGGATACTGCCAACAGACAACATCAATCGAAACTGCTGACTTAAGTAATATCTGATTAAATGGTTGACTAAGCGACCGCAATGCACTGGTTATTTGATTCTTATCACAAATACACATGATTTTATTGTGTGTATTTAGTCAGCACGATAAGCGAATTACAAAGTCCCCCGTTTTCTAAAGCGCCGCAGAAGTGCATAAATGTTTAAAGATAGGTTTTCCTCTTTCAAAACTTAATTTTTTTAGTTAAAATTCGGCTATACTTAATTTGACTTATGGCGTATTAATCGTGACACAAACCTTAACTGATAAACTCAGTGCGTTTTTAAGAATGCACTTAACTCGAGATACATTGGAAGATCTCGAAAAAAATATCATATCTCGTTATGGTGATGTTGATTCTTATATTAAAAACAATTTTACACACATCCCTAAACAACGATTAAGACAACAAATGCGTCGTTACAATATTGATGAAGCTTTGTGCATGTCAGGTGGTATCGTTTGTAATACATACCCTAGAGGTGAAAATTACATTGTAATTGACCTTGATAATGTTAAGGTCTCGCATGTGGAAGTAGCTCACAATAAACGGATTCGAGATGCAGCTCATCGTAAGTTACTATCTCAATTGAATACTATTTTAGAGCCGATACAAATAGACTTATTTGATGCAGATAAAAAAACAAATTTTGATAGCAAACTACATGCTGTCATTGTGGTAGCACATCCTGCTGCATCAGAATCATCACAAAGTACACCTAACGATATATTTATAACGATTCCTTTTTCAAACTGGCGTGGATTTCATCTATTTGTCCCTATATCTGAATTTATATTAGGTTATATGAACGAAGAACACCATCAACCAGTATTTGATATGGCTTGGCCAACACTGTTGGTCGAAATCAAAGACGAAGAAGCAAAACAGAGTAATGAGTAAATTATGAGAACTGGAGTTGGTGGTTTTCAACCAGTACGCCTTACCCAAGCGCGAGAATCATTAGGATTAACAAAGGTTGCTTTAGCTACCTTAGTTAATGTTTCAGCCGCAACGGTGACCAATTGGGAAAACGGAAAACAAAGTCCAGAATGCGATAAATTAACCGCATTATCAAACACTTTAAACATGCCTACCCATTGGTTTTTAAAAGAGATACCTTTTGAAAGTTCGACTCCATACTTCTATCGTTCTTTATCTTCAGCAACGAGAGTGGCGAGAGATACAACAAAAATAAAGCTAGATTGGATGGCTGAAGTCACTTCAACATTGGGGCAATGGTTTGAGTGGCCTCAATTACGACTACCAGAAAATACTAAACATTTTATGGCTATGTCAGAAGAAGATATAGAAGTGTTAGCCATTGAATTTCGTCAGTTAGTTGGACTTGGAAATGGACCGATACAAGATGTTGTCTTAGCTGTTGAAAATGCAGGGGTGATTTGTGCAAGAGGCGATGTTGGATACGATAAGATGGACGGTGTCTCACATTGGCATGATCATTTAGAACGACCATTTATATTTTTAGCGAGTGACAAAAATAATGGAGTACGAAGTCGCTTTGATGCAGCACACGAATTAGGGCATGTCATTTTACACAAGCATATTAATAAAAGTGAACACAACTCAACAACTATACAATTAATCGAAAAACAGGCTGATTTTTTTGCAGGAGCGCTACTATTACCATCAGATTCATTTGCTAAAGATTTAAGTAAACCAACACTGGAGACATTTTTGGCATTAAAACGGCGCTGGAAAGTATCAATAGCAGCTATGATATATCGAGCATGGCAACTTGAAATTATCGATGATTTACAAAAATCTAATTTATTCAAAAGACTATCCGTAAAACGATGGCGAATAAGAGAGCCGCTTGATGATGATTTACCAATAGAAGAACCTCGTATTTTACCTCGAGCAGTAAGAATGCTTACTGATCAAGGCGTATGTAGAAAAGAAGATCTTCTGGATAAGTTAGGGTTGTCAGCAGGTCTAAGTACTATGTTATGTAGCCTACCTGAGGGTTTTTTTAGCCCTCATCAACCGACATATGACAATTTGGTAAACTTTAAGGTTCCAACACGAACTAATACTGAGAATGTGCATAAGGCTGATATTATAAACATTAATCAATGGAAATAACATTGACCTCACTGTGTCTATTCTATTTACCCCACCAGGGATGCGCTCCCTGGTGGGGTAATAAAAACTTAACCGCCGTATTGTTCGAAATTCTCCATGATATAGTCTGGACCGACTACATCATGGTAACCCTCTTCGTTTTCTTCATCAGAAAACACCAAGTCATCCCAACACTGCTCCTGGATCGATCCATCCTCATACAAAACATAGCCGCAAAACGCACAGCCACATTCTGCAAAATAATGAGTAAAAACTGACTCAGGAAAACGAGTTGCCAACTCCTCTATAGGTGGAATAGCGGGACTCCAAGCAGTATCAAATTCAAGTTTTACAAACCCATCACTTGATTCGATAACATTAACGTCTACCATCTCCCACTTTGTTCCAAGACGTTCGCAATTATCGTCATAGCCACTTGGGACAAGCGACAACAAATGCCCATTAAACCCATTGATTTGCGACAACAGATTTGGTGGACACAAGCTACTTAACGAAAACGAGCGATGCAACACAGGCTCAGACACATCAAGCTTTGCCCATAGCACATCAAGAGGTAAACGACGAAAGTAGATACCCGACCAATCGTATGCACTGTTCTTCAACAATGGCGAGATCTTCTTTCTGGCTGCGACAGGCAAGTTACCCCAATACCGCTGCTTCAACCCCGTCTGCTCAAACAAAGTCAAAATGACAAGGCAGATTTCAGGCGTTAACTTCGGTTTTTGGTTCAGTAACATCACGAACGCATCAAAAGCGTGGTTCGCTATATTGGATTCACCGATACCGGCGATCAACTCTGGATAGACATCAAAGCGCATTGGTACAGTCGGTTTTAACAAACCACCTACACCGGCTAAAAACATCTTCACAGCCGCTTTGGTTGCATCGTAATGCAGTAGAGTTTGTGGTTCTGTCATCAAACGCTGAACGTCAAGCGCATCAGGACCACTGACATGGATTTGGTTAACACACCAGTTCGGCATAATAATTTCCTTCTTAAAATAAAAAAGGATGCCCCCATACAGGAAGCATCCTGTATGGACGGTGCGCTAGGCGCAATAATGTTGAGTTAAAAACCTTAAATTTGTTTAAGATTTTGTTAATACTTAAACTTGAACGACATAAATAAGAGAGACAATTGACACTGTGTGAATAATCAACATCACAGCTATCGATTTGACCAGGTCAACCTGTACCCTCTTTATATCTCGAGACAACTCTTCGGTTATATATCGAAATGAATCATCAGGTTTACTATCACCCAAAGATTTGTCTTGTAATCGCATCGAATCAAAACCTCACGATTTAGCAAAAGTAATGACAATTGCAAGCAGAGACACGATCATTGACATAATGAGCGCTCCCATTAACCATTTCTCGTTAGAAGTGAACCGAACACGCCGAGAAATTAACTTTTCTCGTTCAAAGTGGTTCAGGTTGCGATCATCATTCATCTGCTTGCAAGCATTAGAGATTTCACGCAAAAGCTGAATTTTCTCTAACTCACGTTCTTCTATGCGCCTTTGTTCGTCACACATAGCTTATCCTATCATCGATATAATCTAGGCAGAAAAAAGCCCCGGTCCAAATGGACAGAGGCTCTTGGTTAATTTAATGTCAGCAGTAATTTATGAGATTAAACCAGATAAAAGCACATCCTTAAAAATTACCGTAACCGCAGCCACAATAATCGTTCCACAAATGGCCCATGTCATACGATCCATTTTGTTTCGGACTTCTTTCAATTCGGTTCGAACATCTTTTACTTCACCACGCACATCAGCAATGTCTTGCTTCAGTTCGGCACGAACTTCCTTTAGCTCATCGCGAACCTGATCAATACGAATGTTAAGATTTGCTTCGAGTGTCTGTAAATTTTCTCGCGTAGCAGCATGCTGCGCAGTATCTAACAAATACATCATCAAATCTTTTTGGGTGAAATTGTCCGAGTTATTACTCATTCCTAACATATCTCTCCTGCCATTTTATATGACTATAACAAAAAAGGCAGAAAACCCCAATCCAACAGGAACGAAGTTCCTGCCGGATTAGGTGTACAAATAATTAAACTAAGACTTCAACTACCTTGTATGAAACATACCCACAACAGATCTCTCGACCCGTTGCTTTGACTATCTCAGCTTGCTCTAAGGCATCCAGAAAACCTGCATACTCATCACAATCTTTGATTATCGTTTCATTAGGCGCCAAACTCTGCTCAGGTAAACAAACCGTTGGCTTGCCAATTGGCATACCAGGGAAGATACCTTGCGCTTCATTCTCTGCACTTTGTTGAGCGATAAGTTGTAGAGCGATTTGGCTATTGCCGTATTGCGCATACTGCACAAAACAATCCACCTTCGCACCGCCAACATTTACCGTTACTGCTTTCATCATCGTTCTCCTCATTAAAAAAGGAGAAACGATGCCCAAGGGATCGAATCCCCTGTGGGTTTATGATTAATTCAATTTCGCAAGCTGAATACGTTGTTCAAGATAAAGCTTAAATCGCACATCCATGATATGTCGTTGAACATGATGAACAACTTGTCTTCCACAATTAGCTGGTAAACCGAGATCTAAAACATTATCAAATAAATCCGCCACTGCTGGTTGATGATACATGACATGTTTGAACTCAGTCCAAAGTACACCAGGGACACATCGTCCTTCGGCTAACCTGTCTTCAACTAAATCCATAAAAGACAACCATTTACCAACCTCATCATTGATGTGTTGGTTGTAGTCATATTTCACATCACAGATAGAACACTCATCCTGCTCACACTCATGGTAGCCACAATGTGAACAATTTAGGGTGTAATGCGCATTCACAGAACCGGTATGACAAGATTCAAAATCACGTCTGATTGCCATTTTGCCACAATCAGGGCACGTTTCTTCGTTTTGCCAACCATCCGTATTAACTTGCGCCAGTACAAACGCGTTGTACTGATGTTGAGTTATCATTTGTTCATTCATCATCATTTCTCCAAATTTACGAATAAAAAAAGAGAAACGATGCCCGCAGGGAATGTTTCCCCATTGGGTCAGAGTTCTTTCGCCCTTAGACGAAAATGCCCAACACGATAAACGTATTGGGCAGTCAGTTATTAAGCGGCTTGGGCTTCTGATTCAGTCTTAAAAACAACCTCATCATTAACCTTCAAGTATTTAAAACGAAGCAATCGACCTTTCAATGAAACGCCAGGCTGCCCCTGTTTTTTTCCAGCTTTATAAGTAAATTGTTCTACGCGCAAATCGCCGATAACAATGCTTGCTGTTACTTTGTCTTTATCTTGCTCAAAATTCGCAAGGTGTTGTTCAAACAGAGCAATAGCTTCTGTCCCAACAACTTTAACGTCAAAGTACGTTTTTTCGTCAGCATCGCCTCGACAAGCTGAAAAATCAGCCGCCCAGAACGGTTCGCCTCTATTCGGTACAACCTTACGTACACGGTTAATAAAACCAAATGCAGAAGTGTGAATATCGAAGTAGTTAGCGTTGTTATTACCAGACATAGTGTTTTCTCCTAACAAGTAATGAAACGAGAAAAACTATTACCCCGTTGGGAAAATAATCTTCCCGTGTGGGTGGTAACAAAGTAAGTTATGTCTACATCATAAGATGGACAAAAGTTGAAAAAGCTTTCCAGTCTCATTGAGACCGCGACACGTCTCAGAAAGCGATTTAAGGGAGGTGTAGTTCCCGTGTGCTTTGTACTATAAGTCAGTACACAACTTTAATCCTATTCAGAATAGCATTTTTCGATCGGCTGTAAAGTGATTTAGATTAAATTTTTTACAGAGGGTCAACTAGCGATCCGCTTGCCGACTTTTGGCGAATAAAAAAGCCGTTGTGATTACAACGGCCTTGTATGATGTTTAATTTTGCGTTTTGAGCGTGTAATATAATATTTAATTTATTGAATTATAAATGTTTTTACTTTTATAAATCGAGCTATGTCTGATTTACTAAGATAGCCTCTTTACACGCAGCACTCATAATACGGGCAAACTCACAAGGAAGCGCATTTCCAATAATTTGGCATACACTATCCACAGTATCAGTAACAAATCTAAAACTGTCAGGAAATGTCTGAAGTCTTGCAGCCTCACGAACAGATATAGTTCTTAATTTTGTAGGATGCCCAAACCGTCCCTTACTCAAAGTAGTACAACCGCCAGTAATAGTTGGAGAAACAGTATCAAAGCTCATCCTGCCATACACATTTGAAAAACCTTTCTGAGAACCTTTATGACAATTTGGCCTCAGTCTATCAGGAATATCAAACCTCGTACCACCAGGCTTGAGATATTTAAGCCGCTCAATATTAACTGGTGATATATATCGTCTAACGTTCCAATTAAATTTTTGGGGTCCCCCCTCCATATACGTATCTTTCAAAAGCACGGGGGCGTCCAGTCCATCAAAAGCTTCTCTAACAGTCATCCAAGCAGGTTTACCTTCTAATGCTTTTTCTGAGTGAGTAGCTTGTGGTATTTTAACTTCAAATTCTAAACCCGCTAACAAAACAAACCGCCTTCTACTCTGAGGCACACCATAGTCCGCAACTTGAAATACACCATAATTAGAAATATACCCGAGCTTATGAATATCATCCAAAAAAGCATCTAATAACGGTTTTCCTTTATCCATCAACCCTGGGACATTTTCAATCATTATTGTTTTGGGCATTAAATCCTTAACGAGCCTACCAACTTCGTTTATCAAACTATTTCTATCATCATTTCTTTTGTACTTTCGAGTAAGAGATGAAAAGCCTTGACATGGTGGACACCCAGCGAGTAAATCTAACTCTCCCTTTAATAGATTGCTTTTATTAAGAATTTCAGAACCAGAGACCAGCCTTATATCATTTTCAAAAACATAAGACGAATCATGGTTAGCTCTAAATGTTTCAGCGGCATCTCTATTATTTTCTACAGCAGATAAAATATTAAAGCCAGCTTGCTTCATTCCTTCGGAAAGACCTCCCCCACCAGAGAATAAATCAATAGAGCTAAACATTTAGTGAACCACCTGTTGTTCTATTAATACGGTCAAATAACTCCCGTAATTGAGGTTTAGACTCTGCCATTTTATTCAAAAGCTCCATTGACTCACTTCCGCCAAACTCAACCGCTTTTTTTATTCGCACATCATCATAAAACTCAGAAACCCCGTACAACATAGATGCGAGTAGTTCAACATAGTCTTTTCTAGATCGCAAGCATACATCCTGCCAAGATAAAACTTGAATATTCGGGTCTCTGTTTTTTTCTTGCCATTGCTTTGGATTTCTTCCTATCAAGTACCCATAAACTTGAGCATCAGGGTAATGATCTTCAAACCAACCTATGTAAGTACGGAGTTGATTCAAATGTGTACGCTCTAAATCCACTAATGGACTTTTGAGTTCAACAAGTATGATACGGCTATCATTAGAATCAGAAAAAATCGTGAAGTCAGGTCTAGTCGCTGAATCTGGATGATCTTTTAGATCCTCAACTGTTGAACCGTGAGCAAGTAACTTCCCTTCGATTGCCGCTTTTTTAGCTACTTCTTTCATAGTTTGATTAGCAAATAATTTTCCTTTATCAGATCCTAAAATCCAAGGAAACTGCTCTAGTAAATTCTGTAGCTGAGGTTCTGTCCCAGTTTTTGTTAATTGTTCTAATTTTGTTAGCGCAAATATTTTTTGTGAAACCATTACAGATAAAGACATAGACTCAGGGACTAAATGCTTATTAATTTCATCTATAGTCTGAATAAATTCATGCTCATCGTCTATATCCTTTACTTTAGTCCATAGAGATTTAATAATAGCTTGACTTGGCGCATGAGTCCAAGCTGATGTCAATTTTTGAATAACTTCATTCTGCAAACTTTCATCTTTCTGAATTATAGGACTCATACTACAGACAATATCAGAAATAGCATTTTGTTCTACTTCCGTCACTCTTAGATCATTAGGTAATTGTTTAATTTTATGTTTGACTCGATTTATATTATTCGTGATTTGATGTTTTTGAAACTGGTTTATCCATTTCGCCGTGAGTTCCGCACCTTTTTGATACATAACTTCGGCATCTTCATTTTCCCAATTAATACTGGTACGGTCAGTAGATACAACATCTTCATCAAGCTCATCAAGCCAATCAGCTTCAATAACACCATACATATATCTTGACCAAATTTCACGACCTTTTAACCCAAATACGAATGGTCTATCTTGAGCGATTTTTCCATGAGCATATACGCCAACGCCAGCTTGGTCTTGAGACCAATCTGCTTTGTCAACAAAACCAACCCAATAGCTAATTTCACGATCAATACCATTAATATTTATAGTTTCGGTTACTAATCCTTCATCTGGTATACGGAAACTAAAAACGGGGAGTGCTTCTCCCTCATTTACTTTTTTTTCGTTAACTAAGACTGAAAAGTCATCTCGCAACAACGTAATGGTGAAACGCTGACCAATTGACTGCTTTAATTGTTCTAGAGGTATAGTTTTTTTAAGAGATAGTGTCTCCATAATAATAGCAGTACCATGACCAAGATCTTTAATGCGGTCAATAAACTTCTCAACCTGACCTGTTTTATCTAAAGATAACGGTAGATCACTCAACTGGACACCATCACAAACTACATTTGGCTCATATAAAATAGGGGTTAACGAATCTGGATTATTAGATGTCGACAACATTCCATTTAAATCTAATTCAATCCAAAAGCACTTTTTCTCTTCTTTCGAAATTGTAATCAACGACAACTTTTGGGCAATCCCAAACGGAGCTAACTTACCAATTCCTTTTCTGCCCATAACACAACGTTGTTTTTTTGTTTGCTTAGATAGGTCCTCTCCAGAACGTTTCTTTTTACCAATAATAAGATAATTACTTTTAAGTTTTTCTTCTGACATACCAAAACCATCATCAATAACGCTTAGATGATCAGCATTAATATCAATCCATACATTTTGAGCATCAGCATCCCAAGAATTAGATATTAGCTCAGCTATAACATTGGTTGGTTTGTTTTGGTATAATTTTAAGCCTAAATGTTCAATGATGTTATGGCTGTATTGAAGTGCAAATTTAGCTGTAACTGACATTAATAAAACCCTTTTAAAAAACTTCGAGTATTTTACTTGCTATGTATATAGAACGCTGAAATCACCACAATAAAATCAGACTAATTTTTGAGTAGATATCACAAACACTCGATTATTATGAGCTTCATCAGCCCCCCAACCTTTAGGAACAAACCTCTCCATTAACTCTTCAAAGCTTTGGATACGGACAACAATTGGAGATAAGTCACTGTCCAACTCATCAAGATCAACATAGTAGACCGAAGCATCTGCAATAGAAAATGCTTCACCCATTCGGTCTAACCAAAAACGTTTACCATCTGAAGTCTGTTGTTCATCACTGATCATGATGTTATTTGATTGCAATAAGTACTGAAAAACTTGTCGAGCAAAACCTGACAAAACAAAACTATGCGGACCTGCGACCTGCCTCCAAACCAGCAATTGAGTGCAATTTTTAATTGGTAAGTAGGCGTTAGGCTCATTTCGGACAATCAATTTAACTTTATAAACTATTTCGGGCACATCACCGCCCGTATAGATAAAGCAAACTGTTTGCATCACACCATCAGCTGTTGGTGTATGGAGCTTCGTCACCAATCGATAACCCGCAGGTACAACAAAACCAGGCAGTATAAATTCCTGCGGCTGACTCGCAAGAAAGAGCGATGTTTCTGTTTTATTAGAAGATGGCATGGTGAGTTTCATATCGAAACCTACTTCAATTAATTGTGGCATGATCTAGTTTAATCCTAAACCGTAGGTATAGAATCCATACTATCGTAGTTAAATGGGATAATAAATAACAAAAACGCGCTAAAAAACCAACTGCTAACGCAGCTGGCTTAGTATAAAACTGTCACCGTATTTTAGGACGAGACATATCCCGTTGACTCTCTCTGCTAACGCATTCTGGTAGCAGTCATACCCATCGGTCATGGATGGCTTTATGTCCCCACTTTTCAACTGCTCTTGATAAACTGCTGAGCAGTATTGAAGACCGCGGTCTGAGTGATGAATGCAAGAGCATCGATATTGACGTGCTCTTATTGCCTTGCGCAGAGCTTTTACAACATCTGTTGCTTTCATCTCATTACTCAACTCATACCCCATGATTTTTCGACTAAATGCGTCTGTTACAAGAGATAAATAATGAACACCTTTATCCGATTGGACGTAGGTGATATCGCTGACCAATACTTCTTCGGGATGACTCGGCTTAAGCTCCTTCAGTAAGTTAGGATGCTTTTGCATCCAGTGTCGGCTATTGGTTGTCTTTGTAAAACTGCGTTTTGGTCGAACAAGAAGTCTCTCATTACGTAAGTAGTCAAAGAGTGCATCCCGACCTAGTTTAATGCCTGCTTTTTCTAGTTTTGGCTTGAGTAAGAAATACAGTTTTCTTGTTCCAATTCGAGGCATATAACGTCGGAGCTCTAAAACCATTTGCTTTACGGGATCGAGCTTAATTTGACGGGCAGTTGCTCGCTTTTCTCTTTGGTAAACACTTTGTCTCGATATGCCACATAAGCGGCAAATTCTAGCTAGGCTGACCCCTTTCTGTTTTTGAAGGCTTCTCGCTCCCTGGCTAGATACTTTTTTCTTAGGCTTGTCCCATGCTCAGCGTCAAGAATATCAACCACTTCATTCAAGAACAGATTTCTTATCCGCTCATCTTCGAGTTCTTTTTCAAGACGTTTAATTTTTTGAGCGGGAGACTCATTAGGCTTGGTAGTCTTATGCATAGCGTTCTTCCTTGGGTTTTGCGTCCAATCCATTTTTCCGTGCTTTCTCAGCCAAGTTAAAACAGTTGAACGACCTTGGATACCATAAATGCCTTGTGCTTGCTTGTAGGTCATTTCGCCTTTTTCTACGGCATCAACAACCTGCAATTTAAAGCCTAGTGTGTAATCACGCTGAGTGCGCTTAACGTAGAGTTTATTTGAAGCAGTCATAATTCGTCCTCAATGTGTAAACACATTTCAGGACGGGACACTTAAGCAAAAAAAGCCCCAACCAAAAGGTCAGGGCTATTTTAATTCAAGCAACACTTCTTGTACTTGTTACCACTCCCGCAAAAACAAGGATCGTTTCTACCCGGTGTTTTATCGGCAACATAAGGTTCATCAATAAGTGCCGCAAACGGATTAAACATGGCATTCCATTTATCATCACCAAGAAAAGATGCCCAATACTGAACCGTCATAATATCAAACGTACCAAAGTCATCTATTCTCTTATCAGCGTTCGAATCAAAAGACCAGCTCTCTATCTCGGAGATTTTCAACATCCCAGGTTCGATGTAATCTTGCTGAGCCAAACCCATAAAAATTGTTTGGAACGAAGAGAGCTTAAAATCAATCAACATCTCTCCTAGCACACCCAACGCATAACAATGTTGTTTTGCGACTAGCGATTCTATCCATAACGAGGCATGAACGGCGAAGTAATCGGTCGTTAGTTCGTCACATATAACCATATGCTTCAAAACTCTCAACATTCCAACTTTAACGTACTCTCCAGCATTCGAACTCAAAAGAATTTTATTTAACGGCCCAGATCTACCACTGGCGACGATAGCAACGATATTTGCCAAATTTTCAGTTAGCGCATCACCTAAAACGGATTCTAGTTGCGAATATGGCGTATCTTCTTGGTCAATAAATCGAAGCAAAGACTCAAAGCAATCCTTTTCTTTGCGGTCTCCTACGAGCAACACCGACCAAAACAAAAAACTCTCTTCTTCATCGGTAAGTGTTTCTTTTCCTACCGCAGCATCAAAAGCAGCATTAACAATGGGAACTAGCTGAGACCAATTCTCTCTAGCCGCAATCAAAGCCTGCTCAGGAAACGTGGTATCATATTGGCTTAGCTTTTTTACTATTTCTTCAATCTGCATATCAATCAACTTGTTAACATACGAAAATTACAATCATAAGCATTAGTGCATCTGGCTCCCCAAAAGTTTCATTTTCACTGGGATTATGGCTTAGTTCAACATTGACCTTGCCATCTCAACAAGATCATATTGACGAAATTGCTCATTTTTAGAATTGACTAATCCTGAAAAACGTTCGTGATGAAATGTAATCAACTCGGAGTAAACCAACACGTTTTTTCGACCTGTAATATTTAGCTCCAATGTTTCAGTCAACCTTTCGTTTACAATTGTTTGTTTATGGTGAATAAAACTTATATTGAGCTCTATGAATTCCCCTTTAGGAAAAATTACGTTGTTGTATTCATTGAATGTCAGGCGGTCGTTGTATCGTAGCATCGCAGCTCTAATCTCTTCTTTGTAGATCCGCATTCCTGCAACATTCTGCGAGCGAGCTTGATATAAAAATATCCATGGTACATTTAGCAAATTCGCCCCACTGTATAACCAACCCCTACTGTTATGATATACATCCAACATCTTCTGGAGTTGACCTTTTGAATACAATAAACCTATCGTTTCTTTGATAAGAAAAGCTACTTTGTCAAAATTTTCAATCAAGCATTGCATAATTTGAATAGATGTTTCATCTTCACGAACCCTTCGAGCCTCCAGAGTCAGCCTCGGTCTCTTTGTGTAATAAGGGCAGTACGAGAGTGCTATTTCATTTTGAAGTCCAACCGTTACACTTAAATTATGCTTAGCATATAAAGGTTCACTTTCGTGATACAAATTCATTATTTGAGTTGAGTTATTACAAGCAGGACAAACCGCAAAATGCCTCTCTTTGTCCGCTTGATGGTCAAACCAAGGAGGCATCAAGTTTGTCTGCTCTTCAAAACTGTCTCTAGTCAAATCTGAATAACCAGCATCAGTCACTCTCAACTTGTATATTTTCATCGGTATCCATCCTAATTTGATAACGAGCCATTAAAGGGAACCACCACTCTTGAGGTAACGAGGGTATATCGCCTTGTCTCTCTGCAATACGTAAACATTGTAATATCACATCTACGCTTATCATGGTCTGCGTAACTCCATTATCAATGACGAATTTTGACGATGGATCAACATCTTGTGGCGTTGGTATTTCCGTTAATGTAATTGATTTTATCATTTTTATTTCCTTCGTATATTACTCGATTTGACTAGTCATCGGTCCGCAATCAACACCACGACAACTATTTATTTCAAAATGATTGAAGTAATTAACTTCCATTTATTGCGTTAATCTGCTTTATCAATCGCTTGGCCAACTGCTGCATTGACCGACTCGCAATATCATTATCTAGGCCTCGCAATTGATCATAAGTACATTTCAATGTTACCGGGTCCATATACAACCCCAACGTCACTCTCTCTTCTGGCGTTCGCAGCGAGAATACACGGTAGCGTTGCTTTAAGCAGTCACTCAAATATGACCACACACAATGCTCCATCTCGCTCCCTTCAAGACGAAGATTCGCCCCTTGGGTAATTTCTTCAATCTCTACTTTACCGTTTTTCACGGCGGCTCGGTCCCATTCTGCGGACTCCCAACTCAACGCATCTATTTCTGTATCCCTCGTTTTATCATCCCTATTTAACTGCTCTACCCATTTTTCATGTTGCTGCACCAATGCGTACCACTTCTGATTTTTATGCACTACGCCGTTACTCCTGATAACCCAACTCAATACGTCGCTGAATTGGTTAAGAGCTCGTTGCCATTGCTCACATTGCTTTCGCACCTTTACCTGGCCAATCATTGAACTAAAGTATTGCGCCCAACGAAACACAACCCGTTGAACACGCTGGCAATCACCAACACTTAGGCGTAATTCACCAAACTCTTTTCGTTCTTTAATTTCTGAAAGGATCTTTGCTTTGATTAAAGTTGGATAGCCATCCAATGCGTCCACCAATGCCAACTCCTGCGGCGTCCACATATTTGCTTCAATAAGTAGCACTTGAATCCGCCTCGGCTGACGATTAATTTTGCGTACAGCCCCCTTACTTACCTCATCGGGTAAGTTTGATAGCAAGAACTCATAGCTAAACAAATTCGGTTGATTTAAACGCTCTCTAACTTTAATTGGTAATACACTAAGCCAAGGCAGCCATAACGCCTGCTCTTTGAAACGCTGAACATCTACGACAATACGACTAAACTTATGAATAGTCTTAAACGATACTTGGCTTAATGAGCATTGATAAATCTGCAAATAAATCGACAACTTCTCTTTATCAATAAAATGCCAAAGGTGTTTGTATAGTGAACGGCTTCCTTGTTTTATCCCCTGCTCAAGAAAACCAAACTGCTTGCCGAATTGATCGACGACCCACTGCCTAGCAACGTCCCCAATATCCAGAAGCGCAGTTTTAGCTGAACTTGCATCAACACCATCATATAACCTGCTCTTAGCCGCTTTCACAGGTATCTCTAACGTAGTGAACCCTTGCTTATCTAAATCTTTTAAAATCTCACCTACGCTGAACTCCAAGATCTTACGAAATCTCCAAACAAGTGAGCCCTGAAATGATTGCATCATGAAATCCGGTAAATAAGAGGTGGTCACCCAAGACCAGGTAGGCATAAGATCGCAATCCAATTGTAAAGATTTGCGCTGCATAGTGACCTTTTGTGATGACGTATTTTTTACGATACGAAACAACCCAGCCAATACCAAGGTGTCAAGATGACCATCTTGTTCACGCATCACCATACGACGCCACAATTGTGCGTTTATCAACGCATACAATTCACACCATGTTATCTTTTTTGGAGCTTCAAATGCCCCATCAAACCAATACAGGCTGGCAACACTGGGTGAGAGTAGCACTTGTGAATGAGGAAAAGTCGTCATTGAGTTCATTTCTTTTCTCTTAACAATTGTTTCTGGGTTAGCGCGAGCCATGGCGTTGTCATAATGCGATCGCGAGTATCAAAATCTAAATCGTTGCTTAAACTCGAATACCCTCCTATCAAAACTTCGCCATCAAATAGAGGTTTATAGCCGTGCGCCAAAAACCAACAATTAAAATCATCAAGAAAAGGTCTAACACCAAACAACCCATCCATTGTTTCTGGTTCGGGATAGCAGCTGAATTCTTCTTCATAATTACGCATCGCTTCATTCCGCTGGCTCACTGCATTTGAATATTCAATATGCGCTTGTTGGTATTGCGCTAGGCTCTTTCTCTTATGCACGCCTAAATAACGACACACTTTGAAAAAGGCACGCAAATGATCAGGTGTGATGCCGTTTTCGAAACGCATCACACCTTTACTTAGTGTAAACGAGCCTTGAACCCAATAATCGTGACGCTCTGGTTTGCTTGGCAGTGTCCATAATCCAACAAAGGAAAATTGATTTTTGGTCAGTTTTTGGATGTAAGCTTGGCCATACGCAAAGCGCTTCCGACCAATCGACCTACGAATCCCGCCAAATGAGAGCACCTCATTATTACGAAGCTGATTAAGGATGCCTTTGTAATAAATCGGGCGCCGAGACTGCTTAAAAAAGTCCAATAATGTCATTGATAACTCAGTATTCATCATCTAACCCCATACTCATTGGTCATAATTTCATGCGCACGCTTTAGCTTCATCACACCTCGATAAATATTGCGCCTCGATACACCAGTAATGAACTCAGCGAGTTCATAGGTATGCCCATTGATAATGCGCAACCTCACCGCATCGCGGGTTTTCTTTGGGAAATCACGATCGGAATAGAGTGACAGCAAGGCATCGAGCTGAGTTTCTGTTAAGAACTGGCGCATATCACTATCCCCAATCACGTACCAATGTCAGGTGTGATGGATTATCAAAGCGCTGCGCAAATTGCTGCAGAAAACCCTCGCCACGATCACTCAGTAACTCGGCATGGATAACAACTTCGGGCTTATTTATCCATTCTTGTTGCTGGCGCCAGTGATCGACAAAATGACTCACCGTCATTGCTAATCGCGAGCCTAAGCCTTTACCTTGCGCTTGGTTTATCAACATCACGGCATTAATACTAAGATAAAGCGTCGTCAAGGTTCGAGAGAGATTCATGTTCAACATGCCAATCAGCTCTCGACCATCCCAGAGCTCAAACAAAGTATGATTAGGGTGAGTAAAATAACGTTCACTCATCTGCGGCAAATCCCTCTGCTCATCACTTTGATACAACCCATAGCATTGCTTTCGCTCATCAATCGAGCTTCGACCGTAGGTGATTGCCGTAATCAACTCACTTTCATCCCAATAATCCAACAGGCATGAATCGATAACGATTGCCATTGGGATATCTGGCTCAACAGCCCTCTCTAAACATTCCGGCTTAATCAAAAGCTCAAACTGTTTAATATCCGTCGGTAATCCCTCTCGGCAGAAATGCTTTATAAACTCATCCACATTAACGGGCTCAATCATAACCACGAGAGCCACCTGCTGAGTTGCCTCATCGAACTGTAGATTCAACGGGTTAATCACCTTAAACAGCCCTGGATAATCGTGGTCAATCACTCGAACACGATCGCCTTGTTTAAAATGTTTTGCCTCAATCATTGCTTGATCAGGACACCTAGATTTCGTCATTTACCCTCCTAAATTGTGTAATAAATCAATTACCTTCCCAGTTGGAAAGGACCCGCTTGGCATTCGCTGCAATACCAGCCATTCAGCATTCTGAATGCTTTAGTCGATGGAATTTGACTGAGTAACTTATGAAACATTGCATCAGCCCCACACTCTGGACATGGCGGTGGTGTCCAATCAACCAATTTCATCTGCATCCCCTTAATTGTGTCACGAACGAGATAGCTGTATTTTTTGAGCTATCTCGATGACTCATTATTTTAATCAAGCCCCAATCTGAGGCCCTATCTTGCCTTTTTCATCAAAGTGACGCTTCGTACAACCTTGCTTCCACGCGCTGCAACTCCAGTAAAACTTACCTTTCTCTTTGCCAGACTTGCGAACTTGCACGCCTTTACCACAACTGCATTTTTGATACGCAGCAGGCTTACCTCTGGCGTTATCCAAAATCAGTCCGCACGCCTCTTTGTTGGCGCAGGCCCAGAACATTGTTTTTCCTTTGCGTGAGTGCATCGGCTGGCCACAAAGTGGACACGGATGCGTCACTTCAACGTGCTTAGGTAGCGTCAACTTGAGCTCACCACTTTTTACTTTCGAGACAATGGCACGCACAAACCCTTCTTGGCGCTGCATAAAGTCGTCCAACGTCATGGCTCGCTTTTCAATTGCATCGAGTGATTGCTCCCAAATCGCGGTCATAACGGGATTGCTGATTTCATCCGGCAACGCCCCAATCAACGCTCGACCAGAATCACTGCTGATCAACTTTTTGCTTTTACCGCTGCCTTTGGCATCGATAAAGCCACGTTTTTTTAGTGTCTCGATGATGGCTGCACGGGTCGCTTCTGTTCCAAGCCCGGCTGTCTCTTTCAAAATCGCTTTAAACTGAGCCGGGATATTCTCGCTACGCGCAATGTTGGCCATTGCATCGAGGAGCGAGCCTTCGGTAAAATGCGCCGGTGGCGTGGTTTTCTTTTCCACAACACGAGCGCTTGAAACGGAAACCGATTGACCAACCGTTAAAACGGGCAGAGATTGCTTTTGCTCTTCCCCTTTCCCCTCCTGCGATTCATCGGCGTCACCCTCCGATGCCAAGATGATCCGCCAACCTTTAACGCGCTCTACCACCCCTCGCGTTTTAAAACGATGAGCGCCACACGTCAGCTCAACTGTCGTCGCATCGTCTTCGGCATGAGGGTAAAACTGAGCGAGATAACGCTGAACAATCGCAATGTAAACATTTCGCTCTTGTTCACTTAATACCGCCAAATCAGGCTGCTTCCCTGTTGGGATGATGGCGTGGTGAGAGCTTTGCGCCACTTTCTTATCGTTCCAGCACGCACTCTTTAGCGAGGTATCAACACCTTGACACCACCCACTAAATTCACCGACCTGCGCCAAACCACGAACAATATCGTTTACTTCATCAAACTGACTCAGCGGCAAAAACGCACAATCACTTCGTGGGTACGTCGTTAACTTATGCTTTTCATACAAGGCTTGCGCCGTATCGAGTACTTGCTGGGCGCTGTAGCCATATCGTGAAGACATCGCTTTTTGTAGCGCGCTCAAGAAGAACAACGCGGGATGCTTCGCTTTTTGACGTTTAGTTTCAAAAACAGAAACAACAGCGTGTTGTCCCTGGCACTGGCTCACCACTCTCTCTGCAGAAGCACGAGCTAAACAGCGCCCTGCCTCATCACCCAATGTTTCCGGCACTTGCCATTTCGCATCAAACAAACCATTAAACCCAGCCACCACATCAAAGAACGGTTTCGAGACAAAACGAGCAATCGCCCAATCACGCTCAACGACAAGACGAAGAGTAGGCGTTTGAACACGACCAATAGAAAAAACCGTGCTGTAACCGGCATCACGTGCGAGCAAAGAGCAGAGGCGCGTTAGATTCATCCCAAGCAACCAATCTGCGCGGCTTCGAGCCATCCCAGCCCAATAAAGAGGTTCGGTTTCATGTCCCGGCTTTAAGCTCGACAGCGCCTTGCGCACACTCGCTTCATCCAAAGCACTGAGCCAAAGTCGTTGCACTGGCCCACGATAACCAACAAAATCTAGTAACTCACGACCTATCACTTCCCCCTCACGGTCTGCATCCGTGGCAATCACCACTTCACTGGCCTTAAGTAATAACTCTTTGATCACCTTAAACTGCTTTTTCTTATCGGTCGGTACCATCATTTGCCAATTAGATGGCACGATCGGTAATGTGTCATACGCCCATGCTTTTAATGCTGGGTCATAATCTTCTGGGTTCGCTTGTGACAGAATATGCCCAATCCCCCAAGTCACAGCGTCACTCGCGGCCAGCAAAGCCCCATCAATCTTTTGGTTGCAGCCAAGTACCGCCGCAACATCACGGCCTTGAGACGGCTTTTCACATAAAAACACACGCATTATGCTGCTTCCTCATCAAGACGCTCAGACAGAGTGACAACGTCACAGGGTATAGATTGACGAATAGCGCGTATCAACCCATCGCGAACTAAGCTTTCGTTGTGAAACAAATCGTCGGTATCGGCGTCTTCTCTTGCCTGCCTCATGTCCACCTTTTCCAATAAAACGGGCAATGCACCTTTTATCCAACGATAACCGTAGAACTGCACCAAAATTTCACTTAACCGACGCGCCCCAAGGCGCACACCATACAAAGCTTCGGCTTGAAGCTGGACATACACGGCAGGCTCAACTGGATGCGAGGTTTCGTGAGTAAAATTAAACACCGCTTTTTCAGCCGTTAACGGCTCAACCGGGTTGTGCAGTTGATAAGCCATAGTAGAAGATAACGTCATGATTGAGCCCCTTTCTCACGTAAGCGTGACTTAACCCAACCAGCAGTAACATTACTTAACGTCATATTGTCACGGTTTTGGATAAGCGCTTGCTGTACTTGTGCACAATAAGGCTCTTGTGTTTTGACCTCTAAGTCAGCTTGAGCCAAGAGTTGTGCATCACCACTTCGACGCGCCCGAACTCGGGCACGTAAAGCCGCAATAGCATTGGTTAAATTTACTCCTTTCATACCTCGCTCCTTATTTTAAATCTCTGGCTCAGATTGAGATGGGTGATATTGTTGTGAACGCTCTTTCAATATTACTGATTGGATCCGTTGTGGCATGATGGTTATTAATGATGCGGTTAATGCCATACCCGTTATCATAATTGATGGATTTTCTTTGTCAGGCCAAGAATCCATACGAAGTTCGCCCTCAATACGAACACGCATCCCTTTTTGTAATAATTTACTGAGCGACTCAGCATCTTTGCCCCAATAATCAATACCGACCCAAAACCCACCTTTATCCTCATAAGGCTGCTCTGGTCTTTGCGTTTTGATTAAGCGATCGTATTTCACATTAAATTTCAATAACGGTCGTGCTTCACCGCCCGATTTTTCATTACCCGGCTGCCAGCGAAGTTCTGGCGCACCACCAATGTTACCGTCAAAAATAAATAAGCTCTTTGCCATGGTATATTTCTCCGAATCAATGTGATTGATATTAATGTCAGGCAAAATGCTAACAACAAATCAATACAAAAGTCTCAATTAGAAATAGGAAAAATAAAATATTTCTAATCAGTATTTTTTTTATTAATTCTGTTATACTTCACTAGCCTATTCCTAAATATCAAACACCACGAGCAAAAACCCTTTTCCCTTTCCCCCTCATTTATTTTTTGATTTACATCAAAAAAATAAACCTCTGCGCCATATCCATCACGCTCTCACAATCACACTGCCTCAGCTAATCCTATTCCACCTTTGGACAAGCTTCTTATTTCTGCCTCACTCAACAATACCCACCTACCTGCCTCAATTAGCTGCCTCATCGCCCTATGGGTTATTTCTTCATTGCCTCAACTACTTCTAGACTAATACAAACAACCTACTCAGAAAGAACCCGTCGTTCTCCCCTCCCAGCCCCTCAACGCTGATCGCTTCGCTCAACGTTGAGGGGCTTTGTTTGCGCCAGTTGTGAGCTAATTATTGTCTTTACTGAGGCAAATTCTTGCTTTACAGTTATTTGCAACATTTATATAAATTGAAATTTATTATGACGCCTTACTATCGAGAAAGACTCATCAATGAAATGAGGCAAATCCAATCATCACGAAAAAAGAAGTTCTCCAAGCTTGATGCGTTCAAAAAAGAGATCATGATATTGAGGCAATTCAGTTTGAGTTATATCAAAATATCAAACTGGCTTTATTCAAAGCATGGCATATCCATTTCCGCGAGCCAAATAAGTAGAACTTACTGCACGATATGGAAGAACGATCCATTACTTGAAATAATTAGAAAAGAGTATGCAAATGGAAAAGGATCTTTATCAAGAATTGGCAAACCGTAATTACTTGAAACTTAAGCTAGATAATGTAGCGTTCACAAAAAAAACTCAACGCAATGGATCGCCATTAGATCGATATCGTAATGAGATCCTTTTCTTTAGACATGAAATGAAATGCTCTTATCAAGATATTGAAAAATGGTTATTAGCTTACAAAGGAGTTAAACGATCCAAAGTTAGAATTTTCAAAAAAATCAAAGAATGGGAAAAAGAGAATGCCTCCAAGAAAAAGTCGTCACCGAAAGAAACTTGAAGATAAAGCCACTAACTTTTTTCGATTTCATTATTCTGGGTTTGGTCAGAATAAAAAAGACGCAACTGATAAGTTGAGAAGTCAAGCAACTTTCTTTCGTCATGTTGAAACCGCCGCTTTTGCACAAGAACGTATTGGCGCAAAAAAACTGAGGGATATTACACCAGAGATGGCTCAGGAATATTTATTAATAAGGCAAAATGAAGTCTGCAAAAAAACACTCCAAAATGAGCGTAGAGTATTAGAGCGCATTGTATTTCTAGGAGAGCCAGAACGTCGGTTGAATTTAGGTGACAACCTAATACCAAGAGAGTGGGAAAATAGAGCCTACACACACGAACAAATATATCAAATAATGTCACGTCAAAGCCCTAAAAACCAATTAGCAACTGCTTTGTGTTTCACAGCCGGATTGAGGGCGCAAGAATTACTTACTATCCAACGTTTTGATGAGGCGTCAGTGTCAGACAAGCTAAACTGGCGAAGCGATCTGTTTGTCGGACTTGAAGGAGAAAAGTACATAGTGAAAGGAAAAGGCGGTCTGTATCGTGCTGTTATGCTACCAACATTTTTAGCTGAAAAACTTGAGCAACATAGGCTGGACTCACCGAGGCAAATCAAGGATCGAAAATGCACGATAACGAATCGTTACGATATAACCGGCGGAAAACGATTCAGTTCTGCATTCAGCCAATTATCAAAACGAGTACTAGGGTGGTCACATGGCGCCCATGGCTTGCGTTATTGCTACGCACAGGAACGTATCAATTTTTCAATTCCTAAAACTTTCGTTCAATCATTACAAATTGTCAGCCAAGAGCTTGGTCATTTCAGAAAAGAAATTACGCCACACTACCTCACCAGGGGGACTTGTTCATGATCAAAATGATGAGAGCAATAAAAAAGGCCTTCAACTGAGTTGAAAGCCTTTTTTATAAACCTTAAGTATGCACCCGAAAGTGACGTAGATCGAACCACGAATTAATCATTCAAAGCATGATTTAGGCTTATCAGTTCGGTGCTGATTTGTTTATATCATCTACAAAAATCATTTACTACAACTGCTTTTAAGTAAAAACATGGGCGCTCTTAAGCTCTGCTCTACAAACTGAATCTGGAGGGGTTTCCCCCTCCAGTCCAGCACTACTTCACTGCTTCGTAGACAACAAAATGGGCTAGAAAACTTGTGCTACCGTTTTGGTAACGAACCTCACAAAGTGAGTCCCGTACGATCCACAGACCACACAAGATTGTGACACAAAGTACAATCAACCCCGCTAATGCGGTATTATTTTTAGGCATAGTGTTGCCTCCGATAGAAAAGAGGCTGTATAATTAAGCTGTCAAACATAACTAGGGCCTCGTTAAATGAAAGTTACTGCTTCAACAGTAACCGGATAACGGGGCTTTTGTTTATCAGTCATTTACAAAACGCTCATGACTGATAAGCCAAGAGCGCCCAATGTGATTCTATCAGAATTATCACCGCTAAATCTATCTTTATACGCCTAACTCCATCACATTGAATTGACACTAATTTCCTCACTTACTCACAAAAAAAGTGCATAAGCTGGGGATGGTTAATAATTAGTCAACCTGTGATTCAAACTTATCAATATAGCGTTTCTGCTGCAGATTAATCTCTTCTAGCGACCCAATCTTCTGACTTTGCGACTGTGCTTGTGCCTTAACCTCACGCAATTCATTCAAGGCGGATTGGTAGTTTGCTTCCATCGTCGTTGCTTTTGAGACTAACGAACTATGTTGTGTTTCAAAGTCCACAATCCGTTTTTCCATTGTACTAGCGATAGAAGCTGAACCTTCTAATTGTGTGGATAACTTAGTGACTTGCTGTGCCAGATCATGATTTTCAGTTTGCAATGAAACATTGCGCTCTTCGATCTGCCCCTGCTTTGCTTTGACTTCATCGACATAGTCCTGGTTGCTTTCTAATTTAAGCTCCGATTTAGCTAACTCAGTACGCAATGACTCATTAGCCTTGGTCGAATCAACCAGATCTTTTTCCAATTGCGCAATTCGTTGGCGCAATTCTAGCGTCAGAACTTCATGGGATTGTTCGATCTTGCTCATTTCAGCTTCATAATGATTAAGCTGCTGACTACTTTCGGATTTTAGTCGAACAATATCTTTGTCTTGCTGCTCAACGACAGCATTTTGTTTATACAATCGCTCTTCGGCTTTTGATAACTCGTCGATGGCCATATCACGCTGCTCGTTCGCTTCGTCAGCCATGCCTTTATAGCGCTGTTCTGCTTCAACGCTAAAACGCGAGATCTCATTCATGAACATTTGTGTAAATTCTGAGCTAAAACCCAACTTGTCATAAAGAGATTTCTCATTAGCCTCAAGCTCTTTACGCCAGTTAGCGTAATACTTATGAACCGTAGACGTACTCGATATATCGGGCAAAAAAGTTAGAATAACTCGAACACTGACCTTCTCGCCTTTACTGTAAAGCTCATTACAAATCTCATTAATTCGCTCTTGTGTGTTATCGGTACTCATATCAACGGCTCTCAAATTGCTCATAATATCGACATAATAACGCAAAAAGAACGAACGCACAATACGAACGAACACCGTTCGTTTGCTTTATTACTAATCCCCTAAAACGCAAAAGGCCCGCATCAAATGCAGGCCTTTTACTAAACAGTCTTAAGTTACACCTCACGGTGACGTGGCCGACCCACGAATTAATCATTCAAGCATGATTTAAGCTTGTCAGCATTGAGCTGACGACAGTAACAAATTTAAGAATCTCTCCTAAAAGTAGAAATTGACACAGTAGTCCCCCTCAGAACCATTGCATCAGATAGTGAGTTACCGATCACATAGACCAGTAGTTGAGGTTCGATCGAGTAGCATCGAGATAGTTGATTTGGCACAGTGGCCAACAGTCAGTTATATCCCTCTATTGAGGAACAAAGTTGAAGAAGCTTTCCAGCCAGAAGGCCGCGACACGTTTCAGAAAGCGATTTAAGGGCTGTGTAGTTCCCGTGTGCTTAGTGTTGAGAGCCAACACTGGGCTCTTTCACGGGTATTGTAGCAGAAAATATTTAGCCAATGAAATTCGATTTAAGTGACTATTATTCATATATAACTAAATTGAACCCAAATAAATTCATTATTGCTTGGGTTCAAAAAAGTCTAGTCCCCTATACCTTTATATTCAGTCCTTAGCAAAGGAAGTAACGACTAAACTGTAGGTTTATTGTAGATTATCGAATCGAGATATATCACCATTAAATCGAAGTCTAACGTTACCAACAGGCCCATTACGCTGTTTACCTACAATGATTTCAGCCATTCCTTTGTACTTGCTTCTTTCGTTATACAGCTCATCTCGGTAAATAAACATGATAAGATCAGCATCTTGTTCTATTGCGCCTGAATCACGTAAATCCGAGTTAATAGGACGCTTATCAGGGCGTTGCTCTAGAGATCGGTTTAACTGCGACAGAGCGACAACCGGTACATTAAACTCTTTGGCCAAGGCCTTTAACGAGCGCGAAATTTCTGAGATTTCTAATGTTCGGTTATCGGCTAATGCGGGGACTCGCATCAACTGTAAGTAGTCCACCACTATCATCGATAACCCACCATGCTCGCGAGCAATCCGTCGCGTTTTTGCTCTCATCTCTGCCGGAGTTAAACCAGCACTATCATCAATATAGAAATTCGGTTTCCATTCCAAAAGCCCTAACGCCGAGTTTAGTTGAGCTTCTTGATCATTATCCAATTGTCCTGTTTTTATCTTGGTTAAACTGACTCGTGAAAGCGAAGAAACTAATTTATCCATGATTTGATACTTTGGCATTTCAAGAGAAAAAAGCAAAACCGGTTTATCTTCTTCCATAATGGCGCTTTCACAAATATTAAGTGCCATTGTTGTTTTACCATGTGATGGTCTAGCAGCGATAACCACAAAATCAGAGGGCTGCAATCCTAACGTCATTGCATCGATCTCATCAAAGCCGGTTCTCATGCCTGTAATGGTGTTGCGACTACTGGATTTAAATCGCTCTATTGTTTCTGTAATTAGGCTTTTTCCATCAAAAAGATTATCACGCTTAATGCGAGACTCTGATATTGAAAGAACCTTATTCTCTGCCAGATCCAATAGCTCTTCTAACTGTCGACCTTGTGTATTATATGCCGAATCCGCAATTTCATTGGCGGCTAATATCATATGACGCAGCATCGAGCGCTCTGCCACAATCTCAGCATAAGCCATAATGTTAGCCGCACTTGGTGTGTTCTTGGCAAGATCGGCTAGGTAAGCAAATCCCCCGACGTCATCTAATTGTCCTCTTTGCTCCAAACATTCAGATAACGTAATAAGATCAACCGGAATTCTATTATCAAATAAGGTACTGATAGCATCATAAATAAGGCGGTGTGGAAGAGTGTAGAAATCCGCTTTCGATAGACACTCACTAACAGAGCACCATCGCTCGTTATCTAAAAGTATGCCACCAATTACGGATTGCTCAGCCTCGATAGAACGAGGTGGGATTTTAATATCATCAAATTTTTTATACATAGAACAACAACTATTACGAGATAATGATTTTAGTCAATTCAGTCACTTTATCAGTGATTGATTGAGGGGCTTTCTCAATGAAGTTAACCTGGCGGTTGGATAAATCGATTGATTTAACCTGATGAACAAGGATAGAGCCTTGTGTTGATAACGCTTTAGGTAAAACCACTTCGAGTTTGATTCCTCTCGTAACGTGAGTTATCGGAACAACGATGACGAGCCCTGTATGCTCATTGAACCTTTTGCGAGAAACGACCAATACACAACGCGACTTTCTTCTTTCTTTTTCTACGTTCACATTAAAGTCAAGTGAAACAATGTCTCCTTTATCGGGTACATACATCACATTATCTCCTTACCAATGCGTTAGCATCCATCCATTCTTTATCATCTTCTGTCATGATAAAACTCTCTTTTGGACTGTCGGCCAATAGAACTTCCAACGATAAATTTTCATCAACGGGGGTCAACACAATCTTATTATCAATAATTGACAGTTCCAGTTTTGAACCTACTTGCAAGTTAAGTGTTTGCACGATGGCTTTTGGGATACTCACAATATTTGCACCACCAGATTGGCGTACAATCACAGTACTCATATATCCACTCATTAGCTTTCAATTAATATTATACCCAAGCATAACAAATCCCATATTTTACACAAGTAAAACATCCACATCCCATTATCAAAAAAACATATTGATATGACGCCAAGGAGCCTATCACCCACCCCGTACTCTCATATAGTTATATACGAGCACTTTACCTCCATTTTTTGAAAAAGCGCTCAAGTCAATAAATTCGCGTATTCAATAGTTGTGTTCTATTTTCTTTTCGCTACTATACTCGCATCATATTTAAAGTAATGAGCACAAAATGAGAAAACTAACCTTCAATTATCTTCGCGTGTCAACAAAAATTCAAAATACCGAACGTCAACTTGTTAACGTTCCCTGCGACAGGCAATTTATAGATAAGGCATCCGGTAAAAGTAGAGAGCGCCCAGCTTTAGAAGCAATGTTGAGTTTTGCGGATTCAGGTGACCATATAAATGTTCATTCCATTGATAGACTTGCAAGAAACTTAAAAGACCTAAGACAGCTTATTGATGAAATCAATAAAAAAGGCTGCACCATTCAATTTCATAAAGAAAATTTAACATTCAGTGGTGAGGCAAGCCCTTTTCAAGATCTGATGTTGAACATGTTAGGCGCTGTTGCAGAGTTCGAGCGAGCCATCATCAACGAACGTCGATTAGAGGGTATTGCTAAGGCAAGAGATAAAGGTGTGCAGTTTGGAAGGAAAGCAGACCTAGATCGTTATGACAAGATCAACGAATTGTTAGCCACAGGCTTATCACTAAGAGCTGTGGCCAAAGAGCTTAGCTGTGGACTATCAACGGTTCAGAGGGCGAAAGCTAAACGAAACAATTTGCTTAACGAAACCTCTTAGTCGTTAAGAAAACGATTAAGAGGCTGGTTAATTTAACCAATATTGACGGATGAACCACCAATGATCACTCCACCACACGAAATGGCATCACCGACCCGAGCAGCAGATTTTCCATCAATCATAACCGTCTTTGAGCCCGCACTTATCGCTCTCGAATGTTTAGGGTGTTTTGATTTATCGTGTGCTTCTAATGGATCACCTAATCTAGCAACTGCTTTTCCATCAATTTTAACCGTTGGTGAGCCCGATATGATAGGGGTTGGTGGATAACCATCATGTTCAGAGCCCACATCACCAACTAATGCGCCTTTTGCCATAGTTACTCTCCTGTCTGCGGGTCGAGAGGTGTGCTGCGATAGTTTTCTCCCGCCAAAATATCATAATTGATAATGGTTTCATCATTGAACTGAGAGAAATCAAAATAGACACTTTTAGCATTAGTTTCAGATTTTTTTGAGATTTGTTTTTCACTAACAAAATATTGGCAACCAATAATTCCTTTCCAAATATTTTTTGACCATTGGTATAACTTACCATTACAGTTTTTTGCTGTGATTTGTTCTTTTAATTCAATAGTTCCTTTCCTATAAGTATTATCTGCTTTGGCAATACGTAACTGTGCAAAGCCAACAGTATCGAATAAATTATAAGCTTCAACAGTGACATCTCGCAGCTCTACGATACAATTATCACTGTTCGTATAAGTTTTATAAGGTATTCTTATTTCAAATTGATTAACGTCATCAGCATGATTTTTCGGAAAAAACACCGTACTTTTCCCACCTCTAAATGCCTTGCGACCAAACAAATCATATGAGTACGACTCACACTCATCCCCTTTGACCCCATAATTTGCCCAAGCCTTTACTGTCGCATCATCGGGCTTAGCACCTGATATACGGATAAACGGTTGGGAGTGTAGATCATTACCAATACCCGCTCCAAAAAAAACAGCAACGATAAAAATAATAAGCCCAGTAAATATCACTCCAATTCTTTTTATACCAAACCAAATCATTGCAACTGTTCCCTTATCTCTTCAGGTAAGGATTGGCTAGCAGCCAAAAGTAAACTTAGCGGTAAACGCTCAGGATTATTCATTATTTGGGTTAATTCACTAACCACCTGATGCTGATTTTCAAGCTGATTTTTTACAATCGAGAGTTCTTTCTGTATTAACGCTCTTTTTGCCCCTAAAACTGGTGAATATACCTCACCTAATGTCTCGACATCCGCTTTTTTAACGATGTGGTATCGCTGTTTAAGATTTTTAATTTCATCGTTAATAAAATCTATCGAACCCTGATAATTTTCATACAAGCTTTCTTGACTTAAGCTCTGTAATTGATCCAATAAACCGGGTATATACTGTCCCATAGAATGATCTTCTATCGACGCATCCCATAACCCATCAACCAATGCAACAGAGTCATCATTTGCCATTTTAGCTATATCAAGCATCGTTATTTGAGTCTGTCGTGGAGTAAGCAATACCTGTTTGGACGGAGCATAAGTAATAAGTTGCGAAAGGCGTCCGTGATGTAGATAATTGTCATTATCATTGTCGCTTAACATCTTTCTTGCGAGAGCGACACGACTACCAAAAAAGTCAGTAATCGTAACACCTTCACTTAAATCAGTATTAACCCAACTCATAGGAACTTGAGGAACTAAGTCGTGATTATTAACATGGCGATAATGCAATATGTTTTGGTAACGCTCCACAAAACTTCGTGTACCTGTTCGCGGCATACCATAGGTATACAAACATAGTGTAACTGGTGTATACATATCTTGAATAAGCGCACTAAGCAATAATGCTCCAGCGCCACCCAAACTGTGTCCACATATATATATTTTTTTGTTTTTATTTTGTTCCAATTTATCACCAATAGCACTACGAAACGCCATTGCGTATTGATAAAATCCTCGATGAACATAAGCGCCTCCAAATTCCGGAGGTGCTATTTGTGCGGCATCAAAGTTCGTTCCTGCAAAATCTTGCACTGCTGGCGAATAAGCAATATCGCCAAACTTATCAGCCAATACTGTCGTCACCACAGCTTGCATCCCTGAAGACGTTTTTACTATTTCCCAAAGTCTGACGTCTTCTGTTTTGTTCCTATTACCGAAATAAGGCTCACTCCCCCGAACCCCAATAATCGCTATATCGTCATTTGACAAAATGTATCCTTCCGCACCAACCTTTGCGTCAGCGTAGTAGTTACAGCTTAACGACTTACTGTAAGGCACTTCTTGCACAATCCATTGAACCCCTAAACTACTCGAATACTCAGGGATTTTTTTACTTTTCAATTGACGAGTAACCGTACTCAAAGAACCTTTTTCATCGGTTGACTTACCGTCATCAAAACTAAAGTCATCAGTGGCATAAGCTAACTGCGACAGCAAGGCAAAGGTATAGCTATTAACCAAATTAAACTCATCTGTATCCACTATCATCGGGAGATAACTACGCAATGCCTTGATTTCCAACACACATGCACGATTATGGCAAGTCCTCAACCCTTTCGCATCTTCACGATAGTTAGCTCTTAAAGGCCCATGCTTATCCATTAAAAACTCATCGTCCGGCGGCGTATCCCATAAATCCCCCACAGAAATGGCATAGTATGCTTTAGAGCCTTGATCTCGGTCTAACGTTTCACTTGCCCATTCTTTAACCAGAGAATCTTCCCCATCCTTACGGCTTGCGTATTGCTCCACCGTGGATAAAAGAGTATCAGTTTCAACGCTAACCACCCATTCGCCTGCCGCAATATTCTCAAACACAGCGCGACCTTGTGATGCGGTGGTGTGGTGCTTTTGCTCCGTAGAGGGATTCGTGATAGTAACCTTAAGCCCATGAATAGACTCGTTTCGCTCACTGCGAAATTCCACCTGTAGCCAATTCACTTCAGGGTTACACAATAGACAATAGTTATACATCTCAATGGTCATAATGTCAGTCCTTACAATTGAGTGAACGTGTAGCGTAAGGCAAAAAGTAATTCATCATTCTGGGTTTTATCGAGAGCTTCTTGAATATCTGAATGGTTAAGCGGCTCCTCTCCATACACAAAGATAATAGCCGCCATGACCACTCGCATAATTAATGGTTGCGCATCATCCAAATCTAAAAATAGACGCTGAAATTCAGTCTGAAAATGAGGGTGATTGTTCTCGATTTTTGTCAGCATCAACGCTGGTTGATGTTGCCATAACCAACTTTCGACATTACTGGTAAGTAATGCAATATTGGGAACATCACTGATATGGTGCTCTTTAATCACCCACCAAGGACTAGACTTTAATGGTCTAACGTTCACATCTTTAGAATGATAGTTTTTCCATCCATCGACGCCTCTTAATAACAACGAGCCCCCCGCCAGCATGAGATTAAGCTCTTCAGAATTCAATCTAGGCAACATAGGTCCTAAATAATCCGGGCGATAGAATGGGAAAAACACGGACTCGCCAAGTAATATGGCCTGAAACAGACTGGCAAAATGTTCCCTCATTTTATCCGGAGTTTGAGTGGCAATCACTATACCACTTTGAGCATGCT
>NZ_QVMU01000159.1 GCF_003605645.1 Vibrio sinensis | reverse complement strand
GGGGTCGGGTAAAGGATCTCCCGAATATTGGGTAGCTGTSGTTAAACCAGGTARAATMCTTTATGAAATGGGYGGWGTASCMGAAAATATAGCMAGAAARGCTATTTCAATAGCRGCATCAAAAATGCCTATAMRAACYCAATTCATTATTTCGTGATAGAAATTTATAACCATAGGAAAGAGGTCTTGGAATAAAAAAGCAATTGCAGGTTTCTTTTTTTTGACAAAGAATATTTCTTTTTTTCTTCTCCCCTTTTTGTTTTGCATTGAAAGAACAGMTTAAAAAATGATATGATTCAACMMCARACCTATTTGAATGTAGCRGACAACAGCGGGGCCCGAGAATTGATGTGTATTCGAATCATAGGAGCTAATAATCGCCGATATGCTCATATTGGTGATGTTATTGTTGCTGTGATCAAAGAAGCAGTACCAAATATGCCTCTCAAAAGATCAGAAGTGATCA
>NZ_QVMU01000158.1 GCF_003605645.1 Vibrio sinensis | reverse complement strand
AATGTATGTGTACATATTATACATCATTGAATAGAACTCAATGAGATAAGAAAAATAAAAAAAACCCCATTGAAAAATAATAATTCGTTCAAAAGTTATGAAGGAAAATGTGACCCAAAAATTCCTATAGAAAGTCCGAGCGGCAAAATCCTATAGAAATGCCTGAGACGGCGAATTTCTTGAACACACTTTTGACCATAACTTTTGAACCGCTAAACCGATTTCGTTCATTCTTTTTTTATTCGATTTCTCTTGCAAATATCTATCTGAATTAGTATAACATATTGCTATATATTTACTGGAAAAAATATTTTGATAAAAAAACTGAAATTCTCTCGGACTTTCTATTGAAAAATTAAAAATTTAATTATTTTTTTTCTGATGGATAAAATCCCTTGATTATTTTTTTATTCAATAGATCGTGCAATTTTACATAAAATAAATTAAAACTCTTTGAAATCCATTCA
>NZ_QVMU01000157.1 GCF_003605645.1 Vibrio sinensis | reverse complement strand
CGTTATCGGAGACATTGTCGACGGCGACATGCAGTGCCTCTGAGCCCTCTTTGAGGAAATCATCAATCGCATCGATGGTGAATTCAAACGAGCCTGAATCGCCAATGGTGAAACTCTCAGGAAGTGCGCTGGTGTCAGCGCCGCCAGCCGCCGCGCCAGACCAATTCAGATCGCCTGAAACTTGAGTTCCTGCCGGAGGCGTCACTGGATTGCCATCGCTATCAACCAGTGTGAGCGTGTAAGTTAGCTCACCGCCCTCAGTCGCGCTATCTGCATCCACGCTGATTTTGACATACACAGTGTCATCAGCATCAGGCGTGGTTTCATCAACAATCGCACTGCTGACCGAGCCATGATCGGGATCGGCAGCCACCGCTTCAAACTGACCGTTATCGGAGACATTGTCGACGGCGACATGCAGTGCCTCTGAGCCCTCTTTGAGGAAATCATCAATCGCATCGATGGTGAA
>NZ_QVMU01000156.1 GCF_003605645.1 Vibrio sinensis | reverse complement strand
CGTTATCGGAGACATTGTCGACGGCGACATGCAGTGCCTCTGAGCCCTCTTTGAGGAAATCATCAATCGCATCGATGGTGAATTCAAACGAGCCTGAATCGCCAATGGTGAAACTCTCAGGAAGTGCGCTGGTGTCAGCGCCGCCAGCCGCCGCGCCAGACCAATTCAGATCGCCTGAAACTTGAGTTCCTGCCGGAGGCGTCACTGGATTGCCATCGCTATCAACCAGTGTGAGCGTGTAAGTYAGCTCACCGCCCTCAGTCGCGCTATCTGCATCCACGCTGATTTTGACATACACAGTGTCATCAGCATCAGGCGTGGTTTCATCAACAATCGCACTGCTGACCGAGCCATGATCGGGATCGGCAGCCACCGCTTCAAACTGACCGTTATCGGAGACATTGTCGACGGCGACATGCAGTGCCTCTGAGCCCTCTTTGAGGAAATCATCAATCGCATCGATGGTGAA
>NZ_QVMU01000155.1 GCF_003605645.1 Vibrio sinensis | reverse complement strand
GGTTAAGCGATCCTCTTCGGATAATTCATCCAACCCCAGGATAGCTATAATGTCCTGAAGCTCCTTGTAACGTTGTAAAGTTTGTTTTACTTGTTGCGCAGTTTCATAATGTTCCTCGCCAACGATTCGAGGTTGTAGCATAGTTGACGTTGAATCTAAAGGATCTACCGCTGGATAGATACCTTTGGCAGCTAATCCTCTTGATAGTACGGTAGTCGCATCTAAATGTGCAAATGTGGTGGCAGGWGCRGGGTCRGTCAAATCRTCYGCAGGTACATAAACTGCTTGAATAGARGTTATGGAMCCCTYTTTSGTAGAAGTAATTCTTTCTTGTAAAGTACCCATTTCGGTACTAAGGGTGGGTTGATAACCCACGGCGGAAGGCATCCTACCCAATAAAGCAGATACCTCGGATCCTGCTTGGACGAAACGGAAGATATTGTCAATAAATAGAAGTACGTCTTGTTCATTAACATC
>NZ_QVMU01000154.1 GCF_003605645.1 Vibrio sinensis | reverse complement strand
TTTCGGGGAGGACGCTCACCACTTTGTGGTTCATGACTGGGGTGAAGTCGTAACAAGGTAGCGCTAGGGGAACCTGGCGCTGGATCACCTCCTTATACGATGATTACTCACGATGAGTGTCCACACAGATTGATATGTTTATAAAGTTTTAGAGACAAAACATCCCTGAGATGTTTTTCTTAGTGTCCCGTTCGTCTAGAGGCCTAGGACACCGCCCTTTCACGGCGGTAACAGGGGTTCGACTCCCCTACGGGATACCATCTTTAAAAATTCTTCCAGTGAAAGCTGCAAGAGTGTTTTTAAAAATGGTTAGTTTCTTCGGAAACAAACATGCTCTTTAACAATTTGGAAAGCTGACTGATAACAACATTGTTGTTATCAAAAAAAGTTCTCAATGTATTCTTAATTGAATACACCAAAAAACACATTCAAGTGTTCTTGGCAATATCATCTCCTAGAGATGATTATTCGAAATTGA
>NZ_QVMU01000018.1 GCF_003605645.1 Vibrio sinensis | reverse complement strand
TTAAATTTCGTTTTTAGATAGACCATCTAGAAACAAAATGGACGCTTACTTAGGTAAGTATGCCACTGCGGAGTGGTAGTTCAGTTGGTTAGAATACCGGCCTGTCACGCCGGGGGTCGCGGGTTCGAGTCCCGTCCACTCCGCCACTTATTCGAAAACCTCGCTTTGTGCGAGGTTTTTTTGAATCTAGCGTGTCTAGATCATTAGGGGTGTAGCTCCAATTGGCAGAGCAGCGGATTCCAAATCCGCGTGTTGGGAGTTCGAATCTCTCCACCCCTGCCATATATTAAGCCTCAGCAGAAATGCTGGGGCTTTTTTACATCTGTATTTTATGGTTTGCCGCCAATTAGTAGAGCAGCGGATTCAGCCATTATAAAATAGCGCGTGCTGGGAGTTCGAATCTCTCCACCCCTGCCATATACCAAGCCTCAGCAGAAATGCTGGGGCTTTTTTACGTCTGTATTTTATGGTTGCCGCCAATTGGCAGAGCAGCGGATTCAGCCATTATAAAATAGCGCGTGTTGGGAGTTCGAATCTCTCCACCCCTGCCATATACTAAGCCTCAGCAGAAATGCTGGGGCTTTTTTACATCTGTATTTTATGGTTTGCCGCCAATTAGTAGAGCAGCGGATTCAGCCATTATAAAATAGCGCGTGTTGGGAGTTCGAATCTCTCCACCCCTGCCATATGCCAAGCCTCAGCAGAAATGCTGGGGCTTTTTTACATCTGTATTTTATGGTTTGCCGCGAATTAGCAGAGCAGCAGAGCAGCGGATTCAGCCATTATAAAATAGCGTGTGTTGGGGAGTTCGAATCCCTCCACCCCTGCTATATACCAAGCCTAAGCAGAAATGCTGGGGCTTTTTTACGTCTGTATTTTATGGTTTGCCGCCAATTGGCAGAGCAGCGGATTCAGTCATTACCAAATAGCGCGTGTTGGGTAATGGCTGAAACTTTCCATCGCAGTCATATATTAAGTCTCAGCAGCAATGCCGGGATAAGATCTGCAATAGTCTAGAATTTGTATTTAGTAATCTTATTTACTGATGGGTATTGAGTTAAAGTGACTACTGTAACTTTTAAAATCTTTTAGTTTATCTGATGTGAATATTTAGTTTGTAGACTCGAATTTTGCGCTAATGCGGTTAGAATATAGCCATTGAATATATTGGGGGATTTATGGGCCAACTTTCCATACTCGGCTTTATTGCACTCGGTGGGGCATTTGGTGCTTGCTCCCGTTATCTTGTTTCTGAACTTTGTGTTGCATTGTTAGGACGAGGATTCCCATACGGTACATTGACTGTCAATGTTGTCGGCTCTTTTATTATGGGTTTATTGATAGCTGCATTTGAAAGCGAAATTCTGGCGATTGAACCATGGCGCCAGATTATTGGACTGGGTTTTCTCGGAGCACTAACCACGTTCTCTACGTTTTCTATGGATAATGTCCTCTTAATGCAGCAGGGCGCATTTCTTAAGATGGGCTTAAATATATTACTGAATGTCGTGCTTAGTATTTCAGCTGCATGGGTTGGCTTTCAGTTGTTGATGAAAGTTAACATTTAGCGATGTTTTTTTACGTATTTGACTTGGTTTCAAATTACGTATTGCTTATAATTGCTTCACTTGTCGGAGAGCCATTTGGCTGAGACCGTTAATTCGGGATCCGTAGAACCTGATCAGGCTAACACCTGCGTAGGGAACAAGAGAAGATAACTTTACTAAATATACTTCTATATTTTGGTCAACTAATCTCATTATCGATGCTGTTCTATTTTTAACAGCATTAGATTCCTCTTGTCATATCGTTCCGCCAAGCATTTTTATCCCATACGTTTTATAAAAAATGAGCAAGGAAAAATGCTATGTCGAGTCGCAAGCAAGCTAGACTGGAAGCTAAACAGTTTATAGATACTCTTTCGGTACAACCATACCCGAATTCTCGCAAAGTTTATGTCGAAGGAGAACGTCCTGACGTTCGTGTTCCAATGCGGGAAATTTCATTAGCTGATAGTCTTATCGGCGGTACCAAAGAAAGCCCTATATTTGAATCTAACGAACCGCTTCGTGTATACGATACATCAGGCGTCTATACAGATCCTGACCATCCTATCGATCTATACAATGGGCTTCCTAAGTTAAGGGAGTTATGGATTGAAGAGCGTGGAGATACCTTATTACTGGATGATGTGAGTTCAGCGTATGCCAAAGAACGTTTAGATGACATAACGCTAGACGACCTTCGTTACGGTAACCTACCAAGAATTCGTCGCGCGCAGTCCGGGCAATGTGTCACCCAATTACACTATGCACGGCAAGGTATCATTACACCTGAAATGGAATATATCGCCTTACGTGAGAACATGGGACGTGTTCGATACAACGACGATATGCTTAACCAACAGCACCCTGGACAAAACTTTGGTGCTAACTTGCCTCAAGATATCACCGCTGAGTTTGTTCGTAAGGAAGTCGCCGAGGGGCGTGCGATTATTCCCTCTAACATCAACCATCCAGAATCTGAGCCGATGATTATCGGGCGTAATTTCTTAGTTAAAGTAAACGCTAATATTGGTAATTCATCAGTCAGTTCGTCAATTGAAGAAGAAGTAGAAAAGTTAGTTTGGTCGACTCGTTGGGGGGGCGATACGGTAATGGACCTATCTACTGGACGCAATATTCATGAAACGCGAGAGTGGATATTACGTAATAGCCCAGTTCCAATTGGTACGGTTCCAATGTATCAAGCGTTGGAAAAAGTAAATGGTGTTGCTGAAGATCTCAACTGGGAAGTGATGCGCGATACGCTTATTGAGCAAGCAGAGCAGGGCGTTGACTACTTTACAATTCATGCCGGTTTATTATTACGTTATGTACCAATGACGGCCAAACGTGTCACGGGGATAGTTTCTCGTGGTGGCTCTATTATTGCTAAGTGGTGTCTTGCTCATCATCAAGAAAGCTTCCTTTATACTCATTTCCGTGAAATCTGTGAAATTTGTGCCCAATACGATGTGGCTCTTTCTTTAGGGGATGGGCTTCGTCCCGGGTCAATTGCGGACGCCAACGATGAAGCGCAGTTTGCTGAGCTACGCACGTTAGGAGAGCTAACAAAAATCGCATGGGAATATGATGTTCAGGTCATAATTGAAGGGCCAGGTCATGTGCCTATGCACATGATTAAAGAGAATATGGATGAGCAGCTTAAACATTGTCACGAAGCACCATTTTATACTTTAGGCCCATTAACAACGGATATAGCACCAGGATATGATCATATAACGTCGGGTATCGGCGCAGCAATGATTGGTTGGTATGGCTGTGCGATGTTGTGTTATGTGACACCAAAAGAGCACCTAGGCTTGCCCAATAAAGAAGATGTTAAAACAGGGCTGATCACATACAAATTGGCCGCTCATGCCGCCGACTTAGCCAAAGGTCACCCCGGTGCACAAATTCGTGATAATGCATTATCTAAAGCGCGGTTTGAGTTCCGATGGGAAGATCAATTCAACCTTTCGCTTGATCCTGAAACAGCTCGAACTTTCCATGATGAAACTTTGCCACAAGAGTCGGGTAAGGTTGCTCATTTTTGTTCTATGTGTGGACCTAAGTTCTGTTCAATGAAGATCTCACAGGAAGTTAGAGAATACGCTAAAGATACTGAACAGGTAGCTGCCGATCAGGCCATTTCAATTAAGATGCTGGATGACCCATTAGAGGGTATGAAGCAGAAATCGGCTGAGTTTAGGGCTACAGGGTCAGAACTGTATCATCCTGCGGTGACATCTGAAGCGGAGTAATCATGGTCGAAATATTAGTTCCATCTACTTTGATAGAACTGACGGCAGAGATTCAGCAAGTATTATCGGTCGCAAAACGAAATGGTTTTGCGACTAATGAGGTGATGTTGGGCGTTAGTTCTACATCACAATTCAAGATAAGCTTTGCTGACAATAGACTGGTCGTCGGTACTGATCTCATCGAACCTTTGGATCGCTTTGGTGACATCTTCTTAGACTACATGACACGGCATGATTTTGTCCAAGTTCCTCATGAGCGCAATTCAGTTTCACTTGGAATTATTGAGGGTGAACACTCCTTTGATATTTGGCATCACCCATTGAACGATGAAGTGCGCGCTTTTTCTTACCCAAATAAACCTTTCGAACAGGCTCAACATCAGCATCATTTGTCTTGGGTTATCACCTTGCTTGCTTTGCAATTTCCAATCGAAGATTGTCTTAGTGTAGCGAGAGCTGCTATGCATGTTTCACGTGAAACATGGCCAGTTGATTATGCGTGCTTTCCTCGCCCTGTTCTTGAAGATAAACGGCTAGGGATTAAGAGTCTGTGGCTAAGTCAGTTCGAACCCAATCGCGTTACCCATTTAAATTTCGCATATTTAAATAAGCATCAACTTGGACTTTATCCTGTAGTTGACAGTAGTGAATGGATTGAGCGATTGCTAAAGTTAGGCGTAAAAACGATTCAGCTGCGTATAAAAGATCCTGATCAAGCAGACCTTGAAGCACAGATTCAACGATCAATTGATTTGGGCAAACAATATAACGGCCAAGTATTTATCAACGACTATTGGCAGTTGGCTCTTAAGTATGGTGCTTTTGGTGTTCACCTTGGTCAGGAAGATATTGAGTACGCTAATCTCTCTTTGATTGAACAAGCTGGTATTCGCCTCGGTCTATCGACTCACGGCTATTTTGAGTTGCTTAGAATCAGCCAAATTAATCCAAGTTATATCGCTCTTGGGCATATTTTTCCTACCACGACTAAAACGATGCCATCGAAACCACAGGGCTTAGTACGGCTAGCGCTATATCAACGACTGATTAAGACCATTCCATACCATCAAGAATTTGGGTACCCAACCGTTGCTATTGGAGGGATAGACTTGGATACAGCGCCATTAGTTTGGGATTGCGGTGTATCGAGTTTGGCAGTCGTCAGAGCGATTACCTTAGCTACGCAGCCAAAGCAAGTGCTACTCGGTTTTCGAACAATTATGCAAAGAAATGTGCGGGTAGACTCAATGGGGCAAGGAGTCGACCATGTTATCTGAATCGTTATTTTTGCGTTATCAAAGGCAGATATCTTTACCTGAAATCGGGGAGCAAGGGCAGCTCTCATTAATTCAATCTCATGTATTAATCATTGGTTGTGGAGGGTTAGGTACAGCGGCATCGCTTTATTTAGCGGCAAGTGGTACTGGCCGTCTGGTTCTCGTCGATGATGATGTTGTCGAAAGCAGCAACCTACAAAGACAAGTTGCTTATCGTCAATCTGACCTTAAACAAAACAAAGCGCGTGCATTGATCAAACAACTAGAGCAGCTGAATCCCCATATAAAACTGAGATCAATTGACCACCGTCTGTCTGATGAGCAATTGAGTTTGGAGGTGATGCTTGCTGATGTGGTACTTGATTGCAGTGATAACCTGCATACCCGTCAGCAGATAAATCGGATCTGCTATTTCCAAAAAACACCATTGATATCTGCGGCAGCTATTGGTTGGCAAGGGCAATTTAGTGTCTTCGATTTTGCTAGAGAAGCGCCTTGTTATCGTTGCTTAATTCCATTCGATAACACTCATCAAAATACCCAATGCAGCGATCTAGGAGTTGTTGGGCCAGTCGTTGGAACTCTAGGTAATTACCAAGCGTTAGCCGCAATTCAAAAGCTCGCTACTGGGCGATTTTCGGTAAAGGCGAACCAGTTACATATTTTTAATGGTGAAACGATGCAATGGCAAACGGTCGATATTATGCGGGACAGCGAGTGTAAGGTGTGTGCATCAGTAATGAATCTTACGGAGGTTGAGTCATGAGTTTTATTACCATTCATATTAATCAAACCCCACATCAGATAGTGAATGATGGGAACTTAGAACAGGTCATCAGCCAATTTGAGCTTCCCCATCAAGGCTGTGTGTTTGCTATTAATAATCAGGTCGTGCCGCACAGTGTTTGGGCTAGTACGTTGCTTTGTGATGGTGATGAAATATCACTGTTCCAAGCTATTGCAGGAGGCTAATCATGTTAAAGATTGCAGATAAAACATTTGATTCTCGTTTGTTTACCGGAACGGGGAAATTCGCCAACAGCCTTTTAATGGCCCAAGCTATTAACTCTTCAGGCTCTCAGTTAGCGACGATGGCATTAAAGCGTGTCGATATTCATGATAAGCATGACGACATATTGCAACCTTTGCTAAAGATGGGCGTGAATTTACTACCTAATACATCGGGAGCTAAAAGTGCAAAAGACGCAATATTCGCCGCGCATCTAGCGAGAGAAGCTTTAGGTACGAATTGGCTGAAACTGGAAATTCATCCTGACCCAAAATACTTGATGCCGGATCCTATCGAAACACTTATTGCCGCTGAACAATTGGTGAAAGATGGCTTTGTGGTGCTGCCGTATTGTCATGCTGATCCTGTCTTGTGTAAGCGATTAGAAGAAGTAGGTTGTGCGGCAGTGATGCCTTTAGGTGCTCCTATTGGCTCAAATAAGGGCATTGCTTCTCATGATTTTCTGGAGATTATTATTGACCAAGCGACGGTACCCGTCGTCGTCGATGCTGGTATTGGCGCACCATCCCACGCAGCAAGAGCGATGGAAATGGGGGCAGATGCAGTACTCGTCAACACAGCAATAGCGACCGCTCGCAACCCTATAGTTATGGCAACCGCTTTTAAATTGGCAGTGGAGTCTGGTCGTATGGCGTATAAAGCAGGGCTTGCGGGTCAGAGTTCTCATGCGGTTGCATCGAGCCCATTAACGTCTTTTTTGGATAATTAGGTTGGCTTATGAGCTTCGTAAAAGAGTTTAATCAACTTAATTGGGACGATATATCTCTATCAATATATAGTAAAACAACACTGGATGTTGAACGAGCATTAGCAAAAACGAAGCGTGATTTGGAAGATTTTAAAGCGCTGATATCACCGGCGGCAGAGCCTTACTTAGAGCAGATGGCCCAGCAATCTTTTGTGCTCACACGTAAGCGTTTTGGCCAAACGATGTCATTGTATATACCGCTCTATCTTTCCAATTTATGTGCGAATGCTTGTAGCTATTGTGGCTTCTCAATGGAAAACCGTATTAAGCGACGAACTCTAACTGAATCAGAGATCGAAGCGGAGGTTGTCGCAATTAAAGCGATGAAGTTTGATAGCGTTTTACTTGTGACTGGTGAGCATGAAACTAAAGTGGGGATGAACTATTTTCGTCAAATGTTACCTGTGATTAAACCTCATTTTAATTACTTGGCGATGGAGGTCCAGCCTCTTGAGCAGCATGATTATGCTGAACTCAAAACACTTGGCTTAGATGCAGTAATGGTATACCAAGAAACCTATCAACCAGTAACCTATGCGAAACATCACTTGCGGGGCAATAAAACTAATTTTGAGTTTCGCTTAGAAACGCCAGATCGGCTTGCCAAGGCGGGTATTGATAAGATTGGAATTGGGGCTCTTATAGGCTTGGAAGAGTGGCGTACCGATTGTTTTTTTGTGGCGGCTCACCTTGAGTATTTAGAGCAAACTTATTGGAAAACCCGATACTCTATTTCATTTCCAAGATTACGTCCGTGTGAGGGAGGATTGCAGCCCAAATCAATCATGACGGATAGACAGTTGGTTCAATTGATCTGTGCTTACCGGTTGCTTAACTCTGAAGTGGAACTATCTCTCTCGACACGAGAGAGCGAAACATTTAGAGATAATGTATTGCCGCTTGGTATCACTTCAATGTCAGCGGCATCAAAAACACAGCCTGGTGGTTATGCTCTTGAAGATAGCGAGCTAGAGCAGTTTGAAATCAGCGACGAGCGAAGCGCTCAAAGTGTCGAAGCTATGATTCGTAATCAAGGGTTTGATCCTGTTTGGCGCGATTGGCATCGCGCTTATTCTGGTTAGGAAGAATGGCAGACGACAGGGCTATAGGATGATAGTTTGATGGTATGTTTCACGTGAAACATAAAAAAGGCTTCCGATAGGAAGCCTTTTCTCAATAGTACATTGTGCTTTCGTTATATCTAGTGACTGAGAGGCAAAGTTGCCTGGCGTAGCCAAGTCAGCACTTCACCATCGACTAGTTCGTTCAAATCAGCCCATACTTTACTATGGTATTCGTTAAGCCATGCAAGCTCTGGTCGAGTCAGCAGGTTAACGTCGATATTACGAACATCAATTGGACAGCGAGTCAGAGATTCAAACGTCAGTACTGAGAAATCACCTTGTGTTGGAAGTTCTACAATCAGCTCAAGGTTTTCAATACGAATACCAAACTGTTCTGCGCGGTAGTAACCCGGTTCATTTGATAACACCATACCCTCAACGAGTGGGACATCAATTAAACGTTTTGAGATACTTGCTGGACCCTCATGCACACTTAGGAAATGCCCAACACCATGACCCGTACCATGGTCGTAATCGTAACCCTCAGCCCATAGATGCTGACGTGCTAGAGTATCAAGTTGGAAACCTCGAGTCCCTTGAGGGAAACGCGCACGAGCGATACCAATATGACCTTTTAAGGCTAAGGTAAATTGCTGAACCATCTCAGCACTTGGTTGGCCGATCGCAATAGTACGGGTTATGTCAGTAGTGCCATCTAAGTATTGGCCACCTGAATCGACTAAGTAAAGTGTATTAAGAGTTAGTTGACCGGGTGTCGGTTGGTTTTCGTGGTTGTAGTGGCACATTGCTGCATTACCACCTGCCGCTGAAATTGTATCGAAACTTAGGTCTTTTAAGCTTGGGTCAAGGCGACGAATTGCTTCAAGCTTATCCGCTAATTGAGCTTCATTATGCAGTTTTCCTTGGGCTACTTCGCTATCTAGCCATGATAAGAAGGTCACCATCGCCACACCATCACGGATATGACAGGCTTTCATCCCTTCAATTTCAGTCGCATTTTTTGCTGCTTTTGGCATTAAACAAGGATCTGAGGCGGTAATGACTTGGGCGCCACAGTTCTGCAGAACCAATTTAAACCAAGCGTTGCTCGTTGATGCATCAAGTAGCACCTTACAGTGGCTTAATGCTTCTAAACGAGCTTGTAGTTGTTCTGGGTGATAAACAGTAACACCTTGGCCAACATGCTGATCAAACTCAGCCGGTATGCGTGCAGGATCGAGGATAAACTCTACCTCTCCATTACTATGTAAGATTGCGTGAGACAGCAAAACAGGTAAGCGAGAAACATCAAGACCACGAACGTTAAGTAGCCAACAGATAGAATCTAGTGCAGTGATGACGACACAGTCAGCACCTTGTTTTTTAACCAAGGTGCCGATTTGCTCACGTTTACTTTCACTTGATTGACCGACAAGATCGGTAGCCATTAAGCGCACGTCAGAAACAACAGCAGCAGGGCGGTCGATCCACAGTTCATCAATTGGGTTACTATCAAGAATGGTAAGTTGGTGCTGTTTAGAGAGCTTTGCTTGCGCTGATTCTAACCATGCGCCAGAGTGCATTCGTGGATCAATGGCGACTTTCTTACCTGCTGCAACGTGGTCAATAATCCAATCTAATGCCGGTTCATTGATGAGGTGACGATACTCAAATAGTTCTGCAGGAACTTGTTTGGTTACTTGAACGGTATAACGACCATCAATGAATATAGCAGCTTTGTCTTGAGTAATAACGGCTGCACCTGCTGAACCCGTGAATCCAGTGAGCCAATGTAAACGCTCATTATGTGCAGGAACATATTCACCAAGGTATTCATCTTCGTGAGGGACGAGCAAAGCATCTAAATTGTGCTCTGCAAGCCATTTTCTAATGGCAGTCAAACGCTGTTCAGTAGTTGTAAGCATCAATGTAATCCTTCATTTTTATTTTTATGTCCGCACGAATCACTTCTCGTTTTAGGACGATGCGGAATAAGCTACTCTTTTTGCAAGCGAGCTGCAAATTATCTAAGAGGGCTAGTTTTATCCTGAATCATTTCTCTTAACCAAGCGAGTGCAGGGTCATTTTCTCTGTCCTTATGCCAGAACAAAGTGTAGGCCATTGGGGGAAATGGCATTGGTAATGGTAGAACGGTTAATGCGAGTTGTTTCGCGGCTAAGTGAACAAAATGACTTGGGCCTGTGAAAATAAAATCAGTGTAGCAACATAAACTCGCAGCGCTATTAAAGTCAGGGACTGTAATTGCGATATCTCGTTCTTTACCAAGATCTGCAAGGCGATAGTCCAGTAACCAGCGATCATTACCATCACAACGAACTTGAACGTGTCGAGCTGACAAATAATGCTCTAATGTCCATGGTGCTTTTAATATGGGATGGTTACTACGCAATAGACACATTTGAATGTCTTGATATATCTCTTGCTCACAGATGTCTGAGGGGGGCAGCAACGTCAACTTGGCATCATTGATGTCAATATCTTTACCCGTCATCCCTAAGTCGAGCTCTCCTCGCTGAAGTTGCGTAAAGGTTTGTTCAGACCATGCGTGGGTACTGAGTGTCACCTTGGGTGCTTGGTTAAATAACTCTGGTAAGAAACGTGGCAATATCAATGAATAGATACTTTCAACCGCAGCGATTTGGAATCGAATAGAGCTAGTCGCAGGATCAAACAGCTCGGGTTGGGTGAGTTGTTCGAGCTGGTTAATTAATACATCCAGTTTTGGTCTTAGATAGAGAGCTTTTGGCGTAGGAGAGAGTCCATGCGCATGGCGTGAAAATAGAGGGTCATCAAATTGGATTCGCAGCTTTGCTAAGCTTTTGCTAACGGCAGATTGTGTTAAACATAGCCGATGAGCGGTTCGAGTGACATTGAGCTCTTCTAACAACACCTTTAAGCAAACCAGCAAATTCAGGTCTATTCGAGCAAGTTTTTCTATATTCATATACTTATTCCAGCTAGGAATACCTCTAATGAAAAAGTCTCATTGGGATTCATATCTAGCCTAGCTTACACTACGGCAAATTTCAGTAACTTCTTGGAGCTATCTTTGCATTCCCCGTCACTAGGCCTCAATAGCAAATCTCAAATGGTATTACTTACTTTATTGGTTTTGTTTAGCCCACTTGCGATTGATATATATCTACCCGCACTACCACAAATTTCAACCGCATTTGATGTGGAGCATGCGCTCGCACAAGATACGATTACATTATTTTTGTTTGCAATGGGTATCGGACAACTTTTTGCCGGTCCTTTAGCAGATAAAGTCGGACGTCGAGCCGTCGCATTAGGAGGGATCACCATTTATTCAGTGAGTGCTTTATTGGCGTGGAGTGCTCAAAATATTGAATGGATGTTGGCTGCCCGCCTGCTACAAGGCTTAGGTGCTTGTGCAACATCTGTAGCAGCCTTTGCGACGGTTCGCGACATTTTTGGTCCAGAGAAAAGTGGCAAAATGATCAGCTATCTTAATGGTGCCATCTGTTTTATCCCAGCTCTCGCACCTATTTTAGGTAGTTGGCTAACACAGCAATTTGGTTGGCGTTCAAACTTTAGCTTTATGGCTATATTTGCAGTTGTGGTGTTTGTTTTGATGGTTGTGGGAATGAAAGAGACCAACCCTCAATCAAACAATGAGCCAGTTTTCAGACTTAACCGCTACCTAGACGTATTGAAGTCACCTTCATTTGTGTTTCATGCATCGCTATGTATGTTAGCAATGGCGGTTATTCTGGCTTACGTTACGTCGGCACCTGTGGTGCTGATGGAAAAGCTAGGCTTGGATATGAATGAGTTTACTAAGTGGTTCGGTATCAATGCGGCGATTAATATTATTGCATGTATGACGGCACCGAAATTTATGGATAAATACGGTACTCATAAAACCTTATTGGTTGGTATTACAACTTTGTTGATGGCGGGATGCATTATGTTACTACTACCTCAACAATCACCTATCGCATTTATGTTACCTATCTTTACCTCTTCAATTGGTTTTGCTTGGATTCTCGGTGCAGCTGCGGGTAAAGCTCTTGCTCCATTTGGCGACAAAGCGGGAACTGCCGCAGCATTACTTGGTTTATTCCAAATGAGTGGTGCAGGGTTAGTGGTTGGCTTGGTACAGCGTATTGGATTAGAACCTCAAGTCATGATCGCAATCCAAATGTTGATTGTCTTCCCTGCATTATTTATTTTGTTATCGAAATCTGGTCGCCGCTGGCATTTGGCAATGAGCTAAAGGGTGCTGATAGCTTTGCTAAACGAAGGAAACGGTTGTATATTTGACCTCTTAAACGTTAAGCGATGGAATCAATATAACTAATGTCATTGACAACATATGAAATGGCTCGAATTTTGGAGCAACTGGATGAGTCTCCAGAGAAGGTAATGTACGGAAAATTACTTCGTGAGCTAGGTAATCAAAGTGGTGAACGTATTCGCAGCGCAGCGAAGAATGTTCCGCTACCAATGTTGCGTGACATGGTGTACCAGTTCCAACAAGTGATTGAATCACGTAAAGATGAACAGGTAGATGAGCTCGCAAAAGAAATTGCTAAACAAGGCATTTCAGTTGATGAGTTGAAAGAATACCTTGCTTCACGTTAATTGATCTATTTTTAAGAAGCTCGCTTAGGCGAGCTTTTTTTATGGGTTAACATTACGGTTGATAGGGTTTTGCAGTGATATTAGTGTTTCAGTTGATTGCACTTCATCAATGGCTTGTAACTTGTCGATTAGAACGTGCTGCAACTCTTCGATGGAACGACACATCAATTTGACAAAAATATTATAGGCACCAGTGGTGTAGTAAGCTTCAACCACCTCTTCTAATGCATTGAGCTTCTCAAGCGCTGAATGATAATCGCGAGCCGCATTGAGGTTGATGCCAATAAAGCAGCAAACGTCATACCCTAATTTCTTGGTATCTACGATCACTTCCGTTCCTTGGATAATATCCGCAGCTTTCATTTTCTCGATGCGAACATGGATAGTGGCAGGACTAACATCAAATTGCTTTGCCATCTCAGCATAAGGTTTGCGCGCATCGGCCATCAGCGTTTTTAGGATTGCTTTATCTAATTCATCAATCTTACTGGCATGGGCACTCATGATTTTTCCTTATTGTTGATGAAGTTACGATATGTGTCGGTATAAATCATCGACAGTAATGATAGTATTGTACGGTTTATTTTATACAATCGAGGCTTATTCTAGTGCGCTTTTGTCTTCTTCTTCTAGCTGTTTTTTGGGCTTTCGTGTCAGTGGCACAAGACAAAAATGTACCTAGCTTTCAGCCTTATGCTACACACACTCCTGTATTGCAGTCGATACTCGATACAATGAACGAGTACCATTTAACATGGTTTCATTCAGAGGACGCTCGTATTGAAAGCGAACAAGTTTCACCAAGTGCATCCTCTTGGGCTGAACACCAGATGGTAGAGGCTTCTCTTGAACAGCTAAATAGTTCGACCTCATTTATTGCCCGCTATCATCAAGAGTTGCGAATCGCGATTATCTTGATAGTTGTCTTGTGTTTAGTTGTTCTGGGTTTGATGTACTACATGAGACGGTTAAAACGCAGTGAACTAGTGGCGCGCGAAAGCCAAGAGTTACTTGAGACTGTGTTTGACCAGAGCTACCAGTTTATTGGTTTAATCGATCAAGATGGCCGACTTATATCGAGCAACAGTAAGTTGCAATCATTACTTTATCACCAATCCTTTCAAATCGACCAACCCCTTTGGCTACACCGACATTGGGAACCAGAGACTGCCGATAAGATCAAAAAGATACTTACCGACCAAACTCAAGATGTTGCCAGTCAGTTAGAAGCGGAAATATGGCACCCGGAGTTGGGCTCTTTAGTCCTTGAACTCATATTGAAACCACTCGCAGAGTCGAGTCTTCAACAAGCCAAGGTACTGTTTGAAGCCCGAGATATTACGACCCGTAAAATGACGGAAGAGCGGCTTTTTCGCAGAGAAGTGAACTTAAGCCACTACTACGATCAGCAGCCAGTCATGATGGTGACGATTGATGAACACAATCGAGTTCAGCGAGTTAATCAATTCGCAGAGCAGGTGCTTGGCTACACATCAGATCGAGTATTGGGCCAATATCTGACTTCCTTTTATATCGATAATGAATCACTAATGCCAAGACAAGTTTTGTTGCAACCCAAACAGGCAATGAAAGGTGTTTGGCGACGAGAAATTGAATATCGCCATGCAGATGGACATTCAATATGGATACGTGAAAATATTCGGCCATTAGCAGAATCTGGGCATGTTTTGATTGTGGGTGAAGATATTAGTGAGATGCGCCAGTTGTCAAAACAGCTTGAATACCAAGCACAGCATGATTTACTAACCGATACGTACAATCGTAACCATTTTGAATTGGCACTGAATAAATCACTGAAAGAGGTCGAGAGCCATACTCGGACACACGCTATGTTGTACCTCGATCTTGACCAGTTGAAAGTACTTAATGATACCGCTGGTCATGAAGCGGGAGATGCGGCTATTTGCTTTAGTGCGAGAATGCTAGAAGACGTATTGCCTCATAATGTAATCCTTGCTCGTATGGGTGGTGATGAGTTTGCGATCTTATTGAAAGACTGCACTGAACGCGATGCTAAGAAAGTCGCAGCTGACATTATAATTTGTTTTAGTGAGCAGCAGTTTAAGTGGGGGGATATCAGCTTAAATTTAACCTGTTCGATAGGTATTCGTTTGATTGACCATACCGCATCTTCCCCACAAATGGTGCATGCTCAGGCTGATACGGCTTGTCATGCTGCGAAGGAGGATGGGCGAAACCGCTACAATTTGTATTGTGCTGATGATGAAGATCTACGTCGTCGTCAGTTAGAAATGGAAAGTGTTAATTTAGTCCACAATGCGCTGGCGAATGATCGTCTAGAGCTGTTTGCCCAACAAATCATTGGCTTGGATGATGATGACAAGCGCATGCATTTTGAGATATTGGTGCGTATTCGAGGTGCTGATGGAGAACATATTTCGCCTGGTATTTTTATGCCGGCTTCTGAACGCTATAACGTTGCGCACTTAATTGATAAGCAAGTGGTTAATCAAACTCTACATTGGTTAACGACTCACCCTAAAGAGCTCGAACATTTAGGATTGTGCGCAATCAACCTTTCAGGCCACTCTATGGGTAACAAGCAGTTCATTGCATTTTTGCTTGAGGCATTGGAAAAGAGTACGGTGCCTTGTCATAAGATTTGTTTCGAAATTACAGAAACAGCTGCAATGAGTAACATGAAGCAAGCGATTAAATTGTTCACTAAGCTGAAATCGTTAGGCTGTCTAATTGCATTGGATGATTTTGGTTCTGGTTTATCGTCGTTTGGTTACTTGAAGAAGTTACCAGTCGATATTGTCAAAATAGATGGCTTGTTTGTCCGAGAAATGGATATCAATGAAATGGATTACCTGATGGTGCGATCCATTCATGATTTAGCAAAACAGATGGGTAAAAAAACGGTCGCTGAATTCGTTGAGAGTGGTCCAATCATCGACCAATTAATGGAAGTGGGCGTTGATTATGCGCAAGGATATTTCATTGGAAAACCTCAACCTTTGGAAGAGTTGGCTGCCACACTTTTAAAGGAAAAGAACCTTTAGTGCCGATGATAAAAATCCGGTACACTGCGCCCCCTAAAACTACCGACCAATACTGGAGCTCATTGTGCTAATCCAACTGCTGTGTGAAGATCAAAATCAAGTAGAAAGACTTGATGAGTTAGCAACTCGTTGGGGACTAACTCACGATGAGCAGAGCGTGTTTGCATTGGTATTAACCGAGCAACGCTTAGAATTACGCAAACTTGATGAGCCGAAATTGGGTGCAATTTACGTGGATCTCGCTGGTGGTGCAGTTGCGCACCGTCGTAAGTTTGGTGGCGGTAAAGGGCAAGCTATTGCGAAAGCGGCAGGGTTGAATAAAGGTGCAACGCCAACGGTTTTGGATGCTACGGCTGGTTTAGGGCGAGATTCGTTTGTATTGGCCTCATTGGGCTGTAAGGTTCAAATGGTGGAACGTCATCCAGTTGTTGCTGCATTATTAGATGATGGTCTACAACGTGCGCAGCAAGATGCAGAAATAGGGCATTGGGTTTCAGAGAGAATGTCACTGCTGCACGCATCAAGCTTAGAAGCATTAGAAGCGTTATCTCTCGATGCAGATTTTGAGCAGCCAGAAGTTGTCTATCTTGATCCTATGTACCCACATCCAGAGAACAAAAAGAAGTCCGCCCTAGTGAAAAAAGAAATGCGCGTATTTCAATCTTTGGTAGGTGCTGATACTGATGCAGATGGTTTGTTAGCTCCAGCACTCGCATTAGCGACTAAACGTGTGGTTGTGAAGCGCCCTGATTACGCCAATTGGTTAGATGATCAAGCTCCGACAATGGCGATTGAAACTAAGAAGAATCGATTTGATGTGTATGTACTCGCTTCGATGAGCTAATTTTATTGTGATTTTAAAAGCCCGCGATTGCGGGCTTTTTTGCTGTCAGTTCTATATTACCGAGCGGTGTAGTGGTGACCTTTTAAAGTGAATTTAGAGGTCATTTATTGGCTAAACTGTTGGGCAACCTTACGCTTTACCCATGTTTCGTTGACCCACAGTGATAGCATGATAATTGCACCTCCAATAGAGAGGCGAACTAAATCAACGTCGCGATTCCAAATCAAAATATTCACGATAAGCCCTGCAGGAACCAATGCATTGTTCATGACGGCAAGTGCCCCAGCATTGACCATGGTCGCACCTTTATTCCATGCGAAGTAACCCAATCCAGATGCAACGGTGCCGAGATACACCAGAATTAGCCACTGAGTGGATGTTGTCGGCAGCTTGTCACTATTTCCTAACAAAGAAAAAGCGATGATAGCGACACAAAGAGCTCCTAAATAGAAGTAACCGAATACGGTATGCTGCGGTAAGTCGACGGGTTGCTTCTCCATTATGAATTTATAACCCACCTGCCCAATAGCGAAGCATAGGTTTGCTCCCTGAACGACCAAGAATCCTAAAAGAAAATCTTGGTTAACACCTGAAAACTGAATAAACGCAGTGCCAACTACAGCAATCGCAGCGGTTAATAAATACCAAGGAGAAAAACGACCCTTGAGTGCGTCATAGATTAAGGTGACATAGATCGGCGTAAAAATGGTGAATAGCAGAACTTCAGGTACCGATAAAAGTAAAAATGATTGGTAATAAAAGCAGTACATCAACCCAAGTTGAAAACCACCAATAACCATAAGCTTCGCAATCAGTGATTTACTGACTCCGCGAAACTTAATAAAGGGGATAAAGACAATACTGGCTAATGCAACACGCATTAGCACAGAAAACCAAGAGTCAACTTGACCAGCGAGATAAACGCCAATCAAGCTGAACGAGAAAGCCCATAATAGAGTAACAGCGGATAGATAACCCATAACCAATGCTCAGAATCAATAATTGCCGTCAGTCTAAACGGTTTATCGATAATATTCAGTGGTTAGTGCATCAATCCTTAAGTGGTACAACCAACATGTCGACAGGAGATCTGTTGATTAACTGACGAGTCGATGACAGTAACTTGCTCCAAAAATCTTGGTGGTGGCCACAGATAAGAAGATCAACTTGATATTCATTGATAGTGTCACACAACTCATTACTTAAATCACCGCTACCCACTAACGTATGTTTGATTGGGTGGTTTGCGTGATCGGCTAACTTTTGCAATTGCTGCTGTGAGGCTTCCAATGCCTGATGTTGTGTTTCAGCCAAATTAATATCAATTAATCCGGTGTAGAGCTCTGCATAATTCACATCAATATGAATAAAAGATATTTGTGCGTCGAGAGGCTTGGCCAAGTCGACCGCTTTTTGGACGAGGTGTTCGCTATCTTCTGAAAGGTCAATGGCGACAAGTATGTGCTGATAACTCATATTGCGTTCTCCTAAGGTAGTTTCTTCTAAGATTAGCATTTGAGTTGAAGAAATTTTGCAAAGATGATCTCAGATCTAACTAGCTAATAGTTATCTAATTATTGTTGTTAAACAATCTGACCTAGTTTGCGATTGCGCAAAGTGTTATGGTTATGTTTAGTATTTATTACAATTAAGTATGCTGTGCTATTAGGAGTGAAAATGCTATCTCAAGCAATGATCGATCATTTGAATGATCAAATTAACCTAGAATTTTTTTCATCCAATCTATACTTACAAATGAGTGCTTGGTGTGAAGACAAAGGTTTTGAAGGCGCTGCCGAGTTTCTTCGTGCTCACGCAGTAGAAGAAATGGAGCACATGCAACGTCTTTTTACCTATGTTAGTGAGACGGGGGCAATGCCCATTTTAGGAGCGATAGAAGCCCCTAAACATGAGTTTGCTAGTCTTGGAGATGTATTCCGAGAAACGTATGAACATGAACAAATGATTACTCAAAAAATCAATACTTTGGCTCATGTTGCGTTCACCTCTCAAGATTACTCAACGTTCAACTTCTTACAATGGTACGTCGCTGAACAGCATGAGGAAGAGAAGTTATTTAAAGGGATTTTAGATAAGTTGGAACTGGTCGGTGAAGACGGTAAAGCTTTGTTCTTTATTGATAAAGATCTGGCCGCTTTAGCAAAAGAAGGTTCATCTTCCGTGATGGATGCCCCAGCTGGATAATATTCAGCAATAGACGATTGTTTTAATAGTCTTTTTTTCTTGGGTATCAAGGAAGATGTAGGGAGGAGAAGATGATCACTGGTGATACGATTTTACTGGCACTGATGCTGGTTACATTAATTAATTTTGCAAGATACTTAACAGCATTACGCTCGTTGATTTATATCATGCGTGAAGCTCACCCTTTGCTGTATCAACAAGTTGATGGCAATGGATTTTTCACCACGCATGGTAATGTCACCAAGCAGTTTCGGTTATTTCATTACTTAAAAAGTAAAGAGTATCACCATCACCACGATACGGTATTTACAGGGAAGTGCGACCGAGTAAGAGAATTATTCATTCTGCTAGTAGCGTTGGTTGGGGTCACTTTGCTGGGTGCATTTATGCTGTAAAATTGCCCAATTGGCAAGTCATCGAATAACCGCTAAAATACCACCCAATCTGATAAGGATGTGCATTTCGCACATCCTTTTTTATTGCTAATTTATGAGTGGGTCACATGACTGAGAAGTTTGATGTTGTCGTTATTGGTGCTGGTGCTGCGGGGCTTATGTGCGCTGCAACAGCTGGCAAGCGCGGTCGTAAAGTGTTACTGCTTGATAATGCAAAAAAGCCAGGCCGAAAAATTTTAATTTCTGGTGGTGGCCGCTGTAACTTTACTAACTACGATGTAACAGCAAGCAATTACCTTTGCCGTAATCCACACTTTGTTAAGTCGGCACTATCTCAATATACCAATTGGGATTTCATCTCGATGGTCAGCAAGTATGACATCGCATTTGAAGAGCGTGACCATGGTCAGTTGTTCTGTATCGACTCAGCAAAACAAATAGTTAGCATGTTGCTGGATGAATGTAAGCTTCCTAATATTGAGCAACGCTATCAACAGACAATCACCTCAATTGAAAAAGTCGATAATGGCTTTGTACTGCAAACTGAAGCTAAAACGATTACTTGTGAGTCGTTAGTCGTGGCGACAGGGGGATTGTCGATGCCAAAACTGGGTGCGACCCCGTTTGGCTATAAAATTGCCGAGCAATTTGGTCTATCGGTAATCCCAACTACAGCCGGTTTGGTTCCATTCACACTGCATAAGCAAGATAAAGAAGCGTTTGCGGAGCTCTCTGGCATCGCTATTCCTGCCATTATTACCGCACAAGGTGGTGAAAGCTTTAAAGAGGCACTGCTATTTACTCATCGTGGTTTGTCTGGTCCAGCAGTACTTCAGATCTCCTCTTATTGGAAAGCGGGGCAAAAGGTGACGATTAACCTAGTACCTGAAAGCGATGTCACGGAACTACTAGAGCAATCTCGCGAAAATCACCCGAATCAGAGCTTGAAAAACACGTTAGCAAAAGTTCTACCGAAGCGTTTGGTTGAAGTGTTGATTGAGCGTAAAGAGCTAAGTGATAAGCCGCTTAAGCAATATAACCACAAAGAAATGGCTGCTATCGTCGAACATTTAGAAAATTGGCCAATCGCACCAAATGGTACGGAAGGCTACCGTACGGCAGAAGTGACTCTCGGTGGTGTTGATACGGATCAGCTCTCTTCGAAAACCATGGAGTGTAAACAAATTAAAGGTTTGTATTTTGTTGGTGAGGTGATGGATGTAACCGGTTGGCTAGGGGGCTATAACTTCCAATGGTGTTGGAGCTCAGGCTTTGCAGCAGGCCAGTGGGTATAAACTTGTCCACTGACCTTTCTTTGCTGACTTATATTCACAAATCTTTGCTGGCGTGTAGAACGATTATTTTGTGATTTCTTGGGGGGCCTTGCGGCCCCACTTAATTTGCTGCACAACTAAGCCAGCGATGATCAACACCAAGCCCATTAGCGTGGTTGGGTGAATCTCTTCTCCAATAATTGTCGCGAGTAGAATTAAAGATATAAAAGGGGACGCGAAAATTAGATTACTGATACGTGCAGTGTTCTCTGTTAATTTTAAAGCACTCAACCATAGAACAAATGTCACACCCATTTCGAACATTCCCACATAGCTAACTGCAAGCCAGCCTTTTGATGTAATGTGCGCCCAACTTGCTCCCTCAAATAGAGCTAAAGCAACCGCAAATGGCAAAGCAACCAAGAAACCGAGCAATACACTCACAATTGGGTCGGCCTTATTTTTGGTGTTCAGAATCCAATAGCTTGCCCAAAGTAACGTTGAGGTTAATGCTAAAGCAACACCCATTGGGCTTTCAAAATTCAATCCCAGAATATCGCCTTTAGTGGCAATAACGATCACGCCTAAGTAACTAAAAACACAGGCTACATAGTCTTGTTTGCGAATTTTCTGCCCAAGGAAGAAAGCGGCCATCAGTGTTAGGGTAATTGCCCAACTGTAGTTAATAGCCTGCGCTTGTGATGCAGGAAGTAGATCATAGGCTTTAAACAAGATCACATAGTAAGCAAGTGGATTGATCAAACCTAATAGTAAGTAATACCAAGGATTGGAAAGAAACGTTTGTGGGAGAAGTGATAATTTACCCTGTATCGCACACACAGCTAATAACGCGAGTGCCGAAACAAAGCTAGCGACAGTGAGCATTTGTATTGGCGTAAATTCTGCCAATGTTAACTTAAATGCGGTTGCCACCGTTGACCACAGCAATACAGCTGCCAACCCAAAACTTAAAGCGCGACGCTCGTTCATGTTAGTCCTTCATAATTTAACCAGTCATCCGTTGACACTCAGAATAGTGTACGGGTCGCCTAGTCTAGCGGTTGATTATCTGAGCGACAAACTGGACATTTATCCAGTACTAAAATACCATTAAATGACTTTGTTTCCGTTAGGTTATTACGTTTTTATGCAATGGGTTCTTGAGCATCAAGGTCTTCTTTTTTCTGTTATTGCAAGTGCAATAGCGAGTGGCTCTCTCGCTGGCTGGTGGGTGAAACAAAAAATGCGTTTTGAGGCCCAGTTGCTTGAACAGCAGTTGGCTGCGAGTGAGCAATTGTCTGCGACAAAAATAGAGCAGCTTCAACAAGATCTTCTAGAGGCTCAACAAGAACTAGACGAATTAGATACAGAACGTGATAAAGCGGCGTACGAACTAAAACAGTCACATGGCAAGTTGATGGCAGTCTTAGAGAAGCTGCGTTACTTCGATGCCGTGAAGCAAGAGCGCCAGCAGTTTTTTGATGATTTAAATGCTATGCGTGAAAGTAAATCGCAATGCGAAGCGCAGTTGCGTGAGCAAGAAGCTCGTCATGAACAAGAGAACAAGTCGAACCAAGATAAACTTGAGTTACTGGAAAAAGCCGAAGAACGTTTAAAACATCAGTTTGAGCTTTTGGCTAATCAGTTATTTGAAGTGAAAACCGCTAAGGTTGATCAGCAAAACCGTCAAAGCTTAGAGGGGTTATTATCGCCACTGAAAGAGCAGTTAGAAGGGTTTAAAAGACAAGTTAACGATAGTTTTAATATCGAAGCCAAAGAACGCCACACATTAGTGCATGAATTAAAAAACCTACAGCGTCTTAACGAGCAGATGACTCGTGAGGCGGTCAACTTAACTCAGGCTCTAAAAGGGGATAACAAGCAGCAAGGTAACTGGGGGGAGGTGGTACTCGCTCGGGTATTAGCTGAATCGGGTCTTCGAGAGGGCCATGAATATCAAACCCAAGTTAGTTTGCAAAACGAAGCGGGTAAACGTTATCAACCTGATGTGATTGTTCACTTACCTCAGAACAAGCAGGTTGTGGTCGATTCAAAAATGGCTTTGGTGGCTTATGAGCGTTACTTTAATGCTGAAACAGATGCCGAACGCGATAGAGCGTTAAGCGATCACTTAATCGCATTACGCAGCCATATTAAAGGACTGAGTCACAAGGACTATCATCAACTTAAAGGCATTCAGAGCCTTGATTATGTGTTGATGTTTATCCCTGTAGAGCCTGCATTTCAGGTCGCTATCCAAGCCGATCCTAGCTTGGTGAAAGATGCGATGGAGCAAAATATCATACTGGTGAGTCCAACGACATTGCTGGTGGCACTACGTACTATCGATAATCTATGGCGCTATGATCGACAAAACCAAAATGCTCAGCTGATTGCTGAGCGAGCGAGCAAGTTATACGACAAACTGAGATTATTTGTCGATGACATGGAAAGCCTTGGTAGTGCTCTTGACCGTGCCAACCAGAATTACCAAGGGGCGATGAACAAGCTCGCTAGTGGACGAGGTAATGTTATTCGCCAAGCGGAAAGCTTTAAGCAACTGGGCGTCGAAATAAAACGCCCGATTTCATCAGCTCTGTCTGAAATTGCGAATCATGATGGCTTCGCAGAAATTGATGATCTGACTGAAAATGCTTCTTCGGTAGAAAGACATACGGCTGAGGATAAAGTAAACTAACTCGCCGCAGTGTTTCGGTTATTAAATTATCGAATCCGAGTTATTAAAGCACTGCTTGAAGAGGAATAATCATGACGGATACAAGCGTGCAATCGAGCACCGCGCTAGAGTCGCAAGACACGACACACTTTGGTTTTACCACAGTGGCAAAAGAAGAAAAAGTAGCGAAAGTTGCTCAGGTATTTCACTCTGTAGCTGCAAAATACGACATCATGAATGATTTGATGTCTGGCGGTATTCACCGTCTATGGAAACGCTTTACTATCGATTGCAGTGGCGTTCGTCCTGGTCAGCGTATTCTTGATCTTGGTGGTGGTACCGGTGACCTAACTGCTAAGTTCTCTCGAATTGTTGGTGACAAGGGGCATGTGATTCTTGCTGATATCAATAACTCAATGTTGAATGTTGGCCGCGATAAACTGCGTGATAGCGGTATCGTGGGGAACGTGCATTACGTACAAGCAAATGCAGAAGAATTGCCATTCCCTGATGACTATTTTGATGTCATCACGATCAGTTTCTGTTTGCGAAACGTAACAGATAAAGATAAAGCACTGCGCTCTATGTACCGAGTGTTGAAGCCGGGTGGGCGCCTACTTGTATTGGAATTCTCAAAGCCAATCTTAGATCCACTATCAAAAGTTTATGATGCTTATTCATTCCACCTATTGCCTAAAATTGGCGAAGTTGTGGCGAATGATGCCGATAGCTACCGTTATTTAGCTGAGTCTATTCGTATGCACCCAGATCAAGAAACATTGAAAGGTATGATGGATGAGGCTGGGTTTGAGCAAACCAGTTACTACAATTTGACTGGTGGCATCGTAGCTTTGCATCGTGGTTACAAGTTCTAAGGATTATTATGCCAATTGAACCGATCGTCACCGCAGTGATAGAAACCACGCTTAATACCTTGATTAAAGATGACCCTGAATTAGGACGTCGCCTTTCTCGCCTAAAAGGGCAAGTGATCCAAGTGCATTTGAAAGAGCTGAATAAAACACTCACATTTGTGTTTAGCCAGCAGATCGATGTCTTAGCTCACTATGAGGGTACGCCCGATTGCTATCTATCATTAAACTTATCCATATTGCCTGAGCTACGTGAACAAGCAAACATCACCCAATTGATTAAAGAAGATAAGTTGGTGTTGGATGGTGATATTCAGCTCGCACAAAAATTTTCTCAGTTAATGACTGATTGCAAACCGGATATCGAAGAATGGCTATCTCGTGTTACTGGTGATGTTGTTGCACACACCGTAGTCCAGGGCATTCATCAGGTTGGTGGTTTTGTTAAAGCTCGTGCCTTAAAGCATCAAAATCATCTTGGTCAGGTGCTTACTGAAGAATGGCGTTTGTTGCCGCCAGCTTTAGAAGTTGCATATTTCTGTGATCAAGTTGATGACGTTAAAAGTCAAGCTGCGCGTTTGGATGCAAAATTGAATGCACTGTTGGAGCGTGTATGACTCCGACAGAATTAAAGCGACTCTATCGTATTATCAAAGTGCAATTGGAATATGGTTTAGATGAACTGCTGCCAACTCACGAGCTGACTAAAGCGCCATTATTAGCTCGCAAAGGGTTGTTCTGGATTAAAAATCAGCATGCTGATAAACCAATGGGTGAACGTCTTCGTCTAGCTCTACAAGAACTGGGTCCAGTATGGATTAAGTTTGGACAGATGATGTCGACCCGTCGTGATCTATTCCCTGAGCATATCGCTGACCCTCTTGCTTTATTACAAGATCAAGTGTCTCCATTTGATGGTCATCAGGCAAAAGAGCAGATGGAAGCCGCGCTTGGGGCACCTTTAGAAACTTGGTTTACAGACTTTGATATTGAGCCTCTTGCCTCAGCTTCTATTGCCCAGGTTCATACCGCAAAGCGTAAAGATAACGGTCAAGAGGTCGTTCTAAAGGTGATCCGCCCAGATATCCGCCCTGTCATTGATGCTGATATTAAGCTGATGTATCGCATGGCCCATATCGTGGCAAAAACATTGCCGCAAGCGCGTCGCTTAAAGCCAGTAGAAGTCGTTCGAGAATACGAAAAAACACTCATTGATGAATTGGATTTGCGTCGTGAAGCCGCTAACGCGATGCAATTGCGCCGCAACTTTGAAAACAGTGAAGAGTTATACGTACCAGAAGTTTTTCCTGATTATAGTAATGAAACTGTCATGGTTTCTGAGCGAATATACGGGTTTCAAGTTTCTGATATTGAAGGGTTAAAAGCTAACGGTACCAACATGAAGCTTTTGGCAGAGCGTGGTGTGAGTGTCTTCTTTACTCAAGTGTTTCGTGACAGTTTTTTCCACGCGGATATGCACCCTGGCAATGTCTTTGTTAAACCGGAGCATCCAGAAAACCCACAGTGGATTGGCTTGGATTGTGGTATTGTCGGCAGCCTCAATAGCCAAGATAAACGCTATTTAGCTGAAAATTTCTTAGCTTTTTTCAATCGTGATTATCGACGTGTGGCGGAATTGCATGTGGAATCAGGTTGGGTTCCACGTGAAACGAACATCGACGAGTTTGAATTTGCGATTCGCGTAGTGTGTGAGCCAATTTTTGCTAAACCATTATGTGAAATTTCATTTGGCCATGTGCTGTTGAATTTATTCAACACAGCACGTCGCTTTAATATGGAAGTTCAGCCACAGCTCGTATTGCTGCAAAAGACATTACTCTATGTTGAGGGGTTAGGCCGACAGCTCTATCCTCAGCTAGACTTATGGGAAACAGCAAAGCCATTCCTTGAGGAATGGATGATGAATCAAGTAGGGCCTCAGGCCGTAATTAATGCAGTAAAAGATCGTGCGCCTTTCTGGGCTGAGAAACTGCCGGAGTTACCAGAGCTACTTTACGACAGCTTAAGACAAGGTAAAGCCATGAATCAACGCATGGATCAGCTTTATCAAGGCTATCGTGATTCCAAGCGCCAACAAGCGACTGGAAAATTTTTATTTGGTGTTGGAGCCACATTGGTCGTATGCTCGGCAATATTGGTAGACCACACTATAGAGCAACTATCTACAGTGAGTGCCGTTGCGGGTGTCACATTTTGGTTGCTTAGTTGGCGAGCTTATCGTCGTTAGACGTTAAACTCTGTTTATAAATTTGTTTAATAAGACCCGAGGTAAAAATAATGGGTGGTATTAGTATTTGGCAATTATTGATCATTGCTGTAATCGTGATCTTGCTATTTGGTACAAAGAAACTGCGTAACATTGGTGGTGATTTAGGTAGTGCAGTCAAAGGCTTCAAGAAAGCAATGAGTGACGAAGAATCAGCTAAGAAAGACGCAGACGCTGATTTCGAACCAAAAAACTTAGAACAGCAGAAGAAAGACGCAACTGCTGAAACGACTGAAACTAAAAAAGACAAAGAGCAGGCATAATACGTGTTTGATATCGGTTTTTGGGAACTGGTATTGATATCTGTTGTTGGATTGGTGGTTCTAGGTCCTGAACGTCTTCCTCATGCTATTCGTAGTGTCTCGCGTTTTGTGAGCTCAGCGAAGAGTATGGCGAACAGTGTGAAAGATGAAATTTCACACGAGTTGAAAGTCCAAGAATTGCAAGAGAACTTACGCAAAGCAGAAAAAATGGGGATGGAAGATTTATCCCCAGAATTGAAGTCTTCGGTTGAAGAACTTAAGCAAGCTGCGCGTGAGGTCCAGCGTCCTTACGCAAGTAACAAGCCAGAGCAAACAGCGCAGGATGTAGAGAGTGAGGTTTCTCCCACGACTACGCCATCAGACGTTGCGGCAAGTAAGAAAGCCGAATAGTCTCTATTGGGAGGAGCTGCATTTCATATGTGGCTCCTTTTTTATCTTTCATAATGAGGTTCGATATGTCTTCGGTCGAGCAGACACAGCCTTTAATCAGCCATTTACTCGAATTGAGAAATCGTCTATTGCGTGCGTTAGCCGCAGTGTTGGTGGTCTTTCTTGGCTTGATTTATTTTTCTAATGAAATCTATGAATTTGTATCAAAGCCACTGGTAGATCGTTTGCCAGCAGGGGCAACAATGATCGCAACAGATGTGGCATCGCCATTTTTTACGCCATTGAAGTTGACCCTAATATCGGCGGTTTTCTTATCTGTGCCCTTGATTTTGTATCAGGTGTGGGCTTTTGTCGCACCGGGTTTGTATAAGCATGAACGCCGTTTAATTATGCCGTTGATGTTTTCGAGCTCGTTATTATTCTACTGCGGTGTTGCTTTTGCGTATTTCATCGTATTCCCGCTGGTGTTTGGTTTCTTTACTGCGATTTCACTCGGCGGCGTTGAATTTGCCACTGATATATCGAGTTACTTAGACTTTGTTTTGGCTCTGTTCCTTGCATTTGGTATCGCATTTGAAGTTCCTGTCGCCATTATTCTTCTATGTTGGACGGGTGCAACGACTCCACAAAGCTTACGGGAAAAGCGCCCATACATTGTTGTGATGGCGTTTATTGTGGGAATGCTGTTGACGCCACCTGACATTATTTCTCAAACATTATTGGCAATTCCAATGTGTTTGCTATTTGAAGTCGGGCTCTTCTTTACTCGTTTTTATGCACCGCGAGATAACTCGCGTGATGAGGAAAACGAGCAAGAACAAGAGTAACGCTCTTTTGAATAGCGTTAAGATGATAAAAAGGTTGGCCTATGCCAACCTTTTTTTATTAGTCATGGATATGTTTTTTACTAAAGGTCGAACAACGAAGTTGCATTTTTAGTGGTGATTAAGCTGACTTCTTCGATGGTCATATCACGTAGTTGCGCCACTCTTTGTGCCACCAATTGTGTGTAGGCTGGCTCATTTCGTTTTCCTCGATGAGGAACAGGAGCGAGATATGGGCAGTCAGTTTCAAGTACGAGGTAGTCGAGATCCAACTCAGGAATTACCACATCCATACCTCCATTTTTAAATGTGGATACACCGCCGAGGCCAAGGTGAAAGCCCAGTTCGTTAATCGCTTTTGCTTCTTCGATGCTACCGCCAAAACAATGAAATACACCGCGTAAAGAGCCATTCTGCTCTTTTTCTAAGAGCGCTAGAGTTTCTTGAATAGAGTCTCGGGTATGAATAACAACCGGGAGATTCATCTCTTTCGCCCAACTTAGCTGGGTTGTAAATGCCATTTCTTGTTCATGTCGATATGTTTTATCCCAGTAGAGATCAATACCAATCTCACCCACAGCGATAAACTCATGTTGGGAGAACTGCTGATAGATTTTCTCTAGAGTTTGTTCGACATTACCATCCACATAACAAGGGTGTAAGCCCATCATTGAACGACAAAGCGTTGGGTATAACGCTTCCGTTTTCAGCATCGGTTCAATAGATTCTAAATCGATGTTTGGTAGCAATATTTTACTAATGCCTTGTGCTAATGCGCGCTGAACGACTTCATCACGATCATTATCAAATTCGCTGGCATATATGTGGGCATGGGTATCGATCATGGTATTGTTCTCTAAGTGCTGCTCTCTAAGTAGTGATGACTTCAGTATACGGTAGTGTGAGTATGAGGTCATTTTTTGCATTTTTAAGGTTTGCCGCTAGCGTAGGAAAGTCAGAGTGATATGATTTGTCTCGGTACTTTCATCATCGAAGGAGAATAGTGTGTCAGTTTCGATTCAAGGGCAATTTCCCGGCCGCCGTATGCGACGTATGCGTAAGCATGATTTTAGCCGTCGTTTAATGGCAGAAAATCAGTTGTCAGTTAACGATCTTATTTACCCAATGTTTATCTTAATGGGTAAAGATCGCCGTGAGCCGGTCGAATCAATGCCTGGTGTTGAACGCTTATCCATCGATCTCATGTTGGAAGAAGCACAATATCTGGCAAACCTAGGTGTACCTGCTATCGCTTTATTCCCTGTTGTGAATCAAGATGCGAAAAGCCTTTGTGCTGCAGAAGCATATAATCCAGAGGGCTTGGTTCAACGAGCAGTTCGTTCACTAAAAGAACATATTCCTCAAATTGGCGTGATCACTGATGTGGCTCTCGATCCTTTTACCACACATGGTCAAGATGGCATCATTGATGAAGAAGGTTACGTGCTTAATGATGAAACCACTGAGGTGCTAATCAAACAAGCATTGTCTCATGCTGAGGCTGGCGCGGATGTTGTCGCACCATCTGATATGATGGATGGTCGAATTGGAGCAATCCGAAAAGCGCTTGAAGAAGCGGGTCACATTAATACTCAAATCATGGCGTACTCCGCGAAATATGCCTCTTGTTACTATGGACCATTCCGTGATGCCGTCGGTTCAGCTTCGAATCTAAAAGGTGGCAACAAGAAGAACTATCAAATGGATCCAGCGAACAGTGATGAAGCCATTCATGAAGTGGCAATGGACATCAATGAAGGCGCGGACATGGTGATGGTTAAGCCAGGTATGCCATATTTAGATGTGGTTCGCCGAGTTAAATCTGAATTACAAGTGCCAACTTTCGCTTATCAAGTGTCTGGTGAGTACGCAATGCATAAAGCGGCTTTCCAAAATGGGTGGTTAAAAGAACGCGAAACGGTTCTTGAATCTTTAATGTGTTTTAAACGTGCGGGTGCCGATGGTATTTTAACTTACTTCGCAAAAGACGTAGCCGAGTGGCTTGCAGAAGATAATGCACAAGCAGCGAAACATCTTAATCAAGATTAGATTGTAGAACATGATAAGCCGACTAATGTCGGCTTTTTTATTGTTTTATCAAAATGGTGGTGTAGGGGAGCAGTGGCTATTTTTTGCAAAATTCTGAGCGAGTTGATTAGTGAGCGAACAAACTAAATGAGATTATTTCGCATTTAATGGTTGACGAGTTAAATGCGAATGATTATTATTAATCTCGTCTTAAGGGATAAGGACAGTTCACAAGGATGTTGAGTTACTTGAATCTTTACAGAATCAGTGATGAAGCGGCAACTTTACGAACTTGCACTCGTTCTTTTTTGACACGACATTGCTCACATTGCTTCCAGTGTAATTTATAGCTTTATGGCAAAGCAGTCATTTTTATATGGTTTGGCTTTGGCCCTTTTCGCTAGGCGACATCGAAAGATGTCGCTTTTTTTATGCTTGTCATTTTATGTCGAACAAAAGGGCACCAGCACTCTTTTCCACAATTGAGGATCGAAAAACGATCTCTGATTGCCGGATCGATCATTAAATTAATCCTTTAAAAACAAACTAATACAAATAAAAGCGTTGTTTTGTTACGTAAAAAAAAGAGCAGTGGATAACTTATATAAACAGACTTATCCACAGATTTAATGTTGACTATCTGTCTTTGTTGAAAAATGTGTGAGCCACTTGATCGACTTAACATGGATTCACTGCGGCAGTCATGGCATCCTAAGCAAATAATTTGCTTTCTCTTTGGATACTGAAAGACTATGGCTCGCATTCCTGACAACCCTTTGATCCTCATCGATGGTTCTTCTTATTTATATCGCGCATTTCATGCTTACCCAGGCACCATGAGTAATGGTGAGATACCAACAAATGCCGTATATGGCGTGGTTAACATGTTACGTAGCATGATGCGTCAGTTTGCTTCTGATCGTATAGCGGTGGTGTTTGATGCTAAAGGCAAAACATTCCGTGATGATCTGTATCCTGAATATAAAGCCAATCGCCCGCCAATGCCTGATGATCTTCGTTGCCAGATTGAGCCGTTACACAACGTCATTCGAGCAATGGGTCTTCCGTTGATTTCTATTTCGGGTGTCGAAGCAGATGACGTGATCGGAACATTGGCTCACCAAGCATCTCAGCTTGGTATGCCTGTTTTGATCAGCACCGGTGATAAAGATATGGCTCAATTGGTTGATGAGAACGTAACTCTGATCAACACAATGACAAACGTGGTGATGGATAGAGAGGGCGTGATCGAAAAGTTTGGTATTCCACCTGAACTTATCATTGATTACCTTGCACTAATGGGCGACAAGGTCGATAACATTCCAGGCGTTCCCGGCGTAGGTGATAAAACAGCGACAGCACTATTACAAGGTATTGGTAGCTTAGAGACGCTGTATGAAAACCTTGATGATATTGCTCCTCTCGGTTTCCGTGGCTCTAAGACGATGGCGAAGAAGTTACTAGACAATAAAGACAATGCGTTAATGTCTTACGAGCTAGCGACAATCAAATTAGACGTTGAGCTTGAAGAGTCACCGGAATCATTAGTGAAATCCGAGCCGAATAAAGATGAGTTGATTAAGCTTTATGGCAGCCTTGTTTTTAAGTCATGGTTAAATGAATTACTAGACGGTGGTTCTGGTTCGGTTGAAGCTGATGAGAAATCAGGAGCGATGCGTTCAGCCCGCACTGACAGCAGCACATCAGAGATTGAAATGGATACCTCGTCGGTATCGATTGATCGCAGCCAATACGAAACTATTTTAGATCAAGAGACATTCCAAGTTTGGTTGGAAAAGCTTAAAGCATCAGAAGTATTCGCCTTTGATACTGAAACCGATAGTTTAGATTATATGGTAGCGAATCTTGTTGGTGTCTCTTTTGCCACAGAAGAAGGTGTTGCTGCTTATGTTCCTGTTGCTCATGACTATCTTGATGCACCAGTACAGCTAGAGCGTGATTGGGTACTTGAACAACTTAAGCCTATTTTAGAAGATTCAGCACAAGCAAAAGTGGGTCAAAACCTAAAATATGATGCAAGCGTATTAGCACGCTACGGCATTGAAATGCGAGGTATTAAGTTTGACACCATGTTGGCTTCTTACGTTTATAACAGCGTGGGTGGTAAACATGATATGGACAGCTTAGCTTTACGCTTCCTTCAACACAGCTGTATCTCGTTTGAGCAAATTGCGGGTAAAGGTAAAAAACAGCTGACATTTAATCAAATAGATTTAGAGCAAGCGTCGCCTTATGCCGCAGAAGATGCTGATGTTACTTTGCGCTTACACCATCGCTTGAATGCTAATCTTGAAAAAGATGAGAAGCTTAACCGCATATACCAAGAAATAGAAATGCCATTGGTTCCGGTCATCTCTCGTATTGAGCGTACTGGTGTATTGATTGACGATATGATGCTGTCTAGCCAATCACAGGAAATTGCTGCGCGTCTTGATGAGTTAGAACAACAAGCTTATGAAGTGGCGGAGCAAGAGTTCAATATGAACTCACCAAAGCAGCTTCAAGCGTTGCTATTTGAAAAGATGGGTTTACCAGTTATCAAGAAAACGCCATCAGGCACGCCATCAACCAATGAAGAAGTATTGCAAGAACTGGCATTGGATTACCCATTACCTAAACTGATTCTTGAATACCGAGGCTTAGCGAAGCTTAAATCGACCTATACCGATAAACTACCGAAGATGATTAACCCTGAAACGGGAAGAGTACATACATCGTATCATCAAGCAGTCACGGCAACGGGGCGTTTGTCTTCTACCGATCCTAACTTGCAGAATATTCCAATTCGTAACGAAGAGGGACGTCGTATTCGCCAAGCATTTATTGCACCTCATGGGTATAAAATCTTGGCTGTCGATTACTCTCAAATTGAGCTGCGGATTATGGCGCACTTATCTGGCGATAAAGCGTTACTTGAAGCTTTCCAACAAGGTAAAGATATTCACGCTGCGACCGCCGCGGAGATTATTGGTGTTGATATTAACGATGTGACCAGTGAGCAACGCCGCCGTGCGAAAGCCGTCAACTTTGGCTTGATTTATGGTATGAGCGCGTTTGGTTTAGCTAAGCAACTGGGCATCCCTCGCAGTGAAGCACAGCTATACATGGATAAATACTTCGAACGTTATCCTGGCGTGATGCAATATATGGAAGATACACGTAGCTCTGCTTCAGAGCTCGGCTATGTTGAAACCATTTTTGGCCGTCGTTTGCACTTACCTGAAATTCAATCTCGTAATGGTATGCGTCGTAAAGCTGCAGAGCGAGCAGCAATCAATGCTCCTATGCAAGGCACAGCGGCTGATATCATCAAGAAGGCAATGCTTTTAGTTGATGAGTGGATTCAAGCTGAGGGAGATGGGCGTGTGAAACTGCTCATGCAAGTGCACGATGAACTGGTTTTTGAAGTACAAGAATCAGCTTTGGCTGAGATTGAAATAAAAGTACAGAAATTGATGGAATCTGCAGCGGCTCTAGATGTACCACTGATTGCAGAAGCTGGTCACGGTGACAACTGGGATCAAGCGCACTAGACAATATTCAATCAGAATCAAGCTAATTACATGAGCCAGCGCACAAACGCTGGCTTTTTTTGATGTTTATAAAATCAATTGGCCATTTGTTGTCTTGTATGTTCCTTGTACTTTTATGAAAAAAACTTACAAAAACTATTTTCATTTCTGACCAATTGTTGTACATTAATTCTGTAGGGTACAGAGGTAAGATGTTCTATCTTTCAGACCTTTTGTTTCACGTTATTGGATTAGGCTGATTCAGCCGCCCCAGTCAGCTTTTGACTGGGGCGTTTTTTATTGTGGCAAAGAAAAATTTCCCTACCTCTCATATTCGAAGCTTTTTCTGCGACCTCTTCACCACTAAACTCCTTATAAAATAGCTGATTTCTGAAAATTTGTTACATTTAGTGTAACTCAGAAGATATTTATATTATTTTTTATATCAATCGGCAGTTGCTATAGTTTTTATGAATGTAAAAAACCCCGCCATAAGGCAGGGTCTCTATTTTCATGCACAGTGAGATGGTTACGAATCTAAGCTTAAACGTAAGTTCTTAGCTTAATTTCTCGTTGCCATCTTCGTTGTGGCTATCCATTTCTTGTACTGATTGTTCGTCTAACAGTTCAATGTCTTGATCTGCATTTTCAAAAGCAGGAGCAAACCATTCATCAAGCTTGTTGCGAAGAACATCAACACCAATTCCTTTCAATGAAGAAAATACGTCAACTTTTACCGTACCACCAAAGCCCTGTGATGATTCACGGATCTTAAGTAGTTGTGCTTTACGAGCGCCACTTTTCAGTTTGTCTGCTTTCGTTAATAGCACCTGTACAGGGATATTACTATCGACTGCCCAGTAAATAAGTTGTTGGTCGAGATCTTTCATTGGGTGACGGATATCCATTAAAACGACAAGCCCTTTCAGACAACGACGTTTTTGCAGGTATTCACCCAGAGATTTCTGCCATTTTTTCTTTAGTTCAATCGGAACCTGAGCAAAACCATATCCCGGAAGGTCGACGATATGGCAACCATCAGTAACCTTGAATAGGTTAATCAACTGCGTACGACCAGGAGTTTTACTGGTTTTAGCCAAGCTTCTTTGGTTAGTAAGGCGGTTCAGAGAACTTGACTTACCTGCGTTGGAGCGGCCAGCAAACGCAATTTCGATGCCTTCATCTTCTGGCAAGGCACGAATATCAGGTGCACTTGTGATGAAATGGGTGTTTTGGTAACTAATTTTTACGCTCACTGTTAACTCCATCTCGACTTTGTGTAGTCGATTGATTACTTTTTTGTGAAAATGTGTAAAATAACCGTGCTCGGCATAAGGTCGCCTATTGTACCATGAGTCGCCACTGAGAGTGAGTAGCAACTGATCAGTGGTGCTTGGAAGCTTGATAATTATAAATGGAATGTCATGAAGAAATTAGCGCTAATCTTGAGTCTTTTCGCCAGCTGCTCCGTATGGGCCCAAGGCAGCATCGAGGCTGGTAAAGCAAAATCTCAAACCTGTGTTGCCTGTCATGGAGCAGATGGCAACAGTCAACTTGAAATGTACCCAAAACTTGCCGGTCAACATGCTAAGTATATCGAAAAGCAGTTAAAAGACCTTAAACTTGGGATGACGAGCAATGGTAAGCAAGGCCGCATGGACCCTGTCATGAGTGGTATGGCGATGCCTCTGTCTGAACAAGACATGAAAGATCTCGCTGCTTACTATGCATCACTACCAATTTCATCGAATACGACTCCAGAAAATGTTGTTGAGTCGGGTAAACAGCTATATGCAGCTGGCGATCCTGAGCGTGGTTTAACCGCATGTATCGCTTGTCATGGCCCACGAGGTAATGGCACTGAACTGTCTGGTTTCCCTAAAATTTCGGGGCAACATGCAGATTATATTAAACTACAACTCGAGAAATTCCGTTCAGGAACACGTGGTAATGATATGAATGCCATGATGAGTGATGTAGCGAAAAAGTTAACGGATGAAGATATTACCGTCCTTTCTAACTATGTTGGTGGCCTTCACTAATCACCTATAATCGTTCGAGCAATTTAACATGATAAAGCCTCAGCCAACTGCTGGGGCTTTTTCTTTTGAGCAGTATCACAATGGAAAAATGGGAGAAGAGAGCCAACTTGCTCCTCTTGTTGTAAGAGAATGACCATATCATTTTCGGTCAATTTCTCTCTCTTATTTATAAGGTTCTGATTTTAAATGCCATTGTATATGCTTGATAAATTGTCGCTAAAATTTTTGGTTGGAGCCTTGCCTCGTTATCGAGATGGGATAAAGTAATCCCAATAGCAGGATGCTACATAATGGATTTAAGACAAGGCTTGTCTCCAAGGATGCAGGTAAGGAATATCTGAAAGAGTCAAGATGGAACTTTAGTAGGTCGGAGACTTACTGGATAGGGATGGTCGATTTGTCTAATGGTGTAGACAGTGAAATGGATCCGGTTCAGGGTGAACCCAGTGATAGGATGTTAAAAACGGAAAGCTAAAATTCATTAGGATGATGAAAAACGATACCCTTTTAGCAAGGAAAGCGGAAACAACAAATGGATTTTGGTGGCACATTGTTTTGTGCAACTAAGTTTTGCCAAGTGGCATTTAGAAAGCGATAGGGTCTACCTATCGCTTTTTTTATATCTATTTTTACCAAATTGACGATTATTTACGCAATAGGGCTCCACTCTATAGTGAGTTTCTGGTATGTTTCGCATCCTTATTTGAGGATGGATAGATGCATAACTGCCCACTTTGTCAAAGCACACAAACTCCGCAATACTTTGTAGATAAGCGTCGTGAGTATCTGCAATGCCAACGTTGCGATTTGGTGTTTGTAAACCCAGAACAACGTTTGGATGCAAAGGCAGAAAAAGCGCACTATGATCTGCATGAGAATAACCCTACAGATGTAGGTTACCGTCGCTTTTTATCTCGGCTTTCAGTTCCGTTACTAGAAAAAGTGGCGCCAAACTCGAATGGGTTAGATTTTGGTTGTGGTCCCGGTCCAACATTATCAATTATGTTGCAAGAACACGGACACACAATGCAGTTGTACGATATTTACTACCATACTGATACGTCGGTACTGCTAAATACGTATGACTTTATTACTGCCACTGAAGTTATCGAGCATTTATATGAGCCTGATAAAGTGTGGCAGCAATGGTTGAATTTGGTTAAACCAGGTGGCTGGATTGGTTTGATGACCAAGATGGTAATCGACGTGGAAGCGTTCGCTGGATGGCACTATAAAAATGACCTGACTCACGTGGTGTTTTTTAGCTGCAAAACATTTCAGTACTTGGCGGAGCGGGATAAGCTCGAACTTGAATTTATTGAAAATGATGTAATTTTGCTGAGGAAAACCCAGTAATGAGCCGTACTAAAAAAAGCCGTTCGGGCACAAGTAGTAGTGAAGTGATTGTCGTACGTAACCGTAGTCAATCTGATGTAGACGGTCGTCTACGTAAGCGTATTAAAAACCGCAAAGGCCTGAAAACCGGTAGCCGTAACGCTGAAACAAAAGAGCAAAATAAGCAAGGTAACGGACAACAGCGTGATCCGCGCTTAGGCAGTAAGAAAAAAATTCCTCTTATTGTTGAAGCGCCGAAAAAACTAAGCAAAGCTGACCGTCGTATTAGCGCTGAGAAAGAACTAGAAATGCTAGAGAATGATGCACAACTGAATGTGCTATTAGATCGTCTAGAAGAAGGTGAGAAGCTTGGTGTTGGTCTACAGAAATATGTAGATGAAAAACTAAATCGCATCGAAGCTCTAATGAAGCAGCTAGGTATCTACGAAGTAGATGCGGATCTTGAAGAAGAGTACGAAGATGAAGCTGCTTCTATTGCACCTAGTGCGAAAAAAGTAGGTAAAAAATCTTCTTCAGATGAAGATTTGCTTTCTCAATTTGAAGACATCGATTTGGACCAATTTAAAGGGTAAGGGGAAGTCATGAGTGTAACCTTATTAGCCATTGCTGGTGGAGTCATAATCCTCGGCTTAGCATCATATGCGGGTTACCTTCTGCTCCAACTTAAGAAGCAAAAGGAATTGCAGCTGCAACACCGTAAGCTCGCGATTGAAAAACGTAACGCTAATATTTTTGAAAATGTGAATACGTTATGTTTAGCGGGAATTCAAGGTCAGTGTGATTTGTCAGAAATCAGCATTCGTGTTTATTGCATTATGGATTACGTCCAAGGCGATGAGCGTGTTGATTTCGAGCAAGAATATCCAGCTATCTCCGAGCTATATCATGTTGTAAAAGATATGCCTCGAGGTGAACAGCGTCAGGAACTGGCTAAGCAAGAACGCATGCAGCAAAATCTTACGCGTCATAAAGCAGAATCTCGCTTACAAGATGCGATGATTGAAGAGTTGAAGCTACTTCAGCAAAAAATCCGACCTTTAAATAATCAGATCAATATTCAAATGATCTAATCGCTAGCTTGGTCACTGGTCTTTTGTTTGTGTAATGTCGATTTAAGGTCATTACGTATACACTTAAAAAGAGTAAGTGATCGAGCTATCAGTTCTGAATTTTCATTCTTAAAATAGGCTTTGCTACTCTACGTAACACCTATAGGTGTGGCAAAATAGCCTGTTAATAACAAATAAGTCACAAACGGAAGTCGTATATGTCGCAGTCAGTCGTCGCAAGCCAACAAATTGTATGGGATCAAGCCATTCTCGATAAGTACAACTACTCTGGGCCTCGCTACACGTCTTACCCGACCGCTTTAGAGTTTCATGAAGCGTTCACTGGCGCAGACTTTGATATGGCGTGTACGGAATACCCTGAACGTCCATTATCTTTGTACATACACATTCCATTTTGTCATAAGCTTTGCTACTACTGCGGCTGTAATAAGGTAATTACTCGCCACGTACACAAAGCGGATGAATACCTTGATGCACTTGAGTTAGAAATTCGTACTCGAGCTTCATTGCTACAAGGCCGAAAAGTGACTCAACTTCATTTTGGCGGTGGTACACCAACATTCCTATCTAAAGACCAAATCACCCGAGTTATGGCGATATTACGCGGTGAATTTTTCTTTGAAGAAACCGCTGAAATTAGTATTGAAGTGGATCCACGCGAGATTGAGCTCGATATGTTGGATCACCTACGCAGCGAGGGCTTTAACCGCCTAAGCATTGGCGTGCAAGATTTTAATAAAGAAGTTCAAGTTTTGGTTAACCGCGAGCAAGATGAAGAGTTTATCTTTGCTATGGTTGCCCGTGCTAAGCAATTGGGTTTCCGCTCGACAAACCTTGATCTTATTTATGGCTTACCAAAGCAAACGAAGCAGTCATTTGCTGACACCATGCAACAAGTATTGCAAATGAAGCCGGGCCGTTTATCTGTTTTTAACTATGCTCATATGCCGCAGTTGTTTGCAGCGCAACGCAAAATTAAAGATGAAGATTTACCGCTTGCTGAAGAAAAAATGGCGATTCTACAAGATACCATTTCAACACTAACAGATGCGGGTTATCAATTTATTGGTATGGACCATTTTGCACTGCCAGATGATGAACTTGCTGTTGCTCAGCGTGAGGGTATTTTGCATCGTAATTTCCAAGGCTACACCACCCAAGGTGAGTGTGATTTAGTCGGCTTTGGTGTATCAGCTATATCGATGATTGGTGATGCTTACGCTCAAAACCAGAAAGAATTGAAAAAATACTACGCACAAGTGAATGAGCATCGTCATGCGCTATGGAAAGGCGTAGCGCTTGATAATGATGATCTGATTCGTCGTGAAGTGATTAAACAGCTTATCTGTAACTTCAAACTCGACAAAACCGCCATTGAGCGTGAATTTGGTTTGACGTTTAATCATTACTTTAAGCAGGATATGGAACTGCTTCAAACTTTTATTAATGATGAGCTAGTTGAAGTTGATGATAGTGAAATTCGAGTCACATTGCGCGGTCGTTTGTTGATTCGTAATATTTGTATGTGTTTCGATAAGTACTTACGTGATCGCGCTCGTCAGCAGCAGTTTTCTCGCGTTATTTAATCCATCATTTGATGAGTGACACTGAACATAAAGCCTCGTTTTAGCGAGGCTTTTTGGTTTCTAGTCGATAGAGATGATAATTAGGCATCGAAAGGCTATGGCGTGATGTAATTTGCTTGAGCCACATTCCATAACGCTTTAACCAGCGGATTTTCGAGCTCTGACTTTTTGCAGCATACCCCTAGTTTGAATGGTTCAATAGAAGCGACTTTCAAACGGGCAATTTTATCTCGTACCGGACTATTATTGATCACCACATCAGGAGCAATCCCGACCCCGCACCCAAGTGCAACCATACTTACGATGGCTTCGTGTCCAGAAACCTGCGCATAGATGTTAGGCTTAATTTTCATCTCTCTAAACCAAGCATTTGCTCTGTCTCTCGCCGTTCCGGCTTCCGGTACGATAAAGGGAACCTCTGACCAATCAGGTGATGTTTTCTGTAACTCTTGTGCAAAATTACTGACGCCATCTGGAGCAATCACCGAAAGTGGGATTTCACTGATGGTTTCGAAAGCGACTCGATTTGGTAAATGATCAGGGAGGGCAGAAATCGCAATATCCACGTCTCCATTGAGTAATTTATCTATCGCTTGAGCTGGGTCTCCCGTTGACAGTTTGAACTCAATAAAAGGATGTTGGAGTCGAAACTCGGATAGCAATTGAGGCAGATGACTGTAGCTTGCGGTGACCGAGCAGAACAAACGAATTTCACCCCGCAGTTCAGGGTTAAGTTGCTTCAAATGCTGATGGTAACTCTGCCATTCCCCAGAAATTCTCAATGCAACAGGAAGTAGTTTCTTAGCTGCTGGTGTCAGTTCTACGCTGCGATTGTCACGAAGAAAAAGGGCCTGCCCAGTTTCAGTTTCTAATTTTTGAATCTGACGACTAAGCGCGGATGGGCTTATGTGCATAGCTGAAGCTGTTTTTGCAAAGCTTTTACTTTCACATAAATGGATGAATAACTTCAGGCTTTTAATGTTCATTACGCGATAACTTCCATGTTGCATTTATTGCAATAACTAATTGTGAATATATCACTTTAAGCAATTTGGTGTCTGTTTTAGTATCGAATCATTCGATAGAGGACTATCGACCTAATGGAAAGAATCTTAAAGGAGTACCCTGCAATGGCTAACTATTTCAATACCTTAAATTTGCGTGAGCAGCTTGACCAATTAGGTCGCTGTCGTTTTATGGACCGTTCAGAATTCGCATCAGAAGCGGATTACCTGAAAGGTAAGAAAGTGGTCATCGTTGGTTGTGGTGCTCAAGGTCTAAACCAAGGTCTAAATATGCGCGATTCTGGCCTAGATGTGGCTTATGCACTACGTCAGGCGGCCATTGATGAGAAGCGTCAGTCGTTTAAAAACGCTAGTGAGAATGGTTTTGAAGTCGGTAGCTACGAAACATTGATCCCTCAAGCGGATTTAGTGATGAACTTAACACCGGATAAACAACACACTAATGTGGTTGAAACGGTGATGCCACTAATGAAGCAGGGCGCCGCGCTGGGTTACTCTCACGGTTTCAACGTCGTTGAAGAAGGCATGCAAATTCGTTCGGACATCACGGTTGTGATGGTCGCTCCTAAGTGTCCGGGCACTGAAGTTCGTGAAGAGTACAAACGTGGTTTCGGCGTTCCAACACTTATCGCTGTACACCCAGAAAACGATCCAAAAGGTGAGGGCTGGGACATTGCTAAAGCATGGGCTGCGGCAACAGGTGGCCATCGCGCAGGTTGTTTAGAGTCTTCATTCGTTGCGGAAGTAAAATCGGATCTGATGGGTGAACAAACCATCTTGTGTGGTATGTTGCAAGCTGGCTCTATCGTCTGTTATGAAAAGATGATCGCCGATGGCATTGATCCTGGTTATGCTGGAAAACTTCTTCAATTCGGCTGGGAAACCATTACTGAAGCACTGAAGTTTGGTGGCATTACACACATGATGGATCGCCTATCAAACCCCGCTAAAATCAGAGCATTTGAGCTTTCAGAAGAGTTGAAAGAGTTAATGCGTCCACTGTACAACAAACACATGGATGACATCATTGAGGGCGAATTCTCTCGCACTATGATGGCGGATTGGGCAAATGATGATGCGAACCTTCTAGGTTGGCGCGCAGAAACTGGTGAAACTGCCTTTGAAAACTACCCAGTGACTGACATTGAAATTTCAGAGCAAGAATACTTTGATAACGGTATCTTAATGGTTGCTATGGTACGCGCTGGGGTTGAATTAGCCTTTGAAGCAATGACCGCATCAGGCATTATTGACGAATCCGCGTACTACGAGTCTTTGCATGAGCTTCCGTTGATTGCCAATACTATAGCTCGTAAGCGTTTATACGAAATGAACGTAGTTATCTCTGATACAGCAGAATACGGAAACTATCTATTTGCAAATGTTGCTACACCACTGTTGCGCGAGAAATTTATGTCTTCAGTTAATACGGACGTTATCGGCAAAGGGTTAGGCGAAACATCAAATCAAGTGGATAACGCAACGCTAATCCATGTGAACGAAACAGTTCGTAACCATCCTGTTGAATATATTGGTGAAGAGCTTCGTGGTTACATGACCGATATGAAACGTATCGCTGTTGGTGGCTAATAAAAGGTTCGGTTAAGAAAGCACAGAGAGGCTTCAACTCCGAATAAAAGAACTCCAGGCAGACTGGGGTCATTAAATACAAAAGCAAACACAATCAAAAATAAAAGGCTTGGTCGCCGTTGACCAAGCCTTTTTTGTTTCTACTTGTTCTCTCTAACAATGGCTATGGTGCTTTCCTTTGTTAGAGCATGAGATTATTTGTCCGCTAACTTTTCTTCTAGTTCAGCAAGTTTCTTTTCCATCTCATTAAGCTTTTGGCGCGTACGTAGAAGTACTTGAGTTTGAACATCAAATTCTTCACGGCTAACGACATCAAGCTTATTCAATTGACCTTGAATTACTTGGCGGACTTTTTGGTCAACATCAGAGCCAAGATCTTTAACTGGCTGTGGCATTGAATCATGAATTTGTTTCGCGATTTGTTCTAACTTTTTTGGATCAAACATGGTGATAGTCACTCCTGTATCGTTGCATTCATTCTATTTAAACGTGGTTCGAATGTCGCTAGTTCAATAATAAAAATCAGAACAATTCCGTGTTGTGTCGGTAAAGCTCAAATCGGCTTCGAAAAAAAAGGCCACCGAAGTGACCTTTAGATAGGGATATTTTAACTCAATACCTTAAGCAGGCTTGTTTGAACGATCGCGATGTACCGCTTTTGCTTCATCAATACGCGCCAATTTTTCCAAATCTTTATCTTCAACAAAGACAGGTAATGGTTTGTGTTTTTCAGCAAGGTAGCTGTAGATAACCGGCAGTACAAACAACGTAAAGATGGTACCAATCGCAAGACCTGCCACGATAACAATACCAATACTAAATCGTTGTGCAGCACCAGCACCTGTGGCGAACATCAGAGGAATAAGACCTGCGATCATCGCTGCCGTCGTCATTAGGATTGGACGAAGACGCACTTTCGCTGCCGCCATTACGGCTTCAATACGAGACAGCTTATTATGTAACTGCTCTTCTTTCGCTACTTCACAGATTAAAATACCGTGTTTGGTAATCAAGCCAACCAAGGTAATTAAACCAACCTGCGAGTAGATATTCATCGTTGCCGCACCCCATGCGAGGGCAATCAACGCACCACAAATTGCCAATGGTACAGAAACCATGATAACGATCGGATCGCGAATCGACTCAAATTGAATCGCCAATACTAGGAAAATAATGGCAAGAGCAAGACCAAACGTCGCATACAGAGCACTTCCTTCCGTCACATACTGACGAGATTCACCCATGTAGTCGTGGTTATATCCTGATGGCAATTTTGACTGTGCTATATCTTCAAACCAAGTAATGGCATCACCCATTGCAACTCCAGGAGACGGAACCGCACCCACGGTAGCGGAGTTCAACTGGTTGAAGTGAGGTAATGAACGAGGCTCAGCAACCACATCAATCGTCACTAAGCTGCCCAGAGGAATCGCTTTGCCATTCGCTGCTCGAACATAGTAGTTATCCATTGATTCTGGGTTTAGACGCCATTTACGCTCTACCTGAGGAATAACCTCGTACGAACGTCCATTAAGGTCGATACGGTTAACATAACCGTCAGACATCATGGTGCCCAAAGTAATGCCGATATCTTGCATCGTAATGCCGTAAGCACCCGCTTTGTCTTTGTCGATGCTGATTTTCATCGTCGCAGAATCGTAGTTCAGATCGAGATCTGAGTATACGAAAAGAGGACTCTTCATTACGTTGGTTAGAATATCACTCGCAATCGTGAACAAGCTTTCAAAGCTATTTGGTGTCGTGATAACGAACTGGATAGGTAGACCAGAACCTGCACCCGGAAGCTCTGGCATCTGGAATGCCGTTACTGCCATACCAGGTACGTTAGCAACAAGGTCGCCCACACGTTTTGTGACTTCAGCTTGGCTCGCTTCTCGTTGACTCCATGGTTTTAATGTCGCAAGGCCGAATGCTTGGTTTGCATTTGGAACCCCTGTGAACACCTGAGCGAATTCAACTTCTGGCTGTTCAGATAGAATTTTATTCACGTCATTCATGGTGTTTTGCAAGAAGTCTAGGTTGGCATTCGATGGACCTGTACCCAGCAGAACGACCACGCCTTTATCTTCCGATGGAGCAAGTTCACTTGGAATGAACTTGAACAAGATAGGTAAACTTGCAAATACGATTAACGCAAAGGCAATAACCACAGGACGATGCATCATGATAGCTGTCAACATGCGCTCATAGCGGTTTGCCATACTATCCAACGCACGGTGAACCGTAGCTTCGAATTTGCTCGGCTTGTCCGTGGACTTGAGCATTTTCGAACACATCATTGGAGAGAGAGTTAGTGCGATAATACCTGAAACAAAAACCGCGCCCGCTAGGGTTAATGCAAACTCTTTAAACAGGGAACCGGTAATCCCACCCATTAGAGCGATTGGCGCGTATACCGCACCTAGCGTTAACGTCATAGCGATAACCGGAACAGCAATCTCTCGAGTACCTATGATCGCGGCTCTAAACGGTGATTCGCCATCTTTAATATGTCGGTCAACGTTTTCAAGTACAACGATAGCATCATCCACCACCAAGCCGATGGCCAGAACCATTGCCAGTAGTGTCATCAAGTTCCACGAGAAGCCCATTGCCTGCATTACCATGGCCACACCAATCAAAGAGAGTGGGATAGTGACAATTGGGATAACAACCGCACGGAATGAACCTAAGAAGAGGGTAATTACGATCAATACGATAACGGCCGCTTCTAAAATGGTTTTCACCACCTCATTGATCGACTCATTGATTGCAATGGTCGAGTCATACATGATGTTCATTTTAATATTGCTAGGAAGGTTACGTTCTAATTGAGGAAGCAACGTCAACACATCAGCAGCAATATTGATTGGGTTTGCACTTGGAGCGGCGTTGATTGCTGCAACGACAGCCTCTTTACCATTTGCACTTGCACGGTAAACATCGTGGCTTTTCGCTAGAGTAACATCGGCAATATCGCCAAGGCGGATTACTTCACCACTATCGGTTTTTACCACCAATGCTTTGAGTTCATCAACGTTAGATACTTGTGTATCAGCACTACCGTTATAGAGAACAAATTCACCGGTTGCCTGACCCGTTGCCGACTGATAGTTGTTCGCGTTAAGCACACCCATCACATCAGTCGCGGTTAGGTTAAGAGCACCCATTTTAAAAGGGTCTAACCAAACGCGTAGGGCATACTTCATACCACCGTACAGATCGACTTTCGATACGCCGTTAACCGTAAATAGCTGTGGGTTAATTACACGTTCAAGGTAGTCTGTGATTTGGCTAGAAGAAAGCTCATCACTGGTAAAGCCGATATAAAGAACCGCGGTTGTCGAGCCAGTCGACATGGTTACCGTTGGATCTTCAGCTTCTTTTGGTAGTTGAGAACGAACGGAGTTGGTCTTGGCCAAAATATCAGACAGAGCCGCATTCGGATCGGTATTTAACTTCATGTTGACGGTAATGGTTGAACTACCCAAAACCGATGAAGAAGTCATATAGTCAATATTGTCAGCTTGAGCGACGGCCTGTTCCAGAGGCTGAGTAATAAAGCCTTGGATTAGGTCCGCACTCGCACCGTAGTAACTTGTGGTTACTGTAACCACAGTATTGGTCATTTCAGGGTATTCACGAACCTGCATTTTGAAAATTGCTTGTAAACCAAGCAAAGCAATCAAAAAGCTGATCGATACCGCCAAAACTGGACGTTTAATAAAAACATCAGTAAAGCGCATGATGCCTCCAATTAGAGCATTGGTGTTTCTGCCGGTGGTGTAGTCGCATTACTTTCAACAATGCGAACCTTTACGTGGTTACTTAAACGGATCTGACCGGTTGTGACCACCACATCGCCGGGTTTCACGCCTTCTAAAATATGCGCGACACTACCAGTACGCTCACCCACTTTAACTACTTGTTGTTTCACACGTTTCACGCCATCTTCTTCGGTAACGATATAAACGTTATCGCCATATAGCGTATAGGTGATTGCAGTCTGTGGCAGAGTGATTTGGTTTTCTAGCTTAGGTAAAATGATCTTCGCTCGAGCGAACATACCACTACGCAATTGACCATCGCTGTTTGGAATGTCTGCTTGAACTTGGATAAGGCCACTTTGTACATTAACCGCAGGTTCGATAGCAGTAATTGAACCTTTGAATGCTTTTTCTGGGTAAGAATCGACAAAAATATCAACCGGCTGGTCAAGCTTGATAAGGGATATGTCGTTTTGAGGAATGGTAAAGCGTAGACGCATTACACTGGTATCTTCGAGGCGAACAATGTCGCTACCAGCTTGTAGATATTGACCGAGGTAAACATTACGAATACCAATAACACCTGCAAATGGAGCTTTGATTTCACGGCGGTCAATCGAGGCTTTTAAGCTTTCAACATCCGCAAGTAGTGAGAAGTAATTCGCTCCAGCTTCATCGTAAGCTTCTTTAGAAACAGAGCCTTTCTTATAAAGACCTTGGTAGCGTTTGTACTTAGCTTGTGCAGCAGGCAGTTTGGCTTGAGTACTTTTCAGGTTGGCTTTTTCAACTTCTGAGTCGAGTTCAATCAGCGGTTGGTCTTTTTCAACTTGAGTGCCAGACTCAAAACTGATTTTATCAATCACGCCACTTGTTTCGCTCGCGACTGTGACCCCTTGATTCGGCTCGATGAAACCAATGGCCTCAATGACTGGAACCCAATCGACCGAATGAACGTCAGTCACCGTAACCGGGAAATCTGGTTCTGGGCGATTAGCCATATATTCAGCAATCTTCTGTTGCTTGAAAAGATTGAAACCTATCACACTACCAAATAGCAGTACGGCGATAAGTAACATAAAGAAAGTCCACTTTTTCATTCTAATTAGAACTCCAAGTTAATGATTGATTATTGCATCCCAACTGGCTTCAATGACCGCATCAAGGGCCGCATCATCCAGTTGATAGAATCCCAAGGCATGTTTGCGCGACAGTGTTACGCTTGCTTCAAAGCTCAAAACAAAAAGCACTCGGCTATCAAGCTGCTTAATAACTCCTTGCTCCTGACCCTCAGTAAATAGGCGCTCCACTTGGGCAAACATTTCTCGCTCGAGTTCCCGAGTTTTTTTATCGTTTGTGACCGGAAGAGATTCATATTGGACTCGATTGCTTAATGCACTCATGTTAGAGGACGCTAAATTCCAGATGTTTAACCACATGGTTCGAAAGCGTACTTCTAACGGCATTTCATCGTTAACCCCAGCTTGAACAGCGGTTGCTATACGCTGGGCAACATGCAAACGCACTTCATTTAGTAAATCCTCTTTGTCGGAAAAATAGCGATAAATAGTGCCAGCAGCGACTCCAGCTTCGTTGGCCACTTTTTGCATCGACAAGCCCTGAAATCCGGACTCAGCAATCAGTTTTTCTGCTGCTGTTAATATTTGTACTTGCTTATCTACCGAAGATTTTCTAGACATTTGCCTATCTATAATGAATGAACGTTCATTCATTATAGACTAAAGTATATACATCTATGCAATAGAGTATGGCCTGAAATTTGTAAAAATCAGGTTAATTGCCTTTATTTTCATTTGATTGGGTTTAATCGTTGAACCTTGGTGCGCTGCTCGAGTTTTAATCGTAGCAATCCCATTGTTGCGCCATTATTATAAGCGCCATTATTTTTCGTCATTGAGGCATCTATGAAGCTGAACCCCGGACAGGATCAAGCAGTTAAATATGTATCAGGGCCGTGCCTAGTGCTTGCAGGTGCAGGTTCCGGTAAGACTCGAGTTATTACCAATAAAATTGCTTACTTGGTTCAGCAATGCGGCTATAAAGCTCGCAACATTGCCGCCGTGACCTTTACCAATAAAGCCGCACGTGAAATGAAAGAGCGTGTTGGGCAAACTTTAGGTAAAGCAGAGTCTAAAGGGTTGATGGTCTCCACATTCCATACTCTTGGCTTAAATATTATTAAGCGAGAGTACAAATCCCTTGGGTTGAAATCAGGCTTTTCATTGTTTGATGATCAGGACCAATTGGCCCTATTAAAAGAGCTGACAGAAAAGCAGTTGGATGGAGACAAGGATCTCTTACGTCAATTACTGAGTACGATTTCAAACTGGAAAAACGACATGCTCACTCCTGACCAAGCAAAAGGGTTGGCAAAAGGTGAGCAGGAACAGTTGTTTGCATTCTGTTTTGAAATGTATCAGAAGCAGATGAAAGCATATAACGCGCTTGATTTTGATGATTTAATTGCTTTGCCCGTGTGGTTACTAAAAACCAATGAAGAGGTTCGTCAGCGTTGGCAAAACCGCATTCGTTATTTGCTGGTGGATGAGTATCAAGATACCAATACCAGTCAATATGAATTGGTAAAACTACTCGTGGGCGAGCGTTGCCGACTAACGGTGGTTGGTGATGACGACCAGTCGATCTATTCATGGCGCGGAGCTAAACCGCAGAACTTAGTCTTGCTTGGGGAGGATTACCCTAATCTACGTTTGATTAAGTTGGAGCAAAATTATCGTTCAACGAACCGTATATTGCGCTCTGCAAATATCTTGATTGCTAACAACCCTCACGTCTATGAGAAGAAGTTATTCTCTGAACTACCCGATGGAGAGAAACTCAAAATATTATTGGCGAAAAATGAAGATCATGAAGCAGAACGAGTTACCGGTGAAATCATTGCGCATAAATTTTTAAATCGAACCGAGTATCGTGATTACGCCATTTTATATCGTGGTAATCACCAATCTCGCTTGATTGAAAAGTCGCTAATGCAAAACCGAGTGCCTTATAAGCTTTCTGGCGGAACATCATTCTTTGCTCGTGCTGAAATCAAAGACATGATGGCGTACTTACGAATCCTAGTGAACTCTGATGATGACAATGCTTTCTTACGCATCGTGAACACGCCGAAACGTGAAATAGGGCCTGTAACCCTAGAGAAGCTAGGCAGTTACGCTAACATGCGTGGCAAGAGTTTATTCGAAGCGAGCTTTGAAATGGGCTTAGAGCAGCATCTGTCTGGGCGAGGGTTGGAGAATCTACGCCGATTTACCCATTGGTTAGTGAAGATTGCCGATCAAGCGGAGCGTGGAGATACCGTTGAAGCAGTACGTTCTTTAGTGCGGGATATTCATTATGAAGACTGGTTGTATGAAACCTCTTCTAGCCCAAAAGCCGCAGAAATGCGTATGAAGAACGTTTCTGATCTCTATTCTTGGATTGTGTCGGACCTTGAGGGGGATAACTATGATCAAGAAGAGAAGAACCTGAAAGAAGTCGTACAACGCCTCACACTGCGTGACATGATGGAACGTGGGGAAGAAAATGATGATAGCGATGCGGTTCAATTGATGACGCTACACGCGTCTAAAGGGCTGGAATTTCCTTATGTCTTCTTAATTGGTGCTGAAGAGGGGATTTTGCCTCACCAAACCAGTATTGATGAAGATAACGTCGAAGAAGAACGACGATTGATGTACGTGGGCATTACCCGAGCACAGAAAGAGCTGACGTTCACCATGTGTAAGGAACGTCGTCAGTATGGTGAGTTACTTAAACCAACTCAAAGTCGTTTCTTAGATGAACTGCCGTTCGATGATGTGGATTGGGAGCAAAACAAAAAGCCCGTTACACAAGAAGAGCGAATGGCGAAAGGGCAGGCGCATATTGCCAATATAAGATCGATGTTCAATAAAAAATAAACAAAGGCTTGGTCAATGACCAAGCCTTTTTCTTTGAAGCAATATTGAGAGGGTTTATAAGCCAGCAATCATGTGTTCGATAGCGGCGATGATTTCATCATCAGAGCAATCCATGCAAGAGCCTTTTGGTGGCATAGCATTAAAACCGTTAATCGCATGGTTGTTTAAGACTTCAGTGCCTTGAGCAATACGAGGGGCCCAATCTGCCGCGTCACCTAGTTTAGGTGCACCGCTGACACCGCTAGCATGACAAGCAATACAGAATGTGCCATAAACACTCGCGCCATCACGTGGGCCTGTCTGAACGACGACGACCGGCTCGCTACCTGCTAAATAGACATTACCAACGGGTTGAATTCGTTCAACAATAGAGTCGTGCTCTGCTTGACTGACAGTTGCTGCAATAGAGGCACTAGCGAAAGTTAGCGCCGCGACCAAAACGGTTAAGATTTTTCGAGACATATCCATTAAACTCACTTTACATTCCTAAGGGTAAGTTCGTGCTTACCTAATTATTAGAGTGTGACTGATGTGTATGCTTTAACGCTGTTAAAACAATGTAAATATTGAGTGATTATATCCCGATAAGTTGTTGCAATAAACCACTACATACTCGCGACAAGGGTTACATCACATCCCTATTTGTTGCTTATTACTGTTATATTGCCGAAAAAGACAGCAGTCAGGAAAAAAAGTAAAAAAAACACTAGACGGCATAGTGTGATATCCGTATTATTCCTCTCCGCCGATAGGGCATGCGCCCGTAGCTCAGTTGGATAGAGCGTTGGCCTCCGGAGCCAAAGGTCGAAGGTTCGAATCCTTTCGGGCGTACCATGTGCCTCGGAAGTATTATCGGTAAAAAACAGTGGTGGCTATAGCTCAGTTGGTAGAGTCCCGGATTGTGATTCCGGTTGTCGCGAGTTCAAGCCTCGTTAGCCACCCCATTATTCAGGTAGCATTTGCTTCCTTTCTTGATTAAAATCGAGAAGAAACTTTAGTCGGTGAATAGCGCAGCTTGGTAGCGCATCTGGTTTGGGACCAGAGGGTCGGGGGTTCGAATCCCTCTTCACCGACCACTATTTAGTTTGTGGCTTAGATTAAGCGATAGACAGAAGAAATTGTGGTGGCTATAGCTCAGTTGGTAGAGTCCCGGATTGTGATTCCGGTTGTCGCGGGTTCAAATCCCGTTAGCCACCCCATTATTTAGGTAGCTTTGCTCCCTTTCTTAATGAAAATTAAGATAAAACTTTGTCGGTGAATAGCGCAGCTTGGTAGCGCATCTGGTTTGGGACCAGAGGGTCGGGGGTTCGAATCCCTCTTCACCGACCACTACACTAAGCCCCAGCAGAAATGCTGGGGCTTTTTTACATCTGTCATTTAATGATATTAGAAATATTAATTTGAAAGAGTGCGCGCTATAAAGAGATATTCTAATCAGCGCAGAATTCTCTACACCCTATCTTCAGGCCTTAGCAGAAATGCTAGGGCCTTTTTATTGCTTATAAATATTTTGATACCCATTGCCTTTTAATATCCACGAAAAGCGGCATTATTTCTTTTTCCAACGATTCTGCTGTCTTTAATATTCTATATGACTATTCATGAGTGACCCTAAGCAACTTATGAGTACTTCATTGAATGATTTAACTGCCAATTCCTTATGTTTTTGGTGTCTATGCTGGATTCGGTCTTTTATGGAGATCTAATTGTCTGAAATAACACTACTTCATTGATGTTATGTATCGTCACTGTTAACGATTAAGTATGCGATTTATATGTTTGAGTATGCAGTTTGCTTTGGTAGGCCTTTTAGCTATTTAGCCTGTTTTAATCATTTTAGTGGTGTTTTTGACTGGTTATACCATTAAGTAAGCTAAGAATATGACAATGAATGATCCAAAGGTTATGCATAGATATTTTGATATGCTGCTTGTTTTTTGTTCCATTTCGACTTTTTATACTGTGTTTGTTGCTTTTTTGTGAAATATTTGCCAAATTGATGCTCTTGTAAATTGTCAGAACACTGTTCTGGCAAAGAATGGATTCATTTTTACAGACAGGGCAGAAAACTGCCAAAGCAGTAGAGGTCTGGTAATGTCACTTTTAGAAGTTAAAAACCTTCGTATTGAATATCCGTCACGTCATGGTGTGCATGCGGCTGTTAAGTCGCTGTCATTAAATATTGAACGTGGTGAAATTGTTGGTGTTGTTGGCGAGTCTGGTGCGGGGAAATCAACGGTAGGTAATGCCGTCATTGATTTGTTAAGCCCTCCAGGTTTGATCGCCAGTGGTGATGTTTATCTTGAAGGAGAGAAAATCTCTGGTTTATCCCCAGAGCAGATGCGCAAAGTGCGTGGTTCAAAAATTGGTTTTATCTTCCAAGATCCGATGACTTCGTTGAACCCTCTTTTTACGGTTGAACAGCAGTTAAAAGAAACCATTCACGCCAACATGTCGGTGACAGATGAAGAAGCTTATCAGCGTTCATTGTCATTAATGAACCAAGTCGGTATCCCACAACCTGAAAATCGTTTGAAACAATACCCTCACCAGTTTTCTGGTGGTATGCGTCAGCGTGTTGTGATTGCGATAGCGCTAGCCGGCGAGCCCGATTTAATTATTGCAGATGAACCGACCACGGCTTTAGATGTTTCTATCCAAGACCAAATCTTGAGTTTGATTCGTGAGTTGTGCATTAAGAACAACGTAGGTTGTATGTTGGTTACCCACGATATGGGTGTTGTTTCCAATGTAACGGATCGCGTTGCGGTAATGTACCGTGGTGATTTAGTTGAATTTGGCCCCACGGCTAAGGTTCTTGGCGATCCCGATCATTCCTATACTCGCAGCTTAATTTCAGCAGTGCCTCGTTCAGATATTAAATTGTCTCGTTTTCCTTTGGTGAGCTACATAGAAGAAGCGCACGAAATGGAACCGTTAGACGTTAAAAATCACTGGTTAGGGCAAAGCCAAGATCAGCGCTCTTATGAGGGTTCTCTATTAACCGTTGAAAATGTCAGTCTACGCTTTGTGACGAAAGATTCATTGTTTGAAAGTCGACGTGAATACGTTCAAGCATCTAACAATGTCAGTTTTGATGTGATTGAAGGTGAGACTTTCGGTCTTGTTGGGGAATCGGGATCGGGTAAATCGACTATCGCTCGAATTATTGCCGGTCTATATGCACCGAACTCAGGACGAGTAACCTTTGAGGGAACCGATTTAACGGCAATGACCTCTGAAAAGCAGCGTCGTCCTTTACGTCGCCAAATGCAGATGGTGTTTCAAAACCCATACTCTTCGATGAATCCACGCATGAAAATTTTCGATATCATCGCAGAACCTATTCGCTTTCATAAACTTACCAATAGTGAAGCAGAAACGCGACAGATCGTTAACGATCTGTTAGATCATGTTGGTTTAGGCAGAATGGCAGGCGTGAAATACCCACATGAATTTTCTGGCGGTCAGCGTCAACGTATTTCTATCGCGCGCGCTCTTGCTACAAGGCCACGTCTACTTATTTGTGATGAACCGACTTCAGCATTGGATGTATCGGTACAGGCACAGATTCTGAACTTACTTAAAGACCTTCAAGATGAGCTCAACCTCACCATGTTATTTATTAGCCATGATTTGCCGGTTATTCGCCAAATGTGCGACCGCGTTGGTGTAATGAAGATGGGTACGTTACTTGAAGTCGCTCCTACTGAACGTTTATTTACTGCTCCGCAGCATGAATACAGTAAACAACTTATTTCTTTGATGCCGGAATTTACCGGATTAAGAGAAGCAATAAAAACGGCATAAGTCGTGGATGGCAGGCAGTAGCTTCGCTATCAATTTGATGCAAACACAACAATTAGGGATTGGATCCCGCATAAGGAGTTATGCAATGAAAACCATGAAAAGCAAATTAGCAGTGGCGCTAATGGCTGCAGGTCTAAGCTTTAACGCTATGGCAGCAGATATTAAAGTTGGCTACGCAGCTGACCCAGTATCTTTAGACCCACATGAGCAGCTATCTGGCGGTACGCTGCAAATGTCACACATGGTATTTGATCCACTTGTTCGCTTCACCCAAGAGATGGATTTTGAACCTCGTCTTGCACAAAGCTGGGAACGTATTGATGACAAGACTATGCGTTTCAAACTACGTGAGGGAGTGAAGTTCCACTCTGGTAACGCACTAACTGCTGATGATGTAGTTTGGACTTTCGACCGTCTACAAAGCTCACCAGATTTTAAAGCGATCTTCGACCCATATGAGAAGATTGTGAAAGTGGATGATTACACTTTTGACCTAGTGACCAAAGGTCCATATCCATTGGTTCTTCAAACGGCGACTTATATCTTCCCAATGGATAGTAAGTTTTATTCAGGTAAGACCGCTGATGGTAAAGATAAATCTGAGTTAGTGAAACACGGCAATTCTTTTGCATCAACTAACGTTTCTGGTACTGGTCCATTTATCGTGACTGAGCGTGAACAAGGCGTAAAAGTCGAGTTTGAACGCTTTGGTGATTACTGGGATACGGAATCAGAAGGTAACGTAGAGAAGCTTACGCTTGTACCAATCAAAGAAGATGCGACTCGTGTAGCTGCACTACTTTCTGGTGGTGTGGATATGATTCACCCAGTAGCACCGAACGACCATAAGCGCGTGAAGTCGGCTGAGGGCATCGATCTTGTGACGCTACCGGGTACTCGTATCATCACGTTCCAAATGAACCAAAACAGTAATGAAGCATTAAAAGATGTACGTGTACGTCAAGCTATTGTGCATGCGATTAACAACGAAGGTATCGTGAAGAAAATCATGAAAGGCTTCGCGACTGCGGCAGGCCAACAAAGTCCTGACGGTTATGTCGGTCATGATACTGCACTGGTACCACGTTACGATCTGAAAAAAGCTAAACAGCTGATGAAAGAAGCGGGTTATGAAGATGGCTTTACTCTGAGCATGATGGCACCGAACAACCGTTACGTGAATGACGCTAAAGTGGCACAAGCGGCGGCGGCAATGCTATCGAAAATCGGTATCAAGGTTGATCTTAAAACCATGCCTAAGGCGCAATACTGGCCTGAGTTTGACCTGTGTGCAGCAGATATGTTGATGATCGGCTGGCACTCAGATACAGAAGATTCAGCGAACTTTAATGAGTTCCTAACCATGACGCGTAACGAAGATACCGGTCGTGGCCAGTACAACTGTGGTTACTACTCTAATCCAGAAATGGATGCAGTGGTTGAAGCGGCTAACATCGAAACTGATCCAGCTAAACGTGCAGCTATGCTGAAAGGCGTAGAAGCAACGCTGTACAACGATGCTGCATTTGTTCCTCTACATTGGCAAAGTGAAGCGTGGGGCGCGAAATCTAACGTGAAAGCGGCGGATATCGTTAACCCAATGGTAATGCCTTACTTTGGCGACCTAGTGGTTAAGTAATTAAAGTGAAGCGGTAAACTAAAGTAAGTGTTCACTATCAATATGTTCATTTTAAACGTTGATAGTGACACTTAATTCTACACGTTGAATGTACTTAATTTTATTTCAGTCGGATTAAGTATCAATATTAGGCTGAAAGTATCATCTGTCTTGGTTTCATGAATTTCAAGGCAGACAGAATTCTATGGATAGATAAAGGGGCAAGGAATGTTTTCGTTTCTGGTCAATCGCCTGTTTCAGGCACTGATAGTGATGTTTGTGATCAGTTTAGTGGCGTTTGCCATCCAGGATAACTTGGGTGACCCGTTGCGTGAGCTTGTAGGCCAGTCCGTTTCTGAAGCAGAGCGTCAAGCTTTGCGAGATGATCTCGGTCTCAACGATCCCTTCATTACCAAATATACTCGATTTATCGGTGCCGCCCTGCAAGGGGATCTCGGTACTTCGTACTTCTTTAAACGTCCGGCGGTGGACGTTATTCTTGATAAGTTAGTGGCCACTCTCGAGCTTGTCTTTGGTGCAGCAGTGATCATTATTGTCTGCTCTATTCCGTTAGGGGTTTACTCTGCGATTCACCCCAAAAGCTTTTTCACCAAAGTTGTGATGGCTTTAAGTAGTGTTGGTATTTCTATTCCGGTCTTTTTAACCGCCATTATGTTGATGTATGTCTTCTCAATTGAACTCGGTTGGCTCCCATCTTATGGACGAGGTGAAACGGCGAATGTTTTAGGTTGGCAATCTGGGTATTTCACGCTGGATGGCTTAGCGCACTTGGTTCTACCTTGTATTTCTTTAGCCTCTATCATGTTGCCGCTATTTATTCGTTTGGTGCGTTCTGAAATGTTGGAAGTGTTGAGCTCGGAATACATTAAATTTGCTAAAGCAAAAGGACTGGCACTGAACAAAATTTATTATCAACACGCACTTAAAAATACCATGTTGCCGGTATTGACCGTGGGTGGAGTACAGATTGGTACCATGGTCGCGTATACGATTTTGACGGAAACAGTTTTTCAGTGGCCGGGCACAGGCTTCTTATTCTTGGAAGCGATTAATCGAGTCGATACGCCGTTAATTACAGCCTACGTTATCTTTGTTGGGCTTATTTTCGTTGTCACTAACACCATTGTTGACCTGATGTACGGCATTATTAACCCAACCGTTAACCTTACTGGTAAAGGAGCTTAATCATGGAACAACTTGCTGAAGCTCCGTCACGTTGGGCTCGTTTTAAACAATCGGATTTTCTGTACTACTTCTTGCGCGACAAAGTCGCCATGTTCAGTTTCTTTGTCTTTATGTGTTTCTTGGTGCTGGCGTTAGCTGCTCCTTTGATTGCGCCGACTGATCCTTATGATTTGGCATCAATAGACATCATGGACTCAGAACTGCCGCCATCATGGATGGAGGGAGGTGAAGAACGCTTCCTGCTTGGGACTGATGAGCAAGGCCGAGACATACTCTCCACGATTCTTTATGGTTCTAGACTGTCTCTAACCATTGGTTTTTTAGCGGTTGGTTTACAACTGTTCTTAGGCATCGTTATTGGTTTATCTGCGGGTTATTTTGGTGGTCGAATCGATAACTTCCTGATGCGTTTTGCTGATGTTCAGTTGTCTTTTTCAACCATGATGGTTGCCATTATTGTCTCCGCTATTTTCAAAGCGAGCTTTGGTAGTGATTTTTACAATCAATATGCGGTCATTATGCTGGTGGTGATTATCGGGGTTGCCGAATGGCCACAGTATGCCCGTACGGTTCGTGCTTCTGTACTCGCAGAAAAGAAAAAAGAGTATGTTGAAGCTGCGCGAGTGATGGGCTTCAAAGCGCCTCGTATTATGTTCCGTCATATTTTGCCTAACTGTTTATCTCCAATTTTGGTGATTTCAACCGTGCAAGTTGCGAATGCCATTATGTCGGAAGCGGCACTTTCTTTCCTAGGTCTGGGTTTGCCGGTGGATCAACCCTCTTTGGGCGCTCTGATTAGTATTGGTTTTAACTATATTTTCTCTGGCGCTTGGTGGATTACGGCGTTTCCAGGGATTGTATTGGTGACTTTGGTGCTGGTGATTAACCTCCTTGGCGACTGGTTACGCGACGTGTTTAACCCAAAAATCTATAAAGGGTGATCTTCGCTGGAGAATTGAACACTTAATCTTATTTACACTGGGGGCCGCAATGAATTGCGGCTCTTTTTTTGCATTCATCTTTTCTCCACAGTGAGTCATTAATAATGCAGAGATACCCGGACAAACATCTGATATGTGCAGCAAAGGCTGGGTATGAAAAGATTTGAGATTAGCGAATGGATATCAATATGACCCGATTACCGAAATATACGATGTTAAAGCTTGCCGGTATTGCATTATGTGCTTTGCCGTTGATGTCACCCTCAGCAATGGCAGAAGAATTTCTTTGTGATGCGACTCAATCATCGACTCAAGAACTGCCGATGCTTGATACTTCTTGTCCAATTGGCAAAGGTTTATGGGGTAAGCAGCAACCTCGTGGTCAGCAATCCAACTTTTGGATACAGTGTGGCTTATTAGTAGAGCCCCTTGCTTTAGCACAAGCAAAGCCTATTTATGCTCGTATATCGACAGACGTTTGGATGAAAAAAGAGGGTAAGGACTACCGGTGTCTAATTGGTCCATATACTGATTTCTCTCAAGCAAAACGTGATTTATCACAAGTAAAACAGCTCACGACCTACAAAGAAGCTTTTATCCGTGAAGTGGTAAAAGGCGAAAAACGTTCCACCGCTCCGCAATCTGCCGTTCCACAATCTACCGTTCCGCAATCCACCACTTCACAACAATCATCATTGAATGATCACAAAGAGGTGCCGAAAGCGACGAAAACGACTCAAAAGCAAGTCACGTCGGTCTTTGCGCCAAGCAAAAAAATTGAGACAAACCTTACCTCCGTCGAACCGGCCAAGCCAGCAAAGAAAACCACGGAAGTGGCGATTCGAGTGCAAACATTGCTTTCAGACACCCGCTATCAAGTTCCTTATATGCTCTCTACCGATGAGCAGTTTTATATGGAAAATGGCTTGCCGTGGAATCGTTTAAGCTATGACGGGGCCGCTTCTTTATGTAATGGGTTAGGGATGACCTTACCGAATCAGCAGCAGTGGGAAATGCTATTAGATTCAAAGGTTATGACAAAAAATGATTGGCCAATACATCTTCCGTATTGGGGGAAAGAACGATTGGGCCTATTCACCAGTGGTAAAGTAAACCAATTAAAAGGGACGTCACTGCTTAATGTGATGTGTGTGAATTCTGGCGTAACTTCTTAACCCTATTGATTTAATGTGACCCAATGGGCAGGCCTCTCAGGTCTCTATTTTAGGTTAGGGTTAGCGATTACCAAAGTCAGGAAACTTTAGTATGCTGCAAGCCTGTAGTTATGTTTCCTGACTGTATTTAATAAGTCGCCTCTAACGGGTAGCACGATGTCTCATCAACTTGATTCTTTAGACCTAAACTTAATGCGTTTACTAAAAGCCGTGGTCGACAATAAGAGTATTAAACTTGCGGCTAAACAATTAGGTATTTCGCAACCGAGCGCCAGTCGTGGCGTGATGAAACTAAAAGCTGTGTTTAACGAGTCACTGTTTGTACGTAAAGCACATGGCGTTGAACCATCACCAATGGCAATACGCTTGGCAGAAGAATTCGATAATATTCTAAGACCGATAGAAAAAGTGTTGAATGAGTTTGAAAACTTCGATGCACACAGTTACACCGGGCGTATTTCTATTGTTATTGATCCTTTTTTGATGGATGAACAAGGGGCTGTGCTGCTGAAACATTGCTATCGCGCATTTCCCAACGCGTCGTTTTGCTTTTCTCATTGGAGTGCTTATAGCCAAGATGAGATGTTGGAAGGCTTGCACGAGTATTGCATTTTGGATCAAGAAACGGATTTATTAAGTGATATCTACATGCGACCGCTGTATCGGGAAAAACGTATGATCGTCGCAAGATCAAACCATCCGACCCTATCACTTTGTAATGAATGGCCTACCGTATCTCAGTTGCCGATCATTTCTTTACCCTCTCCGGATCTTTATAAACCCGAGTGTACAGTTGAATCAGAGTATCAACGCATGGGCTATCAACCCAATGTCATTCTGAAATCTTACAGTTTACGAGTGGCTCAGCAGATGTTGCTGGAGACAAATGCGATCATGTTTGCTAGTCAAAGTACCGCTCGATTAATGGATGGCGTGGAAAGCTATCCTATGCCGACGGTTAACCGTGAATTTAGTCACTTTGTGATTTCTGGTGGTTATTTGCAGACTTACCGTAATCATCCTTTACACCAACACTTGCATCAGGTGATCAGTACCGCACTACAAGAAAGCAGTCTATAGTGAACAAAATTAGAGAGATATTCATATTTGAATATCTCAATTACCTTTCGGTTTTTCTTACCCAGCGATAACCTGTAGGGGTCGCTCACTGCGACCGTTGAATTTCTTCCCATCTCTACTTTTTAGATTACTCAAAAAAGCGAAGTTGTTAATGCTGTGCTTGCAGCGATAACTTGGCGATATGAAGCGAAAATTCTCCGTTATTTCTTTCTATGAAGGTGAATGATGTTTCTTGCACGAATGTTCTTACTGCTTGCCATTGTGGCTGAAGTGGCGGGGACGAGTACCATGAACTTTATTAGCAATAACGATGCGATATGGGGGTACTTAGTTATGTACCTACTCATTGCCATTTCTTACTACTTTTTGTCGTTAGCTGCGAAGCAAATTTCTATTGGTGTTGCATATGCTATTTGGGAGGGGCTTGGTATCTCTCTCATTACCGTGGTTTCTTTGTTCTTATTTGATTCTGACTTGAATGCTCAACAACTGGTGGGGCTTGGCCTCGCGGTGGTTGGTATTGTATGTGTTACTTTGGGAGAGCCCCATCATGGGCCTAAAGTAAAAGAGGAGAAAAACTAATGGATCAGTTTTTTAGTGTCTCTTTTGGCTTTGTTGTTATGGCGGCGCTGGTCGATATTCTGGCCAATATGGCTCTGACACGCTCAGAGGGTTTCCGATATAAACGCTGGGGCGTGTTGTCTATTTTACTCGTTATGAGTGCCTTTACTTTATTAGCCCAAGCGGTAAAAGAAATAGACTTAGCGATTGCGTACGCTTCTTGGGGAGCGATTGGCATTTTAGGCACAGCGATAGGTGGTTACTTCCTGTTTGGACAGAAATTAAAACCCATCGGTTGGGTTGGGATCATCGTGATGATCACCGCTGTGGTGGTGATGAAAACAGCATAAAAAAGAGCGGATTCAATCCGCTCTTTTTTTTGCAAAGTAGTAAATTATTTCACTTTTTGCATGATGCTAAAGTCTTCAACTTGACCAGAACGGTTTGTTTTTGTTCGGATTAGCAAACCTTGGTCCCAGTTTTTACCTGCTGGCTGGTATTCCCATTTAACATAGTAAATAGGTTCGAATGAGCCACCAGAACCATTATTCTCAACACAAGGCTCACCTTGTTGGTAATTATCAGCATCACAGTAACGGACAAGGGTATTCAGTTCAGTTAGTGTTGCTTTTGATTCACGTCCTGTTTGACCAAACCACCACATGTCACTGGTGACGTCATATTTGTACAGATCCGTGTCGGTAATATCTTGTGGTGACGTTGGTTGATCTTCCGATGCATAATACGAATCATTTGACCCTCCAGTGCCACATTCTTGACCTTTAATATATTGACCTTCTTCTGTGAAAACAGTGGTCATAACAGCACTTTGACCATCATTACAAATAGCAGTTGTTTCCCAAGTACCTACAAAATCAATGTAGCGATCAGCAAAATTACCTTTAGCATCTTTTTCTACATTGTATGAGTAGAATACTTTTTCTGAGGTACGGCTATCGGTACAGTTATTTCCGGTGCTATCACAGGCGATGTCATTACTACCAATGACAAGCGATGTATCTTTCATGATCTCAGTGTAAATGCCTGTTACAGGATCGTAAGAACCCGACATGGTTTCGCGCTTCCATCTGTCTTTATCTTCGTTTGGTGCTCGGTCATTACGTACATGGTTAGCGGTGTAGTGGTTTAGTTGTGCGATAGTATCAGCACGGAATGGCATAAATACTTTACGATCTTCAGGCGCTTCATCTGTTTTAGATGCTTTAGTAATATCGCGCAATAAGTATTGATAGTTACCGTCTAAACTAAATTTCGGATTAAGAGCTACATCTGTTGAACAGCTATTTGAGTCTTCTGACCACTCATGTCCTTTATCTAGACAAGTCAAGTATGCTGATGCACGAACACCGGAGATACTAGAATCGATAGAGCCAGCCATAACACGGATATTATCAGCATCTGCCATTTCGATTGTCATTTCGCTCATACCACGGGTACGGTTATATAGCGTTTCGTCCATCATGGTGTCGGCGTGGATAAAAGTGTTTGTAGTGCCGCTTTGAGTTGCGTTTTGTGTGACTTGAATTTGGCGTACGAATTTACCTTGCTGGATAAATGGGTTACGACCTTCACCACCACGAATCATCTCTCCGAAAGAGTCGTTCATGTGTGCAATCGCCGCTTCTTCATCAACGATGGTGTAATCGTTGCCTAATGAACTAATGAACGCTTCAACACTGTCTCGATTATCCAGTGATAGGCTTACCATTTTCTTTAAAATATCTGAAGATGGATTACGCAGTTCATCAGGAATCGTAAGGACATTATCATCTTTTACAGAATCTAGAGATTGTAGAAGTATAGCTAGGTTTACAGCACGCTCATATTTACCCGCCGCTTCGAATGGTGTTAGTACATCACGAGTAGAACCAGCACCTACTTTTAGGCCGTTTTTGCCGCCAATGTAGAAAGTGATGGTATCACCTGACATTGCTTGATATTCGCCTTCACTACCGGTTAAGCCTGATTTACCTGACGTTGTGGTATAGAACATACCTTCAACAGCATTGTCGATAAACTTGCCAGTAACAGGTGTTGCCGTTGAGCTGTTTGAATCATCCGAACCACAGCCAGAAAGTGCTAGAGCAACCGACACAGCAATCAGTGATATTTTTTTATTCATTTTAATTATGCTTCTTTTTTGTTAAGAGTTTGTTTTAGTAGGATTTTTCTTACAAAAATCAGCGCATTCTGTATTGTAAATGATACTTCGCATACAGAATTTCATTCGGAATGTGATCGATGCATGAACTTTTATGTTGTCAATCGATTGGTTGGTGAATTAATCAACTGCTGTATGTTGTAGTTTTGGAAGCGAGTTGGCGTTTCGAGTGGTGTTTTGCTGGTTAATTGATCATTATTTTGTATTGGATATAAAAAAACCACCGGGGGGAGCGGTGGTTTTTAGATTTCTTTAATCAGGCTGGGAGCAAATTACAGTTCAGCAATCAGTTCGATTTCAACCAGAGCATCAAAAGGAAGACGAGCAACTTCTACGCATGAACGAGCAGGTTTATGTTCACCGAAGTATTCAGCGTACAAACCATTGAACTCAGCAAAGTTCGCCATATCTGAAAGAAATACAGTTGTTTTCACAACTTTAGTTTTGTCACAACCTGCTTCAGCGAGCACAGCATCAATGTTTTTGAAAATCTGTAGTGATTGGCCATTTACTGTGTCAGCAGCAAATTTCATTGTTGCAGGGTCTAGAGGTAATTGACCTGAAAGGTAAAGCATACCGTTTGATTTGATAGCTTGAGAAAATGGGCCAACCGCTGCTGGTGCTTGTTCTGAAAATACGACTTGCATGGAAACTCCAAGAAAGCACCACCTGTCGATGGTGCTAAATAATATGATTGGTTAAACGCGATTATTTGTAAACACGGTTGAAGCCGTTTTCCAGGTCTTCAATTAGGTCATCAACATTTTCTAGACCAACGTGGATACGTACTAGCGTACCTTCGAAGTCAACAGGGTTTGCTGGACGAATTGCGTTTAGCTCTTCTGGTTGGTTAGCAAGAATTAGAGACTCGTAACCACCCCATGAGTAAGCCATGGTGAAGTGTTCAAAGTTATCTAGGTACGCTTCAAGTTCTTCTTGAGTTAGCTTTTTATTCAGTACGAAGCTGAATAGACCGTTACAACCTTTGAAGTCACGAACATAGAATTCGTGGCCTTTGCAGCTTGGTAGTGCAGGGTGGTTAACCACAGCAACTTCAGGACGCTCAGATAGCCATTTTGCTACTTCAATACTTGATTGTTCGTGCTGCGCAAGACGAATACCCATAGTGCGTAGGCCACGTAGTGCAACGTATGCCGTGTCTGCGTCAACCATTTGACCCATTAGGTATGAACGCTCACGTAGGCGATCCCAGCAACGTTCGTTACTTACAGCAGTACCTAGCATTGCATCAGAGTGACCAACGATGTACTTAGTACCTGCTTGAATTGAGATATCAATACCGTACTCAAGTGCTGGGAATAGGATACCCGCAGCCCAAGTGTTGTCGATCATGATGATGATATCTTCTGAAATCGCACGAACAGCTTTTACGATACCAGGGATGTCTTGTACTTCCATTGTTACTGAGCTTGGAGACTCTAGGAACAATACTTTTGTGTTTGGCTTCACTAGTTCAGCAATTTCAGCACCAATTGTTGGGTCGTAGTAAGTAGTTTCTACGCCCATACCTTTCAGTACAATGTTACAGAAATCTTGAGTTGGCTCGTAAGCCGCGCCTGTCATGATCACGTGGTCGCCAGACTCAACGAATGCCAAGATAGAGTTTGAAACTGCAGCAGCACCACATGGGTATAGGTAACAACCAGCACCACCTTCAAGTTCACACATTGCATCTTGCAGAGAGAAGTGAGTTAGGGTGCCACGACGACCGTAGAACAATTCGCCTTTAGCGCGGTTAGCTGTTGCGTGTTTTTTCTGTTGAACACTTTCAAATACAAGTGAAGAAGCACGTTGGATTACTGGGTTTACAGAACCTTGTAGGAAACGTGATTTACGGCCAGCGTTAACTAATTTTGTTTCGATATGTTTGCTTGTCATTTTTCTGTGTCCTATGCCAATTGTTCAACAGGTTGAGATTGTTCTTGTTGTTGTGTTTCTTTACCCATGAAGCGTTCTACGATTTGTGTTGCGTTTAAGTCGTGAACTACGTTTAGTACGGTTGCTGGTGCATCACACACAGTGCCGATTACTACAAGTACTGGAATTGCTTCAAGTGGTAGACCTAGAGTGGTTACGATGAAGATTTCACCTAGGAAAGCACCACCAGGTACACCACCAATGATGATTGCAGATAGCACCGCGATAACCATAGTCATAGCGAATACATCAAAAGTGAACGGTAGACCAAGTACTGCGTAGATGAAGACCACTTTGATTGCTGCAGTGATTGCTACGCCAGATTTGTTTAAGTTTACGAACAGTGGGATACAGATATCGTAGATATCTTTACGGATGCCCATGTTGTCAGCTGTTTTAATCGTTACTGGCAGTGTACCTAGAGATGAACAAGTACCTAGTGCCGTAATAGAAGGCGCCGCTGCGTATTTCCAGAATTGTTTCACACCATTCACACCACCACCGATGTACGAGTAAACGCAAGCACCAACGACGTAGTAAACCACCATGTAGCCGCAAAGTAGGCCGATAACCGTTGCTAGAGGAGCAAGGATTGAGCTGTCTTGTGAAGCCATTGTTGCTGCGAAGAATGCACCAAGACCAACAGGAGCAAGCTTCATGATTAGGCCTACGATGTTCATCACGATAGCGTTTGCAGCATCGATAAGTTCAGCAATTTTCTGACCTTTCTCACCAGCTTGGCTTGTCGCGATACCTGCAAGTACAGACATGATGATCAGTGCAAGGATGTTTGATTTAGACAGTAGACCAACAAAATCATTGGTGGTGAACATGCTAACGAAATCCATACCGCCGTTGCCGCCAGTGAACTCTTGGCTAAGGTCGATAGTTACACCTTGAGAGATGTCGAACATCTGTGCGATGCCAACAATACCCAGTGCAGGGAAGAAAGCCATCGCGATTGAGATAACCAATACAAGGCCTAGGATTTTGCCAAGTTTTTTCAGGTCAGTCATGCTCGCAATTGAAGACATAACACTAAGTGAAACCAGAGGAACGATCACCATGAAAAGGAGGTTTAGAAAGATTTGACCGATTGGTTTTACTTTTAGTGCAAGTTCAGGTGCCGCGATACCGAAGATTGCGCCAATGATAAGTGCCATTAGTAACACTATTGATGAGCGGTATGGCTCAAGCTTTTTCCACATAAATTTTACTCTTAGGAGGTCGAATAGATAAAAAATTATCGTTTTGAGGTTTGTTTTATATATTATTACTAAAAAATTATCACTAAACCGTGATTATGATCTCAAATGGCTGTGTTTTATAAAAATAATTATACAAACTGACTTATTTCGAGGATTTGTGATAAATTATTATATTCTTAAGGGGAAGAAAGGAGCACCTAGGATGGATTACTTGTCATTTTATGAGCCAATGGTGGATATGCTGGCTGATTTTCTAGGTGAAGACGTTGAAGTTGTTCTACACGACGTGTCTGATTTAGAGCAGTCTATTTACAAGATCAGAAATGGTCACATCAGTGGACGTAAAGTCGGGGATCCGATAACTAACTTGGTTGCTAAGTCTTTAGCAACAGATAAGTCGGTTGATTATCACTGCAATTATGTTGGTTTATCGAAAGAAAATAAAAAGCTGAAATGCGCAACGCTGTATATACGAGATTCAGAAAAGAAGATTGTCGGAGCCCTTTGTATCAATATGATGGTCGAGCAATTTGTGAATGCAAAAAGATTTATTGATTCACTGCTTTCAGGCTATCCCAACATTTCAGAAGACGATCAAATTGATGAACACTTAGGGGTGAGCATTCCAGAGATGGTAGATATGCGCATTGATAAGGTATTAGCAGCTTACCCAGTGGCGCTGGATGATTTGTCTAAAGAAGACAAAATTACCATTGTTACCGACTTAAACAATGAGGGTATCTTCTTGTTGAAAGGAACGGTTGGGAAAGTAGCGCACAGTTTGAATATTTCAGAGCCAACGGTGTACAAGTACCTGCAACAAGTAAAGTAATCTTGGTTTAAGGTATAAAAAAATCCGAGCGTGATTTAACACTCTCGGATTTTTATTTATTCACTGTAGCGACAATATCGCATCACGGTAGATATCTTTATCTCATGGTAACGAATTCTTCGCTGCCAGTTGGGTGGATAGCAACAACTGAATCAAAATCAGCTTTTGTTGCACCCATCTTCATCGCAACACCAAAGCCTTGGATCATCTCATCAACGGTGTAGCCGATACCATGAAGACCAACTACCGTTTCGTCTTCACCAGCACACACTAATTTCATCTTACAAGGTTGACGATGTTTGGTTACGGCGGTGTACATAGCCGTGAAACTAGAGGTGTAGACTTTCACGTTGTCTTTACCGTATTTTTCTTCAGCTTCTTGCGTTGTTAAACCAATAGTACCGATTGGTGGGTGACTAAATACCACGGTAGGAACTAGGGTGTAGTCCATTTTTGCATTGGTTTTACCGTTGAATAGGCGCTCAGAAAGTTGACGACCAGCTTTAACCGCGACGGGTGTCAGTTCAATACCACCTTCCATGATATCGCCAACACAGTAGATACCTTTTACGTTGGTTTCTTGATATTCGTCGACTTTGATATAACCACGGTCATTGGTTTCAACACCGGTTGACGCTAAGTTGATTGCGTCTGTTGCCGGATGACGACCAATTGCCCAAATTAGGCTATCAACGTTTTGGCTTTCACCATTTTCTAGGTGCAGCGTTAGGCTACCATCTGCTTCTTTAACCACTTCTTTAGGTACAGAGTGAGTATGTAGCGTTGGGCCTTCTGTATTCATCACCTCAACGAGCGTGTCGATGATCATTGGATCAAAGCTACGGATTGGCGTTTCTTTACGACAGAATAAATGTGTTTCTGAACCTAGTGCGTGTAGTACACCTGCAATTTCTACTGCAATGTAACCTGCGCCAATCACGGCGACACGTTTTGGTTGCTCGTTCAGTTCAAAAAATCCATTTGAATCGATACCGTATTCTGCGCCAGGGATATTTGGAATGCTTGGACGGCCACCCACTGCGATTAAGATATGATCTGCAGTGTAATGTTCACCGTTTACTTCGACGGTTTTCTCGTCAACAAATCGAGCAAAGCCTTTGATAACATTTACTTTGTTATTACCAAGTACACGGTCGTAAGATTCGTGAATTCGGCCAATATAAGCTTGGCGACTTTCTACCAATTTGCTCCAATTAAAGCCTTTTACATCTACATCAAAGCCATAATCTTCAGCGTATAGGTTCATTGCATCAGCAACTTGAGCGCCATGCCACATGACTTTCTTAGGCACACAACCCACGTTGACACACGTACCACCTAGATCTTGTGCTTCGATAAGTGCCACTTTTGCGCCATACATTGATGCTCGGTTTGCAGAAGCAATACCACCACTACCGCCACCAATACAGATATAGTCAAAATGAGTCGCCATTACTTTCTCCAATTGTTATGCGGGTGCGCGTAATCTTAACCAACCACACGATCCCTATGAGTTTTAATTCTGATTATTATTTATATTGAGGGTAGATTGGTTGAACTCAATCTACCTTCTGATTTATTTTTGTTCTTTTAAAATAGATTTTACACAGACTTACTCTGGTACGATCCATTCTACTTTGTGGTGGCCCGTTACTGGTGCAATCGCTTCTTTAAGGAATGGAAGGATTGCATTCATTTGGCTTTCCAACTTCCACGGCGGGTTGATAACAATCATGCCTGACGCAGTCATACCACGTTCATTGGTGTCTGGGGATACGCCCAATTCAATTTGAAGAATATTGCGGATACCTAATCCCTCTAAGCCCTCAATCATATCTTCGATATCACAACGGTTAACTACCGGGTACCAAATCGCGTAAATACCAGTAGCCCAGCGCTTGTGGCTTTGAGCAATGGCTTGAACCACATCGCGATACTCTTTTGCTAACTCATAAGGAGGATCGATTAGCACTAAACCACGGCGTTCTTGCGGTGGCAGGCTTGCTTTTAAGCGTTTAAATCCATCTTCTTTGTAGATAGCAACTTGGCGATCGCGGTCAAATTCTTGTTCTAATAGTGGGAAATCACTTGGATGAAGTTCAGTTAATACCATGCGGTCTTGGCGACGTAAGTGAGCGCGCGCCACACGTGGTGAACCAGGGTAGTAACGAAGAGTTTCACCGTTATTTAGTGATTTGATCGCTTCAAGGTAGCTTTGAATCTCTTCTGGGATATCATTTTTGTCCCAAATACGAGCGATACCTTGCTTGTATTCACCGGTTTTTTCAGACCATTCATGAGTCAGGTCGTAACGGCCAACGCCAGAGTGCGTATCATGATAAACGAATGGTTTATCTTTTTGACATAAGGCATTCAAAATTAGGCTTTGTACGATGTGTTTGACGACATCTGCGTGGTTTCCGGCGTGGAAGCTATGACGATAACTAAGCAAAGGACACTCTCTAAACGGTCGCATGACCGTATTGAATAAATACACCTGTAATTTGAAGTAGTGCTGGTGGCGTTGATGTTCGTCTATTCGATAGCAACGTTTAGTGATGCTTTCGTTTAGTACTGACTTCTCGCGAACCTACTTCTTCATTTTGTTAGGTATAGATGGAAATAATATGGCTCATTATATACTCAAACCCAGTTCAAAGTAATTGGCCTACGGGAGCCTTGTTCACGACATTTAGCCGCCACTATGACGAAACCATGATGATGGCTATTGAAAATCGCTTAACTTACCTATATTTACTTATATAACACGGTGATTTTTGGTGATGGAATCCAGAACGCTGAAATTACTCGATATACTCAAAAGACGAACCCGTCAGTTCGCTTACTCCAACAAAAGGAATGCTTTATGTCTAATCCTCTTCTTACCTTTACGGATTTACCGCCATTCTCACAGATTAAGCCGGAACACATTCATCCTGCAGTTGAGCAAGTGATCTCAGACTGTCGCACAAAAATCGAATCGGTATTAAAAGACAATACTCACCCAACGTGGGAGAACTTAGTTGCACCGATTGAAGAGGCTGATGACCGCCTAAGTCGTATTTGGTCACCAGTGAGCCATATGAATTCAGTCATGAACAGTGATGAGTTACGTGACGCTTATGAGAGCTGTCTGCCATTACTGTCTGATTACGGAACATGGGTTGGTCAGCATAAAGGTTTGTTTGATGCATACAAAGCGATTAAGGCGAGTGAAGAGTTTGCCCAACTGAATCGCGCACAACAGAAAACGATTACTGATGCACTACGTGATTTTGAGTTATCAGGCATTGGTCTACCTGCCGATGAGCAACACCGTTACGGTGAAATCAGCAAGCGTACGTCTGAGCTGAGCTCGCAGTTCTCTAATAATGTATTAGACGCCACTATGGGTTGGACTAAACATGTGGCTGATGAAAAAGAATTAGCAGGGATGCCTGAATCGGCATTAGCAGCTGCTCAGGCGGCGGCACAAGCAAAAGAGTTGGATGGTTATCTGCTCACATTAGATATTCCATCTTACTTGCCAGTGATGACTTACTGTGACAATCAAGATCTTCGTAAAGAGCTTTATGAAGCTTATGTCACTCGTGCTTCTGATCGTGGCCCTAATGCGGGTAAGTGGGATAACTCAGAACTGATCGCTGAAAAATTGAAGCTACGTTATGAAGTTGCACGAATGCTTGGTTTTAATACTTACAGTGAAAAATCACTGGCAACGAAAATGGCGGAAGATCCTGCACAAGTATTAGGATTCCTAAATGATCTTGCCGTGAAAGCTAAGCCTCAAGGCGAGAGAGAAGTGGAAGAACTTCGCCAGTTCGCTAAGAAAGAATTTGGTGTCGATACGCTAAATCTTTGGGATATCGCTTATTACAGCGAAAAGCAAAAGCAGCACTTATTCCAAATTTCAGATGAAGAACTGCGTCCTTATTTCCCTGAATCAAAAGCAGTTAGTGGTCTATTTGAAGTACTTAACCGCGTTTTTGGTATGACAGTAAAAGAGCGTGAGGGAATTGACACGTGGCACGAATCTGTTCGTTTCTTTGATATCTTTGATGGTGAGGGTCAGCTACGAGGTAGTTTCTACCTAGATTTATACGCTCGTGAACACAAGCGTGGTGGCGCTTGGATGGATGATTGTCGTGGTCGTCGAATTACGTTAGCTGGAGAATTACAAACGCCAGTTGCGTACCTCACATGTAACTTCAATAAGCCAGTTGGTGGTAAGCCTGCACTATTTACCCATGATGAAGTCGTGACGTTATTCCATGAATTCGGTCATGGTATTCATCATATGTTGACGCAAGTTGATGCGGGTGCAGTTTCAGGCATTAATGGTGTGCCGTGGGATGCGGTTGAGCTACCAAGTCAATTCTTAGAGAACTGGTGTTGGGAAGAGGATGCACTTGCCTTTATCTCTGGTCACTATGAAACAGGCGAGCCTCTACCAAAAGAAATGCTCGATAAAATGTTAGCGGCGAAGAACTTCCAATCAGCGATGTTTATTTTACGTCAGCTAGAATTCGGCTTGTTCGATTTCACCTTACACACGGAATACGATCCAGAAGTTGGCCCGCGTGTATTAGAAACGTTAGCGAGCGTGAAAGAAAAAGTAGCGGTATTACCAAGCCTAGAGTGGAATCGTTTTTCTCACAGCTTTAGTCATATTTTTGCTGGTGGTTATAGTGCTGGTTACTACAGCTACCTTTGGGCTGAAGTCTTGTCTTCGGATGCGTTCTCTCGCTTTGAAGAAGAGGGGATCTTCAATAAAGAAACTGGCCAAAGTTTCTTGAATAATATTCTTGAAATGGGCGGCAGCGAAGAGCCAATGGAACTGTTTAAACGCTTTAGAGGTCGTGAGCCTCAAATTGATGCCTTACTGCGCCACTGTGGTATTACAGCTTAGGGCAACACATTATCTACTCGTCCTACTTTAAGTTCTTCGGGTAGTGCATAAAGAGAAACAGCCTTCCATTTGGGAGGCTGTTTTTTTTTGAGTTCAAGAATTTAAGTGTCTAGGAAATTAAGAGCCTAGTACGTTAAGAGTCTAGTACGTTAAGAGCTTAAAAAATTAAGTATTCAATGTTAGAGCTAACTTTGTAGTTTGCTTTTGATTATCTTGTCGAGTGAAAGTGGCCCAGGTCCCCAAACTACAACCACTAAAATCATCATTCCCCACAGCTGGTGGTCGTAAAAGCCTTTTTCCCAAAGTAGTGGATAAGAAACAACGGCGATGATATTGAAGACAAATAAAATTGCTGCCATCGGTCGAGTCAGTAAGCCCAATGTGAGGAATACCGGTAAAATAAGTTCCGCAGCGGTACCCATATAGGCTGCTAGTGTCCAAGGAATGAGTGGGACTTGGTATTCGTACTCAAATAAATAAAGCGTGCTATCCCAAGATGAAATTTTAATGACTCCTGAATTGAAAAAGACCCAAGCAACCCATAAACGACAAAACAGCAGTAAAACGGGAACAAAAACGTACTGTAATTGCTCAATTAAGGCGTCATAAGTTTCAACGATACTGCGAGTGTTATTCGTCATTCGATTCTCCTTAGTGATGTTCTGGTCTATGGGTGTCCAAAAGCTCATTTATGTAAAAACCAGCGATGAGATTGAGCTCGATTAAGACATTTAATTGTGCCAATAATGGTTCCGCGATTGCACTCAGGGGTTGGCCATATTGAATATCACTTAATAGCCGATAAGCTGAGTGTTCGAGAGTGTGAGCCCAAACCGTCCCATCACGATGACAGGCGATGACACCTTGTTCCGCAAGGTTAATATTAAGCCCATCGAATTGATGGTTATTGATAGCGTGCTGCAAAGAAAAGAGTGAATACTCACTTTGAAAAAGCATGACATCAGGGTGAAGCTGAAAGCGAATGTCACCATGTTGGTTTTCATTGAGCGTGGCTAAATGTGCTAATGGTCTGGCTGGGCGTATTTGCTGAGTATTATATTTTTGTTGTGCAAGATCTTGAGCCCATTCAAAGCGCGCAACTTCAGCACAGTACGGCGCGGCTTTAGCCACTTCGTCAAATAAGAGAATGGTCGATTCAAACCCATCGCCATAGTGAGAAACATCTCCGACCGTGAGAGGATGAGTTAAAACATGTTGTCGCGCAATTTGCTCAAAGCACTCTTCTCCAATGAGGGCGGTTACCATGGGATAGGTTGTTTGAAGGACTTCACTTAAACTGATGATAAAATTATTGCGATAAATCTGCATTCGTTCATCTGCTGAAAAAGTATCACTGACAATATCGCATTGCTCACCTTTGGCTTGATAATGGAGTGATTTGGCAAATTGTTCTTGTAGTTCAGCTAAAGACAAATTCATGATACTTGCCTCTTCACGTCTTTATTTAATGTGTCTTGTGGGTGTTCGATTTCGCGTTGTTCTTCGAATTCAAACAGGCATTGACTGGCTTTACTCGCTTCGGCGAGCAATATTTCAGGTTCTGGGATATCTAAGTCCCACTCGATCAATGTATGTCGCGTACCATGTTGCTGTGTCCACGATTTAAATAACCGCCAGACTTCGTCACTGACTGGTTGGCTATGGGTATCTATCCAAATCTCACCTTTTTCCAATTGTTTGACGGTAAATCCGGCTAAATGAATTTCATCTACCGCTTCTGCTGGGATTGCTTGTAGGTAGGTTTGGCTATCAAAGCCGTGATTGAATGCAGAAACATGTACGTTATTGAAATCGAGCAGGAGGCGACATTCAGTACGGCGGTGAACTTCCGCAAGAAAGTCCCATTCGGTGATGGTTGAATGATTGAACTTGAGATAACTCGATGGATTTTCTATAAGCAACGGACGCTTTAGTGCGTCTTGTACCTCAAGTACATTACGACAAAACACGTTCAGTGCTTCTTCAGTATAAGGAAGTGGTAGTAAGTCATTAAAATAATGACCACCATTTTCGCTCCAACTTAAGTGGTCTGAAACCAGGATTGGATCGACTTCATCGATTAACGTGCGAAGTTGTTGAATATGAATAGGGTTAATTCGTTCAACGCTCCCCAGTGATAACCCAATACCATGACAGCTTATTTGATACTCTTCGAGTAACTGTTGTAGCACTCTTCTGGCTGGAGAATAGGGTTGAAAGTAATTCTCGCTGTGTATTTCTAACCAAGATAATTGCGCAGGCTCAGTAGAAAAAAATTCATGATGGGGGGAGCGTAAACCAACCCCAACTTTGTGATGATGCGTTGTTCGAGTCACGTATTATCATCCCTAATTATGGTCGTGATATAAAAGACGAGAGGTGTGATGGTTGAGCATCAACACACCTCACATAAAAAGGTTTAACTTTCAGTCATACCGCCTGCAAGTTTTCCACATAGTCCTTTTGGTACGACTACAAACGCATCTTTTTGATTATCTTCTTTGGCTGTACCAGCACATGAACTGGTTTTTGTTGCGCAGTCATTTTTGCCTGCTTTCGCCACGCCGTAGCATTTTTCCTTTTCTGCTGCGACCGCAGGAGCCGCTGTTAGCATGGTTCCACCAAGTGCAATTAAGCCAGTGATGGCAGCGGTAACGGCAAGATTAGACTTTTTCATAGTAATATCCTCAGACTGATTTCCTTGATTTAATTTCGCAAGCCAATTCATTAACTTGCTTACATAAAAGGATAGAAAACCAGCGGAAAAACTTTCATCAAATTTATATCACGAGCCAAAATGATAACAAAATGTTGCGCAATTGTTTGATTTGCAACCGTTAAAAATCTTAAAAAAATTCTGATTTTTCTTCTGATTCAAGGGGACTGTTTAGGTTATAATCAACTTTTATGTATAAATAACCAGTAGCTTGCTCATGATGGATCCATCTTTACTTCTCGACGGCCTTAACGATAAACAGCGTGAAGCCGTAGCAGCCCCACTTGAAAATATGCTTGTCCTTGCTGGCGCAGGGAGTGGTAAAACTCGTGTGTTAGTTCATCGCATTGCATGGCTTATGTCGGTGGAGCAAGCATCACCATTCTCGATTATGTCAGTGACGTTCACTAACAAAGCGGCGGCTGAGATGCGTGGTCGTATAGAAGAGTTGATGATGGGGACAGCATCAGGCATGTGGAATGGTACATTCCACGGTATTTGCCATCGCATTCTTCGCGCACATTATTTGGATGCCAAGCTACCGGAAGATTTTCAAATCATTGATAGTGATGATCAGCAGCGTTTATTAAAACGATTGATTAAAGCGCAAAACCTCGATGAAAAACAATGGCCACCTCGTCAGGTTTGCTGGTGGATTAACGGTAAAAAAGATGAGGGTCTACGCCCTAACCACATCGATGCTTACCATGATCCAGTAACAAAAACCTACTTGCAGTTGTACTCGGCGTATCAAGAAGCGTGTGATCGTGCAGGTCTAGTCGATTTTGCTGAGATTTTATTACGTACACATGAGTTGTTGCGTGATAAAGCTGCGATTCGCCAGCATTACCAAGCGCGTTTTAAGCATATTTTGGTCGACGAATTTCAAGATACCAATAACATTCAATATGCTTGGCTTCGAATGATGGCGGGTCCGCAGTCGAATGTAATGATCGTGGGTGATGATGACCAGTCAATCTATGGCTGGCGTGGTGCAAAAATCGAGAATATTGAGAAGTTTACCCAAGAATTCCCTAGTGTGAATACCATTCGTTTGGAGCAAAACTACCGTTCAACTAAAACGATCCTAGAAGCGTCCAATGCCCTGATCGCGAATAATACTGAACGCATGGGTAAAGAGCTTTGGACCGATGGTGTCGAAGGTGAGCCCATTTCGGTCTATTCCGCTTACAACGAATTGGATGAAGCTCGTTTCGCGGTGGGAAAAATTAAAGAATGGCAAGATAAAGGCGGCGCGTTGAATGATGCTGCCATGCTTTATCGTAACAACGCCCAATCACGTGTACTTGAAGAGGCATTGATTCAGGCAGGATTACCTTATCGAATTTACGGTGGTATGCGATTCTTCGAGCGCCAAGAAATTCGTGATGCTTTAAGTTATTTACGCTTGATGTCTAACCGCGCTAACGATGCCGCTTTTGAACGTGTGGTAAACACTCCAACACGTGGATTGGGGGATAAAACGTTAGAGACTATTCGCTTTGCTGCGAGAGATCGTGGTTGCACTATGTGGGAAGCGAGCGTTGCGTTGCTTGATGAGCAAGTTTTACCTGGTCGAGCTGCTGGAGCTTTGAGTCGTTTTGTTGAATTGGTTAATGCACTGGAAGATGACACCAATGAAATGTCTCTTCATGAGCAAGCTGACCATGTAATCAAATATTCAGGTTTGTACGCTATGTACGAACAAGAGAAAGGCGAGAAAGCTAAAGCGCGAATTGAAAACTTGGAAGAACTGGTTACGGCAACGCGTCAATTTGAAAAACCTGAAGAAGCAGAAGAACTGTCAGATCTCACCGCATTTTTGACTCATGCCGCGCTTGAAGCTGGCGAGGGACAAGCGGATGAATTTGAAGATGCTGTTCAGCTTATGACGCTGCACAGTGCAAAAGGTTTGGAGTTCCCTCTCGTGTTTATGGTTGGTGTAGAAGAGGGGATGTTCCCTAGCCAAATGTCAGCAGAAGAAGCTGGGCGTTTGGAAGAAGAACGTCGACTTTGCTATGTCGGTATGACTCGTGCGATGGAGAAACTCTACATTACTTATGCTGAGATGCGTCGTTTATATGGCCAAGATAAATATCATAAGCCATCTCGCTTTATCCGAGAATTACCAGAAACATGCCTAGATGAAGTCCGCATGAAAGCCAAAGTGAGCCGTCCAACTAGCAGTGGCCGTTTTAGCCAAACTGTGGTGAAAGAGAGCTTCAATGAAACGGGCTTTAGTTTAGGTTCACGTGTTATGCATGCGAAATTTGGTGAGGGCACCATTATTAACTTTGAGGGGAGTGGCCCACAAAGTCGTGTCCAAGTTGCCTTTAATGGCGAGGGAATTAAGTGGTTAGTGACTGCTTATGCTCGTTTAGAAAAACTGTAATTATTCCAGTGATTCAAATAACAAAGGGGTGCTTCGGCACTCCTTTTTAGTATTTGGCCTATGGGTGTCCAAAAGCTAGAAAAGCTGTACATCAAGTAACGCTTGTTAACTAAGTTGTTGTTATTAAATAATTTAATCTGTTTGGTTTTAACTGGGCTAATTCGCTTATCATGAGCTAAAAAGTTTTTAGCTGTACAGATTTAGCTAGTCGTATCAAGAAATGGTTTGTTTGATTATTTAGTCTCTCCGTTCGTGACTACTTCAAAGTAGAGGAAGTTTTAGCTAGGCGATAAATAAGCGAATCCCCTGAGCAATACCGTACCTACCAATCTATTTGCAGCTGATTCTTTCAAGCAATGCTTCACTAGAACCATTATGTTTTGGTCGATAGTTTGGTTTCTAAGCTCGTGGTTACTTCAAAGTAGAGGAAGTTTTAGCTAGGCAATAAATAAGTGAATCCCCTGAGCAATACCGTACCTACCAATCTATTTTCAGCTGATGCTAGGCGGCAATTGAACGACATCCCTGAGCATAGTTTTCTATGTGATGGGAGGAGAGAAAGTAGCCAACAACGCATCAGAAAGAAATAGGCAGGTAGAGGGAAAAGAAAAACCCCGAGGGCCAAGGCCCATCGGGGTTATAGTCTTACTCGCAGCAATCCGGCTACTAAAAGTGCTCCATGCATCAAATCCATGATAGTGTGCTGTAATCCTTCAGCGTATTCCTTTCGTCGCCATCCTAGCGGTGTCCTTGACCTTATCCTGGTCCACTAATCATCCTGATTAGCTCTCATCACTTGTTCCCTGAGCGGTGTCCCTACATCTTCCTGATGTTTAGTCCTTGCCTCGTCCAGAGGTGTCCATTTCCCATCCTTAGTAGTAACCATCCTAGTTACTATTGATTCCGTTCAATGTCCAATTTGCTATCCGTGCCGACTATTCTTCCTGAATAACCGTATCTTCTTCCTGAAGATTACCTAATCCGTGGCTATTTCCTGTTCCGTGTCAGAATCCTTCCAACAGGGTTAATATTACGTTTTTTCCTTGTTTCTGCAATAAAAGGAAAACGATTACCTTTTCTGTAATATAACGGTAATTGTCGTTTTTCCTTTTGTATTAGTGACTTACATTTGTCTTGCTTTGATCTCTCATAGAGAGAATACGAGATATCCTTATCCTTTTGTGAGAGATCTCTTACAAGAGGAGTAGAGAATTGCCATTACTCGTAAATGGTAGTGATTTTTATTTATATAAAACAACTAGATAAATGTGATCTGTGTCAGGTTGCTTGATGTCTTACTTCGTACTCATTCTTTAATCGCTACCTAGAAAGCGCTGATCGCCTGCCACACAATTGTGCCCCCGAGTAACGTAAAAATAGCACCACATAAACCGTCTATGTAGATCGCGATGGCGTGTAACCTTCGTTGCAATCTTTTAGTTGAAAGCGCCCAAGCTAAAAATGAAAACCAAATGAGAGATAGCCCCCATAGAATGATGAGTGCAGCCCCTTTTCCTGTCAGAGACATACCTGCAGGAACGAGGCTCGACATTAAGCTAACAAAAAACACTAGGGCTTTTGGGTTAAGAATATTCGTTGTAAATCCACGGGAAAATGCTTGGCGTTTATTGGTTAAAATTACACTTTCTGCAGTTTTTTCCTGTATTGGCGTTGATTGAGTAACGCTATTCCAAACACCGTGTATTGCTCCAAAACCTAAATAGAGTAGATAGCTACCACCGGATATTTGTAATAGAGAAAATAGCATTGGGTGTTTATGAACAATGTAACTAACCCCGGTTAAGCTAAAAATAGAGTGGAGTAATATGCCACAAGACAACCCTAATGCGATGTAGAGACCAGTTTGTCGGCCGTGACGAGTAGCGTTTTGAACAACGAGGGCAAAATCGGGGCCTGGGCTCATTAAGGCAACAAAGTGGACAGTGGCTAACGTTGCCAGAGTGGTTATTTCGTTCATGATTGTTATTGACTAGGGATATGTGGTGGACATTATTACGTTGAAAGTCCCGACATGATTGTAAATTTTGATCAGCCAATGATTTGTGAGGGTGGAACACCATAGGTTTGCTTAAAAGCTTTGGCAAAATGAGCTTGATCATAAAAGCCAACACGATAAGCGACATCCGTTGAACTTAAACCAGATTGAAGTAGCTTCATCGCTTGTTCTAATCGCAAACGATATAGCCAAGCATAAGGCGTGATGTGCATTTGATTTTTAAAATGGCGCTGAAATTGTGTCGGGCTTAAGTGACATAAGTTTGAAAGTTGTTCGAGGCGCACTGGTTGATCAAGATGTTCTAGTAAATACTCTTTGAGAGTGTGAATGGATTGCACACCGAGCGAATAGTTACTGATGGATTTGGTCGTACTAAATTGTTCCAGCAATTGATAAAGCCCATCAAAAGGCAGGCAATCTTTTTCAAGTTGGCTGATATGGGATGTTGAGAGACGACAATGGGTTTGTTTGAGATGATTAAATAATGCCGTGTTTGAAACAATGCTTTGCTTAAAAGCAAGGGTATGAGTCGGGTGTTGAAGATCGGTCAGTTGTTGAAACCAAGCGGGGTCGATAGCAAATACTCGAGTTTGATATCCGGCCTCAAGAGTGGATTTCCCATCATGCAATTCATCAGGTTGCATGATGACGATTTGTCCATGTCCCACGTGATTTGTTTTGCCGTTGTGATTGAATTTTTGCTCACCGTGAGTGATGAGGCCAATATGGAAATCGAGATGATAGTGACGTGAGAAGGCAAACTGTGTGTAGCTTGCTTCAATCAAACTTATCGCATCGCTGATCGTATTGTGATAGCTGACTCGTTCCATAAAATAAAAAAAGCTTGGTAGTAAATACGACCAAGCTTAACTTTCTACTATTCGATTGTCTTGTAAAAAAGTTTATTGTGCCGTGGCTACTTTTTTACTTCGGCGATTTGTCGTAATACCATCAAAACTGAAAATAACCAATGCAGCCCAAATGAATCCAAATGTAATAGCTTTATCGGGACTAAAAGCTTCACCATAAACGAGTACTGCCAGTGTAAACATCAGACTCGGTCCGATGTACTGGAAAAAACCCAGAGTGGATAGCTTTAGCCGTGTTGCTGCCCCCGTAAAGCAGAGTAGCGGTAAGGTGGTTATGACCCCTGCGGCGATTAACAAAATATTTAGTGTCATCGGATTATTGGCTAGATTTGACGTAGCAGAGTTTGCAATAAACAACAGGTAGACCGCGGCTGCGGGTAACATGATTAAAGTTTCAATAAATAATCCCGTTTGCGCATCAAGGCTGACTTTTTTTCTCAGTAGCCCATAGAAACCAAATGACATCGCCAGCGCAATTGCGACGATAGGTACGGAGCCGAAAGCAATCAACTGAACGAGAACCCCACAGGCCGCAAGCGCAACAGCAAACCACTGTAATTTACGGAGTCGTTCACCTAAAAATAACATGCCGAGTAGTACATTGACTAAGGGGTTGATGTAATAGCCTAAACTGGCATCTAACATTTTATTGCTATTAACCGACCAAATAAAAATTAACCAGTTTGCACCAATAAGAATAGACGTTGTAACAAGGTAGAGCATTTTGGGCTTGGAACGCAAAACATCTCGGACTGAGCGCCAGCGTTTACTCAGATGTAATAAACCCGCAAGTAAGAAGAAAGACCACACAACACGGTGACTTAGAATTTCTAACGGTGGTACTTCTACAATGGATTTAAAATAAATAGGTGCAATGCCCCACATAGTGTAGGCACCGATCGCAAGCAAAACGCCTTGACGAGATCGTTGTTGTTGTTCAGGTGTCATACAACATCACTTCATTTATATGTTGAACAGGATTGGTCAGTATACGAGCGCACTATAGAAACACCTAACAATTTGCGGTTTTATTCGCCACCATTCCCCACTACAATGACCCCCCTTGCGCAGGCGCGCATTGAGCATTCTTTATAACTGAGACAATACATGACCTCGACACTTTTAGCGCAATCGGCTGATGACACAATTAACACCCCACAGAGCATTCTTGAACAGGTGTTTGGCTATCAAGATTTTCGAGATGGGCAGCGTGAAGTGATTGATTCTGCGGTAGAAGGTCAAGATAGTTTGGTCATTATGCCAACAGGCGGGGGGAAATCATTATGCTATCAGATTCCCGCTTTGGTACGTTCAGGGCTTACATTGGTTATATCACCATTGATCTCTTTGATGAAAGATCAAGTCGATCAATTAAAGGCAAATGGTGTTGCGGCAGAATGTGTTAACTCCACTATGTCGCGTGAGAACTTGGTTAGTGTCTATAATCGTATGCACTCTGGATCTCTAAAGTTAGTTTATGTTTCTCCTGAGCGTGTATTAATGCGCGATTTTATTGAGCGCCTAACCAGCCTGCCACTGAGTATGATTGCGGTTGATGAAGCTCACTGTATATCGCAATGGGGCCATGATTTTCGACCTGAATATGCAGCTCTTGGGCAGTTAAAGCAGCATTTTCCCCATGTTCCATTTATGGCACTTACCGCAACAGCTGACGATGCAACCCGCAACGATATTATGAGCCGCTTGAGTTTAGTGGAACCCCATATTCATTTGGGGAGTTTTGATAGACCTAATATTCGCTATACCTTGTTAGAAAAACATAAGCCTGTCTCGCAAGTCATTCGTTACCTTGATACTCAAAAAGGCAACTGCGGCATTATTTATTGTGGTAGCCGCAAGAAAGTGGAAATGCTGACCGAAAAACTATGCAATAACCATATTCGAGCTGCAAGCTATCATGCAGGATTAGATGTTGACGAACGTGCTTATGTACAAGAAGCATTTCAACGCGATGATATTCAAATTGTTGTGGCTACTGTCGCTTTTGGTATGGGGATAAACAAACCTAATGTCCGTTTTGTCGTGCATTTTGATATTCCACGTAATATCGAATCTTATTACCAAGAAACGGGTCGTGCCGGTCGTGATGGATTGCCAGCTGAAGCGGTAATGCTTTATGACCCAGCCGATATTAGCTGGTTGCGTCGAATGCTTGATGAAAAACCGGACGGTCCACAAAAACAAGTTGAAAGCCATAAACTCAATGCGATGAGTGCGTTTGCTGAAGCACAAACTTGCCGTCGCCAAGTGTTATTAAATTACTTTGGTGAATATCGTGAGAAGCCATGTGGTAACTGTGACATTTGCCTTGACCCACCAAAACACTTTGATGCCACTCAAGAAGCACAGAAAGCACTTTCTTGTGTCTACCGTGTAAATCAAGGTTTTGGTATTGGCTACGTTGTTGAAGTGATGCGAGGAATGCAAAATATTCGTATTCGAGAAAATGGTCATGACAAACTATCCACTTATGGAATTGGTCGAGATCATAGTCATGACTACTGGGTGAGTATTTTTCGACAATTGATTCATAAAGGGTTGTTGTTCCAAAATATTACCCGTAATTCCACATTGCAATTAACTGAAGAGGCACGGCCATTATTGCGTGGCAATATGGCTCTTGAATTAGCGGTACCCCGTTTAGACACCGCGGCTCGTGCTGCTAAATCAGATAAATTATCGAGTAAAAATTACGATAAAAAATTGTTTGCGAAACTGCGGAAACTACGTAAATCCATTGCAGATGAAGATGGATTACCACCCTATGTTGTCTTTAGTGATGCCACACTTATCGATATGGCAGAAATATTGCCGATGTCTTATGGCGAAATGCTAGCAGTTAGCGGAGTTGGACAACGTAAGCTAGAAAAATATGCTGACCCTTTCTTAGATTTGATTCAGGAGCACATTACTCATAATGGATGAGCATCAAACAGAATTTGGACTTATGGAGTTTTTACCTACGGAAGGGCGGATTGTTATTCGAGCGCCTCATTTTGATTTTGATACCTTTCCTGAGTTAGGTGAACGCCTGTTACAGATATTATCGGCATCTGTTATTGAGAAACAATGCGATGCGGATATTCATTCGTGGTTGATTGATTTCGAAGATTGTCAGCTTTTTCTTAAAGCAGAACATTATAGTGAATGTGTGTGGTTTGAGGCATTAGGCGTACAAAATAGCGAAGAGGAACTTGCGTATTTAGCGTCATTGTTTGAACGCGGCTTTTAGTTTAAATGTCGCGATGATGCTCTTTTATTCACTAAACTCATACTTGCGACTCTGAGCGGTTAATGTATAATCGCTCGCCGCTCAGTTGAGCATTATTTTATTTACATTGTTGGTAAGGATTCGCTGGAATTTCTAGCTGAATTCGATTTGGGTTCCCTCGCCCCCAAACCAAATTAAAAAGGTATCGCATGAGTAACTTCACCCCTGCGCAGCAGCGCAACGCCCTTCTTTATTTAGCATTGTTTCACCTGATCATTATTGCATCAAGCAACTATTTGGTTCAGTTACCTTTCACAGTCTTTGGCTTCCACACCACGTGGGGTGCTTTCACTTTTCCGTTTATCTTTCTCGCTACTGACTTAACTGTCCGCATTTTTGGCGCAAAAATGGCTCGTAAGATTATCTTCTTAGTGATGCTACCTGCTTTAGTTGTGTCTTACTTTTTGTCTGTTGTTTTCTTTGAAGGCCAATTTCAAGGCTTAGGTCAGTTGAGTGAATTTAACTTGTTTGTTGCACGCATTGCAGCGGCAAGCTTCTTTGCTTATTTATTAGGCCAAGTACTGGATGTGTCAGTATTTAACCGTCTGCGTCAAATGAAGCAATGGTGGATCGCACCAACATGTTCAACCTTGTTTGGAAATGCAATTGATACGTTAGCGTTTTTCTCTGTTGCGTTTTACCAAAGCCCTGATCCATTTATGGCTCAGCACTGGACTGAAATTGCTTTAGTTGATTATGGCTTTAAGTTAATTATCAGCTTGGGACTATTCGTTCCTATGTATGGTGTATTGCTGAATTACTTAGTGAAAAAACTCACTGCGGTTAATCCGGAATTTAAGTTGATGGGCGTGACGAACGCAACTTCTTAGGTTATGCGATACCGACGAAAATAAAAAAGCCCGCATTAAATGCGGGCTTTTTTATTTGTTCTGAACGAGAGAGCTTTTCTTATAGAAGTTCAATGACCAGTGGCCAACCAATATCGGATTGGCGGTTAGCTTCTATTTCGAGTTCTGCTGCCGTCAATGGGTTTGCTTCAAACCATAAACGGTTAATACTTAACGTTAGGTTTTCGCCATCAGATTTTAGAATCACTTTAGGCTCTAAAGCTGGGTTACGGCGATGGGTGAGTAGCACCGCTAAACGCAACAAGCGTAAGACTCGCTTAGCACTAATCCCTGAAAGGGCATGTTGTTCCGGTAGAGAGGTCAGTTGCTCTCTATAGCGACGCGTGATCTCAGCAAGGAGATGCTTTTGAGCACGCGTGTAACCAGGTAAATCTAAGTGCTGTAGTAGATACGCGCTATGTTTTCCGCCTTGTTTGAAATCTATGGTTAAACCGATTTCATGCAGTTTGGCAGCAGTTTCTAATAAGATTGGACCTTGAGTTTCGGCGACCCATTCAGGGCTACATTGCTCAAGTAGTCGTTGAGCAAGTGTTGCGACTTGCTCGCCATAGGCGGTGTCAATTTGGTAACGATTTTGAATGCTAGTAATCGTACGAACGCGAATATCATCTTGCTTGAGTTCATCAACCATCTCATATACTAAGCCCTCACGTAATGCACCACCTGCGAGTGTCATTGAATCGATATTAAGTAGCTCAAAAATAGCAATTAAGATAGAGAGGCCACTAGGGAAAACTAATGCGCGTTCAAGGGTTAAACCATCGATATCTAACTCTTCTAGGTGATCGGCTAGCATAGCTTGTTTTTGTAAACGTTTAAGCTTTGCATGAGTGATGACTTCATCCATGCCTTGTGCCAGCATAATTTCTTGTAAAGCTTGCACTGTTCCGGAAGCGCCAACACAAACATCCCAACCTAAGTCGGTGTATTGGGTAAGGATAGGTCGCAATGTTTCTTTTGCTGACAGAATCGCGTTGTTAAAGTTGCTTTCTGTTAATTGGCGGTCTTTGAAATGGCGTTCTAGCCAGGTAACACAACCCATCTTAAGGCTTGTTAAAGCTTTGGCTTCAAATCCCTCACCAATGATGAGCTCTGTACTCGCCCCACCAATATCGACAACTAAACGTCGGCCTAAGCCTCCCGAGGTATGTGCGACACCTTTATAAATTGTTGCTGCTTCTTCTTCGCCACAAATTACGTCAATATTATGACCAAGAATTTCATTCGCTTTTTGTAGAAAAACATCCACATTTGTCGCGGTACGCAAGGTAGCAGTGCCGACAATGCGGATGTTTTTTTCAGGAATATCTTGCAGTCGCTCTGCAAAAAGACTCAAGCAGTCCCAGCCACGCTGCATGGCTTCTTGGCTTAGCGCATTGTTTTGATCTAAGCCGGCGGCAAGGCGAACCTTGCGCTTTATTTTTGCCATTGTTTGAACGCTGCCATCAATGTGACGCACAACGAGCATATGAAAGCTATTCGACCCGAGGTCGATGGCTGCGTAAAGTGGGGAAGAGACTGCTTGGCTCATAGGCGACTTAAGATTCCTTTTGTGGACGCGGACGAGAGCGGTTTGGTGAGCGACGATTATTTGAACGAGAACCACCAGTATTCGTGCGACGTTGTTGCGGACGACTTGAACGCAAACGAACTGGCGCAGGAAGATCTTGAATTAACGCGCTAGCGTCATATTCAGATACTGGAATGGTATGTTCAATATATTCTTCGATTGCTGGCAAGTTGATCGCATACTCTTCACAAGCGAAGCTGATTGAGTTGCCACTTGCGCCAGCACGACCAGTACGACCAATTCGGTGTACGTAATCTTCACAATCGTCAGGTAGATCGAAGTTAAATACGTGTGTTACTTGAGGAATATGTAGACCACGAGCAGCTACGTCAGTAGCGACTAAAATATCGACTTCACCTTGAGTGAATTGCTCTAGGATACGCTCACGTTTTTTCTGTGGAACGTCACCAGTAAGCAGACCTACACGATGTTTATCGGCAGCAAGGTGTCCCCAAACTGATTCACATTTATGCTTAGTGTTAGCAAAAATGATCGCGCGGTCTGGCCATTCTTCTTCAATAATCGTTTGAAGCAGTGCCATTTTATCTTCGTTAGATGGATAAAATAGTTCTTCTTGAATGCGGTGACCTGTTTTTTGTTCAGGTTCAACAACCACGTGCTCAGGATTGTGCATGTGTTCAAATGCCAACTCTTGAACTCGATATGAAAGCGTTGCTGAGAACAGCATGTTCAAACGCTCTTTTGGTTCAGGCATACGACGGAACAAGAAACGGATATCTTTAATAAATCCTAAATCGAACATACGATCGGCTTCATCTAGAACAACCGCTTGAATGTGGTTTAGGTTAAAGACTTTCTGCTTGTAGAAGTCGATAATACGGCCAGTTGTACCGATTAGGATATCGACACCTTCTTCCAGTTTTGAGAGCTGCTTCTCATAGCTTTCGCCGCCGTAAGCAAGTGCTGCTTTAATTCCGGTGCTTGCGATCAGTGGTTCAGCATCATTAAAGATCTGAATCGCCAGCTCACGCGTTGGTGCCATAATAATAGCGCGCGGCTGATTTGGCTTACGCCCTTCATGCTCAGGCGTGGTCATTAGGTGGTTAAAAGTAGCAGTAAGAAACGCAAGCGTTTTACCAGTACCCGTTTGGGCCTGGCCTGCAATGTCTTGGCCGGTGAGCAGTACCGGGAGCGCCAAGGCTTGGATAGGGGTGCAAAATTCAAACCCTTTTTTATCCAATCCTTCAATGATTTGGGGCTGTAAAGCCAAATCGGCGAACTTTTGCTCTGTGATGTGCGTCTTTTTCATGGGTATAGAATATCAGCTTACGCTTGCAATACGAAAGTAAATACATTCCAATAGAGCATCTAAATACTGGTTATCATCCAACCAGTCCCGAAAAATATATTGGAGTGGAAGATGAGTGATAAGATTTTGCAGTTGTCTGATGATGGTTTTGAAAACGATGTAATCAATGCTGCAGGCCCAGTTCTTGTTGATTTTTGGGCAGAGTGGTGTGGTCCTTGTAAGATGATTGCGCCTATTCTTGATGAAATCGCAGACGAGTACGAAGGCAAGCTCACTATCGGTAAACTAAATATTGACCAAAATGCTGGTACTCCACCGAAATTTGGTATTCGTGGCATCCCAACGTTATTACTTTTTAAAGATGGTAGCGTTGCAGCAACGAAAGTTGGCGCGCTGTCTAAGACTCAATTAAAAGAGTTTTTGGACGCAAACTTATAAGCAAGTAGCCAATGTAGACCGTGTATTTAACCAAATACACGGTTTTGTTTTTGAAGGGCAACAAAAGATAGACTAGGCTAGTATTTAGTGATAATTTATCGCACGTTAATTAAACAAGTATTCTCTTCTTGGTCGATCCAGAGACCAAATCCATCTTAACTAGAAAACAGATCCTATTTTGACTAAACAAGCATCTACCACCATGAATCTAACAGAACTGAAGAACAGACCTGTGTCTGATCTTGTCAAACTTGGCGAAAGCTTAGGTTTAGAAAACCTTGCTCGTCTAAGAAAGCAAGACATAATCTTCGCCATCCTTAAAGCACATGCAAAAAGTGGTGAAGATATTTTTGGCGATGGGGTTCTGGAAATTCTGCAAGACGGTTTTGGTTTCCTACGTAGCGCAGACAGCTCTTACCTTGCTGGTCCTGACGATATTTACGTTTCACCAAGTCAAATTCGTCGTTTCAACCTGCGTACAGGTGATTCGATTGCCGGAAAAATTCGTCCACCAAAAGATGGCGAACGTTACTTTGCATTGCTTAAAGTAAATACGGTAAACCACGACAAACCAGATAACGCACGTAATAAAATCCTGTTCGAAAACCTTACTCCTCTACATGCCAATGAGCGCATGGTTATGGAACGTGGTAACGGCGCAACAGAAGATATTACGGCTCGTATTCTGGATCTGGCTTCACCTATTGGTAAAGGTCAGCGTGGTCTGATTGTTGCTCCGCCGAAAGCGGGTAAAACAATGTTGTTGCAAAATATTGCACAAAGCATCGCGTACAACCACCCTGAATGTGAGTTGATGGTACTTCTTATCGATGAACGTCCAGAAGAAGTAACTGAGATGCAACGTCTTGTTAAAGGCGAAGTAATTGCATCGACGTTCGATGAGCCAGCATCTCGTCACGTACAAGTGGCAGAAATGGTTATCGAAAAAGCAAAACGTCTTGTTGAACACAAGAAAGACGTGGTTATTTTGCTTGATTCGATTACTCGTCTAGCGCGTGCTTATAACACTGTAGTTCCATCATCAGGCAAAGTATTGACAGGTGGTGTGGATGCAAACGCATTACATCGTCCAAAACGCTTCTTTGGTGCAGCACGTAACGTTGAAGAAGGTGGTAGCTTAACTATCATCGCAACAGCGCTAGTTGATACTGGTTCTAAGATGGATGAAGTAATCTACGAAGAGTTTAAAGGTACAGGTAACATGGAACTGCACCTAAACCGTAAGATTGCAGAAAAACGTGTATTCCCAGCGATTGACTTCAACCGTTCTGGTACTCGTCGTGAAGAGTTACTAACTAAGACTGACGAACTACAAAAAATGTGGATTCTGCGTAAGATCGTTCATCCAATGGGTGAAGCGGATGCAATGGAATTCCTAATTGATAAGCTTGCTATGACGAAGACCAATGATGAGTTCTTCGATGCAATGCGCCGTCAATAAAATAGTTTAAAATAAAAACGCCACTGATTGAATCAGTGGCGTTTTTGTTTGCATTCAATAGCAGTTAATCGCAAAATGGATGCGAATGTTACAAGGAGGTTAATATGCAACAAGGAATGTTGTCATCAGTTCTCCTGTCTCTGTTTCTCGTTTTTTGGCCAACCAATCTTTCCGCAACGGAAATGGAACCAGAACGCGCAGAACAATGGCTGAGAAGCGAACAGATTCACCAGAAAGTCGGCGAGTTGTTACAGTACGTCATAGAAGATAGTATTGATTCACTAGATTTTTCTTTAGAACGCCTAGCTTTACCTCAGCAAGAGGTTGCTCGTTATCTATTACTCAAAAAACTCGAACAGCAAAATATTATCTTAACGCCTAAAATGGCTATTTTTGTTGAAGAGCAAAAACGCAAGATTCCGACCTATCAAATATTAGAACGTAATGATGGCTATGAGTTTAGTGTCCCTGCCTTTAATTATCCCGCTGTCGCAAACCGTTTAATGAAACGTTGGGAACAAGATCAGTCAACGCTCGATTTTGTACTAAAAGCGGAGCGTAATGAGTTGGACCTAAAAACTTGGCTTTCAGGATCGGAATATCAAAAGAAAACCCGAGAAGCACTACTCATTCGAGAACTCGATAGTTTATCCCCCGATGCAATAATAACGCTTACTAATCAACTCACTGATGAACTCGTGACAAGCTGGTTACCATCAACTCAAGTGATGGTACGTTTGGCTCAAGTGAGCGAAGATCCTCAGGTCTATAAACTCCTTTGGTTAATGAAAACCGATGAAGTGAGTCGCGGTGAGTTGGATAGGTTAGCAATGGTGGCTGACGAATTTGCACTACAACAAATTATGTTAGCAACGCATAACCCAAGTTTAAAGCAACAAGCTTTACGCAATTTAACGCGAATAAAACCGATGAGTACTGACGTAAAAGCATTTCTAATCTCTCGGATGGCGCTAAAAGAAGATGTCACTTTTGTCGCAAGGGAATTGGCGAACCAAGGTTATACCTCATGGTTGGAAGAATTAGTCACACAGGATAAGAGTGTGAAAGACCGCGCAATTTTACAAGTTCTCTCTCCTTGATGCTTCTTTTGTTCAGGTACCCACAATAAAAATGGGGATCTGATAATTTTTCTTTTTGGTATACTGCTTGTAGTTTAACCAGCCACTAGAAAGCTTATGAGTTTTAAGGATTTACGCGACTTTATCGATCACCTTGAAAAAAAAGGCCTGCTAAAGCGCATTTCTCACCCCGTTGATCCGCATTATGAAATGACGGAAATTAGCGATCGTACATTACGTGCTGGCGGTCCGGCACTGTTGTTTGAGAACCCTATTGGTTACGATTATGCCGTATTGACCAATTTGTTTGGAACGACAGAGCGTGTGGCAATTGGCATGGGGCGCGACAATGTTCAAGAACTGCGTGAAGTAGGGAAATTACTCGCCTATTTAAAAGAACCTGAGCCACCGAGAGGGTTTAAAGACGCTCTCGATAAGCTACCAGTGTTCAAGCAAGTTTTGAATATGCCCGCAAAAAGGTTGCGAAAAGCCTCTTGCCAAGAGATTGTTTGGCAAGGAGAGGATGTTGATCTCGATAAAATACCTGTGATGAGTTGTTGGCAGGATGACGTCGCGCCATTATTGACTTGGGGTTTAACCGTCACGAAAGGTCCGAATAAGAAACGACAAAATTTGGGTATTTATCGTCAGCAAAAGCTCGGTAAAAACAAGATTATCATGCGTTGGTTAGCCCATCGTGGTGGTGCTCTTGATTTACGAGACTGGATGGAAACTAATCCTGGTGAATTGTTTCCAGTATCCGTAGCGTTCGGTGCTGATCCTGCGACGATTCTAGGTGCGGTAACACCTGTTCCTGATACTTTATCAGAATATGCTTTTGCTGGGTTACTACGTGGTAGCCGTACCGAAGTGGTTAAATCAGTGAGTAATGATCTTGAAGTCCCCGCGAGTGCGGAAATCGTAATGGAGGGCTATATAGATCCAACTGAGTTTGCCGATGAAGGCCCTTATGGCGATCATACTGGTTACTATAACGAAAAAGAAAAGCATCATGTCTTCACTATTACGCATATTACTATGCGCAATAAGCCAATTTATCACAGCACCTATACAGGACGACCACCTGATGAGCCAGCCGTATTAGGAGTGGCATTAAACGAAGTTTTTGTGCCTATTCTACAAAAGCAATTCCCTGAGATTGAAGATTTCTACCTTCCTCCTGAAGGCTGTTCGTATCGTATGGCGATCGTGACTATGAAAAAGCAATATCCTGGTCATGCCAAACGGGTGATGATGGGAGTATGGTCTTTTTTACGTCAATTTATGTATACCAAGTACGTGATAGTCTGCGATGAATCGGTTAATGCACGAGATTGGCGTGAGGTGTCTAAAGCGATGACGGTCAATATGGATCCAGTTCGCGACACTTTAATGATTGAAAATACCCCGATAGATTCACTCGACTTTGCTTCTCCAGTTGTCGGTCTAGGTTCTAAAATGGGTTTAGATGCCACAATAAAATGGGATGCGGAGCTAGCCCTATCTCACTGTGAGCCAAAAGCATTAGTCATCGACTTTGAGAAGAAGCTTGCTGAGATTAAACAAAGTATGCCGCAGATATTAGATATTTACTTACCGGAGGGGCCAACCTCTGGTGAAATGATTCTATTGTCTATCAATAAGCAAAATGTTGGTGATGGCCGTCAGGTGATTGATAATGTTTGGTCTCAACTTGAAGCGTTTGTCGAACCAAAATTTGTGATTGTATGCGATGGTGACGTCAATATTCGTGATTGGAATGATGTAATTTGGGCGGTAACAACTCGTATGGATCCTGCTCGTGATAGCCATCTTGATACTCAAACTGCTTCAGGTGTTAGCCGTATGGCATGGGATGCAACCAATAAACTAGGGAATGAAAAACTTAGAGAGTGGGGGATCCCAATCAAGAAAAACTCAGAATTAGTCGCTAAGATCGATGCTATCTGGCACCAATTGGGTATTGAATGATACATAAAGTGACACTCTTGCCTAGCAAGATAGAGTTTGATGTCCCGGCTGGACAAACGGTGTTGGAAGCTGCGCTCAACAATAATATAAGCTTCCCACATCGTTGTCAGGTTGGGGCCTGTGCAATGTGCATGTGTAAGAAAGTGTCGGGAGATATCAGTTACGAATTAGAACCGATGCTCACCGATAAAGAACAACAACAAGGCTGGATATTTCCCTGTCTAGCTCATACAGAAAGTCATTTAGTCCTTACTTTTGAAGAGTAAGCGAGAGGAAACCATGAGTATTCAATGTAAAGTAAAGTCAATAGAGCCTTTAGCATGCAATACCTACCAGATTTTGTTGCACCCTGAATCCCCTGTCAGCTTTAAAGCAGGCCAGTATTTAATGGTTGAGATGGCCGAGAAAGACAAGCGACCTTTTTCTATTGCAAGCAGCCCATGTCGTCATGAGGGGGAGTTGGAATTACACATCGGCGCAGCAGAACACAATGCTTATGCTTTGGAAGTCGTCGAAGCAATGAAAGCGGCATTGAATGATAATAGCCATATCATGATCGACGCACCTCATGGTGATGCTTGGATTCAAGAGGAAAGTGAGCGACCTTTACTATTAATTGCGGGTGGCACCGGATTTAGCTATGTACGCTCTATTTTAGATCATTGTGTTGCTCAGCAGAGGGAAAACCCTATATATCTATATTGGGGAGCTCGAGATAGTCGTCAGTTATATGCCAAACAAGAGTTGCTTGAAATTGCTAAAGCATACAGCAATATTCACTTTATTCCGGTCGTTGAAGAAACCGCTGACAACTGGGATGGTAAAGTGGGCAATGTTCTTGAAGCTATTAATGCAGACTTTGATAGCTTACAAGATTACGATATCTATATAGCGGGACGTTTTGAAATGGCGGGGGCAGCGAGAGAGTTGTTTACCCAAAATAAGCAAGCTCGTAGTGATCGTATGTTTGCGGATGCATACGCCTTTATATAGTTTTCAGGCTAAAACTCATTGGGAATAATGAGTTTTAGCTCTGTTTTTGTACGCTTTGATTGTTTATTCATCGAACGTGAGTTTTTTTGATTTTTTTTAGCAAAAACACTTGCCAAGAAAGTTCAGTTATCTATAATGCGCATCCACTGACACGGCAGATGCCACAAGGCTTCAGCGGTTAGTCTCGAGGTTTTACTCGATGAGAAAAATAAATTAAAAAAGTGTTTGACTCTTTTAATTATCTCGTTAGAATTCACCTCCGCTTCGAAAGAAAAGTTTCTTTTAAAGCAACGCTCTTTAACAATATAAACCTATCAATCTGTGTGGGCACTCGTTGATGATAATCCAATAAGTTTTTGCTTAGGCAAAGACTGTTTCTTCGGAAACAAATTGGGTTCAATGAACTGAGTGACCAATACRAATAATGACTTTCTCTTGTAGAAAGAAGTTATTTGGCACAGTCAATTCATTACCATTCTGTTGGAATGGTAATAGCTTTAAAATTACTTCTTACTTTCGAGTAAGGACAGTTTTG
>NZ_QVMU01000153.1 GCF_003605645.1 Vibrio sinensis | reverse complement strand
CCATCAGGCAACTCAAACACAGGTGCTTCGTTAACATCACGCTCAATCAATAACACGTTGATTGGGGTTTCATTAACCCCGTCGGACGCGACCACGGTGATATAGTGATTGTTGCTAAACAACTCATAATCATTGGTAAACGCTTCAACGCCAGCATCGGTTAAACTRATTTGACCRTTATTGTTCACCTCAAACAGACCATTGAGCGGATCGTTTGGCGCMWAGTCGATACTGTAAGTGACATTGCCCCCCTCAGGGTCTAACGCACTCACCGTACCAATGACATACTCTTCAGCGGAGTTTTCGTCATAGTGGAAACAGTACTCTTCTTCGCCATCAGGCAACTCAAACACAGGTGCTTCGTTAACATCACGCTCAATCAATAACACKTTGATTGGGGTTTCATTAACCCCGTCGGACGCGACCACGGTGATATAGTGATTGTTGCTAAACAACTCATARTCATTGGTAAACGCTTCAA
>NZ_QVMU01000152.1 GCF_003605645.1 Vibrio sinensis | reverse complement strand
TGTTCATTGTGAATAATCGGTATTTATCTTGGTTGTARTTGCAAGCACGTGTCGATCACACACACACACACCTGTCACGATCAGTCTCTTTCCAATCATGCCTATTTGATGACACTACTGCAAAAACATACGGTGAGTTTCAGGTATAAGTTTTCTGCAMTCATAAGCTCATTTTAGATGGTTCGTAAATCAATCATTCTATCGAACAATTAATCAACCATTATCTCCTCCACACACTCACACACACACATTCACTCAATCTATCATTCAATCGTACACTGAATCGCTCACTCTCACGAKCAATCAGATTCTCACACACACYCATTCACTCAATCAATCATTCAATCATACACTCAATCGCTCRCTMTCACAATCAATCAGAMTCTCACTCWATCTATCGATCTCCCTCTATATATCTCTCTCTGCCACAGCATTCCACACACACTCACACTCACACACACACAGTCACTAACTTGCACAAT
>NZ_QVMU01000151.1 GCF_003605645.1 Vibrio sinensis | reverse complement strand
ACTGCGGGCACTATGTATTGAGATTAGATGGTGGTTGGAGGTAGTCRACAGGAAACCCTGGACCCGGGTTTYGTGCTAMTTGGCACTCGTCAGYAGGGTGTACCTGTAATCTTGAGGSAACTGGTGYTCCCTGRCGGATTCGATCYCGTGTCACYCRRCTTCACAGTCAGAGACGTTACCACTGAGCTATCCGRGCCGYKACYRACCTCYTGTAGRACTGAGATGTAATCACAATTGATTGATCACTGGGTGSTGATCAATCTCATGCTTGTCTAGTCCYTAWTAGTGCAGATCGAATGCTATCGATCATGTTGCAATGTGGCCACCAGTCTAGGTGACTCGACACTGCGGGCACTATGTATTGAGATTAGATGGTGGTTATCGAATGCTATCGATCATGTTGCAATGTGGCCACCAGTCTAGGTGACTCGACACTGCGGGCACTATGTATTGAGATTAGATGGTGGTTGGAGGTAGTCAACA
>NZ_QVMU01000150.1 GCF_003605645.1 Vibrio sinensis | reverse complement strand
GCGTATGCCTCGATATTGCCTTAATTTACAAGCATGATAAGCAAAGATGKATAGTGGKTAGCAGTGGAATGCAGTTTGACGCGCGTTTCGTCGTRYTTTGGACKCGTCAGCTGGATGKACCTGCATCTGACAGTTGATGTYCACTCTGGGACTCGAACACAGTACCGTTCGCTTCAGACGCCAYCGCGTTATCCACTYRMCTACTGAGTCCTGATAGCCACTTGCTTGTGCAATSRGGTGAAGTTTAWTTCACTTGGTRTTGTTTTACTTGAATCTTMCCATTGATGTTTTACGACTGAAATTGATCAGTCTCWTRTTGGCATATGTGCATACTGTGCGTATGCCTCGATATAACCTTAATTCACAAGCGTTATATGCAAAGATGGATAGTGGGATAAGCAAAGATGGATAGTGGGTAGCAGTGGAATGCAGTTTGACGCGCGTTTCGTCCTGTTTGGGACTCGTCAGCTGGATGTACCTGCAT
>NZ_QVMU01000149.1 GCF_003605645.1 Vibrio sinensis | reverse complement strand
TCACCGATACCGCCGTGAGTTGTAGGAATGTTGATAAGAATACGTGCAGTCTTCATCTTGTCACCGAAGTAACGGATGCGGTCTGCGTTCACGTCTTGGTTAGTGTAAAGACCAGATGTGTGACCGATACCACCGATTTCAACCATTTTAACGGCTTGGTCTACTGCGTTCTCGAAAGAAGTCGCGCGGAACATACCCAGAGTTGGAGATAGTTTTTCGTGAGCAAATTCGTCATCGATCGATACTTCACCTAGGCCTTCACCGACAAGGATCTTAGTATCAGCAGGCACCTTAACACCCGCCATTTCAGCGATTGCAGTTGCAGGTTGACCTACGATTTTCGCGTTTAGTGCGCCATCGATAAGAAGAACTTTACGAACTTTATCTGCGTCAGCTTTGCTTAGTACGTGACCTTTGTGAGAAGCGAAACGCGCTTTCACTTCGTCATATACTTCATCCATTACGATAACAGCTTGCTCAGAAGCAC
>NZ_QVMU01000148.1 GCF_003605645.1 Vibrio sinensis | reverse complement strand
AAGCCTGGCGATGTCCTACTCTCACATGGGGAGACCCCACACTACCATCGGCGCTATTGCGTTTCACTTCTGAGTTCGGCATGGAGTCAGGTGGGTCCGCAACGCTATGGTCGCCAAGCAAATTCTTTCTCTCTATTTCTAGAGAATAATCTGGAAAGCTGTTTTATTAAGTTCTAATACACATTCAAATYTGTTCTTGYATTGAGTCCTACAAAACCCCTTGGGTGTTGTATGGTTAAGCCTCACGGGCAATTAGTACAGGTTAGCTCAACGCCTCACAGCGCTTACACACCCTGCCTATCAACGTTCTAGTCTCGAACAACCCTTTAGGACRCTTAAAGYGTCAGGGAAAACTCATCTCAAGGCTCGCTTCCCGCTTAGATGCTTTCAGCGGTTATCGATTCCGAACTTAGCTACCGGGCAATGCCATTGGCATGACAACCCGAACACCAGAGGTTCGTCCACTCCGGTCCTCTCGTACTAGGAGCAG
>NZ_QVMU01000147.1 GCF_003605645.1 Vibrio sinensis | reverse complement strand
GGTGTACCTGTAATCTTCAGGGAACTGATGCTCCCTGGCGGATTCGATCTCGTGTCACCCAGCTTCACAGTCAGAGACGTTACCACTGAGCTATCCGAGTCGTGACTRACCTCCTGTAGGACKGAGATGGAATCACAATTGATTGATCACTGRGTGGTGATCAATGTCATGCTTGTCTAGTCCTTATTAGTGCAGAKCGAATGCTATCGATCATGTTGCAATGTGGCCAACAGTGTAGGTGACTCGACACTGYGGGCACTATGTATTGAGATTTAGATGGTGGTTGGAGGTAGTCAACAGGAAAGCCTGGACTCGGGTTTCGTGCTACTTGGCACTCGTCWGCAAGGTGTACCTGTAATCTTCAGGGAACTGATGCTCCCTGACGGATTCGATCTCGTGTCACCCAGCTTCACAGTYAGAGACGTTACCACTGAGCTATCCGAGTCGTGACTAACCTCCTGTAGGACTGAGATACCTCCTGTAGGACTGAGAT
>NZ_QVMU01000146.1 GCF_003605645.1 Vibrio sinensis | reverse complement strand
TTGCAACTTTCCATATATAGAAATAGAAAGAGATAGACTAGAAACGACATCTCTTATGTCAATGACACCAAAGGGATATTAAATGAATGGAATTGGGATATGGATGGAATATAATGAAATAGAGCCGCTTTGAGGTTCCCTATTAAATTAGGCATGGAACGGARYCACTACGAAGRAGTTCCGGGRGTTAYGAAGGAARCTTCGRGYTCATAKTGGTCATGGGTTGAGAACGGGAATTGMACTCTATGARATMKAATYTCCCGTTGTTCCTCAGTAGCTCAGTGGTAGAGCGGTCGGCTGTTAACYGATTGGTCGTAGGTTCGAATCCTACTTGGGGAGATTTTATTTATTCTAAATTTCATTCTGAATTAAAGAATTCAGRATGAAARGGCTCGCTTTGACCGTTARGAGTAGGTAACCCSTTCCCYGTCTTTGTTTCTATTGCATTCTATCTYATCGTATCACATTCTGTTCTGCGATATTTGAGAATCAC
>NZ_QVMU01000145.1 GCF_003605645.1 Vibrio sinensis | reverse complement strand
TTAAACCTCAATGGGAAGATACAAACCGAACAATACCAAGTGAATTGAAATTCACGCCATTGCACAAGCAAGTGGCTATCAGGACTCAGTAGCTGAGTGGATAAGGCGATGGCGTTTGAAGCGAATGGTACTGGGTTCGAGTCCCAGAGTGAACATCAACTCTCTGAGATGCAGGYACATCCARCTGACGAGTSYCAAATAGGAGGAAACGCGCGTCAAACTGCATTCCACTGCTAGCCACTATCMATCATTGCTTACAAATAGCTTGTGAATTAAGGTAATATCGAGGCATACGCACAGKATGYACATATKCCAATAACAGACTGATCAATTGMAGTCTTAAACYTCAATGGGAAGATACAAACYGAACAATACCAAGTGAATTGAAATTCACGCCATTGCACAAGTAAGTGGCTATCAGGACTCAGTAGCTGAGTGGATAAGGCGRTGGYRTTTGAAGCGAAYGGYAYTGGGTTCGAGTCYCRGAGTGAACA
>NZ_QVMU01000017.1 GCF_003605645.1 Vibrio sinensis | reverse complement strand
TTGTATAGAGAAAACCCCCAGCTAGGCTGGGGGTTCCGTAAAGCTTACAGCTATAAGTCAGTTATATAACCCCTTTCAATTTGATAAAAACGTCTTGTGGTCTGGCAACTGCAAGAGTTAATTAAGAATTGAAAGGGGGTCCCAATGGGGGACGAAAAGAGCTTAGCGCATACGCGATGGAACTGTAAATATCATGTTGTTTTTGCACCYAAGTATCGAAGACAGGTGTTCTATGGTGAGAAACGAAGGGCAGTAGGCGAGATACTTAGAAAACTATGTGAATGGAAAAACGTGAATATTATTGAAGCGGAATGTTGCTCAGATCATATTCATATGCTTTTAGAGATACCACCTAAGATGAGTGTTTCATCCTTTATGGGGTATTTGAAAGGAAAAAGTAGCYTGATGCTCTATGAGCGATTTRGGGATTTGAAGTTCAAGTATAGAAATCGCGAATTTTGGTCGAGGGTATTATGTCGATACGGTAGGAAAAAATACCGGCAAGATACAAAGTTACATAAARCATCAACTAGAGCAGGATAAAATGGGAGAGCAATTGTCGATCCCGTATTCAGGTAGCCCGTTTACGGGCCGCAGGAAATAGTCATATRCAAATGTCAGRTCACTATGCGCCTGCTAGGGCGCAGCCAGTAGGAGAGCCTTATAGGCGCATATGAAAAACCACCGGCTATGCCGGTGGATAATTTTTTTTAGATTAATACCTATTGATCTGAGTTCGGTAGAGTTGAGCTATGTTTGTGGGGGTTATCCACATCAATTAGTGCTACATACAGTGATGCGAAACGGTAGGATGAGTTACAACGAGAGCGCAAACAGTAACAGTAGCGGTAAGGTGAATATGCAGAAAAAATTGGAAAATAACACCATCGAAGCGACTTGGACTGGCTCTATATTAAAACGTTCAGCAAATAAATAATTCATCACTGCTGGTGGCAACATAGTAAATAGCAGCATCATTTGTAATTCCATTGTCGGTAATGGAATGAAATAGTAAATACATGCGAAAGCGATGGCTCCTGTCAATAACGATTGTACGGTGCATAACAGACCAATACGTAAACCAGATAAGCGAATATTGCACATCTGTCCTCCGAGAGAGATTAGCATTACTGGCACAGCGGCTTGTCCGAGCAATACGCTGGCATCATACAGTGGGGCCCAAAGGGATATGCCTGAAATATTGATACACAACGCAATGAGAGCAGCAATGAAAATGGGCATTTTAATGATCTGTCGTAACGGATTGCCACTACTCAAAACCGCCAACCCAATAGTGAGGTGGGTACAAGCGGCGATGACAAATAATATTACAGCGGGCGCGAGTGCTTTTTCTCCAAATGTATAAGTGAAAAGTGGGATAGCTAGGTTGCCACTATTACGGAACATGTGAGGTGGCGTCCATGCTTTAAAATTTAATCCAAACCAACGACAGATAGGCCACATGACAAGAGCTGGAATAAGTATCGCGAATAGGGCTGCAAATAACAGAGGAAGTTGGTCATGATCAAGGGGAATGGTCACGAGAGAAGAAAACACCAAGGCCGGGGTAAAGGCGTCCATGTTAATGCGATTAATGGCTTGAAAATTAGGTTTAATGAAGCGACCAACGATAAAACCGACCACTACCAAGGCGAAAACAGGAAATAGTATCCCAACAATTTGTTCAAGCATGGTTGTTTCTTTGTGTGTCTATTTTATGTACACATTAACAAGAGGGACGACGAAAATCACTTCATATTCACATGTTTGATAGTTAAAAAGTGGTGCTTTAGCCATTCTTGTAACGTGATGATGTAAAAAATGTTAAACACTTTATATTTCGAACAATTTGTTTGTGAATTCGACTTTTTGTAACGAGCGCGCCATTTTAGGGGGCTACGGCAAGATATGTATTCTGCCGAAAGTATGAACATGGGATTGTTAAATTATGGATAATGAACATAGCCTACGTGAAAACTTGCTCGCACTCATACTGGGTAGTGGGCTGGTATCATTAGGTGTTATTTTCTTCAATCAAGTTGGGTTACTCACAGGAGGTACTGCCGGACTCGCTATTTTTCTGACTAAGGTTACGGATTTTAGTTTTGGGCAGATTTTCTTCACGCTAAATTTACCATTTTATTGGCTTTCAATGACTAGAATGGGATGGCGTTTCACCCTAAACACTTTTGTTGCCGTGGCGATAGTGTCGTTCGCGGTTGATCATCTCCACTATGTCATTCAACTATCGCACATTGACAGCTTCTATGCAGCGATTGTTGGTGGTGCATTGATTGGTACTGGTATGTTGGTGATATTTCGCCATAAAATGAGCTTAGGTGGTTTTAATATCTTAGCTCTTTTCTTACAAGAACGTTTTGGTATTCGTGCAGGGAAAGTTCAGATGGGATTTGATTGTACGATTGTGGTGTTATCACTGATGATCGTTGATATCCAGTTGATCTTGCTTTCTGTACTTGGCGCCATAGTGACGAACCTGATCTTAGCCATGAACCATAAACCGGGCCGATATCAGCCTATGGGAGCGGATAAAGCTTAGTATTTTCTATGTGAATATAGAAATAAGCTCTGAGATGGGTATATAAGAAAAAAGACCCGTGTAATGGTGAAGTTACACGGGCTAAATTGGGCAACAATTTAAATTTTTTAGTTGGAGATTGTTGGCACAATTTCCATATTCAGCTGTTAGAAAGTATTCGCGATCTTTAGAATTACTTTGAATCAGTGTAACCAACGACACATAAAGTAACATCATTGTTACTGATGTTTAATTATCAATTACACAAACATATTTTCCAAAAATGGAATCATACAAAATAGCAACGATTATGTGTCATTTGTCGGTTTTAATCCTTTCTATTTAAACGTATTTTTCTGATACTAATCCCCATCTCTTTGAATAGCTGCTAGGTATTATTATGCCGGCCACATTCATATTCATGCTGAGAATATTATTCACCTGAGAATGTTTTCTACTGCTGAAAATGAGACTCAAGCTGATAGATTTTGAGGGAATAAAATGGAACTAGTGATTGATACACACACGCATACGTTAGCGAGTGGACACGCTTACAGTACGATTATTGAAAATGCAGCGGCGTCAAAACATAAAGGATTAGCACTTTTGTGCACCACCGACCATGCGCCGTCTATGCCGGGCGCTCCACATGAATGGTTTTTTTCCAATTCACGAGTGTTACCTCGCTTTATTCACGATATCGGCATTCTAAGAGGATGTGAATCGAATATTATGAATGTGGATGGGAATATTGACCTTTTAGCGGTAACAACGCCTTATCTTGATTGGGTTATTGGCAGTTTTCATGAACCGGTTTTTCCACCGTCATCAAAGCAAGAGCATACTCAAGCGCTTCTTAATGTGATCAAATCAGGTCGTGTTGATGCACTGGGTCACTTGGGGAATCCTCGTTATGCTTTTGATATTCAAAGCGTGCTTTTATGTGCCAAAGAGCACAACGTTGCGATTGAGGTCAATAATACATCGCTGACGGGCATTGCGCGTGTTGGCAGTGATATTATCTGTGACAAGATTGTTGAGGTAGGGAAAGAAATCGGCGTCTACTTTACGACAGGATCTGATGCGCATTTTTGTGATGACATTGCAAAATTTGATCATGTCATTCCATTGTTGGAAAAGCATCAAATCCCAGAAGATAAGATCATAACAACGTCGACATCGCGTTTCTTAAATTTCTTGCAGTTGCGTGGTCGTCAGGCTATCCCTGAATTTGAACACTTGTATTAGAAGTTAATACTTTGAACTAGAGATATGCTTAGTGCAGTTGGGTATATCTAATAGAAACGCCCACAATAGAAGTTTGTGGGCGTTTATTTTGGTTCTAATCTATAGGCCTAAACCACCGTTTAGTGCATAGCTGGCAGTTTGGTAGAGTCGAAATTAGATAATGCCTTGTTGTTTTGCCATTTGACGAGCAATTTGTGGTGCTTTCCATAGACTAGGAAGTAAAACAAATGAGACTGGAACTGCAGTGATTACGATGAAAGATTGCAGTGCCGTGATGCCGCCAGCTCCCATAGAAATGAGCGCAATAGCCACAACCCCCATCATGATTCCCCAGAAAGAACGGATGATTGCGTTCGGTTCGGTACTACCAGTCATTACAACACTGATGGTATAAGTCATTGAATCACCAGTGGTGACAATGAATGTCGTCGTTAGTATCAAAAATAGTATTGATATAATGAGTGGAAAAGGCAATTGGGCAGTGATCGCTAATAGTACAGCAGGAAGGTTAAAGCCCTCAAATGCACCAGAAATCAATCCAGGATTATCGAGTTCAAACGCTAAACCACTACCACCGACAATACTAAACCAAAAACAAGTAATCAGTGGCGCAGCGATGCTGATAGATAGAATCAATTGTCGAATCGTTCGACCACGAGAAATACGAGCAATAAAAATCGCCATCATCGGTCCGTAACCGATAAACCATCCCCAGAAAAAGACCGTCCACCAACTCAGCCAATTTGTGTCTTCACGGTATAAGGCCATTGGAATGAAGTTTTCAATCATCCGCCCTACACCTTGTACATAACCATCCACAATGAAAGTCGTTGGTCCAAATACCAACAAGTAGCCAATTAATCCGGCTGAAAGAATGATGTTGTAGCGACTTACGATTTGAATGCCTTTATCAACCCCACTAAGAGCTGAGAGGGTATAAGTCGCAATAGCGAATAAAATCACACAAGATTGCGTGGTGAAGTTGTTCGCAATACCGAACAACTCGTGCAGAGCATAGCTTATTTGTAGGCCTAAGAAGCCGATAGGACCGATAGTACCTGCTGCGACGGCGATAATGCAGCATGCATCGGCAATGTGACCAATCCAACCGTTGATCGCTTTCTTGCCAAAAATTGGGTAAAGCAAGGTTCGAGGTTTGAGTGGCAACCCTTTTTCATAGTGAAGATGCATCAAAACGATGGTTGAAAGACATCCGAGAATTGCCCATGCGAGAAAGCCCCAATGCATGAAAGATTGAGATAAAGCATTAATAGCGGCAGCTTTTGGTGATGCATCCCCGTAAAGTGGAGGTGCGGAAACGAAGTGAGCGATCGGTTCTGCGGCGGCCCAAAATACCCCACCGCCAGCGAGCAAGGTGCACAGAACAATAGAGAGCCATTTGAATGTGTCTAGCTCGGGAAAAGATAAACCACCGAGTTTAACTGAACCAGTTCGTCCAAGAGCGATGAACAAACCGATAATGAAATTGAGTAGCAGTAAGACTTGCCAGAACGCGCCAAAATATTGGGTGGCGAGACCAAAACCTGTGTTGACTAGTTCGGTCAGTATAGTGGTGTTAGTGATAGCTAAAAAAACAAACAGAGAAAGAAAACTGCCGCTAAGCCAAAAAACAGGGTTAGACAGCTCAAGTTTGCTGAAAAGGGACGGAGGATGAATGGCTGAATAGTCTGCATCTTCAATGGGTATCTGAGTTGCAGTGTTCTTCATGTTCGACATAGTCATATTCGACGTCATATTCGACATAGTTGCTTCGCTTTTCTTGGCTCGAAAGCCGTGTATTTCCCCTTACATATGAACATCAATATGTGAGGGACTTCAAAAAAGCCGCCCATGCTAGCATGTTGCAATCAATAAAATAACCGTAACGATAAAAATATTTTGTAGAAGTTGATTAATTATTTGATTTATATCGAATCAAAAAAATAGCGGAGCTTTGGAGAGGGGAGGAATTGTCGATGGGTGTTTTAACCTATTATTGAGGTTATAAATTGAGTTTATAAATGGAAAATTGAATGCATCTTACTTGGCATTAACCTGCTGAAGTTATGGGTTATTTTAAGCTTTTCTTCAGCAGGTGATGCTAATGAGTCTAACGGTAGGTCGTTATGATATTTTTGAGCGCTGCACTTAGGCTCGGCAATATGGTGTGACCAAGGGTTAGCACTTCTTCGCTTGGCTCGACTAAGTCAGGAATTTGGTAGGTGATCATGTTAGCAGAAGTCGCAGAACGTACGCCGTTATTTGAGTCTTCAAACGCAAGGCAAGTCGCAGGATCAACGTTGAGACGCTGGGCTGCAAGTAGGTAAATTTCAGGATCAGGCTTACCGTTAGTTACTTCACAACCGCAAGTAATGGTATCAAAGTAATGGTCGATGTTGGCTAGCTTCAACTTGATTGTCGCGAGGTTTTTATGAGTCGACGTTGCAACTGCAATTGGAATCTCTTGTTCTTTCAGCCAATCAAGTAGCTCAATTACCCCATCTTTTAATGGAATAGCTTCGTGGTGCACAATGGCTTGATAGTTGATTCGCCATTCTGTATCTACGGCATCAAAGTTGTCGCCATAGGTTTGGCGCAGTACTTGCTCGATCCCCGCAGCATTACGACCGATCACAGAAAGGTAGGCCTCTTCGTAAAAGGGTTGTCCAACGGTTTCACAAGCTTGTTTGAATACTTTTAGGCAAAGACGTTCAGTATCCAGCAGTAATCCGTCCATATCAAAAATGGCAGCATTAATTTTCATTTGAATCATCGTTACAATAAATAGAGGCGGGTATTTTGCCATAATTTAGGTAGGAAAAGTGGTTATTTTCTCATGAGATAGCAACATAACAGTGATACTCATTTCTAATTAAATTTGAGAGTAATGTTTTTGATAGTTTAGTAGACTAGCGGTCTATTGAAAAAGAAAGGAGGAGTCGGTTGATGAGCCAAAAGAAAGTCGCTTTTGTTGGTTTAGGGGTTATGGGTTATCCAATGGCTGGCTATTTAAGTAAAGCTGGCTACACCACAAAAGTATTCAACCGAACTTATGCGAAAGCTGAGCAATGGGTCGGTCAGTATCAAGGACAGGCATGCGAAACGCCGAAACAAGCAGCGCAAGATTGCGATATTGTTTTTGTTTGTGTCGGTAATGATGATGACGTTCGAAGCGTCGTCTATGGTGATGATGGTATTCTCGCTGGTTTGAAGCCGGGAGCGGTTTTGGTCGATCACACCACGACATCAGCAGAGCTTGCAATTGAACTCGCGAAAGTAACTAAAGAGCTTGGCTATACATTTATCGACGCACCAGTTTCAGGTGGTCAAGCGGGTGCAGAGAATGGCGTGCTGACGATTATGTGTGGTGGTGAGCCAACAGTATTTGACCAAGTTGCACCTGTTATGGACGTGTACGCAAAACAAATTTCACTGCTAGGTGAAAATGGTCAAGGTCAGCGCTGCAAGATGGTCAATCAAATATGCATTGGCGGCATTCTTCAGGGGTTAAGCGAAGCTATATTACTCGCACAAAAATCAGGCCTTGATATTGAGCAGGTTGTCGAAACCTTGAAACATGGCGCAGCGGGTTCATGGCAGATGGAAAATCGTGCAACCACAATGGCGCAAGATAAATTCGATTTTGGTTTTGCAATTGATTGGATGCGTAAAGATTTAGGCTTTTGTTTGAAAGAAGCAGAGCGCGTTGGTATTGAACTACCACTTACTCAAAAAGTGGATGAACAGTACGGACAACTCCAAGAACAAGGGTTAGGACGCATGGATACATCTGTTCTGATTAAAGCTGTTGCTAAAGATGCTTAACGGTATTTGAAGTGGTCATAATTCGTCCTCAATGTGTAAACACATTTCAGGACGGGACAACCGAACTAAATAAAAAGGCGCTGATGTTCAGCGCCTTTTTGCTATCTTGGATTCATTGTAAAAAACACTGCGTTTTTAGCAACGTATCTCTTTAAGCGCTAACTAATTCATAGCTAATTACAAATAGCGTATCAGTATTTGGATAAATTTCGCGAATCAGTGACTTTAGCTTAGGGAGTTCCATGTATTCCTGCTCGGCATGGAATTCATTGATATCGTCAAAGTTTAATGGTTCAACTGAAAGGATCTTGATATCACAAACTCGTTGATTCGTTTCAAGCGTGAAAACTTCTACTTGAGTTCCAGGGACATAATGACTTTCTGATTCGTCACGAATCGTAATGGTTTTTTGACCAGCCACAATTGAGGGTGCTAAAAATTCAAAAAACGTGATTGTAGTCGGTGCTGCAGGCATGAGTAATCCTTGGAGTAATGAAACAATAGCGTGTCATCGAAGTCCATGTCATCGAAAGACAAGGTTTTCAAAATAGAACGCTATCGAAATAGCGAATGGTTCTTTTCATTATATACTGTTGTATTAACAAATCGCATTATTCCGTTCTACTTTAATCTACTGCTGTGTTGGCTACGCTTATTCTTATCCCTCTGTCACTGAGTTGATTAGACTTACTGGGCCTAACCATACTGGTTGTACTTATTACCGTGTTGAATCTAATACCTTTTTTAACTATTGGGAGATGGGCTCGGCCAAGGTACAGACGCTGAATTTGTTTCTGCCGTGTGATTTTACTTTGTATAACTGCTGATCGGCGAGATTAAACAAATGATCGAATGAATCGGCCTTTCGTGACTTTTGACGTCGATTTGCTGCGCCAATCGATAATGTTAGGTTTGGGTTGCACTGCGACAAAGGATTAGGTAATGCCATTTCAGCAAGTGATTGCTGTAACGTACGTAACTTTTGCTCGAGTTGTAGTTGTGTGGAATTACAACAAACCGCTAAGAACTCATCACCCCCGTAACGAAATAAATAGTCGTTATCACTATCAAAGCTGCTTTTCATCAGTGAGGCGACGGACTTAAGCGCGACATCACCTTGGTGGTGGCCATGAAAATCGTTATAGCCTTTGTAGTAATCAACATCAATCATTACAGCCGCTAGGTTCTCTGCTTGTTCCGCGGCTTTCGTTACCAAAGTTGGAATGATGGTGTCCAGTTGATATCGGTTATACAGGCCAGTCAAAGGATCTGTTTTGGATAAGAGATCTAGTTTTTGATTGGCTTGCTCTAAGCGGCGGCGCTGAACGTGGTTTTCTAGTGCAATGGCAATAAATCCCGCTAATTGTTCGAATAAATTGCGATGATGTTGGTGGTACTGATCTGGCAAATGATGCTGGATTGATAAGATGCCCAGGACTTTATCTCTGAGTTTTATCGGGGTTAGCAGAATAGATTCAACGGGACTGCTCTCATCAAAAATGACGCAATCGCGTTTTTTTCGTTGTTCCAATGGCACGAAGCTATTCAAGACATCATCATTTATACGGTTAAGATGTACCGTGGACTTATTGGCGATTACATAACTACCAATGGAGTGTTCAGTCAAACAGTTGACTTGGAAGTCTTCGACTGGGCCTCGTCGGTCATAAAAGTAGCAATAATCTAGGATGTGAGTTTTATCATCATACAATGCAATACCGAATTCATCGGTCGGGAAGATAGAACAGACTTTGTCGTAAATAAACGGAAGGTGTTGAGCGAGATCTTCTGAGGTAGCAATCTGCTGACCTACTTCAGTAACGGTGCCGATATGCTGACGAGTTTGATTGATAACGCGTCTTTCTTGTTCCGCGGTTGCTTGTTCTACCTGCATGAGTATTTGTTGAAACTCTTTAGCTTCTAGCTCTGCGAAATGTTTGTCTGAAATCGCAATGTAGGCGGACTGAATCTTAAGTAATTCACTTTGATTGCCCTCTTGCTCTAACAGTGAGAACAAAGCTCGGCATAGTTTGACGTAGAAGCTAAAATTTTCTTGTGGATCAATTTCATTATACAACTTAAGACAAGCTGAAAGTGCTTCTTTCTTTTCTGAAGTTTGCGCAAGAAATAACGCATAATGAACTTTGTTTTCAAGTTGATTGTGGTTGTCTTGCGTCACAGAAAATAGAGCTTGTGCTTTTTCAAAGGCATCTCGAACCACTGACTCTGAGTAACGTTCACGATGTTTCACCATGACTTGTCCTATATACCCATGAGCGATTGCTTGAACTCTCGGGTTTTGGTGTGCGATTGCAATAGCAAGAGCATCTTCAATATGGCCAATTGCCGTCACCGGATCGTGCTGGTGTCCTAAGGCATAGCCCATATTCAGTAAACAGATGGCTTGATTGACATTGTTGCCGACTTTAGCGGCACTCTGTTCACCGAGGCTTGCCAGTTGATATGCTTTTTGAAATTGCCCTAGGGATAAGTGAAAGTCACTGATATTGGTGTAAGCCAGTGAACGGTAATTGTCATCGAGTAAATTGGTGTGATCGAGCACTTCGCGATAGAGGGTATACGCGTCTTGATAATCTTCTTGATCTGCGAAAATCGAGCCAAGCAAAATATGCACATGCAATTTAAGGACGTAATCTTTTTCATCGGTGCATTGGCTAATACATTGCTGATAAGTTTGGATGGCGTCTTTCAGTCTGTCATATCTGTCATGGGCTAGTGCGATAAGAAAAAGGCGTTGAGCCTCAGGAAGAACATAATCGTAGCGCTGACAAATATCTTGGACGTTTTTTTCAAGTTGATGAAAGCCTGATATGCCATGATAAACCTGCATTCGAGAGAGCATGGCATTGATTTTCTGTTGGGCTTCTTCTTTTTTCACATTTGTCTCTCACCATATAAAACTCGATTATATGGAATGGGGTATTATTTGTTAATGCTACTGTTTATCTAGGTTTTTATTGTCGAAGCATATCTCAATATTTAGAGGTTTAATTGATAGAGTTGTTATTTTGGTTGAGTGAAAATGAAGCGCCGAAGCGCTTCTTATATGGAATAGGGATGTGTGAGCGATGACTAAAAATCTGATTCGACTTGGAATGACAGGCGTTCATGGTGGTAAGGGTGATCAAATTCGAGCATTTCTGCGTGCAGATGTAAGCGATTTTCTTTTTCCCCATACAAACCGTCTCCCACCATGGCAAGATTTAAACCTAAATGATGCGCGCAATGAACTCGTAGTTGATGGGTGCGGCCTGTTTTAGGGTACATATACAACTTACTTCGTCCATTTTTGGTGTGAATCAATTGCCAATAGGTTTCAGCAGGCTTGCCATGTTCAAAGCAGACAAGTTGACGTGGACGGTCATCAGGATCGCCTCGCATAGGTAATTTAATCGTCCCCTCACTTTGAGCTACTTCGCCCTCGAGTAAAGCTACATAACGTTTTTGGACCCCTCGGGTGATGAACTGCTTTTGCAGACTTTTATTGGCGCGTTTTGTTAATGCAAAAACCAATAAGCCCGATGTCGCCATATCTAAACGATGTATGACAAAAGGTCCTTCTACATCCGTAAATAAAGCCTGAACACGAGTATAGGCTGAGTCTTTTATCGTTTTACCAGGAACGGACAACAGACCTGATGGTTTATTGACAACAACGATAGCGTCATCTTGATAAACGATCTCAAGTGGTTTGTTTTCACCCCAATTGTCTTCCAACGGATTTGGGTCAACTTCAAGGCCTTGTAGCATGTGAGTTAATATCGGTTGGCATTTTCCATGACAAGATGGATAGAATTTCTGGTGCTGGCGTACTTCCGATTTTGGCGAAGCTCCCCACCAAAACTCCGCCATAGCGATAGGTGTATAGCCATGTTTGTAAGCATAATGCAGCAGCTTTGGTGCTGCGCACTCGCCAGCAGCAGCTGGTGGTGTTGGCGTCGTTGTTTCGGAGAATATCGCTTTGAGTGATTTTTCTTCACCATGAGCATTTAAAAAACGATACTGCTCGAATAGTTTGTTTTGCAAAGCATTAGAGAGTGTTTTTCTTTTTTGCTTATAGTTTGCTAGCTCACCGTTAATACTTTCCAGTTGAACTGATAATTGAGCGATTTTCTCATCCCATTCAAGTTTCAGGTATTTCAGAACGTTCTTTTCAGCGACACTTTTTTTTGCAAGTTCGTTCAATAGTTCTTGGAGATCTTCGCCAGTTAAAAATTGTTCACCGAGTTGACGTTCTTGCTTACGTGAAGCGCGACCATCAATCATGGTTTGGCGTTGAGCTTGTTCTTGTATTTTGTAGTCGTATTGCCATTGCTTTAATGTTTCAGTCAATTCAAGACGCTTCGGGTCAGCGCTCAATCGAGAGACTTCAATATTGACGGCTGAAATTTCAGCAAGCTCGGTGCGAAAAAAACTTTCTTCGGCAAGCATATCAAACACAGGAGGAACAAAATTTGGTAGTAAGTTTTGGTCAGCAATCTTACCTGAGAATGCAGATAAGAATCCAAGTTCACCTTGAGGTGACTTGACCAGTAGAACACCAAACATTTTCCCTATTCCAACTGAGCCACTCTGTTCTATACCAAAATCATGCTGCCAATCTGTTTGTGTTTGTAAATGCTGTTGTAGCTGTTGCGCAGCTTGAACACAAAGAGGGTGGGGCGTGTAATAAAACGGAAAAGTAAAACGTTGAGGCAACGTATCGCCATCGATTTGCGTCTTAAAACGAGTAAAGCATGATTGAGACGAAAGCATGTTATTGGCTCTGGTTCGGGAAAATTAAGCGGTGGATTGTACCTGTTTTAGTTGAGATTACCATCGACGCGCAAGGCTTTAAGCCGCTAAATATAGCGATGTTCTATAGTCCATTTTATAGGTTAGAGTTTGTTTGATATGGCGGTAGAGTCTAGTTATTGATTTGGCTTGAGATTAGGCCCATTTCCTGTAACGTACACAGTAATTTATAAAGCAGCTAACATGACTATTAGTATTGTCATTACGGTTGCATTTTTGCCAATTGTTAGAGTTGAAGTGATGTCTGAAATGAAGATTAAATTTGTAGCCTCCGATATGGATGGCACCTTACTGGATGAAAATGGAAAATTACCCGCGGAATTTTTTGATGTGTTTCCTCAATTAGAAGAGAAAGGCATTCTTTTTTCCGCCGCATCTGGACGTCAATACTATAGCTTGTTAAATACGTTTTCTTCAGTACAAGACCGTATTGTTTATGTCGCTGAAAATGGCACTTTAGTCATGTACCAAGGTAAAGAACTTTATAGTTGTACCATTCCTAAATCAGAAATTGAGCAAATTGTTCAAAAAGTTAGAGCGATTGATGGTGCTTACTTTGTGTTGTGTGGCAAGCGGTCTGCTTATATTGAAACTCAAGATCCACAGGCGCTTGAAGAGTTCGCTAAATATTACCATCGCTGTGAATACGTGGAAGATGTGTTAACGGTTGATGATGATTTTATGAAAGTTGCGGTTTGCCATTTTGATGGTACTGAGCAACATGTTTTCCCAACACTCAATCAAGAGTTCGGCGATAGTCACCAAGTGGTGATTAGTGCAAAAATTTGGTTGGATATGATGAATGCTCAAGCATCGAAAGGTGCGGCGATTCAGCATCTTCAACATACGATGGGCTTTTCTGTTCAAGAAACCATGGCGTTTGGTGATTATTTAAATGATCTTGAGATGCTACAAGTGAGTGGATACTCGTATGCGATGGAAAATGCGCATGAAGTAGTGAAAAAAATGGCACGTTTTCAGGCGCCTAGTAACCGTGATTCAGGTGTGCTGCAAGTGATAAAAGAGAAGTTACTGTAAATTTAGACTGGAACGCAGTGACTGAAAGACAAAAAGTTAGCCCCGCACTCGATAAATCGATGGCGGGGCTAACTTTTTGTATAACGAACGAATTCACAAGTGTATTTAATTAGTTGACTTAATAAATATCGTTAACGCACATAGTTACTTTAACGCACATAGTTACTTTGAGTGCTGACATACCAATGATGAAGTTGACCATTCTCCATTTTTACCCATAGATCGTTGTGGTATTGATAGATTCGCCCATTGACGGTAAGACTAATTGTATTGTCACCGGTTTGTTTAGCGCGAACAAATTGATCGGAGGTTGTTAAGAAGGGTTTTTCATCCTCGACGTTTGTTGCGTCAGAGAGAACAAAATAACTGAACATTTTGCTGCTATCAGGATCGGTCGAATAAATGCGATGTCCGACGAGTCGGAACGTATCATTTAATGGTTGTTCTAGTACTTGTTTACCCATCGATTCGTGGGTTGGAATAAAAACCCAAGCCAATACGCCAGCAGCGATGATCACCAATAATAAGAGTGATCGCATGAGTGTTTTCATTAAGTGTATCCATCATCGAGCAGAAAACGCTATTGTACCTGCTAGATGATGGGAGACGTCAATACTAAGATGCTTTAGCCATTTTATAGTTAAGCAAATAGATGTTTTGCGTGGAAGTGTAGGTGGTCACCAATAAAGCTAGAAATAAAATAGTAGCTATGGTCATAACCTGGTTGCATGCGTACTTCTACATCTGATTTGAACAGGTTTGCAGCAGCAATTAGCTCTTGTGGTTTTAATTGCTCTACAAGGAAGTTATCGGCATCACCTTGGTCAACTAAAATCGGTAACCCAGCTTTTGCTTTCTTCAGTAGTTCAGTTGTATCGTACTCTTTCCAAGCTTCAAAATTATTACCTAAATAGGCACTGAATGCTTTTTGTCCCCAAGGGCATTGCATTGGGTTCGTAATCGGGCTGAACGCTGAGATCGAACGGTATTGTTGGCTGTTTTTCAAACCAATAGTTAGTGCACCGTGTCCACCCATGCTGTGTCCGGAAATAGACTTCACTTTCGATACAGGGAAGTTTTCTTCAATCAGAGCTGGTAGCTCTTTTACTACGTAATCATACATTTGGTAGTGATCTGACCAAGGAGCTTGGGTGGCATTTAAATAAAATCCAGCACCTTTACCTAAATCGTAGCCATCATCGTCAGCGACATCGTCACCACGAGGGCTAGTATCTGGTGCTACAATGGCGATACCAAGTTCGGCAGCTACGCGAAATGCTCCCGCTTTTTGCATGAAGTTTTCATCTGTGCAAGTTAAACCAGAAAGCCAGTACAACACAGGTACAGGGTTAGATTTAGTTGCGTTAGGTGGCAAAAAGATCGCAAAGCGCATGTTGCAGTTTAATGTGTCTGATGTATGTGTGTATTGTTTGTGCCAACCACCGAATACTTTGGCTTGGCTTACGTTTTCAATGGTCATTGATAGATCTCTAGTTATCAGTGTTAATGCCCTCCCTCAATTGATGAGGGAGGAGCCGATTGAATATTTGCTAATGTTTTATTTTTAAGCTTATTTATCCATGTGTAGAACAGTACGGATAGACTCGCCTTTGTGCATTAGTTCAAATGCTTCGTTAACGTCTTGTAAGCCCATTGTGTGAGTGATGAACTCTTGTAGACCAAACTCACCCGCCATGTAACGGTTAACAATTTCTGGAAGTTCAGAGCGGCCTTTAACACCACCGAAAGCAGAACCACGCCATACACGACCAGTTACAAGTTGGAATGGACGAGTTGAGATCTCTTGACCTGCGCCGGCAACACCAATGATGACAGATTCGCCCCAACCTTTATGACAGCATTCTAGTGCTTGACGCATTACGTTTACGTTACCGATACACTCAAATGAGTATTCAACGCCGCCGTCAGTCATTTCAACAATCACATCTTGAATTGGCTTGTCGAATTTCATTGGGTTAATGCAGTCAGTCGCGCCAAGCTGTTTAGCAAGTTCGAATTTGCTTTCATTGATATCAACACCGATGATGCGGTTAGCACCAGCCATACGAGCACCAATGATTGCAGAAAGACCGATACCACCAAGGCCGAATACAGCAACATTGTCACCTTTTTCAACTTTTGCCGTATTTAGAACCGCACCCATACCAGTTGTTACGCCACAACCTAGTAGACAAACTTCTTCTAGAGGCGCGTCTTTACTTACTTTCGCTAATGAGATTTCAGGTAGTACTGTGTACTCAGAGAAAGTTGAACAACCCATGTAATGGAAAATAGTTTCGCCGTTGATAGAAAAGCGGCTAGTTCCGTCTGGCATTAGACCTTTACCTTGGGTTTCACGAACCGCTTGGCATAGGTTAGTTTTACCAGACTTACAGAATTTACATTCGCCACATTCAGCTGTGTAAAGAGGGATAACGTGGTCGCCGACTTCAACGCTGGTCACGCCTTCGCCGATCATTTCAACGATGCCGCCACCTTCATGACCTAAGATTGATGGGAAGATACCCTCTGGATCATCACCTGATAGAGTGAATGCGTCAGTGTGACAAACACCAGTTGCAACGATGCGAACTAAAACTTCGCCTGCTTTTGGAAGTTGTACATCAACTTCTTCCATTTTTAGTGGTTCACCGGCTGCCCAAGCAACCATCGCTTTAGATTTGATATGAGTTTGACCTGGTTTGATTTCAAGTGCCATTGGTGTTTCCTTAGTTATTACTTACGGACAGTAAAGTAAGTGTTAGATTTCTATATAAATTAATTCGTATGTACCCGTCATACTTGAAGATACAGCAGTGTTGGTTACGTTCTTCGCCTTAATTTCATAGTAAACCTATGCTTAAGGGACTTTCTTGCCACCGAGTTGTATCTTCAAATTTTGGGTCTAGAAGCTATTCAAGCATCTAGTAAGTAAAAGTATGTATAACGACCGATTCGTTGTAAGCGTAGCTGAGTATTTTCTCGCTCGCTGTGTCGTTTTGTTGGAGCCTATTCTAGAGGTTTTTTGATATTTGATAATCCAGCTATATTGAAAATGATTTTTACAAATACGTAATAATGATAGAATGGGACTTTAGGTTCTATAGAGTTTTAAGTTGATGGCAAATTGGGAAGGTGTAAGTGAATTTGTTGCGGTAGCTGAGACAAACAGTTTTACCGATGCGGCCAAAAAATTACATACCTCAGTAGCACAAGTGAGCCGTAAAGTGGCGGCGTTAGAAGAACGTCTTGCGGTAAAGCTACTTCACCGTACGACTCGTAAAGTGACGTTAACAGAGGCAGGTTTGCTCTATCACAGCCAATGTAAACACCTAGTCGAGGGCTTAGCATTGGCGGAGTTGGCTGTGACACAAATGCAAAGCACGCCCAAGGGGTTATTAAAAGTAACGGCTCCAGTGACGTACGGTGAAACTCACTTAGCGCCCTTGCTGCATCAGTTTTTAGAGTGCTACCCACAAGTTGATCTAGAGCTGAATTTAACCAATCAAACCTTGGATCTGATTGAAATGGGCGTAGATGTGGCAATCCGCTTAGGTCGATTAAGAGATTCGACATTAATTGCGAAGCGGCTTTCTAGTCGTCAACTTTACGTATGTGCGAGCCCTAAATATCTTGAGCGCTTTGGCGAACCTTATACATTATCAGAATTGGCAAACCATCAATGTTTAGTGGGTTCGATTGAATATTGGCGTTTTAAAGATAATAAACGTGAGAAGTCGCTACGAGTTTCGGGACGAATTCAATGTAACTCAGGCTTTGCATTACTCGATGCGGCAAAGAGAGATCTAGGACTAGTGCAACTTCCTGATTACTATGTGCAACAAGCTTTGGATGAGGGGGAATTGGTTGAGGTTCTAAGTGACTATCGAGATGAGCGAGAAGGGATTTGGGCGCTCTACCCACAAAACCGGAATCTATCTCCTAAGGTTCGTTTGTTGATCGATTTTCTAGCGGAAAAATTGGCTGAATAAAAATAAGAACATCCAACCTCGAACTCTGGTTGGATGTTTATGTATATTATTCGTTTTCTTCAGCATCTTGGTGTTTGATGATCTTATGACCATCTTCAGACACACCTTGTTTCCAGTAACTACTAATGTAGATATTTTCGCGTTCAACTTGCTTGTCGTTACGGAAATACTGACGTAACGCACGCATTGAATCGAACTCACAAGCACACCAGACCGCAGCATTACCCTCTAACCAAATTTGTTGGCGAGTAGCTTGTGCAAGATCGCCAGTGATCCATTGGATATTAATTCCAGCAGGAGCCTCGATTTCTTGGATATCAGCTTCACTTTCTACTTTGATGATGGCATAACCTTGTGCATCTTTCGGTAACTGACGAATCTTGACAGAAAGTGCGGGTAGAGCCGTCATATCAGCGGTTAAGAAAAACCAATCGGCTTCAAGATTTAAATCAGAAATATTCCCAGGACCTGCTACACCAATATTATCACCAACTTGGGCATTCATTGCCCAGCGAGCTGCGAAGCCACATTGTAGATCTTCAGTAATATGACGAACAAAATCGACTTCGATCGCTTGTTCATTTTTCATGAAACGACGAATGGTATAGGTACGCATTGCTGGTCGGCTTTCACCCAGTTCAGCCAAGTCTGTCCCACCAGCTTGATTAAAGAGCAACTTAATATAGCCCCCCTCACATTCATCAGGGAATTGCTTAAGTGCCTCGCCATGAAAGACAATACGTTGCATGTTTGGTGTAATGGTTTCTGTTGATCGAACAGAAATAGAGTTAAAAGACTTCTTTTGCATGAATCCACTCGATAATTATTCTTCTTCTCATTTAGAGTATCAGTATCCTCATCAAGCGGATAGTATCTTTAATCAAATTTACATTTCTTACACCAGCGGTGAATATGCCACCGGAACGGTATTCTTTACGAACTTTCTTCTAGATGACTTTCCACCTAGTGCTTAGCCCGAGTTTCGATTAATTAAAGCATAGGCACTGTCGAGCCAATAAGCAGAAATGCCATGCTCCAATTAAAAGCTCGAATTCGACTTGGGCTGGTTAAAATATGTTGTAATTGTTTGCCAGCGATGGTCCACGCCGTCCCGGACGGAATGTTAGTGAGGACAAATATGATCGCGATGATCCCAAGGCCTAGCGCAGAATTATTGACGTTGTAAACGCTGACAGCTGTTAGCGCCATCGACCAACCTTTAGGATTGACCCATTGAAAGCTTGCTGCATTGAGAAAAGTCAGCGGTTGATAGAGGTTGTTGGTTTGCGGTGGCTGGCTGGTGGCTATTTTATACGCAAGGTAAAACAGATAGCTGATACTGACGAATTTTAATACCTGATGCACAATCGGGTACTGAGTAAATAGCTCCATAAGCCCAAGGCCGACCAAAATGATCATGACTGGAAAGCCAATAGTAATACCTAAAATATGGGGAATACTGCGTTTAAATCCGACGTTGGCTCCTGATGCCATCAGCATCAAGTTATTCGGTCCAGGTGTAAAGGTTGAGACAAAAGCAAATAAGGCTAATGCACCGATTTGTTCCCATTCCATAAATTATCCTCTGACTATCATATTGTGACGAAACTGCCTGAAATGTTCTCTCATTTAAGGCTCCTATTTTAAGGTACCTATCTGTGCATTATTGATTGATGCGCTGGTTAAGTGTCTGTCCTTGTAGAGCAGTCCTTGTAGAGCAGGCGTAGGAGTTTAACTGTTAACCGTTCAAAAAATAGTTTAAGTAGTCAGGCTCGAAATTATGTGCTTTTATTGACCAATTGAACCTTAATTGCACAATGAAATTAGATAATGGATAGATTTGACGAAAGGATATTGCAAGAACTGAAAATTGATGGCCGAGTATCGAATGTTGAACTTGCTGAACGTATTGGTTTATCACCCTCTGCAACACTCCGCCGAGTACAGGAATTAGAAAAGAGCGACGTTATTCTTGGTTATCGAGCTCGACTTAATACAACACAGTTGGGTATAGGCTTTATTGCCTATGTGTCGATTGGGTTGGCGAGCCATCGCAAACAATCGCAATTGGAATTTGAAGAACATGTGCGTTTTGTTAAAGAGGTCGTTGAGTGCCACAATATTACTGGAGCTAATGAGTATTTGTTACGGGTAGAAACGAAAGACTTGCCCAGTTACAAGAAGTTTCATGCTGATGTCTTGGGAGAGTGTGTGCACGTGAACTCTATCTCTACTATGGTCGTGATGGACTCACAGAAAGACGAGCGATAGTTCTCTAACGATAAAGGATTATCGGATTCTATAAGAAGAGTAAGTTGCTAAGGGGTTAGGTATTGGTCGTTCGTTAGCCGAGCGATTCAGTGAGAAGAAAACGACGAGGCTGAACTTATGAGGTGTCTAAGTTTTTGATATTAAGAGCAAATAGGCTTTCTTGTCTCAAGTTTAGGTTAACTAATCTCAATGGTTTTTGAATTGTTATTCAGTGAATAAATAGATCTGTTAAATGAAGTGTGTAAATATTTTTTGTGATACACCTATCATTATGGAATAAAAGTGTTTTTTACTTTAGAATCGCGGCCCTTTTGATTGTGTCGCCATAACCATCGACATGACTTCTTCTCGCTTTGAGGTCTATAACCATGTTTTCTTTTAGCCGTTTGTCCATTCGCAAACAAGTGTTGCTTCCTGCACTATTTACATCACTTTCTCTTTTTGTCGCACTCTGGGTTACAAAAGATAAGTTAGATGAAGAGCAAGCAAATATTACGGCGAATATTGAGTCTTTGATTTTCTATAAAGACAGTCTGGCAGAAATTGGTGATCAGATTTACCCACTGCGTATTAGTGCGGTTTATGCGATTTATGATGCCGATCGCCGTAGTCAGTTTATGTCAAATCTGAAGCAGAGTTCAGTCGAGTTAAAGCAAACTATGAATACGATGGAGCGAAGAGGGGATTTTCGTTCAGATATTGAAGATGTAAAGAAATCGGTGGAAAACTACTTATTGTTGTCGAGTCAGGTGATCGAATTGCTGAACCGTTACGATGATGGATTGGTATCGGAATCAACGTATGAAAACACGATTTCTCGTTACCGAAAAAGTGGTGAAGTGATGGTGTTAGCTACAAGCCGCTTGTCGCAAAAAGTCAATGATATGGTCACGGGTGTTGTCCTTGCGAGTGAACAAAAGAGTGAGAGCCTTAACCAAGTTGCGACTATTGTTGTATTGTTGGTGTTAGCGCTCTCTCTTGTGGTTGCGTGGGTATTGTCAGGCTTGATCGTTCAGCCGGTTCAGAAACTTCAAACGGTAATGCGCCATATCGCAGCGGGCAATCTAACCGTTAGAGCTGAAATCAAAGGGACAAATGAAATCAGCCAACTAAGCCAAGATGTTAATGGAACGGTGGTGCAATTGCAGTCGACTATTGAAGAGTTGATTCGCATTAGTGAAGATGTGGCTTCTGCATCAACAGAATTAGCCGCGGTAATGAGTCAATCGGAGCACAATGCACAGCAAGAACTTGCTGAGATTGAGCAAGTGGCTTCAGCGGTGAATGAATTATCAAGCACAGCAGACAATGTGAGTGATAATGCTCAACTGGCTGACACAACCGCAAGTGACACTGATCAATTGGCACAAACGGCACTGGCGACATTCACTGAAAGTGCTCAAGCCAGTGAGCAGATGAATGGTGCGTTGAGTCATGCGGCAGACGTGGTACTTCATTTAAAAACGCAATCAGAACAAATCAATGCAGTGGTTGAAGTCATACGTAATGTTTCTGACCAAACCAATTTACTTGCGTTGAATGCGGCAATAGAAGCTGCTCGTGCTGGTCAATCAGGTCGAGGTTTTGCAGTTGTTGCTGATGAAGTACGACAACTCGCAGCACGTACTCAAGAGTCGACAGGGGAAATTCAAAGCATCATTGAAGAACTTCAAAAGCAGTCGACGTTAGCCAATGACAGTATGCAGATCAGTTTAGAATTACTGCAAAAAAATAATCTACTCACATCACAAGCAAATGATGCTTTAGTTGGCATCACAGAGTCAGTCGCTCACCTTACGGATACCAATACCCAAGTTGCAACCGCAGCAGAGCAGCAATCTCAGGTGACTCAAGATATTAATCGTAATGTGGTGAATATGTCTGAGCTGGTCAATCAAAATGTGGTTGGTATCAGTCAAAGTGCGATTGCGAGTGATGAGTTATCAAAACTTGCGGAGCGCCAAAAAGAAAAGTTGGCATTTTTTGTACTATAAAAAATAACAATATCACTCAGATTAATATCTAATCTTGATAAAAAAGATGTGATTTTCATCACTCATGTCGATAAATATCATCAGCCTCCCCTAAAAAGGAGGCTTTTTTTATGAAAATAGAGCTATTTTTGTGACTTGCATTGTTATTTTGCCCTTTTCGGTTACAATGCTGCCTTGTTCCAGATTGTGCATCCGTATTTGCGCAAAAAGGACATCACATTACTGAATTTGCTTGTCTTCGACTTGTTCGTGCATTGTTCAATCGAAGGTGATCTTCAATGCAAGTGTTGCTTGGTGTGCAACACCACTGTAAGGAAATAAAATGCCAATTATTACTCTTCCTGACGGCAGTCAGCGTCAATTTGACAACCCAGTTTCAACGCTAGATGTAGCGTTATCGATCGGTCCTGGTCTTGCGAAAGCGACCATTGCAGGCCGCGTTAACGGCAATCGTGTTGATGCTTGTGATCTGATTGAAGAAGATGCAAGCCTAGAAATTATTACAGCAAAAGATGAGATCGACGGTCTTGAAATCGTTCGTCACTCTTGTGCTCACCTACTAGGCCATGCACTGAAACAGCTATACCCTGAAGCAAAAATGGCGATTGGTCCAACCATCGACAGCGGCTTCTACTATGATATCGACCTTGAGGAATCTCTAACGCAAGACGATCTAGAAAAGATCGAAAAGCGTATGAAAGAGCTTGCTAAGACCAAATATCAAGTTATCAAGAAAAAGGTAAGCTGGCAGGAAGCTCGTGATGCATTTGAATCACGTGGCGAAACTTACAAGATGGAAATCTTGGATGAGAACGTCTCTCGTGACGACCGTCCTGGCCTATACCATCACGAAGAATATATTGACATGTGTCGTGGTCCGCACGTGCCAAACATGAGCTTCTGTCAGCACTTTACACTGCTGAACATTGCGGGTGCATACTGGCGTGGTAACAGTGACAACAAGATGCTTCAACGCATCTATGGTACTGCTTTCCATGACAAGAAGGCGCTTAAAGAGCACCTAACTCGCTTAGAAGAAGCTGCAAAGCGTGACCACCGTAAACTGGGTAAACAGCTAGACTTGTTCCACATGCAACAAGAAGCACCTGGCATGGTGTTCTGGCACCACAACGGTTGGTCTATCTTCCGTGATCTAGAAGTATTCGTTCGTTCTAAACTAACAGAATACGGCTACCAAGAAGTGAAAGGTCCATTAATTATGGATCGCGTTCTTTGGGAGCGTTCAGGTCACTGGGATAAATACGCAGATGCAATGTTCACTACTTCTTCTGAGAACCGTGAATATGCACTTAAACCAATGAACTGTCCTGGTCACATTCAGATCTTTAACCAAGGCCTGAAATCGTACCGCGACTTACCATTACGTATGGCTGAGTTTGGCTCATGTCACCGTAATGAACCATCAGGCGCACTACACGGTATCATGCGTGTACGTGGCTTTACTCAAGATGATGCACACATCTTCTGTACAGAAAGCCAAATTCAAGAAGAAGTCACTTCTTGTATTAAGATGGTATATGATACATACCAAACATTTGGTTTCGACAACATCGTTGTGAAACTATCTACGCGTCCTGAAAAACGTGTAGGTTCAGATGAGATCTGGGATCAATCTGAAGAAGCACTTAAACAATCTCTTGAAGCGATGGACATTCCATACGAAATTCAAGAAGGTGAAGGCGCATTCTATGGTCCTAAGATTGAATTTACTTTGTACGACTGCCTAGATCGTGCATGGCAATGTGGTACGGTTCAACTAGACTTCAACCTACCAGGTCGCCTTGGCGCAACATACGTTGGTGAAAACAACGAACGTCTCGTTCCTGTTATGATTCACCGTGCGATTTTGGGTTCACTTGAGCGTTTTATTGGTATTCTTATTGAAGACTATGCTGGTTTCTTCCCTACGTGGTTAGCACCAGAACAGGCTGTAGTAATGAATATCACAGACAAACAGTCTGATTACGCACAGGAAGTTGCACAAAAACTACAAAAATGTGGAATTAGAGCTAAAGCAGACTTGAGAAATGAGAAAATTGGCTTTAAAATCCGCGAACACACTTTAAAGCGTGTACCGTATATGCTTGTTTGTGGCGACCAAGAAATGGAAGCTGGCGAAATTGCAGTACGTACTCGTAAAGGTAAGGATCTCGGCAAATACAAAGTGGATGACTTTATTACATACATCCAAGACGAGATCGCTAGCCGTAAGCTCAATCTGGAGGAATAAGCTATTAAAGGCGGAAGACGCGGCCAACAGCCGGTAAAACAAAACCCGCACCGTTTAAACGGTGAAATTCGTGGCGTTCGTGAAGTTCGTTTAACTGGCGCTGACGGTGAATCAGTTGGTGTTGTATCAATTCAGGAAGCTGTAGCTGCTGCTGAAGAAGCAGGTATGGATCTTGTTGAGATCAGTCCAAATGCGGAGCCACCAGTCTGTCGAGTGATGGACTACGGCAAATTCCTCTTTGAAAAGAGCAAATCTGCGAAAGAGCAGAAGAAGAAGCAAAAGCAGGTCCAGATTAAGGAAATTAAATTCCGTCCTGGGACTGACATTGGAGACTATCAGGTAAAACTACGCAACCTGACTAGTTTCATTGAAGACGGCAACAAAGTGAAAGTAACTATTCGCTTCCGTGGCCGCGAGATGGCACACCAAGACATCGGTGTTGATGTTCTTCGTCGCTTAAAAGAAGATACTATAGAATTTGCTGTAGTTGAATCTTTCCCAAGCCGTATCGAAGGTCGTCAGATGATCATGGTGCTAGCCCCTAAGAAGAAGTAATTAACGGCTTGCAAGTAATCTAACTCTGCCGTCTTTCTTTTGAATAAAAAGAATAGATGGTGGGGTTTTATTCGCCCTAATTACTATTGTTTAAACAACTCAACAATGCGGAGTTATTCATCATGCCTAAGATGAAAACCAACAAAGGTGCTGCTAAGCGTTTCAAGAAAACTGCTGGTGGTATTAAGTTCAAGCACGCTACAAAACGTCACATCCTGACTAAGCGTACTACTAAGAACAAGCGTCAACTACGTCCTAACGCAATCCTTCCTAAATGTGAAGTGGCTGCTGTTATCCGTATGATGCCATACGCTTAATTCTTTTTAGTTTATTTATCGTTTAGTTTAGGAGAAGCATAATGCCTCGCGTAAAACGTGGTGTACAAGCTCGTGCACGTCATAAGAAAGTTCTAAAACAAGCTAAAGGTTACTACGGAGCACGTTCACGTGTTTACCGCGTAGCTTTCCAAGCAGTTACCAAAGCTGGTCAATACGCTTACCGTGACCGTCGCAACAAGAAACGTCAATTCCGTCAACTTTGGATTGCACGTATCAACGCGGCATCTCGTCAAAATGGTCTATCTTACAGCCGTTTCATCAACGGTCTTAAGAAAGCATCTATCGAGATCGACCGTAAGATCCTTGCTGACATCGCAGTATTCGACAAAGCAGCATTTGCTGTTCTAGTTGAAAAAGCGAAAGCTGCTCTTTAATTAGTAGCTTCAGGTTTAAGAAAAGGAGAGCTCAGGCTCTCCTTTTTTATGCCTAAAATTTGTGGTTTTAATCCTGCTTTGCGTCAGGCTACCTTTCTACCTTTCTACCTTTCTACCTTTCTACTTTTATTCTGTTCCGTTATCCAAACCTACCGTAAACATGAACGTATTACTCATGAGCGAGCTTTTAGAGCAATATCTAGTTATGAATGTCATCTTGTAGCACAAATCCAAGAACGAGCCCCTAGCCCTGCTGTGGCGTTTATATCGCTGAATATGATTAATCATTGTGACTAGGCCGACGACAATCGTTCCAGGGACAGACATCGCTACAAGTCAATCGTTCTAGGGACAGACACCGCTACAAGTAGACCGATACATCCCTATAAAGGGGACCTCTATACTATAACGGGGACAGACGCTATAAGGCCGTAGTTATCAGATTTTATAGGGACAGACAGCGTTACGAGGGGGCAGTTGAGTTGTTAGACTGATATATCCCAAGTATTTGGTTATAGGGAAAGAACCTGGATGGTGTAGAGTTTGTCTATTTTGCGGTGCATCTCTTTTTTTTTGGGGGGGGGGGATCGTCACGCTAGATTAGTTGAGACGCAGTTTGATGTTGCTAAAGAAGATAAAGAGCGCGCTTTGTACTTTGTGACCACTACAATTCGCAGTGGGATTACGAAACTAGGCGCACTCTCGTTATAAAACTAAAGACGGATTATTGTCGTTTTGGTTTGAATTGCTTAATGCTGCTCTTCTTTGACGTTCGTCTGTTTGCTTGTTTGTCTCGTGGGGCGCGTTTACTTTCTCCAGTTGACGGTTTATCTGTCACTGGAAACTCTTCTAGTAACTCAAGAGGCAGAGTACGCTCTGTGAGCTTTCTAATTGCATCTAGGTATTCATTTTCACCGTGACAAACGAAAGATATGGCTAAACCGGTTTCACCTGCTCGAGCGGTACGACCGACGCGATGAACGTAAACAGCAGGGTTGGTGGGTAAATCCATATTGATCACAATCGGCAGTTTCTCTATATGAATGCCGCGCGCGAGAAGGTCCGTCGCGACTAAGACTTGAGTTTGTTTTTGTTTAAAACTCAGTAGGGTTTCTTCTCGCTCGACTTGGCTCTTATTACCATGCAGCGCCGCGGCTGAAATTCCGGCTTTGGCGAGCTTTTTACACAGTGCGTCAGCATTGTCTTTTGCACCAATAAAAATAAGGACTTGCTCCCATTGGTGTTGTTTAATCTGCGCGATAAGAGCATTGGTCTTACTTCCTTTATTCACCAAATAAAGGATTTCCTCAATATCTTCAACCACACTGTTAGTAGCGTGAGTTTGAATCAATACCGGATTCGAAAGAATCAGTTCAATAGTGGATTTTAGCTCTGGGACTAATGTCGCAGAGAACATCAGCGTTTGACGAGAGGTTGGTAGATACGTCAGGATTTTTTCGATATCAGACCAAAACCCCATATCGACTAAACGATCCGCTTCATCGAGAACGAGCGTTTTAAGAGAGCTCGCATCAATATGCTCGTTGATCAGCAGATCCAGCAGTCGGCCCGGAGTTGCTACGATGATCTCAGGGTTTAGTAATAGCTGCTGTATTTGTTGTTCTTTATCAACACCACCACAAATGGTGAGCGAGTTTATACCAATTGCTGCTGTGACTGAAGAGAGAGCGTCATTGACTTGCATGGCAAGTTCACGTGTCGGAACCAAAACCAATGCCTGAAGCATAGAGCGACGATTATTTTCCTGATCAAGACTGTCGTTCGCTAGCTTAAGAGTATGCTGTGCCTGTTCAAGTATAGGAAGCCCATAAGCCCAAGTTTTTCCACTGCCAGTTTGCGCGATAGCGAGAACATCTTTTCCGTTAAGGGCAACTGGTATCACGGAGGCTTGTACTGGTGTTGTCGATTTAAACTGGAGCGAGATTTCTCTGGTAAGCGTAGAGCTAAGGTTTAGTTCAGTGAACAGCATATTTATATATCAGTAAGTCATGGAGCCCATAGGATATCAAGCTATGGTCTTAAGTACATAAATTAGATGATACATAGGCAGAGATTACCTCAATTTGAGGGGGTGTTGAGTAACGATTTATCGTTAATGTACGCTTGACTGTTGAGCTTTTGGGCAAAAGACTTTATTCTTCGCCGCTTGTCATTAAGGTAAGTCACTATGAACCGTAAAAAGAAACTCAACCAAATTTTAAATTCGAGACTTAAAAAGCAAAATGCTAAGCTGCATAAAAGCAATAAGCCTCGTTACATCTCTAAAGCCGACCGCGCAAAACTTGAAGCAGAGCAACAAGCTAACGAGCAAGTTGAAGTGGTTGAAGTGAATGATGAATCAGTGGTTGCTGGCTAATCTTACTGCTGACTTTTCACGAGAAGTACAACGTTTTTCTCGTGAAAAGTTGGTGATTCCGCTTTACCCTCTCCTTTTGGTAAGAGTCAGTAAATACTGATCCTCTCCACAATACTCAATCACTCCGCGATACCTCGTCATTCCGTAATATCTAGTAATTCAGTAGTACCTACCTAGGCACTTAGTAATATTATCTCGTAGTTCATCACTGAGTCACTAGCGTCGCCACGACAAACTTAAGCGCTGACCAAATACGTTGATGAGTGCACCAAGTACAATCAAGCTACCGCCGATGTAGGTCCATATTGACGGCACTTCTGCAAAAAATACGACTCCAAGTATCATCGAAAAAATAATCTGCACATAAGAGTATGCGGAAGCATTACCAGCGGTTTGCGTTTGCATTGCTTTGGTTAATCCGACTTGGCCTATTTGGGTAAATATACCGACAAAAATTAGCATGATAGCGATATCAAATGTCGGCATAACAAAGCTATTTCCGATTAAAAGAATAGACATAGGTAAGGCAACGAGTGGGAAATAAAAAATAATGACTGAACTGTCTTCAGTGTTACTTAGTTTTCGCACAATCACATAAGCAATAGCACTGCCGAACGCGCCTAAAATCGCTATCATCACACTAATAAGAGGTAAATGATTTGCCGTATCATTTCCTAAAGTTGGCTTCACTATGATGAACAATCCGAGCAAGCAGAGAACGATACAGATGAGTGTAGAGAATTGGATTCGTTCTTTCAGAAAAATAACGGCTAACAGAGCCGTAAAAACCGGGTGAATGTATTGCAGGATTGTCGCTTCCGCGAGAGGTAGGGTGGTGACGGCGTAGTAAACGCACATCAACGCACAGGTTCCGACTACACCGCGAGCGAGTAATAAAGGTCGATTATTTCCCCACAAAGAAATCTTTTTCCGTTTTACATCACCATAACTGATCACCAAAGAAACCAGAGCACGAGCCGCAACAATTTCAAACACGGGAATACCATGAAGGCTGACGTATTTAACGCAGGCAGACATCAACGCAAACCCTAAGGCTGATAGCAACATAAAGCGTACACCCACAGGGATATGAGCGTTTATTTGAGTGAGCATAATGGACTTAATTGATCAGTAAGAGCGGAACTCTATCACAGTGATATGATAAAGCGTCAAGTATTGTGTAATGGATTTGGTAGGTAATTCATTAAGAATTATGCTGAATTCGAGATAGGGGGTTATGATTATTTTGTGGTCGCCGCTTTTGATTGGCCGAATAATGGGAGTGAGTATGAAGATCATCGAAGTGACGGAGAAAAATGCGCATGTCTATGTGAACTTATCACAAGCTTATGAAGGTGAGTTTTCCAAAATCATGCAAAAGAAGCCCAACATAGATGGAACATTCTCGCTAGATACGGAATTGGGTGGGCATGTTAAGGGCTATTTATTGTATGTTGATGATATACCTGCTGGGCATACCGCGATAGCAACTGAGAGCCCAAATAATTATGAAGTGTGTGATTTTTATATTGTGCCTTATTTCAGACGCGGACAGTTAGGACAGCAGTTTATCAGTGAACTGTTTCATCGTTTACAGGGAGATTGGGAAATCAAACAAGTTGAGGGAGCGGATCATGCAGTGATGTTTTGGCGCAGAGTGATTAACTCTTATACGGCAGGGCAATTTTCCGAAGATAGATATCATGATGAGAAGTGGGGTATGGTAACGCGCCAACGGTTTAGCCATAGAGCTTAATGAGTGAAACAAAACCGCAACCTTTAACGTTTAAGTGAACCCATGACGTAGGATATTGACTCGCGGTTTTTGATTACGCGATGTTGGGCACATCCAGGTGTGATGGTTTTGCTATTCTCTGAGTGTATATCAATTGGAGGTACATCATGAGTATGACAAAACACGGCTTATCAGTAGGTATTGAACGAGTACAAGATGACTTTTTGGTGGTGATTACCGCCGTTGGGAAACTCACACATGTCGATTACGAATTTATTACCCCAGTTTTAGATTCAGCACTAAAAGAAATAGATGCAGCAGAAGTAAAAGTGCTGGTTGATATCACCGAACTTCGAGGTTGGGAGTTACGAGCCGCTTGGGACGATTTTAAACTTGGTCTTAAACACGGTTCAAATTTTAGTCGCATCGCTATCTATGGTCATAAAGAGTGGCAAGAAGTCGCTGCAAAAGTAGGTGGCTGGTTTATCGCTGGAGAAGTTCGAGCTTTCACTGATTATCAAGAAGCGTGGGACTGGGTTACGGATTAGTCAGGATAACTGTTTTCTAAAGCAGCAATTTCATTAAGATATTGCTGCTTTATGGTGGAGAGTTTTTTCTTCAGTTGCTTGATGTCATTAATGATTTCCTGATTCATACTAACGTAGTGTTCGCTAGAAATCATATTGATCGTTTGTCCTTGTTGTTCACAATGCTGACTGATGGATTTCCAGTTTTTTCGAGTCAGATATATATCAGATAAGCTGTTGTTGATTTTTGAAATTTCTGTTTCTGTTTGTTCTACCGCTTCGCGTGTTGCTTTCATTTGAGTGCGCATGGTGAGATGCATGTCGGTTTTGTCTGGGTGCCAAAAAGTTTGTAGCTCCTGTGACGTAAATTCTTGATGCAATAAAGTACGTTGTTGATGAATACTCAACAGCTGATTAAATCGAACCGCATGGATGTTATAGCGAACATCAACTTTCTTTTGCGCCTTGAGCACGATGTTCCAATCTGTTGGGTTGCACTTCATCGCCCAACTATAAGTTGGGAAAGTGAATGCACTGAATAAAACGCAGTGTAACAAAAATCGAAATAATCTAGATTGTGGTTTCATCATCGGCCGTTATACGTAACTATCTCAATATTATACACCCTATTTATACACCTTATTTATATGCCAAAGTAACCTTGGGATGTTTGTTCAGTGAGAGTTGTCAGATTTGTAGACAAGGATCCGACTTAAACATCCACTCATTCCATTGGAGTATAACTAAGTGGTCTCATAAACGAGGTTGCTTAGAAAATAAGCGCCCAAAGCTAGCAGAGCCTATTGTTGCTGTGACTTCGACTTTTGCTACTAGTTTTGAATTCCCTGCGTGTCAATATCGGTAATCGCTTGTTGTTATCTCTCAAAATTTAACTTTTTCGTTACTTTCGCAGATTTGTAGCTTCTTTGTGGGTTTACTCAGAATCAGCGCTTAGATAATGTACAGCATAGATATTAATAAAAATGATTACTAAGGGAGATAGGGAATATGAAACTACGTCTTTTAATGGCATTTGGCGCGTTATTAGGTGCGACATTTGGGGCACAAGCAAGCGAGAGCTGTGATGTGACTATAGAAGCGAACGATATGATGCAATTTTCCACCAATGAAATTAAAGTGCCAGCAACATGTAAAGAGGTCAGCATTACTTTAAATCATACTGGGAAATTGGCGGCGACGTCTATGGGCCATAATGTGGTGATTACAGATACAGCAAATGTTCAGGGCGTTGCGACGGATGGCATGAGCGCCGGTATTGATAATAATTATGTGAAAGTGGGTGATGAGCGTGTGTATGGCGCATCGAAAATCATCGGCGGTGGTGAAAGCACCACAGTGACGTTTTCTACCGAAGGTTTGACTCCAGGTGGTGATTACTCATTCTTCTGTTCATTCCCTGGTCACTGGGCAATCATGAAAGGTAAGTTCGAATTCGTTTAGTGGCTTCAAATAATGATTAAAGTGCGCCGCAAAGCGTGATGAAATTAAAAAGCCGACTTAATATATAACGTCGGCTTTTTGCTATCTACGGTCTCAGTCTGAATTGTAATGACCAATAAAGTGGATTTCTAGAATCACTAGTTGCTCATCAATAGTAACTAATCAACCGTCAGGTTTGAATTTAGCGCACTGTCCAAGAGATGTTTTCACCACCGCGAATTGGCACAACGACATCATGACCAAAAGGCATATCAGCAGCAACTGCCCACTCTTCTTTCGATAAAGTCACAGTATCACTGTTGCGAGGCAAACCATAGAAATCAGGGCCATTGTGGCTCGCAAATGCTTCTAAGTTTTCTAGTTTACCCGCTTGTTCAAACACTTCAGCGTATAGCTCTAATGCAGCATGAGCTGTGTAAGACCCAGCACAGCCACACGCCGCTTCTTTTTTATCTTTTGCGTGAGGAGCTGAATCTGTTCCGAGGAAGAATTTTTTACTACCACTGGTCGCGGCTTCAATGAGCGCAAGTTGATGAGTATTGCGTTTTAGAATCGGTAAGCAGTAGAAATGTGGCTTAATTCCGCCCACAAGCATGTGGTTACGGTTGTACATTAAGTGGTGAGCCGTGATTGTTGCGCCAACGTTGTCACCTGCATTTTTTACAAACTGAGCTGCTTCAGCCGTTGTGATGTGTTCTAGAACAATTTTTAAGTTCGGGAAATCATTCACGATAGGAGCAAGAACTGTATCTAAGAATGTTTTTTCTCGGTCAAAAATGTCGACATCGTGCGTAGTCACTTCACCGTGGATAAGCAGCAGCATTCCGACTTCTTGCATTGCTTCTAGTACGTGATAGATGTTTTTCGCAGATGTTACACCTGAGTCAGAGTTGGTGGTTGCGCCAGCTGGGTATAGTTTTGCCGCAAATATCTTGCCAGAGGCTTTGGCTTTGCGGATTTCATCAGATGTGGTGTTATCAGTTAGGTAAAGTGCCATTAAAGGCTCAAACTGTGCACTTGGCTGTTCCGCCATAATGCGTTCGCGATAGGCTAGGGCAAGCTCGGTATCGGTAACCGGTGGGACCGTATTTGGCATGATAAGCGCACGTCCATTGTAACGGCTAATATCACGAACGGTATCTTTAAGTACCTCACCATCACGAAGATGCACATGCCAGTCGTCCGGACGAGTGATAGTAAATGTTGTCATTGAAAGCTCCCACCATAAGTTAGTTATTCTGATTGGAGCCTAAAGCAAGGTTTTTATCCAAAAGCAAACGCTTGCGCTTAGGCGACAGGATGATAGAGCAAACGGGGTTATATTTCACCCCCTTTTGTACTCGATTGGTGACTTTTCTAATTCACATCCGGGTAACGAGCGGGATTGTTGGATAAGTGTTCGAAATTTAGTAATGGATCTTTTATCATCACAACATAATTACAATGAGTTAGGGAATGTAATGTCAGCATCAACATTATCAAAAATAAACGTATTTCCAGTGAAATCAGTCGGCGGTATTTCAATGTCTACCGTTTGGGTTGAAAAACAAGGTTTGATGTTCGACCGTCGCTTTATGGTCGCGAAAGCTGATGGCTATATGGTGACAGCAAGAAAACATCCAGAAATGGTCACCATCAAATCTAACCTAACTCCAGATGGACTGATTTTTACGGCCGCAAATAAAACACCTCTGCGTATTCGTTATAGCGATTTCAAATTACAAGAATCGAATGCTACAGTATTCAATGATACTTTTATTGCTTATACCACCACTGATGAGGCGGATGATTGGTTTAGTGATGTATTAGGCCAGCGAGTGGAACTGTTGTTTACCGGCGAGCAGTCGAATCGAATCCGAGAGAAAGTGGGTCACAATGTAAGCTTTGCAGATGGTTATCCTATGTTGATGATCAGCGAAGCTTCGTTGGAAGAGTTAAATCGACGTAGCCCAGAGCATCATGTAATGGATCAATTTCGACCGAACTTAGTGGTTTCTGGTGATGAGCCTTTTATTGAAGATAGCTGGAAGCGAGTTCGAATTGGTGAAGTGGAGTTCGAGTTTGTGAAACCTTGTGAACGTTGTATTTTGACGACGGTTGATGTTGATAAAGGTGAGTTTCGAGAAACGAAAGAGCCATTAAATACCTTATCTCAGTTTCGAGCAAATGAACGTGGCGGCGTATTTTTTGGACAGAATTTAGTCGCAAAAAATGAGGGGATGATTCGTCAAGGTGATGAAGTCGTTGTTTTAGAGTATAAACATAAAGAGCATTACGAAGATCAATCGCCCTCAAAACTCACTATGACTTGTGTAGAGCGAGAAGAAATCGCGCGTGATTTCATTACTTTTTGGTTAGAGCCTCAGCATGGGGATACACCGGTTTATCAACCGGGCCAGCACTTACCGATTAGCGTTGAAATGGGAGAAGAGACGGTTGCTCGTCGGTACACACTTTCTTCCAGTCCCTCTCGACCTGGGCGCTTAGCTATTTCCGTAAAACGTATTGATGGTGGCCGTGTTTCGAATTGGCTGGTGGATAACTTAAATGTAGGCGACGCGCTTGATTGTGACACTCCTGATGGTTCATTTCATTTAGCTGATAAGCACGATCAACCATTGCTGTTACTTTCGGCTGGGAGTGGCATTACACCAATGCTCTCCATGCTAAGGTTTCTTGCTGACAAGGGGCAACTGCATGATACGGTGTTCTATCACCAATGCAGCTGCGTGGAAGATATTCCCTGTCATCAAGAGTTGCAGGAATTGAAAAAGCAACATGCTGGTTTGAAAGTAATAATTTCATTGAGCCAAGCTCCTGCAGATTGGTTTGGTTTAAAGGGGCGTTTAACATTCGCGCATATTAAACAGATTCAACGAGCGGAAGAGCGCCAAGTTTTCGTGTGTGGCCCTGATGGTTTTATGCAGAAAGCCAAAAATTTGCTACTGAAAAAAGGATTACCTGAAGAAAACTATCATCAAGAAGCGTTTGGCGTGAGTGGCTTAATGATCAAACCTCACAAAGCGGTGCAGTTAAGTGTTAATGGTCAGGTTTTTGTTGGAGACAATCAAAGTACTCTGTTAGAACAAGCAGAAAAAGCGGGTGTGGCTATCGCATATAGCTGTCGCGCTGGTCTTTGTGGTGCATGTCATGTCATTGTTGAATCGGGACGTGTACATCAGCCTGATGTGCCAGGATTGTCTGATCAAAATCGCGTGAAAGGAATGGTTCTCGCTTGCTGCTGTATTCCTGAAACGGATTTAGAAGTGGTCTCGTAATTTGGGCTACAGGTAGATCTTCATCAATATTTAAATGAAAAATACGCCGACAGTGGAATATTGTCGGCGTATTTTTTTTGTACTCTTTATTCATGAAAATCGAAAACGCAGTCAGCCAATACTGCTGCGGCTTCAGTTTATTAGATGCTATCAGGATGAGGAATAGGAGTGATAGGCTTACGAGACGTTTTAATTTGCGACAAGATTACCCCAGTAATCACCATCAACCCACCAATCAAGTGGTAACTATGTACTGTTTCGCCTAATAGTGTCGCTGCCAAAGAAACCGCTACGACGGGCAGCAAGTTCATGAACATAGCACTTGAGTCAGCGCCAATGGCATCAATAGAACGAATCCATAACCAAGGGGCAATGACTGATGCGGCAAGCGAAGCATAGCCGATCATAGGGATAGAAGCCTCGGTCGGTAAGAGCTGATCGCTAGTTAACCAAAGAGGGGTTAGCATCAGTAAAGCAAATGAACCTTGCGTATAGACAAGCGTCCAACTTGATAACGGCATTTTCCAGCGTTTTAATAAAACGCAGTAAGTGGCATAAAGCGCAGATGCAATTAGGATCATTATGTCACCTTGGGTGATTTCTTGATGCATAAAGAATGCAATATCACCTTGGCCAAGCATATATGCTAATCCAGTGAGTGATAAAACCCCACCAATGATGCTGAGTTTTGAAATCGATTTGCCGAGTAAAGGGACACTAAGAAATACACTCATTAGTGGCACAAGCGAGCTAATGAGAGACATGTTAGAGGCAGAGGTTGTGAGCGCAGCGTAATAACCAAGTGATTGGTTGAGCGCCATGCCCAATAGAGCCAAGAACGCCAGTTTACCTAAGTATGGTTTAATTGAAGCCCAACGACGGATCACTTTAGGTAGACAAAATGGGGTCAAAATCACAATTGCAATCAACCAGCGATAAAAGCTCATCGCGCTCGGTTCAATGACTTCCGATGCCATTTTATTAATAACAATATTACCGCCCCAAATAAAAACGGTAATTAATGGCAATAGATAGATCATGTGAGCCTCGTCGCAATATTCTCAATGGCGCGTAGTGTGACAGGTCTATATAATTGTAGATATCTCTGGAAAGACATTAGGCGCTATAGGAAGACAAGTTTGAGGAAATCAGCGAAACACCTTCATCCATCCTTATCAATCGATAAAGCGCCATCAGATGTGTTTATGAATTTTGAAGCATTCCTATCGAACACAGAAACTCGAATGCACTGTCATCCATGGGGGCAAGTTCAACTCATCAGTGGCGGAATTTTAGAGATGGAGGCCGAAGGTACGCGTTTTCTTGCTCCTCCTCATCTAGCGATTTGGGTACCACCAGGCGTAATGCACACTAGCTATAATCGTAAACCCTTATCTTACTGTTCATTGAACATTGCACTTGATATGACTCATAGCTTTCCAGACTATACAAGCTTAATTAAGGTGACGCATATTGCTTCAGCTATTGTTGATGATTTTCGTCGCCGAAAGATAAACGTTGCCCAAACTGATCCAGACAAGCGATTGGCGCAAGTAATGCTTGACCAACTGGCCACTCGTGATACTCAACATCACTTTTTACCATCGAGTAATCACAAGTATTTATCTTCTATTTTGACAGCCGTTGAAGAGAATCCGACAGATAACACGAGTCTCGCTCAGTGGGCTGAGCGAGTTCATACTACCGAGCGCACTTTGGCTCGCCATTGTCAGAGTGAATTGGGCATGAGCTTTACTGAGTGGCGCTTAAGAGTTCGTTATCTATACTCCATGGAGCTGCTACGTAAAGGCCACTCAGTGAAAGAAGTCGCGTTCACATTAGGTTATAACCAAGCCAGTCCGTTCATCGCTATGTTCAAAAAATATTCGGGACAGACACCAGAACAATATAAGAACAAGTTGATATAACTAACTGTTGCCTTACAAGGACAAAAAGTATTCAAGCATTCGGGACAGGCACAAGAACTTCCAGAACTGTTTTTCAAGGACAGTCACTGCAAGTGGATGTGAATATTGACTGTTTAATAAGTGTTTAATAAGGACAGACATGATAAAGAGAGATAAGGAGATGGCGTTATGCTTATTTATAAAATGACTTGCTTTGAAAGTATGGATTTTGGGGCATAAGTGCAAACTTGTCTGTATTGCGATAAAGCGGGGAGTGTTGGTTAATAACAACCCGAGGGTAGAGATACAGAAACCGGTGTATCGTTCTTAAAAAGATTTATGTTTAGATGTAAATCGGTGATAAGTCGTTCATCCATCCAAACGAAATAGATGTATCCGTTTTTTATTTAAAGCATTTTTAACTGCTCTTAGATCCTGAATGCAGCCCACAGCAGAACTTCGATGCTTTTCCAATTCAGAGCAAGCTTTCAGCCAATTACTTTGGTTTATATTGAGCCGTTGTAAGATTGGTGGTGACGTGATGTTTAAACAAGCTTTTCCCTCTCGATATTGGCGCGCAGTCCAGTCAACCAATTCAATATAATCCATTAAGCGAAATGGGATACCGTCTCGTTTGTCATTGGTTAGGTTATCGATGAATGGGTGAAGACAAGGCGCAGTTTCTTGCTGATGGTTTAAGGCCTCTAATCTCGCCCGAATAGAAGTGAACACTGATGCTTCAGGTGTTGCAGCTACACCCGCTCTCAATGGATTTAAGTCGACATAAGCCATCGCAGCGATTAAAGCCTGTTCATCCAGCAAAGCTTGGCTTTTAAAACGACTCTCCCAAAAGTGCCCTCGACACTCATCTTCCCGATTGGCTTGGCAAGCGATATCAAAGTTGAGCTCTTTCATATACCAACTTAGGTTCCACAAGCGTGAGCGCCAAGAATCGATTATCGCTATACACGCTTCTTTTTCTGTATCGGAGGCCAATTGTCCGCTTAACCAACGTTCTATTATAACTGGAAGTTTATGGTTTTGTTGCCAGCGCTCAATGATTTCGTGATTGGACAGAGCTAATGCTTTGTCTCTATTGATGTGCACAACCAAATGATAGTGATTACTCATGATTGCGTAAGCGCAGATATCAATGCAGTAGACTTGAGATAGCGCATATATTTTTTGTTCTATCCAGTCACGACGATGCTCGTAATTTTGTTCAGTTAACGGATTAACACCACATAAAAAACTACGTCTAACGCAGCGAGAAACGCAATGGTAATACGGTGTTACATCGACTGAGATTTGCTGTTTTCTGGCTGTCGTCATCTTTGAATTTCGGTTGTTGTGCTTTGTTCATTCAGCATAAATAGACTACAAACAACAGCAAGATTGAAGATTCCAACTTACAACAGAGTTAACAGCAATCCATACTTTGCTTACTTTATAGTGTGTGTCCTTTTAAAAAGTGAAAAAGCGAAAAAGCGAAAAAGCGAAAAAGTGTGTGACGTCTTACAGTAACAGTCTTTTCTAAGTCGTCTGTTCTAAACCAGTTGTAGCGACTGTCCTTGTAAAAAATTGTCGCAAAAGATTAGAAATAAAAAACGCCACAGGATATGTGGCGTTTTGTGTTTTAAGCATCAATTTCGAATTTGAAGTAGGTGCATTGTGATAGCGAACGTTATCCAGTCACAGTTGTTGGAAGAACTCGTTTTAAAATATCCGCGAGGGTGACAACCCCCACCATTTTTCCGTTCTTACTCACTACCGCTAATTGAACGCTAGCTTTACGCATACGGGCAAGGGCTTCATAGACAGGAGTTTCTGAATTAAGCACGTACGCATTGCGCGCGACTTCTCTTGCTGGTTTATCTGCTGGCTCCAGTAACGTGTCACGAACATGAACGACCAATGGCTTCAGGCCGCTTTTTCCGTATACAAGAATACGTAAATGTCCTGATTCCATCGCGGCAGCACGCACATCGGCGACTGTTGCGTTCTTGTCTACATGAGCCATTACCTGGCCTTCAGTGACCAAGGTTTCAACCGGGATTGAGCTCAAGTCGATTAGACCAGATAGTTGCTTTTGAGTGCTCGGATTTAGCGTCCCTACTTTGCCAGAGTGTTCAACTAATTGACGAATAGTATCAACATCTTGTCCGCCGACAGCTGCGCTTTCCACTGGTTCTACACCTGATGCTTTTACTAAGCGGTTAGCAATGCTGTTGATCCAGTTTAGCAGTGGACGTAGCGGCCAAACGTAAGCTCGAGCAATGATACCAATTGCCAACGCTGATTTTTCTGGATGCGCAATGGACCAAGATTTTGGCGCCATTTCACCAACGACTAAGTGTAAGAACGTGACAACAAATAGCGCAAAACCAAATGCTGCAGCATCAGCAGCCCAATAAGGCAAGCCCATAGCAAGAAATACAGGGCCAACCCAAAGATCGACAGCAGGCTTAGTTACCGCACCCAACGCAAACGTACAGAACGTGATACCTAATTGGGCACCAGCCAACATTAGTGTTAAGTCATTCATACCACGCAGCGCAGCTCGCGCTGACGCACTTTCAACAGCGATCTCTTCAAGTCGGTGTCGGCGAGCACCCATCAAAGCAAATTCGATGATGACGAAAAAACCACTCAATATAATTAGAGCTGTTGTTACTAGGGTAACAATCAAAGGATCGGTCATGCTTCATCCTCCACGATAGCTTGCTCTACCAGTTTTACACGCACCTCGGTAGGTACATGTCGCTCAATACGTAACACATCAACCTCGAGGTGTCGCATTATCGGCTCACCCGAAGCAAGTTCTGATGGATCGATCGGAAGCGCAATAATCACTGTATCGCCCTCTGCTGGAAGCGCACCACGTTCGGCAATCAGCATTCCTGCAATCGTTTCTACATCACCACGCGGCAGGTCATAGCCAATTGCACGCTCGACTTCATCAATATGGACATCGCCTTCCATCAACCAAACATTACCGCTTTCAGACACAACAGCATCGCCGTTATCTTCATCATGCTCGTCGGTGATTTCACCAACGATTTCCATCGCTAGATCTTCAATGGTTAGCACGCCAGCAAAACCGCCGTACTCATCGATAACACAGGCAAGTTGATTGGTTGAAGTGACCAGTTGATCAAGTGCATCAGGCAATCGCATAAGAGTTGGTAGGACAGTCGCAGGACGCATCACTGCCGCGACGGTATCATCAGCATTTCCAGCATCTATTCGCGCTAGCACATCCGATAAATGAACTACACCGACTGGAGCGTCATCATCATTGATTACAGGGTAGCGAGTGTGCGCCTGAGCCATGAGCGATAAGAGCTCTGTCAATGTGGTTTCTGGTTCAACCCAATCCACTTGCGAACGAGGCACCATAGCGTGTTCTACATCGCGCTCTGGGAAATCAAGAATACGATCCATCATCAGTGACAGTTCGACAGGTAAATCACCGCTATCGCGTGAGTTGGCGATGATGTGATGTAAGTCTTCCTCTGAAGCACTCACATCGAGATCATGCACAGGTTCGATACGAACAGCGCGAAGAAGGAGGTTAGCGGATTTGTCGAAAAAGCTGATGATCCAGCCAAACATAGACATATAAAGCAGAGTTGAGCGAGACATCATTCGAGACATTGGCTCAGCGTTCGCAATCGCAAGGTTTTTAGGGTAAAGCTCACCCATAATCATTTGCACAACCATGGCAATGGCGAGAGTGATAACAGTACCAATTGCGATACCAGCTTCAAGTGATAAGCCAAAGGTCTGTAATAGAACGCCCATCGATTGTCCGACGAGAGGTTCCGCGACAAAACCCAATACGAGGCCAGTCACTGTAATCCCTAGCTGGGCACCAGATAGCATAAAGCTAGTACGTTTTGTTACTGCGAGAGCGCGTTTTGCTGCTTCATCGCCAGCGGCTGCTAAGGTTGCGAGTTTTGCTCGGTCGACGGCCATATAAGCAAATTCTTGGGCAACGAAATAACCGTTTAGCGCAATAATAGCTAAGATGAAGAAAATGCCGAATAGAAGGGTAAGAATGGGCTCAATCATTGCTGTGTCCTCCCTTGGTAACATAATGCCAGTAAGGGTGTACACAATCGACTAGAGTTGGGGTCCACAAAGTATTCCTAACGTTAAAACAGGACGTGCAGTATATTCCCGCGATAACAATCCAGTCTACTCAATAGTTAAATTTTTCTAGTGAACAAAATGAATGCGAGTAACCCGTTAAACTCCCACTTCCCTAGGAAAGACGCCATATTCGGCGCTCTAGCTAATAGTGTTTACTGCTCTAATGCGTTACGACCTGTTACAAATAACCATGTTTGAGCGCAACTTTTAGGCTCTTTACTCGATGCAATCGTCAATTTGGTCTTTTAAAGGTGACCCTTGCCGATTGGTGTTAAAATTAAAAAACTTTACCCGCTTAACAGTTGGGATCTAACCTAATTGCGATGAACAGAAGAATCGTTCACTTTAGAGCAAAATGAAGCTCGTTAAACGTAGAGCGAGCTTTTTGAAAATCAAATACAAAAATAACGAAGAATCTATATGAACCAATACGTTAATGAACCATCTAACTACCAGTTGCTAATTAAAAATCTGCTTTTTTCTCCAGTGGCTTTCAATCCTGAACAAGAGATCGTCTACGCAAACCATCGCCGTCATAGCTATAAAACATTCCATGAACGAGTGAAGAAATTTGCTAATGCTTTGACAAAAATGGGGGTAAAAAAAGGCGATACGGTTGCCGTTATGGATTACGATTCACATCGTTATTTGGAGTGTTATTTTGCTATTCCAATGATTGGTGCGAAGTTGCATATGATCAACGTGCGCCTGTCCCCAGAACAAATTCTTTATACCATTGATCATGCAGAAGATGACATCCTACTCATCCATGAAGAGTTTCTGCCTATTCTGGATCAGATTAAAGGCCGTATTGATACCGTCACTCAATATGTTGTGTTGCGTGATGAGGGAGAATGTGAGTACGAACAGCTTTTAGAGCAAGAAACAGCACAGTTCGACTTTCCTGAGTTTGATGAAAATACGGTGGCGACAACCTTTTACACCACAGGTACAACGGGCATGCCTAAAGGGGTTTTCTTTACGCATCGTCAATTAGTTCTACACACACTTGGCATCCTGAGTACACTTGGAACAAATGCAGTCCAAGGCAGACTTCATCAAGACGATATCTATATGCCAATAACGCCAATGTTCCACGTACATGCGTGGGGGCTACCCTATATGGCAACCATGCTTGGGGTTAAACAAGTTTACCCAGGCAAGTATATCCCAGATGTTCTGCTTAATCTGATTGAACAAGAACAAGTGACGTTTTCGCACTGTGTGCCGACGATTTTACATTTGCTGCTAAGCTCACCTAAATCTAAGTCAGTGGATTTCTCACGCTGGAAAGTGGTTATTGGTGGGGCAGCTCTACCTAAAGCGTTATGTAAATCAGCATTGGAACGCGATATTGATGTATTTGCCGGATATGGGATGAGTGAAAGTGGCCCAATTCTTTCTATCGTACAATTGACCCCAGAATACTTGGAACTTGAACTCGATCAACAAGCGGAATATCGTTCTAAGACGGGTAAGAAAGTTGCGATGGTAGAGGCTCATATTGTTGATGAAGATATGAATAAACTCGCGCATGATGGTGAAACAAGCGGTGAGATAGTCGTTCGTGCACCATGGTTAACGCCTAGTTACTACAAAGATAACAAGAATTCTAAAGCGCTATGGCGTGGAGGTTATTTACATACAGGCGATGTTGCGACGATTGATAGTGATGGGGTTATTAAGATCACCGACCGGGTTAAAGATATGATCAAAATCTCCGGTGAATGGGTGAGTTCTCTGGAACTTGAAGACATTCTTCATCAACATCAAACAGTTTCTGAAGTCGCAGTTATCGGTATGCCTCACAATAAGTGGGGAGAAGTACCTCTTGCGCTTGTCACGCTTAAAGAGGGAATGCAAGTCACGGAAAAAGAACTGCTTGGCTTTTCAAAAGATTTCATTAGCAAAGGTATTCTCGCCAGAGAAGCATTGCTATTGAAAGTTAAGTTCGTTGAAGAAATAGCGAAGACCAGTGTAGGCAAAGTGGATAAGAAAGAACTTCGCAGGCTCTATTTATAGCTTTTGATATCGTAGCTTTTAATGCTACTTAATAAAAACAGCAATTCAAATGAGTTGCTGTTTTCTTTTTAATCTTGAGTAGCAGTAGGTGTTACGTGCGTTCAGTCACACTCAGAACGTAATCTAGGCCACCAACAATTGCTGCCACCTGTGCATCGTTACATTCGCCATCAGTCACTGTAGGGCTGTCTGGGTAAACTTCTGTCGTTGTGCCATATACACAAGTCGTTACACCGCCACATAAGCCCAGAGCATCCATAGGGTAAAGGATGACACCATCTTGAACCATGTCGGATCCAATCAACTGGCCGTGCTCATCGGCAGGGGCGATATGAGTGACTTGACGAACAGATTCAATCACTGCGGCTTGAAATTCAAGTTGTGGATTATCTGTATCACCGACGGTGTAAAACCCATCTGGAATGGTACCTGGAACATACTCAATACCATCTCTTGCAGATAGCGCTGGTCGAAACTCTGTTTCATCGGTGTCAGTCGTTTCATGCAGGTCGAAATGGATAAACACGTCTTGGTCTAAGCTCTTAACCAGTTTAATAATATTTGCAGACTCTTCGGCTGGAGAATCGGCATAGAAAGAACGGTTAGGATCGAGTGCAAGTGGGTTCCAACGATTGATGGTTTCATAACCCCAAGGGCTCACACATGGCGCAATGATGATATTGAAATATTGTGCATACTTCTCAGCTTGCGTATCGGCAAATTGAAGTGCACCGTGAACGCCGCTGGTTTCATAACCATGGACACCACCCGTGATCAATACGATAGGCTTATTGGCATCCCATGTTTTGGTCTTGATACAAAAAAGCGGAAAGCGGTTTTCATCATAAGAAAGTGCACCGTACTGCTCAACATCAAAACGCGCACGTAGTGCTTCGATTTTTGGTACGACTTCTTGCTGATATTCTCGCTTAATCGATGTTGAATCGCGCCATGCTTGGCGATCAGTATCGTTCCATTTCATTCCCGCGATTCCAATAGGGTAGGCATTAGAACTGCTCATTATGTGTGCCTTTGTCTTTGTAATAAGAAGCAAAAGAATAGAACGCTGCTGTCGCAAGCGCAATTGGAATTAAGAATTACAAGTAAATCCTTGGTTAAAATTGACTTTTTGCCTTGAGATTTATTCAATCACTGTTACATTTTCTTACATCAATCAAATATTCATCAGTAAGAGAGCTTCTTATGGCTGGCGCAAGTTTATTAACCCTTTTAGATGACATTGCGAGTGTGCTCGATGATGTCGCATTAATGTCAAAGGTAGCCGCTAAGAAAACGGCGGGTGTATTGGGCGATGACTTAGCACTGAATGCTCAACAAGTTTCTGGTGTTGCAGCAGAGCGTGAAATACCCGTGGTTTGGAGCGTTGCTAAGGGTTCATTTCGCAACAAATTGATTCTGGTTCCTGCTGCGTTGATTATTAGCTCGGTTGCGCCTTGGCTGATCATGCCGCTGTTGTTGCTCGGTGGGCTATTTTTATGTTTTGAAGGGGCAGAAAAAATCCTCGAAAAACTCTTCCCTCATTCCCATGAAGTACATGATGACGCACCTCCAAGTGACTTGCCAATTGAGGAATATGAAAAACAAAAAATAGCCGGAGCGATAAGAACCGATTTTATTTTATCGGCAGAGATTATTGTTATCGCATTAGGGACGGTGCAGGGCCAATTCATGGCAACGCAAATTATGGTCGTGAGTTTGATCGCGGTAGTCATGACAATTGGCGTGTATGGCTTAGTTGCAGGGATAGTTAAATTGGATGATTTAGGGTTTTATCTGGAACGACGTTCAAATGGCAAAGGAATTTTTTCTGCTATTGGTCGCGGCTTAATTAGCTTTGCGCCTAAGTTGATGAAATGTCTTGCTGTGGTCGGTACCATTGCGATGTTCTTAGTTGGTGGGGGGATTGTCGTGCACAATGTTCCGGCAATTCATCACTGGGTTGAACCTGTGATCATGAATATTCCAAATATTTCATTGGCCAAAGCCTTGTTCCCATCATTACTTAACGGGTTGATTGGCCTTGTTGCTGGCTTATTGGTGGTAGCCGCTGTTGCTGTCGTTGGAAAGCTTCGCGGAAAATAATTCTGTGGAAAGTAATTTGTGAAAAGTAATTTGCGTAAAGTAAGGGACTTCAATCACCGTTAAAGCCGAGCAAAGTTAGGCGATTTCTATTTTTGATGAAAGCTGGTCATTTTGGCCAGCTTTCTTGTTTTGTAATCTCGCAAATGGCACGGGTTAAGATCGCTTCAGTTTGAGCTCCTGAAATTAGATGTTTTTGGTTGAGGATAAAAGCTGGCACCGCTTGAATGCCAGCGTCTAGCCATTGTCTTTCCGTTGCTAAAACAGTGTTTGCCCAGCTTTCATCCAATAGAACGTGCTGCGCAGTATCCAGATCAAGACCAATACTTTGTGCTAATCCTATTAGCGTCTCGGGGTTACTGATGTCTTGTCTTTGAGTGAAATAGGCTTGAAATAGCAAAGTCATGAGCAAAGATTGTTTATCTTGATCTTGGGCCCATAGCAGCAGTTGGTGAGCTTTTCTGGTGTTGAAAATTCGCATTTCATCAAAAAATTGAAACTCGAAATCGACCTCTTGGCCTAATTGGGTCAAAGTCTTTCTGGCTAGCGTGCTTGCTTCTCGTGTTGTGTCATATTTTTCGGCTAAATGTTCGCGTAGATTTTGCCCTTGTATAGGCATAGCAGGATTGAGTTCAAATGGATGCCAGTGAATGTCGGCTTTGATGTGGGAACTGTGTGAATTCAGTACTCGCTCTAATCGCTTATAACCGATAACGCACCAAGGACAGACAATATCAGAAACGATATCAATACGAATGTTGTTCATTTTCCCTCCATCATTCAAAGTATGCCTCATATCATGAAATCATGCTTTGCTAGCCACTTGATCAGCCGAAAGTATAGTGGCTCCTTATCTATAATGTTGAGCAGTCGATCTCAAACTATCTTTTGTCGTATAGGCTGATATGCTACCTCTCTCGCGCTCGATATATTCGATGCGAATGGGGTAACGCAATGGATATTAAAAAGCAAATTCCGTTTGAGCGCGCTTATTAAGAGCGTTGCATGGACTAGATCGCGTGAAATGGAATAGTAAATTAGGGAACGAGGCAGAAAGAATGTTAACAGCGCAGAGCACGGATGTGATACTGCATGCTTTTGATTGGCCGTATACGCTGGTGGCGCAACGAGCAGAAGCAATCGATCGAGCAGGGTATAAATCAGTACTTGTTTCCTCTCCAATGAAATCAAAAAAGTGTCCTCAAGGAACTTGTTGGTGGCAACGTTATCAACCACAAGATTATCGTGTCATTGACAATCAGTTAGGTGACACTCACGATTTTGTTGCGATGATCTCGACTCTAAAAGAGAGAGGGATTCGACTCTATATCGATGTGGTGTTTAATCATATGGAAAACGAAGCCGATGCGCGTTCTAATCTACAATACCCTAGTGATGAGGATTTACAACGCTATCAGCAGCAACATGACTATTACCAATCTATTCGATTATTTGGCGATCTTTCACAACCACTATTTACTCATCTCGATTTTGTCGCCGCTTTTCCTATTGAAGATTGGCGAGATAAATGGCAAGTACAGTTTGGTCGTCTGACCGGCAGCCCTGTGGACATTGGTCTGCCAACTTTAGCCGCAAACACGAATGTGATAGGGCAGCAAAAAGAGTATTTGTTGGCGATGAAACAACTGGGTGTGACTGGCTTTAGGATTGATGCTGCCAAGCATATGACAATCGAGCATTTGCAGCAGGTTTGGACGAAAGATATTTGTGAAAATGTTCATATTTTTGGTGAAATTATCACTGATGGCGGAGCCAGCAAACCAGAATATGAGTTATTTCTCCAACCATTTTTAGCTAAGACACAGTTGGGTGCGTATGATTTTCCGTTATTTAAAACGCTGTATGATGCACTTCAAACACAGGGCAGTTTTACTGCGTTGATTGACCCTTATCACTATGGTTTGGCTTTGTCAGAATCCCGCGCGCTTACCTTTAGCATTACCCACGATATTCCGAATAATCGGGTGTTTTCTGATTTGGTGATGGATGAAGAGTCTGAATGGCTGGCGAATACTTTCATCCTTGGGCGTGATGGTGGCGTTCCATTGATTTATACCGACCTAGATACCAGTGGTATTCTAAGCACAGAAGGGGAACCTCGTTGGAAAGATACATGGCGGGATTCACGAATGGTCTCTCGAGTCATGTTTCACAACTTGATGCATGGTAAAGCCATGAAAGTTAAAGAAGCGAATGATGACTTGCTCGTGTTTAGCCGGGGAGATGATGGTTGGGTTGCGATGAATAAGTCTGTGCGTTCTCAAAGTGTTGAAATCACAACCAATGATACTTGGCATGATCTTTTGTCTGGAATCACTTATCAACCTGATTTAGGCCGTATTTCATTAAAAATACTGGCTAAAGATAGCGCGATGCTAATTAGATATTCAAGCTAACTCATCTTTGAATCTACCTAGCCAAATGTCCTTAGTTTTATACGCTTAGCCTAATAACTTATCTTCACCACTTATTTTGATAGTTAGTGCGAAGTTATTAGGCCAAGGTTATCTGGGGGATATTGCCTTTATTCGCCGAGTAACGCGCTGCGAAGTTGCAAATAGGCTTCCATTTGGTTGCCGAACAAATCAGCCACCACTTGAGCCTGTTTTTGCCCTGAGAGCATACGTTTACCGGCTTCACGCATTTTCAACACAAGCTGAACTTCTGAAGAGAGCGTCGATTTCACATCCACTTTCCAGTGATTAATAGCTTGGGTCATTTCACTTTCATTGAGCTCAGGAGCAAGAAGACTCAGTTCTTGCTTGAAAACTGCCAACATAGGGACCGTTTTCTCATGAGCTTGTTGCTGCTCACCTAAGCGATTAAGTAAAGCGGTACACAACTCATTCAATTGTACAAAACCGCCTTGTTTTGGCAGCCTTGATGTTACTCGACTGGATACTTCGATACGTTGAATATGCGTATTTGGAAAGAACGTCAGTGAGCATAAAGAATCGAAAGGAATCCAGACAGTTTGTCCCGCTTCGACTGCATACTCGGTTTTGCCAAGTTTGAGTAAAGCTAAACCTTGGTCAACTCTCAATAGCATATGCTTTAACACTTTTTTTCTCGGTGTTGTTGAGAGAAAGGAATAATGTTGTACTTGATGAGAAATAGCGTAATGCATGAAGTCGAAATATCTCGTTTGTTGCGGGGCGCTAAGGTTAACGTTAATCCTCTCAAAAAGCCACTTAGAGAACGCAATTCCTCCGTAAATGCTTTAATGATTCTGGTCTGACCTTCACAATTCTATGAAGAGTATAGCTGCGAAGTTGGAGTTCTATGAGTAGAATAGGCGAGCTTTTTATCGAATGAACCGGAACATGACTGATAACACTGATCCTTTTGTAGAAATTCGTCCTTACAATGATGACGAAATCCCTGCGGCAATTGACCGATTGATTAATGATGAAGAATTCATTAATGCGATTCTTCATCACCGTTTTTCAAGTCACGCACCTTGGTTTAAAGCGTTGATGACGCCAATGGTGAAAGTATATCTTAAGCTTAAGTGGTCAAAATTAACTAGCGTTGAAGCGATTCAGCTTGAAGTGAAAAAGTACTTAAGACAAACAGTATTGTCGACAACGAAAGGTGTTACTTATAGTGGCCTAGATAAACTCGATGCCAAGAGTGCCTATTTGTTCATTTCTAATCATCGTGATATCGCTATGGATCCTGCATTGGTGAATTACGGCTTATTTCAACATGGTCACAATACAGTACGTATTGCGATCGGTGATAACTTGTTGAAGAAACCGTGTGCAACAGAGCTAATGAAACTGAACAAAAGCTTTATTGTAAAACGCTCAGCAAAAGGTCCGCGTGAGATGATGAAGGCTCTCGGAACGTTATCTGCGTATATTAAACACTCGTTGGATACGGGGAACTCTATCTGGATTGCGCAAAAAGAAGGTCGTGCTAAAGATGGCAATGATTTCACCGATCCAGCTATTCTTAAAATGTTTAACGTTGAAGGCCGTAAGCAGAAACTATCATTTGGCGAATATACTCAGTCTTTAAAAATCGTACCTGTTTCGATTTCATATGAAAATGATCCGTGTGATACCGCTAAAGCGCGCGAACTATACGAAAAGGCAACGAATGGTACCTACGAAAAAGGTGAATTCGAAGATATCGATAGCATTATTCAAGGTATCATCGGTGACAAAGGCCGAGTACATGTTGCCTTTGGTGAAGTGATTGATCAGCAGTTTGAAACGCCAGATTTACTTGCGAAAGAGATTGACCGTCAAATTCATACTAACTATAAATTGTTCCCAATTAATCAGCTGGCAGCAGGCGATGAAAGTGTCGATTCAGATGTTAAGCAAGCATTGACTGATAAATTGCTTCAACTACCAGAAGGGGCACATAGCTACCTTATTCAGAGCTATGCGAATCCAGTTCGAAATCAAGCTTAAATCGATAGCTGTTTATTAATATGAAATTCAAAAGGGATGCTGAGGCATCCCTTTTTTGTTATCTGGCTCAAACACCTAGTAGAAAACTTATCGGCAGAAGACTTATCGGGACAGACACCGTAACAAGGACAGTCTTGTAGGATAGTCTTGTAGGGACAGGCACTTGTCACAGCCGATTATTTTTAGCAATCAGTGCTCTTAGAATAAGTGATTCATTTTGGAGCTATAACAAGTCAATCCTTTACGGAGTAAGTTGTTTTTTGGTCTTTCTGCTCGACCCGAGCATACCTCCAACAGTTTTTTAGCTCGTGATTGAGACTCTAAGCGGCGACTTATTGGGTCTTGCTCTTGCGTGTAGTCGTCTTGGAAGATCACTACGACTTCTTGAGTTTCTTGAGTGCCAATAACAAGTGCGTTGATGCTTTCAATTTTGAATTGATAGTCCGCTTGTTCAATAGGTAATGGTGCTTCCTCTGCATCCCATAGCCCGATACGATCACCGCAATAAATAGCGACATTCAATGCTCTTAACGACCAAAAACTGCTTGCTGGACCACTGTAGTTATCGACAAGGCGAGCATCATCAGCGAACACACCTTGCGTTGGTGAACCATACTCTAGGGCGCCGTTTGCGATGAAGTAGTCTAGGCTGGTACGAAATGCTCGTTTTACTTGTCCCACGCACAGCGTATTACCCTCTTCAGGTGGGCTATCAAGGGAGGCGAGTAAAGGTGCCGAGACAGAAAGGCGATAGCACGCACTTCGACCAAACAGAGGCAAGCCTTTTGGTGTAAATAAATGCAGATAAGAGTTAGAGAACTCGCGCATTGTGGTTCGAATAAATTCAGGGTCGAATTCAGGATCGATTTGATCTAACCAGTAGAGTGAGTAGTGAAATCCCCACGCATTGTAAAAATCAAAATTACCTTTAGCGCCATCACGGAACCATCCCTCTCCCACATAAAATTCTTTGGTTCGTGTGTACCGCTCTTGTTGAACATGGTCATTACCAGTTAAAGCTTTAATGACCAGTTGTACTGTCAAAGGAAATAGATGCCAATTGTTATCGACAGTTTGGCAATCATTCACTTGCTGGAACCAGTTAACGACTTGCTGCTTTTCACTTTCATTAAAGGTATCCCACACGTACTGTCGGCTTAACCATAACGCCAATGCTAAATCTGCACTTTCACAAATACGTTGGTCGTAGTTACCGAGCTTCCCCCAATAACCTGGATGAGAGGGGGATGTCCCTGCGAGAAATGCTTGCTTTAGCCAATGGGTAACATCTAATGCTTTGCCATTTTGGCTTAGTGAGGGAATGCTTTTGGTTTCATTTTGATGAATCCATGCCGCGAGGGTAGGAATAACTCTACTGCAACCTTCCATCGCATCAACCCTTGCGGATTGTTGGCTTGGTCTTCCTGGGTAATAGGCGTGAGTGTAATCCCACAAAGCATAGTGTTCAAAAGCTTCGGCAACGTATTGAACTAAAGATTCGCATTGATGTTTGAGTTCGGTCGTGTCGGAAAAGAGTGTTTTGATCGCGGTGTCATTGGTCTTATAGCGGCTTTTCTTGTGTTTTAATCGAATCAGATTCTCTTTAAACAAATTCAATCGCATTAATAAACTTGGGTGTTCACAGGGAATGATAGGACGAGTGGTTGGTTTAATATTGTTGTTCATTTACAGCTATCCATAACTAACATGACAGCATGATCAAGTAATACTTATTAAGGTGCGTAGAAATCAAGCTGTCATTTCAAAGCCAATAAAGGCAAAACGACAGCGAGGAGTGTACTGATTTTGCAAGACAAAAATGAATGTTAGATCACAGCATGATAAAAAGTTGAACGAACAGTCAGTTAACGAGCGACAGCGCCACCTAATGTGAGGTTGTCTGGCCATTGAGTGATACGGTTGCCGCCAAGAAATATGTTGCCTTTAACCGTCATTGTTTTAGGAAAAGTAGTAATAGCAGAGCCACCGATGTATAGGTCACCATCAATTACGATACCCTCAGGTAGCTGCTGTATTGGCGTTCGAATGAGACTCAAATCCCCTTTTACACGTAGGCGATTTGGCAGCTTAGTGAGAGGCGTATCCGCCAAGTTAATATAGCCACCAACGCGGATTCCTTTTGGCCAACGAGTGATTTTTGAACCGAATAGATTCGCGTACCCCTTAATATTCGTGCCTTTTTGTATTTGTCTTAGCGCACTGTTTGATGCTTCTAAATTACCCTGTACATCAAGATCTTTTGGTAGGCGTTGAATTTGCGTATTACTGATGTTGAGGTTGCCTTTCAGCTTGAAGCCATCCGGCAGAGCAGTATAGGGTTTGTTACGTAGATCAAGATTGCCGTAGTTATCTAAATGATTGAGTGAACGAAAAGTATCTAATGGTTGAGCATTACCTGCAGAGCACAGAAAGCCAATAAGGAGACAAGCGAACTTAGTTTTCATCGTTTACTCAGAAGAGAATAGCGTAAAGCCAGTATCAGGGAGTGTGGAGAGGTCGTCAATAAATCGGTGATTAAAACTAGGTAAATAAACAGGAGTACTAAAAATGTCTGCTTATTTACCTGTTCGATCTTAGCGTGATAATGAACGAGTTTTTAGTTCAAAAATCAGCTTTTCAGCGCTTACTTCAAATTTGAATCGTGCAGTCAACTCAGTTGAACCTTCTTGAAGTTCTGATACTTCGTGCTCTACGTTAGCGCATACTTGTTTTGCTAGCTCTACGTATTTAGTGAGTTCTGCATTTAGTAGTGCATGATCGCTACCAAAAATGGTCACTTCTGCTACGTCGTCGCCTTCTTTAATGATAAATCCCATTTCACCAGCACAACCGCAGGCTTCACAGACTTGGATCTGATCTTGTTCAATGCTCATTTTGACTATCCTCTTACATAAAGTGAGGGCATTTTATCGAGATATTTGAACTATATCCATAAAAACAAATAGCAGTAAAAGGTGGGTGAAAAATGCACGATTATGTTTTTTCTTTGTTTCAAAGTGGGGGTGAATTTAACAAAAGTTGCGATTTTAAGGTGACATCTCTCACGATTTTGTCGAAATACATGTCATTATTTTGTCAGAATGGCGTTCAGTTAGTTGTAACTGGTTTTGATTTATATGATTATTTGGACAAACACATACAAGAAAGATAATGACTCCTATTTTCATACGTGGCGCCTATGCTTCATTTGTGAGAAATGACTGACCTAGTATTAAAGTGCACAAAAATGCAGCTATTTTTATGATACGATGTCTCTAATATTATACTAGGCATTCAAATACTGCCTAGGTTGAGGAGATGGATACCAAGTCAAATGGGTCTTTTAATACTCATTTTTGAGTTAGACGGATTTACAAAGAGAAGAGCCTAAATATGCCAAAGCGTAGCAAAGAAGATACAGAAATCACCATTCAAAAGATTATGGATGCGGTCGTAGACCAACTTCTTCGTCTCGGTTATGACAAGATGTCTTACACAACCCTTAGTCAACAAACGGGTGTATCACGTACTGGTATTAGCCACCACTTCCCTAAGAAAACTGATTTTACCGCAGCACTTGATGGCCGTATTTTTAAAATGTTCGTTGAGCACCTTAATTTCGATGGCTCACTCTCTGAGTTTTCTGATAGCTGGGTTAAAGCGCTAGATAACCCTGAGTTTTTGGCAATTCTACGTTTATTATTCCACCATATCGTAACAGCAGAACGTGCACATGAATTCGCAACGAATGGTGTTGACCGCTTATACAAAACGGTTGAATCTCGTTTCGAAGGTGACAGCGCACAGAAACTTGAATGGTTGATTGGTAAATCTCTGATTCATATGGCTAACTAATTGATACGTTAAATTTTAAAAACCTTCTTCGGAAGGTTTTTTACTTTGTATCCGTGTTCGTAAGCGATTCTAACTTGCTGCTTGTAGAAATAGAAAACAGCAGGCCAGCGAAATCCTAATGAGCTTGACTAAACTCGTTGATTGGTCGAGAAAAGCACCACTAATATGAAAGGTACTCAAGGTTGCGGCTTTAAGTTGAATGGAGATAAGCGAGAGGCTTGCTGAAATTAGAATTCCTGATGTGCAATATGTTGTATTTTCCCCTATCCCTCAGTACCTGCTACTCTTACAATCTGTTACTATTTGGTCAATTAGTTAAATCAATTGCAGTAGGTATATGAATGTCTTACCCAATTCTCATCTGTGATGATTCTGCTTTAGCGCGGAAACAGATGGCTCGCTCTTTGCCTGCTTCTTTAAATGCAGATATTCGTTTTGCAGTTCATGGTTTTGATGCTCTTGCTCAGCTGGAAGCTCATGATTTTAAACTCATGTTTCTTGATCTTACTATGCCGGAATTGGATGGTTTTGGGACATTAGAAGAAATTCGAAATCGTGGCTTATCTGTTCCTGTTGTTGTTGTCTCAGGTGATATTCAGCCTAAAGCAAAAGAATGTGTGCTGGCGCTTGGCGCGAAAGCATTCATTCAAAAACCGATTGATAAAGATGTACTCAATCAGATCTTAAAAGATCTGGTCGATCCGTCGGATAAGCCACAGATCTATACGCCAGTCTCAATAGAGTTGCCAATATTACGCCGTCGCGATATCTATATGGAAGTGGCGAACGTGGCTATTGGTAGGGCAGCTGATGCTCTTGCACGTCACTTTGATGTCTTTGTTCATTTACCGCTACCGAATGTGAATATATTCGAGGTGAGTGAGTTGCACATGGCATTGCGTGACTTAGCCAACAACGATCAAGTTTCAGGAGTTTGTCAGGGGTTTAGTGGTGAGGGTATCGCCGGTGAAGCTTTAGTGCTTCTCAGTGATGGCAGTGTTGCTGACCTCAAAAAATTGATGAAAGTTCCGGCCGATAGCGAAGAGTTGGAAGAGCTTGAACTCTTGATGGATGTCTCCAACATTCTTGTTGGAGCATTTCTTAATGGTTTGGGAGAGCAAGCTGAAGTCCGTTTCTTCCAAAGTTCACCGGTATTGCTCGGCCAGCACATATCGATTGATTCAGTGATCAGCAATACTTCAGGTTCTTTTAAAAAGACAATGACATTTGAAGTAAGCTACAACATTGATGGCACCTCTATTCGATGTGATTTGTTGTTTATGTTTGTCGATGAGTCTTTACCCCTACTTGATAATAAGCTTGCGTATCTGATGGAGGAGTTCTAATGATTTCGTTACCGGCAGAATTTGAACAGTTCCATTGGATGGTTGATATGGTTCAAAACGTTGATCTTGGGTTAGTTGTGTTAGATCGCGACTGTCAAGTTCAAGTTTGGAATGGCTTTATGACACATCACAGTGGTATTCAAGCCCATGATGCGATTGGTAAATCGTTGTTCGATATATTTCCTGAGATACCTCAGGAGTGGTTTCGACTAAAAACAAAACCGGTTTACGATTTGGGGTGCCGTAGCTTTATTACATGGCAGCAACGTCCATACTTATTTAAGTGCCGCAACGTACGCCCAGTGACGCAACAGGCAGACTTTATGTATCAGAACATAACGTTAAACCCGATGCGAATGCCAACGGGGGAAGTCAGATCATTATTCCTCTCAATACAAGATGCCACATCAGAAGCATTGGTGCTTACCCAACAACAATCACTAAAATAACCAATTGATTGTGAAAGGCTGGAGGAAACTCCGGCCTTTTTCTCATCTGTAATAGCTACTTTGATAAGTAAGGAATCCATCATGCCTTATTCTTCTCGACTTTATTTAAGCCAGCAAGTGAAAACCGGTGAACGAGAATCAGCCCTTTTCTGCGACATGGAAATGTATCAACTGATGGAAAACGCGGGTGAATGCGTTTTTTCTCATATGAAGCGTCTGTTTCCGAACGCTAAAACATGTTTAGTTGTTTGTGGTGGCGGCAATAACGGTGGGGATGGTTATATCGTCGCTCGTTTGGCTATGGGGGAGGGAATTGATGTTGAACTGTGGCATGTGGGCGATGCGGATACACTAACAGGTGATGCGCTCATCGCGCAGCAAGCTTATTTGGCTGCAGGTGGGAAAATCTCCTCGCCGAGAATATCAATTGCAGATGCATCAAACACAAGAGCTGTTGATGTAGTTATCGATGCGATACTGGGCATTGGCTTAGTGGGAGCAGTACGTTCCAATGTTGCAGATGTCATCGAGACCATTAATCAGTCAGATATTCCCGTTATCGCCGTCGATGTTCCATCGGGCTTGTGTGCTGATACAGGACGTTGTTTAGGCCGTGTGATAAAAGCGCAATATACGGTGACGTTTATTGGCATAAAAGCGGGATTAGTGACGGGTCTGGCTCGGAACTATACAGGAGAGATCATATACGCTCCATTGGGTTGTGAAAGAGGGAGTGGTAAAAATTTCCATCACTATTTTCATCGTCAGAATGAACCTTTTGCCCACATCATCACGAGTAGCGATATCATCTTGCCGAAACGAAAGCCGACTGCTCATAAAGGCCATCATGGTAAAGCGTTGTTGATAGGTGGTGATGAGGGAATGGGCGGGGCGATAATTTTAGCAGGCAAAGCGGCGTTACGAGGTGGTGCTGGACTGGTTGCGACTTGTTGTGACCCATTTAACATCACACCAGTATTAATTTCTAGTCCGGAGATAATGGCTTCAAGTTGGCTTGAATGTGAAAAGTTGAAGCATCGAATGGAATGGTGTGATGTCATTGCTATCGGCCCCGGATTAGGACTGTCGGCACACAGCAAAATAATATACGAACAGGTTGAGCTAACTTCTATCCCTGTTGTGTATGACGCGGATGCATTAACAATGCTCGCTCACAGCCCATCTTATCGGTCAAATCGGATACTAACTCCCCATCCATCGGAAGCGGCACGTTTGCTTGATATCACAGTGAATGAGATTGAAGCAAATCGGTACCAAGCGACTAAAGCGATACAACAACAATATGGTGGTGTGGTTATTCTAAAAGGTGCCGGTACATTGGTTTTTGATGGCGATAACATGTATGTCTCCGCTTCTGGAAATTCAGGCATGGCGAGCGGCGGAATGGGAGATGCGTTAACGGGTATTGTTACTGCTTTGGTTGCTCAGGGATTTCCATTGATGAAATCGGCCATTATCGCGGTCGAAATTCATGCTCGAGCGGGTGATTTAGCGGCAAAACAGGGACAAAGGGGGCTCGTGGCGAGTGATTTAATGCCTCATATTCGCGCTCTCGTCAATGCGTCATGAAATTGCCCAATGTTAGTACGTTCACTGAATCGTATCTGATCAGTCTCAAAACGAGATGAAATCTTATTTTTTGTGACCTAGATCACTATTTATCTTTGGGGTATAAAGGGGTTTTAGGAGCAAAAAAGAGTGAATTAACGTTGTTTTTGTAAGTTATCGATTGCGAAAAACGTTTGCGAGGAAAATTCTTAAAAAAGCTATATTTATAACTTATTGATTATTAAGGTTTAAGTTTGGTGTTGAGAGGGTTTTAAACGCGAGGTTGTAGCTTTTAAGAATGGTATCATAAAAAAAATAGAATTATCAGACTTGCTAGAAAGAAATCGCAACCTATAATGCTGAAAACCGGAGCGTCTGCCAACGCTCCGGTTTTTTTGTGTCCGAAAAACAGTAATTGCGTCTGCCAACGCTTTTACTACGCACTAAATCGTGACACTTACATTATTGAATCAAGGAAATGCACAATGCGTATCGAACAAGAACTTAAGTTAGGCTTCAAAGATGTACTGTTTCGCCCGAAACGTTCAACGTTAAAAAGTCGTTCTCAAGTTAATTTAACCCGCGAGTTTACATTCAAGCATAGTGGTCGTCAATGGTCTGGTGTACCTGTCATTGCTGCTAACATGGATTCTGTGGGTAGTTTTGCTATGGCAAAAGCGCTTGCTGAGCATGGTGTAATGACCGCAGTACATAAACACTACACAGTGGCTGATTGGGCTGAGTTTGTTCAAGGTGCTGATAAAGTAACGCTGAACAACGTAATGGTATCGACGGGTACTTCTGATGCTGATTTTCAGAAAACAAAAGATATCATGGCACTTTCAGATGAACTGATTTTCATCTGTGTTGATATTGCTAATGGTTACTCTGAACACCTTGTTGAGTACGTGCAAAAAGTACGTGCTGCATTCCCAGAAAAAGTGATTTCAGCAGGTAACGTTGTTACTGGTGATATGTGTGAAGAGCTAATCCTTGCAGGTGCTGACATTGTTAAAGTAGGTATTGGCCCTGGTTCAGTATGTACGACACGTGTTAAAACCGGTGTTGGTTACCCACAACTTTCTGCCATTATCGAGTGTGGTGATGCTGCGCACGGCTTAGGTGGTATGATTATCGGTGACGGCGGCTGCTCATGTGCCGGTGACGTATCGAAAGCGTTTGGCGGCGGAGCCGATTTCGTTATGCTTGGCGGCATGTTGGCTGGTCATGAAGAGTCAGGCGGTGACATCGTCGAGCAAGACGGTAAAACTTTCATGAAATTCTACGGCATGTCTTCACAGTCAGCGATGGCGAAGCACTCTGGTGGCGTTGCAAAATACCGCGCAGCTGAAGGTAAAACCGTACTATTACCATTCCGTGGCAGCGTTCACGAAACGATTTCAGACATCCTTGGCGGTGTACGTTCAACGTGTACATATGTAGGCGCAGCAAAGCTTAAAGAGCTAACAAAGAGAACGACATTCATCCGCGTACAAGAGCAAGAGAACAACGTTTACGGTAAAGAGTAAAACCATAACTCTTCGGAAAAATCGAACAATTGAGAGCCGCTTTTAGCGGCTCTTTTTTTGCGTGAAATTTGAAAAGTGTCTACACCTGAGACACTTTTATTTTGAGTAATTGCGGTAAAGTGCATTTTTATGCGGGTTTATGCAAATTAAAGAAAAGCGAGAGGGTTCTTTTCGATTGTTTCTGCTAAGTGATCTGGAGCAAAGTGAGCGTATCGCATCGTCATTGAAATATCTGCATGACCAAGTACGTCACGCAATACCAAAATATTCCCCCCGTTCATCATAAAGTGACTGGCGAATGTGTGGCGCAAAACGTGAGACGCTTGACCAGGGGGCAACTAAAGTTGGCCACTATTTTAGAGTTTTCCTAATATAGTCGTTCTGGCTGATTGGGAGTTAGACCACCGTTTGTAACTTGGTTCAATCATTCCATCCGTTACTTGGATGTTTCCGCTCGAGTCCCACTTACCAAAAGACAAGAAGTATGGTTCACCTTGAGGGTTATGAAGTTCTTCAATATGTGTCAGTCCCCACGAGGTCAAATAAGTAATTGAATGGTCGGGATTATCATGTAAGCCTGTTTCTGGCTTCGCTTCCTGTACTTCAATCGTAGAAACTGGGCTACGTTAATACTCCTGTTAGACGGTGAAGCTTTCTGGGAAAAAGGACATCTTCGTCATCACGTTATTGGTTGTCAAAAGCTCTATAGTTCGAACAAAAAGTGGACACAAAAGTATGGCTACCATAAGTGCTCACTATCTGAAACGGCCATGTATTGAGGGCAGTAGCTACTCGGAGCCTATGCGTCACTACATCACACAGGGAGAGTGACGCTATAATTGGGGCCTTAAACAAACTTACCCAAGATGTAGTTGATGCGAATTATTAATTATGAGCTTGAGTGATTTTGTCATTTACATAATTAGAGAAAAACGGAATAACAGCCCCTTGGAGTTCATTGATTACCGTGTTCGAGTTAACCAACAGCTGAATGTCAGATGGACAATAACTAGGTAATTGCGCAAAAAACTGGCGTTTAATCTCTTCAAATATACAGGTGTTTTCAATAAACGGTCCGGTCAAAATAATAGTGTCCGGAAAGAGCGTTAAGTAGGCGTTCACTAAGGAGCGAGAAAATACCTGTTGTGCTTGTTCCAAACAAGGTAATGAGGATAAAGGCAAATCTTTAATTTGCACCGCGCACTGTTTCTCATTACCAATAATACAATTTAAATTCTGACCTAACGTGCCACGAAGCGAGGCTAAAGAAGCAATTTGTTCTAGTGTTGAGCCGTCGTTATCGATGATCGTTTGTCCTATTTCGCTGAATAAACCTTGTTGACGAAAACGCACCATACGGTTGGCGTCATAACTGGCAGCACCAATCCCTTCACCCCAGTGTATATATAGAGTATTACGAGATTTAAGTTGCTTGTTTTCAAGGATAAAAGCATTCAGCTCAGCCTGTAGGTTTTTAACCAAAATAACTTTACAAGCGAGCGTTTCCTCTAAAGAGGCAAAAGAGATATCGGTGGCGTTCGGCCAGCGATTCGAGTATTTCCAAACTTGGTTCTTACGGTCAACAATACCGGGTAAGGATAGAATCACACCACAAACGGTAGTGCCTGTTTTTATTGTTTCATAAGCGTTTTTAACCTGCGATTCTATTACAGAAATTAACTGCTCTTTCGTTGCCGAGCGATTCTCAAATTCACAACTTGAGCTATAGAGGATTTCTCCTGTCAGGTTGACAAGAGATGCTGTTAGCGTAAGAGAATCAACATAAACAAAAATTGCATTGTATTGGTTTTTATTTGGGATAAGGCAAACTTCAGGCCGACCTGGGCCCGATACATGCGTTTTCGTATCCTCTTTTACCAATCCAAAATCTAAGAGATCACCAATCAACTTAGTGACTGTTGCAGGGCGTAAATGATTCGCTTCAACTAACCCTTTTCGCGTAACAATTTCACTCGTCTGGTACCCATTAAGTATCTGTTCAAATAGCAGTATTTTTCTTTCTAGAGAGAGGCTTTGCTGTTTATCCATCAAATTCATAAATGCACACAATATCCGTACATCATGATAACCACTCGCACGTGATTACTCAATCATTTACCTGCTCTATTTACCAATGTAACTGTTCATTTATTGACCGCTACTTTGGATTTGTGATCTATGTTTGCTTGTTTAAGTTGTTGATTTTGATCGATTTTGTAATATTGTTCGTGAGCGTTGTCATATAATTACGCTATGTGTAATTATATATAATTACACTGAGTGTTATTATGTCTGTGTTGTTGAAATAACGCTCATTTCTATCGATTTTAGAAATGAATAAATATTAATGGAAAAGGAATGACACTATGCAATGGCTTGACTGGTTAGCTCTGGTAGCTTTTTTCTTAGTTATGATAGGCATAGGCCTAAACGCCTATCGAAAAATTAAAGGATCCAATGACTTCTATGTGGCAGGTGGTGGCTTGCCTTGGTGGCTAGCTGGGGTTTCACACCACGTATCAGGTTACTCAGGCGTAGTATTCACAGGTTACGCTGCAATTGCCTATTCAACCGGTTTTAACCTTTATATCTGGTGGGCATTAAACGTTGCACTTGCATGTTTTGTTGGTGCCTGGTTAGTTGTGCCTCGTTGGGCTCGTTTACGCAAAGCTCTTAATATTCAATCACCGACGGAATATCTTCGCCTTCGTTATGATACGAAAACTCAGCAAGTTATTGCTTGGTTAGGTGTGCTACTAAAACTTCTAGATACAGCCGGTAAATATGCAGCGATCGGTGTATTGTTATACGGTTTTGCTGGTGTGCCAATTCACTACGGAATCTTGATTGCTGGCTTTATAGCAATGCTTTATGTGACAGTTGGTGGTCTATGGGCTGACACAATGAATGACTTCTTCCAATTCTTAGTGCAAGTTGCAGCCGGTTTGGCGATGTTCTTCATCATTCAACAGCAATTAGGTGAAGTGGGTACAAACTATATCTCAATGTGGGACAGACTACCAGCAGGCCACGGCAACTGGTTTAACAGTGAATATTCACCATTGTTCTTCATCAGTTTCAGTGTGGTTATCTTCCTAAGCTACACAGGGGGGACTTGGAACCTTGCATCACGCTTCATTGCTTCTCCAACGGGTCGTCATGCGCGTAAAGCAATGGTGTTGTCATCAGTTCTTTACCTAATTTGGCCATTGTTGCTATTTGCACCTATGTGGGCAGCACCAATTTTGCTCCCAGATCTAGCAGTTGCTGACCAAACTCAAGTCTACTCCATGATGACAGTACAATACTTACCAGCCGGCGCTGTAGGTGTGGTTCTAGCTTCAATGTTTGCTGCAACGCTTTCAATGGTAGCATCAGATGCAAACGCAATCAGCTCTGTATTATCTCGCGATATCTTGCCACTAATCAGCAAGAAATTTAAGAATGAGAATGGCGAAACCCCACTAAAAGTGGCTCGTACAGTAACATTCACTTTTACACTCGCTACTATCTTAATCGCGCTTAACAAAGACTACTTTGGCGGCATTATAGGTTTGATCATCGTATGGTTCGGGGGCTTGATCGGTCCTGCGTCAATCCCAATGGTATTAGGTCTACTACCGTTCTACAAACACTGTGGTCCGAAGTCAGCTCTTGGCTCAATGGCTATAGGTCTATCGGTATTTGTCTTCACTCGTCTCTTCGTTGAAGACCCATCAATGGCACTTTCAGTGGGTGGTCCAGTAATCTGCTCGCTTACATTCTTCAGCCTTGCTGCTCTTTACAATCGTAAGTTTAAAGTGAAACCAGAAATCGAAGAATTGATGGTGAAACTAAGCCGTGATGACATAGAAGTCGAAGCGAAAGTGAAGCTAGATCTAGCAGAGAGTAAATAAGATGAATTGCTCACAAAATTCCTTACACACGGTCGCAAGCCAATGGCTCGAAGAGTTGGTCAATAATGTTCTTCCTTTCTGGCAGGCTGCCATTGATGAAAAACATGGCGGTGTTTTCACCTGCTTTAATAACGAGGGTTCATTGTTATTAAGCCATGATAAGTTCACGTGGTCACAAGGACGCTTTTTATGGAACTGGTGTCGACAAGCTTATTTGATTCAACAAGGTCAGCTGGAAGGAAATGCAAACGAATATTTGGCCCATGCAAAGTTAACTGCTGAGTTTCTTGATAATCATGTATTTCTTGAAAACGGCCACTGCAGCTTTGTTCTCACCGAACAAGGTGACAAAAAAGAACAAGTACCAGGTGCAGGCTTTGATACTTCATTCTATGCCGATTGTTTTGTTGTAATGGGATTTTGTGAGTATGCCTATGTTGCTGGTGAAGCTTCATATTTTGAAAAGGCAATGACGCTTTATCAGAGCATTCGAGCTCGTCTTAATAGCGGTAAGGTTCGTAGTGAACCTTATCCAGCTGCAGAGGGCTTTGAGCCCTATGCATTTGAAATGATTACTCTTGGCGTAATCAATGAATTACTGCGCTACGCCATCAAATATCAACACCCTCAATTGGCAGTGCTGAAAGCCGCGTGTCAAACGAGCTTAGAGCGTATTTTTAACGACTTTCATGATTCGGATTCACTAATTCCTTTCGAAATGCGCACCGCGAAAGAGAATCATACAACTTTGCTGGCACAACATGTCACGCCAGGTCACACCTTGGAGAACATGTGGTTTTGTGTTGAAGCGGCAAGCTTGTTAGGCCAGTTACCTGACTACCTAACAAAGATTGTTACTATCACAAAAATGATGTGGACGCTGGGGTGGGATAAAGAATATTTAGGGTTATACCGTTATACCTCGCGACAAGGCACCCAGCCTAGTGGTGATCTATTAGGGAACGATCCTTATGAGAATTTAGTGCTGGATACTTGGGATACCAAGATTTGGTGGGTGCATTCTGAAGCACTCTATACCTTGCTTTTAACCTACAAGCTAAGTGGCGATGAAGCTTTGTTCTCTATGTATGAGCAAACGGCACACTATGTGTTGTCGACTTTCCCAAATGCTGAATTTGGTGAGTGGACACAGATTCGTGACCGCCAAGGTAAGCCGCTGGATAAAGTGGTTGCCTTACCAGTTAAAGATCCGTTCCACATTATGCGTAACTTGCAATTGATGGTGTCACTATTTGCCTCTGAATCGCAAGTAGAGAAGGAAGCGCAATGTTAGTGGGTTGCAGCAAAATTTACATTACGCCAGTCGATCCAATGCCACTTGGTGGCTTTGATTTTCGAGTTGGCGAATATAAGCGTGTTGCAATGCCGATCCATTGCCGTTGTCTGGTGCTGAATCAGTCGGTAGCGATCGTTAGCTTGGAGTTACTATTTGTTGGTGAGGCAGTGACAAAAGAGATTCGTCAACGTGCTGCTTCTCATCCGCAATTAAAGCATTTAAATGTGCAAATTTGTGCCACCCACAGCCATTCGAGTTTTCAAACCGAATATGGTCACTCTCCGCGCCTTGGTGAAGTCAATCATGATTATTGCCAAACGCTGGTTGAGTGGGTGATAGAGGCGCTACTCAAAGCGCAACATAACCAAGAGCCAGCGCAAATCAGAAGTGCACGTAGTACTTGTGATTTTGGTGTGCATCGCCGTGTGGTTAATGCCCAAGGCTGTGTTGAGATGGCTCCAAACCCAAATGTGGCGTTTGATAATAGCGCACACATTTGGCAATTTGTTAGCCTTAGCGGGCAAGTGAAAGCGTTGATGGTGCATAACCATTGCCATCCGACGATCAGTGCTGAAAACTCCTTATCTGGCGAATATCCAGGTGTGGTCAGTGATGTAATAGAGCAAAACTACCCCAATGCGGTCTGCCTGTTCTTGCAAGGGTTTTGTGGTGATATTCGACCGAATTTAAGTCGATCTAATCAATTTTACCGCGGAGATTTTGGCGATGTAGCTCAACTAGGAAAGCAGCTGGCAAACAATTATTTAGCTGCGCTGACTACCAGTATTGAGCGTATCCCAACTGCGACATGCTGTTACCGGGAAGAGACGGTTGATTTGCCGTTAGCGCGTCGCTTCACCGCAGAGCAACTAACGAATTACCAAGCAGATTTTGCCCCGGACGATATTCATTTTGAATGGGCAGAGCAGCAGCTCATTCGATTGGAAAAGGCATCAGAGGACAATTCCACAACACCAAGCACACACCCAGTGAAGCTTGGTTGGTTGAATATTTGTGATGTGATCAAATTGGTCACGATTAACGCAGAAGTCGTCAACGAGTATCAGCGTTACATTACCGAAAGCATAGACTCTGAAGCGCTCGCAGTAGGGTATAGCAACGGGATGATTGGCTATATCGCTACCGCAGAACAAATTAACCAAGGTGGGTATGAAGCGGATTTGTCTTCTTACTACTTTTATTTACCTTCGACGTTTGATCAAACGGTCGAAACTAGTTTAAAGCTCGCGCTAGCTAACTTAATTTTAGAGAAATAACATGACTTTACTTATCAACAATAAAAAAGATCAATTGAATTACCAAGTGTATGAAACACGCGATGCGATGGGCCAAGCAGCAGCTAAATACACGGAAGAGTTATTAGTTAAACTGCAAAATGAACAAGATTCGATTCGCATTATCTTTGCATCTGCACCATCACAAAACGAATTTCTGGCTTACCTGAAGCGTTCTGGCCAAATTGATTGGTCAAAAGTGACGGCATTCCACATGGATGAGTATATTGGTCTGCCGACGGGCGCACCACAAGCATTCAGCCATTTTATTAAACAATCGCTACTCGATGATGTTAAACCACACGCGGCAAACTTCATCAATATTGATGCCAAAGACAGCGCAGAAGAGTGTCAACGTTACAGTGCACTACTGCAAGAAGCGCCAATCGATCTTGTGTGTCTAGGCGTTGGTGAAAATGGTCACATTGCATTTAACGACCCATGGGTGGCAGATTTTAATGACAAAGAAGTGGTTAAAAAGGTTCAACTTGATACTCAGTGTCGTCAACAGCAAGTGAACGACGGCTGTTTTGCTGACTTTGATAGCGTTCCTGAGTTCGCGCTTACGTTAACAATCCCAACGCTTGTGAGCGCAAAACATATGGTATGTATCGTACCTGCACCAACGAAACGTCAAGCGATCACAACCATGATTAATGGTGATATCAACGAAGATCTACCGGCGTCAATTCTAAGAAATCATGCGAGCGCTGCGCTATTCCTAGATAAAGATTCAGGAGCGGATCTACTATGATTTTTGAAGGTAAAACACTTGCTGAGCTGCCTGTGAAACTGATTACAGAAGCGGGCATGATTACGGCGGTTGAGTCACTAGACACTCAAGATACTAGTAGCTTGCCATACATCGCACCGGGTCTTTTAGACTTACAAGTGAACGGTTTTGCAGGGGTGGATTTTAATACGCTACCCCTAAATAAAACCGACTTGATCCACGCTACCGAAGCAATGCTTAGTAATGGCGTAACGGGTTACTACCCAACAGTGATTACTAACAGTGATGAGAATATTTGCAAATTATTCCAAACCTTCCAGTTATTGAGAGGCAGTGACTCACGTCTTGATCAATGTCTGCTTGGTTACCACTTAGAAGGTCCGTTTATTTCACCAAATGACGGCCCTCGTGGTGCTCACAATCGTGATTATGTTCAAGCGCCAAACGTTGAGTTGATTAAGAAATGGCACCAAGAGTCACAAGATCAGCTGCGTATTCTGACCTTGTCCCCTGAGTGGGAACAGGGATTGGCAGAAACCATTGAGTACTGTGTTGCTAATAACATCAAAGTGTCTATTGGTCACTCGGCTGCTACGCCTATGCAGATCGCACACGCTGTACAATTAGGCGCGACAATGTCAACGCATCTTGGTAATGGCTGTGACTTACAGATCCACCGTCACCATAACTACATTTGGCAGCAACTGGCAGAAGACAATCTATGGACTGCGATTATCGCGGATGGTTTTCACCTTCCACCTGCAGTTATCAAAGTAATTTTGAAAGCGAAACAAGATCAAGTGATCTTAACCAGTGATACCACAGCGTTTGGGGGTATGAAGCCGGGTCGCTACCAGACTCATATCGGCGGTGATGTCATCCTGACAGAAGAAGGCAAACTACACCTCGCGAGCAACGATGAGCTTCTCGCAGGTTCTGCGAAATCTGTGTTGGATTGCATCAACTACCTAACTCGCGCGAACTTGCTGGATGTAGAAAGTGCTTGGGATAAAGCCAGTGCAGCACCTGCGCAATTTATGGATCTATCACGACGTGGTCACTTGGCTGTCGGCCAACGTGCTGATTTGGTTGAGCTTGAGAAACGTGACGGTATCTTGAGCGTGGCGAAAACGATACTAGCGGGAGAGGCAGTGTACACTGCTTAATAAACGATGAGTTTAACATCTGACTATTTACAGAGTATTACCGCGCATTTGGAGCAAATCCAAACCACGGAATACGATGCGATTTTGCAATCTGCAGCTCTGCTGAGTGAGCAAATCGCCCAAGATAAAATCATTCATGTGGCTGCCGCTGGTGGCCACTCAAATCTCGCTACACAAGAGATTTTCTTCCGCGCGGGTGGGTTGATGCATATCAACCCAATCATTGATGAAGGTACATTGTTGACCAATGGCGCACTGCGCTCAATGGCAATCGAACGTCTGCCTGATTACGGCAAAATTGTGGTAAGTAACCACAATTTGCAAGCGGGTGAAGTGCTATTGCTGATCAACGCGTATGGCATTAATGCGGCGGTTCTGGATATTGCGCTTGAAGCGAAAAAGAAAGGACTGACCGTTATTGCTGTGACGTCAGTGCAGCATGCTCAGCAGACTCCGCTTGATCACCCTGCACGCCATCCAAGCAAGCAGAATCTATTTGAAGTGGCAGATATCGTACTGGATTGCAAAGTGCAAGTTGGTGACGCAGTAGTTGAAATTGACGGGATTAGCCAAAAAGTGGCGGCAATGTCGACTTTCGCCAACTCGTTCATTCTGAATGCGCTTGTGATTGAAACAGTAAACCTACTGGCGAAACAAGGCATTGAACCACCGATTTGGAAAAGTGGTAATGCGACCGGTGGCGATGCGTGGAATCAACAGTTCATCACCCGCTTTAAAGACCGAATCCGACTACTTTAATCACCGACACAACTGTCTTATTAAGAGAGAAAATTATGGAACAAACATGGCGTTGGTATGGCCCTAACGACTCAGTATCATTGGATGATATTCGTCAGGCTGGTGCCACTGGAATTGTAAACGCTTTACACCACATACCAAATGGTCAGATTTGGTCAAAAGAAGAAATTCTTACACGTAAAGCGATGATTGAAGCAAAAGGCCTCAGTTGGTCAGTTGTGGAGAGTGTGCCTGTTCACGAAGAAATCAAAACACAAAGCGGTGATTACCAACTTTGGATTGATAACTACAAGCAAACTCTACGCAACCTTGCTCAATGTGGTATTGATACCGTTTGTTATAACTTCATGCCAGTACTGGATTGGACGCGTACTGACCTTGAATACCAAATGGCGGATGGCTCAAAAGCGTTACGCTTTGACCAAATCGCATTCGCCGCTTTTGAACTGCACATTCTTAAGCGCCCTGGTGCACAAGCAGATTACACCGGAGCAGAGCAAACAGAAGCACAAGCTTACTATAATGCAATGACTGACGCACAAATTGAGCAGCTAACCGCGAATATTATCGCAGGTCTACCTGGTGCGGAAGAAGGTTACACGCTTGAAGCGTTCCAAGCGCAATTAGATCGTTACGCAGGGATTAATAAAAACAAATTGCGTGAGCACATGGTGTATTTCTTAAATGAAATTATGACAGTGTGTGAAGAAGAAAACATCAAGATGGCCGTACATCCAGACGATCCACCGCGTCCGATTCTTGGTCTACCTCGCATTGTTTCAACCATCGAAGATATCGATTGGCTAACTGAAAACGTTCCTAGCCCGAAAAACGGCTTAACCATGTGTACTGGTTCTTACGGTGTACGTGGCGACAACGACTTAATCAGCATGATCGAGAAACACGGCGAGCGTATTTACTTCACTCATCTTCGTTCTACTCAACGCGAAGAAAATGCGAAAAGTTTCCATGAAGCGGCGCATTTAGAAGGCGATGTTGACATGTATGGCGTGGTTAAGGCTCTGCTTAAAGAAGAGCAACGCCGAGAGCAAACTGGTGATGTACGTAAGATCCCAATGCGCCCAGATCATGGTCATCAAATGCTTGACGATTTAAATAAAAAAACCAATCCGGGCTACTCTGCGATCGGTCGTCTTAAAGGATTAGCAGAAGTTCGAGGTCTCGAACTGGGATTAAAACGCGCTTTTTTCAATGACTAGTTTTGTAAGGAATACAAACATGCTTAAACGTAATAAACGGAGTCAATCTGGACTCTCTTGGTTTAAACGTAGTCGTCTTTCTATTTTAGGAACCATGTTACTTTGTGCTTCTCAAGGCTCGATAGCAAATGAGCAAGTTGAGAAGAATGCTAACGAAGAGCCGGTTGTGGCTTATCACGTTGATTTTCGTGTCCAAGTGATGCCGATTGAAGCGTTAAAAGCGATGGCAAAAGAGGTCGCTTCTTTAGGCTTCAATACGATTATCATGGAATGGGAAGCGTCTTACCCATACAAGAAGCATAGCATTATATCGAATCAATATGCTTACACACGTAAAGAAGTGAAAGAGTTTATTGAGTATAGTGATGGCTTAGGTCTTGATGTTATCCCACTTCAGCAAAACTTTGGCCATGCTGAATATATCTTAATGCATGAGCGTTATGCCTATCTACGAGCAGACGCAAGACAGCTTTCTCAAATTGATCCAACAAGACTAGATGCAGCAAGAGATCTGTTTGAAGAACTTTTCGATGATATGTTCTCAACACACAACTCTGAATACGTGCACATTGGGGGGGATGAAACGCGTCTTCTTGACTGTAAAAACTGCCAAGATGCTTGGGGTGATTTGGGCGAAGAAGCCGGTAAATCAAAGATCTACGTTGACTACATGAAGATGATTGCTGAAATCGTTACTGAGCGCGGTAAAACGCCTCTTATCTGGGCTGATATGATTCTAAAACATCCAGAAGCTATCAAAGATATGCCGAAGAATGTGATCTACATCGACTGGAACTACGGTTGGGACTTTGATCGTTTCGGCTCGGATCCTCGCGATTTAATCAAGCAGTACGATCTTCAGTTTTGGGGGGCGCCTTCGATTCGTTCGGGCCCAGATGATTACCATAGCAACTCATGGGAAAAACATCTGAACAACATGGCTGATTATATTCCTGAAGCGAAAAAGGCAGGATATACAGGTATGGTACTGACCTCATGGTCAACGTCAGGTGAATATGGTTATAACTGGTTCAGTGGTGAGGTTGAAACGGTTGAAATCTACCCAATCCGTCAGGTGTATCCGCATTCGTACCCTAACGATGCGTTCCGCATGAGTACATCAGCATTTATTACGGCGATAGAACAAGAAGAGCCAATCAAGGTGAAGGGCTTTACTCGTCAATACGCGAAAGAGCGTTTCGGTTTGACCGCGGCAGAAGCAACAAATCTTTGGAAGATTCTGAGTTCTGAAGTGATGAATAACAAAGTGGTAGTGGGCTCTGTTAAATTGTCAGGCGTTAAAGGCCTAACTGAAGAACAGCGTCAATTAGCACAAGTGACGCTAGATAAAGTGAGGGAGTTACAAGCTCAACTGAAACAGATCGTCCCTACGATCAATGAAGAAGAGTTCTCTCACTACTTACTACAGTTGGACCTACGTGAATTCTGGCTGAACTTCCGTGTGATTCAAGGCTGGGTACAGTCAGATGAATTCATGCGCAAAGATCGTAATACAGCAGTTAAAATGCTAGAAGCACTATTAAAGAAGGGCGAAGAGTTGAACGAACGTTTTGAAGACTCTTTCAGCGGTGCGCTATACGATTCAGAAATCGAAGTTCTGAACGAATACCGTAATCACAAGATTGAGATACTGCTTGATCGTCTATCGAATGAGCGTTAATTCTTAATTCGATCAACAACCGAACCATTGAGAGCCGCTTTTGCGGCTCTTTTTATATCCACTTATCGCTTTTAAGCTTATATCAAACTATAGGCTTGCAAGATTAAAACGCCAATAGTGCAAGTGATAGTGGATGCCACCGTTGTGAACGCAATGATGTTTGCTGCCAGTATCGAGTTTCCTCCCATCGAGCGAGCCATCACGTAGCTTGCTGCCGCAACGGGTGAAGCGTTCATAAAGAACAAAATGCCAAGTTCAATGCCCCTAAAACCAATCCAATAAGCGACCGATGTGATCAGTATTGGTGCTATGACTAACTTGTAGCTGCTGGCAAACCACTGCGCTGCTTTTTCTGCTTTAAGAGCGCTCAGATTCAGTGACCCTCCGGTGCACAACAAAGCCAAAGGTAGCGTCATTTTCGACAAGTAATTACCAGCTTCAGTAATAACTGTCGGTACAGGAATGGCAAGAACGTAAAAAAGAAGACCAAGTGAAATCGCAATGATCAGAGGGTTCTTGGTTAATGTTTTCCCCATCATCTTCAGTGCTTGCATACCTGATACGGAGCCCCGTGGAGAAAGGCAGATGACGGCTTGGATATTGTAGAGAAATGTCGTTGCCGCAACATACAATGCGCCTAATGCCACACCTGAACTACCAAATGCATTCGCAACGTAAGCAATACCAATAATTCCTGTGTTGGCACGAAAGCCACCCTGGATAATCACGCCTTGATCAGGAGATGATTTAAAGAACAATCTGACAGAAATAAGAGTGAACAGGAAAAATACGATGCCGGAAATGATGCCAAACCCAATGAATTGACTAGCCGCTGAAAAGTCATGCTTCGCTGTCACGATACTCACAAATAACATGGCGGGTAACGTAACTTGGAAGACGAGTTTTGAACCGACTTCAATGAAGTTATCATTGATCAAACCAATGCGTTTAAATATCACGCCTAAAACGAGCATTAGGCATATTGGACCTGTGATAGAGAGAGAGAATTGCAATTGGTTTAAGACAACGTCCATGGTTTATCCGTGAGCAGGTTGGGATATATTTGTCGTACAATTTAATCACAAATTGATGGGTGTTTAATAGCAAAATGTGGACATAAAAAGCGCTTGATGGTGCTATAAATTTATACGTTGGGGATTTCAACAAATAATGAATAATTGAGAGTCGCTTTTAGCGGCTCTTTTTTTGCGTGAAATTGGATAGTGGCGACAAAGTGGTGATGGTGAGTTTACTTAAGTACAGTATTGAATTGTTCTGGTGCTTGTTATTAAAGAATAAAAATTTATCGATAAACGATAAAAAACGATTGATAAAGTTACTAGCTATGCTATTTTGAATACTCGTTAATGAGGAGCTTAACCATGCACAAAATAAAAATTTATAGCCATAGAATTCGATTGATACTGCAATTCTTAATGATTTCATTGCCGATTATGAATCTGTATTTCTGGCTAACAATCCAAACAGAAAGTGACTTTCTGACTTCGACCGGTATTGTTCAATTAAGTTACGATATCACTTCATTTACACAAGATCCCTTGACGGTAACGACGCGATTGTTGGCTTTTTTAGTGAGTATGTTGCCATGTGGGATATTAGTTTATGCACTTGGGGTACTCGTGAAGTTGTTCAAGAGCTATGAGCAATCCCAAGTGTTTACCGTAAGTACGGCTGATTGTTTTAAAAAGATAGGTTTATCATTCTTCTATTGGGTTATTGGCGGCTTTATTTACAGCGGTTTGATTTCCGTTACACTAAGTTTTAATAACCCTCCGGGTGACCGGATATTGGTACTATCGTTTGCAGGCTTAGATGCTATATCGATACTCTGTGGTTTTATTATTCTTGTTATTGCTTGGGTGATGAAAGAAGCACAGCTAATCGCTGAAGAGCAGCAATACACCATCTAAGGAACAAACATGAACATTACCATTAATCTCGATGTAATGATGGCAAAACGTAAAATGCGTTTAAAAGAGCTTTCTCAATTAGTTGGAGTAAGTGAACAAAATTTATCCATTTTAAAAAACGGCAAAGCTAAAGCAATACGCTTTAGTACCTTAGAAAAGATTTGTGAAGTTTTAGAGTGCCAACCTGGTGATATTCTGGCTTACGAACTGAAAGAAAATCTGTCTTTAGATGATTAGTTTGTATGCCATTCCTTCACGGTCAACGAAGACTAATATTTTAGCTGCATGGCAAACTGTCGTGCAGCTAAAAAGCCAAGTGATTGCCATAAAACGATGTAATAGCGTTTACGCCACCGAAGGTAGGTGTTTTGAGGGGGCAATATATCCCCCTATAGGAAATGCTTACAAGCGATACGACATAAGATGGTTTAAACGTTATCATTTACTACTAATAAAATGACGTATGTCTTTTGGGTTTCGTATCTATTAGTCCTTTATGCAGACTCGATTTCGGCCGGTATTTTTGGCTTGATACAGGGCATCGTCAGCCTCAGTGAGAGCACTTTTTATTTCATCTGTCCCATTAAAACAAGCGATACCAATACTGACAGTTAAGCTGATATTTAAATGCTTAATGAAAAATGGAGCTTTTGCTACGAGTTCTCGAAGTTGTTCACAATATTCTTTGGCCTGATATTGGTCAATATGTGGCATTAGGACGATAAACTCTTCGCCTCCAGTCCGTGACAAAGTAAACTCCGAATTCATCTTGGCCGTGCACAGTTTTGAAAACTGAACCAACACGATATCACCGATTTCATGGCCATAAGAATCATTGATATTTTTGAAAAAATCTATATCAAAGATCGCGATAGATCCCGAGACATTCTCACTTTTTAAACTATCAAATCTACTTTCGAGTCCACGCCGATTGAGAAGTCCGGTAAGGAAGTCAGTATGCGCTTCCTTTTGTAAGTCATTACGCACTTTTTCAGAAAGGCGATACTTATTAAAGTACTTTATAGGTGCGACGATAAGAAACAAAGTCAACAAAAGAGCCATCATAATGAGCAAACGAAGCGGTACGCTAGTATCACGTGGCGAAATTGATATTTGCCAACTCGTATTGAAAATACAAATGATTCCAGAATGCGCCTGCCGTTCAATTACACCTTTTTCACTAATGATTTTATCGTAATAATTACTGTTATCAGGGTCATATCCTATGATTGAGTAATTGATTACATTCATTGTGCTCAAAAGGTTTTCGAGCGTGCTTAAGATAGACTCTAGGTAGATGACAGACGAGGAAAACCCGACAAAACACCCATCCTCGTTTGTGATACCTTTACGTAGAATAAAGGCTTGCTTACCATTTTGAACCAAGGTAACAGGTCCTATAACGGTGTTGTTTTTTCCGGAAATAGACTGATTGGCGCCAAGTTTTCGGCTTTGGTCTTGAAGAACGTTATGTCCAATCGCTAATTTATGTTCTTCATAAGGATAGGCTAAGGTAACAATCCCATCGGGTAAAAATAACAGTGAATCGACATGGTCATAGGTAGCCAATAATGCTTGGCTAAGCTTGTTGAAATCGTCTTGAGATATGGAATAATTTTCGGACAGCACGACCATTTCTTTTAATACTTCTGACGTGATCAACGCATCACTGAAGATTGATTTCATCTCCTTATTGATGCTAGCAATGACCTTATTGGATTCTTTTTCGTTGTTGATTGAGCTTAATTCAATGACAAGTAACTCAGATAATATAAATATTGAAACTACCAATGCTATTTTTATTGCTATACCCATAGTTACATTTCCATTTAAATTTCTTCCCTCATCCTTAATCTGCATCGTAAAAATCCATTTAAAAACTAATTATATCTTTTCTTATTAATGATTTTATGATGAATAAAACCCAATGGTTGAGAATTATACGCATAAATTAACAACTATCGATGATCATTACGTGTCGTTACGAATAAAAATTTTTGTCATCAAAAATGTATTTTTTATCGATCGAATTGATTGATCGAGACGAATGATTCTGTTAATCAAAAAAAATGATCGACACGAGAAAAATAAATAAACCACACTATTTTTGTTGTTTAGTTTCAATTGCTTATGCTTATTTTTTGAGCGGGTGTTTGTGTGTGGTTGTAAACTAAAGAGATTTTTATTTGTTTTGAGTGTTCTGTTGGTTTCGATATGTGAACTATATTTTTGTTATTGATTGAATTATCAACAATTAAAGCTATAGAAATATATAAACTTACGCCTCGCACTTGCTTTTTTAGTAAAGTGTAAATGTCAACATAAAAATCACCAAGATACCCCCAGTCTCATTTTTGGTACAAAATGTAATAAAGTTTTCACTGGGTTGAAATGAAGTCAATTTTAATTAGTTTACCAAGGTTGAGTTAGTGGGGAATATATCAATCCAATACTGAGTTTATTGTCAGTAAGGCCATTGTTTTATGGAACTAATGTATCTAATGGGTCCTTGCTCAATATATTTAACGGCATCAGTGTTTACCCGATTATCCATTGTAAGTTTTAAGTGGATTTTTAGCTAATGAGCTAGCAGGATAGAAATTTAAGTAGTTATTTTGTGGCGTTCTTTGTGGAGTGCTTTGTGACGTGTGTTCTTTTAAAAGCTTTCAAACGTTATTACAGTCCTTTCTCTACTTCTCTAGAAAGGGTCGTAACAATAAGCCACTACACCATAAGGTTAAACGAAGGAGAAGCTAGGTGTGAGATACGATTTGGTCGGGCTGGTAAGTAGTGAGGCTTATCCAGTCACTTTAGCTGAGTTGATAACATACGTAAAAAAATGGTACCAACAAGTATCAATAAAGCCGCAATTATAGCGGCTTTCGTTTCGATACCCATATGAAGCAGTTAAGAATTACTTAAATTTCTTCACCGAACGAGCTTGTTCTTGAACCGTATTAACCATCTTGCTAAACGCCTTATCTTTTACTCGCTTCTCTGCTAAAGATGCACTGTTATGAGCTTCTTCGCGCAGCAGCTTTTGGAAGTTTTCCAATCTTCTAGGTGAGATCTCACCCGTTTCAATTGCTTTGTTCACCGCACATCCTGGTTCATTGTGATGCTGGCAGTCTTTAAAGCGGCATTGTTCAGCAAAGGATTCTATATCTGCAAACGTGAGTTTAATTCCCTCTTTAGCATCGCTCAGTTGCAGTTCGCGCATTCCCGGCGTATCCATCAGCAAGCCGCCCTCTGGGAGCCATTTGATTGTGCGGTAAGTCGTCGTATGGCGACCTTTGCTATCTTGATCGCGTATAGCACCGGTTTCCATTTCACTATGACCCAGTAAGCTGTTAACTAGCGTTGATTTACCTACACCGGATGAGCCTAAAAATGTCACTGTCTTGCCGCGCTGGCAATAGCCTTTCAAAGCAGCAATATCGTTGCTATCTAAGCCATTGACACAATAAACGCTCAGCAGAGAATCGAGCTGCTGAACTTGGTTACGAATCGTTTCTACATCAGCGGTGCATAAATCGACTTTGGTTAAGACAATCACAGGCTCAACACGAGTTTCTTTAGCCAATGCCAAGTAACGTTCGATACGATTCAAGCTAAAATCTTCATTGAGTGAGCTAACAATAAAAACGGTATCAATATTGGAAGCAATTAACTGACGTTCTCTGCCACTTCCGGCCGCTTTCCGTTGAAATAGTGATTGTCTTTCTAGCACTCGAAGTAGACGTTGATCATTAAACAAAACCCAATCACCGACACAAACTGGATCGAGGTTAGGAGGAAGTCTAAATCGTAATACGTCATCACCCGCTAATAGGACGACTTCGGATTTATGGTGTTCGATAACTCGTCCAAGGGCGTCATTTTCTAGCTCTTCTAAAGACAATTGTTGTTGAAAAAACGGTCGTAGGCCTAAATCAGTTAATGATGGAGCGTTCATAATGTTCTCTTCCCAGTAAACTGGTGTATTAGTTGGATCGATACGTCATTAATATAGTATGAAGTGTAAAGTTATAGACAGGTCAATATTATCTTAATAATTTTAATGTTGAATGCGGGAAATGGAAGAGTGGCACTGGAAAAGCCGCATCATGCCAGTGGCATAAGTTCGGTCATAGAAGAATCGAAACATGGGTGAGTGAATCGATATTGAGCTTCAATTATTCACTAATAAAATAATTCAAGTTGGAACAAGGCCTTCATCAAGGAGATACCGAGATAAAGGCCTTTATATTAAGTCAGTAAGTATTTACTATCATTAATGTGCATTTGATAGCCTACTGCTCAGTATAAGCGATAGCACCTTTCGGAACGTAAACGCCCTCGCATTTGTCTAGGAACTCTTGCTTGCGGGCTTTAGGGTTATAGAATTGCTTGTACCAAATACGGGCTTTCATAAACGGACCATCACTTGGTAAAAATAGCCCGTTTAGACATGCTGCTTTATTGACCCATACTTCAAAATCTTGAGCAAACGCATGCTTACTTGCCGCTTGGAATTGACCTGCAGCAATCGTATCTTCCACACTTGCTTTGTCTTTACCACTTGGTGATTTGACTAATAAACCATGCCAAACATGAACAGAGCCATCTTCAATTGGCGTGTGGGTGATCATCAAAATGGAATCATAGTACCCAGTTAGGTAAGAGATAAGAACGCCAGGACCATGATAGGTCGTATCGGTATGCAGGATAGGGCTTACACCATCATCGCCTACAAGCGTTCGGTGTGGGCCACACTGTCGTTGTGTCGCCTTGTAGCCACTAAACTCATTTTCGTAACGCTCTACTGTTGAGCCGTGAATTGGGCTTAAGTGGCCATAATCACAAATGTTATCAATGATCTCTTGAGGGTGCTGGTTCAGTACGCCAAGATCGTCAAACTTCCATTGAACCCAAGACTCATCATCCCACTGAGGTAATGATGGATGATCCCATTCAGGGTCGCCATTTTCTGGATCATGCCAAACCCAAATTGCGCCCATACTTTCCGTTACTGGCCATGATTTCACACACGCTGTTTTTGGAATTGGTCCTTCATGATAAGGGATATCGTCACATTGACCGTCTGGGCCAAAGCGCCAAGCGTGATAAGGACAGCGGATACCATCACCATCAATATTGGTACCGCCACCATCGATGATCACATAAGAAGTATCATTTTCAGCCGCTAGGTGCGTTTTCATATGCGGGCAGTAAGCATCTAACAATACGACTCGACCCGTTGCACGGCCACGATAAAGAGCGAAATCACGACCGAAAAAGCGCACAGCAAGTGGTTTTGGTTGGTTAATGTCTTCGGAAGTCGCGATCATGAACCAACCTCGTGGGAATGTGAATTCGCCTAGGCGGTAGTCTTCGGTTTTAGCCATGATTTTCTCCTTGTTGATATTTTGATTCTGTTAGATTTTTTTGTGTATCTATGACATTGCTAGTTGAAGTTGTATCGTCTTCTTGCGCTAAATCATCTGTATCGTTGATTTTGTAAACGAATGAAGCGAAAAGATAAAAAAGAGCTGAAATTAAGAATAAGGAAAAGGTAACAAGTAATGCGTCGGCAAGTCCGTTGTCACCGAAATAGTCACTTAGTCCACCAGTAATCAGAGGGCCTAAGCCTGCACCAAATAAAGTTAGGAATAAGTTCAGTAATGCCGCTGCACTAGCGCGTTGGGATGAGTTCACGACTTGGCTTACCGCAGCATAAGAAAGGCTCGGCCACCAAGAGTTAAAGAAAGCAAATAGTGCGATAAATACGAAACTTGGAGATAAGCTGTAACCAAGTAGCTCCATATTCATATCAGAGGGCCACAAGATAAGACCGATACCAGCTGGGAAGCTAAGTAGAATTCCTAGCATCGGAATAATGATTTGCCAGCGAAAGTGTCTTTGAACTAAGCGATCACAAAGTACGCCACTGAACACACTACCAAGACACGCACTCACGCCGCTGGCGATACCAAATAACAACCCAGCTTGGGCCAGAGACATATCTTGAGTTCGGACTAAATAAGTTGGAGCCCAGATGACATAACCATAACCAGCCGTGCCAGCAAGTGCACAACCAAGGCCTAACCAAATGAACGATGGAACTTTAATAATCGAAGAAAGTTGTGAAAATAACGAAACATTAGGCTTAGCTTCAGGCTCGGCTTGTTTCTCTTCTGCAACACAGTTTTTCTCGTTAGTTGAGTCCTTTTCACCTGCGTTGTTATTTGCATGTGCAGTACTCTTTTGAGCAGAACTTTCACGAACTGGCTCAATACCGAAGAAATAGAGTAAAACAGCAAGAATGATACCTGGTGCGCCAAACAGCATAAACACAGAACGCCAACCATATTCTTGGGCGACCCAACCACCGACCATCATGGCCAACAATAGACCTAAGTGTGGGCCCATCATGAAAATACTAATGACGAGTGAACGGCGGTTTTTTGGGTAGAGTTCAGATAACATTGAAATAGACGGGGCCATTCCTCCGGCTTCCCCAACCGCAACGCCCATACGAGCGAGCAAAGCCATCCAGAAGCTTTGTACGGCTCCGCATAGCACAGTTGCAACACTCCATAATGCGCAACATACAGCAACCATATTACGACGGTTTACGCCTTTGTCGGCCAAGTGGCCCAAAGGTAAACTCAGCAACGAATATACCGTGGCAAAGGCCAATCCTGACAATAAGCCCATCATGGTGTCTGTCGCACCAAACTCCTGCTTAATAGGTTCAATAAGGATCGCGATAACGTTACGGTCGATATAAGAAAAAACATAAATTAGTGCGAGCAACAATAACGTAGTGTGAGTGCGCCAATTGACTGCATTTTGTGGTGACGGATCCATGCGTATCTCCTGTCAGTCGAACAACCATCGAAAAATTTCAAAGGCCGGTGTTTAAAATGTCACTCAATAGGTAAGCACCTAATTAGATTGGTGTTACGAGCTTTACACAGTTGAGTTTGTTTGTTGTACCAAGAAGATAGAGACTTTGTAGAATTAAACATCGTCCTTTTGGACGTATTGCATTTCATATCATTCTGTTTACATGGTGCTAACATTGTTTTTTTTCGAAAAATCGAAATGAAGAGGTTATTGGTGACAGTAGATAGCACAACGACCGACTTAACCAAGTCCAAAACGAACGAACTGACGTATCCAATCAAACCCGATCCAATCAATGGAGCACTGACGTTTATTGCGTCTGGCGTCTATCTGGTACGCATGCCCATGGACTTAGGTTTAGACCATATCAATATCTACTTACTTGAAGATGTGGATGGTTGGTATGTGGTCGATACTGGTTTGGCAACCCAAGAAGTAAAAACAATTTGGAATAAAATTGTTAATGAGTTGTTATTCGAGCTGCCTATTAAAGGTTTAATTTGTACTCATTTTCATTATGATCACGCCAGTTTAGCGCCTTGGATGATGCGAAAATTTAATATTCCCCTTTACATGTCTGCAGGAGAATATTTATGGATGAGAGTGCTAGCAGATTCGAAAACTGAGCGTGTATCTTCTCAACTTCAGCCGTTTTATCTTACTCATGGTGTACCGCAAGATCTCATCGATAACATCCTTTCGATGGTTGAGAGTGACCCGTTATCAAGCATTTATCCATCGACTTATAATCGTGTTCGCGAGGGGGATGTTTTTGAGATTAAGGGTAGAAAATGGCAAGTGATTATGGGGGAGGGCCATTCTCCTGAGCACATTTGCCTTTGGAGCGCAGAAGACGATTTGTTGATTTGTGGTGATCAACTGCTACCTGAAATCAGCAGTAGCGTTTTTGTTAACGAAATCGAACCCAATGCGAATCCACTCAAGGGTTGGTTGGCATCATTGGAAAAGCTGCAAGCGTTACCAAAGAATACATTAGTTCTGCCGTCTCATGGTGGCGTGTTCTTAGGGCTTCATCAACGTGCAAAAATTATCCACTCACTTCATCAGAAAAGATTAGCGCAACTGCGCGATGTGCTTGAAACTCAGGGACAATGTAACTTGTATCAACTGATGCGCGCATTATTTAAAAGAGAAATGAATAGTATGAATTCCATGCTGGCTCTCGGTGAAACGGCGGCCCATGTGAACTATTTGTTGCTTGATAAAAAATTGAAAAAACAGCACAGCAAAGACGATGGCACCATCATATATAGCCTGTCTTGCCCAAGTGAATCGAATATATAAGGAGGTTGGTCTATGGAACGGGATGTTCAAGTTTCTCAGCTGATATCGCAGCTAACAGCATCGGAAAGCCCATTTGCTTTGCAAAAGGACAGTCGTGGTTTGTTGTCGTATCAGAATGCACTAAAGACACTACCTGAGGTTATCGAAAGTGCGAGACGCGAAGATCAAGCATGTTTTATGGTCTACCAAGAAGAACGTTGGAGTTTTGAACGCTTTTTCGATGAGTTAGATCGTCTAGCATGTTGGATGTTAGAGCAGCAAGTTAAACAAGGTTCCGTCGTCGCCATTGCTTGTCGAAATAGACCAGAATGGGCTGTCGCTTTTTGTGCCGCGGCGCGTATTGGCGCGATTCCTGCCCCTTTAAATAGTTTTGGTAGAAAAGATGAACTTCGAGCAGCACTTGAAGATATTCAACCCGCTCTGTTGGTTTGTGATAAGGACAGATTTGCTCGATTAGAGGGGAAAATCTCAGTGGAACATTGCCCGATATTGGTGGTGGATGACTCCCAAAAAGAGTGTGAGAGTCAAGAGATTGAGAGTGTGGTTCATTTTCGTGAAGTTATTGAGACAATCAATAAGCCACAAGCTCCCTTGCCGATGCCTGAACTTAATGATGACTCCTCTGCACTGATCCTGTTTACGTCAGGCACGACAAGCCGCGCCAAAGCGGTGCTTTCTAGCCAGCAAGCAGTGTGTCAGTCTTTATTTAATATTGATTTTATCTCTGCAATGTCAGGGATGAGTTCGCCAGGAAAAGTTCAAAAAATCATCGCTGATGCCAAGACACCCGTCATTCTTTCTGCTGTACCGCTATTCCACGTCAGTGGCTTGCATGCTCAATTTTTGACAGCTTTGCGCAATGGAACCCGATTGGTCTTTATGCATAAATGGGATGTTCATACCGCGTATGACTTAATGAAAAAAGAGCAAGTGACGCAGTTTAACGGTGCGCCGTCGATGCTATTGCAGCTATTTCGTGATAACCATCCGAACAAGGATGAAATATTGGCGCAGTTAGTTGGTCTTGGTTTTGGGGGCGCGGGCGTACCAGAATCACTGATGGATCATGTCTTTAATATTATGCCAGAACAGATGATCGGTATTGGTTTCGGGATGACAGAAAGTAACGGTGTTGCGTCAGCTATTTCAGGTGACCTTTTCCGAGCCAATCGAAGTAGTTCAGGTGTTATTTCGCCAATCATGCAAGTGAAAATCGTTGATTACCTTGGGCAAGAGATGGCAGAGGGTGAAGTTGGTGAAGTTTGGCTTAAAGGCGTGACGGTCATGACCGAGTACTTTGCTAATCCGCAAGGTACTGCGGAAGTGATGCATGACGGTTGGCTTTCAACCGGCGACCTCGGACTGCGCAATAAAGATGGCTTCCTCTTCATCGTTGGAAGACTCAAAGAACTGATTAATCGCAATGGTGAAAATGTATCACCGCAAGAAGTAGAATCTTGTTTGCAACGTCACTCCGCCGTGAAAGAAGCGGCTGTATTTGGCATTGACGACGACGACACTGGCGAAGCGATTGTCGCGGTTGTCTCACTTGATCATCACTGCTATGCCGATGAGCAAGAGCTGAGAAGCTTTGTGAACGAGCATCTAGCGAGTTACAAGGTGCCCTCTCAAATTCATATTCTAGAGCGTAATTTGCCAAGAAGTCCTGCTGGAAAGCTACTTCGAAAAGAGATTAAACGCGAGTTTTCAGCGAAGGCCGAAGCCTAGCCCTCAATAGCTTCGTACTTAATCCATCGAGGCTTGGAAAGATGGAAATGAAAAGGATAACCAATGAAACACGAACAAAGCTCAATATCATCGCAGCAAGAATTTGATGTCGTCGTCGTCGGTTCCGGCGCGGGTGCTATGTCTACGGCCATTTTTGCTTCAGATAAAGGTCTATCGGTGGCGGTGATTGAAAAAACCGATCAATACGGCGGTACGTCAGCTTTATCTGGTGGGGGTATTTGGATACCGAATAATGATCATTTTCGTGCTAAAGGTGGAAATGACAGCAAAGCCCTCGCTCTAGAATATTTACAGAATTCCACTGAAGGTGAGGTCGATATCACCACTTTGGACGCATATCTCGACAATGCACCGAAAATGATACGGTATTTGGAAAAACATACTCCAGTGAGATACGAAGTCGCTGAGAAATACCCCGATTACTATCCACATCTTTCTGGTTCATTACCTGGCGGTCGCACTCTTGATCCTGAACTGTTTGATACCTCTCGCTTAGGGGATGAAATTCATACCATGCGTAAGGCGTCTCGTTCGACGCTGCTGATGGGAAAAATAGCTTGGACAGCCCGTGATGCACACAAAGCAATGGCACGTGAACGAGGTTGGCGATTATTGCTAATTCGTCGAATGCTGCGTTACAAGTTTGATTTTCGTCAGCGTCGCCAAGGTAAACGTGACCGATGGGCAGGGTTAGGAAGCTCATTAATTGCGGCACTACGAAAAGGCATGCTGGACCGTAACATACCGCTACTACTTAATACTGAGTTGACCGATCTTGTGGTTGAAAACAACCGTGTTGTTGGGGTGCAAACGAAACAGCAGGGTGAACCTCTTGTGTTAAAAGCCAACAAAGCGGTCGTACTGGCAAGTGGAGGTTTTGAACAAAACCAAGAGTTGCGCGAAAAATATCTTGGAGCACCAACCAAAACATCATGGAGCGCGACACCGAAAGGTGCCAATGCTGGTGCAGGTTTAGAAGCGGGTATTCGTCATGGCGCAGCCACCAATTTACTTGATTGGTGCTGGTGGGCTCCGACTTTGTCAGTGCCGAATGAAAACGAATCTCGTGGCGTTTTTGCTGAGCGAGCATTCCCAGGGGCCATTGTTGTCAACGGCTTAGGTAAGCGTTTCTACAATGAAGCCGCACCTTATCTAGAGTTCGGTCATGCGATGTATCAAGACAACCTAGAGACGGGCGGAAAAACTATCCCTGCATGGGTGGTATTTGATGCCAAGTTCCGATTCAACTACGCGATGGGTCCGCTCATGCCAGGGCAAATAATGCCGGATGCGCGATTGCCTGCTGCATGGAATGAAAACCTCTATTGGAAAGCTGATACGTTAGAAGAATTAGCACAACGCATTGGCATTGAAGCTGACGGTTTAAAAGAGACGGTCGCTAAGATGAATGAGTTTGCTCAAACTGGCGTTGATACAGATTTTGGCCGTGGCGGCAATGTTTTTGACCGTTACTATGGCGATTTGAACGTTAAACCAAACCCATGTTTAGCTCCTATCGGCAAGGGCCCTTATTACGCAATGAAGCTGAATGCCGGAGATATCGGCACGAAAGGTGGCTTAGTCATTGATGATAACGCCCGCGTATTATCTGAAAACAACACCCATATCGAGGGGCTATACGCCATCGGTAACTGCTCAGCTTCTGTCATGGGTAAAAGCTACCCCGGTGCAGGTTCAACATTGGGACCAGCGATGACATTCGGTTATATCGCCGCGAATCATATTGCTGCCAATCAAGATGCTAAGCGTGATACTGCAGGTTTTGTTACACAAGGGGCATCAACTGAGGCTCAGGCAGAAGCACAAGCAGAGTGTGAATAGATCATGGCATCGATAAAGGATAAAAACATGGATACGTTATTATTTGATGTTCAAGCCGACACCATTCCCGGCGTCGTCATCGATGCTGCGTCAAAATATACAGGTATTACCGCCATTCGTGATGGTAACGAATCAATCGCTTATGAAGCGCTGCCTGAAAAAATGGTTGAGGTGACTAAAGGACTAATAAGCCTTGGGGTTAACAAAGGTGACCGAGTAGCAATTTGGGCACCAAACTCCATGCGTTGGATTGTGGCAGCATTGGGCTTACAAGCGGCTGGAGCGGTATTGGTTCCATTGAATACACGAATGAAAGTCCATGAAGCCAAAGAAATTATTGAACGCAGTGGTAGCAAAGTATTGTTTTGTGTCGGTGATTTTCTAAATAGTGATTTCCCTGCACAGCTAGCGGATGCAATGCCAGTTGGCCTAGAAAAAATTGTCGTAATGAGTAAGCGAACAGCACCACTGCAAGCGAACATGCTCGAATGGGACGACGTGATTCGTGCGGGCGAAAGGGTTTCTCATCATGATGTCTACTCCCGTTTAAGCTCACTTGAAGCGAGTGATGCCTCTGACTTGATGTTTACTTCGGGCACAACAGGCAAGCCTAAAGGGGTCGTGAGTGTACATAGCGCCTGTATTCAGGCGTTCAAAGAGTACATTCAAATTATCGGCTTACGTCCGGCAGAACGTTACTTAGTGATCAACCCATTTTTCCATGCTTTCGGTTATAAAGCAGGATGGGTGTCCGCCTTGTTAGCCGGTGCGACTATCTTACCTGAGCAAGTGTTCGATGCGGAGAAAGTCCTTAAGCGCATCGAGTCCGAAAGCATCAACATTTTACCTGGGCCACCGACACTTTATTTGTCATTACTCTCCCATCCAAATTTAAACAAGACAAACTTATCGAGTCTTCGAGTTGCAGTGACGGGGGCTTCAACGATTCCTCCAATACTGATTGAGCAAATGAAAGCCGAGTTGGGGATTGAAACCGTCACAACCGCTTATGGTTTAACGGAGTGTGGTGGGTTAGCCACAATATGTGATCCACTCTCCCCATCAGAAGTTATCGCTCAAACGAGTGGAAAAGCGATTGCAGGGACAGACGTCGCTATTTTTGATAAACAAGGGCAGCAACTCTCTTATGGTGAAGCTGGCGAAGTGTGTATTCGCGGCTTTCATGTGATGAAAGAGTACTTCGAAGACCCGACTGCAACGGAAGAGACGATCGACTCTGAACATTGGCTTCATACCGGTGATCTCGGTGTGCTGGATGCAATGGGTAACCTTAAAATTACTGGTCGCATCAAAGATATGTTCATTGTCGGCGGCTTTAACTGTTATCCCGCTGAGATAGAAGCTGCGCTGGCTGAAAATACCCAGATTGCTCAGTCTGCCGTTATTGGTGTACCCGATGAGCGGATGGGAGAAGTGGGCTGTGCCTACATCGTCGTTAAAGATGGCAGCGAGTTGGATGAAACGGAAGTGATTCGTTGGTCAAGAGAACGAATGTCAAATTACAAAGTGCCGCGTTATGTGCGCTTCGTGGATAGCTTACCGGTTAACGCCTCGAATAAGGTGTTGAAGAATGAGCTTGTCCAACGATTCCAATCAGACACCCATGCAACCGCTGATTAGCCGCTGCATAGAAATTAAGCTTTGCCCTTAATCTGAAAGGCAAATATCTAGAGAGCAAATACCACTTTATCTAACGATACGGTGCGGCTTTCTTCGAGCATAAACTCATCATTTCGATTCATCAGGAGGATATATGACAAGGATTAGCGAACCACAATCAAATGCAGCGCGACTCAAGGGTAAAGTCGCATTCATTAGTGGCGGCGGCAGTGGGATTGGTGCAGCAACGGCTGAATATTTTGCTGAGCAAGGAGCAAAAGTGGTTATCTGTGGCCGTCAATTAGATCCATTGAATGAGGTCGTCGAGCGCATTCAAAAAACTGGTGGCAGCGCTGAAGCTCGTGTCTGTGACGTAAGTAATGAGCAAGCACTGATCGAAACATTGGTCAGCGTAGATAATGATTACGGTCAACTCGATATTCTGGTGAACAATGCGATGGCCTTTACTTGGGGTGGCATTGAGGAGATGACGACAGCTGAGTGGCATGCGAATTTCACCACCTCTGTGGATGGTACGTTCTGGGCAACGCGCTGTGCACTGCGATTAATGAAAGAAAAGGGTGGTTCTATCATCAATCTTTCATCGATATGTGGCGAGTTAGGTACCGCTTATATGTCGGGCTACAGCGCATCAAAAGCTGCAGTGATTAATTTTTCTCGTGCTGCAGCTGCAGAGGGAGCGGCTTTTGGTATTCGTGTCAATTGTGTGATGCCTGCCGTCGTTGAAACACCTGCGACGCAAGGTATGTTGTCCGATGAAGAGATGAAAAATAAAACAGAAAGATTGATCCCTATGGGTCGAGTCGGACAACCTCATGAACTGGCTGCTGCAATCGCTTTCCTTGCTAGTGATGAGGCGAGTTATATCACGGGTGTGAATCTGCCTGTCGATGGTGGTCGTTCGGCTGTCTTAGTTACTGCATTGGATTAAGGATGGATCATGGAAAGCTATGTTGATAAAGAATGCGTTGATAAAGAATGCGCCGATAAAGTACAGAGCACTCAAAATAAAAAGGAATCTCAAGCGAAACTTGAATCACCGTTATTTTCGCCCCTGACACTTGGCAAAATCGAGCTTAAAAATCGTATCGTCATGGCTCCTATGACCCGTAATCGGGCCAATGCTGATGGTACGCCAAACCAGATGATGGTTCAGTATTACGCAGAACGCGCATCTTCAGGCCTTATTATCGCGGAGGGCTCATGGCCTAGCGTGACAGGCCAAGCGTATTGTCGTCAGCCCGGTATTGAAACTGAACAGCATATTGAGGCGTGGCGTAAAGTGACGGATGCAGTTCATCTAGAGGGTGGAAAAATCGTCTTGCAAATCATGCATGCGGGACGCATTGGTAGCCATCATATCAAACCTGAGGGAGTTGAAACTGTCGCTCCATCACCGTTACATGCCAAAGGCAAAGTGTATACCGACTCCGCAGGCATGCAGGCTTTTGATGTGCCTCGTGAATTATCGACTGACGAAGTGAAAGCGGTAGTAGAAGAGCATCGTCAAGCGGCAATTAACGCCAAGCTAGCCGGCTTTGATGGAGTAGAGCTGCACTGTACCAGTGGTTATTTACCTATGCAGTTTTTATGCAGTAATACCAATGTTCGAACTGATGAATATGGTGGCAATGCTAAAAATCGTGCTCGTTTTTCTATCGAGTGTTTAGAGGCGATGAGCACCATTTTCCCTCAGCGAGTTGGTTTAAGAATCAATCCGGGAAATCAATTTAATGACACCCAAGATCTCGATCCTGTGGCAAGTCATCGCGCTTTACTGAAAGGTGTAAACTCGATTGGGCTTGCATACGTGCATGTGATGCGAGCACCCACCCCGAATATCGATGCGTTTGCTTTGGCGAGACAATACTTCACAGGTTCACTCATTTTAAATGATGGTTTCAACGCGGATACCGCGAACGAAGCCTTGGGGCATAGCAAAGATGCAGTCTCTTTTGCCCGTCATTTTATTGCTAATCCGGATCTTGTTGAACGCTTTAAACACAACATTTCGCTCGCCTATTTTGATCGAGCAACCTTGTATACACCAGGCTCAAAAGGCTACATCGACTACCCTCGCGCAGGGCTGGGTCAGTAACCTAAATTAACTAGTAAGGAAACAAGAGTATGAAACATCAGGAACAAGTTGTATGGGTAACAGGTGCTGGCCAGGGGATTGGTCAAGCTGTTGTGGCGCAGTTTGCACAACAAGGCGCCAAAGTGGCAGCGATCGATATTAATGCCACAGCAGCTCAAGCGACGGCGGACGGTTTTGATGCCAATGTGATTGGTGTCGCTTGCGATGTTTCCGATAGCAGTTCGGTGAGAGATGCAATGGCAACCGTCATCCAACAGTTTGGACGTCTTGACGTTGTTGTTAACTGCGCTGGTGTTGGTTCGATTGATGAGTTTATTGATACACCAGATGAGCACTGGCATAAAGTCATTGGAGTAAACCTTACGGGGACATTTATTTGTTGTCGTGAAGGCGCAAAAGCGATGAAAGAGCAGGGTGGTGGCTCGATCATCAATGTTTCGAGTACTGCTGCAATGACTGGTGAGGGGCCAAGCCATTACTGCGCATCGAAAGCAGGTGTTATTGGTTTAACGCGTAGCATGGCTCGTGAGTTGGCATCGGCGGGTATTCGAGTGAATACTATTGTACCGGGCCCAACCAATACGCCAATGATGGCTGATATTCCAGAAGAGTGGACACAGCAGATGATCAACGCGATTCCACTTGGCCGAATGGGTGAAAGTGAAGATATCGCGAAAGTGGCGAGCTTTTTAGCCAGTGATGATGCTGGGTTTGTGACTGGGCAAAATATTGCAGTAAATGGCGGCATGGCATTTTTATAAGGATGTAATGATGGCTATTTCAGATACTAACTTGGCGCAGCGTCTGGATCGTCTTGAATCTACTGAAGCGATTCGCCAGTTGGCTGGCAAATACGCATTGTCATTGGATATGAGAGATCTGGATGCACATGTCGGTTTGTTTGCCGAAGATATCCGAGTAGGGAAAGAAAAAGTAGGTCGTGCTCATCTTAAAAGCTGGGTCGACCAAACGTTACGAGATCAATTCACAGGAACATCGCATCATATCGGGCAGCACATTATTGAGTTCATCGACGAGGACCATGCCATTGGCGTCGTTTACTCAAAAAATGAACATGAAACCGGACCTGAATGGGTCATCATGCAAATGCTGTATTGGGATGACTACGAGCGAATTAATGGAGAGTGGTTTTTCCGTCGTCGTTTACCGTGTTATTGGTATGCGAGCGATTTGAACCGACCTGCGATTGGCGATATGAAAATGCGTTGGCCGGGGCGTGAGCCTTACAACGGAACTTTTCATGACCTGTTCCCCTCGTGGGATACCTTTTGGCGAAATAGGCCAACAGGAAATGAGTTGCCAGAGGTCGCTTCACCAGCACCCATGGACAAGTTCTTATTGACCATGAGAGGCGACACCCCTGCACCACGTATTCGAGTTCGTTAATGTTATCTCCTCTGCATAGCTCTCATCTAAGATGAATGCAGAGGAGAACCTTTCCTTTTGGTTTCTACGCTTAATACGATGTTTCATTAGCCACTTCATTTTAATTTGTGTAATTCATCGTGAACGATTTTTTGTTGCACAATAGATAACTTTCTGCCGTATGTTATTCCATAAGTGTTAATGTTTGGTATGATTGAATTTTATTCAATGGTTATTATCTATGAAAAACGTCGTTGGTTTAATCGCAGGTTCTCTCATTCTTTTTAGTACATCAGCTATAGCAAAGCCAGATGACTTTGTTACTAAGACGGGTGACAAGTTTTATATTGGTGCTGACATAACAGCAGCAAATAGTGTCGATATCACGATTCATGGCGCATCGGCTGACGAAACCGCAGATTTGGGTTTTAATTTATTAGCGGGTTATGAATTTAATACACACCCTTTAGTCAAAACAAGTGTTGAAGCTGAATATCGAAATTTTGGTGAGGCTGATAGTACAGGTGTGCTTAAAGTAGACGGGAATGCGCTATTTGTTAACGCCAAAGCGAAACTATTTGTTCAGTACGATTTTGGTAATCTATACCTTGCCCCTATGGTTGGTGTTGGTCAGATATCAATAGATGGTTCGACAAGTAATACAAGTTTCTCTGAGACTGAACTTGCCTATCAAGCGGGTGTTGAGTTGGGAACTCGCTTAAGACAAGGCGTCGATCTGCATTTAGGTTATCGAGCGACATTTACCACAGTTAACTATGGTGGTAGCGATATCGATGTTGATTTGTCTGGCGCTTATATTGGCGCAAGATACTTTTTCTAGATAACTTTTCCCAATAAAAATAGGTTGCATTAATCACGAAAGGGTTTCTCATTGAGGTGCCCTTTATACTTATGAAAAACAATCAACCATCACTTATCTTTCCTCAATAACGGTATATAATCCAAGCGAATGGGGTACGGTTTCTTGAACAGAATCAAGGTCCACTACAGCATTACGTTAAATGCTTTTCCCGAGAATTGTTCGCTCGTTGTTTGATAATTTCTTACATTATTCTTGAGGTGGAAATGAAAATTGATCGGAATTATGTTGATGGTCACATGCTCAATTCAATACGAATGGCAGTGCTGATTATCATTGTATTTTCATTGATTAATTTTGGTCATTACTACATGAGTCTACGAATATTTCAAGAAAATATGATAGAGACCACTTTGCAAAGAACGAAAAATTACATCTCAAGAACTCTGAAAGATGTAAATCATACCTATGAATATGCAAGTTTGGCCCTTGCTGAGCTATATTCCTATAAAATACAACAGCATTATGATCCTACAGCACTCCTGCTTGAATTAAATGAGAAAAAGGAATCTCTTTCGGTGAAGACTATTGGCTTAGTCGATATACAAAAGAAGCTTTACCTAGATAACTTTGGTCGTATTCTTTCCATCGATACCACCTCGGACCGAGATAAATGGATTCAAGATTTTCTCGATTTGCCTCAGGATTATAGATACAACTTTTATGACCCAGATGATGCCGAGTATGAGACGCTTTACTCTTTTTACTACGATCAAAAACTCAAAGATGATAACGGAAATGTGATCGGAATTTTAGGGGTCGGGATAAATTATAATGCACTCTATACTCGCGTTCAGGGACTAGATGAAAATATTGATGTCTCTTTTCTGAACAAAAGTGGTGCAGTTAGACTCCCTAAGCATACTAAAGGCGAATCCATTTTTTCTCTTTTTCCTTATGTAACTGAAGAGCAATTTCACTCGGCATTGAGGGAGGACCAGATTGTATGGGAGGATAGTACGGGTGAGAGTTTTCTATTGTATTTTCATTACTTGACAGATATTAATAGAGTGCTTCTATTAAAAATGGATTTTACTGAATATTATAATCAGTCTAAAAAACAACATTTCTACTCATTTATTTTAGGCGTCGGACTGATATTAATTATTGTCGTTTTAAATCTATTGTTAAGCTTTTATCAAAGCCATAAATTAAAACATACGGCTTATTACGATTCATTAACTAATTGTCGCAATCGTCATTATCTAGAAAGTCGAATTAAAAAGAGTAAATACTGGTTAAAAATAAGACAGTCCGAATGTTCTTTAATTGCATTTGATATCGACCATTTCAAAAACATTAACGACACGTTTGGCCACTTGGAAGGTGATCGAGTATTAAAACAGGTCGCTGAAATCGTTAGAAGTTGCTTGAGAAACAGTGATGATTTTATTCGCTGGGGTGGTGATGAGTTTATCGTCTTGTTTGATATGGATGCGCAAAATGCGATTAAGATTACGGAAAGAATCATTGAACATGTAGAGCAAGAAACTAGGGTGTCATTGTCTATTGGAATTACCAATATCTCACCAGAAGACAGCTTTAAATCAGTAATGGCTCGAGCTGACTCTGCATTATACGATGCCAAAGAGAATGGCAGAAATCAGGTAAAGGCGCAGTGGTTAATTATTGAATCATGATGCCACGCTATTCTCGACAGTCATTAGAGCGTAATGTCACCGATTCTGCCGAATAGCGCAATAATGAGAATAAAACGTACGTCCCTTCTTTGATTGGGGATATTATGCGACTTTTATCGCTATATACCCGTTTTACTTGAACATGAAATGGTGTTGACTGCGTTTATTCATCTCAACCACCTAGTTTATCTAGGCTTGTGGGAGTTCATTCGCTTTTCGTTTATCTGTACGCTATCTGTAACTTGACGGCGTTTAGTATCGGGGAGCCTCAATATGCAAACAGCAAATAGAGGCGTAAAAAAGCGACATTAAAGCATAGGATATGACGTGAAGTTTTCTCAATTAAGTGCTTTTAAAGCGATCATCGAATGTCAAACAATGACATCAGCGGCCAATCGGCTCCATTTAAGTCAGCCTGCCGTTAGTCGTTTACTATCAAATCTAGAACAACAAATCGGTTTTGAGTTATTTACCCGTCAGGGTAATCGTCTTATTTTAAGTAGTGAGGGGCAGGCATTCTATATTGAAGCTGAGAAGGTTTTTAATGCGCTTCTCGGCCTTGAACAAGCGGCTAAATTAATTAAAACAAATCAGTTTGGTTCAATCAATATTGCCGCAATGCCACTTCTTTCGAATGCTTATCTACCAAGAGTGTTAGGTAATTTTCTCCAGCAAGCGCCCAAGCTTAAAGTCGGCTTAAAAACTTATCGCTCTGAAGATGTATTGCGTCATGCACAAAGCCAAGCAATTGATATTGGTTTTTCTTTCCTTGGGCAGGGTTTTGCTGGTGTCGATGTCCAACATGTCGAATGTGAGTGTGTTTGTCTACTTCCTGTCTCTTCGCCCTTGGCGCAACTGGATGTTATCGATATTCCAGATATTGCCAATCAAGTCATTATTCGTCATGAAAAAGATAGCCAACAAAATCGTATTGATACGCTATTAAGGCGTTATGATCTCACGCTCAATGAACAGATTGAAGTATCGTTAGCAAGTACCGCGTCTGTGTTGGTGCAACAAGGGGTTGGTATCGCAATTACCGATCCATTTACAGCCGTCTTAGACAGTACAAATCCTTTATTAGTGATGCGCCCTCTGGCATTTAGCCTCCCGTTTGAATTCGATATTCTCTACCCAGCATTGAAACCTATTAATCGACATGCTGAACGTTTTATCGAGCATTTTTTACTGTTAGCCGATGAGTTGGGAATTCAACTAAAAGTGAGCCCTTTACATAAAGGTAATATCTAGTGACTTGTTCACAATCACACTTTTCCACGCAATGTACATATTGTGAAATAAAGAATAAGTTTAATGTTTTCTGCGAGTTAGCTTGTAAGTATTAAGAGACTATAACTTTTTTGCATAGCTCGCCAACGGTTTGTCATTGGCTTAGTTTCCAGAGTTCACCTTAATCTGCGTTTCAGAAATTAAACGTTATTAAGGAAAAATTATGTCTACTCGAGTTTCTGTTATTGGTTCTGGTAATGCGGGTTTAACTGCGGCTTATCACTTTTCTATGCACGGTGCTAAAGTCTGCTTGTATGGTTCAAAAGGTTTTGATCATCCGCTAGCCGATATTGAAGAGCGTGGTGGTATTGAAGCTCTTGCGAGTTTTAACGATGTATCACTTGAGTACTCAGGTTTTCAACCTATCGATAAGCTGAGCCGTGATATTGCGGAAACATTAGAATATGCAGACCTTATTGTGATGCCAGTGCCAGCATTCGCTCAAGAGCAATTGTTTGTCGATATGCTACCTCACTTACGTGATGGACAAATCATCATGCTGATGCCTGGAAATTATGGGTCACTTGTGCTTAACAACATCAAATTTGAACAAGGTTACGCAAACCTAGATATTACGTTTGTGGACGCGATTTCTATTCCGTGGGCAACTCGAATCATCGGTCCTGCTCAGCTTGCCATTTTGGGTATGAAGACCCACTTACCTGTGGCGTCATTACCAGCGAATCGTATCCAACATGCAATTGATGCTTTACAGCCAGTGATGCCGCTGCCATTAAAACCTTTAAGTAATGTTATTGAGGCAGGTCTCGAAAACATAAACTTTGGCGGGCACCCTTTATTAACCACGCTTAATATGGGGTTATTGGAGAACTTTGATGGTCAATTTAACTATTACAAAGACTGCTGCTCAATTTCAACAGCAAAAGCGGCTGCAGTAATGGAGAATGAGCGTCTAGCGGTTGGTTCAGCGTTTGGTTTGTCATTGAAACCTGAGCTAGAAGCGATGAACAATCTTTATGATATGGATTGCACTAGCGTTTATGAAGTGAACCGTACATCAGAAACCCATGGCAAGTTAAACAGCGCGCCAAACTCGGCTAGCAACCGTTACATCACTGAAGATGCGGCTTATCTTCTTGTACCTTGCTATGAATTTGCGCAATTGGCTCGCGTTGAGACGCCAATGATTACTAGCTGTTTGCATATTGATAATGCCTACAACGATACCAACTACTTTGAAAACGGTAGAACACTGAAAAAAATGGGGCTTAGTAACTTAAGTATTGAAGAAATCATGGATTGTGTTGCATAACAAGCATAGCTGTTTAGTAGGGCGTTAACCTTACTTTAGGACGAAATAATGAACAAAATTAAATTTCCTTCTGCTTATACAATTTTGATGCTTCTGACGGTTCTGATGGCTGGCTTGACCTGGATTATTCCAGCGGGTCAGTACCAAATGGTCCTGAATGAAACATTAGGAAAAATGGTTCCAATGGTCGGCTCCTACCAAACAATAGAAGCGAACCCACAAGGTTTGTTTGATATTGTGATGGCACCGATTCAAGGTTTCTATGATCCATTAAGCTACGCTGCACGAGCTGTTGACGTTGCCCTGTTTGTACTTGTTATTGGTGGCTTCCTTGCTGTCGTGACAGACACTGGTGCAATCGATGCTGGTATCGGTGGAACCATGAAACGTCTTGCTGGCCGTGAGAAGTGGATGATTCCTATCCTAATGGGTTTGTTCGCTCTAGGTGGTACAGTTTACGGTACTGCTGAAGAAACAATACCATTCTATGCGCTCCTTATTCCTGTCATGATTGCGGCTGGTTACGATAGTATCGTTGGTGTTGCTATCATCATGATTGGTGCTGGTATTGGTTGTTTGGGCTCTACTATTAACCCATTTGCGACGGTAATTGCTTCTAACGCTGCTGAAATCAACTTTATGGATGGTTTTGGTCTCCGATTAGCTATTCTAGTGATTGGTTGGTTAATCTGTGTTGTTTATGTGATGCGCTATGCAGCGAAAGTAAAACAAGATCCAACGCGCTCGATTGTTGCTCATCAATATGAAGATAACTTAAGCCACTTCTTACATGCGAGAGATCAAAAGGTACCTGAGCTAACAACAACTCGTAAAGTCGTGTTGATGATATTCGGCCTTACCTTTGTATTAATGATGTGGGGTGTATCTAGCGCAGGCTGGTGGATGGCGGAATTATCGGCTCTCTTCTTAGGTGCGAGTATCGTCGTCGGCTTTGTTGCCCGTATGACAGAAGTTGAAATTACCGATAGTTTTATTAACGGAGCAAAAGACTTACTTGGCGTAGCATTTATTATTGCTATTGCTCGTGGCTTAGTCGTTGTAATGGATAACGGTAATATTACTCACACTATTCTTAATTATGCTGAGGGTTTATTAGCTGGCTTAAACCAAATTGCCTTTATTAATGCAATTTATTGGATAGAAGCGGTGCTATGTCTAGTTGTACCATCTTCTTCTGGCCTTGCAGTCTTATCTATGCCGGTACTTGCACCGTTAGCGGATTTTGCTGGAGTGAGTCGTGAGCTAGTTGTAACCGCATTCCAATCGGCCTCCGGTTTACCAAACCTTGTTACACCGACCTCTGGGGTTGTAATGGGCGGGCTTGCGATTGGTCGAGTTGCTTACTCCTCTTGGCTACGATTTATTGGCCCATTAATCGGAATGATTACGGCAATGATCATGCTGTTTTTAAGCCTAGGTGTAGTATTTAGCTAGTACTTTATTTATCCAAATAAGTGCTGAGTTAGAAATAGAACACAATAATAAGATATTTCATCAATTCGCAGCGTAATAACTGCTTTTAAATAACACGTTAGTTGGCGTGGGGTTTATTACGCTGCTCCTTAATTAAAACTCGATTGTAAAATCGACTTTCAAAACTGAAATTAATTAAACCCATACAGAGTAATTAAATACATCAAGATAATTAACACTCAAAATACTGATGAGAAATGACATTACTTGAATCTCAGTGTCTATTATTTTAACGAGTATATGATTGTTTATATATGGGTATTTATATATGGGTATTTAGGACAATATTATATGTACGTAAGTAATTTATCAGAGCTCGATGAACTCGTCGCTCGCGTAAAAGCTGCTCAAGAAGAATTCGCTACTTTTTCTCAAGAACAAGTAGATGCAATTTTCCGTGCAGCATCTCTAGCAGCTAACCAAGCTCGTATTCCTCTTGCTCAACAAGCGGTTGCTGAGTCTGGTATGGGTATTGTTGAAGATAAAGTAATTA
>NZ_QVMU01000143.1 GCF_003605645.1 Vibrio sinensis | reverse complement strand
CACCGCCAATTGAGCATCGGTGATCGACCACAATTCTCCAATCCACTCAGCCTCGTTCTTTATTTTCCAGATCCAACACAGAATTATTATTTGAACAGCGAGTGTCATCGTGGTATGAGTGGCACCATCACCATTCTACTGATTGTCTGAAACAAATACAAATAGCAAAAATCTATTAGAAGAAGATGAACAACAACAACAACAACATCATCATCATCATCATCGACAACAACAACAACAACAACAACAGGAATAGTGCTCTCAATTAAATCAAATCAATTCAACTCAACAAGATGAACAAGACGATCTAGTAGTTGATTGTCATGATGTAACATTGAAAATGAACACATTACAATCATTATTGAATTGATATAAATTGAAAGCAACCGAAAAATATAAAGATTGAGAGGAGAAGAAGAAGAAGCTAAAGTCAGATGCAACACTCACTTCATTGTTATTCTCATCATTGTTGTGATTATAGATGGTTGGATGAATGATTTCAAT
>NZ_QVMU01000142.1 GCF_003605645.1 Vibrio sinensis | reverse complement strand
AGAGTTTCTTTGTYGTGTCATACAATTGTCTCATGTTTCCTTCTCTTGYAGCCYTTTCCGCCGTCRTTGCTAAATCTTCCACATATTTACGTTTGTCRGTTCTGATGCTCCTCTTCACTTGTTTGTTTAYTTCYRTGTATTCAGCTTGTGCCTTRGCTTTTTCTGCTCTTRTTCGRCTGGTAYTGATYGMTGCYTTCTTGTTYCTYCTTTCTWGAATCTTATCCAGTGTAYCAACAGTGATCCATTCCTTGTGRTGGTGCTTCTTGTGRCCCAGGACCTCATRACATGTTGAAGYGATTGCCTCTTTGATCCCCTTCCAGTTGCTCTCCACAGTAGTTCCTTCTCCATTGAGTAGATCATGAAAGGCCTGGAACTTRTTGCTGAGGACTATCTTGAATTYGTTGAGTTTGTTAGTATCCTGAAGAAAGGCCGTATTGAACTTTTGTGATACTGTCTGCCCCGTTGTCCAGTGCTTCTTGAGTTTCAATTCCAGTGCTTCTTGAGTTTCAATT
>NZ_QVMU01000141.1 GCF_003605645.1 Vibrio sinensis | reverse complement strand
ATAATTTTCAATGTTACATCATGACAATAAACGAGATGGTCTTGTTCATGTTGTTTAGTTCAATTGATTTCATTTCATTGATATCATTGTTGTTGCTGATGTTGATGTTGTGTTTTTCTCTAATAGATTTGCTATTTGTATCTCGTTGAGACAAGCATTAGAACGGTGATGGTGCTGCTCGTCCCACAACGACAGTCGGTGTTCAAATAATTCTGTATTGGATGTSGAAAATGAAGAACCGCGGCAGAGTGGATTGGAGAATTCTGGTCGGTCACCTATGCTCGATTGGCAGTGAAAGCCACAAGTACGTAAATGAGTAAGCAATTTGGTAAGTTAGTAATTAAGTCAGTAGTATTATTTCGGTCACCTATGCTCGATTGGCAGTGAAAGCCACAAGTACGTAAATGAGTAAGCAATTTGGTAAGTTAGTAATTGAGTCAGTAGTATTATTATTATCTCTTACCTATTGCACTTTACTATTATCTACATATAACCACTCATTTCCATGAAGTGTAGATAGCTGAAGAT
>NZ_QVMU01000139.1 GCF_003605645.1 Vibrio sinensis | reverse complement strand
CTTGCCTTAAAATATATTCTATTCTGCAGCCTCCTGGCCAGGAAAGCTGTGGATCAGTGCCTCTGGGAGGCACGGGCAGAGCCATCTTTCCTGGCCGCCCGGGGACGCTCTGTGCCCGGCTGAGAGCAGTRGCACGGYCCGCCTGGAGGAATGGAGCTGGCCGTGCCGCCCCGGTTCCAAGTCAAACCACGTCTGCCGTACATAATCCTCTATTCTGCACACTTCAGGGCAAGAGAGCTGCAAATCTGGGCTTCTGGGCGGCCGCGACAGGCCACTCTTTGCTTTYTATGCGCGCAAACGCCGTATCTCGCCGAGAGAATCACGCTGTGTACACCGAAGCATAAAAGTGCCATAACCTCCGAAATCCAAGCTGGAGGCAGGTGAAACCATGCTTGCCTTAAAATATATTCTATTCTGCAGCCTCCTGGCCAGGAAAGCTGTGGATCAGTGCCTCTGGGAGGCACGGGCAGAGCCATCTTTCCTGGCCGCCCGGGGACGCTCTGTGCCCGGCTGAGAGCAGTGGCACGGACGG
>NZ_QVMU01000016.1 GCF_003605645.1 Vibrio sinensis | reverse complement strand
TACGTACAATGGAACGTGGTATCGTATCTGCTGGACGTAACAAAGTGACCGGTGATCACCACCGTCCAATGCTAGAAACAGTACGTCTAACTATTCCACGTCGTGTATACACTTACGCACACATGGACGTTGTAGCAGAAGGCATCATTCGTCTTTACCAACAACGTGACCAAATTAAAGGTCTAGAGTTTGTATACGAGCCTAAGCAATTACGTTTCTTCACTGCACGCTTTGAATACGTATAATCGCTAATCCTATAACCCCCCTAATTTATTAGGGGGGTTATTTATCATATAAATAAAAATTATATCCAAGTGATTTTAAAGCTAGAAGGTAATGTAAAAACCTCTCTGGTGATCTAACTCCATTCTAAGATGAAATTATTTAGATATAAAAATAGTCTGATTTATCCCATTGCTATTAAGTTAAATGTTATAAGCAATCACTTTACTTATAGTTAACACTAATGTGGTGTTGGTATTTAAAATAGCAACATTTTTGGTGATATATATATCTGTTGTAAATGATATTTTTGTGATTGTGGATTGTAAGTGTGGATTCGAATAATTAATAATTTTAGAGGTGCTAATAATGCGTGGTGTCATTTCAATTCAAAGTCATGTTGTTTATGGTCATGCAGGGAATAGCTCCGCCGTTTTTCCGCTACAAAGAATGGGCTTTGAAGTCTTTCCCATACATACAGTTCAGTTTTCAAACCATACCCAATATTCTGAAGGTTGGACAGGAACTGCATTTCCAGCATCAGATATTAATGAGTTAACTCAGGGCTTAGAAAAAATCGGAGCCTTAAAACGTTGTGATGCAATTCTAACGGGCTATCAAGGCAGTGTTGAACAATGCGAAATGATTGTCGACATCGTTAGAAAAGTAAAAATTCAGAATCCAACGGCGATTTATGTTTGTGATCCTGTGATGGGAGCTCCCGATAAAGGCTGTATCGTCAGTGAAGGTATTGCGGAGTTCTTATTAAAAAAACTCATGCCAATGGCAGATGTGATTGTGCCGAATCAGTTTGAACTGAGCCAGTTTGTTGGTATGGAGATCAATAGTCTCTCTGATGCTGTTACTGCGTGTAAAGCCGCATTGAAGCTAGGTCCTCAAATTGTATTGGTGAAGCATCTATATTCAATCTCGGACAACAAGTTTTCAATGATGATCGCATTTGACGACCAGTGCTATATTGCCCAGCGACCACAATTAGATTTTGATAAACCATTGGTGGGCGTTGGTGATCTTATTTCTTCATTATTTACAGCTGGGTTACTCAAAGAGTGGTCTGTAATTCGCGCATTTAAGCACAGTAATGAAGCTGCTTATGCTGTAGTTAAGAAAACACATGAGCTTGGAGAGTGGGAGCTTCAAACGATTGCGGCCCAAGATGAGATCGTTGAACCCACAGAGAAATTTGAATTGGGTAAATGTGTAGAAGATAATTCGTTCAGTTACTACTCGATTTAACGATACCCCGTCAGTTTTTCTTATATTATAAAAAGCCGCCCATCAAGTTAACTCGATGGACGGCTTCGTTATATTAAGCCCCTAAGAAGTTCAAAATAAAGAATCCCTGAAGAACAGAAAGCATATGATCATGTTGAGCCTTAACGATAATGACACGCCTAATACTCTTCAGGGCTTATCTAGGTAACTTATTTGGGGCACTTATTGTTTTGGTTCATTAGCCTTGCATGATTTCTGGGAACATCGCTTTTAGTGCATCATTATTCGCTGCACAAACGCCTTTCTCAGTAATTAAGCCAGTGACCAATTCAGCTGGGGTTACGTCGAATGCGTAGTTGCCGCAAGGCGTACCGGTTGGTGCTATATCAACAAAGCTACGTTGACCATTTGCGTCGATACCTTGAACGTGTGATTGCTCACGACCATTACGCTGTTCAATTGGAATCTCTTTCACACCGTCCCACACCGTTGGATCGATGGTTGGTGATGGCAGTGCTACGTAGAAAGGTACTTGGTTCGCGTTGGCTGCTAGTGCTTTTAGGTAAGTACCAATCTTATTGCACACGTCACCACGAGCGGTTACGCGGTCCGTTCCTACAATCACAAGGTCAACTTCACCGTGCTGCATTAAGTGACCGCCAGCATTGTCAGCAATTAATGTGTGCGGAACGCCATGACCACCTAATTCAAATGAGGTTAGAGCGCCTTGGTTACGTGGACGAGTTTCATCAACCCAAACATGGATCTTGATGCCTTCGTTGTGAGCTAGGTACATTGGTGCTGTTGCTGTACCCCAATCAACTGTCGCCAACCAACCTGCGTTACAGTGAGTCAAAATGTTCACTGTTTCACCCGGTGCTTTTTTCGCTGCGATCTCACGAATGATTTCAAGACCGTTCAGACCAATGTTGTGGTTAATCTCAGCGTCTTCATCACAGATGATGTTAGCTTCTTCATAAGCAACTGCTAGGCGTTGCTCTGGTGATACTGCGCGCAGACGAGCACAAACTCGGTCTAATGCCCATTTTAGGTTGATCGCTGTTGGGCGAGTCTCAACCAATACTTGGTAAGCACGCTCAATAGATTCATCACTGTTGTCCAGTGACATTGCAAATGCCATACCGTATGCGCCGACACAACCAATCAGAGGTGCGCCACGTACTTTCATTGAAACAATCGCTTCAGCGGCTTGTTCCATTGTTGAAAGCGTTAGAATTTCAAACTCGTAAGGTAGCTTTTCTTGGTTAAAAATATGAATGCTGGTGGTGTCTTCTGCCAGCCAAATAGAACGATATTGTTTGCCGTCGATTTTCATAATTAATTTCCTAGCTGGAATTGAGGAGTCACACCAAATGCATTGGCTAACTCTAACAGTTGCGGTTCAGTAAGTAGGTTTTCAAAGCGATTCATCGCCAGTAATTGATTGTAAATTTCTGCCGCTTTATCTGCGGTTTCAATCAAACCTAGTGCGTTATTTAAATCGGTACCTAATGCAAGTACGCCATGAGCTGGCCAAAGCACCAAACGATGTTTTTTCGTCAGTTCTGCTGATAAGTTGCCTAACTCAACCGAGCCGGCGATTGCCCAAGGACAAACACCAATACCATCTGGGTAGAAGTACATTGCTTCAGCACTTACGCTCCACAACCATTTACTAAAGCTCTCACTGTCGCCTTTTAGTGCAAGGCTCATTGAAATTAAGCTGGTTGCATGGGTATGAATCACAACGCGTTGGTTGTCTTGGCGGCTAGACAGTACTTTAAGGTGAGTGATCAATTCGCTGGTTGGGCGTGAACCATTTTGATAGCCAGCCAGAATACGATACGCTTCACCTTGAGCATCTAACTCGATAACACCGATATGTTGCTCAATCGCATCACCCAAAGCTCGCATCATTGCGCCACTGGCTGAAATGATGAAAGTTTGATTTGCCATTGTTGGCACAGCCGCAGGTAGAGCGACCCAAGGTGAATCGACCTCAACGAGTTGTAATTGCGTGCGTTGTTCGTCAGTTAACCAAACGCTGATGTTGCCTGCGAATGCTTCTGCCCAGCCACGACTTGTCAGCATATTCGCGGTAGTGACAATATCGCGAACCAGAGGATGTTTAGACCAATTCATGGTGACTCCTACAACTGGATCGCAGTATCAAGTGACAGTTCAATCATCTGATGCAATGAAAGTTCACGCTCTTCGATAGACAATGCGCCACCATTTTTGATGTGGTCAGTAATGGTTAATAGTGCCAACGCTTTTGCACCTAACTCAGCCGCTACCGCATAAAGACCAGACACTTCCATATCAACACCAACGATGCCGTATTTTTCAAGAGTTTGGAAAATTTCAGGATCTGGGCCGTAAAAAAGGTCAGCAGTGAAAACGTTACCGACTTTAATATTCAGCTCTTTTTCACGGGCAGTTGCAACGGCAGTTTCTAGCATACCGAAATCAGCTAGCGCGGCTAAATCGTGGCCCTTAAAGCGGTCACGGTTAACTTTGGAGTCTGTACTTGCACCCATCGCAATCACAACATCCATTAAGTTGATGTCGTCACGAACTGAGCCACATGAACCGATACGAATCAGGTTTTTAACACCGAATTCTTTGATCAATTCATAAGCGTACATAGAGATAGAGGGAATACCCATACCATGAGCCATAACCGAAAGGCGTTTACCTTTGTACGTACCAGTGTAACCCAGCATATTTCGTACGTTATTCACTTCAACGGCATCTTCTAAATACGTTTCAGCGATGAATTTCGCACGCAGCGGGTCGCCCGGCATGATCACGGTTTCTGCAAAATCGTTAGGATTAGCTTTAATTGCTAGCGCCATGTGTATATCCCCTTGTCATTGTTGTTTGGGTCATAGTTGTTTGACGCCATTTTAGATTTGAACGGGTTTGTTTTGGTGATTCTCGTCACATTTTTTATGCCAATAAGTGTAAGCAAAATAATTGTTATCGATATGAGTTGATATAAAAGTTGCATGTTTCGTTTTTCGAGGAATAATGCGCGCAAACGATAACGCGTAGCTATTGACGCTGAAAGTCAAAAAAAAATGAGTTATTCATCACGTCTTTCATTTCATTGGATATGAGAGAGTCTTCTTAATACAAAACTCAATAAAATGGGTACATAACATGGAAACAGTCATCAGTATTATTGGGATTGCCGCTTTGCTGGGTGTTGCATATGCAGCATCAGAAAATCGTAAGGCAATCAATTTTAGAACAATTGGCTTAGCCTTTTTTATTCAATTTGCGCTCGGGGGAGTGGTTCTTTATTCAGATATCGGTCAAAGCATTATTCTAAGCATGGCCAGTGGCGTATCCGCTGTTGTTGGTTACAGCAATGATGGTATTGCGTTCCTTTTTGGCGGCCTAGTTAGTGATAAGATGTATGAACTTTTTGGTAGTGGCGGTTTTGTCGTTGCGCTAAAAGTACTGCCTATCATCGTGTTTTTCTCCTCTTTATCGGCAGTCCTTTACTACCTTGGCATTATGCAATTTGTCGTTAAATGGGTAGGGGGCGGTTTACAGAAATTGCTGAAAACTAGTAAAGCTGAATCAATGTCAGCGACTGCTAACGTTTTTCTAGGTGTGACAGAAGCCCCTCTTCTAATCAAACCTTACATGCCTAAAATGACTCGTTCAGAGTTGTTTGCAGTGATGTGTGGTGGTCTAGCATCAATTGCAGGTACTATGCTTGCCAGTTATGCTCAACTTGGTGTGAAAATGGAGTACCTACTTGCTGCGTCATTTATGGCAGCTCCAGGTGGTCTTCTTTTTGCTAAACTACTGATTCCTCAAACCGAAAAAGTCATCGAGCAAGATCACGGTACGGAAGATGAAAATCCACCAGCGAACATCATTGATGCCGCAGCATCAGGCGCAATGAGTGGTGTATCCCTTGCTATCGGTGTGGGTGCGATGCTGTTGTCATTTGTCAGCTTAGTCGCACTATTTAACGGAATGCTTGGTGGCGTTGGGAGCTGGTTTGGTTTTGAAAACCTAAGCTTACAATTGGTGCTAGGTTATGTCTTCGCTCCGATTGCTTGGTTAATGGGTGTGCCATGGAATGAAGCGACCTTAGCGGGTTCGTTCATTGGTCAGAAAATCGTAATCAATGAATTCTTCGCTTATATTAACCTTGCTCCTTACTTGAGCGGCGATGCGATCGTAAGCGCGACAGGTATGCCAATGTCCGAACGTACACAGGTTATTGTTTCTTTCGCTCTGTGTGGTTTTGCGAACTTTGGTACGGTTGCGATTGCTATCGGTGGTATTGGTGGCATGGTGCCAGAACGTCGTTCAGAAATTGCATCACTCGGGGTGAAAGCGTTAATTGCTGGTATCCTATCTAACTTGATGGGGGCCACAATCGCTGGTCTATTCATCGGGTTAAGTTAACCGAAAAAATCCCGCTTTCCAGCGGGATTTTTTTAATCATCATAATAGAGAGATAATTACAATGAATAACACTCTTCTTAAAGTTGTCCTACACGAACATATTGAAGGTACAGTTACGCCAGAAATGGCGGTTTTGCTTGCAGAAAAACATCAAGTGACTTTGCCAGAGGGTTTTATTTACCCAGAGGGTGAATTCGATCGTAATGAATTCCCGAATGGTCGTTATTGCTATGATGAATCTGATTTTGGCGCGTTTGTTACAGCTTATGATATTGTTGCTGCATTGGTACGCGATGCAGATGATTACTACCGTGTCATTAAAGATTACCTGACACGTAACGCTCAACATGGAATGATCTATTGTGAGATCATTACCTCAGCGTTCCATCTTTGTTTTGATGAGGCGAAAGGTGAATTGGATGCCGAGCGTTACCATCAACTTATGGACGCGATTGAGCGTGCGATGGATGAGGTAAAACAAGAGTTTGGTACGGAAACACGTCTACAAGCGTGTGGTGTTCGCCACTTGAGTCTTGAGCATATGAACCTTAGCACGACATTTATTCAGCAACAGCCCCGTAAACGCATTACAGGGTTTAACATTGCTGGTAATGAAATGGCTGGAGAGTTTAAAGACTTTACGTTTGTTCATGATCTTGTGGCGCAGCTAGCGCTTAATAAGTCTTACCATGCGGGGGAGATTTGTGGTCCTGAAAGTATTCGTGAAGCATTAAAGTTTGGCGCAAAACGTATTGGTCATGGTATTGCAGCAGCAAAAGATGATGAGTTGATGGAATTGCTAGTACGTGAGGGGATCACCCTTGAAGTTGCGCCAACTAGTAACCGTATTCTTGTCTCTGAACTTGGCCAAGACTTGGCAAATCACCCACTTCGTCGTCTCTATGATCGTGGTGTTCGTGTAACCTTAAACCCTGATGATGCTGGTTTGTTTGGTACTGATATTGGTAAAGAATACCGAATCGCAGCGCAGCAATTTGGTTTCTCAAGAGTAGAATTGCTTGATGTCACCTTATGTGCCTTGGAAGCCGCTTTCGTCGAAGAGTCGGTTAAGCAGAGCTTGATTGAACAAGTTTACGCAACGTTTACCGAGCAAGATTGGCAGGAATTACAGAAGCAATGTGATGGTCTTGCACAAGGTGGATTACGTGATCGCTTAGTGGAAAGATGTCAGCATAAGCCACTGTAATTACAGTATTTTTGTTTTTTAGTGATATTGCTTATCTGATTGAGCGATTAACACCGAACAAAAAATCGTAAAACCGAACAATAAAACCCCCATATTACTTAAGGTAATACGGGGGTTTTTTCTATTTATTCCCTCTCAAACATTGAATATTTAGGTCGAAGATAATTCCAAGTATGGCTGTGATATTCGTTTGATTCTGTATCTTATGTGCTCTCTGTTCTTGCATCACATTAGTCAAAAATAGCCAATTAATGAAAACGTTTTCCATAATGGATGCTCCGATTGCCTGGCGAGGTAAATCATGAATATCATTTGTGTTAATTGATTAACTTCGCATTATCTAAATTAATTAAATCCATTGTTTTTATTGAGATGATTAATCTTTTTGATGCTCTAAATCAATAGAATAGCTCTCTGGATTTATAAGAAATTTCCATCTTTTAGTTCTTTCTCAAAAGGCTTTTTTTGTGTCTTTGTGTAAACGTTTACACTGATGTGGAGTTGATCACGGATCTGAGAGGAGATTGACTGATAAACTTGCCTTAATTTGATAAGCCAATGGGTTTTATCTCGCGCTTGGTTTGTATGCAGTTCATCTTGGGTAGGAGAAACGATCGTGAAAGTTCTTGTTACAGGTGGTATGGGGTATATCGGCAGTCACACTTGTGTGCAGATGCTTGAAGCCGGTATTGAACCGATTATTGTCGACAACCTATTTAATGCAAAAGAAGCGGTTCTTGGCCGAATTGAAGCATTAACAGGAAAAGCACCGTTGTTTTATCACGGTGATATTCGCGATGAAGCCTTTCTTGATTCTGTCTTCTCTGCTCATGACATTGCAGCAGTGATTCATTTTGCTGGCTTGAAAGCTGTGGGTGAGTCCGTATCAAAACCATTGGAATACTACGACAACAACGTTAATGGCTCTCTAGTACTGGCTCGCTGTATGGAAAAAGCGGGCGTAAAAAGTATCGTATTTAGTTCATCTGCGACGGTTTATGGTGACCCAGCGAGCGTACCTATTACTGAAAGTTTTCCTACTGGCGCAACAACCAACCCATATGGGCGCAGCAAATACATGGTAGAGCAATGTCTAAGTGATTTGTTCGTAGCACAAAGTGATTGGAGCATTACCTTACTGCGTTACTTTAATCCAGTCGGCGCTCATCCGTCGGGCACTATGGGCGAAGATCCTCAAGGTATTCCTAACAATCTAATGCCTTTTATTGCTCAAGTTGCTGTTGGTCGTCGTGAAAAATTATCTATTTTTGGTGATGACTATTCGACTCATGATGGTACCGGTGTTCGTGATTACATTCATGTTATGGATCTGGCGGATGGTCATATTGCTGCCCTTAATGCCGTTGGCAGTAAAGCGGGATTACACATCTACAACTTAGGAACAGGAACCGGATCGAGTGTACTTGATATGGTTGAAGCATTTAGTGCGGCTTGTGGTACGTCCCTGCCTTATGAAATATGTCCGCGTCGTGCTGGTGATATTGCTCAGTGCTGGGCAGCCACCGAAAAAGCCGAGCGTGAATTGGGATGGAAAGCGACGCGCAATGTAGCTGAAATGAGTGCCGATACATGGAAGTGGCAGTCAAACAATCCGAACGGTTACACCTCTGTGTAATGAAAGCCGCAGCGTGGTCCATTTATGCCTAACTGTAACTCCCGTTTTATTGCGAAATGCAGAGACTAAAAATTTAGAAGTTGAGTAATTAAGATGTCGAATATTGAATTTAACCCTGTCGATCACCCACACCGCCGTTACAACCCACTAACGGGGCAATGGATCTTGGTGTCTCCTCACCGTGCAAAACGTCCTTGGAGTGGTGCAGATGAGAAGCCAGCTACGGATGAACTACCAAGCTATGATGGCAAATGTTTCCTTTGTCCAACGAATGAACGTATCTCCGGCGACGTAAACCCAGATTACCAAGGTACATATGTATTTCAGAATGATTTCGCTGCCTTGATGACAGATTCTCCTGCCGCGCCAGAGTCGGATAATCCGCTATTCAAAACTCAAGGTGTACGAGGATTAAGTCGAGTGATTTGCTTTTCTCCTGACCATAGCAAAACGTTACCTGAACTACCTGTCGATAAAATCCGTGGAGTGATTGATACGTGGAATGATCAAATCGAAGAGTTAGGGAAAGACTATGTCTGGGTTCAAGCGTTCGAGAACAAAGGTGAAACCATGGGTTGTTCTCAACCTCATCCACACGGTCAAATTTGGGCGAACAGTTTCTTACCTAATGAGATTGAGCGTAAAGAGCAGAATCTTAAGGCGTACTACCAAGAACATGGTCGTAATCTGTTAGTGGATTATGTGCAGGCTGAATTAAAAGATGGTTCCCGTATTGTTGTAGAAACAGAGCATTGGTTGGCGGTCGTTCCATATTGGGCTGCTTGGCCTTTTGAAACCATGTTACTACCTAAAACGCACATTCGCCGTATGAGTGAGCTAAGCGCTGAGTTGCGTGATGATTTAGCCGTGGCGATCAAAAAACTGACCAGCCGTTATGACAACTTGTTCGAGTGTTCATTTCCATATTCGATGGGGTGGCACTACGCACCATTCTTTGAAGAGGGGACCGACATTGAGCATTGGCAACTTCATGCACTGTTCTATCCACCACTACTACGCAGCGCTTCAGTGCGTAAATTCATGGTGGGTTATGAAATGTTGGCAGAATCGCAGCGCGATCTGACCGCAGAACAAGCGGCACAGCGTCTGCGTGACCTAAGTGATGTGCATTACAAGGAACAATAATTTCGGTTCCCTCCCCTTATTAAGGGGAGGGCTAGGGTGGGGTAGTTAGCTTGAGGTTTTGAGATAACCCCCTCTAACTCCCCGTTGGCAAGGGGGAGGACCAGATCGAGCTTTTAGTTCCCTCCCCTTATTAAGGGGAGGGCTAGGGTGGGGTAAGTAGCTTGAGGCTTTGGGATAACCCCCTCTAACTCCCCCTTGGCAAGGGGGAGGACCAGATCGAGCTTTTAGTTCCCTCCCCTTATTAAGGGGAGGGCTAGGGTGGGGTAGGTAGCTTGAGGTTTTGAGATAACCCCCTCTAACTCCCCCTTAATAAGGGAGAGGACCAGATCGAGCTTTTAGTTCCCTCCCCTTATTAAGGGGAGGGCTAGGGTGGGGTAGGTAGCTTGAGGCTTTGGGATAACCCCCTCTAACTCCCCCTTGGTAAGGGGGAGGACCAGATTGAGCTTTTAGTTCCCTCCCCTTATTAAGGGGAGGGCTAGGGTGGGGTAGGTAGCTTGAGGTTTTGAGATAACCCCCTCTAACTCCCYCTTGGCAAGGGGAGAGGACCRGATYGAGYTTTTTGTACCCTCCCCTTGATAAGGGGAGGGCTAGGGTGGGGTAAGTAGCTTGAGGCTTTGGGATAACCCCCTCTAACTCCCTCTTGGCAAGGGGGAGGACCAGATTGAGCTTTTTGTACCCTCCCCTTGWTAAGGGGAGGGTTAGGGTGGGGTTACACCCGTTAAACCAATAACAACTTTTTGAGAATTTACTATGTCTGATCTAATCCAAAACGTGAAAACATCTTTTGAACAAGTGTTGGGCTATGCGCCGAGCCACATTATTCAAGCGCCTGGGCGTGTGAACTTAATCGGTGAACATACGGATTACAACGATGGCTTTGTGCTGCCTTGTGCGATCAACTACCAAACCGTTGTGGCTGCGGCAAAGCGTGAAGATAACTTAGTGCGCGTCGTATCCGTGGATTATGGTAATGCTGTTGATGAGTTCGATATCACTCAAGAAATTACATTCCAACAAAATAAAATGTGGGCGAACTACATTCGTGGCGTGGTGAAGTGTCTTCTTGCTCGTGGCTATCAATTCACCGGTGCAGATATTTCAGTAAGCGGCAATGTGCCTCAGGGGGCAGGGTTGAGTTCATCTGCGGCATTGGAAGTAGTCATTGGTCAAACATTTAAGGTGTTGTTTAACTTAGAAATTAGCCAAGCTGAAGTCGCGCTAAACGGTCAGCAAGCAGAAAACGAATTTGTTGGCTGCAACTGCGGCATTATGGATCAAATGATCTCAGCAGAAGGTCGTGAAAATCACGCTATGTTGCTAGATTGCCGCAGTTTGGAGACTCAAGCTGTTTCTATGCCAAAAGATGTTTCTGTTGTGATTATAAACTCGAACAAGAAGCGCGGCTTGGTTGATAGCGAATACAACACTCGTCGTGAACAGTGTGAAGAAGCTGCGCGAATCTTTGGTGTTAAAGCACTACGTGATGTCACTATTGAGCAGTTTAATGCCAAAGTCACGGAGTTGGATGACATGGTCGCAAAACGAGCTCGTCATGTGATCACAGAAAATGATCGCACTGTTGAAGCCGCTCATGCACTGCGCGCGAATGATATGAAACGAATGGGCGAATTGATGGCTCAGTCTCACGCCTCAATGCGCGATGATTTTGAAATCACGGTGAAAGAAGTCGATCTTTTAGTTGATATCGTCAAAGACGTGATCGGCGAGCGAGGCGGGGTTCGCATGACAGGTGGCGGTTTTGGTGGCTGTATAGTAGCCCTTTGTCCACCAGAATTGGTCGCACAAATCCAGACGGCAGTTGAGGCTCAATACCGAGCAGCTACTGGGCTAAAAGAATCGATTTATGTCTGCCAAGCGAAAGATGGCGCAGGCTTAGTGATGGTTTAATAAGGAGATAATGATGAATCAGCCGTTGTTTACATCGACGCCTACGTCAGTATCTATGATTGAGCCAGAATCATCCCTTGTGACAACACTAATGGATTCAATGACTCAAACTCCTGCGTTTGATGGTAAGCCAGCAAAATTGGTCGAATTAACCAATCAAAGTGGCATGCGATTGGTGGTGATGGATATTGGTGCGACTTGGTTAAGCTGTGTTTTACCTTTAGCGAGTGGCGAAAAGCGAGAGGTGTTACTTGGTAATGTAACCATGGCTGATTTTAAGCGCCAACATAATTATATGGGCGCAACGGTTGGTCGGTACGCTAACCGTATCGCACAAGGACGGTTTGATCTTCATGATGTGACTTACCAAGTTTCAACCAATCAATCTGGAAACTGTTTACACGGTGGTGAAGAGGGATTCGATAAGCGTCGCTGGACGATTGAAGCGCAATCCCAAAGTAGGGTGACGTTTGGTTTATTGTCGTCAGATGGTGATCAAGGTTTTCCTGGCAATTTGAGTGTTTCGGTTAGTTATGAACTGACTTCATGCAATCAAGTGAAGATTTCTTATTTCGCCAAAAGTGATAAAGCGACACCGGTTAATTTAACCAATCATGCATACTTCAATTTAGCAGGGGCAGAGTCAGGAGAAGATTGTCTTTCACACTATCTAGCAATTAATGCAGAGCAATTTGTACCGACCAATGGGGTTGGAATTCCCATTGGTGTGATTGAATCAGTAGCTGGAACAGGGTTTGATTTTCGTGTAGGAAAAACAATCTCAACGCATTTTATGCAAGATAATCAGCAAATATCGGCTAAAGGGTATGATCACAGTTACTTATTTACAGCATTACGGGATGTTTGTGAGCCTATCGCAATGGTGATGTCACCTGATGAACAGGTACGTTTATATGTGAAGACAGATAAACCGGCGATGCAACTGTATACCGGAAATTGGTTAGCTGGAGCTCCGAATCGAAGTGGCGGAGTATATGGCGATTATGCTGGTCTAGCATTGGAAACGCAGTTCTTGCCAGACTCTCCTAATAATTTGGAGTGGCTGCAGTTGAATGGCCAATCAAATTGCATTCTTGAGCCGGATCAGGAATATCAATATCAAACAACGTATCAGTTTGAATGTTGACTATAAGGAGGGTTTTACACTGATTTTCCCTCAATAAAAGCGCGACCATAAAGAGGTCGCGTTTTTGTTTTCTAACGAATAACGCATTTTTCTAATTAAATGGCTGCTATTTATTATCGCTGATGGACCGAATTTCTGCGCACCAATGTAGGAGTAAAGACTGCGGTTTCTTCTTCAATCACTTCATCGCGGGAAATGGCTAAAGCAAGGTTAGCGGCTCGTTCCGCCATGATTTCAATGGGGTAGCGAACCGTAGTTAAGCTGGGATGAACAAATCGGGCAATCAAACCATCATCAAAACCAACCATAGAAATACTTTCCGGCACTTTGAAACCGTTTTGATCAAGCGTCGTCAGAGCGCCTGCAGCCATATAGTCGTTGTAGGCGACGACAGCGGTTATATCTAAAGATTTCGAGAGTAAGTTGGTCATGGCGATTTCGCCGCCATCACTGTTTGGATCACCATATTCGATATAGCTCTTGGATAACTCGATGCCGTGATCACTTAAAGCTGCTAGGTATCCATCTTTCCGTTGTACCGTATCTTCGATATTGTGAGTTGAAGAAATACAGGCAATTTTTCGATGTCCGTGACGAATCAAATATTCCGTTGCTAGATAGGCGCCTTTGCGGTTGTCCAAAGAAATGCAACGTTCAGCTAATTGAGGAATGTGGCGGTTAATAAATACCATTCCCTTAACTTCTTGAGCGTATCCAATCAGCTCCTCATCAGACAAACCTTTCGCATGAACAATGATCGCTTCACAGCGACTATTGATCAAAATTTCTAGTGCGCGACGTTCATCCTCAGCGTTGTGATAACCATTTCCAATTAACAAGTGTTTGCCATTGTCTCTGGCGATCCCGTCTACTGATTTAATAAGGGAGCCAAAAAATGGGTCAGAAACATCACCAACAAGTACGCCCATGGTAGTGGTCGTTTGATTGACTAACGCTCGTGCTGCAGCATTAGGACGATAGTTGAGTTTTGCCATGGCTTTAGTGACATTATCGATCGAAATCTGGCTCGCTTTAGGAGATTTATTGATCACTCGAGAAACAGTCGCTACCGATACACCTGCTTCTTTTGCGACATCCTTAATTGTTGCCATGGAAAACACCTTTTGGAGGATTGAGCATATTATTTATCTATTAGACACGCTTTGTGTAATGAGTGCAAATGTAGCAAGTGTAAGGTGTGTCTATTATCTTTTAAATTATTGTATTTTAAGTTTTATTTGTGATGTAAACGTTATCTATTTTTGCTGGAAATCGTGGGCGCTGGAGGATAAAAAAAACAGCACAATGCTTGCCGAGTGAAGAGGCTCTGTTCATAATACGACCCCGTGCGAAAGATGAGCTGGAGGGCGAGTGGTTCAGGACATTAATCAAGTATTTCCTAACCCTTTTAAAGGGATTCAAGTTAACTACTGCGTATCGACAGGGTGCGAAAATTTTGGTCGAAGCGATGTCAGTCTGTATCAGTTGGTACCAAATAATAAAGCACTCAATATCTATTTTTGCCCTAAATGTGGCGCTTATCCGCAGATCATAAATAATCGTGCAGTGTATGAGACGATAGAGCATCAAAAACGCTATCACGCGTTATCGTTGACAGCATGTCCAAAAATAGAGTGTGAATCGCATCAACGAGCAGTACATATACATCCTGAGGATTACCGATCGTTTGGTAAAACCAACTCTCAAAAGCAGCGCTATCAGTGTCGTTCTTGCAGTACGGTATTTACTGATCAACTCTCTTATGTCAATACACACAGTGAAACGCAAAATGCGATGTTTTACGGCATGGTTTATTCATTTGGCGTACGTAACATATGTCAAAAACTTGGAATAACCGCCAAAACATTCTACAAGCATCAACGTGCTATGGTAGAGCGCTTAAAATATATTGCTCATGTCAAAGAAGACGCTTTTTTTCGTCAAACGGAAGAAGTACACCTTGCGACTGGATATCAATTTATTGGTAAGAATCAAGGCACAATGCTGGTGGCGACCGCACATAACCCAAGTGGTTATATTGTTGCGTTTGATTCCAATATCATCACACAGATGTCAGAGGAGTGCTTACTTGAAACCAGCACTATCCAAACTTTAAATCATTATGTTGATATGAAAGAGACGGATATTGATTTACTGGCCGATATTACCGCGCAGTATGAGCGTATTATGGCACGTAGTAACTACCTTGACCCAACCAGTGATGGACGAACAGTGCAACACAGTCATAAAGGTGAAGTGATGCAGCCTTATTTGACCTGTTTTTCCCATGCGTTAATGCTACGTAAGAGAATGAATCACAAATCGCGCCGATACTATTTCGTTCAACAAGATACACTATTGAGAAATGCCTACTTAAATGCGTCATTGGAAGAGTTAGTCAGTGGCGAAGATCATCTCTTTTACTATCGTGAAAGTGCTCGCGAAATGACTTGGTTTGATAGAGAAGCCCTCAATATTCGTCAAGTTGGCTGGTGGCAAGATAAATGGGGCTTTATTTCGAATCAAGGTAAGACTAAAGGGGCGTGCCATATTAAAGGCCCGCATCTTCCTCGTGAGACATGGCAATCTTTACTGGAACAAAATAGCTTGGAAAGTGTGGAGCATTATTTAGCATCAGCAAGTGATTTCTTTCGTTCATTAGGAACAACTTTGAACGAGCAATCTATCAATGATTGGCTCCATATCTACACGGGTTATTATAACTTCTGTTGGCCACATAGAAACGGTAAAACACCGGCGCAACTTCTTGGGCTCTTTGAGCGTCCGATGACACTGGGAGAGCTACTAAATGGTTATGAATGCTACTAATTTGTATTTAGGTTGATACATTCCACTCAGTTAACTCTATGTAGAATAATGATTGCGTAGAGATGGGAAAAGGGCTTGTCGCAATGACAAGCCCTTTTGGTATTCGCTCTAAATCATCACCTGGCGGGTGATAATAGTCCCATAGAGCAAAATTAGGTACAGCGATGAGGATTTGGGGGGAAGATCAAATACCTCACCGCTGTGGAGAAGCTTACTTAAAGTCGCCGTGCATGTAGCGGTAGAATGATGGGTTAACCCATACTTTAACTGGAATAACATCCATATCTTTTGCTGCTGCGCGAACTTGCTTTTCTTGTTTCTCTGCATTTTCAGGCAAAGACATCAAATCAGCTTGGTAATCACCAATGATGACGCGGTTTTCGGTTAGTACTTTGTAGTCTGCCATCTCAGTGTAAGAGCGGTAGAACGGCTGCCACCATGATTCGATGATTAGCCCTTTCTCATCAGCACTGTCTTTTTTAGCATACTGATTGATAAGATCCATAAATGCCGCTTTGCGTTCAGGTGTTTGGAATTCGAAGTCTAAGTTGTATTCTTTTACTACAGAAACCATTTTGCCACTTTCTAGCGTCACTACTGAATAATTTGGTTCGCCCCATTCTGGAAGGTATAGGAATGCAGAAGATTTTGGCGTAAATTGAACTTTAGGGTCAAAGCCTTCCGTTTTCATTAGATACAGAAGTTGTGCAGCGTGTTGAATGTCATTGTGGCCGTAGCGGAGCATTAGCTCTGGGTTGAATTTAGAGTCATCGTTGGTATCGATAACGTTATAACCCGTTGTGTAGCCATTGTCGATGAAGCTATTTAGCTGCGCCAATGTTGCTTTGTCTTGAATAACGGTTGAATCGTTCCAAGTTTTAATCACACGTTCAACGATGTTTTTATCTGATACGTTACCAATGTAGCGCTCAGATTGGTCCATTTGGTCAGCAACAAAAAGTGATAGCTTAGAAGAAACGCTTGCTGCATTGGATAGGTCTTGAACCGTAATCACACCCATATCGATCATCAGAGCGTCAGTAGCAGAACTACTTTTATTATCTGTTGCTTGTGCGATTTTGTCTTGGCTATACGTTAACGCTAGTTCGTTAAGGTGTAATGCCTCTACTGCTTGTTTCGTGCTCATTTCAGCAGCAAAAGCATGAGTTGCCAAAGGAAACAGTGCTAGTGCTACTACCGTGTTGATGAGTTTACGTTTCATGATTCCACCTCAAAATTAACAATTAACGCCGCTAAGTTCTTCGCAACGAGATGGGCGTTATTTTGAGGATTTACAACATAAAATACGTGACGTAAATCAAGTTATTAGTGAAAACCATCATGTAGGAAATATAATGTTTTCTAGTTTATTCTATTAAGCAAACGTTTTCGTTGAGTGTGAATTGATGATCAACTCAAATCGATAACGGGCGGAAAGCGAAGGATAAATCATTATTTAGGAGGTCCTGCTTATTATTGTGATTTTTATCACCAATAAATAAGCAAACGTTTGCCTTTGGGGGGGGTAGAGAGTCGATGAGTGCATATTTTTTTGTTTGAAAAATATGCACATTACCTGCGTCACTTTATGACAGGTAAAGCTCGAAGTTGATCTCAGCCCTAATGACGGAGGTTCGAGAGTCAGTTGAGCTTCTCGATGAGATATTCTCGAATCGCATGAATAGCCGGAGTCAGTAACCTTTTATCAGTAACAACAAGGTTTAGTGGGATCTTATCGCTGTCCCACTCAGGTAATAGTTCAACCAGTAACCCGCTTTCTAATTCGCGCTTTACATCAAGGCGAGATTTATAGCCGATTCCTTTACCCGCTATCACCCATTGTTTAACGACAGCGCCATCATCCGCATAACGATTGCCAATCGCGGTAATCTCCACTGTATTTTTTCCTTGATAAAAACGCCACTTGCTATGACTTGCTGTGGGTTTAAAGAAATTGATGCAATTGTGACTCGTTAGATCATAAGGGGTCTTTGGGGCGCCATATCGCTTTATATAACTTGGAGAGGCGCACACGACGCGATCATTGGTTTTGTGAATCGGCAAAGCCACCATGGTGGAATCTGGTGGGAGACCATAGCGAAAAGAGGCGTCAACCGGACGAGTGTATAAGTCAATCAGGCTGTCACTAAGCTCTACCGAAATCGTCAAATTAGGGTGTAAATCCATAAATTCGTCTAACAATGGAAGGATGGTATTTCGACCAATGTCCGATGGCATTGCCAATTTGATGTGACCTGCGATTTGGTTTGGGTCATGCTGTACAGAGCTGATGCCTTCACGGATAGCATCAACCGCTAATTGGCATTTTTCCAGCATCAATTGGCCTTCGTTCGTTAGGCGAATACTGCGAGTTGAGCGAATAAATAATGCACATTCGAACTGTAATTCTAATCGTTTGATCGTAGCGCTGACGGCGGCGGGTGTTAAATTTAAAACGTGTCCAGCTTGGGTAATACTGCCTTGCTTTGCTGTTTCAATGAAGACAATAAAATCTTGTAATACCCTCATTTGTCCGCCTTGGTATTGGAATGGTTATTGTAATTATTCTACCTCGCTCGGAATAAGATGCTATGAATGCGTTGTTTTTTCTGGTTGTTATTTTAATTTATGAGCTTAACTGATGATCGCAAGTGTGAGGACATTAGATTAGGTCTAAAGCAAAAAAGGTGAATGGATTATTTCTAACCCGTTCACCGTTTATTTATCTATTAGAAAAGAATCGCTTACGCTAGCAGCGTCATGCGTGTAACTAGCAACGTTTTACAATAACAGCCGTACCCATACCGCCACCGATGCAAAGTGAAGCAAGGCCATAGTTCACTTGACGCTTCTCCATTTCGTAAATCAGTGTTGTTAGTACTCTCCCACCGGATGCACCCAGCGGATGACCTAACGCAATTGCACCACCATTGACGTTAGTTTTGTCATCAAACCAACTCATTGGTAATTGATGTTCTTCACTTAAACCGTGCATTACCCCTAGGGCTTGCGCAGCAAATGCTTCATTGAGTTCGAGTAACTCAATGTCAGCGAGTGACATTTGTGCTCGGTCTAGGGCTTGTTTAATGGCAGGTACAGGACCTAGTCCCATGTAGGCTGGATCTAAACCACCTTGTCCATAGCTCACTATTTCCGCGATCGGTTGTAGGTTGTGCTGTTTTACTGCGTGTTCTGAAGCCAATATAAACGCAACACCACCATCATTGATACCCGATGCATTTCCTGCGGTAACTGAGCCATCTTTCTTAAATGCAGGTCGAAGTTTAGCGAGGGTTTCTAAGGTTGTTTCTGCCCTAGGGTATTCATCTTGGCTGAACGTGACCGTTGCTCTGCGTTGCACCACATCAATAGGCGCGATTTCATCATTGAAGCGCCCTTGTTCAATGGCACTGATAGCGCGCTGCTGGCTACGTAAAGCAAATGCATCTTGAGTTTCACGGTCGATGGCATATTGCTCAGCAATATTTTCAGCCGTCATTCCCATGTGGTACTCGTTGAACGCGTCAGTCAAACCATCATGAATCATGGTATCAACCAGTTGTTGATTACCCATTTTGCTGCCAAAGCGGTTTTGGGCACTCACTAAATAGGGAGCGCTCGACATATTTTCCATGCCGGCAGCAACCACTAATTCAGCATCTCCTGCTTTAATTTTACAGGCTGCTTCCATAACAGTTTTCATGCCACTGCCACAAATCATATTCAAAGTATAAGCCGGAACAGTATCTGGAATATCCGCATATTTTGCCGCTTGACGACCCGGTCCCATCCCTTGTCCTGCGGTTAATACGTTACCGACAATCACTTCGTCGAGCCATTGCGGTTCAACATTCGCTTGCGTTAATGCAGCGCGAATAGCATGGCCACCGAGCTCAAATGCAGGAACTAAAGAGAGCGAACCACCAAAACTACCTAGAGCGGTACGCTTTGCCCCAACGATATAGACTTTACTCATTACTGCGCTCCTAGATGACCAATCCGCCGTCAATTTTTAATGTTTGACCTGTGATGAAACTTGCATTGTCACTAGCAAGGAAAAGTACGCCGTTAGCAATATCTTCAGGTTTGCCCATGCGACCCAATGGTGTTTTTGATTTCATGTGAGTGAGGACTTTTTCAGGCAAGTCGATAGTCATTGGGGTTTCGATAAAGCCAGGAGCTACACAGTTTGCGCGAACTTGCGCACCCTTACGAGAAAACTCTTTCGCCCAGCCTTTCGTCATAGCAATAACACCACCTTTGGTCGCACCATAATTACTTTGACCGATATTGCCATCAGTGCCGACAACCGATGACATGGTGATGATAGAGCCGACACCATTGTCGATCATGATCGGAGCAATTGCTTGGGTCATATTGAATACGCCTTTCAAGTTAACGTTGAGTACAATGTCCCAATCGTCTTCACTCATACGATCTAGCAAGTTATCGCGAGTCACACCGGCGTTGTTAACGAGCACATCAATTTTGCCGTGATCAGCATGGACTTCTTCAATCAAACTTTGGATAGCAGCACGGTCACAAACGTTGAGTTGTTTTACACGCACATTGGAATAGGTTTCTTGCAACTCTTCGGCTGCTTGCGCATTCATGTCGCAAGCGTAAACCATGGCTGCGCCATGTTTCGCAAAAGTTTCAACGATACAACGGCCAATTCCTTGAGCGCCGCCAGTTACGATACAGATTTTATTGGTAAGCATGGTTTGTCACCTTTTTCAGTAGAGTTGCGAATTTTTGTCGAAGTTATCTACAAATATCGTAGAATTTATTTCGCAGTAGGTAGGCCCATTCTATGGGGCATTTGAGCATTTGTTGATTAAATGCGAAGCAAAACACTCTTGCAGAAATGGGATAATAGAGCTTGAATTAAATGACGGGATGATGTCGTCTTTGGAGATCTGGTTGCTGAGAATCAGACAAAAATATTAATTGTTCTCTTTTTTGACTTAAATTAACAAATACGTCGATGGGGATTTATCCAGCGACCATGTTCCGTTATAAATTTGATTACGCAGAATATGCAATAATTTTTGGAATTGACCATGTTAGATAAAATCGTCTACTTTCTTCATGTCGTGCGTACTGGTTCATTCAGTGTTGCCGCAAAACAATATGGAATATCCGCTTCTGCGGGCAGTCGTTGGATTATCGAACTAGAAGAAAGTATGGGGATCAGTTTACTGAAACGTTCGACGAGAAAAGTCGTCCCCACTCAAGCGGGAGTTCGACTTTTTGAACGCTTCAATCGAGTTAATAGCGAAATTGATGAGATTTTCACGGAAATTCAAAATCTAGGTAATGATGACCGCGGCATCATTCGTATCGCCTCGACCCCCTTGTTTGCTCGGGACTTTCTCGGACAAATTGTGGGGGAGTATTTGCAGCAACATCCTCATGTTACGTTTCGGGTTATGGAAACAGCTTTCGATATGGATCATATTGATGAAATCGATTTTGCGATTCGTGCCAGCGCGGTTTATCACGGCTTCCAAGAAAAAGACAGTTTACTGGTCAAAAGATCGCTGCTTAAGTACCCGTTAATGGCGTGTTGTTCTCCGGAATATATAGAGAAATATGGACAACCAGAAATGCCAGATGATTTGCGTCGACATAACTGTCTTTATGCTTCGACTCTGGTTGGTGGTAATAAATGGGTATTTGAGCGAGAGGGAGAAATGACAACGGTTGATATTGCTCAAACCGTTGAAGTGGAAGATAGCCAGTTTATCAAAACGGTAGCCACCAAAGGCGGCGGAATTGGTTATTTACCCGTACGTTTAATTCAAGAAGAACTCGATAGTGGAGAATTGGTACAAGTGTTAAAAGAGTACACAAACAGTGAATTCGAATTTAGCCTCTATTACCGACCTCGTCGCCAGATGCCCGTTCGTTGTGTCAATTTTAAAGATTATCTCATTCGTCGAGTTGGAGAAATTGCTGAACAAACATCGATCCGCTCGAATGAAGCTGCAACTTTAGAGTTGTAGAGGATTACGTTTGATAGAAATAAGATGTTGATGAACAGATAGCTTTATTCAGTAACCACGACCAACTTCGATGGGGCGTGGTTATTGAGTGTTATGATACTAAAAGTTGTTGTACTGGAGCCTCTGGTTGAAACTAATGCGCCTAACTTATGAGGCCGACACCAGAGGTGTCAGGCTCGAGATGTCAGACAGAGCATTAAGCTTGTGGAATATCACAGTTGGCCAGAAACTCAGCGGTCCCCTCATCTATAATTAAATCAGAGACATAACCACCTAAAATTGCACCTAGGGTCGCAGGGTAATTGCGTTCTCCACCGGCTAAGAAGATACGGCGGTCAACTTGACGTAATTGGGCTAAACTGATGCCGAGTATTCTAAGATCAACTTCCGCCACAACGGGTTGTCCCAACTTATCGTAGAAACGTCCGCAAATAACGCCAACAGCCCCAAGATCTCGGTAAATCTGCATTTCTTGCTTCGATAATACTCCGACGCGGATCAGAGGGTTCTCATCCAATGCATTCCCCACCACAAAGAAAGCTTTATTACACTTTGTTAGCGCATCAAAGTTAGCACGAATGATAGGTTCGGCTTGTAATTCCATGGCTAAACGTGAACTAGAAACAACGGCAGGGACGTGCAAAGAAATGACCCGCCCAGAGAGTTTGTTCGCCAACTGAGAAGAAGATTCAATGGTCGAGAAGTCAGGTTGAGCAGGCATTGAACCGAGCATCTGCATCACGGTGATATCTTTGCATGATTTAGGCGTCATCAAATGGCTCATTTGATGAATCGTTCGACCCCACGCGACACCGACGACATCGCCATCTTCAACGACTTGGCTTAAATACATACTGCCTGCGCGAGCGAGACGTTCGCGCATTAATTTAGAATCTTCGCGTAGATTGGCGTGCTCACCATCAGGCACGATAATGACGCGTTCCAATCCAAATTTTTCTTTAATGTGCAATGACATATCAATGGAAGCGAAAGTATTCAGATCAAGGTTGATTTGAACCAGCCCTTTTTCTCTCGCCGTCTGTAAATATTTCACCACGGTCACCCGTGAGATTCCCATCAATTTAGCGACATCGGTTTGACTAAGGCCTTCTTGGTAGTAAAGCCAAGTAGCATGAAGGACCGGATCGTTGTTGAATGAACTGACGTTTTTTAGCACAGCATCGATCATCTGCTGTCATCCTTTTGTTTATTATTTGAATTCTGGTTGTGATCCCATTTTTAACAATTATAAAAGGTTTGTTATCTTACTGGTATAAAAAAAGCGTAATATACTTTTGTATATATGTAAACACAAAGGTAAATAATCATGCTAAAACATATCGACCCACTATTGAATGCTGATCTTTTGTTTGCCCTACAGAATATGGGCCATGGTGATCGGCTCGCCATTGTCGATGCTAACTTTCCTGCACACTCTCACGCCCATCGAACGTATTTGTCGATGCCAGGGGTAGGTGCATCTAAAGTGCTAGATAGTGTTCTTAAACATTTTCCACTCGATGCTTTCACCGAATATCCACTTATGATCATGGCAGCCGATGGAAGCGAGCAAGCAACTGAAGCTGCGGTTGATTTTATGGAAGTAAAAAATAATTCCGAAGAAAGTGACCATAACTCAAAGCTAATCGATAGGCATGAGTTTTATTCCCTTGCTCGTGAATGTCAGTTGATAATTAGCACTAATGATGTACGTCCATATGCTTGTTTGATACTACAAAAAGGTGTGATTTTTGACTGAAGTCTAAATTTAAATTAATTCACACAATCAAAATGTGTTCATTTTTTAAACTGATATCTTCATCACAGACCGCTTTACATTTGATCTCTTAGTATTACGTTTGTAAATTCATGGAGTGAGGTGTGGAGTGGTCATGTCTGATGTAGCAAACACTATTGAGATACGAACCATTAAAAAAGCCTTCGGGAGTAATACGGTTTTACATGATGTCAGCCTAACAATTGAAGGTGGCAGCGTTTTGGCATTAATGGGTGCAAATGGCGCTGGAAAATCGACATTGGTAAAGATCTTGAGTGGTGTTTATGCCGCTGACGAAGGGGCTGTGTTTATAAATGGCGAACAAGTTGATGTTTCCACACCGCAATCAGCGCGTAGTGCGGGCATTATTACGGTGCATCAAATTATCAATGATGGGGTAGTCCAAGACCTCAATATTGCTGAAAACTTACTACTAGATAAGCTTTGTGATGGTCGATTTGGGGCATTTATCTCTCAAAAAGAGTTGGAATTACAAGCGCGCCCGATTGCGGATAAAATTGGATTGTCTCTCGCACTAGACACGCAAGTATCGGAATTAACTCAAGCTGACCGCCAATTGGTCGCGATTGCTCGTGCTATTTCGGACAAACCTAAATTATTAATTTTAGATGAACCAACCTCTTCCCTTTCTGATACCGAATCTGTGAAGTTATTTGAAGCGGTAAAAACCATGCGCAGCGAAGGGGTTGCGGTCGTCTATATCTCTCATCGTATGTCGGATATTCGCACGTTAGCGGACAAAATCGCCTCATTGCGCGAGGGGCGAATCGTAGGTTGGTTTGAACCGCCTTTAGATTATGCCGGAGCGGTGGATTCTATGCTGGGTCATGCTGTTGGAGCGGTGAGTCATAGTTATTGCGCTGGCGACAAATCATTACTCGAACTGACCGATATTCGTTTAAAACCTGATACTCTACCTTTTGATTTAACGTTAAAGTCCGGCGAAATTGTCGTTTTAACGGGGCTTCTTTCTTCCGGTTGTACTTCCGTTGTTGAGGGTATTTTCGGTATGGCGAAATTCGCGTCTGGCAATATTAAACTCAATGGACAAGATTGGACTCCTAGCAGCCCCGGTCATGCGATTGAAAGCGGTATTTTTATGGTGCAAGAAGACCGTGGTAATAACGCACTTATTCCTGCTTTTTCCATTGAACAAAATGTCAGTCTGCCTTTTTTAAAACAGTTTTCTACTTTTGGCTTTATCGATAGAAAACGGGAAAAACAACACGTCACCACTGCAATACAAACCACCAAAGTGAAGTACACAGATCAAGAAGATTTGATGTCGACGCTTTCTGGCGGAAACCAGCAAAAGGCGATGGTTGCTCGTTGGATGCTCGATGAGTGCCAAGTATTACTTCTCAATGAACCATTCCAAGGCGTTGATATTTCATCTCGTCGTCAAATCGGCGAACTGTTACGCAATACGGCAAGCGATAGAGCCACCATCGCTATCTGTACTGACGTAGAAGAGGCGCTAGAAATCGCTGATCGCATTATTGTCTTTAACCACAACAATTTGGCAGGGATCCATCGAATTGATCAAGTCAATATGCCGACCCTGATTAACCAAATCGCCGCCGCACCGGATAAGAAAAACGCCAACATAACTTCAACAGAGGATGTTACCGATGAAAGATATGCGTGAGTTCGCTATTAAATATGGCCTACTAATTTTGTTGGCTTCAATGCTGATTATTTTTTCAGTCGCAGAGCCTGCTTTCCTTAGCACCATTAATATGATGATCATACTTCAATCGGTCTCGATTGTTGCCATTCTTGCATTGGGTGTGACGGCAACATTAGCGGTTAATGGATTTGATTTGTCGATTGGTTCAACCGCTGCCTTTTCTATGATGACGGCCAGTTACGTCATGGTGGTTTTTGATGGCGGAACAACCATGGCGATATTCGCAGCGATCGCTGTGGGTGTGATGGTTGGGTTAGTGAATGGATTTATGACAGTTCATATGAAAGTGCCTGATTTGCTGACAACCTTAGGCATGATGTTCTTATTGCTTGGCCTGCAATTGATCCCAACTCAAGGTCGTTCAATTTCAACCGGCATGAGTTTGGCTGATGGCGAAACGGCAACCGGTACATTTTCTGAAAGTTTTCTTTTCTTAGGTCGAGCTCGAATCTTCGACATCATTCCTGTTCCCGTGATCATCATGCTTATTTTGGCTGTGATTACCTATTTGTTCTTAGAAAGAACCCGTCATGGCCGTGTGATGTATGCCATCGGCTCTAATGAGCAAGCCGCTAAGTTGGCAGGGGCTCGTGTTAAATTCTATCGCTACGTTGCGTATGTGATGTCAGGTGTTTATGCCTCGATTGGTGGCATCTTGCTGGCAGCACGCATTGGCCGTGGCGATGTAAGTTCAGGAAACTCTCTACTAATGGATGGAGTAGCCGGTGCACTGATTGGTTTCGCCGTGCTTGGCGCAGCAAGACCGAATGCACAAGGTTCCGCTATTGGTGCTCTCTTTGTCGGAGTGTTGCTCAACGGACTCACCATGATGAATACCCCGTATTACACGCAAGACTTTATTAAAGGCTTAGTGTTGGTAGCAGCATTGATGTTTACCTTCGGCCTATCCAATAAACGTGCATAAAAAATAAGGAAATTAGAATGAAAACCTTAAACACTATCGCTCTATGTGTTTCTATCGCTGGTGCTATGGCGGCGGGTAATGCGGTTGCTGAAACGACATCTCCGTTTGAAGATAAAGAAATCAGAATTGCTCACGTGCGTTATTTATCACAAGGTGATTTCCCTGAACTTTATTTAAAAGGGGTGAAACGCCAAGCAGAAGCATTAGGTTTCAAACTGGATGTTTATGATGCTCGTCAGGACGCTTCTTTGCAGCGAAACCAACTTGAACAAGCCATCATGAAAGGCTATGACGGCATTGTATTGCAACACGGTTTTACAGATTCAATTAAAGACTTAGCCGATATGGCCGTGCAAAACGGCATCAAGGTGGTGGCGTTTGATGTGAATGCAGACAATCCAGCTATTCCACAAATTAACCAAGATGACCATCTGATCGCGCGTATGTCGTTAGAGCAAGCGGTGAAAGATAATGGTAAAGCGTGGAAAGCGGCGTATGTGTATGTTCCTGGTATTCCACCGTTGGATCGCCGTGATGAGGTATTCACTGAATTTAAAGGTACCTACCCTGATATTGTCGAAATCGCGCGTTTTGGCACCATGAATAACCCAATCCCAAACCAAGTAGCTGACCAAGCGGCTGCGGTATTTAGAGCGAATCCTGATATTTCAGTCGCATTTTCACCCTACGATGAATTTGCTAAAGGCATCAAAATTGCGGTGGATGAAGCGGGCTTGACCGGTAAGGTGAAAATCTACAGTGCGGATATTTCCAACTCAGACATCCAAGCGATGAGAGAGCCGAGCAGTGCTTGGGTTGCCACGGTGGCAACCAATCCATCCATCATGGGTGAGGTGAGTGTACGTGCATTGGCGATGCTATTAAATGGCGATTCCGTTACAGCGCAAGTCACTGTGCCACCAGTTCTGATCACTCAAGAAATGCTAAATGATCAAGACATTAAAAACATGGATGACTTAGTCAGCAAAATTCCATCATTCTCATCATCAACGGTTTTGGTTCCAACCTGGATGCCAATGCCAAAGGTTAATTAATTACTTTGTCTGAGGGCGAATAACTTCGCCCTTTAGATTGCATTTTAACGTTAAGGATGGTCGTTATGTCGAACTCTGTTCCTGCGGGTTACGCGCCTTTAAATAGTGAAACATTACCTTTTTATCTTTGCGATAAATTACCGAGTCATTTAAATCTGGGGGGAGAGCCCGCAGAGTGGAAAGTTGAGGAGGTGGGCGATGGCAATTTAAACTTGGTTTTTATCGTCAGAGGACGTGAAAAAACTATCGTAGTAAAACAGGCGTTGCCTTATGTTCGAGCTGCGGGAGAAAGCTGGCAGCTTTCATTGACTCGCGCTTACTTCGAATACAATGTGCTTAATGTTGAAGCGAAGTTTGCTGGTCACGATTTAGTACCAGAAGTCTATTTCTATGATCAAGATATGGCGATCTTTGCCATGGAATTTTTGACGCCGCATGTGATTTTACGCAAAGAATTAATTGCCGGAAAAACTTTCCCAAGCCTTGCGGAAGATGTGGGTATTTTCTTAGCTAAAACTCTGTTCCATACCTCCGATATTGGTATGAATGCCGTCGATAAAAAGGCGCTTGTTTCCAAGTTCGCGGTGAATCACGAGTTATGCCAAATTACTGAAGATTTGATTTTCACTGAGCCTTATTTTGATGCTGAACGCAACAATTGGAACTCGCCTCTGCTTGATGCCGATGTACACAAAATTTGGCAAGATCAAGAGATGATCCAAGTGGCAATGCGCTACAAATACAAGTTTATGACGGAAGCGCAAGCGTTACTCCATGGTGATCTGCATTCGGGATCCATTATGGTGACCGAGACGGAAACGAAAGTGATTGATCCAGAGTTTGGTTTCATGGGACCAATGGCGTTTGATATCGGTAACTATATCGGCAACATCTTGATGGCTTATTTCTCTCGCCCTGGGTGGGAACAAGACCACAATAAGTGCGTTGAATATCAAGCCTATTTACTTCAGGAAATTAACACCACATGGCAAGTGTTTGTTACTCATTTCAAACAGCTATGGAATGACAAGCAGCAAGGTGATGCATTCCCTCGTGAAATCTATCAATCAGGTTTAGGTATGTCTGCGCTTGAACTGGCTCAGGATACATTCTTCGCAACCTTACTCGAAGATACGCTAGTCAATGCCGGTTTAGAGATGAATCGACGCATTATCGGTTTTGCGGGTGTGGCGGATTTCAAACAAATTGCTGATGCTGAGTTACGTGCCCAATGTGAGAGACGTGCTTTAAAACTCGCAAGAGAGCTCATCGTTCATGCAAAACAGTATAAAAACATCGATTCTATTGGTCAGTTTGCTCAAGGTTGTTAGAGGTTGCTATGAAAATTAATGGAATACATCAACGTACAGTTTGGGTTGCTCAAGACGGCGTGACCGTTGAAATTTTAGACCAAACAAAATTGCCTTTTGAAGTTGAAATTATTCAGCTTACGTCAATGAAATTAGCGGCGACCGCTATTCGTGAAATGTGGGTGCGTGGTGCGCCACTGATCGGTGCGGTTGCAGCTTATGGTATGGCTCTTGGTATGCGAGAAGACCCAAGCAACGAGCACCTTAAAACCTGCTATGAAGTATTGATTGCAACTCGGCCAACGGCTATCAACCTTAAGTGGGCATTAGACCGAACTTTGGCAGTTTTAGAGAAAACTGACATCGAGCAACGTGAACAGATTGCGTATCAGTTAGCGGCAGAAATAGCGGATGAAGATGTACGCTTGTGCGAAAGCATTGGTGAACACGGTCTCGAAATTATTAAAGCGATCGCCAGTAAAAAACCGGCGGGGAGTACCGTTAATATACTCACCCACTGTAATGCAGGTTGGCTAGCGACAGTCGATTGGGGCACGGCGATTTCACCTATCTACAAAGCGCATGAAGCAGGGATTAACGTTCATGTTTGGGTGGATGAAACCAGACCTCGTAACCAAGGACTTTTGACTGCATTTGAACTGGGTTCTCACGGCGTGCCACACACACTGATTGCCGATAATGCTGGTGGCCACCTAATGCAACACGGTGAGGTGGATCTTTGTATTGTTGGTACTGACCGTACTACGGCGAAAGGAGATGTGTGCAATAAGATTGGGACGTATCTGAAAGCGTTGGCAGCTTATGACAACAACGTACCTTTCTATGTAGCATTACCATCACCAACCATCGACTGGACAGTATTTGATGGCGTAAAAGAGATCCCAATTGAACAACGTACAGGCGATGAACAGTCTCATGTTATCGGTATTGATCCTAATGGACAGCTAAGTTGGGTTAATACGGCGCCGAGAGGAACCGAATGTGGTAACTACGCATTTGATGTGACTCCTGCAAAATACGTAACGGGATTGATCACCGAGCGTGGCGTGTGTTTAGCGACAGAAGATGGTTTGGCAGAGATGTTTGCTGATCTTAAGCATCCTGAATTAGCATAATGACACTTATGTGGAGCCTTGGCGGCTCCACGTTAAGGACAAAATAATGAATCGTGAAAAACTGGCTCAAGAGATTATCGATACCTGTTTAGAAATGAATGCGCTGGGCCTTAACCAAGGTACATCGGGAAATGTCAGTGCAAGATACAAGCAAGGCATGTTGATTACGCCAAGTGGTATCCCTTATGAAAAACTGACGCCTGAAATGATTGTGTATGTTGATAATGATGGCAGTTTTGAAGCGGGTAAGGTGCCATCGAGTGAATGGCATTTTCATTTAGCGTGCTTGGCTGCAAGACCAGAATTAAATGCAGTGGTGCATAATCATGCCGTTCATTCGACGGCGGTTTCAATTTTAAACCGCGCTATTCCGGCTATTCACTATATGGTGGCAGTGACAGGCATCGACCACGTACCGTGTATCCCATATTCTACGTTTGGTTCGCAAGCATTGGCGGATAGCGTGGTCAATGGCATCAAAGAGAGTAAGGCACTTCTTATGCAGCATCACGGCATGATAGCGATGGAGGTGAATTTAGAAAAAGCACTGTGGCTCGCGAATGAAGTGGAAGTGTTAGCCAACCTCTATTTGAAACTTGCCTCTGTTCAAAGTGAAATCCCCGTTCTTTCTGCCGATGAAATGCGCATAGTGATTAATAAGTTTAAAACCTATGGCCTGAAGACCGAATAGTTGCTGATGTAACAAAAATCGCGATAGGGAATGGAATACAACGAAAAGGGCGAGTCAAATGACTCGCCCTTTGTGTGAAATAGGTGGTGAATACTTAAATTGGTAATGGGGGTTGAAGCTTTGTTTACTATAGTTACAAACGATTACGAAGCTGAGTTTTTGCTATTATTCTTTTACTTTCACATCCATCAATGATGGCTTTAATCGTATCTTCAGCCATTTGATGAAAATCGACGGCAACAGAAGAAAGTGGAGGCTGTTGGTATTCATTAAACGGTAGATCATCGAAACCAATAAGTTTAACGTTTTCTAGAAATTCTCGGCCACATACTTTTATTATTCCGTAGGCAATAATATCAGAGGCACAGACTATAGCTTCAGGCTTCGCTCCTCTCTTGAGAAGATCTTCTGCGATCGAGCGAGCCAGTAATTCTGAATAACCACAAGGAATCACATCAGGAGTGATATTTGCTTCTTTCAGTGCCGCTCGATAGCCCGCTTCACGTTGTCTGGCTGAGAGTTTAGTGAAATCACCTCCGATAAATGAAATCTCCGTCAATCCCCTATCTAAAAATAAACGGGTTGCTTCATAAGAACCGTTGAAATCATCGGTGGTGACATTAAAACCATCTAAACTATCATCGATAATTCTATCGATGGAAAAAACTTTGTAGCCTTGCTCCGCTAAACGGTCGATAAATGTTGCATTGTCAGTGAGTCCTAAAAAGACAGCTGCACAGATAAGACGCTCATTGAACGTTGCTTTTATTCTCTTTAATACGCTTTCTTGACAATCACTCTCGTTAATCACTTCAACCTGAAGTAAGTATCCCTGCTGACTTGCGCAGTAGATGAAATTGGTCATGACACTCATCACGTAAGAAGAATCTAAGTTTCCCATAGAGCTGGTTAGTGAGTCATTCGCCGTAGTATGAAGATATAGAGTTATGATTTTCTGAGGGATACCTTTCAAGGCACTAGAGAATACATTTGGCTTGTAGTTGTGTTGTTCGATCACCGCCATGACTTTTTGTTTCGTAGCTTCTGGGATATCAGGGTAATTGTTGATTACCTTAGAAACGGTGCTTCTTGCTACACCAGCTAACTTAGCAATTTGCGTGCTGGTGAGTTTCTTATTATGTGTCATTGCGACCTTTTTAATACGTAATCAAATTAGCGACAATTTTTCTACAATTTATGAAAAAGTCAACACTTATCACAATTTGCGAACAGCTGTTAGTGTTAGTATTTTAATCAACGAACAGCTGTTCGTTGGGTTGAAACTTTAAAATGAGAAAAATTACTATGCAGCACCATTTATTGACCAAGAACTTTAAAGTATTCCTGGATACTTACGATGCTTCTGAATCCATTACGAGTGATTTAGTTTGCCGTGAAGAGGGTGATGTGGTTTTTTTAGATTTAATGCTTAAGTCTGAAGAACCGATCGACTTTCCTAAAGTGACATTGGATGTCTCTTGCCCGATGGATGATATTCATTCTCTTTGGACATCTACAATGCACGGGCATCCAAAGAATATTCGTAATAAAGGGGTACCGGAATTGTGGTCTCCTTTTACCAGCCACATTACGCATGCCTCACCGGTGGGGTGTTTCTACAATTTAAATGGTGAAAATCGAATTGCCTTTGCGTTCTCTGATGTAAAAAATATCGTTGTTGTTCATGCTGGTGCTTATGAAGAAGAAACAGCGGCTCGTATTATTTTGCATCTGTTTACTGCTCCAACAGCAAAAATGACGGAATACAGAGCGACGTTACGTTTAGACCTTTCCCAATCGGGATACCATGAGGCGGTTTCTGGTATCACTCAATGGCATGAAGAAGTCATTGGTGGAAATATTATGCCAGTGCCAGCGGCTGCTTTTGAACCCGTATACTCGACGTGGTATTCATTCCATCAGAATTTAGAGCAACAAGAAATTGAGGAACAATGTCAAATTGCTGCTCAAGTAGGTTGTAAAACCATCATTCTTGATGACGGTTGGCAGACGGATGATAACAATCGTGGCTATATGTTCTGTGGAGATTGGCAAGTCTCAGCGAATCGTTTTCCGGATATGAAAAGCCACGTTAAACGCGTCCAAGAGATGGGCATGAAATATATGTTGTGGTTGTCGGTTCCTTTTGTTGGTAAAGGCAGCAAAAACTGGGAAGAGTTTAGTCAATACCTACTGTGTTATAGCGAACAATGGCAAGCAGGGACATTAGATGTCCGTTACCCCCAAGTTCGTCAGTTTTTGTTGGAAACCTATATCAGAGTGGTTCGTGATTATGGCCTTGATGGTCTAAAGCTCGATTTTATCGACGAGTTTGATATGAACTACGCAACGGGTGCGGCTCTTGTTCCTGATCCGGCACGTGATACCGAATCGTTGCCTGATGCAATGGATAGGTTAATGCTGGATGTTCGTCATCATTTGACTCAAATGAATCCTGATATTCTCATAGAGTTCCGCCAGCGCTATATCGGTTCGATGATCCGCAAATACGGCAATATGTTCCGAGTGCATGATTGCCCACATGATTCTATTACTAATCGTGCCGGAATCATTGACCTACGATTGCTTTCTGGAGGCACTGCTGTCCACTCAGATATGTTTATCTGGTCTGAGTCTGACTCGCTCGAAAGTGCAAGTTTGCAATTCATCAATACTTTGTTTTCTGTGCCACAAATCTCGCCAAATTTAAAAACACTTCCTGAAGCACATCTAATAATGACGCGTCATTGGTTGAGTTTTTGGAGTCAGCATAAAGATATTTTGCTCAAGGGTAAGCTGAACAGCTGTTATCCAGAGATGCAGTATCCAATCGTTGAGGCAGAACTTGATAGTCATAAGTTAATCACTGTTCATGCCTCAATGGTATGCCCAATATTTACTGGAAATGAAGCGAAGACAACGTTAGTGAACGGGGCTTTGCTGGATTCTTTTGTTGTAAAAACACAGATGCCATTAACGGTGAATATTGTCACGTATGACTGCCTTGGAAATAGGGTGAGCTCAATCGAAGAATTTTCCCTTTCTGGTTTAAATGAACTCGCGGTGCCTAAGTCAGGTTATCTCGTGTTAGTTCGAAACTAATAATAATAAGAAGGTGAAACAAATGAGTACGACTACAAGCAATCAAAAAGTGAGCATGAAAACGAAACTCAGTTTTGGTTTTGGAGGCTTCGGAAAAGACTGGGGCCTCAACATGATCAATATTTTCCTGATGATTTACTATACGGACGTTGTAGGGGTATCCCCCGTTTTTATTGGCTCAGTATTCTTGATCGCGCGTATTTGGGATACGATTAATGATCCTATTTTGGGTTATATAGTGGCTCGAACTAATAGTCGTTGGGGTAAATATAAGCCATGGATTTTAGTGGGTAATATTCTCAATGCTATTTGTATTGTGGCTCTTTTCTCCGCGCATCTACTTGAGGGTAATACTCAGCTCATATTTATTGCAGTGACTTACGTTGCATGGGGTATGACGTATACGCTTCTTGACGCTCCATTTTGGTCTCTAGTTCCTACAATTACACTGGATAAAAAAGAACGCGAGGGCTTAATGCCTTACCCGCGTTTATTTGCTACAGCTGCAAGTTATATCGTAGGGGGTATTGGTGTTTACGCTATTCATTTTCTTGGAGCTGGCGACCAAGGTACTGGGTATATGATGTTTGGCGTAGTAGCTGCAGTATTGGCCATACTCAGTGCGATTGTTGCCTGTACTTGGACCGAGCAAAAAGTTGAAGAAAAAGCGAACACCGCGAGTGTATTTAGCTTAAAGTCAGCTAAAGACCTTATTTTGAAAAATGATCAATTTTTGATGCTTATTGCTATTGGCCTTTGTTACAACATAGCAATGAATTTTGTGAATGGATTGAACTTATACTTTTTTAAATATGTCCTTGGAGATGAAACATTATTCTCAATTTCCATGATGTGGGGTGGCATCTTCGGTGTACTTTCATTGGTTTTTTTTAAGCCGCTTATTGATAACTTGGGACGTGAAAATTTATTTAAAGGTGCATTAATTGCTCCAGTAATTTCAGCAGGAATTTTATTTATCACCGCAAATTACGCTCAGGGTTCAACGGCAATGATTGGTCTTGCAGGTATATTCAATGGTTTATCAAATGCAATTTACTGGCTGTTAATATTGGTTATGGTTGCAGATTCGGTTGACTATGGAGATACAAAATTAGGCATGCGTTCAGAGAGTATTCTTTACTCAATGAATACATTGGTTAGTAAATGTTCGGGAGCATTAGTGGGCTTTTTAGTGGGTATCGCTCTCACAGTCATTGGCTACGTACCTAACCAAGTACAATCTGCTGAAACGATCAGTGGCCTTCAATTTATCTATATTGCACCGACGGTTTTATGTTTAGTTGCATACCTGATTTATAAGAAATGGTACACATTAAATGGTCAGCAACTGGATGATATCCAAGTAGAGTTGCACACTAAATACGCTTAATCTGTTTCTTCTATTTTTGCCCTGCTTCGGTGGGGCATTTTTGTATCGAGGTTATTTTGACGAAACACAAAACAATTGTTGCCCTTACATTACTGTGCTGCGCATTTTTTACTTGGGGCTTCTTGACTTCAATTAACAGTATTCTCGTTCCCTACGCACAAGTTACGTTCGATTTATCGATTACTCAGTCAATGTGGATTCAATCCGTTTTTTATACCAGCCCTTTATTAGTTTGCTTACCAACGGTGACTTTAATCAAGAGTTTTGGATATCGAACAGCCCTAATTATCAGTTTGAGTCTGATTTCATTTGGATCGATGTTTGCTGCATTTGCATTCATGGTGCAAATGTTTATATGGTTGCTGCTCGCTATTTTTGTTATTGCATGCGGTGTCGCTATGCTTCAAGTTATAGCTAATCCATATATTGTTTCTCTGGGTGATGCCTCAACGGCACCGCAGCGATTGACATTTGCATCGACGGTCAATTCTTTGGGAACAACAGTAGCTCCCTATATGGCTGCCCATCTTTTATTTTCTGAATATGAGAATGTGGATGTATTACTCTATGTTTGTGTATCTGCAGCGATTGCGTTGTTAGCATTGTCTATTTATGTGGTGAAAATTAGTGAGCCATCTGTTAAGTATGCTAAAGATGATATTACGGATAAACGTGGGTTATTTGCACATAAACATTTGGTGTTCGGTATCATTGCCTTGTTTTGTTATACCGGCGTTGAGACAAGCATTGGCAGCTTATTGGTGAGTTATCTTAATACTTATGCTGACTTTACCCCTGCGTCTGCTGCAAAAATGGTGACGTTCTACTGGGGTGGTGCCATGCTAGGTCGTCTGCTTGGTAGCATTATCTTTAGTAGAATCAATTCTCGATATGTATTAGTGTTTAACAGCATTGCAGCTATTTCAATTGTGAGTGTAGTGTTGCTATTTCCTAGTAGAAGCGCCGCTTATTTATTAGTTTCTGTAGGCTTACTTAATTCGATTATGTATCCGGTTATTTTCTCATTGGCAGTGCGTGATCTCGACTCATATACGGAAAAAGCCTCTGGTTTTCTTGTTATGGCAGGCCTTGGAGGCGCGACAATCCCATTATTGCAGACTTCGCTTTCGAGCTCTGTTGGGCTAAACAATTCATTTTTGATTCCGATTGGTTGTTATCTCTTTATTCTCTGTTACGCAATGTGGTTATTTAAGACTAAACAAAGTGACTTAACGTTACATCAAGTTTGATCAGTGACTATTCTGGGTAAATATAGAAATACAAAGGGCGAGTCAAATGACTCGCCCTTTGTGATTTCTTTCAGGCTAACGGATGTGGTTCGTTGTACTTGTTATTTGCTAACAGGTAGAACTTTAAGAACTTCAACGTCGACTTTTGTACCAGAGATACCTTTATCGATTTCACCGTATAGCTGTACAGTTGATTCTGGTGTTGCTGATTGACCCATCCATTTATCGTGGTCGATCTCTACTGTAATTTCACCAGTTTTATCAGTAAACATGTACATTTCACCACCAAGTGATGATTTGATATGGCCAGTTAGTGTTACCGGTAGGTCATCACTGAATACGCCAGTATCAAGGACTTCTTTTACTGTTGAGATACCTTGGCTAGGGCCAGAGAAACCTGGAGTAGTCACGGTGTTTGAACCAGCATAACCTTCAGCAAAAACAGAAGTAGAAGCAGTAAGAGCAATAGCAGCGAGCAATAGTTTTTTATTCATTTTTTTTATCTTATTGTTGGTTGAATCTGTGGTGTATTTTGCGCTTTTCACCTGAATGGAACATGAACATAATTGTTATTTTTAAAAATAATACGTTGTTCCGATATTAAAAGAGGTTGTGTTTGCGTAACTATCTAGCTGAAATTTTACGTTTGCTCCTAGCGTTAGCTGAGGAAGAATCGCGTATTCAGTACCTATTGCAACTAAAGCGCCAACTTCATTGGTTGATTGAGAGCTGTGAGCAAGAGTCTTGCTTGTCTCGACATCATCATTGGCGATCAGCTCTTGTTCCTCATATTTACCCGCATTAGCTTTGTATTGAGTATAAGTTAAGCCTGCTTTTAGTTTTGTTGTCCACTTGCTGTTCAATGCGTGCGTATATACAGGGGCGATTGACCATTGTTTCGCGTGAATCGAAGAGTCCCATTCCCACTCTTTGATGTAACCATTTGCGATGCCTTTATGAACGGATTGACTAGCATCAAGCTCAAACTGGCTATAGCCCAACTCAATGGCCCAAGAAGGATTTACTGAGTAGCCAAGGAAACCGCCAAAAATGCCATCTTCAAGTTTTGGCTCTAAAGTGATGTTGTCATCATTGAATACTGTCTTTACATCATGACTGGTTGTACCAAAACCATATTCTAAACCTAGGTATGGAGAGGCAGAAGCCGCAAAAGAACAAGCAGTAAGAGCGATGAATACAAATTTTTTCATGATTGATACCTGTGCGAGTTAACGGTGAAAATATAAAGCACAGAACGTGAAGAGATCGTGAAAATTAAGACGAAAGGAATATGGGATGTGTTGATGATGGTGAAAGTGGGCCATTTTCACCATCATGTTAATAGAGAGGAGCGAATAATTGCTAAATACTGATTGGTTTAGACTTGGTTAAATTTCTCACAAACCAAACTATTAAAAGAATCAATTAGACGTGAGTTTTGTTTCGCTTTCAGGGTAATGATGGTGTACTTCCACGTAACTTTTGGCTCAAAAGGTACAAGTACGACATTTTCATTATCAACGTGAACCAACTCATCGATAATAGCGGTGCCAATCCCTTGTCTTACTAAATTGTAAAGGTGACGCTGTGTTCGAGCTTCTAGAGCGATATTGCGTTTTACTTGCGCTCTTTCAAAGGCAAGATCAACTTTGCGTCGAAAAGGGCTACCAAATCCCAGCACAATAAAACGCTCATCGGCGAGATCTTGAGCGGTGAGTTTTTCTCTATTCGCTAGGGGGTTATTGATGTGCATGGCGACTTTGGCTTCATGGACACCCATTGTTTGTATTTCAAGACCGGGATCATCAAGGATAGGATCAGCAATGATCGCCATATCCAACTTACTGGATTTTACCATCTCTTCTAAGGATGCACGTCCGCCAGGTTCTAATTCAAGACTTACATTCGGGTGCTGGGCTAAGAAATCAATCACAACATCTGTGATTAAATCTTCCATGACGTGTAAAAAACCAATTCTTAGCCGACCCGTGTTATTTCGAGAAATAGAGTCAGCGACTTTCATCAAGGTATCTAAACCAATAAATAGATTCTGAACTTCTCGAAAGAAAATGTGAGCCTCAGGAGTGGGCGTCATTTTATTCTTTGTACGATTAAATAAGCTAAAGCCTAGTTGATATTCAAGATCGGATAATAGTCGACTAGTGGCCGGTTGAGTGATGTGAAGAAGTTCGGCGGCACTCGTTACTGATCCTGTGATCATGAAATATTTAAATGCTTCAACCTGACGAACTTTTATCATTTTATTGCTAGCGATACGACACCTCAAAAAACCAAGCGATTTCAATCGGCGTATTTTAAGTAAATGACAAAATGATAACTAAGAGCAAGGTTCTAAATTACGAAATAATATGCTGTAAAATCGTAGGAGTATCACAAAATCACAAAACAGATTGGGTCGCATAAGGCATTGATTATATGGCAGTTATTGCATTTGCTGAGAAGGTGTGGGTTTGTTGTTTTTGAAGTGGGGAGAAGTGTTGGTTTTTTAGATTTTGTCCGTTTCAAAATTGTGAACAGGGGAGTGCGCTCTTCGGTTCATTTTTAGAAAATGGTGATCATCTTTAGAATGATCACCAATAAATGTATTTAACTATTAAGCAGCTGTCGGTTGTACAATTTTGGTTTCTTCTTTAGCTGGTTTGTCACCACGTTTCCAACCAGTAAAGATAGAGAACATAAATACCAAGAACAGTGCCCATGGGTATGGGGCGATAAAGCTGATTGCTGCTGATGGTACTGGGATATTTGAGTTGATTGCTGCTGTTTCAATTGCAGAGTACCAAACCATAACCGCTAAACACCATGGCATCATATAGAAGATCGAACATACCGCTGCGGACATAAGGTTGCTGCGACGTTCAGGGGTAATATCTTGTTGCTCTCCAATTGGTTTTACAATCGTAGGACCAACAAGTAGCTGTGATGGAGCGTTAGAGCTAACTAATAGTGATGAAGCTGCGGTTGAGAAGAAAATAGTTAATTCACTCTTGATTCTGCTCTTACCTAAGTTTCTCACGATCATTTGCAAAATCGTATCCATCAGACCAGAGTCCATAAAGATGCGGATAATGCCAAGTAATACGAGAACAAACATTACTGCGCCAGTTACACCACCCATTGCGGATTCGATAATCCCGTTACTTTCGCCACGAACGCTTGGAATGTGGAATAGATCAGAAATGTTGATTTGTCCTAATGCCACACCGACAACCATCGCTGTGATGATACCGTAGCTTAGAGCTTCGATAAGGTGGCGACCTTTCAGTGCCGTAATCACAACTGCAGCAACCGCAAGTAGCATGAACAAGTTAGTTGGTTTTAGAGAATCTAAATCAACAGTGCTTGCTGCTTGGATGCTTTCACCACTACCACCAAATACCACCAGTGCAGTTAGTGCGATGATGCCTGCCGTCATTGCTAGAGGGAAACGCTGTTTTACTGTTTGGCCTAAATCTGCACCTTGTGTAGTACAACCTACGATGGTTACATCTGAAATAGGTGCAACGTTATCACCAAATACTGCTCCAGAAAGTAGCGCTAGTGCCGCCCATACAGGATCCGCACCCAGAGCAACCGCTGCAGGGAATAAAATTGGGGCTAGTGCTAAGTTGGCACCATTAGATGAACCAGTCCCTGATGCAAATAGAGCGTTAGAAGCAAATACGATAACGAGGAAAGCACTACCTTGAATACCCGTTGATAGACCAAACCATAGTATTCCATCAACTAAGCCGCCGGCTTTCATGAGTGCGCCTAAGACGGCAGCAAAAATCCATGCAGTGATAACAACTACACCGGTTTTGTTCGCGATACCATCAAGAATTGAACGACAATAATCGCCTTTGTTTTTTACTAAAATTAAACCTACTAAGATGGCGAAAAAGCCTGGTGCCCATGCACCTTTAGGACCACCCATACCATTAGCTGTTAAAAGTAGCATCATACTGATCATTAAAAATAGAGGTATGATTCCGCCAATTTGACCGACATAAAACTCAAGTTTTGGCTGTTGTGGTTGTTGTGCTTGTTCAGACATACTTTAATCCTTTAATTAAAGGGGAAGCCGAGAGACTTCCCATTAGTTGTTTGAATCTGCGACTATTTGCCTTCGACTAATTCAGGGTAACCAAACAAAGATGGGGTACCACCTGTATGAATAAACACAACGTTTTGTGACTCTGTCAGTTCTCCATTTTCAATCATACCGATTAAGCCACACATCGCTTTACCCGTATAAGTAGGGTCAAGCAGAATGCCTTCTTCGAATGCTGTGGTATGGATAGCTTCAACCACTTTTGCACTAGGTACACCATAACCCGGAGCCAACACCCAGTCAGAACATTTAACCATGCCAGGCTTAAGTTTATTTTCATCTACATCAAGCATTTTCAACACTTTACGTGTTTTTACTTCTACGCGTTCTGTTTGTGCATCTTGATCACGACGAACACAGAAGCCATAGACTGGAATATCAAGACCTAATGCAATCACACCAGCCATCACGCCAGCGTGAGTATTGGCAGAACCTGAACCAAGAACAATGGCATCAATTTTTAAACCAGTTGCTTGAGATTGAAGATAAAGCTCTTCAACACACTCTACATAGCCTAAGGAACCCCAAGGTGTTTGGTCTGTAGCACTTAGTGGAATAACAAAAGGATTATAACCTTCATCTTTCAATTGAGCGGCGCGGTCATACATTGCTTTGTCTGCGCCTTGTTCATCTTCACCCACATCGTAAGTATGGATTTTTGCACCCATTAAGCGGTTTAGATAAGGGTTACCGCTTTCTTGGTACTCTTTGCTGTGGGTGTCAACACGGTGTTCAAGCTGAACTTCAACGTGCCAGCCCATTTTACGAGCTGCTGCAACTGTTTGGCGAACGTGGTTCGATTGAACGGCACCTGTCGTTAATAAAGCATCAGCATTTAAGTCCATTGCTCGACCAACATAATATTCAAGTTGACGAACTTTATTACCACCAAATGCAAGACCAGTCGCGTCATCACGTTTAATATAAATATTTGGGCCTTTAAATTTTTTAGTTAAATTAGGCATTAGCTCAAGTGGTGTAGGTAAATGTGCAAGTTGGGCTTTTGTGTATTTTGCTGTTAACATAATTTAAGTTCCGTGTAAGGTAAGTTTAATAATTTATTATTTAAAGAGTTACAAGAATATTTACACCACTAATAAGCAGTACCAGTAATGTTATATTCTTAAATAGTTTTGGATTGATAAATTTTGAAATGTATTCGCCAAAGAATAAGCCTGCAAAAGTAGCTGGTAATAACATAAGAGAATATTCCCATGTTTGTTCTTCAACACCGAATAAATACATTTGTAGAACCAGTGATACGGCGTATGAAACGGTTGATGTGGTAATAACCGCAGCTCGAATCGCATTCTTATCCAGTTCACACTGAGTTAGGTACCCAACGACTACTGGGCCTGGCATCGCCATTGCGCTTGCCATTGCTCCAGACAAGGTACCAACACTTGCGCAGTATCGTTTATTCATTGGTAAAAAGCGTTGGCTTACTGCATTTCTAGCGCGGTAACGCTCAAAACCATTTTGTGCTGTCATCAATAATATTAATGTTGCGACCGCTATTTTTAATGTGTTGATATCTGCCATATAAAATAATGCGCTGCCGATTGGATAACCAATAACGCAGCCAATCATGAGTTTTTTCACTAAATCGACTGGAACGTTTGATCTTATTTTAAACCAGTGAGCGATAGACATAGCAAATGTGATTATTATTACTATTTGTACCGCTGAAGTTGACTGGAATATAATTAAAAAGGCTGTTACAGCAATTATTCCAAATCCAAATCCAGTTGCTGCTTGAAGAGTGGCTGCAAAAAAAGTAATAAAAAATAAAGCCATCATGTCCATAAAAAATCACCGTTTGCTTATTAACTTTGCTTATTATTAATAACGCCAAGCATAATAACAAATGCCAATTATCAGGCTCAGTATAACAAAATGTAATAGCAAATCATTTTAATGCGAAAATGATGGGGAGAATGATTGGTAATACAGGGGTTACAGTGGGAAATTGATTTTTTAAGGCTTGTTTGTTAGACACAATTAATAGATGGAACTGTGATGGAGGTCTATAAAGTAACGAGGTCGTTGAGTTGTGTAATAAGTTGAATGATGAGTACTCAGTATTTAAAGCTAGGAGTAAATGGGAGAGCAGTAAGGGATCTCTTCCTTCGTCATTCAGATAGTGGCGTTGAATCTAGAAATTGCAAAAAACCAAGAACAGAGGAAAAAGCCTATTCTTGGTTTCTAGTTGTATAGATAGAGGGAGAGCACGGCTAAATACAGTGTTAACACGTGCTCCTTTAAAGAGGAATTAAGCGGTTTGGCTTTCCAATTCTTGAGAATTGCGTTGCGCTTTAATCATTTTCAATGCGTCTTCTTCAGACATTGTCTTCGCTGGTGTTACTAAGCTAACGATAATGCCGCCAGCCGTTGCAAAGATCATTGATGGGAAAACAGCGTAGCCAAATAGCTCATTCATTGCAGGAACATATTGGAACACAAGAGAACCAACCACACCGCCCGCAATCGCAGCAATCGCACCTTGCCAAGTAGCACGTGGCCATAGTCGACCCATGACACCAGCAATCGCTTGACCAGTAATCAATAGCCCGACCATGCTAGTAATGTAGCTAAGTATATCTTCAGCCGTTAGCGTACCGATCAAAGCAGCAAGAATTGAAATGGATACTGCGATTTTAGAGAGTGAAACTACGCGATCTTCTCTTGGTGCGTGACCATAAACTAGTTTGTATACGTCATTTGCCATGATGTTCATCGCAGCACTTGCGTCACCTGCCGCTGAAGACATGGTTGCACTTAGGCCAGAAATTAGAGCTACAGCACCAAGCCATAATGGTAGTACCGTCATTGCTAGGTATGGGAATGCGTAGTTAACTTGGCTTAAATTTGGGTTATGAGCATAAGCTGTCATCCCTAGAATTGGTGGGATAAAGCAGAAAGTTAAGCTGATAACACCCGTGATGTAGAAGCCTTTTTTCAGACTATTTTCATCAGAAGATGAATAAATACGTTGACGGAATGATGGAACCGCAAGGATTGCCATAATTTCTGCAAAGACAATTGAAATGGCGTGAATAGGATTTAATTTCTCCAAACCTAGGAAAGAGTATGCGCCCTCTGGTGCCGCTGCTTTCAAACCTTCAAATCCACCAACGGTATTAAATGAAGCGATAGCAAGAATAACGAAACCGACGAAAAGAATCACAGCTTGTGCTGAAGCAATCCAAGTTACGCCACCATAGCCATCTTTTAAAACGAACAGCGCAACAATCACACCAACGATCAATCGAGCCATGGTGACATCAATTTCTGTTAGCCATGCTAAGTACATACCACCGCCGACGATGTGAGCACCTAGCCAGCCTACAGAAGCAAGGTACATACCGATAGTCACAAGGTTCATTACCCATTTGTTGCCCTCGTAGTAAACACCGATCTCTTCAGACATGGTGTTCACTTCCCATGTACGAGTATGAGCGAATAACTTACCACAAAGAGAAATACCGATAGCCATACCAAGACCGTACAGTACTGCAGCCCAGCCGTTGGTATAGGCAAAACCTGTAGCACCCATACTTGAACCAGTACCGACTTGTGTTGCAACCGCAGAACCTACAATGAGGAGTAAAGGCACGCTTCGGCCTGCTAAGTTGAAATCTTCCCCTGTTTTATTTTTGTTTTTACCTGCCGTGATATGACTGATCACAAACATTAAAACTATGTATGCTGCAAAGCAAAGCAGCAGTAAAGTTTTGTTATCCATTGAGAGCTCCATTGAGTTTGTTTTTCATTGATAAAACTATTATTCATATATGAAAGTGTGTTTCACAAGTAAAAGAAGGCCAGATTTTGATCTAGTTCTCAATGGGCGTTAGGGGAATTTGAAGAAAGGCACACTTATAGCATGCCTTACATTGGGTAAATCGAGAGGGGGAAACTACAGTTTGAGGCGAGAAGAAACTTGTTTTGCAGCGTTTTTAAGTTGGGATTTGATTTTGTCCAGTCCAATATGGGAGTTCTGCCATGAGCTTTCATACAACTCTAAGAATGGGCTGGTTAATATCGCAAGAAGTTCATCATTTTCATCATAAATAGGACAAGATAAGTTAGTCACTGCCACTATATCTTTACTTGGTTCAGAGACAATGCCGCTGGCTTGCGTGCGCTGAATTGCATTGGCATTTTCTTCAAAGAACTGTGAATTTAAGTTGGCTTCATTGTGAATTCGTTCTCTATTTTCTTCATTGGAAAAGGCCATAAGACATAGGCCTGAGCCTGATGTCGCGATATCAACAACCGCGCCAATTCTAATGTTCACACCGATTAGTGTCGGTGGATCGATTTGGTGAACCACCACTAATGCACCATTGTTATATACCGCTAGGTGACAAGGCTGTTGCGTTTCACTTGAAAAGGTAGCCATAGCCATACGAGATGATTCAACAAGTCGTGTTATGGAAGATTCACTCACGATAAGCTGATTCAGCTTATGTGTTAGGAAATAGAGGCCAGTCACTGATGCGATGTACTGTCTATTTTCCAATACAGCGATGGTACGAAAGACTTGAGAAGTCGTTTTTCCTAGCTTGTTGGCAATTTCTGATTTGTTCAGACCACCTCTATGGGTAGCTAATAACTCAATGATGTCTAACCCTTTTTCAAGCGCCTCTGACTTATAGACTGTTTCGTTCATAAAGATTCTCGTGATTTTGATCATAAATAGATTACAAGCCACTTGCTATGTATGTCGATAACTTTTAAGTTTCCAAATATAAAATCTAGTTTTAAATATGAAAGGTGAAGTTATGTCACACATCTATGATCACTTGGGTATCAATCCCATCGTGAACGCGGCGGGAACCTACACCGTGATTGGTGGCTCTCGAATGAGTGAAACGACGCTACAAAAAATAGCGGAAGCCGCTAGCCAACATGTTGAAATCCGAGAGTTGCAACGTGTCGTGCATGAAAAAATTGCCGATATGACTCAAAACGAGGCCGCTTTCATCTGTAATGGTGCTGCGTCAGGTTTGTATCTTTGTACTGGTGCTGCAATTGCTAAGAAAAAAGGCAAACCAGCTTACTACCTAGATAAGCAAGAAATCGCAGACAGTGAAATTATCATTTTCGCTGCGCATCGCAACCCTTATGGCCAGGCCATTTCTCAATATGGTGCAACCGTAAAGGAAATTGGTTATCCGAACATTATCTTGCCGCTTACTGAGCAAGACCTTGAAATGGCAATTAATGAAAAAACTGTAGCCATTTTCTTCTTCGCTGGTGATCAAGGCGGTTGGGTTGCAAAGGGTGGCTTATCTTTTGAAGCTACTGCAAAAGTAGCTAATGCACATGGTATTCCACTTGTTGTTGATTGCGCAGCTCAAATTCCACCAATCAGTACGCTTTGGGATTATACCCATAACGGAGCAGATGCGATTGTGGTTTCTGGTGGTAAAGATCTAAAAGGCCCGCAAGCGAGTGGATTGGTTCTTGGTAAGCAAGATCTATTGCAATACGTTCAAACGACAGGCTTTCCAAACTACGGTTATGGGCGAATGTTGAAAACCGGTCGCGAAGAGATTGTCGGGTTGTACTGGGCGCTTAAAGAAGCGTTAGAAACGGATCATGACGCAAGGGATCAATGGGCTGAACAGCAGATTAGAATTCTTGCTGATGAATTGGCAACAACAGAGCTATTTCGAGTTGAACGCACTTACCCAAATGAAGCGGGTCAACCAATGGCACGCGCATCAGTACGTTTCCCATCAGATGTGACATCAGAGCAAGTGTTGAAATTGTTGATGCAAGGCCATCCAAGGGTGATGTGTAATTCAGAGCACGACAATCAAGTATTCGTTAATCCGATGACGTTAAAAGAAGATGAAATCTACATCGTGGTTAATAAATTTAAAGAAATAGAAAAACTTATCGAACGAGGTAACAAATGATCCGAATGATGCCAAAAACGGCGACACAGCATAAAACTGCTGGGCCTTACAGTCCTGTATTAGAAGTTAAAGGGACGAACTTAGTTTTTCTTTCTGGCCAAGCATCCCTAGATATGGAAGGTAACACTATCGGGGATACGATAGAAGAACAAACCCGCATCACAATGGAACATTGTATTAAGCAGCTAAAAGAAGCGAATTGCACTTTAGATAATGTGGTCGAAGTAACTGTTTATCTTGCTGATTTGTCTGAGTGGGATCGCTTTAACGTTGTTTACCGAGATTACTTTACAGCGCCATACCCAGCACGTACCGCTTTGGGCGTGCAACTTCTGAATAATTTTAAAGTCGAAATCACTATGAGAGCGATTAAAGATGAATAATTTAGTGACTTGGTCGAGTGACAATGAATTATTCCAACTAGCAAAAGAGAAATTGTTCGTTGCTCTAGTTGGCGATATTCTGGATAAAATTGGCTACCATCATCAATTTCTTGCACCAGGCTTAAAGCCGATCACTAGTGATATGGTTATTATCGGTCGTGCAATGCCAGTACTAGAAGCGGATTTCTTTGGCGAGCACCAAGGGCATACTGAAATTAGCAACAAGCCTTTTGGTATGATGTTTGAAGCCCTTGATGACTTACAGGAAAACGAAGTTTATATCTGTTCTGGCAGTTCACATAGATATGCGCTTTGGGGCGGTTTAATGTCGACTCGAGCGATGAAGTGCGGTGCTGCGGGTGCGGTATTACATGGCTTCCATCGTGATACCAATGAAATTGAACGATTGAATTTCCCGGTTGCGTCCTTTGGTGGTTATGCTCAAGACCAAGGTGTTCGCGGCAAAGTGATTGATTGGCGTGTGCCAATTGAAGTCGATGGTGTGCTAGTGCGCAACGGCGATATTATCTTTGGCGACCGTGACGGTATTTTGGTCATTCCTCGTGAAGTGGAAGTCGAAGTATTCCAAGGCGCTTTTGAAAAAGCCTTGGGTGAAAATGAAGTGTTAGAAGCGCTTCAAGGCGGTATGTCTACCGTGGATGCGTTTGAAAAATTTGGCATCATGTAAAGCGATGATTGATATTAAACCTCTGCCTCGTATGAGGCAGAGGTTATTCTTATGTATCTTTCCAAGTATTATCCCAAGCATATTCCCAAACGTAAGTAGGATAACTTGTCGTTATCTCTAGTTTCTTAAAGTCACTAGGTTACTTAAGTTATTTCGGCTACTTGGGTATCTTGAAGTTACCTAGGTATTGTTTTATTCCGCGCTATCTTGATTGATAAACGTAGCTTCAATTTGTTCTAGTTCTTGTTGTTCTTTGATTTTCTTCTCTTCTTGTAAAGCGGCTTTTCTTTCATTCAGAGCGCGTTTTTCTGATTTAGTCAGAAATTTAACGGCTTTTTTTGTTGTTAGAGCATAAGCAATAACATCTTCGCCTTTCTCTCTACGCTCACTGACACGTTGTGAAAAACGTTCGTCGTCGCGAGCTTTACGCTGTTCAGCTGTTAATTTACTCATATCTAGATTCCTCATTAGTTAATCGTGTTCGGGTTCATGACCCTCAGTCAAACAAATGAGTTGGGTGCACATTCATATCGCTGATGACGGCTATCTTAGCACATAAGCCGCCGCAACCCCCATTCTATCTACTTCGGCTCTCATTTAGTGGCGAGCGTTAAGGTGTCAATTTCTGTAACGCGATATCTCGTGATGAGCTTGATGAGTGGATTATTCTGCACGCTATTTATTGTCCCATTTACGCAATTATCTTTCCTTTTATTGTCTATTTTTTCATTAATCCGAACCACATACACTTTTAACATTAGCCGAGTAGTGAGTCTGCCTGCCGGGAACAATAATTTTCCAGAAGGAAGAATTTGATGAGAACAACAGTGTTATCAGCCCAGCAAGCGGCTGCGATGATTGAAAATGGTGACAAAGTCATTTTAGGTGGGTTTATTGGTGCAGTCGTACCAGAAGCCATCGAAAAAGCGATTGGAGAACGTTTTGTTGCCACCGGTTATCCAAATGAACTTGAACTTTATTTTACCGCAGGTCAAGGAGATGGCGTCGACAAAGCCAATAACCATTTAGCGCATCCTGGTATGGTGAGCTTGGCTTATGGTGGTCATTGGGGGCTGATTCCTCGTTTGCAAAAACTGGCGAATGATAACCAAATTCAAGGCTATAACTTCCCACAGGGCATTATTGCTCAGCTGTTGCGTGATTCAGCTGCCGGTAAACCGGGGACACTTTCTCATGTTGGCCTAGGTACTTTTGTTGACCCACGTTTAGGCGGCGGAAAAATTAACCAAGTCACCACGGCTGATCGCGTTTCAGTCATTGAAATCGAGGGTGAAGAGTTTCTATTTTATAAGCGTATAGAACCCAATGTCGCGCTGCTGCGTGGTACTACAGCAGATGAAAATGGCAACATCACCATGGAAGATGAATGTTTGTTCCTAGAAAACCTGGCTGCGGCTCAGTTAGTGACGAACATGGGTGGCAAAGTCATTGTGCAAGTGAAACGTCTTGTTAAAGCCGGTGAGCTCGATCCACAACAAGTTCGTATTCCCGGAATATTCGTTAACGCAGTTGTTGTGGCTGATGACGAATCACACATGCAAACATTTGCCGAGCAAATGAATCCAGCCTATTGCGGTCGAGGTGTTGCAGAGCAAAAAAGTGGACAAGAGCGTCGTTTGGATGCGAAGAAAATCATCGCACGTCGAGCGGCTATGGAGCTCAAACAAGGTGCCATCTTGAATTATGGTATTGGCGTACCAGAAGTGATTGCTCAAGTGACGGATGAAGAGGGTATTACCGATCAAATGATTGCGACGGTTGAGCCGGGTGCTATTGGTGGTACACCTGCGGGTGGGCTTAGCTTCGGTGCATCGGCATTTCCTGAGGCGGTGATTACTCAAGACCAAATGTTTGATTTTTATGATGGTGGTGGTATTGACCAAGCATTCTTAGGGCTTGCTGAGTGCGATCAGCACGGCAACCTTAATGTGTCGAAGTTTGGCACTAAGATTGCGGGTTGCGGTGGCTTTATCAATATTACGCAAAACGCGAAACAGGTATTTTTCTGCGGTACTTTTACGGCTGGTAAGTTGGAGGTCGAAACCGGTAACGGTGAGCTCACTATCGTAAATGATGGTCATATCAACAAACTGATTAGTGAAGTGCAGCAGATTACTTTCTCCGCTGATGTTGCCCGTCGTAATCACAAGCCTGTGCTGTATATCACCGAACGAGCGGTATTCAAGCTAGGGGAGCAAACCTTAGAGCTGATTGAAATCGCACCGGGTGTAGATTTGCAAAAAGATGTCTTAGCGAAGATGGATTTCGTACCAGTGATTAGCCCAAATTTGGCATTAATGGATGCACGTATTTTCTGCGACGCTCCGATGGGTTTAACACTGTCGCCTTTAAATGCTACAGAATCCGTTATTGATAACGCGGCTTAATCTAGAGTTATCACGACTCTTCTGAGGATAAGCGCGTAATGTCAGCAAGATAATCAATAAACTCCCTCCGATAGCATGGTTAGTCACATGGTTAGTCGGAGGGAAGAAAAAGCTTTGCTATGCCAGTAGAGCGCATAGCAAAATTTTTTCAAGAGATAGAACATAATGAGTTACACCATCGAACAGCTCACTCTTGGTCAGAGAGCACATTTTGAAAAGACCATTAGCGAATCCGACATTCAAATGTTTTGTGGCATTAGCGGTGATATTAATCCCGTTCATGTGAGTCAAATTGCCGGAGAAAACAGTATTTTTGGAAGTCGAGTAGCACATGGCATTCTGGTTTCAGGACTGACGTCCGCCGTTTTGGGTATGCAATTACCAGGGCCTGGAACCATCTATTTAGGGCAAGAGCTGAAGTTTACCGCTCCGGTTTATATTGGTGACACCATCCGCGCAGAAGTCGAAGTGATTGAAATCAATAAAGATAAGAACATTGTAAAGCTGGCGACGCGCAGTATTAATCAGAACGAGAAAGTGGTGATCCACGGTGTCGCAACAGTTATGCCTCCAAAGCATTCATAAATTAGTAAGGAATATTTGATGATTATTAAACCAGAAATTCAAGGCGTTGTTGCTAGAACTGCCCACCCTATGGGTTGCCAAATGGCAGTGTTGAATCAAATCGCTTATGTACGTAATGCCGAGCCTGTCGTCAACGGTCCGAAAAAAGTGTTGGTGCTGGGTGCATCATCAGGATTTGGCTTAGCATCTCGTATTGCGCTTGCTTTTGGCGGATCTAACGCAGATACGATTGGTGTTTCATTTGAACGAGGACCAAGTGAAAAAGGTGTCGGTACCGCAGGTTGGTACAACAATATCTATTTCCGCCAAGAAGCTGAAAAATCAGGCATGATTGCTAAGAACTTTGTTGGTGATGCATTTTCACCACAAATGCGCGAGCAAGTCATTGAGTACATACGCAGCGAGTTTGGTGGCAAGGTTGATTTGGTTGTCTACAGCTTGGCAACGGGTGTGAGACCGAATCCAGAAACCGGTGAACTATGGCGATCATCTATTAAAACCACGGGCGCTCCCGTGACTGGGCCAACCATTAATATCGAACAAGATAAAATGGTGCAGATGACGATTGAAACGGCAACCGAGGAAGAAGTGGATGCCACAGAGAAAGTGATGGGTGGTGAAGATTGGCAAAGTTGGATTGACATACTTTCTCAAGCGGACGTCTTAGATCAAGGGTGTAAAACCGTGGCGTATTCGTACGTTGGGCCTGAATCCACATACCCTATTTATCACCATGGCACATTAGGTCGAGCAAAAGCGCACCTGCATGCTACCGCCGATAAACTTAATGAACAGATGAAAGGATTAGGTGGAGAAGCCTACGTATCGGTTTGTAAAGCCTTGGTCACGAAAGCGAGTGTCTTTATCCCTGCATTTTCACCGTATATTTTATCTCTATTTAAGGTGATGAAAGAGCAAGGAACTCACGAGGGGTGCATTGAACAGATGCAGCGGTTGTTTGCTGAACGTTTGTATGGTCAGCATCAAAGCGCGGGAGTACCTGTGGATCTCGCTCGTTTGATTCGTATTGATGATTGGGAACTTGAGCCTGAAACACAAGACAAAGTCTCAAAGTTAATGGTGCAAATTACCGAAGAGAACTTCCAACAGATTGGGGACTATGAAGGCTATAAGTTAGACTTTATGCAACTGAATGGATTTGGTTTTGATGGTGTCGATTATGCTGCCGAAGTTGATATGGATGAGTTAGTGGCATTAGCCCCTTAATCTGGATTGTCTTTCAATGAGAAAAGCCCTGCATTTCGCAGGGTTTTATTTTATCTATCTGATAATATTGATCTTAATTACCAATTGTTACCGTCGTCACACAATTCATTATTGCGAAATCAGGATAATGCGATGGTTTTATTTCGGTATTATTAAGTTGAAAAATAACTTAAGTATCACCCTACAAGGTACATGATATGAACAAAAAACATCTTATCGAGATAACGATATTTCTAACCTACGCTCTCTTCGCTATGTCTTGGGTTGCGGGCTCTATGATGACGAAAGACATCATGGCGTTTTACAACATTGAAGGTATGGCTGCCGCCACTTGGATGACCAACGCAATCACCATCGCGAAGATCATCGGTAACTTATCAGCGGCATGGCTGTTGATGAAGATGGGGCCGAAAAAAGCGTTCGCAGTGGCTTCGCTACTGATTGTTGCTGGTGCTGTTGGTGCATTTGCTTCTAACTACCCATTGTACGTCTTCTCACGTTTAGTGATGGGCTTTGGTGGTGCATTTGCGATTGTTTACTTTAACCCAATTGTTATTAATTACTTCAACGCAGAAGAACGCCCTATTATCAATGGTATTAACGCAGCGGCGTTCAACATGGGTAACCTACTGGCGATTCTATTTACTGGTTCACTTCTATCAAGTCTTGGCAGCTGGCAAAATGTTATCTTCGCTATCTCTGCAGTTAGCTTAGCTATTTTGGTTGTCTGGTGGTTAGTCAGCGATGATTTCTCTCTTTCAAGTGGTGCTAGCAACGGTCAGCAAGTAACTTACACACTAAAAGATGGTGCGAAAGAGTCGGTTAACTGGTGGCTTCCAATTGCTTACTCGGGCTTACTATTCTGTTACATCTCTGTTTTTGCTCTGTTCCCATTAGTTCCAAGCTTTGCTGCTGAAGCGAAATACCTTTCTTCTATTATGATTGGAGCAGGTATGGTAGGCACCATTGCTGGGATTATCACGGCTAAGCGTTACCCTCTACGTGTGCCAGTCATTCGTTACTGTGGCCTAGCTATGACGGCTTTTGCTGCAATCATGATCACTACATCAAGCGCTTCAATCGCTTATGGTGCAGCATTTATGGCCGGCTTCTTTATGTTTGTTCCTATGACGGCTTTGGTTACGCTACCTCAAGAATTACCAAACATGACACCAGCGCGTATTACGGTTGTATTTGGTATGTTCTGGTCTATTTCATACATGATCGAAACCGCATTAATGTATTTCGCCGGTGTTCTTACTGATACAACGGGTAATATTTTCTATGCCGCTGTGTTTGCTGTGATGTGTTCATCAACATTCTTCCTAGCGAGCTTCTTCTTACCTGAGACAGGTAAAAAACCAGAAGTTGTCTCTGCAACTGTTAAAAATGCATAAGGAGCTATGTATGCGTCAAGTTAGTCCAAAATTACAAACGTGGTTAGACAATTTTAACGTACAAGTTGCAGCGATTGTGGCTGGTGGATTCAAACCAACCGCTACCAATGCGCGTGAAGGGTTGGCCAATTTAACCAAAGGCTTCGTCACTGATATTCCTGCTGTCGCATGGGTACAAGATGATTTGGTTTCTGGCGATGAATATAACGTTCCAGTACGTATTTATCACCCAGAACCGGAAACTGCACTACCTGTATTAGTTTATTATCATGGCGGTGGTCATATGGCTGGCAGCGTGACGGTATATGATCCAATCTGTCGTAAGTTGGCATTGGCTACACGTCATATCGTGGTAGCAGTGGATTACCGCCTTGCTCCTGAATGCCCATACCCAGCTGGCGTGAATGATGCTTATACCGTTGTGCAAAATTTATGGGCAACATTAGATGGACGTGAAGTGAACTATCTTCCTCGTCTATCGATTGCAGGTGACTCAGGTGGTGGCGCTTTAGTGGCTAGCGTGAGCGGTAAAGCTCAATTTGATGAGAAAGTGACAATTGAGAAACAGGTGATGGTTTACCCAAGCCTTGATTACACTATGAATACGGAGTCGATGGATCTGAATGCGACTGGTTACTTGCTACAGAAAGGCAAAATCGCTTGGTATTTCGATAACTATTTCCAAAATGGTGAAGATAGAAAAGAGGCTTCTCCGTTGCATCAAGCAATCACAGATGGTTTACCGAAAACCTTACTGTTCACTGCTGAGTTCTGTCCATTGATGGACGAGGGTAAACAGTATTGTGAAAAAGCTATCGCAGCGGGCGCTCAAGTCGAACACATCCACTTTGATGACATGATTCATACATTCTTAAACATGGAAGACTTGGTGAAAGAAGAGTGCGACGCTGTCTATCAAGCCATTTCTGAATTTCTCAATAAATAACCTTTCTGATGACTGAGTAGCCCTGATCGCCTATGGCGAGGGGTTGCTCCGGCAATCAACTAATTTGGATATACATCAATGAAAACGCACACGTTGTTATTAGCGGTAGCGGGGCTTTTCACGTCTACTGCTGGCTATTCTTCAGTAGTTGAACTGAATGATGACATAAAACTGGATTGGGGCATGGATGCTTATGTACGTGCTCATGCGATTGAACCAAACGATGGCAGTAGCGAGAATGGCTATACCAGCCGATTCCGCGTTAAGGCAAACTTAATGCTAAACGATGGCTGGTCCATCAATACGCGTCTTCAAGCGTATTACGATTGGGCAGGTGACCGCCGTCATAGCGGTGGTGCAGGGAATAACTTTACCGATGACGCCAATGTTGACGGCCTCTCGGTTGACCTAGGTTTTGTACAGTACGCAGACGACGGTCTACTACTTCGTGCTGGCCGTCAACGTGCGGATTGGGCGTATGGATTTAACATCAGCAATGACCGTCGCGACCGCTTACTCGCGATGCAGTCTTACGGATATGGTGAGAGTGATTCAGTAAGTTTGCTAGGTATCTATGATTTACGTTTTGCAGAAAGCGAATACGAGTCAGATTTTGATGTCTATAAAGACGTCCACATGTATGCATTAGCCGCTGTCGGTAAACACGGTGTGTTAGATTGGGGTATGCTGTGGGCGTACTTTGAGGGGGGTGATCAAAACATCGGTGATCCAGATATCGATATGCCTCAAGCGGGCTACGGTATCGATTATTTCCACAATATTTCGCCTTATTTCACCGTTCAGATCGATGATTTTTCATTACGCGGTGCAGCCAACGTGATCTTATCTGATTCAACCAATCAACTTGGTTACCACACCACGTGGGGCAGTGATGGCTTTGCTGGTTTTGTTGAAGCAAATTATCAGCTAACAGAGAGCTTAAAAATTCAGGCGCAAGGTGTTGGTTTTGTTGATGGCGGCTTAGTCGGCCGTGGTTTTGATACCTATTCAGGGCTGATTAATAATAACGACCGTAACGACCCGAGCCCAATTTCTCGTCAATTCTTTGGTGGTTTAGGTCATGAGGGCAATGACGGTTCTATTTACGCCGCTCGATTAGATTGGCAATATTCATCTGATTTGAATATCAAATTGGCCGGTGGCGTGATGGATATTGAAAATAATCTCGGTAGCCAAACTGATTTGCAATCGACCTTTGTGGATTTGAGTACTCGTTATCAATGGAGCGAATACACAGACTTTACGGTACAAATGAGCTGGGCTGACGAAGATATTGATGACTTTGCGGTAATGGGACAAATCAACATTCGTTATGACTAATCTTATGCACGCTTAACATACTGTTATACATAAGAATAAAAAGGTGAAGTGGTATGCTTCACCTTTTCTTATTTACCCTCGTTTCACAAGGCTAAAGTGTTTTTTACCCCGCTGAATTAGGTAGAACTGATCAAATAAAGCAAACCCAAGCCCATCTTCCTCACTTAACAGCTTTTCACCATTAATTGAAATTGAACGGTTTGTAATTAACTCACGAGCAATACGCTTAGAGTTGGCGAGCCCAGTTTCTAGCAGCATCTCAACGATATCTGTTTGTTGAGTTGAAATACAAGGCAAGCCGTCGAGTTCAAGTTGTTGTAATTCACTAAGGCTTAGATTCTGAACTTGGCCATTAAATAGCGCTTGGGTGATACGTTGTGCTGAAGCCAAACCGTTTTCACCATGAACAAATTGTGTCATTTGCTGTGCGAGAATTTGCTGCGCTTGTGGCTTTCCATTGCTGGATTTGTCTTGTGCTTCGATGCTATCGATCTCTTCGCAGCTTAAAAACGTGTAGTAGCGTAGGAAATGATAAACGTCAGCGTCTTCCGCACCTAACCAAAATTGGTAAAATGCGTAAGGTGACGTTTTTAGAGGATCGAGCCAGACAGCGCCTCCCTCGGTTTTACCAAACTTAGTCCCATCGGATTTGGTGATAAGTGGTAAAGTTAAACCAAACACTTGCTGATTATTTTGACGACGAGTGAGATCAATACCGCTGACGATATTGCCCCATTGATCGTTACCACCAATTTGCAAACGGCAATCGAACTGTCGGTTTAGCTCAGCAAAATCGTAAGATTGAAGCAGTGAATAACTGAATTCAGTAAATGAAATACCTTGATCAGGGCGTTGCAAGCGTTGTTTCACCGACTCTCGGTTGATCATCGTATTGACTGAAAAGTGTTTGCCCACATCACGGAAAAAGTCAATAACGTTGATTTTCCCAATCCAGTCGGCATTGTTCACCACATTTAACGCCTGATTAAGGTGTGGATTCATCAGCTGATTGATCTGCGCGGTTAAATCTGCAACCCAACCAAGAACCGTATCGCCAGAATTAAGATTACGCTCCGTTGCTTTAAAGCTTGGATCGCCAATCATCCCCGTCGCGCCGCCGATAAGTGCAATGGCGCTGTGCCCTGCATCTTGAAAACGCTTTAGCATGATTAATGGCACTAGATGGCCGATATGCAAGCTTCCTGCTGTCGGATCGAAACCGCAGTAAACGGTTTGTGATTGTTCTAACAGCGTGTTGATTTGCTCAAGATCGCTGGCCTGAGCGATTAATCCGCGTTGGGTTAAATCTTGGATAATTGGAGAGTGCATACCTTTTTCTCATGATGGAGTGATTTTCGAATGAGAGTAAAGGGCAATGACAGTGAGGGCTATATCCCTAAAGGGATAGTTGTGGGCATTTTATTCTCACTTTACTCATCTATTTGGTAGGTATTGATGGCGTGTGAGTGATCAAATGATTAAGGAATAATTGGAATAGCTCACTTAACGAGTTGACGTTCAGCTGCGCGTAGATACGCTTGCGATGATTCTTTACCGTACCTTGCGTGACACCCAGTTGCTCAGCTATTTCCTTGGTATCAAAACCTTGTGCGAGTAGGGCGGTCACTTGTTGTTCGCGCTTAGTGAGTAGACTTTCCCCAAAGGATAATAATGCCTGTTCTATCGCGATACGAATGTGATCACTTGCTTGTTGAGTATCGTTATTACAGTTTTTTGTGGTATCAGTCGCTTCCGTTGTGCCCATAACTGGTGAAGCGAGTGTGAATCCACCTTGTTGCCAATGAGTCTGACATAACGAACTAATCACTGAAAAATAGCTCTTGAGTGTCTCAACTTGCTGGGGTTTGAAGCGTTTATCTGATTGTAAATAGCCCAAATAGAGCACGATCCAGCGAGTAGGCTCTATTTCAATCAGTATGCTTAATTCATCTTGCCAGCCCGTTTTTTGATAGAAATCAGTCTGGTATTGCTGGTAATCAATTCCCTGTTTGGCTATGTCCGTAAGCGTAAAGACCCCTTGTTGTTGCTGCTGATTGAGCATCAGGTAAAACGGATCATTTTGAAATGAATTGGTTAGATAGCGTTGAAATAGAAGGTCACGCTGATCATCAATGGAATCGTAGAGGTAAATCGGATGCTTATGTTGACGATACCCCAAAACTACCGCGCAGTCGTAATCAACCAGTTTACTGATTAGCGTGACCAAAGTTGAAGTAAAACGCGGGGAATGCAGAGCTGATATGACGTCAGAGAGTGCTGAATTTAAGGTGTTCTGCATATTCGTATGTGGCATGTCGAATTATGAATTGGCTGTGGGTTAGCACGCAGCATAACCCAACCCAAAGTGAGAGGAAAACCAATTGTTGCCTCTCACTTGTTATCATATGGCTTGTTATCGTATAGATTTGGAGCAAATCCCAATTATCAAGTGATTCACTACTGTGAATCGGTGAGCTCTTTATTTACCCAATATTTTGAACCAGAGATATTGGCATCAACTAATAGCCCTTTTGCGTTGAGTTGATAAACAGCCACACCGCTATTGAAATGAGCCCCTAGCTCTTCACCCTCTTCCCCTGCGAGAAGAGATGCTTCACTGGCCGCTTCCCATCCTTGTGTAACGAATTCATCAAACGTGTTTTTGTTTTCGAAAAAAACCACTTGTTGGTAAAACTTCCCTCCAATACCTAGTGCGAGACCAGCTCCAAACATTCTCATGTAAGTGTGCTTATCATTGCCTTTTTCAATGGCCACGCCAGAACCTGAGTTGGTATGGAACATCAAAGAAAACTTGCGAGAATCGAACACCGCATAACCATAAGCTCTATCGAATTGCACTTTGGTTTGAGGTTTTTCGTTAAAGAGCCTTAGCAGAGCGGTTTCTGCCATAAGATCAATCGCTTGTCGCGCCTCTTCTGGAGTATCACCCTCAAGCAGTTCCTCTACTTTTTTATCGGCGCTATCTAGCCATTGTTTGCTTTTTTCAGCACTTTCATCGGTCCATTCTCCGGCGGTTTCAAGTGCACCTTCTGACCAATTGGAAATATCTTGCCAAGCTTGCTGAGAGAATTGCTTGGTGTTTTTCCACGCATCTTTTGCACCATCAGATACCGAATCGGTTAAGTCGGATAAATCGGTTGAGAACGCTTTCCAATCTGCAGAAACCGGTGCTGCAATACAACTTACAGAGAGCGCTAAAACTAGAAGAGGTTTCATAATCCACATCGTTATTAGGTTGCGTATCTTAGTGTTATTTTAGGTGAAAAACGGGTGATACAAACGGAATTCACCAGAGAGTTTTGGAGTAAGTCACGTTCATTTTTAGCGGATATTGGTTTTATACTGAAACCATCAAAGGATCATCCAATTCATATGTTATTTTTTCCTTTTATAACAACGGGATATATATTTATCGAACATGTAGTAAAAACCCATTGCTTGGCTATGAAAATTCACAGAAAATGAAAGTACGCTTGTATGCATCATCGCACCAAGTAACTAACCAAGGAGGTTAAAGGTGACAACATCAGGAGGTCGAATAAAGTCGAGCCAACGAGTTTATGAGGCGATTGTTGAAAAAATACAATCAGGTGAATTAAAAAATGCGGTTGTTGAGAATGATATCACTCAGTTATTGGGAGTCAGTCGAACCCCGGTAAGAGAAGCGATTGCACGTCTCATTGTTGAAGGGTGGGTTGAAGTCTTAGATAATGGTAGCAAGGTAGTTTGCAAAATCACGGTCGATCAAGCGAGAGAGATTTTCCAAGTTCGAATGAATCTTGAAACATTACTACTTGAATTGGCTTGGGGAGAAATAGACCTTAAACTAGTCGCGACACTACGTGAAGAATGTCAGGCCTTTATTGATTCTGGTGACTTTGACAGTGGTAAACATACACTGGCAAACCTTTATGAAGAACTCTTCAAGAAAGCAAACAATAAATTGTTAGTTGAGAGTATCGGTGTTCTCCATAATAAGATTAACCTGATAAAAGTTGAATATATCGATCAAGTTAAAAGAAAATCCGCGGAGGAGATTTTGTCCTTATTGACAACGATTGTTGATGAAAATAAAGACAAATCAATCCATAACCTTAGATTTTATTTGGCCGCAAGTTACTACCGATTGTTTGGTGAATTGTAGGGTGTTTTATACCCAAGTTATTTCGGCAATAAGTTACTTGGGTATAAAGCAGTCAGGACCCCTTGGCTGTTTTTAGTTTACCCATTGGGTAGTAATGTAGAACTCACCATTAGATCAATATCATCGTCACACCCAGCCTCCAACGTGATATCTATGGCATTCATCAATTCGGTCATGTTCACATGTCTAATAATTGCTTTTGCTTTCGTTATGGAATTTGGTGGAACATCAAAAGATGTTAATCCCAAACCAAGCATAAGTGGAATTAGCGACATGTGTTTTTCATCTTTAATAATTATCTTGATTGGTTTGTTATAAATAGACCTTAGATGTCGAATAAATGTCAGGGTATCCTTAGTTTGTGGATAATCCGCTTTCTCTGTAGATATCGAGCTTAAGTCAAGGTGTACGAAATCGGTATGATTACAATAAGAAATTAGTTCCGCATCATTTATTGATACGTTAATTGTGCTACCCATTTTAGCTGTGTCATTAAATACAATAGACTCATTAGTTAGGTCAGCTTTGACTTGTTCAATAATCGATAAAATGTCATTTGTTCCCTTATGCAAACTAGGTATTGAGAGTGCGACATCATACTCAGCACTGGCACATAAGATCGTTCGCAATTGTTTATAAAAAAGGATGTGATGACTAGGATCTAACGTTTGAATCGTGATGGTTTTACCCGGTAATAAGGCGAAAATAGATTGAAAATAATGGACAAGAAGTTGCTCATCTAACTCGAGAGCTTTGGAACTCATTGAGATCGATGAGGTCGAAAAATGGATCTGTTCGACTCCGTATCGTTTTAAGTCATGGATGTTACCTGATTCCGTTATCCATGCATTGAGCTCGATTGTCACATTGTCGAGAGTTATGGGTTTTCGTTCTCTAAAAAACTCGATGATGTATTCACCATTGTAGGATTGTTCAATCACTTCACGTATGGATGTTGATTGCTTAAGCGCCGGTACGCTTTCTTTGAATGGGTATTCAATGATATTGAAAAGTTCGCCGACACAATGGCGTCGAATTTCATTAAAGCTATGTACATTATGATTTAGAGTTACAGAATCAGATAGAGGGTGTTTCTTAACAAAACTCTCAAATGAACGAGAGAAGTTTTCATCCATCGAGATAATAATATCTTTGATAATTTGAGGTTGAGGAATGATTGGGAATGGTATTTTTGTTATTTCTACCGACTTCTCTCGCCATTTATTTTTCATGCCATGTCCTCTGAATGAGAGTTAACCCTATGAGTCGAGAGAAATGATGATTACTCAATCTGGTTAAAATAGAGCAAGACTGAGCAATCATATTTATCTGAAACTCATTATTGAAGCAATATGGGTCATCGTTACTTAAAATTATTGTTAATAGCCGTAGAAATAATATCGACGGCCTCCTGTTCATCATCACCTTCGGCTTTTATGATGACGGCAGTATTGCCTTTCACCCCTAATTTCATTAATGCCATGATGGATTTAGCATTCGCAACTTTTTCTCCAAATTCGATAATAATATTTGATGTGAATTTGTTCGCTAATTTGACTATCGATGCTGCAGGGCGAGCATGAAGTCCAGCCTCATCTCGGATAGTGATTTCTTTTAAATGCATACGGATTCCTCTTGCGTAAGCAATTCATAAACTTGTTGTTTGGTCGTACATCCCTTTAATGCGGCGAGTTTAGCGTTATCTTGAACAAAGCCCATTAATGTTTGAAGCATGTCGATTTGTTGGTCATTGGTTGAAATCGCCAGCATGAATATCACCGACACGGAGCAGAATTCCGTATCACTTCCCATCATCTTAAATAAGACGGGTTCATCGAGTATTGCGATGGCAATTGCATCTTTGATTGTGTGTTCACGATCGGTATGTGGAATAGCAATTTGACCTAAACCAGTAGGGTATAGACGTTCACGCTCGATAAGCGCAGTCACGTAACTGTCTTTCACACACCCATGCTGAAATAGAACACTACCTAGGTGTTGCAATACCTCTTCTTGGTCTTTAATTGAAAGGCCTAAAAGTATGCACTCAGGGTTGAGTAAACTTGGATTAATCATCTAACTGATACCTATACAAGAATGTTATATGCCCATAACAGTGATGCCACATTTTCGGTTACGTTCTCTGTTTTGATCGAAATCGATGAAATAGAGGTAACCGACGCTGCCGATATTTATATGCCCTTCTTGAAGAATTAATGTCTCACTAGGGCCAAAGAAACTGGCTCGAATATGAGCATCTCCGTTTAATATTGTTCCTGGTTCTGTTGGATAGTTAGGATCATCAAGAGACATTAAAAAATCGAGATGTTTTGGCCCCGGATATCGATAGTTGGTATTTTCAGATAACTCTCTCGGAATGATCTTGTCTAAGATACGGTTGAGATCGACCTGCAAAAATTCATCACCATTAAAATCTCTATCATGAACATATTCTTCAAAGATGACTGAACAGGTTGTATGTGCTGTTTGGATAAGACACATACCATTTTGTATTCCACTACGTGTAACAATCTCTTTTACTTGTTCGGTGATGTTGTGATAAGAGACTCGTCCTGCGACAGTCGATATTGTGAGTGAATCATGTACAACTTTCATGAAATTAGGCTCCGAGATTTGACTAGTGCTTCAATCATTTCTGTCATCGCAATAATAGGATCAGGGGCGGCGAAAATACCGCTGGTGGCCCCAGTGCCATGAGCACCATTTTGAATGACGTACTCCACGTCCTTGGCGGTTGAAATCCCTGCGGCTTGAAGCACCAAGGTATTGGGTGAAATCGCATTGATAGCGTACTGCGTTGCAGTAATGTAGTTTTCGTCAGAGGTTTGTCCTGTACCAATCAATTCGGTCGGTTCACAGACCATAATGTCAGGATGCAGTGTTGCAATGAATGTTGCCTCTTCGAGAGTATCGGCACAAACAATGGAATAGAGCCCTAGTTGTTTTGCTTTTTGAACCGCTTTGGTCAGTTGGTGAGACGTTAATGGGTTTTCTGCATGGTTCAAAAATACCGCTTGAGTACCAGCTGCGGCTAATGCATCGGGCAAAATCCGTCCCATCCCTCTTCCCGGAGATATCGCATCCATGTGCTGTGCCGTCACAATTAAATTTTTGGTAGCGGACTTGATGCGAAACAAATCAACGTGCTGTGCGGTGAAAAAGATATCAATATCATATTGCTCAGCCAATTGATCCGCCGCTTTAGCGACCTTAAGCAGCTCATCACCATATAGATAAGATTTAGGGTTTACAGTAAAAAATGGTGCGCGAATTTTATTCATGATCGGCGGTCCCAAATACGGTGTAGTAATGTTCCAGAACTTCGGCTATTGATGCTTGAATTGCTCGTTTGGCGGCAAAATAATCAGCGAATTGATGACCATTTATCGCATTGACGCCGGCAGTGACAAAATCAGTAAAAATATTGATTTTGGCAATGCCATTAGCGACACATCTTGCTAGGTTCTCATCTCCGGTTGACGAACCACCATGTAAAACCAGCGGTATATCAATGGCTGAATGAAGTTCTTTAAGACGTTCAAAGTTGAGTTGAGGTACACCCGCATAAACACCATGGGCGGTACCTATGGATACAGCTAAGAAATCAACGTTCGTTTCTGCGGCAAATCGAATTGCCTCATTAACATCGGTATAGATTGAATCGTGTTGTAGATGTGATTCGAAATTTTCCCCTGCGCCTACGTGGCCAATTTCAGCTTCTACAGGCACACCATGCTTATGTGCATGAGAAACAATTTTTTGAGTTATTTGGATATTTCTATCGAGTGATTCTACTGAAGCATCAATCATTACCGAGGTAAACCCGAGCCTAATTGCTTCCATTACTACATCGGGCTGTGTGCCATGATCTAAATGCAAAGCGACATCGACGTTTGCTTCATTCGCTAAATAGTGAGCAATGTAAGCGGCCTCCTTGAGTGCCAAATATTCTTGGTGAGCTTCCGCAAACGATAGTATTAATGGTTTATTTATACGCTCAGCTAAACTGACGTAAGTTTTGGCGGTATCGTAGTCAATAAAGTTCGCAGAGGGGACCGCGAAGCCCCCTTTGTGGGCTTTAGTCAACATTTGTTTTGTTGTCACAAGCATCCGTTTATTCCTTAATCATCTGTTCCAGTTTTGCATAGAATTCCTCTGTCCCCATACCTTGCAAGAGCGGTAGACTCATGAGCGATCGATCAAGAAATTCATCGGGTACTGCTGTGGTGGAAATAATGATGTCAAAGTCATCAAGGCGACTAATTTCATCGGCTATTTTTCCTTGATACATTTGCACAAGATTGCTCATGTCATTATCTTCTAACCACTCTTTTACTGTGGTTGTAACTAGTGTTGAGGTCGCGATTCCTGTACCACACATAACCATTAGTTGTTTCATGCGTGTTGCTCCTTAATCTCTTTTTTATTTTTAATTTTATTAACGTAAAACAAACCAGCTAAGCACCCACCACCGATGCCGATAATGCCTGTCCAACTCAGCAGTTGTGCAGCAGCAAGGTATAACCATGTTGTCCATAATCCACCTTCGGCCATAGCGGTGATGGTGCCGTTGCCTTGTAGGTCAAAGTTGGATGCAATAGCAGCTTCAGTAATAAAGGGAGCAGCCCAAGTGGTGATATAGAGAATAGTGGCCATATAGAATGTGCCAGCAATAACCGTTCTAATGATGTTGCCATTGAACACTGCAGCCATTAAACACACCAAGAATGGAATGGTCGCTAGGTCTCCAAACGGTAAGGTATTGTTGAAAGGTAAAATTACAGCTAAGGCAATCGTGATAGGTACCAATAGTAAAGATGATGACAATACTGCAGGGTCACCTACAGAAAGAGCCGCATCCATACCGATATAAAGCTCTCGATCAGGGAAGCGCTTTTTAACAAACTTATTCGCGGCTTGAGAAATAGGTGTTAAGCCTTCCATCAGTAATGCCACCATTTTTGGCATTAGCATCATCACAGCGCCGGTTGTAACGGAAAGTTGTAATAGTTCTTTAATTTCGTATTGCGCGAGTAAGCCAATACCTAGACCAATGAGAACGCCCATAACGGTTGAGTCACCAAAAATCCCCAGTTTTTCTTGAATCGTTTTTGGATCGCCTTTCCAGTCTTTGACCACTGGAATACGATCAAAAATCCAGTTGAAAGGTAGAGCGAAAATGAAACCTGGAATAGCAGTGCCGTGTGGAAACGTAATGTTAGGGAATTTGTAATAACGATTAATTACGCTGCCCAATATATCGCCAAAAAATAGAATCATCAGTATGTAAGAGACTGTCGCAGCAAGGCTGATTGCGAAGTCTTGGGTTATTACATAAATAAGGGAGGAGATAAAAGCAGCATGCCAAATATTCCAAAGATCGACGTTCATGGTTCGAGTCAATCCAAAGAAAATTAAGACAATATTAACAGCAATAGCAATCGGAATTGAAAGACCACCTAGTGCAGTGCCGTAGGATATAGCCGCAGCCGCAGGCCAACCAACATCGACAATATTGAGTTGCAAGCCAAGGTGCTCAACCATTTGTTGAGCAGCAGGGCCAAGACTACTACCTAGCAGGCCGATAACTAAGTTTAATCCGATAAAACCGATGCCGACAGTTAGCCCCGATTTGATCGCCTTAGAAACTGGAGTTCCAAGAGCGACAGCAAAAACAAATATCAGTATGGGTAAGACGACTATCGAACCTAAATCTAAAAAACTCTGAATGAGATCAAGCATTGTTTTCTTCCTATTTGTCATTTAGATACAGCGATTTCGGCGTATGTTAAGGAATGAACACACAATGTTTTTCCTATGTATACACTTCGTATACATCATAAGAGTCCGTTCAAAATAAATTAGTGACAATTGTCTCACTCAGTATTTATTGTGTAAAAAACGATCAATAAGTATGAATTCGATCAAAAAACCAGCATTTTTAGTGTGGTTATAGCTAAGTAGAAAAGTGATATGGAAAATGGGTCTCTTTCCTCGTGTTTAGGAGGAGACTTTTCTTTAAGTTAGGGCTTTAAGTTAAGGCTTCGAGAGAGTTCTTATTTCTAGCCTAGCCGAGTAGGCCTATCAACTTTAGGCCTACTGGATGTCTTAGATGATAACGAGTTACTTGGTACTTGTTTTATTTGGTGTTTAATTCGCCGTTAAATGGAAAATTAGTTGTTATCTAACGGCTGAGGTGTGGATGAAAAACCACGTAAAATATTGGCAAAGGTGATTGCTGCAAACAGAACAATCACGAATGAGAGCTGCCACGCTTGGTTAAGGCCAAGTTGCGTCAACGCCATACTCACTAAGGAAGAGACAATCATCTGTCCGCCACCTGACATTGCTGCTGCCGCTCCGGCTTGACGGTTATAGGGCTGCATCACCATAGCTTGAGCACACGGTAGCGCGATACCATTGCCTAAGATCATTAGAAACTGGCCTAACATTAAGTAAAGCGGCTCTACTGGACAAACGAATAGCCATATTGCTGCACATAGATGGAGAGCGGGCGTCCATAGAAGCATAGCTTTGGAACCGATAATAGGTCGAATCCGATTACACAGAGTCGTTCCTAACAACATGCCGATGGCTGGAATCACCGCCCACATTGCGTATTCATTTGACGCCATTCCGATTTGATTTTGCATGATAAATGGCATAACTGAAACCGCTGTAATCATAAGGCTAAAGTTCAGCCAACTGATGCTGGCAAAACTAATAAAATAGCGTGATTGGAGCAACTGTAAATATTGTTTAGCGATTATCTTAGGCGATGGGACCGTGGATTTTTGTGTGACGGTTTCTTGGAATTGTATGGTGATGATCACAAAGGCTAAGGTGACGTAGCAAAATAGTGAAATAAAAACTTGTAGCCACCCAAAATGAAAGTTGATAAAGCCGCCAATAACGGGAGCAAACAAAGGAGTAATTGATGCTGCCATCGCAATATAAGACATCGCGACAGGTAATTCAGGCCCGTTAAATCGGTCACGAGTTGATGCTCTGGCTAATACCGCGCAACATCCAGTTCCAACCCCTTGTAGAAATCGACCTAGCACCATGCCTTGAAAGCTGTGGCTATTGAAAATAATCATCACTAACCCTGCGAGGGCGACTAATAAACCCAGCAGCAATACTTTTTTTCTGCCTAGCGCATCAGAGACAGGCCCATAAATAAATTGAGAGGGGCCAAATCCAAGAAGATAGATACTGACTAAGAGCTGAGCCTGATCAAGTGAGATTGCGAAGTCTTTAGCAATCCAAGGTAATGATGGTAACACCAACCCCATGCTGAGTTGACCAACGCTAATAATAAGACAAGCGAGTAATATGGTTTTGTAATCAATACGAAGTCGCATGGATGGCCCGAGTAATTATCACTTAAGTGAATGAGTATTGGTTGAGTTATTAGGTTGAACGAAAAAAGAGGAAGCCCAACGATGTGAGCTTCCTCTCGAATATTTTGCGTGGCTTTTGAATTGCTAAATGTGACAGGTGTCACAGTGCTTACTAAACTATTAACACATTTGCTTAATTTACATATAACCAAACAATTTTGCGTTACCAATAGGCGATAATTCAGTAAGTATCTATTTTTAAATCAATAACTTATGGGCTGGTTACTCTTGTTGTACTAGATTGTAGTTGTCAGCTAAGGCACCTTGAACTCGGTTACCATCAACATCGAGCATCATTAATACATTCTCACCAACGAAGAACTGCTGTGAATCATCTTTTGCTGACAACATCACGGCATCACCTTTCGCATTCCAGGTATATTCGCCCTCTGATTTATAGTTCGCTTCTTCAGTTTGGCCTAAGTAATTTTGTTCGTATGTATAAGTACCATCTGGATTTAAAGTCAGTGATGTTGCGATGCCTGTGCACGAAGCGCAAGGAATTGTGCCAACATAAGTTCCTTCCCAATCCAGTGAATTACGAGCACTGTGTACCAATTCTTCGTCTGTTCTAGCGACAGGTTCACTTGTTGCTGCCGAACTTACCGCTTGTGTATCTTCTGCTGGTGCGATATCAATCGTTTCTGTCTCAGTAATAGTCGTCACGGCTTGAGATTGGACAGCTTGGGGAGCATCTGGTGCGACTTGAGTCTCTGCTGGTTTTTCATCTTGGCAGCCGGCTAACATAAACACGGCACTGGTCAGTACTAAAATGGTTTTATTCATTATTAAATCCTCTTTAAATGAATAACGGGCTATCACCTAATCTTAGACCTGTTCATCGATCTTGCGTCAAGAAAAGCGCAGATTAATGATCCGCGATTGTCAGGAAATTCAATGAGAACAGTAAGCTCGCTGTAAGTTAGTATTAGTTTACGCTTTTTTAACGGCTCACGAGCTCATGATTTTCAGCATGTCATATTGCAAATTTGCTTCCTTACTGAGCTTAATTTTTACAATTCTACCTATTTTGGTCAGCATGCTTGTTCGTTAACAGTATTCAATTTCACCGTGAGAGTTATTCCGCCGCCAACATTTCTTCTAAGCCACCCGCATTGTGAATACGAGTAAATCCCTGAGATAGAAGATACTCATAAGCTCGTCCTGATCGAGCGCCGCTACGGCAGTAAACAACGATGAGTTGAGATTTATCAAGATCGGCCACATGGCGATCGAGCTCAGAAAGAGGGTAGTTGAGAGCATCATCAAGATGTCCCGCAGAAAACTCCTGAGGAGTTCTTACATCAATGACAAGAGCGCCCTCTGAAATCAATTGCCAACCTTTGTCTGCTCGTTCTGAAGCAAAAGTTGAACAAGAGATGAAAAGAAGTAGCGCAGCAAGTAATGCAGTTGAGTTTGTTGTTATTGTTTTAGAAATGCACTTAAGCATAGATCCGTCCTTCATTATCGATGTTTTCATTTATTCTGTTATTAAATCAATTATATACCTTGTTTTCTTTCTTGAGGGACTAGGTGAATGATTGTGTGGGGTTAGTAGGCAAAATAAAGGGGTTCTCCCCGTCCGAGTTAAAGTTGTTTCGGAGTTGATGGTACTCACAAGCCTCGCCATATAGTGCATTTATGTTTTGAGGCTTTGTTCACTATCGTCTGCCAGCACCTTCAAGTTATTTGTGTATAGGTTGTTTGAGTTGAAATGTGAGATAGCGAATCAATTGTCCGTATATCAACATATCGCCTTATAAACAATCTCAATGGCATTGTTTATAAGTATATTTGTTTTGTATATATTATGGTTGCTAGACTATATTTTGGAAATTTCAAATTCCGTTGCTCGTGTAAAAAAATTCATAAACAGAATGCTATTCCATGTGTTGTTGTTTTTAATTATTAAGCATGCTATTTGTTTTGTGTATCTCTGTGTGTTTATTTCTATTTTATGTTAATAATTGGCGGGTTAATTTTTGTTATTATTTGTCTGTTTTATACGCATGGTCACAAATGCAAATATATATAAAAATCAATTTAGAATTTGAGGTAAGTTTTAGATGTAATTAAACGGAGGTAAATATGTCAGTAACATTGTTAGGTAAATTAGAAAGAGAGCTTCAAACGACATTTGATTTAATAGATGCATTTGAGTGGGAAAATAAAAATAAGTATGCGGATTATATTGCACAGACTTATTTCTACACATCTCACTCGGTTCGGCTTATTGGTAGTGCGTTGATGCATACATCTGTTTCCGATTCGGCATTGTTTAATTACTTTGCTAACCATGTTAAAGAGGAGCAGAATCATGAAAAATTAGCGTTGGCTGATTTGAAGCGGTTAGGGTTTAGTATTGATGATTTCAATGAACGTTCTTCGTGTCGTTTAATGTGGCAATCCCAGTATTATTACCCTCATCATGCGGGGTCTCATTTGCTATTGGGTTACATTATTGCATTGGAACTCTTGGCATTACATCGCGCTCCAAGCATTGTAGAAAGGGTCTCTGGTGGAAACGTAAAATCTTCGCCGAACAAGTTTATGCGAGTTCATGCTGAAGAGGATGTTCACCATGTTAAATTGGCGTGTGATTTAATTGATTCTTTACCTTGTGAAAAAAAAGAACAAGTAATAAAAAATTTCCACCAAGGCTTATATTCATATCGACAGTTATTATTATCAATAGAGGCCGATTATGAATAGTTATACATTGGTGTTAGATTATTTATTATTGTCAGATGAAAACAAAAAAACCGCAGAAAGATTGTTATCACTTTCATCAAAGAAAAAACTATTACTCGATAGAGGTGAAAAGTGGCTGGTTGAAAATTCTCTAAATGGTAGCCTCAGACTGGTTCTGAATAATAACAAACTTGTTGGTCTTTTTTGTTTAACATCATTTTACAATGAACAGCGTGCTTGTCAGGATGTTTATGGTGAAGCTTGTGTATGTCGAATGAAAACAGTAAATATTATAGAAATATTAAGGGATATTATAAAAATTGAAGCTAGGAAGCTTGGTGGGAATTTATTCGGTTTTTATTTCTCGGGTAATACATTTTCTGAACAGTTATTCGATCTTGAACACGACTTTAATTTGACGGAACCAGAACACTTACCTCAGTTTGTTGCTCAACGCTGGGTTAAAGATTCTGGAAAAGTGAATGCTTTTGTTTGTGATGTGGAACAATTCTCCGTGAATGAGCTTGGAGAAGAGGTTGCCGAACTCTTTCATTTTGATGCGGCAAGTTAACACGAAAAGGACGTACCCTCATGAGTTTCGATAAACAGGAATAATTGAAGGATCAAATGACAAAGCTTGGAGTCGCTCCCAAGCTTTTTTCGTTATCTATATTGAAGTTGTTTGATGTGAAATTGTGTCCGGCGAGCCGGACTCCAAGGGGCTTTTGGTATATTCAAAAGTTTGGTTGACTTGCAGTTGAGAATAAATTGAAAGATAGTTGAGTATTGACCGGTTTATATATCCGATAAATAAAGTTGTAGTCCCAAACGAGAAGGAAAGACGATGGCGAACGAATATGTACCTCCGAAAGTATGGACGATGGAAGATGAAAATGGCGGCCAGTGGGCGAGTATTAACCGACCTGATTCAGGTGCACGGTTTGAACGTGAATTGCCAATCGGTAACCATCCCATTCAACTTTATTCGATGGGCACACCGAACGGACAAAAAATCACCATCATGTTGGAAGAGCTTCTTGCTCAAGGTGTCGTAGAAGCAGAGTATGATGCCCACTTGATCAGAATTGGCGACTCAGATCAATTCTCTTCAGGTTTTGTTGGGGTTAATCCGAATTCGAAAATCCCAGCGTTAGTGGATTTTTCAGATGACACGCCAATTAATGTGTTTGAATCTGGCGCGATATTGCTTTATTTGGCCGAAAAGTTTGGTCATTTCCTACCTCAAGAGATTATGGCTCGTACGCGAGTGCTTAACTGGTTGTTCTGGTTGCAGGGTTCGGCTCCTTATCTCGGCGGTGGTTTCGGCCATTTTTATGCTTACGCACCGGAAAAATTTGAATACCCAATCAATCGTTTTTCGATGGAAGCAAAGCGTCAACTCGATGTACTTGATAAGCAATTGGCCAATAACACCTATATTGCTGGTGAAGAATATAGCATTGCAGATATCGCTATCTGGCCATGGTATGGCAATTTGATGTTAGGAAAGTTGTACGATGCCGCTGAGTTTTTAGATGTAGAAAGTTATCCAAATCTCATGCGTTGGGCAAAATCAGTCGCCGCTCGTTCAGCTGTTCAACGAGGCCGTATCGTTAACCGTCCATTTGGCGAAGAGTGGGAGCAAGTTCTAGAGCGCCATAGCGCAGAAGATATTGACCAAGTATTGAGCCTCAAGCCTTAATTTAGGCTGTATTTCTATTATGCCGGTGCCCTTTATATGCCACCAACATCATAAGGGCATTTCCTCTATCTCTATCTCTATCTCCTAATCTATCTGTTTCATTCATGCAGTTTTCTGTGCTTTTCTTCTTTTATTTTCCCCTTTTTCTTGCCTCTTCCAGCCACAATCATTGCTGAATTATCTCGCTCATTATTAATCACCATTGCGCACAGACGGACACCGATATTAGTTACAGAATGTTGACTGGTAATTTGACGTATACACTTAACCTAGGGATAGATGAGTGAAAGCGGGGCAGGGACGTGCATCAAATCGCCACAGCTAAAGCGACAACTAACATCATAACGTCAACGAATGAAACTAAGATCGCTATTAGAACAATTAGGATTGAAATTAGAGAAATTAGAGGGACAGGCTCCGTTAGAGAGACAAGGAGAATCGTCGATAAAGCCATAAGTCAAACTTATAATCGCTGCCTACACGGGCTTATCTTTATGGCTTTAGTGATGCTGTTTGCCTTTCCCGTTCAAGGAGAATCACTGCCGAGTGCCAAGTTTTTAGATAGTGAAATTTCTCGCCTCAACAATGAATCTCCAAAAAATGAAACCTTAATTAGTCAGTATGAGACTATATTGTCGCGCATCCTTGGTGATGAAAAACAGGTTTCGCAGAGAGATGAATATCGAAGTATTATCACGCAGTTTCCTGTTCAAAGAGCGCGATTACTAAAGAAAATAGATGACGTCGAACAGTTAGATATTTTCAATATCAAGCAGCAGAGCAAGTACAATGACTTGTCTCAATCTATTGCTGCGCTGCAAGCTGGCGTCACAGAATGGCGTTCAACATACCAAACCAATGGTGAAAAAAGTAAGCAATTACTATCAGATAAAAGCTCGTTGCCAAAACTATTAGCGAAAACGGATGGTGAAATTGAGCAAGCGTCTATCAGTAAAAGTGAACAAGGTTCTCAGGTTGAACAGTGGCTCGAAGCCACCAATTTGTCGACGTTGAAATTACAGCGCCAAGTGATTTCTGCCCAGTTTCAAAGCTTAGATGAACGTACGGAATTGCTTCGATTAGAACAGCAGCTACTAGAACGCAAAATCCAAATCGCTGGACCTAAAATCATTGAGCTGCAAGAAAAGCTCACACAAGTTGAGCAAGCATCTGTCAGGAGCTTGATAGAAGAAGCCAGATTAATTAGCGCAAATACGGAAGAGACTGATAGCGCTAAACAGCAACAAATCGAACAGCTCAAAACTTATGCATTGGAACTAGAACAAGTACTGGTTGAAATTGATCAAGCGCGGATTTCATATCAACAAATTGAATCTGAACAGCGTAGCTTGGTTGATGAGCAGCGGTTGATCAAAGATAACCTAGCTTGGTTACGGGATAGCACCGCTTTTGGTGCCTCTATTCGAGCGCAACTGCAACGGTTACCCTCAAAAGTCACTAGTCAAAATATACCTGATGACATCGCAAAGGCGCACATCAGAAAATATGAAATTGGTCAGAAGGTGAATGACTCAGAATTGGCAAGTGCGTTGCTGAAAGCTCAGTCATCGGTTCAAAAACCGGATAAACTCACTACATTGATCGATAAAATCTTAACGCAGCTCGCGCAAGATTATGAAAAGCTTATTTCTGCGTTGAGCCAGTTAAAATTAGCGCAAAACCAATATGCTCAAGAAGTGGAGAAAGCGCGAATATTTCTAAAAGAGCAGCAGCTCTGGACCCGAAGTAACGTGCCATTATGGCAGCACTTAACTCACTTCAATAGTGAAGTTTGGTTCGGCTCAGATGCGCCACAAAAAGGGATGCTTGCGCATATTTCACAAACTCAACTGATCTATTTTTTGGTTGTGGTTTTTACCTATACCAGTCTACTGAGCTATGTCAGTGTGAAGCTTAATCAGCGAGCTTCACGACGCAAAGATGAATTTCAAAAGGTATTTGGCCATCCACTTAAAGATCGTTTTCACTATACGGTTTTATTGTTCATTTTAGCGATACTACGAGCGATAATTTTACCGGTTTGGTATGGCGTAACGGCTTGGGTTGTGTATTGGTTTTGGCCCGTTCCAACCTCTAACGAAGTGACCTCTCTGATACTGACGAGTTCTTCTGGTTTGTTCGTCGTCGAGTTGATTTATGCTTTGAGTTTTCGTCATGGTGTTTTAGCTTTGCATCTTAATTGGCCCGATCATATTTGTGAGTATTTGCATCGTGAGAGCCGACGTATTCGTTGGCCATTTCTCATTATTTTGTCGGCGATTTTTGCCGCAGAATTGATTTCCGGTACCAGCGAAGCAGAAATATCGAGAGTACTGTTTTTATTGCTCATGAGTGCAATGTTGATGGTTTATGTTTCGCTTTTGAAAAAAGATCGCTTGCCCTCAACCTTACCTCGGCCACTGAATCAAGGCCTGTCGCTCAATCTATTTCGTTTGGTAATAATTGGCTCGTTTATCACCATCATTGGGATGGCTGTCATGGGCTTGTACATAGCGTCTTGGATTTTACTAATCTATCAACAACTGACCATCTATGTGGTATTGGCTGTGCTGCTTACTTATCAAATGGGTGAGCGTTGGTTAAAGTTGGAACATCGTCAACTGAACTATCAACGTCTCGTTGCAAAGCGGGAAGAGTTAATTGCGCAGCAAGATCAAGCAGAAGAAATGCCGGAAATAACAGAGCTTAGAGAAACGATCCCTGATGTTGAGGAAAAGAGCCTCGGTAGTGAACAGGTTAGCGAGCAATCACTAACTTTGCTCAGGGGGCTGTCGCTGATTGGCTTGGTTGTTGCCGTCTTAACCTTATGGTCAAGTGCACTAGAGATGACTAGTTGGTTAGATAAAATTGTGGTTTGGCAAGTGAGTGAAACACTCGCAAGCGGAGTACATTTGGTCGACATTACTTTGCAATCTTTGGTGTATGCGTTGACGACGTTGCTGGTGACGTTTGTCGGAGTGCGAAATTTACCCGGAATTTTAGAGCTGTTGATCTTACGCCGTTTAGAATTGGCACCGGGAACAGGATATGCCGTGACAACCTTATTGCGCTATCTGATTTTGATGGGGGGGTTAATGGGGGCATTTTCGATACTTGGTTTTCAATGGTCGAAATTACAGTGGTTAGTGGCGGCATTTGGTGTCGGATTGGGGTTTGGTTTACAAGAGATTTTCGCCAACTTTATATCGGGGCTGATTCTGTTGTTTGAACGCCCGATTAGGATTGGCGACATTGTCACCATCAATGAGCTTTCCGGCACAGTAAGTAAGATTCAAACACGAGCGACCACTATTATTGATTGGGACAACAAAGAAATCGTAGTACCCAATAAAACGTTCATTACTGAAAAATTGATCAATTGGTCGTTGACCGACCCCATTACTCGCATCGTGATTCCGATTGGAGTTGCGTATGGATCAGATGTTGAGAGGGTGGAGGCTTTGCTGTATCAAATTGCTGAAGATCACCCGTTAGTATTGAGCGATCCTGTTCCCTCTGTCGTGTTTCTCTCATTTGGCGCGAGTAGTTTAGATTTTGAATTGAGAGTCCACATTACCGCGATAGAGTTGCGTTTATCGACAGTTCATATCATCAATAAAAACATCGACCGCCTGTTTCGAGAGCATGGAATTGAAATTGCGTTTCCACAAATGGATGTGCATGTCCGAGATTGGCCGCCACGCCCAAGTGGTGCTTAGTGAATAATTGATAAATCCCACATTGTGGGATTCGTATTTCACAATGTGGAATGTTGATAGTTATCACATTATCAATTGTAAAGCGCAGGTATATTTCCCATCGTCAACAAGAGGTGGACTATGAGCACACAAGGTAACCAAGCCCTAGCGAAAGCATTTGCAGTGATTGATGCAATTGCAGCGGGTCATCGTCAGTTAAAAGATATTTGCGATTACTTAGCGTTACCTAAGTCAACGGTCCATCGAATTTTGCAAGGTTTGATTGAAGCTCGTTACGTACGTGAAGTGAAAGGTATCGGTTTAGTACTGGGTACTAAAATGATTCAACTCGGTATTCGAGCTCAGCAAGATATGCCGCTTAAAGAAATCGCTAAACCTTACTTACGAGAGCTTGCCGATTTAACTTTAGATACCGTGCACTTAGGAATCAAAGATGAAGATGCGATCTTCTATCTTGATAAAATTCCGGGTCAGCGACAGGTTCAGATGCGTTCGCAAGTCGGCGACCGTTTACCTCTCGCAGCAACTGGTGTTGGCAAAGCCTTGATGCTGGATATGCCGAAGATGGAATGGCGACGTTTAATTACTTCGCAAACCGATTTAGATGTTGATGTCATGATGGCGCGTATGCAGGAATATGCGAAAAACGACTTTAGTTTTGATTTGGAAGACAACGATGATTTAGTTCGATGCGTCGCTGTACCAATTCGAAATAAATATAATAATATTATTGCTGCTATATCCGTCACGAGCATAAAAGAATATATGCCGGATTCAAGGATGCAGGAATTAATAGAAACAATTACGGATTACTGTAAGAAAATATCTGAACAACTGAATTAATTGCTTGATTATATATGGTTAATGCAAGGTTAATAATCTAGTTATAGATAAAGACGGCCGCATGTTGCTATAGACCCGATGCCAAAGAAACTTGCAAGTGCAGGTTGGTGGAAAGTGGAAGTTCATTCCACTATTGAATAACTATATGTTTTTGATGGTATTATTGTCAGTGCTGCTGACAGTTTAAGTGTAAATTGAATATGTGCGTATTGTTAAAATACGCCGAATACCAATATATATTAATTTCATAAGAGTGTTTTTATATTCTGACGGGTTCTACTTGCCAGTATTGTAATTAATATTATTGATGTTAGTAATAAAACCCACTCTGCGATCGTGATATCAATCAATACAAAGTGAACGGAGTCTCAGGAGAAATTTATAACGATGAATAATGTTGATTGGCTAGTTATCGATTGGGGCACCAGCAATTTTCGAGCATTTGCGATGCAAGAAGATGGCACTCTAGTCGGTAAAACCGAGAGAAATCTCGGTTTACTCCAAGTGGAGGGGGGCGAATTCGCCTCCGTTCTTGAATCCATTTTGCAAGATTGGCTGGGTGAATACCAACATCTGCCTATCTACATGGCTGGCATGGTCGGCTCTGCTCAAGGTTGGATTGATGTCCCGTATGTGGAAGCTCCGGTGAGCTTACCGATGCTAGCTCATGGTGCACATCAGTTCACATTACCTTGGGGCGCACCAGCGGTGATTATTCCGGGCGTTTGTTATCAAGTTCAGCCGGGCCGTTATGATGTGATGCGTGGTGAAGAAGTCCAGCTATTTGGTCTGCAAACTCAAATTAAGCAAGCTGATTTTTCGGCGGCGCTTCCGGGAACACACAGTAAACATGCGGTCATGAGTGATGGCATGTTGAAGAGTTTTCAAACCTTTATGACAGGTGAGTTGTTCTCAGTTATTTCTACTCACACGATTCTAGGCCGTGCATTACCAGAACAAACAGAATCATTAGAAGCGTATCAAAAAGGCATTAACGAAAGTGGTGGTAGCGATTTGACCAGTGCGTTATTTGCAGCTCGTACACATCGCTTGTTTGGTCATCTTGCCCCTGAGCATATCCATGATTACCTATCTGGCTTATTGATTGGTCAAGAGTTGAAGCATGTTACTCATCCTCACTTATATCTCGTGGGCGGAACGGGTTTATGCCAACGCTACCAACAAGCGTGTGAGTCTTTGTCGCTAACCAGCGAACAAGTTAATGGTGATGAGGTTTTCCTCATTGGCATGTTAGAAATTAAAAAGGTAATGAGCCATGACAAATAATACGTTCAACTTAGATAAGCATCTTCCACTCGTTGCCATTATTCGTGGTGTTGAAACTCAAGATGTTATTCGTGTCACCCAGATCTTAATTGAACAAGGGTTCACCATGATTGAAGTACCACTAAATAGCCCAAATGCTCTAGAAAGTATTCGTGTGTTAGTTGAAGAGTTTGGTCGTGATTATGTCATTGGAGCTGGTACCGTCACTACGCCACAATTGGCGCAAGCAGTCATTGATACCGGTGCTAATCTGATCGTGACGCCAAACTTCAATGAGCAAGTGGTTAAGATGGCTTGTGAAGCGGGTTGTATTTCTTTCCCTGGCGTCGTCACTCCAACAGAGGCGTTTGCAGCACTCGCAGCTGGCGCCACTGGTCTAAAATTATTCCCAGTTTCAGTGTTGGGATTAGATGGTTTTAAAGCGTTGAAGTCTGTGTTGCCACCAGAAGCCATCTGTTTCCCTGTTGGAGGTATTAACCCAACGTCGGAGAGTATGAAGCCATATTTAGATTTAGGCGCGAATGGTTTTGGCCTTGGTGCATCACTTTACACTGCGGGCATGTCTGATGAACAGATCCGTACCAATGCAAAAGCGTTTGTTAGCGCGTGGAATGAGTGTCATCCGGCGTAACGTTACATAAAGAGCCGAATATCAAGAACCGAACATCAACGACCGAATAAAAAACAAGGTTACAGAAGACTCGATGATATGAAAAAGGCAGTTCTTGGAACTGCCTTTACTATTTGGGTAATGATTTAGATAACAACCATTTTAGTTCGATTCGTATCGTTATGGATTTTTAGGGAGGGTAAAACCACCATATAAATCAAGACGACGATGACGCAAGTTCGTTACAGAACCCTCAGTATTGAGTTGCTTCAACTTGGTGAGGTCGACATCTGCAAAAATGATCATTTCCGTATTCGCATTCGCTTCATTTAGCGTTGCGTCATGAGGGAAATAGATATCAGATGGCGAGAACACGGCTGATTGAGCATATTGAATATCGACGTTATCGATTTTTGGCAAGTTACCAACACTACCACCAATGGCCACATAACATTCGTTCTCAATCGCGCGAGCTTGTGAACAAAGACGAACGCGTTGATAGCCGTTTTTGGTATCAGTCCAGAAAGGAACAAAAATGATCTGTACCCCTTGTTCCGCCATCATGCGGCCAAGTTCAGGGAACTCACTGTCGTAGCAGATTAAAATGCCGATTTTACCCGCATCGGTTTCAAAAACTTCAACCTTGTTGCCACCATCAATCACCCAATCTTTCTCTTCATGTGGTGTTACATGAATCTTGTATTGAGTATTAATCTGCCCATCACGTTGCAGTAAGTAAGAGACGTTATATAACTTGTCATCTTCGAGAACCGGCATACTGCCCGCGATGATATTGATGTTATATGTCACAGCCATCTGCGCGAAGCGTTGCTTGATCTCTTCGCTGAAACTAGCGAGGAAACGAATCGCTTCCACCGAGTTTTGATCTTTTTGTAACCCCATCAAAGGCGCATTAAAAAACTCTGGGAACAGAGCGAAATCCGCTTTGTAGTTAGCCAAAGAGGAAATAAAGAACTCCGCCTGTTCGAGGCAGTCTTCAAGGTCATTCATCGCTCGCATTTGCCATTGAACCACACCGATGCGCACTAAGGTTTTTTCGACATCGTGAACCGATTGAACATCCTCTTCGTAGAAGAAATTATCCCATTCTAATAGGGTGGCGTTACCGCGCGAGGCGTCATCTTCGGGTAGGTAGCCGCGCATGATACGTTTTACATCAAAATCATTTGCCAGCTGAAAAGAGAGAATCGGGTCGTGCAGTTCACGACGCTTCACTTTATCAATGTACTCCGGCACAGTCAGTTTATCCGCATGCTGGTGATAGTTGGGGATACGACCGCCAGCTAAAATCGCTTTGTAGTTTTGGCTACGACACAGCTCTTTTCTTGCATCATATAGGCGTCGACCTAAGCGAAGACCGCGATAATCTGGGTGAACAAATACATCCAAACCATACATGGCATCACCAGTGACTTGGTTTTGAATGACATTGTTTTCATTAATAATATCTGTGTAAAGGTGGGGAAGAGAAAAGCGGTTGTAATCCACTTTTATCGTCAGAGCCGCCCCCACTATTTTGCCATTGTCCTCAATACAAATTTGTCCATCAGGAAATTGGTGAATCAAATCCATGATGGTTAACCGAGGCCAAGAACCGCCAACATCATGGAAAACGAGATCCATAAGTTCAGCTAATTCTGTGTAGTCATTTGGTTCGATAGTTCGTAGTGAGAGTTTGGGCGTATTTGTATCCATATAAACTAATCCATGTAACGGTATTACGCATAAAGATACGCTGAATTATAGTACCGTGCTATGAATTGCTTTCAGTTATGTGCGCAGTAATAGAGAGTTATCGAGTGTTATTGAGTATCTCGAATTTGAGTGAGATTTAGGAAGAGAGGGAAAGAGATTTAACTGAAATAATCAGCGAATTTACTTATCTTGGAAATTGATAGTTATTAACCGTTTAATGTGATGATTTGCATAATGGCTTAGGTGCAATGAACAAAGTACCCAAATTATGTTGTGGTTGAATTTGGCGCATTTCGCTTTATTTTTCAGCGATATTGACCTTTTAATATAGTTTTCCGCTTGGTCGGATTTGTTTTTCCCTTAAATATCCTTATAGAATGTATGGAATACTATAGCTAATTTGGCTTTGTTTACGGTACACCGAGGGTTGCATGATAGAAATCGTTATTGATGGAAAATATCGAATCGTAGAAAAAGGGCGCACTCTTCTGGAAGTGGCTAAAGTGTGTGGGGTCGAGATCCCATCACTATGTGGCATGAACAAAAGTGGTGAAAAAATACCGTGCGATTTGTGTGTGGTTGAAGTAGAAAGCGATGCCACCAAACAGACATCTGAACGAAAGGCAACAAATGAGCTAAAGCGTACGTGCGAACTAAAACGCGCGTGTGAGCTAGAAGTGTACCACGGCTTAAATGTGGTTACTCAATCCAAGCAACTCAGTGCTCACCGTAAACAAGCGCTTAACCGCATCATGACAGATCACTATGCCGATTGCGAAGCGCCATGCAAAACGGCTTGCCCTGCTGGGGTTGATATACAGTCATATCTTTATCATATTGCACAAAACGATCATCAAAAAGCGATTGAAGTAATTAAGCGCACTTTGCCTATGCCATTGTCGATTGGCCGCGTTTGTCCTGCGTTTTGTGAAAGTGAATGTCGTCGCTCTTTGGTGGATGAACCGATTGCGATTCGTCAACTTAAACGTCACGCTGCTGATGCGGATTTAGCTGCGTACGAAGCCTATACACCAGTAAAGAAAGCGGACAAAGAGCGTCATATAGCGATTGTTGGCGGTGGGCCTGGGGGATTAACCGCAGGTTATTACTTATCGAATGAAGGCTATAACGTTACGGTATTTGAATCGATGCCAAAATCCGGCGGTTGGCTTCGTTACGGCATCCCAGAATATCGCTTACCGAAAGATATCCTCGATAAAGAGATCGAGTTGATGTGTCGCAACGGTATGCAAATTGAAACCAATAAAAAGTTGGGCCAAGACTTTACGCTTTCGCAATTAAGCGCTGATTATGATGCGGTCTGTTTGGCCGTTGGTGCTTCGCAAGCGGTAGAAATGAACTACACAGGTAGCGACTTAGATGGTTGCTACTTGGGTGTCGATTATCTTAAAGATTATGTGACTGATCAGCACTATGTGACAGGCCAAAAAGTGGCTGTCATTGGGGGAGGTAATACCGCGATTGACTGTGCACGAACCGCTCGTCGTGCTGGCGCTGATACTACTTTGATTTATCGTCGTACCCGAGATGAAATGCCAGCAGAAGATTACGAGATTGTCGAAGCTGAACACGAGGGCGTCAAATTTCATTTTCTGACCAATCCAGCGGAAAATATCGCTGATGATGCCGGTCGAGTCTGCGCGATTCGCCTTGAACGCATGGCATTGGGCGAAGCCGATGCTTCAGGCCGTCGTAGTCCGAAAGCGACGGGGGAGTTCTTTACCGAAGCCTTTGATACTGTCATTGCTGCGGTTTCACAAAAGCCCGATTTAAGCTTCTTAGATAATGACTCCCTAAAGATTCCACTGACGCGTTGGAATACTGCTGACGCCGATGATCTGACGATGCATACGGGCACGGGCAATATATTCAGTATTGGTGATTTTCGCCGTGGCCCTGCTACTGCGGTTGAAGCGGTGGGGGATGGCCGTGTGGCCGCTAAAGCGATCGATCTATTCTTAAATGGTGATATGGCAGACATGCCAACGCCAGCGTTTAATTCGCGCAAAGAGAAAAAACTGGCTCAAGTCGATCCACTTCATTTTGAGAATATTCTAAAAGTATCGCGCTCTATCATGCCAGAGCTAACACCAGCACAGCGCGAACAGAGTTTTGCTGAAGTTGAACTGGGCTTTGATAATGAAGAAGCGATGCGTGAAGCGGCGCGTTGTTTAGAGTGTGGCTGTCAAGCCAATACCGATTGTGCACTGCGAGATTACTCTACTGAGTATCAAGCTGAGCAGCATTTTGAACCATCGCTTACTGTCTCAAATTCTGGAGTAATCGGGCATCATGATTGGCTTGATTTGCGTGCCAAAGATCCACGCCATAAATACAGCGTTGATCGCAGCTCTGAATTTATTGAATTTGATGCTAACCGTTGTATTAGCTGTGGCCAATGTATTCAAGCCTGTCGTGAAACTGCGGTGCATGGCGTATTAAGTTTTATGTGTGACAAAAATGGTCGCCCAGCCCTACGACCTGATGATCGTCCACGTTTTGCCATGAACAACAAAGATACACAAAGCGCCCGTTCAGCTCAAAACACCAACACAAGCTGTGCCAGTTTCACCTTGATGGGAGACTCAAACTGCGTTCAGTGTGGCGCGTGTGTACAAGCTTGCCCTACGGGTGCAATGGTCGATAGCCGCGATCGCTCACAAGGTCGTGATGAACATCTGAAAGCGGTGGATACCATCTGCACATACTGTGGCGTGGGTTGTAAATTGACCATGATGGTCGATGAAACCAAAAATACGATTCGTTACGTCAAGGGTGGTGATTCGCCCGTTAACCAAGGCATGTTATGTGTAAAAGGTCGTTTTGGTTTTGACTTTATTGGCAACGAAGAACGCTTAACCACACCATTAATTCGTAAAGACGGTTGGTTGCAACCAGCAAGTTGGGAAGAAGCGATTCAGCTGGTGGCGTCTAAGTTTAGCGGTATTAAACAAGATTTTGGCAGTAATGCGCTGGCTGGTTTCTCATCCGCAAAAACCACTAATGAAGATAATTATGCGTTCCAAAAGTTTATTCGTCGTGAGTTAGGCACAAACAACGTCGATCACTGTGCGCGTTTATGTCACGCATCAAGTGTGACTGGGCTAGAGGCTTCGCTTGGTAGTGGAGCGATGACGAATGACATTCCAAGTATCCAACACTCGGATGTGATTTTTATTATCGGTTCTGATACCACATCAGCCCACCCAATCATTGCTTCACACATCAAACAAGCAATCCGTCACCACGGTGCGCGTTTGGTGGTTGCCGACCCTAAACGTGTTGATATGGTTGATCATGCCGAACTCTATTTAGCACATCGCCCTGGTACGGATGTGATGCTATTGAATGGTGTGATGCAACAAATCATCAAAAATGGTTGGTACGATCAAGAGTACATTGAAGAACGTGTCGATGGTTTTGATACCTTGCTACAAGAAGTCATGTCGCCAGCATATAACTTGGATAAAGTGGAACTGGTCACAGGGGTAAAAGCGCAAGATATCTTTGCGATGGCACGCATGATTGGTACTGCTAAACGTACCGCAGTTTACTATTCAATGGGTATCACACAGCATACTACTGGGCATGATAACGTGCGTTCGATAGCTAACCTGCAATTGCTGTGTGGCAATATTGGGATTGAAGGTGGTGGTATTAACCCACTGCGTGGCCAATCCAACGTGCAAGGTGCGTGTGATATGGGCGCATTGCCAAACTGTTATCCTGGCTATCAAAAAGTGTATAACCCAATGGTGCGCCAGAAGTTTGCGATTGAGTGGAATGCTCCAAACTTACCTGAAGAGCACGGGTTAACTCTGACTGAAATCATCGATGCGGCTTGTCATCGTGACGTACGCGGTTTGTACATTATGGGTGAAAACCCAGTGCTGAGCGATCCTAACCAAGCACACGTGATCGAGGGTTTGGAAACATTGGATTTCTTAGTGGTGCAAGATATCTTCTTAACCGAAACCGCTCAATACGCCGATGTGGTATTGCCGTCTTGTTCGTTTGCTGAAAAATCAGGTCACTTCACTAATACTGAGCGTCGTGTTCAGCGTGTGAATAAGGTCGTTAATGCGCCTGGTGAAGCGAAAGAAGATTGGTGGATTATTCAACAAATCGCCAACGCAATGGGCAGTGACTGGCACTATCAAAGCGTGGCGAACATCACCAGTGAAATCGCCCGCGTGACTCCACAATATGTTGGTTTACTGTGGGAAAATATTCCACCAAACGGCGTTCAGTGGCCAAGCAATAAGAATAATCCACAGGGTACTCGTATTATGCACCAAACGCAGTTTACCCGTGGTAAAGGGCAAATGGTGGGTATCCCGTTCCGTTATGCAGCAGAGTTACCGGATGAAGAGTATCCGTTGGTGCTGACCACTGGTCGTGTATTGGAGCAGTTCCACACTGGTACCATGACGCGCAAAACGAAAGGCTTAGATAACCTTGCTGGGCCAAGAGCGATGATCAGCGTGGAAGATGCCGAAGCACTAGGTATTAGTAACGGCCAGCGTTTAAAAGTCTCTACTCGTCGCGGTAGCATTGAGATTGATGCTTTTGTCACGAAGCGAATTCAAAAGGGCTTGGTATTTATTCCTTTCCACTTTGTTGAATCGCCAGTTAACCGACTTACATCAACGGCAACCGATCCACATGCGAAAATTCCAGAGTTCAAAGTAGCAGCCGTGCGCGTGGAAGTGTGTGAAACGATGGATGTTTAGTTTTTTCTATCGATCTTTAGTGGTTAACTCGGTGCGGATGACTCAGTGACAGGTAGTTGAGAGATAACGACGTTCCCCTGAACCTAGACAAACTAGGTGCATGGGGGACGGTTTGTTTTAAAAAGCAGACGATTTAGATTCAATCATCGAGTCATTTAAACACTGCACCAAATTATTGATGGATGAAGTATCAATAGGTGAGTAAACCAATGTATTGCGTTTGTTTTTCATTAGCTTTGCATTATACAAGTATCGATAAACCTGCTGCCAAAGGTGGACTTTTCCTATGCTCATTCGTGTGGCTACATCAGGGCTTAACCAGCCGTTAAACCCTTGCCAGAATGTATGGCATCCATCGAGAGTATTAGGAAATAGGGCGTAGATCGCTTTGATTGATTTAGGCTTATGAGGCGTCAATAAACCAATCCCCACCTGCCATTGTTTATTGTGGCGCAATAACTCAATTTGATGCCATCGTTCGTTCCACCAACTCATACTTCTGCCCAAATCACTCTGAGCATTTGATTGACTATTTGCGCAGGAAAGGTGCCAGTAATAAAGCGATGTTGTACCGTGATTAATGGAATGAGAAAACGCCGTCATCGCAGCGCCACGTAGAAAGCTTTCATGTTCTAGTAGCAAATTGATATCAGTATGACTTGGTAACCATTGATGCAGGTTTTGCATGTGAGCGTGGGCAGCATAAACTGGGCGCAATAATGTCCCCTCACCAAGAGATGCATGAATACTGAGGCAATAACCAAGCTGATCAAATTGGCTTCGTGCCAGAATCTTAGTGTAAGTTTTCTCAGCACGAGCCAATACATCAGGCTCGTCACTGAAATCGGGTTCTTGATGAACTTGAGCATAACGACTATTTTCAAGCCAATGTGTTCCCTGAATACCCGGGTGCGAAGCTGAGCTGTGATGTTCTTTATCAGCAATATCGATAGGATAGAGTGCGTTATCACTAATCAAGTAAACGTACCCTGTACTCGCATCAACCGTCGCTAATGTCCACACATGTGCATGGCTTTGTTTTTGAGATCGCTGCTGGCGTTGTAATCCCGAACGACAATATTGGATATGGCTCCGCGTCTGTAACGTGATTGGGGATGGTGCCTGCCAATGCTGCTGTTCATGCAGACGAGTGAACTGGGTTAATAGCGTCGCAAGTTGCTTCAACCGTTGATTGAATATTTTACTGCTTAGCCCAAGTTGTCGTTGTAGATGGTTCGGTTTAACTCCACTTAAAAGTGCATCCAGTAAAGGTTGCAGTGTCGTTGTGATAGCAGCAGGATTCGGCAGTGCCTTGACCTTATGACATTCACGGCATTGAACTCGCTGACTACCAGTTGCTGTTTTGCCATAACGAAGCCAAGTAGCATGGCTTTGGTAATCACATCTTTGGCAATCACATCTTTGGTTATCACAATGGAAGTAGGGCTCAAATTGGCGTTGTTGGATTTGCTCAGCCAAAGAGAGGATGGGGGGATTGAGTAGTTCTGGAGGATAGGCACCGCATAATTCGCAGTGCCATGCCGGATAACCGAGTCGATTTGATAGAGAATAATGGGCGAAATCAGGCTCGCCGCTGTTTGAGCAACCGTAGGTTTTGCATCCGTTATATTCTTGTCGAAAAGACACGTGTTAAACGTTCCTCGTTAGCGACTGATATCAATTTGGCGACCTAGAGGAGGCACAGTTATCTGTTTTTGTGCTTTAAATTGGTCAATCAAAACTTGCATCACAAGATCGCCTTGAGAAACAGGCGTTCCTTTAGCAAAAACATGGTAACCATCACCACCACTTGCTGCGTATGAATAAGTCGCAACACTGTATTGCTTGTTATCTTCCGCTGGCTTGCCATTAATGTTCAGAGATAATAAGCGTTCACCCTCTGGTTTACGGCTATCGTATTTCGCTTCGATGCCAGAGAATTGCGCCAAACCATACGGCAGAGTGTAACTGTATTCAAGCAGCTCTTTTACTTGTTTTCCGCTGATAGATACAACTGCTAGTTTATCGGTGAATGGGAACACATTCATGACATTTTCAAGTGTCACAGGGCCGCTATTTAAATCCACACGAATGCTACCTGAGCTGATCATACCAATGTCAGCTTTTCCTGTGTCACGCATCATATCTGCGACAAGGTTGCCGATATTCGATTCACGGTAGTAACGACGAAATGCGGTGTCGTTAATGGTTGCGATTTGCTCACTCAGTTCAGGGAAGCTTGCTCGTGCCTGATCAATTAATTCACCGGTTTTTGTATCACGTTCTAATTTGTCGGACTCTACTGGAATGAGTTTGCCATCTAGCAGTTTAACGCTGTGTTTTTCAGTATCTACAGCAAATTTGGTGTAGCCCAAATATTTACCTTGACCAAATGTCAGGCCAACGACGGTTCCTGTATCTGGATGAACAACAGGTTCCCATAAACCATGATCAGAGTGACCACCAAAGATGACGTCCACACCTTTTAGTTTTCCAGCCATTGCGTAATCTTCATCGAATCCGCGTTGAACTTCAGGATCGGCTTCTTTGTCTGTTTGCATCGGAGCGGTTTTATTTTGATGGGTCAACACCACCACCATGTCCACTTCATCTCGAATTTTATCAACCCAGAATTGTGCGACTTCGATTGGATCGTCAATCGTTAAGCCTTTGCGATTACCTTTCCACATGGTGTTATAAAACGCATCAATCCCCATTACGCCAACGACGCCAATACGAACACCATCACGTTCAACAATAGTGTATGGTTGTGCGAATGGTGCATTGTTTTGTTCGAACTTGATATTGGCATTCAGTACTGGGTAAGCTGCGCGAGGCATGGTCTCTTTTAGTGTTTTCCAGCCATATTCAAATTCATGGTTACCTAGGGTTATCACGTCGTAACCCATAGCACTGTAAAGGTCGAATGCCAGTTTGCCTTGTGTTTTCTTTGATAGTGAACCGGTAAAAATATCGCCAGCATCAAACAGAAAACTGACCTCTTCTTGTGCGCGAGTTTCATGGATCAAAGTAGCTAGATAAGGGATACCACCGATTCGTGAAATATCCGGGTTCCAAAATGCATCAACAGGTTCATAGACACTTTCAATATCATTGGTGTGCAGCAGTGTTACGTTCTTAATTTCTGCCAAAGCTGAAAATGAGCTCCCCAGAAGTAGCATGCTGAGAGAAAGAGCAAGAGTATGTTTTTTCATTATTAACCTATCCGAAAAATTGGTCGTAAAGTGAGGTGAACCGAATTGGCGCCGACTATAATCAAGCGTTGCATAAATATATGCGATGCTGATCACACCAAAAGCAATCGTTTACGTCACTTTGAAAGAAGTTACCAAATCAGTTGGTTTTGCTCGCTAATTCAATGCTTTTTAACTTTTGTGCGTCTTTCGCTTTATCGGTGAGGTTAGGGAATTGACGCATAAAAAAAGGACTCATAGAGTCCTTTTTCGTTAATCGCTTTATCTCAAACTTGGTTCTTTATACATTTCACTCACGGATAAGCTCAGTGTTTAATTGATATAATTTATCAACCAATAGTTCATGTTCAATACTGTAATGAAAGGACCGATGACAGTTTGGGCACAATGCAACACAATTGGAAGCAGTATCAGAACCACCTAAAGAGAGCCGCCTTACATGATGAACTTCTAAGTAAGGAGAACCGGATAAAGTCATAAAGGGAGCTTGTTGTTGGCAAAATTCACATATCCCACCTGCTCGGTTTAATACCCAAGCTTTTACTTGTGGCGAACGTTCATAAATAATGGTTGAACGATAGCTCGCCTTAGGTTCACTTGTACCAGTGGGCTTGAGTGACCGGTTCTTTTTTTGATAAGACAAAACCTCTGGCGAAAAAATAGGTTATGTCAATAAGCCATCACAATGAACAGCTTTTTATACTAAGTAGAGGGCGTATTTCGGGTTTAACCATGCGTTAAACCCGAATTGGAAAGGAGGTGTTAGGAGGTAAAATATGAATTGATTTAATTTTCAGTTTACTACTGCGAAAGTGGTTTACTGTATTTTAAGACTAAACAATTCTTATCCCAGTCGGCATTACGCGTTCAGGTGCCAACAATACACATTCTGATTCGTCATCCGTTTCCGCACAAAGCAGCATGCATTCCGACGTTTCACCTCGCATCTTTGCTTTTGCAAGATTGCATAGAACCACGACTTGTTTACCCACTAATTCTTCTTCTGTGTAGTACGGAACTAGGCTCGTGACTGTTTGCAGCGTGGTCTTGCCGATATCAATCTGTACGATATACAGCTTATCTGCGTTTTCGTGACGAACAACCTCAATTATTTTTCCTGTGCGCATTTCTAGTTTTGCGAAGTCTGGGTAAGCAATAGTTTCCATCATTAAAGCTCCGGTAAATTTTTACTAAAAATAATTTTCACGATATCAGTCAATATAATAAATACAAGGATAAATATCGAATTTTGGTTAAAATGTCGATAATGAGTTTGAATCTGACTTGTGAGGTGACAAATGGTAGGCATAAATTATTGAAGAAAACAGGTTTACTAAAAGTTTGTGCTTCCGTAACTACCTCTTTACAATGAATGAATTATCGCTGGAACAGTCGGCTATGCCGACGAGAAATAAACATGGCAACATTAAAAGATATCGCTACCGAAGCGGGCGTTTCACTTGCAACCGTATCACGCGTGTTGAATGATGACCCGACACTAAGCGTAAAAGATGACACGAAACACCGTATCTTAGAGATTGCTGAAAAGCTGGAATACCGCACTAGCAGTTCAAAGAAAGCCACAAAAGAGACCAAACGACGACACCACTTTTTGGCGCTCTATAATTATAAGCAAGAAGCGGAAGTGAATGATCCGTATTACTTATCGATTCGTCACGGCATTGAAACGCAGTGTGATAAGTTGGGTATCGCCCTAACCAATTGTTATAACAGTGAAATTTGCATTGAAATACAAAAGATTACAGGTGTGCTGCTAGTTGGAAAAATCGATCAGCGAACTATTAATCAGTTACCCAAGCACTTAGCTGACAGTATCTGTCACATCGATTTTTCAGATCAAGAACGCTCTTATGATTGTGTTGATATCGATCTGGTGCGTATTAGCAAGCAGGTGATTGACTTCTTTATTGATCAAGGATACGAACGTATTGGCTTCATCGGTGGGCAAGATGAACCGAATACCGCAGACATTCGTGAAAAAGCTTTTGTGGAATATGGGAGTCTGAAAGGTGTTGTATCAAAAATTGATATCTACCGTGGTGATTTTTCAAGTTTGTCCGGTTATAACCTAGCAAAAACAATGCTGACAAAAGAAAACTTTCCTAATGCCTTATTTATCGCGTCAGACTCTATTGCTATCGGCGTATTGCGCGCTATTCACGAATTTGGCTTGAACATACCGCAAGATATCGCTTTGATTAGCGTAAATGATATTCCAACAGCACGTTTTACTTTCCCACCGCTCTCAACAGTGCGTATTCACTCTGAGATGATGGGGATTCAAGGGGTAAACTTGCTGGTAGAGAAATATCGAGACGGTCGCGCATTGCCGCTGCAAGTTTATGTACCAAGTAAGCTTAAGTTACGTGGTACGACAAAAGCGCTCGACTGATCCTTACATTTTATTTTGTCAAAAAGCACTGACACGTCAGTGCTTTTTTTATGTCTATATTCCTCATTTTTTTATCACTTTTACTAGTTTTACTTACCCTTAGTCGCTTCTTTTTACATCAGAACGTAAGTTTTTTAACCAGGTCACATCATTTAACTCAAAACTAAGTCAAAGCGTGATTAGGTTAAAGTTAACCGGCTTTAGGTGTTTATTTTAGTAAAACTTTTACTAAAATCCACTCGGTAAACTCATCGAGTCTTTTTCAACAGAACGTCGGCAGTCACCAAGACATTTAAGCCGAGGGAGAGTAATCGTGAACAACTGGGAAAAATTCCTACATCTACATGAGAACCGTATGGCACCACGTGCTTATTTCTTCTCATATGACTCAGTTAAAACCGCACAGACATTCCAACGTGAGCTTAGCGATCGCTTTATGCTGCTTAGTGGTCAATGGAATTTCAACTTTTTCACTAACCCAATGTTGGTGCCTGATGAATTTTATTCACAGAAAATGTCTGAGTGGGGGCAAATTACCGTTCCAAATATGTGGCAAATGGAAGGTCATGGTGACCTTCAATATACCGACGAAGGCTTCCCATTCCCAATTGATGTGCCATTTGTGCCAAGTGATAATCCTACTGGGGCATACCAGCGCATTTTCACTCTTAGTGAGCAATGGGATGGCAAGCAAACTATTATCAAGTTTGATGGCGTTGAGACCTACTTTGAAGTGTACGTAAATGGCAAATACGTTGGTTTTAGCAAAGGTAGTCGTTTAACGGCAGAGTTCGACATTTCCACCTACGTAAAACAAGGTGAAAACTTACTATCGGTTCGTGTAATGCAGTGGGCTGACTCCACTTACATCGAAGACCAAGACATGTGGTGGACAGCAGGGATTTTTCGTGATGTTTACTTAGTCGGAAAAGAACAAGTTCACATCCAGGATCTCACTGTTCGTACCAATTTTGCTGACGATTACAAAAGTGCAACAGTAAACTGCCAAGTTGAAATCGAGAACCTTAGCTCGGTGATTGCAGCTGGTTACACCTTAGAGTACACGCTACAAGATAAAGGTAATGTGCTAGCTAGCGGTCAAAGCGACGCCCTATCTATTCAAAGTTCTAACACTACAAATCTAGTCATTGATATGGTCAATCCAGTTCATTGGACTGCTGAAAATCCTTATCTCTACTATCTATTCATTACTCTAAAAGATAGCCAAGGCAATGTGCTTGAAGTTATCCCGCAGCGTGTTGGTTTCCGCGACATTAAAATACGTGATGGTCTGTTCTACATCAACAATCAATACGTGATGCTGCATGGTGTCAATCGTCATGACAATGACCACCTCAAAGGTCGAGCAGTAGGCATGGATCGAGTAGAAAGAGACTTGGTTTTGATGAAACAACATAACATCAACTCCGTGCGTACCGCTCACTACCCTAACGATCCCCGTTTTTACGAGCTGTGTGATATTTACGGTTTGTTTGTGATGGCAGAAACAGATGTTGAAACTCACGGCTTTGCTAACGTTGGCGATTTAAGCCGAATCACGAATGATCCAGCATGGGAAAGTGTTTTTGTTGAACGTGCCGAACGACATGTTCATGCGCAAAAGAACCACCCTTCAATCATTATGTGGTCTCTGGGCAATGAATCCGGTTATGGCTGCAACATTCGTGCTATGTACGCGGCGACTAAGGCGATTGATGACACGCGTCTTGTTCACTATGAAGAAGATCGTGATGCAGAAGTCGTTGATGTGATTTCAACTATGTATTCACGTGTTCAGTTAATGAATTATTTTGGTGAACATCCACACGAGAAGCCACGCATTATTTGTGAATACGCACACGCGATGGGTAATGGACCTGGTGGTCTTACCGAGTATCAAAACGTGTTCTACCAACACGATCACATTCAGGGCCACTATGTGTGGGAATGGTGTGACCACGGTATTCTGGCTCGAGACGAGGATGGTCAAGAGTTTTACAAATATGGTGGCGATTATGGCGATTACCCGAACAACTATAACTTCTGTATGGATGGATTAATCTATTCTGATCAAACACCGGGGCCGGGCCTTAAAGAATACAAACAAGTGATTGCACCGGTAAAAATTGACAAAGTAGAAGGTGAGCAAAATAAGTTCATTATTAAGAACAAACTGTGGTTCACCAAGATGGATGATTACACTATTACAGCTGATGTCCGCGCAGAGGGTGAAACCTTACGTACGGTACAATTCAAAGTTGAAGCCCTTGATGCAAACAGCGATCGTGAAGTAGTAATTAATCTTCCTGAGCTTGATGAGCGTGAAACTTTTATTAACTTCACTGTGCGCAAAGACAGCCGAACCCTTTACAGTGAGGCAAACCACGATATCGCGGTTTATCAGTTCCAGCTTAAACAAAATACAGCATCTCAGCCTGCATTTAGCAACCACAATGCCATACCTTTGATAGTGAATGAAAGTCGCATGGAATATGTGATTGAAGGCCACAACTTCACACTCACATTCTCGAAAGTGAACGGAAAACTAACATCTTGGCGAATCAATGGTGAAGAGTTGATTCAATCAGAACCGAAGCTGAACTTCTTCAAGCCGATGATTGATAACCACAAGCAAGAGTACGAAGGCTTATGGCATCCAGCGCACCTGCAAATTATGCAAGAGCATTTTCGTACATTACATGTGCAAGCGACGAGTAATGCGGTTTCAATAACAACGACTAGTATTGTTGCACCGCCTGTGTTCGATTTTGGTATGCGCTGTACATACCGCTATCAAATTAATGCGCAAGGCCATTTGAATATCGAACTCAGCGGTGTTCGCTACGGTGACTACCCTCATGTAATTCCTGTGATTGGTTTGGATTTAGGTATCAACAGTGCTTTTAACCAAGTTAGCTACTACGGTCGTGGCCCTGAAGAAAATTACCAAGACAGCTGTCAGGCCAACATGATCGATGTTTACCACACCAATGTTGACGACATGTTCGAAAACTACCCATTCCCACAAAACAATGGCAACCGCCAAAATGTACGTTGGGTATCACTGACTAACCGACATGGTGCTGGCTTATTAGTGAAACCACAACAAGAAATCAATTTCAGTGCATGGTACTACACCAATCAAAACCTGCATCAAGCACAGCACACTATTGAACTTGAAAAGAGTGGTTATATCACACTCAATCTCGACCATCAGGTGATGGGACTAGGTTCAAACTCATGGGGTAGCGAAGTGCTCGACTCTTATCGGGTGTACATGGATGAATTCAGTTATGGATTAACGGTGATACCACTTCAAAGAGGTGATTGCAGCGCACAAGCCATGGCACGTCATAACTTCAATAACGCGTTTTTTAACCAAGACAACACTCAACCAGAAAATGAGGCGTAATCCATGATCGTGTTAGACAACTTAGAACAATTCAAAGTGGTGTACCGCAATGGTCGCAAATGGAACCGATGCGTGGAAGCCATCGGTAATACTGAAAAGCTCAGAGACGGTGTGATGTATTCCATTGGGGATTCGCTGGCTTACATGATTGAGGACGGCATCGCCGAACAGACAGAAACGCTTGTCGGTAATCGGCGCTACTTCGATGTGCACTACTATCTCGAAGGCCGTGAAACAGTTGAATTTGCCAACAAAAAAAACCTCCAGACTAAACAAGCTTACAGTGATGAAACTGACCGCGAATACTTTATTGGTCAAGGAGAAACACGCGAGCTTTTCGAAGGTCAGATTGCAATTTTTGAAAATGATAAAGCGTACCGCTTCCATGGAGATCACAGGGTAAGAAAAGTGGTGCTCAAAGTGACTATCGAAGATGGCTACTTCTTAAATAAATAAAAAAATCAAGAGAAAGACTGCGATCACATCATTGTAAGTCTTTCCTCCCTACACATCAAAAGTGATTCATCGGAGATAGAATATGTCTGAATCCAAACGTAATACCATAGGTAAATTCGGGTTATTGTCCTTAACATTTGCCGCAGTATTTAGCTTTAATAACGTAATTAATAATAACATTGAGATTGGTCTTGCTTCTGCACCAATGTTTTTCTTAGCAACCATTTTTTACTTCATTCCTTTTTGTTTGATCATCGCAGAGTTCGTATCTCTGAATAAAGACTCCGAAGCGGGAGTGTACGCTTGGGTAAAAAGTTCACTAGGTGGTCGTTGGGCGTTTATTTCTGCCTACACCTATTGGTTCGTTAATCTATTCTTTTTCACCTCTTTGCTGCCTCGTGTTATTGCGTATGCATCGTACGCATTCCTTGGATATGAGTATGTTTTTACCCCATTAACTACAACTGTGCTAAGTATGATCTTGTTCGCATTCGCGACTTACGTATCGACTAATGGTGCTAAGATGTTGGGGCCAATTACGTCAGTCACATCTTCTCTTATGCTACTTTTAACTATGTCTTACATCCTGCTTGCAGGTGCAGCATTAATCGGTGGTGTACAACCTGCTGACCCTATCACAGTAGAGGCAATGATTCCGGAGTTTAGTTGGGCATTCCTCGGTATTACTACTTGGATCTTCATGGCTGCTGGTGGTGCAGAATCGGTCGCAGTGTACGTGAACGACGTCAAAGGTGGCTCAAAATCTTTTGTTAAAGTAATCATCATAGCGGGTATTTTCATCGGTGTGCTTTACTGTGTGGCTTCTGTGCTCATTAACGTTTTTGTTCCGAGTGGTACACTGAAATATACAGGCGGTTCAGTTCAAGTATTTGAAGGTCTGGCTACACACTTCGGCCTATCTGAAATTATAATGAACCGCTTTGTCGGCTTAGTTTCATTCACTGCGATGTTTGGCTCACTATTAATGTGGACAGCAACACCAGTAAAAATATTTTTCTCTGAAATTCCAGAAGGTATCTTTGGTAAGAAGACTGTTGAATTGAACGAAAATGGAGTACCTGCCCGTGCTGCGTGGTATCAATTCCTGATTGTTATCCCACTGATGGTCATCCCAACGTTAGGATCAAATACAGCACAAGATCTAATGAATACAGTAATTAACATGACAGCAGCAGCTTCAATGCTTCCGCCTCTATTCATCATGCTGGCTTACCTAAATCTACGTCTAAAATTGGACCATCTTGAACGAGACTTCAAAATGGGCTCACGTAAGGTCGGAATCGCAGCGGTATCTGTGTTAATCGCAATCTTTAGTGTTGGCTTCCTTGCATCAACTTTCCCAACGGGAGCTGATATTATGACAATCCTTTTCTACAATGTTGGTGGTATTGTAATCTTTCTTGGTTTTGCTTGGTGGAAGTATAGCCAGTATGAGAAATCACTAAACGAAGAAGATCGAGTAAAAGAAGCAACACCGACTGCAATATCCAACTAGTTCATAGTGGTACGGGCTGAGCCCGTACCACCATAGAGTTATGTTACGGAAAGTACAAATCTCCCCCAAAACCCCATTTTATTTTTATTGTAAATGCTAGTAACTGATTGATTATATGTGTCAATTTTTACTTATGCTTGTTCGCTAGGTTGCCCAACATCAATGGTGATGTGTAAGGCTCGGTTACACTAGACGTTGACAAACCAACACTTAATAGTTGCCGAATAGTCAGTAGTTCGTTACCCATACTTTTGCCCACATTTTTTACCGCAACAAACTGACCGCTCAATCTATTTGTGCTGGATTCACTTAAAGGGACAGGCACTGAGGGATCCCCACAAACTTAAATCCTAAGCTCTTGAGCCAACTGTATTTTTTGGCAGAAGGTATTTATAGTTCTTCGCCAAGATGACATTGTTATAACTAGATATTTGTTTTTTAATACTCGTTTCCCAAGGGTGAA
>NZ_QVMU01000136.1 GCF_003605645.1 Vibrio sinensis | reverse complement strand
GGCCTAGGACACCGCCCTTTCACGGCGGTAACAGGGGTTCGACTCCCCTACGGGATACCACTAAGGGTCGTTAGCTCAGTTGGTAGAGCAGTTGACTTTTAATCAATTGGTCGCAGGTTCGAATCCTGCACGACCCACCATTCTTTCTCCACGAAGGAATTAAAACTTTTAGTGGGCGATTAGCTCAGTTGGGAGAGCACCTGCCTTACAAGCAGGGGGTCACTGGTTCGAGCCCGGTATCGCCCACCATTCTCTAAGAATTTTTGGAATAGGATATCCAAACCACTCAGTAATGTATGTGGTTGGAATTTTCGACGCTGAAAGTCTTTAGAAAATGTATTTTGAAGCTTCGCTTCAGATTCATATGCTCTTTAACAATTTGGAAAGCTGACTGATAACAACATTGTTGTTATCAAAAAAAGTTCTCAATGTTTATCTTTAAGATAAACACCAAAAAACACATTCAAGTGTTCTTGGCAATATCATCTCCTAGAGATGATTATTCGAAATTGAGTCCGGCAAAATCGAACGTCTCTCACTCATAAAATAGAG
>NZ_QVMU01000134.1 GCF_003605645.1 Vibrio sinensis | reverse complement strand
CAAAACTGTCCTTACTCGAAAGTAAGAAGTAATTTTAAAGCTATTACCATTCCAACAGAATGGTAATGAATTGACTGTGCCAAATAACTTCTTTCTACAAGAGAAAGTCATTATTCGTATTGGTCACTCAGTTCATTGAACCCAATTTRTTTCCGAAGAAACAGTCTTTGCCTAAGCAAAAACTTATTGGATTATCATCAACGAGTGCCCACACAGATTGATAGGTTTATATTGTTAAAGAGCTTTGCTTTCAGCACCTTAGTGCATCAGCGAGGTGCGTATAWTACGCTTCCCACTTTGAAAGTCAACATAAAACTCTAAGTTATTTTGCATTTAGCTTTTTRAAAAAGCTGAAAACAAAAAAAAGAATTCTATGGTGACTTGCTTRMATTKYAAGCAAGTGCGGAATTAAAGCCTGGCGATGTCCTACTCTCACATGGGGAGACCCCACACTACCATCGGCGCTATTGCGTTTCACTTCTGAGTTCGGCATGGAGTCAGGTGGGTCCGCAACGCTATGGTCGCCAAGCAAATTCTTTAATTCGGAAAGCTGCTT
>NZ_QVMU01000133.1 GCF_003605645.1 Vibrio sinensis | reverse complement strand
ATCTGAACGAGTCGGTTGAGGTCGGTTCGAGTGGTGTCACGTCGACATGTCTACGAAACGACTAGTTGAATAAACCACAGTGTTGGTCTTCATAACATATCAACCCAATGTGTGTTAAGTCCACATAACCTGTGAAATGGAACTCGCAATCGCAACTCTGAATCTCGAAACACACTGCAAACATAAGCCAGAAGAGTTATTTCTCCGATGTGTGTAATGCAGCAGTAACACTTGTGTAGTGGTATTTCACAGGYGASTGTCYATCACAACTGTGTTCAAATAGGCCATCAGTTAGGACAATGTRTGGTATRTCTCGATTGCAGATTGATTCTGTCATGTGACTAGTGAGCAGAGAGTTGTCTGAGTGCTGATCGACCAGTCGATGGRATACAGCAYAGCATATTGTTGGTGGTGGGCGAGCAGAGTGAGAGAGTGTGTGAGTGAATGGTTGAGTGAGTGAGTGATTGATTAGGTGTGTGTTTGTGTGTTTTTGTTTGTGTTTGTGTTCGTGCAATTGTGTATGTGTGTGGAGGTGGCGAATGGAAGTGTGTAAATTGGGAAAGTATG
>NZ_QVMU01000132.1 GCF_003605645.1 Vibrio sinensis | reverse complement strand
TCTTTGGGCTTTCCGAAAAGGTATCACATGCCAAGTTTGGCCTCACGGTATAGAAGTTATAGAGTCATAAAGTTTTAACCAAAAAAAAAAAAAAAAAAAGAGGGATGCAACACGAGGACTTCCCGGGAGGTCACCCATCCTAGTACTACTCTCGCCCARGCACGCTTAACTGCGGAGTTCTGATGGGATCCGGTGCATTAGTGCTGGTATGATCGCATCCGTTAGTATATGCAATGCAATCGTATATATTCTKTTTTKAAGWCTTGATGAACCRTTCGCCGTGGGTCCCACCCGCYATGTAGGGATMCCCCATCTAGTCTTAACGAGYTTTGATGCATGAAAAAATTCGAAAACAATGCTTGAAMAAGTAATTTTGGGTCCGTAATATAGCACAAATCACGAAAATGCCCGAAAAAGTACTTAAAGGTCAAAATTTGGGGTCGACAAAGAGTCAATGGAAGAGTTCCATTGTCCTGCTTCTTTCGTCGGAGGGCTGTCTTTGGGCTTTCCGAAAAGGTATCACATGCCAAGTTTGGCCTCACGGTCACATGCCAAGTTTGGCCTCACGGT
>NZ_QVMU01000130.1 GCF_003605645.1 Vibrio sinensis | reverse complement strand
TCGCATTCCTTCGTATTCACACTGTTTTTCACTGCCTCTTTCCTGTACATTTGAACAAATCACTCAGTCAACACCACACAACACACACCTGAAATAGGAAATACAAAACAAAAATGCATAAACACCATCTCCTCACCAACTAACATCAGACAGTAATGATATCATTGTATCACAAGTAGCAAATAAACATCACTAACAAAAACAAAAACAAAAAAAGAACAACACAACATACCTGTGTCATCGTGACGCATGACCGATAGGATCGCTTCACTAGACCACATCATMTCYCCACAKTGCCAMKCGCTCMTCAYCCGCAAAATACTCTCTCTCTCTCTCTCTCTCTTTCTCTCTCTCACTCTCTCTTCGTTATCCAATCCCATCATCAATCCACACACTATCACCTGTCAAATAAAAACAATCGTCAGAACTATTCCTCAGAGATCTTGGTGAAAATCACTAATCAACACTGTTATCTAGCATCATTCAAACTAAACCAACACCATCAGAAAATTGACGCACTCACCTCACAATTCTCACAAGTAGAAAACTCAACTCAACCACATCGACCATCAC
>NZ_QVMU01000015.1 GCF_003605645.1 Vibrio sinensis | reverse complement strand
CACCCTTGGGAAACGAGTATTAAAAAACAAATATCTAGTTATAACAATGTCATCTTGGCGAAGAACTATAAATACCTTCTGCCAAAAAATACAGTTGGCTCAAGAGCTTAGGATTTAAGTTTGTGGGGATCCCTCAGTGCCTGTCCTTTATAAGACTTTATAAGAACGTTTATAAGAACATCCCCCTCACTAACTAATCATTGAACGTAATTGAGGGGGTTTAGAATCAATAGAGGAATTTAATCGAAACACCACCCTCATTGGTGCTATTTGTACCATCGCCCTCTCTATGACGATAAAATCCACCCAGTAAAAATCTGGTTGAAACAAGATAGTTTGCATCTAGCGTATAGACATCTTCGTCAATTAAATCACTGCGATTTAGTTCAACCGATGCACCGAGTTGTAATGCAGAAGAGAGCGCATACTTTACGCCAAGCTCTCCGCCGAGCATAAACTCATCATCACTTTCTAATTTTTCGTCAGTGATATCGTTAGTCTGCTTAGCCCAAACAAACCCGGCTTTCGCAATAGCATAAACATCAAAATTATTAGCGATCCCATATCGGTAGCCGACACCTGGTAACAGGGTATAGATTTCCGTTGTCGTGATATCTGGGTGGATAAAACGCGCTGAGTAATCAAAAGAGACAATCACGTTATCGGTTGGCAACCAATTCCCACCAACATCTAACGCAGTTACATTGCTATTTGTACCTAAATTTTCATTTAGTGAACCAGCACTGAGATCAGCGTACAAAAAACGGTAATACGCATTATTAGTATCTTGCTCGGCACTGGCATACCAAGGGGCAAAACAAAGAAAAGGAATCGCGAGCCAAGTTGCTTTTATTTCCATTCAATACCTCTTTAATCCATTAAAAATGTAACTCCCTGATGATAGACAAAAAAACGCTAATTTTCTGCAATCAAGGTTGAAATTTAAGGGGTATAACAAAAAAGGCCCGCGAGGGCCCTTAAAAAGTAATGCTTAATTCGTCTTGCTGTAAACGCTTAATAACCACTTTTGATTTTGTTTGAATCCGTTCTAACTGTTGATTATCTAACTCATAGGGCATCACTAATTTAAGCTCAGCAATCCCCTGATCCTTTGCCAATTTAACTAGTGTACGTAAGTTTGATTCGTCACTACGACCTGCCGACATTGATTTCATCGCCAAATCCCATAACTCGTCTTCAGGAGATAACCCCCTATTAACGGTATCTTTCCACGCCACGCTAAAAATCGGAGCAAAAGAACTCATTGCTTCCAAAAACGTCCACTTTTTATTGCAAGAAGCCCCCAAAAAAGAGGTGTAGTCGAATATCACACATGCCTTGCCTTGATGTTCCATATCATCCCCCGTAGCCTCGGCAACACAGTTTATCTAACCAACCAGAGCTTGGGACAATCTATCTGAATAATATTAAGTACTAGCCAGACACTCGATACCCAAAGTTCAAGTCAACTATCATCTATCCGATTCTTTATAGCAATAGGATATAAAACATTCGTCTTTTATTCCCAAAAACAAGCATGAAAAGCTATATAAAAATCAACCCTATAACATGTCGCCTACAAAATAATCATATAGGTGATCCGTTGCGTAATATTCTCATTATTTAATATCAAGAATGCGGCTTGCTTTCTTATATTGGATTCTCCAACCACTCCAGCGAGGTAATTCCCATCGTTTTGGATCGCCTTTACGCAACCCATTTTGGTAAACCACGTATATCAGTTTCTTTTTGGCGAAATATTCAACAGAGAGATTCAAGTCTCCTAAGGCAAGTTCGAGTGGAAAGCGCTCTGCAAAATCCATGTACTGCCAATCGGGTATGCCGTCGAACATAAAATCATCGCATTCAAATAACATTAATTCATCCATATCGGTGAGCTCGAGCAATGCTAATTGTTCACCAAACCAATATTCGAATGTTAAATCATCGTGATCAACAAGTTCCTCGCATTCTCCTAGTTCAATCCATAGCTTCCAGTGTCTAATTTCTTTTTCTCTTTGCTGATAGAGTCCTGGCAATAAACTATTTGCTTTCACTGCTTCAATCATAGGCTTGATCGCCAATTCACCTTGAGCCTCTTGCTGACGCGTGAGTATCTTACGTCCTGCATAGAGCAAGCTTAGCTCAACGAATGTCTCATCGCCGATGACAGTAGCTTCACCTTGCTGCCACTCCCCTAGCCCTATTTTCTCAATCATTTCTAATGGTATTGGCATCACTCTTGTTGCTAAGGTGAGTGTTTGTTTTACCCCTCGACCGGGGACACTGTGAGTATCTAAAACTAACGCGGCCTCCGACTGGGATTTAAAGCGACTATCGCGACCTAAGATCACTTCAAGTTCCCCATTGGCAAATGCCTCTCGGCGCTTTTCACGACGAACAAACACCAGTTCAGGGTGTAAACTACCAATCGCTAAAATAAGATCTGCATGACGATAACGGGAAGCCACACTCAACCGGGGTAATTCAAATAACTCGCGCATTTGTTGTGAGAGTGCTTGTGCTTCTTTCATTACGTCCTGATCAACGACTACGCCATCAAACTCATCACCTCTCAATAGACGAATCGATAACTGACCATCACAACCAAGAGGTTCTTGTTGCTCTAGACGTAGCTGTGCTTCTTCATCCCCAGTACACCGATAAAAATTGGCTGGTGTTGCTAACACTGCGGTCAAATCCACCATAGCTTCACGAAGTGCTTTTGTTGGCATGCGGGTAACTAAATCGGCGTAGAGAGCATCGATAGGTAGTGGATAAATTAAATGGCCATGTGCCGTTGCCAAACCGTTATCATCAATAGCATCCATCGCGCGAAGAATATCGGTTGCTTGTCGAAGTGACTTTTCAGGCAGCGGATCAATAAAAGCAAGCTGATTTAACGCAGCACCACAACTTGCAGCAGCCAACATCGCTTCAGTTAATGATTCGCGCTGCAATTCTGGAGGTGTCACTTCCGATAATGCAGCATGCTCACCATATAATCGAACGCACACACCGTCCATTACACGCCCTGCTCGTCCCATTCTCTGTTTTGCGCTGGCTTTGGATATATGTTTTAAGCTAAGGGCTGTTCGACCATTTCTTTGCTCAGTCCGTCTTTCTAGACCAGAATCTACTACCGCCACGATATTTGGAATCGTCAATGATGTTTCCGCTACGTTTGTTGCTAACACCACTTTCGGTTGAGGTTGGATATTCAATGCCCATTGTCTCTCCTGCTCTGAGACTGACGCATGAAGCGGAACAATAAGCCGGTCGAGACCAGCTAATGCTTGCTGACATGCATTGATCTCTTTACGCCCAGGCAGAAATACTAAAATATCCCCCTCGAGCTCAAGGCTAAGCCGCTCCACCTCCTGTTTTACCCGTGATTCAAGTCTACGTATATCAGGCAGTTGTCTAGACTCGGTCGCCACATGCTGAAGTGACACATGAAAGTTTCGTCCTTGAGCTTGAAGCCTCTGCGCTTTGACGTATCTAGCCAATTTTCCACCTTCGATGGTGGCAGAAGTGATCACCACTCGATGTGAATAATTTGACCGATGTTGCTCTGTGTTAAGTAATGCAACTAGAAGATCGATATCCCAGCGACGCTCATGAAATTCATCCACGATAATCACATCAAAATCGGTCAATTGATTTTCACTGTACCAACGCAATGCAATTCCGGGTGTAACAAATACGATCTCAGTTTTTTCATCAAATTTTTGATCTAATTTGATCGCATAACCAATCTGCTTACCTAAACCTAGACCACTTTGTTCAGCCAAAAATAGAGCTAAAGAGGTACAAGCGATTCTTCTCGGTTCGATAACTAACACTCGACCAATCTGACTTGCCCATAATGGTAAACGAGTAGATTTTCCCGACCCAGTCTCCGCTTCTACAACCAGATTGCCGACACGAAGGTTATCAAGAACGGTATTTTTAAGGCTATCAATAGGTAAGCAATGCATTTTTGACAAACTTTTTTTGAAAGGTGGCAAAGTATATACCTAAACCGTTTTCAGATGCAGGCAGATTCAGTTTACAATATGACTGCTATGCCTAAATATCGACTGGTAGATTTTTTGGCTCCTTTCTCCCTGACAATAGGTTCGTGATGAATAACGATAAACGTCCGCTTTATATCCCCTTCGCAGGCCCTGCGCTATTGAGTACTCCTTTGCTCAACAAAGGCAGTGCTTTCTCCACTGAAGAACGCATTTCATTCAACTTGGAAGGTTTACTTCCAGAAACAACTGAAACTATCCAAGAACAAGTTGAACGCGCTTACCAACAGTATCGCAGTTTTGAAAGTGATATGGATAAACACATCTATCTGCGCAATATTCAAGATACTAACGAGACACTTTTCTATCGATTGGTGCAAAACCACATCACTGAAATGATGCCAATCATCTACACACCAACAGTTGGTGCTGCGTGTGAAAACTTTTCTAATATCTACCGTCGTGGACGTGGCCTATTTATCTCGTACCCAAACCGCGACCGCATTGATGACCTTCTTAACAACGCAGCAAACCACAACGTAAAAGTCATCGTTGTCACTGATGGTGAACGTATTCTTGGCCTTGGTGACCAAGGTATCGGTGGGATGGGTATTCCAATCGGTAAGCTTGCTCTTTATACCGCTTGTGGTGGTATTAGCCCAGCGTACACGCTGCCTGTTGTATTAGATGTTGGCACCAACAATCCACAACGCCTAGCTGACCGCATGTATATGGGTTGGCGTCACCCTCGTATTACGGGCTCTGATTATGATGCGTTTGTTGATGAATTTATCCAGGCGGTTCAACGTCGCTGGCCAGATGCACTAATTCAATTTGAAGATTTCGCACAAAAAAATGCGATGCCGCTGCTAGAGCGCTACAAAGAAAACATCTGCTGCTTCAATGATGATATTCAAGGTACTGCTGCCGTAACAGTAGGCTCATTGTTAGCCGCTTGCCAAGCCGCAGGCACCAAGCTATCTGATCAACGTATTACTTTCTTAGGCGCAGGTTCTGCAGGTTGCGGGATTGCAGAAGCAATCATCGCACAAATGGTATCTGAAGGTATTTCAGATCAGAAAGCACGTTCGCAAGTATACATGGTTGACCGTTGGGGCTTACTACAAGAGGGAATGCCTAATCTATTAGACTTCCAACAACGCCTTGTTCAACTCGCCTCTCAAACTGCTGATTGGGAAAATGAAGCTGACGGCAATGGCTTCTCATTACTTGATGTAATGAAAAATGCGAAGCCAACTGTGTTGATTGGTGTATCTGGTGCACCGGGTCTGTTCAGTGAAGAAGTCATCAAAGAGATGCACCTACACTGTCCTCGTCCGATCATCTTCCCATTATCAAACCCAACTAGTCGTGTAGAAGCAACACCTGTTGACCTAATCCGTTGGACAAACGGTGAAGCGCTTGTCGCAACAGGTAGTCCATTTGAACCAGTTATTCATGACGGTAAGAGCTACCCTATTGCCCAATGTAATAATAGCTACATCTTCCCTGGCATTGGATTAGGCGTTCTTGCGGTGTCAGCTCGCCGTGTTACTGACGAGATGTTAATGGAATCAAGCCGTGCACTTGCGACTTGCTCTCCACTTGGTATTAATGGTCAAGGCGCTTTATTGCCACCGCTCGAAGCCATTCACACTGTATCGAAGAAGATTGCATTCGCAGTCGCTAAGAAAGCTATCGAACAAGGTGTCGCTTTAGAAATCACAGATGAAGCTCTAGAAGAAGCCATCGAAGCCCATTTCTGGCAGCCGGTTTATCGCCGCTATAAGCGTACTGCATTTTAACATACAGCCCCTGAACTATTCAGGGGCTTTTTTTATCTACTTTTCCGAACTGGCTACGTTTAGGCGCATGTCTACTTTTCGGCATAATTTTCAGGACAGGCGCATTTATCTGTTCCAAAGAGTCCTTTGATCATGGTGCCTATCAACTTAATAACTGCTATCTTTTGAATAAGGTCAATAGTAATAATTTTATCAATTAGGCCAACATCTTGATGAATATGACTTATTTGCTCATAAAGCAATCACTCTAGAGCCGACACCTTACCTAACTCGGACAATCAGCACGTTCAATACTTGCATCATATTGTGTGTTGCCGTTACCTGTTTTATATTGGCGGGTGCGTAAGCCCAAAGGAATCAACCAACTTAGTGCGAAATATGTTACATCGTCCGAAGCATCATCCATCCTATTTAGCCCGAGCGCGCAAAGCGCTACGCTATTTTTCTATTTGTATTATTCTTGGTGGCTTTGCCATATTCGCGATTGATCGTTGGGTCACTTACTCTACTCAGGACCAGTTATTCCATTCGATTGAAAAAATACCCGCTTTCGATGTAGCGGTTGTCCTTGGTACCAGTAAATACCTTGGTAGAACACTTAATGAGTACTACATCAATCGCATCAACGCCGCCATCGGTTTGTATGACCAAGGGAAAGTAAATAATTTCTTATTGAGCGGAGATAATGCCCATCGCTCTTACAATGAACCTTGGACAATGAAACGTGATTTATTAAGAGCACAAGTGCCTGATACACATATCTTTCTCGACTATGCTGGTTTCAGAACACTCGATTCGGTAGTTCGAGCCAAAGAGATTTTCGACACGGATAACTTTCTGATCATTTCGCAGAAGTTTCACTGTGAACGAGCCCTATTTATCGCGAATTTTTATGATATTCAAGCAAAATGCTTAGCGGTTCCCGGACCAACAAAACATTCCGGTTTCAAAGTGCGTTTTAGAGAAGTATTTGCACGGGTGAAAGCCGTCCTTGATTTATATATCACGCAAACCGAGCCACGTTTTCTTGGGCCTAAAGAGCCGATTCCGTCAAAAGATAGCCGACTGACTGATGAACGCACGGTAATTGAAGAGAAAGTAGTGACTAAAACGAATCAAGCGATTGAGAAGAATGTTGTCAATGAGAATACGGCAATAGAAGAAATCGCGACAGAGACACTTGTCGAAAGTGAGGCTATCGAAAATCAACCAACATCTTTGCCTCAAGCAACTACGGAATAGCGATCCCCACTTCGACACGATTACAGCCATTATGTTTGGCTAGATGTAACGCTTCACCCGCTCTAACTAACATATCATTGGTACGCTCATCGCCTAAACTGGTTACACCAAGACTGGCGGTTAGCGTACTCTTATGTGCCCAAACATAGATTTCTATTTTCTCGCAAATCACTTCCGCCAATTGAATCGCTTCTTCCAAAGGAGTGTCGGGGCAGAACACAACAAACTCCTCACTTTCCCAGCGCGCCAATTGATGTGTGGGCTTCAGCAGTTCCAATATAACTAGTGTAAACTCTTTTAAAATATCGTTAGTTACTTTTTGACCGAAGTGATCATTAATCTTTTTAAAATGGTCAATATTAATGAAAATTGCCGAGAGGTCGCGCTCCTGATACAAATCAACTTCAAAATTTTGTTCCAGCCAATGCCAGATTGCTTTGCGATTCATCGCTCCTGTTAAGGTGTCCCTATAACCAAATTCAGTAAACTCAGCGTTTCGTCGTCCAATCGCTTTAATCAGGTTATGTAAATGTTCCTGACGCGTTCGTGCATTCAATATTAACTTATGACTTCTACAACTATTTACAATAAAAAATACCGTAAGAGAGACTACCCATATAAACAATAAGAGCAGGATAAAATATTGACCAGAAATATAATGACCTACGAACTCAATACCTCGAATTTCCATCTGATATTCACCGTAATGACTGCCTGCACCTGTCGAGAGTTCAATAATCGTAATGTTGGAAAACTCAGGTGCCGAGTGGTGAGCGGCAATATTATTATCGATTATCCACCAAGGCTTAACCTGAAGGTCATGCATCGAAATATCTACGATAGGATTACTACGTTCTGGGGTAAACTCTAAACCACTATATTTATAACTGTATTCATTTTCTCTGACGGAATATTCGGGGTTAAAATTACGTAAATAGAAGCGCATTGTCGGCAAGTCATGGCTATCAAGTCGCTCAAAATCCACATTTAATCGAACAGTATGATAATCAGATAAGTCTATGCCGATAGTCGGATCATTGTTAACTTGAATAGAAAGTCCACAGTAAGGCCATTTGAAGTTAGGGCTTGGTTTTAGCTCACATTGGAGAAGTGCTGTATCATTTGTCACCGTAAGAGAAGTAACTGAACGGCCACGCTGAATCTGATCGTTATCCGCTAAATAAGAAAATTTTTTTGGTGACACCGTCATTGTTTTCGTATGACCATAAGACCAATACAACAACACCAATACGGTCGTGATAAAACCTAGTATAAGGATCATTTTATGTATTGGTTTCACTGTTAATTCCTGTCAACGATCGGCGAATAATTAATTCGAGCTAACAAAAACACATAGTCGCACATTTGCGACTAATTAATTTATTGTTGCATTATAAATATGACGCATATCAGCTTTATTTTGTAGCAACAAGCAACATTCCCCTTACACAAATCGCGTATAAGTGGCGAAACAACACCGTTTCATCATTAATTTCTGTTAAAATGTCGATATAAATGGTGCGTCGACACCAACAACAATAGAAAGAGCTATGTCATGTCAATCATTGCAAAAGGAACGCTTAAAAAACTGCACTCCAGTTTAGACAATCAAGTCCACTATCAACTCCCGGTTGGTGATGAGCTAGTTGACTTAAAACCGTTTATTAGTAAAAGCATTACCCTTATTCATACTGGCAACATATTTTGCTGTTCATGTGGCAAGAAAACCAAAAAAAGCTACTCACAAGGCCACTGTTTTGTGTGTATGAAAAAACTGGCTAGTTGTGATATGTGCATCCTAAAGCCAGAAACTTGCCACTACGATCAAGGCACTTGTCGTGAGCCTGCATGGGGCGAAGCCAACTGTATGGTCGATCACTATGTTTACTTATCAAACACTTCGAGCCTAAAAGTTGGGATCACACGACACACCCAAATTCCGACACGCTGGATTGATCAAGGGGCGACTCAAGGTTTACCGATCCTCAAAGTCAAAACGCGTCAAATATCTGGACTAATTGAAGTCGAGTTAGCTAAACATATTGCGGATAAAACCAATTGGCGCACTCTACTTAAAGGGGATGGTGCACCTATTGCATTAGAGGAACGTTTCGCAGAACTATTGCCTTTAGTCCAAGCTAAAATTGACGAAATCCGTCAACAGTTTGGTGAAGATGCGATTGAAATTCTCTCCGCGGAGACAACAACGATTCAATATCCGGTCACTCAACATCCAACGAAAATTACATCACACAATTTTGATAAGAACCCCATCGTGACAGGGCTTCTCCAAGGTATCAAAGGGCAATATCTAATTTTTGATACCGGTGTGATTAACGTGCGTAAATTCACGTCCTATGAAGTTGAAGTCAGCGAATAAGCGTCTCAGCTCAAATCGCCATCTAAAGACAAAACCCACCGAATTGATTGGTGGGTTTTGTCTTTATCTAGTTGCTTGCACTGTTCACAAACCGGCTAGCGCATCAAATAATGCATCAACCTCGTCTAAAGTGTTGTAATGCATTAATCCAACTCTGACCACTCCACCCGTTGCTGTTAAGCCCAACTGTTCGATAAGACCTAAGGCATAAAAGTGGCCATTCCAAACACAGATATTGCTACGTGCTAAATATTGAGCCACTGCTTCAGGAGAATGATGGTCAAACGTTAATGCAAACGTAGGAGTCCGCTTGGCTGGGTCGGCTATATTTTTGCCCCATAGTCGAACCCCATTTAGCTCACTCAGACGCGTCAAAAAACGTTCACTCAAAGCAGCTTCATGTTGATTATATTGCTCATACGACGTCACTAGTCGCTGTCGCAATGAATCGTCTTTATTTCCCCACTGAGCGAGATAATCTACGCAAGCAATCAATCCAGCCAGTGCCTCAAAACTTTGGGTACCTGTTTCAAAGCGCCCAGGGCCAATATCTGTCGCTGGCTCAACTTTGTAAGGGCGCAAAGTTTGCAACCATTTAGGGGCTACGTATGCGATACCGACATGGGGACCAAAAAACTTGTACGCTGAGCAAACCAAAAAATCACACCCAAGCTGTTGAACATCAACCAATTGATGGGGCGCGAAATGGACTGCGTCAATATAGACCATTGCTCCAACGGAATGGGCGGCGTCAATAATGGTTTTAATATCCACAATCGATCCCGTAGTATTTGACGCGTAGGTCAACGCCACTACTTTGGTTTTCGTTGTCAACAAGGAGAGTAAATGGTCAACATCCAAACTTCCATCCGCCACATTTATACGCGCTTGTTGAACCAAAACTCCTTTATCTTCCGCTGCTTGTTGCCAACTTGAAACATTTGAATAATGATCAAGTGCCGTCACGATAACTTCATCGTCTTGTTTCCAATCACGAGAAATAGCACGGCTCAACTGGAACGTCAGCGACGTCATGTTTGCTCCAAACACAATGTTGTCTGGCGATTCTGTATTTAACAGGCTTTGTGCTGCCCGACGAGCGTTTAATATCAATTCAGTGGTCAATTGGCTTGAAAAATAGTGTCCACCTAAATTGGAATTGTAGTGCCCAAGGTAATGCGTCATTTCATTCAGCACCTGCGTAGGAACTTGCGATCCTCCAGGTCCATCAAGAAAAATCGCCATTAAGTCATTAAACTGCTGATTGAGAGCACTAAACTGCGTGCGAACTGCATTAGGAGTGAAGCGCATTTTTCTCTCCTTTCGCGGTCAATACGAACAAATCCATATAACCCAGCTCTCCATCAACGACAGTTCGGATTGGACAGGCGTTATGCCACAACTTTGAGTCTGCCAACATGGTTACTTCTCCATTTTCGAGCACTTTCCTAAAAAATGGCGCTTCGTTGTTATTGGCATACAACATGATTTCACCGCCAACAATGTTATGTCGTTTAATACCAATCAATGCGATATGATCAAAACCATCCTGATGAACCCCCTCTGGTGCAACTGCGGTTTCATCAAATACCGCTGAAATTCGCATTTGGTGTATCTCAATTTCTTGGCCATTCGGTAAACCGTTTGTTTCAACAAACAAGCGACACATTTCATTTAAGCCAGCGCTGTTTAGCGTGGTACTCAGTAGAGGTTCAAAGCTACGAACCACATTACCCTGAAAGCGATTAATATCACCGGATTGGACGAAAGTTCGATCATCAACAGCAGAAACAATGCCATCACTGAAATTGATAACTGAGTACCGTCTCAAACGATATTGACCATCAGCGTGTTCGGTATGAGGAAGCTGGGAAAAAGAGGGGGAAAGCTGGTTTAACGTTTCTGTACTAAGTTGCGTGAGTTGTAGCGTATTAACGTGACCATGTAACATCATCGACTCCTTAATGAAAATACATTGCTTACGATTCTTTATTAACAATTCATTAACACCATCATTTCGCACTTATGTTGTAAGATCAATATATTTTGGCATTTGAAACTGTTAAATTAATCAAATCGATACTATCAACCTTATTAATCAAAATTACTGGTTGATAAGTCCAGATAGCGAAAGCATGGTTTACTCAAAGCAGTTTAGTTCGCTATAAAAGCAATTTAATTAAATATTTTCAACAACTTAAATTGTCACTCAACATTATTTAAGTACAATTACGCGATACATACCTCACTTTCTGCTAAATCAACATACAACAAATAGAACGGTTAAATGTGACAAAAAAGCCCTAATTTGATTGTAACGGTATATCCTATAACCAATTGGATACTCGTCACTATTGAAGCCCTTTTACATTCACCATATATTGCTTACAATCGATGAAATTCATCATCACAACGCATTCTTATCATCTGTGATACTGCTAATGGAGCACGAATGAACGACGTAAAACACTGTAATTTATTAATACTCGGTTCCGGTCCTGCGGGTTATACCGCGGCGGTTTACGCAGCACGAGCGAACTTAAAACCGGTTCTAGTCACAGGTATGCAGCAAGGTGGTCAGTTAACTACAACAACAGAAGTTGAGAACTGGCCAGGGGACGCTGAAGGTCTAACTGGCCCTGCTCTTATGGACCGTATGAAAGAGCATGCCGAGCGTTTTGAGACTGAGATTCTATTTGATCACATCAATGAAGTTGACCTAAGTGTTCGACCATTCAAATTGATGGGCGATAGCCAACAATACACCTGTGATGCCTTGGTGATTTCTACCGGAGCTTCTGCAAAATATCTTGGTTTAGAATCAGAAGAAGCGTTTAAAGGTCGCGGAGTTTCAGCTTGTGCTACCTGTGATGGTTTCTTCTATCGTAACCAGAAAGTTGCGGTTATTGGTGGTGGTAATACGGCCGTTGAAGAAGCACTGTATCTTTCTAACATCGCAGCGGAAGTTCACTTAGTCCACCGTCGTGATACATTCCGTGCAGAGAAAATCCTCATCAATCGCCTGATGGATAAAGTTGAAAACGGCAACATTGTTCTCCATACCGATCGTACATTAGAAGAGATCGTTGGCGATGATATGGGCGTAACAGGCGTTCGAATCAAAGATACTCGTTCTGACAACGTAGAGCAGATCGATGTAATGGGTGCATTTATTGCTATTGGTCACAAACCAAATACCGACATCTTCCAAGGTCAACTTGAGATGAAGGATGGGTATATTGTCGTGAAATCAGGCCTTGATGGTAATGCGACTCAAACGAGTATTGAGGGTGTATTTGCCGCTGGTGATGTGATGGATCATAACTATCGCCAAGCGATTACTTCTGCAGGTACCGGTTGCATGGCGGCGCTGGATGCTGAGCGATACTTAGATTCTCTCGCAGACAACGCATAATTACACGCCAGACGGTGATAATCGGCTAGTTAGATCTAAGTTTGCAACCTCTAGTCACGATTAAAATCAAAACCCTACTGCCCCGTGGTATTCCCATGGGGCTTTCTTTTGTATAATGCTGAGCTTAATACCGAAAATAATTATTATTAAGCTTTCATAATGGATAAAAAGAAACAACGCAGCTTGAATAAGTGGCTTAAGCAGCAGAGTAAACTAGCGAAACGCTGGTTAATGATTGCTGTTGGCCTTGGCGTATTATCAAGTGTGTTTTTGTTAGCGCAAGCCGCTCTGCTCGCCACTATTCTCCATCAGCTCATCATGGAACATGTTGATAAGTCGGAACTTGTCGGCTACTTTTTTGCACTTGCCGCTACTATAGCAGTTCGCGCCCTATGCTCATGGGGAAGAGAAATTGCTGGTTTTCGTTGCGGCGAACAAATTCGCTTATATATTAGACAGTTAATTCTCGATAAATTACGAGAGCTTGGTCCTGCTTATATTAAAGGCAAGCCTGCTGGTTCATGGGCAACGCTTTTATTGGAACAAGTTGAAGACATGCACGACTTCTTCGCTCGCTATCTACCACAAATGTCGTTGGCGGTATTGGTTCCGTTCGTTATTCTAATTGTTGTCTTCCCTGTCAACTGGGCCGCGGGTTTAATCTTCCTTATTACGGCACCACTGGTTCCTTTATTTATGGCTCTGGTGGGTATGAAAGCCGCTGATGCAAGCCGTAAAAACTTTAAAGCTCTACAACGTTTGTCGGGCCATTTCTATGACCGCTTACAGTCAATGACGACCATTCGACTATTTGATCGCACTCAAGCAGAAGTTGAAGTCATGCGAGGCGCGTCAGAAGTATTTCGTAGCCGAACCATGGATGTTTTGAAGATTGCTTTCCTTTCTTCAGCTGTACTTGAGTTCTTTACCTCAATTTCTATTGCTCTAACGGCGGTCTACTTTGGCTTTGCTTTTATAGGCGAATTGAATTTTGGAGATTACGGTACTGGTGTTACTCTCTTTGCGGGTTTGTTTATCCTTATCTTAGCGCCTGAATTCTACCAACCGCTGCGAGATTTAGGCACTTTCTACCATGCCAAACAGCAAGCGGTAGGCGCAGCAGAGAGCATCGTAGAATTTCTAGAAACAGATGTTAGCACAGTTCGTTCTGGTGACACCCCTCTACCTAAAGCTCAAGGTATTACCATTTCAGCGCATGATCTTGAAGTATTCAGTCCAGAGGGGAAACGCCTACTCAGGCCTGTTAACTTCACCATCCGTACCAATGAAACCACAGCACTGGTGGGGCCAAGTGGCGCAGGCAAAACAAGTCTAGTCAATGCAATTCTGGGCTTCTTACCTTACTCTGGTTCATTAACGATCAATGGCATTGAACGTACTGAACTCAACCTTGATGATTGGCGTAAACACATCAGTTGGGTTGGTCAAAATCCCTTGCTACTGCATGGTTCTATCCGCGACAACATCACGATGGGCAGAGAAAACATTAGTGACGAACAAATTCAGCAAGCACTTAATGACTCGTTCGCCGCGGAGTTCGTCAACCAACACGGCTTGGAATATCCGATTACTGACCGCTCTGGTGGCCTTTCTGTTGGACAAGCACAACGAATTGCTCTCGCAAGAGCCATGATTCAAGATGGACAATTTTGGCTACTTGATGAACCCACAGCCAGCTTAGATGCCCGAAGTGAACGTCTCGTTATGCAAGGTTTGAGTAATCAAATTCAAGAGAAAACCGCATTGATGGTGACGCACCAGCTTTCCCCTCTTCAGCACGTTCAGCAGATCTTGGTGATGCAAGATGGTGTTGTGGTTCAATCCGGTAATTTTGACGAACTTTCTCATCAAGAGGGACTTTTCCAAACCATGCTAAACGCGAATAAGGTTCTAAAACAAACAAATAAGGGGAATTTAGATGCGTGATTTACTCCCTTATCTAAAACTGTATAAAAAACACTGGTTTGGCTTATCGCTCGGAATGTTACTTGCAATACTTACCGTATTCGCTTCAATTGGGTTGTTAACCCTTTCCGGTTGGTTTTTATCAGCGGCGGCAGTGGCCGGTTTGACCATCGCTCGAGAGACTTTTAACTATATGTTACCGGGCGCTTTCGTTCGTGGCTTCGCAATGGGGCGGACCGCAGGTCGTTGGGGCGAGCGTGTGGTTAGTCATGACGCGACATTCAAGTTGCTTACCGACCTACGTATTTTCTTCTTCTCTAAATTGGCGCCTCTCATTCCGGGTCGAATTTCCAATTTACGCGATGCAGATTTGCTAAACCGCCTAGTGGCTGACGTAGATGCAATGGATCACGTTTATCTTCGCCTTATCAGCCCAGTAGTCGTTGGAACACTCGGTATTGCTGGCTTAACCGCACTTGTTTGCTGGTTCGATATGACGCTGGGTTTAACGCTTGGCGGTATCCTCTTAGTCCTGTTGCTATCTTGGCCAGTGTTGTTCTACAAAATGGGTAAGCGCAACGGCAGCGAGTTAACCCTGCACAAAGCTCAACTAAGAATATCAACCTTGGATTGGATTCAAGGCTACAGTGAATTAATGTTGTTTGGCGCAGAAACTCGCTATCGCGAAGCGATTTTAACGGCGCAAAATAAGCTTTTGAAAAATCAGTTTATTAACGCGCATTTTTCTGGATTGGCTCAAGGGTTACTTTTACTCGCTAACGGCTGGACTATTGTATTGATGCTTTGGCTGGCAGCGGATGGCGTGGGTGGTCAACTGCCTAATCCTATGATTGCTTTAGTTGCGTTTGCCACAATGGCAAGCGTAGAGCTGCTTATGCCTATCGCAGGAGCATTCCAACACCTAGGTCAAACGCTCACGTCAGCACGCCGACTCAATGATGTTATTTTGAGTGAACCTGATGTTCAGTTTGCTACTACGCCTATTACTCACAGCGAATGCTACGATATTCACTATCAAGATGTTTCGTTCCAGTATCCTGATAGTGACCAAACGGTACTTAAGTATGTGAATCTACATATTCCAGCTCAACATCGTATTGCGATTGTCGGCCAAACAGGTTCAGGAAAATCCACGCTTCTCCAACTCCTCACTCGCTATTGGGATGTTCAGCAAGGCTCTATTTCCATAGCTGGAGAACCCATTACTCTTTGGAGTGAAAGTCAATTGCGTCAAGCGATTAGCGTAGTTAGCCAACGAGTTGACATCCTTAACGGGTCATTAAGGGACAACTTGTTAATGGCTTCACCGGATGCAGATGATGACAAGCTTGCCAACACCCTGACACTGGTTGGTCTTGAACGCTTACTTGAAGATAAAGCTCTCGATACTTGGTTGGGTGAAGGTGGACGACAACTCTCCGGCGGTGAAAAACGTCGTGTGGGTATTGCTCGCGCCTTATTACATAACGCTCCGATTCTACTGTTAGATGAACCAACTGAAGGTCTTGATAAACAGACAGAGCAACAAATTCTGCAGTTATTTGAACAGCACTTTGAGGGGAAAACCGTGGTGTTTATCACCCACCGACTGGTTAACCTCGATAAGATGGACTCGATTTGCCTTATTGAACAAGGTGAGATTGTCGAGCATGGTACTCATGATGATCTGATTGCCGCTCAAGGGCGCTATTTTGAGCTTAATCAAACACTTTAATTTAGTTAAAGCTCAGATAAGCTCAAACTAATACAACGGGAAGTGACTGTCACGACAGCAGAGTATTTTATTTTTAGCGGCTCTTGATAACCAATTATCATTATAGAGCCGCTTAATAAAAGGCTTATAACGAGATTCGATGACAAGTACCAAGCTAATTTTAGACTGTGCTATTGATAGCAAAGATAGATAGATAGATAGATAGATAGAAAAAAGCAGCCAATCGGCTGCTTTTTTAATTTTTTCCACTGCGTTAGATGAAATTCATCACCTTATGCTTAATTAGCGGTGTTTATTACGTGAACCTTGTTCACCCGCTGCATTTTTGCGTGGTTGCTTACGACGAGCTTGGTTGTTGCTACGACCGCCAGGAGTGCTTACGCGCTCTTCGTGACGTTTAACCGCACGACGGATCTTTTGGCTACGAGAACGTTCACGTTTACGTGATGTATTCGCTTTGTTTTCATCTAGTAGCGTTTCTTTCTCTGGGCGTAATTCTACTAATTCACGTAAGTAGTTTACTTCTTTCAGATCCAGTTCCATCCAACCGCCACGTGGCAGTTTCTTGTCTAGATAGATATCACCGTAACGAACACGCTTCAGACGGCTTACTGTCGTATCTTGAGATTCCCAAAGACGACGAACTTCACGGTTACGGCCTTCGTTAATCGCTACGTAAAACGTGTGGTTCATACCTTCACCACCCGCGTACACGATGTCTTCGAAACGTGCCGTACCATCTTCTAGTTCAACGCCACGAACCAAGTTCTTCACTTTCTGTTCGTTAACTTCACCAAATACACGTACTAGGTATTCACGCTCAACCTGACGACTTGGGTGCATCAAACGGTTAGCTAATTCACCATCCGTTGTAAATAAAAGCAAGCCAGATGTATTCGCATCTAGTCGACCAACTGAAATCCAGCGTGATCCACGAATTTTTGGTAAACGGTCAAAAACAGTACGACGACCTTCTGGATCGTGACGAGTACACAGTTCACCTTCTGGCTTGTAATAAGCTAATACGCGGCAAACTACTTCTTCTTGCGCCTTCGCAGACACAACATGACCGTCGACGCGCACGATGGCGTTTTCGTCTTCAAGTCTCTCACCAAGCTTGGCTACCATACCATTCACACTCACGCGACCAGCTTTGATTAAAGCTTCTAATTCGCGACGAGAGCCATGACCGGCACGTGCCAATACTTTCTGTAATTTTTCGTTCATCTAACTACCTATGTGTCGTCTTCTCAGACGTCGAATGAAATATGCGACCGGAAATCGCGGTCGCATATTATATTAAATTCTCAACGCAAAAGCATCAAATTTTAACTATTCGAATGGAGCAGGGTCACCTGAACCAACTCGCGCTATCACAGCTTCGTCTTCGCTAAAATCAACTACTGTCGTTGGTTGCTCACCAAGGTAACCACCACTAAGGATAACATCAACGGCATGTTCTAGTTTATCGCGGATATCTTCTGGGTCAGATTCAGTGAAACTGTTACCTGGTAAAATCAGCGATGTCGACATTAAAGGCTCACCTAATGCTTCAAGCAAATCCAAAGCGATGCGGTTATCCGGTACACGAATACCAATCGTTTTACGCTTAGCATTCATTAAACGACGCGGCACTTCTTTTGTTCCTTTAAAAATAAAGGTGTAAGGACCAGGTGTATTATTTTTTAACAAGCGAAATGCAGTATTATCAACACGTGCATAGAGTGCAATTTCAGATAAATCACGGCACAGCAAGGTGAAGTTATGCTTCTCGTCTAAACGACGGATCTGGCAGATACGCTCTAATGCTTGTTTGTTTTCAAGTTGGCAGCCTAGTGCATAACCTGAATCGGTCGGGTAAACGACAACGCCACCATTACGAATGATTGCTACGGCTTGACTGATCAAGCGAGCCTGTGGGTTCTCTGGATGAACATAAAAAAACTGGCTCATTGTAATTCCTCATGTAATACCAACCCCATCGACCACCTCATACTAGTGCTCATCCTTATGGGACAAGCAGGCGACAATTTCTTATTTAAAGCAGTGCGTTACACACGAAAAAGCGCTGCTCAGACAACATGCTCTACACGCAGTCAAAGATTAAGTCAGTGGTATTGGTATCAGTCTTTCGACTATTTTATTCTGGTGTATCGTTCGAATCTAAAGAAGGCTCGATACCCCAATCTTTCCAAACTGGCTCGACCCCAGAGGGTAACCAGAGATTTCTTCCCAATTCCATCCAAGGGGATGGATAGTGAAAGTCACTACCTTGAGAAGCTAATAGTTTGTATTGTATCGCATAATCTGCCAAGTTGCGCCTTTCTTGTTGCGCTTGTTGAGGTTGCGCAACTTCCATCGCATCGCCTCCAGCCTCAACAAACGCCGTCAACAAGCGCTTTATCCACTTTGCAGTTAAGTCATAACGTCCTGGGTGTGCTAGTACTGCGCGCCCTCCAGCAGCATGAATAGCGCTCACCGCGTCTTGCATAGAACACCATGTCGGTGGCACGTAGCCGGGATTATTGCGGGTCAAAAACTTTTTAAACACTTGCTGCATGTTTTTAGCGAAACCATTTTCCACCAGCCATTTAGCAAAGTGAGCGCGTGTAATAGGAGCATCGCCAGCAAGTAGCTGAACCTCTTCTAAAACGCCCTCGCGTGTTGCTTTTTCTAATCGCTGAGCAATCAACTGAGCACGCCCTTTACGGTGTTCTTTTTGTTGTTGAATAAGCTGTGTCAGTTGTGGAGCTGTCGGGTCGATATTCAAACCAACAATATGAATGTCTTTATTTTGCCAAACCGTCGATATTTCAATGCCATTGATGATTTTCATCGCGATCTGGTTGTCTTTTACATATTGGTGCGCGGCGGCTAAACCATCAATCGTATCGTGATCTGTAATAGCTAACACATCCAAATCAAAACCCATTGCGCGTTCAATCAGTTCTTCAGAAGATAGTCGCCCATCCGATGCCGTTGTGTGGCTGTGTAAGTCTATTCTCATTTTTTTACTTAAAATTTTATTAGGGGTTGACTTTTTAACGCTGCACTAGTTAACTAGTACGCAAATACAAAAGACCTATTCCGGTGCCCTATGTTACAAGAATTTAACCGAAACCAGAAAGTGAAAGTTACAGTAGATTCCTCAATGGAACGTTTTACTGTGCTTAGCTGGTGGCGTATTTGGTCAAATTCGTGGCGGGCCACTGTGCACTTTTAGTTTCGTTTGAAACAAATAAAAGAATCTCACATAGCCCGCTAATCTTAGCGGGCTTTTTTATTATGTCGATATTGTCGCCACTGTGTTGTTCAATTATCCACCAATTACTCATTTAGACCATTGGGGTAACGTTTGCTTTATGCGACTATGTCAGGCAGGAAGAAAAATTCAAAAGGAGGTCTTGTGAACAAGACCATTGAAATTCGCCAGAAAGGTCAGATCGACGTACTGAGTACGACGGTCCCATACGCTCAAGATCCGACTCGACTTTTCCATACACTCTGTGGCGATAAGTCTGACAGTCTTTTGCTTGAATCTGCTGAAATAGACTCAAAACAAAACTTAAAGAGCTTATTGATCGTCGATTCTGCCGTTCGCATCATTTGTTTTGGTCATCAAGTGACGATGACTGCGCTGACGGATAACGGTCAAAATTTACTTCATCATATTCAATTCAATATTCAAGACGATGTTGCTCACAGCTTTGATGGCAAAAAATTAACATTAGAATTCTCTGAACCAAACAATATTCTGGATGAAGATTCTCGCTTAAGAGAGGCCTCTTCATTTGATGCTCTGCGCTTAATTCAACACAGCTTTGAACTTAGGGGCCAGCCTCAACACGCTATTTTCCTTGGCGGATTATTTGCTTACGACCTTGTCGCGAATTTCGAACCACTTGGCCATGCCGACACCACAAACCAGTGCCCAGATTACGTCTTCTATGTTGCAGAAACACTATTGGTTGTCGATCACCAAACAGAGTCTTGTCATTTACAAGCCTCTTTATATGTTGATAACAGCCAGAAAGAGAAACTGACTAAGCGACTTAACGATATACATCAACAATGCGCAGCTCCAAAAATGTTGCCACCAGCCGTTAAGTTGAGTAGCACTGATGTCGCGACCAATATTGCTGATGAATCATTTTGTCAGATCGTTCGTGACCTTAAACAATATGTCGTGAATGGCGATATCTTCCAAGTGGTACCGTCGCGCCGCTTTACATTACCTTGCCCGTCTCCTCTTGCAGCTTATAAACAGCTCAAGCAAAGCAATCCAAGCCCTTACATGTTTTACATGCAAGACGAGTTATTCACTCTATTTGGGGCATCGCCTGAAAGCGCGCTTAAGTATGAAACCCAAACCAATCAAGTTGAAATCTACCCTATCGCAGGAACACGCCGTAGAGGTAAGAATCTAGATGGGTCGATAAATTTTGATCTCGATAGCCGCATCGAGCTAGAGCTGCGCTGTGATGCAAAAGAAAACGCCGAGCATATGATGCTAGTGGACTTAGCTCGTAATGATGTTGCGCGCATTGCTCGCGCAGGTTCACGCCATGTTGCTGACTTATTGAAAGTCGATCGCTACAGCTATGTGATGCATTTAGTCTCACGTGTTGTGGGGCAGTTACGTGATGATCTTGATGCTCTGCACGCTTATCAAGCGTGCATGAATATGGGCACACTAACTGGAGCGCCAAAAATTCGAGCCATGCAGTTAATCCGGGATGTCGAAGGGGCTCGTCGTGGCAGCTACGGCGGCGCCGTCGGCTATTTAACCGGTGAAGGAACACTTGATACTTGTATTGTGATTCGTTCTGCTTACGTAGAAAACGGTGTCGCTCAGGTTCAAGCTGGCGCGGGTGTGGTATTCGATTCCGATCCTCAATCCGAAGCTGATGAAACACGCGGTAAAGCACAGGCGGTTATTTCTGCCATTCAAATGGCACATAAGGAGTAACTGGCTATGGCAAATATCATTTTCATTGATAACTTCGATTCGTTTACCTACAACCTCGTAGACCAATTTCGCACACTAGGCCATAGCGTAACGATTTATCGAAATAACATCGCGGCAGAAGTTATTGAGGCCGCAGTAAAAAAACTAAGCGATCCTGTGGTGGTGTTGTCACCCGGCCCAGGAGCGCCAAAGAATGCCGGCTCAATGCCTGAGGTGATTCAACGCTTAAAAGGGCAAGTGCCTATGATAGGAATCTGTCTTGGTCACCAAGCCATCGTTGAAGCCTACGGGGGCAAAGTAGAGGGTGCTGGTGAAATTGTCCATGGCAAAGTGTCTATGATGGCTCATGATGCTCATCCTATCTACGCCAACCTCCCCTCGCCGCTTGCCATTGCTCGTTATCATTCTCTGGTCGCAACGGAAGTACCAAATGTGCTGACCGTCACAGCGCAAGTCGATGGACTGGTTATGTCTGTCGTACAAGAACAAGACAAAGTGTGTGGATTCCAATTCCATCCGGAATCAATCATGACCACCTATGGCGCGACGTTACTCACTAACGCCATTGAATGGGCGCTTGCAAGCCACATTTCGAGCCACACTCACGGATAATGACAAATTAGGGATAAGCACATGGAAAATATCATTAACAAGCTTTACGAACAGCAATCTCTAACGGAACAAGAAAGCCACCAACTGTTTGATGCCATCATCCGTGGTGAGCTTGACTCTGTTCTAATGACTGCGGCACTAACCTCATTGAAAATCAAAGGGGAAACACCACAAGAAATTGCTGGTGCTGCAAAAGCGTTACTCGCCAATGCCAGTGATTTCCCTCGCCCTGATTATGACTTTGCTGACATTGTCGGTACCGGCGGTGACGGACATGACACTATTAACATCTCAACAACTGCCGCGTTTGTTGCTGCCGCTTGTGGGCTGAAAATAGCAAAACATGGTAATCGCAGCGTATCCAGTCGCTCTGGTTCTTCTGATTTGCTTGATTCATTTGGGATTGATTTAGCAATGAGCGCAGAAGATACCCGCAAAGCGATTGACGATATTGGTGTCGCGTTTCTTTTCGCACCGCAATATCACGGTGGTGTTCGACATGCTATGCCTGTGCGTCAAACCATGAAAACGCGAACCATCTTCAATATTTTAGGACCGCTGATTAATCCTGCTCGCCCAACCATCGAATTGATGGGCGTCTACAGCAAAGAGCTTGTTCGTCCGATTGCAGAAACCATGCTGAAAATGGGTATGAAGCGTGCTGCTGTAGTCCATGGCAGCGGGCTCGACGAAGTCGCTATTCATGGTGAAACTACCGTTGCAGAAATTAAAGACGGAAAAATCATTGAGTACACATTGAATCCTGAAGACTTCGGAGTCAACAACCATCCCCTTGAAGCTATTAAGGGTGGAAACCCAGAAGAAAACCGAGCCATCATAACAAATATTTTAACGGGGAAAGGCACAGAGGCTCAATTGAGCGCCGTCGCTGTCAACGTTGCACTCTTGATGCGACTATTTGGCTACGAAGACTTAAAAGCCAACACTCAAACTGCCATCAGTAAGATGAATTCTGGTCAGGCGTTCAAATTGGTTCAACAACTCGCGCAACGTGGATAAGGTAAACGAACATGACATCATCTTCCGATAAGCTTTCACAGCACATCTCAGTCCAAGAAACTCAAATGGCCGAGGTCTTAGCCAAGATTGTTCGTGATAAATATCATTGGGTCGCTGAACGTAAACAATCACAGCCACTTGAGTCATTTACAGCATCGCTTTTACCGTCTGATCGTGATTTTTATCAAGCACTTGCCAGCGAGCAAACCGCGTTTATTTTAGAGTGCAAGAAAGCATCGCCATCGAAAGGACTGATTCGCGAAGAGTTTAACCTCGATTACATTGCTTCTGTCTACAACAGACACGCCAGTGCCATCTCGATATTGACCGATGAAAAATATTTCCTCGGTAACTTTGAGTTCATCCCCCAAGTTCGCAAGCAAGTCTCACAACCGGTTTTGTGTAAAGACTTTATGGTCGATGAGTACCAAGTTTATTTAGCGCGTCATTATAGCGCAGACGCTATTTTGCTGATGCTTTCTGTTCTTGATGATTCACAATACCGCCATTTAGCCGATCTCGCTCATTCGCTCAATATGGGAGTATTAACCGAAGTGAGCAATGAAGAAGAGCTGCATCGCGCAGTGAGCTTGGAGGCCAAAGTGATTGGCATCAATAACCGTAATCTGCGCGACCTCAGCACTGACTTAAATCGCAGCAAGCAACTTGCACCAATCATTCGCCAATTGGCTCCCAATGCCATCATCATTTCTGAATCTGGGATCTACACTCACCAACAGGTTCGAGACTTAGCCCAATTTGCCAATGGTTTTTTAATTGGAAGTTCTTTAATGGCAGAAGAGGATTTGGAGCTCGCTGCGCGCAAAGTGATTTTGGGTGAAAACAAAGTCTGTGGGCTAACTCAAGCCAATGATGCTGCTAAAGCCTATCAAGCCGGAGCCGTATTTGGTGGCCTAATATTCGTCGAGAACTCAAAGCGCCATATCGATTTAGAATCCGCTCGGCTAACCATGAGTGGCGCCCCACTTCGCTACGTGGGTGTTTTCCAAAACCATTCGATTGAAGAGGTCATTCAAACCGCTCAATCGCTCCATTTAAGTGCCGTGCAGTTGCATGGTGATGAGGATCAGCTTTACGTCAACGCACTAAAAGCACAGCTACCAAAACATACCGAAATTTGGAAAGCCTATGGGGTTTGTGGCCAAGCACCACAACGGCTGGCTAAGCATATCGACCGCCACTTAATGGACGCCAAAGTGGGTAATCAGACTGGGGGAACCGGGCAAGTCTTCGATTGGCGACTGATTGGTGATACGAACAATGCCATGTTAGCCGGAGGCCTGACTCCGGAAAACGCCCAACAAGCAGCACAACTCGCTTGCTTAGGTTTAGATCTTAATTCTGGTGTAGAGAATGCTCCGGGTAAAAAAGATGCCCTTAAATTACAACAAGCTTTCACAGCAATTCGCCAATATTAAGCAAAATACCAATTAAACCAGCCACAAATTATAAAGAATGACTAAAGATAAGATGTGGCTGATGATGCGAAATAACTAACAAATTACCATTTCGTTTCTTTGAGACGAGATGAAGACAAAATTAGAGACTAAGGAATAGAATCATGGCAAAACTTAATGCCTATTTTGGCGAATTCGGTGGTCAATACGTACCGCAAATTCTCGTCCCTGCATTAGATCAACTTGAACAGGCATTCATTGATGCGCAAGAAGATCCTGAATTTCGCAGTGAGTTTATGACCCTACTGCAAGAATATGCTGGTCGCCCAACCGCACTGACTTGCGTTCGTAATTTGACCAAAGGCACAAAAACTAAGCTCTATCTAAAACGTGAAGATTTGCTGCATGGTGGCGCGCACAAAACCAACCAGGTGCTAGGACAAGCCCTGCTGGCCAAGCGTATGGGCAAAGAAGAAATCATCGCTGAAACGGGCGCAGGTCAACATGGTGTTGCCACTGCCTTAGCTTGTGCCTTGTTAGGCTTAAAGTGTCGTGTTTACATGGGTGCTAAAGACGTGGAACGTCAAAGCCCGAATGTTTTTCGTATGAAGTTAATGGGAGCAGAAGTCATTCCAGTTCATTCTGGTTCCGCCACATTAAAAGATGCGTGCAATGAAGCCCTTCGCGACTGGTCTGGTTCATACGAAGAAGCTCACTACCTACTCGGAACGGCAGCTGGCCCTCACCCATTCCCAACTATCGTTCGCGATTTCCAGCGTATGATTGGTGAAGAAACGAAGAATCAAATTCTCGCTCGCGAGGGACGTTTACCTGATGCGGTGATTGCTTGTGTTGGGGGCGGATCCAACGCGATTGGTATGTTTGCTGACTTTATAGAAGAAGAAAACGTGCGCTTAATTGGGGTAGAACCCGCTGGCAAAGGAATTGATACTGACCAACACGGCGCACCTCTCAAACATGGCAAAACCGGGATATTCTTCGGTATGAAATCCCCTTTAATGCAAGATGAAAACGGCCAAGTTGAAGAGTCTTATTCCATCTCTGCTGGGCTAGATTTCCCATCTGTTGGGCCACAACATGCCCATTTAAACGCCATTGGTCGCGCTGAGTACGATAGCGTCACCGACGATGAGGCGTTGGATGCGTTCCAAGAAATTGCACGTAGCGAGGGCATCATTGCAGCATTAGAATCATCACATGCGCTGGCTCATGCACTGCGCATGGCGCGTGAAAATCCAGAGAAAGAACAACTGCTCGTCGTTAACCTATCGGGTCGCGGCGACAAAGACATCTTTACTGTACATACCATTCTAGAAGAAAAGGGAGTGATCTAATGGACCGCTATCAACAACTGTTCGCTCGTCTTGAAGCGAAAAACCAAGGTGCTTTTGTCCCATTTGTAACGGTATGCGATCCTAATCCTGAGCAATCACTTAAGATCATGCAAACCTTAGTTGAAGCCGGCGCTGATGCCCTCGAACTGGGTATGCCATTCTCCGACCCTTTAGCTGACGGCCCAACGATACAAGGGGCAAATATCCGTGCGCTGCAATCAGGTGCCACTCCAGATATCTGCTTTGAACTCATCAGTCAAATTCGAGCCCAATACCCTGAGTTACCCATTGGTTTGTTGATGTACGCCAACTTAGTTTATTCACGTGGAATAGAAGATTTCTATCAACGCTGTGCTAATGCAGGCATCGACTCAGTGCTGATTGCTGATGTTCCAACTAACGAGAGTACTGAATTTGTTGCCGCTGCTGAAAAATACGGTGTTCACCCAATTTTCATTGCTCCGCCAACCGCGAGTGATGAGACTCTCCAGTCGGTTGCACAACTAGGAGGCGGTTACACCTACCTACTCTCTAGAGCCGGAGTAACAGGCGCGGAAACCAAGGCAAATATGCCAGTTGAAGATATGTTAAACCGATTAACAGCATTTAATGCTCCACCAGCATTATTAGGGTTTGGTATTTCTCAACCAGAACAAGTTGAGCAAGCGGTGAAAAGCGGCGCAGCAGGTGCAATCTCTGGTTCAGCCGTGGTGAAAATCATTGAAAATAACCTAACCCAGCCAGAAAAAATGCTGGGACAACTGGCTCAATTCGTGACACCAATGAAAGCCGCAACACAAAAATAGTGATCATCGAATTCAGAATGATTTAGCTAATAAAAAACCCAGTTTTTCAACTGGGTTTTTATTTAACTGTTTCGAACAAGTTGTTCTAACTAAATGCAAAAGTTTATAGGAAATGGAAACTTGCATTTAGAGAAAGTGTTTTAATTTCATCATTTTTCGTGTTAAACACTGTGTAGCTTGCGCCTGCTGAAATTGGACCAAATACAAAGTATTCCGCGCCCACACCATACATTAGATCAACTTCGTCTTCGCTAAAGTTGTTACCATCAAGATTGTATGAATGAACACCACCACGTGCATAAACGTGAAGAGGACCAAAATCAATGCTTGGCTTAACCGCAAAGTAAATTGAATCACCTTCAACTTTTGCACTATTGCCGTAGTTAAACTCACCGTGGTTTTGGTAGCCCGCTTCTAAACCGATGAATGGCAGAATACCAGTACCAACATGCACACCGTAAGAGGTTGCTGAGTCGCCTGCTAAGTCAGCAGTACCTACGTTTGCACCACCATAAATCCATGAATCTGCAGACGCCGATGCCGACGCGCCTAGAAGTGCTAACGCTAATAGTGTCTTTTTCATATTCAACTTTCTCTCTTTTTTATTCGACACAGCTTGCCGGCGGCAAAACTGTGCCAACTATTTGTCTAAAACCAGAATTTGTTTCACTCATGCAATTAACATACCGATCTGGCTAACATATGTAAGCTAAAATAATCTCAGCTAAAACAGGGTTGCAGACCGGTATACATCGCTAATTAGAATGAGTCGATAATATTTTTCACACGCTTATCTGACACTGGATATGGCGTTCCAAGTTGCTGTGCAAAGAAACTGACACGAAGCTCCTCAATCATCCAACGTACTTCTTTAATATTCTCTGGTACTTCGACCCCTTTCGGAACCTTGTTCAACAGCTCTTTGTAACTGCTCACCACGGATTCAATTTTAAGCATGTGTAATCGGTCTTTGTTCGGATCGATCGGCAATTTTTCCATACGACGTTCAATCGCGCGCATGTAACGCAAAATATCTGGCAAGCGTTTCCAACCACATTCCGTCGCAAAGCCTTTAAAGATAAGCCCTTCAACTTGCGCCTTAATATCTGATAATGCGAACGCCATCGTAAAGTCAATTTTGCCTTTAAGCTTTTTGTTAATATTGAAAGCAGTTGTCAAAATCGTTTCAACTTGCTGAGCAATATCCACCACGGTGTCACCTAACTCTGCACGAACATGCTCTTTCAATGCTTCAAATTGAGCCGATTCCCACACCATGCCACCACGTTCTTCGATTAACTTATCGATGCCGCAAGAAATACAGTCATCAATCAGATCAAGAACTTTACCGTAAGGGTTAAAGTACAAACCTAATTTAGACTTATTCGGCAAGTTCGAGTGAAGATACTTAATCGGTGATGGTACGTTGAGTAAAATCAATCGACGCTGACCAGCACGCATCGCAGATGCTTGTTCAAACTCTGTCTCGTATAGCTTGATTTCAACACTGTCTTTGTTATCAACAATCGCAGGGTATGCTTTAACGTCATAGCCGCCACGCTTTTGCTGATACACTTTAGGCAACTCACCAAAGCTCCAAGTATGAAGTCCTTTTTGCTCGATATCGTCATCCGCAACTTTTGATAAAGTCTCTTGAACCTTATCTTTTAAGCTCTCTTTTAATTCAAACAGATCGCGGTTTTCATTCAACTTACGGTTACGATGGTCAACAGCACGGAATGTCACTTTCAGGTGGTCAGGCACTTGCGCTAAGTTCCAGTCATCACGATACAACTCAACGCCTGTCATACGTCGTAACTCTTTTTCCATCGCATCTAGCAATGGCAATTCTAACGGCGTAACTCGCGCTAAAAATGCGTCCGCGTAATTTGGCGCTGGCACAAAGTTTTTACGTAATGTTTTCGGCAAGGATTTAATCAAGCTCACCACTAACTCATGGCGCAGGCCTGGGATCTGCCAATCAAACCCAGCTGGTTCAATTTGGTTCAAAATAGGCAGCGGAATATGTACCGTTACACCGTCACTATCTACGCCTGGTTCAAACTGATAGCTTAGCTTCAGTTTTAAGCCATCTTGATGCCAAAAGTTCGGATAATCCAAATCAGTAATATGACTGGCATCCCCTTTGAACAGCATCTCTTTTTCAAAGTTCAGCAGTTCAGCATTTTGCTTTGAGGCTTTCTTCCACCAGGTATCAAAGTGGCGACCAGAAACAACCTCTGTGCCGACTCGTTGATCGTAGAAATCAAACAACTCATCATCGCCCACTAAGATATCGCGACGACGAGATTTATGTTCTAGCTCTTCGACTTCCGCCAATAATTTACGGTTTTGTTTGAAGAATGCATGTTTGGTTTCCCAATCACCCTCAACAAGAGCACTGCGAATAAAGATCTCACGACAGACGACACTGTCGATATTGCCGTAGTTCACTAAACGTTTCGGTACAATCGGAATCCCATAAAGCATCACTTTTTCATGAGCCATAACGGCAGCACGTTTCTTCGACCAATGAGGTTCACTGTAGCTACGCTTAATTAAGTGCTTAGCTAACGGTTCAATCCACTCAGGTTGAATTTTGGCGATGATTCGTCCCCAAAGTTTTGAGGTTTCAACCAACTCAGCCGACATGATCCACTTAGGCTGTTTCTTAAATAGTCCAGATGCAGGGAAGATATGAAAACGGGCATTTCGCGCACCTTGATATTCACTCTTTTCCTGATCTTTAACGCCGATATGCGATAACAGACCCACCAAAATAGCGCCGTGAACACTTTCGTATGACGCAGGCTCGCTGTTAAGTTTAAAATCCATCTCGCGCATCGATTGATGAATTTGGAAATAAACATCCTGCCATTCACGAACACGTAAGTAGCTCAAGTAATCTTGCTTACACTGCTTACGGAACTGGTTACTCGTCAGTTCTTTTTGCTTAGTTTGGATATATTCCCAAAGATTCACAAACGTTAAGAAATCTGAATCTTCATGGAAGAAACGACGATGTTTTTCATCAGAAGCTTGCTGTTTGTCACTTGGACGCTCACGCGGGTCTTGAATCGACAACGCGGCTGCGATAACCATCAACTCTTTCAAACAGCCAACTTTTGGCGCTTCCAGCACCATACGAGCAAGACGTGGATCTATTGGTAAACGAGCAAGTTGGCGACCAATCGGCGTCAATTGCTTCTTCGGATCCTTAGCATTTTCGTTAAGAGCTCCAAGCTCTTCAAGTAAACGAACACCATCTTGAACATTTCGCTTATCTGGCGCTTCTACAAACGGGAATGCATCAATGTCGCCCAAGCCTAATGCGGTCATTTGTAAAATAACCGATGCCAAGTTGGTACGTAGTATTTCAGGATCGGTAAATTCCGGACGAGAATTAAAATCCTCTTCGGAATACAAACGAATACAAATACCCTCAGCAACACGACCACAACGGCCTTTACGTTGGTTGGCGCTCGCTTGAGAAATCGCTTCAATCGGTAGACGTTGAACCTTAGTACGATAGCTATAACGGCTAATACGTGCCGTACCCGGATCGATAACGTATTTAATTCCCGGTACGGTTAACGAAGTTTCCGCAACGTTGGTCGCAAGAACAATGCGTCGCCCCGTGTGGGGTTGGAAAATCTTGTTCTGCTCACCAGCAGAAAGCCTTGCGTACAACGGAACAATTTCGGTACTTTTCAGATTACGTTTACTCAACGCATCTGCAGTATCACGAATTTCACGCTCGCCGTTCATGAAGATTAGGATATCGCCTAACCCTTCATCACAAAGCTCATCAACCGCTTCAAAAATGCCCTCAAGCTGATCTCGGTCCGAATCGTCGTCGCCACTTAAAGGACGGTAACGAGTATCCACCGGATAAGTACGACCAGACACTTCAATAATCGGCGCACCGTTAAAGTGATTTGAGAAACGCTCTGGATCGATGGTCGCTGAAGTAATGATCACTTTTAGATCAGGGCGGCGAGGCAGCAACTCTCTTAGGTAACCTAAGATAAAATCAATGTTTAAGCTACGTTCGTGCGCTTCATCGATAATGATGGTGTCATACTGATTAAGAAAACGGTCGTGCTGAATCTCTGCCAGTAAAATACCGTCAGTCATCAGTTTAATATGCGTATTCTCAGAAATTTGGTCATTAAAACGAACTTTATAACCGACATACTCTCCAAGAGGCGTCTCCATCTCTTCAGCAATACGGTTAGCAACCGAACGTGCAGCAAGACGACGAGGCTGAGTATGACCAATTAAACCATATTTTCCGCGACCTAATTCCGCACAGATTTTAGGCAACTGTGTCGTTTTACCCGAGCCAGTTTCACCCGCTACAATCACCACTTGGTTTTCAGCTATCGCTTTGGCGATGTCATCTTTCTTCTGACTGACTGGCAAGATTTCTGGATATTCAATGGTCGCGGGCGCGTTACTACGCTGCTCGGCTTCCATCATCGACTTAGCGATATCAAGAGCAATTTCATCGAACACAGCATTACGAGCTGCGTCTTTCTTTATTTTGTTTGCACCTGAAATGCGTTTGCTAAGACGAAATCGGTCACGCAACATACACTCATTAAGTGATTTGCGCAGAGTAGCAGCGTTATTAGCAGTCGCTGCCACATTTGTCTGTTGTTCTGGCTGTGACGAAGTCAAAGCAATTCCTATTATTTTCACTACAAAAAACTGCGCGGATTGTATCACATAATCACAAAAAACGTCTTCCCTACGGGTGTTTAGAGTGGCATCTCATTTCCGCACGACTTTGGGATTAAAAATCCACTTGCAAATAAACCGTATTGTAATTGCTGCCCCCTTTGATTCGGCCAAACTGTGAGGCGCTCTCAAATATCGCTGAACGATGATGTAATGAGTAACCGAGCCAGACATCACGCCAATCTTTAATATTGAGTAACTGTCCAATGTTCACGTCGACTGAAAAATCGAGGTAGTTAAGAAGATGGCTTGGGGTATACCCTTTTTCCTCCATCTCTGAGCCCTCTACATAAGTAATATTGTCAATATATGACACCCCCTCTGCAACACCCACCCGCCATGGTGTTGGCCAATTAAAGGTGTAGTAAGCTTTCACGGCTAACACCCACTCGGTGCTAGCGGATTGCACTTCGGAAGACCAGTGATGAGCAATTCCCGGCGTCAGGTAAATATCAAGAGGCAGCCCAAACAGTTCATCAGTTAATGGATGACCATAAAACAGAGAGCTTAACTGATTATTGAATGGATCTTTTTCGCGGTTGAAACGCATGATATCGCCGATATTTGACGGTGTTGCCCAACCGTGAGCAAGGCGAAAATACGGTTGGTTAGCAATGACTTTTGAGTCACTCATCGATGATTTGGCCGAATGAGGGGCATTGAAAAAACCAAATCCCAATGAGAACTCCCCTTGATATCGGTCATCAACAATATCTGCATTGTAAGCATTGCTGTCTAATCGCGTCACGCTGGTTGAGCCTAGCAAATACAAATTCGAATAAACGTGGTAGCGCCAATCTAAGCCCACGTTAAAATCAAGCCCCGCACCGATACGTTGATGAGTGAATTCTGAAAATGCGTAATATTGACTATTGAAGTCGGCATCTTTGTATCGCAACGTCATGGTCGGCTCCAATAGCCAATCACCAGCTTGCCACTCACTACCAAGACGCCAGTTACCATGAAATCGAAACTGATCATCACTCATCACTTCAATATCCGCATGCCAATTTGGGTCAAGGTTCATTCGCCATTGAAAGCCAAAATCAGCAGCATCGCCTTGATTGGCATTTTGCAGCGATGCCGGAATATCAACAAAACGCAAACGCGTTACCGCACTAATATCGAACCGCTGCTCGTCATCATGGTATAGATAAACACCACCCTCTAGCCCATCGACAAAAACGAACTCATTTTCAAAAAACATCATGGGGACAAAAGTACTTACACTTTGGTCACCATCTGCAACACTAAATGGAATAGATGCAACCCGGTAGGTTGCTGCGATCCCCCAATCAGCTTCTTCTCTTGATCGGTCTTTTATTCTCTGGTCAAAATCTTCACTCGCTAATGCCAGATCTGAACACAAAAAACACCACACTATATAAGAACCCACAACGTTACTACGAGCCCAATTCCCTTTCATTTTCCAGTACATCCTATGCTGTTTTTCTTTATCTCTTTAAATTTATAGCCAATTGAATCAGTAAATGCTTATGTTTCTCTTCATTTCGCCGTTAAAATACCAAACAACCATACGTAAGCTCAGAATATTGTGAAAGCATCTGAATTAAAAAAACTACTTGATGCCCTACCAGAAGGGTGCGACCCCGACATTGCTACCGGTGATGAGTGGCTACCTGAGCGCTTGCTCGATGCCTCTTTACACGGCAATATTTTACTTATGTCCTTTGACAATGCTCCGGATGAAGATCTTGGGGAGGAAGAAGGTCGAGGGTTTGTTGAACATGAAATTGACATGATTCGTCAACGTTTCGTTCAATTACTGGATGAAAATTCAGAGAGTCAGGCCAAAGCTGATGCGATGTTGGCACTTTTTTTAATGGGTCACGAATTGACTAGCTCAGAGATGATCGAAATATTTGAACAAGCAGCCGAAGCAGAAAACACAGTGGTAAATGCATGATACAAGATTCACCCATTCCTTTAATTCTGGCAGGTCCAATTTTAAGAAAAACCACCCCAGATGAGTTGGTATTTTGGTTTGTCACCAGTGAACCTCTCATTGGTCATTTTCAGCTTTTTGATGAACCCGAACAGGCGCTCATTTATCAGGCCGATTTAGCACAATGTCAGCAATTAAAAGTGGGTGATAAAGCTTACGTCGTCTTGGCTCAATTTAAGAGCGCATTCCCCACCAATGTTGCACTCAGTTATCAATTTAAAACTCAGCAAGGCTTACTGACTGATTTAGTGCCAAGTTTGGTTTATCAAGATGAAGTAAATCCAGTTTTTACCATCTCAACCAAAGCCGATTATGTATTGCACGGTTCATGTCGTAATCCCCACCACCCGAGTAAAGACGCTTTAGTTCAAGCTGACCTTAAAATAGCAAAACTCGCTATTCAAGATAGGCCTGACATGCTGATGATGAGTGGCGATCAAATCTATGCTGATCACGTAGCAGGACCGATGCTTGATGCCATTCATCAAGTCATTGAGTTATTAGGTTTACCCGATGAAAGCTTCGTCAGCGATGAATGGCAAGCAAGTACTTCAATTCCTAACAGCACTGTTCTATATCAGCACCCTGATTGTTTTTATGGCCGTGAGTCTATTTTGCCACGTTATCAAGAACAGAAAGATGGGGTAATGCAATGGCTACCTGCGCGCCATAAACCCATTTTTAGCTCACGCGAATGCCATAACCACCTCATCACGTTTGCTGAATTTTTTGCTATGTACATTTTGGTTTGGTCGCCGCAATTGTGGTCGAGAATCAATTTAACTCGCCTAGCTGATAACCGTTTTACCCACGGTGGAAAAACACTAACGCCACGCTTACAACAGCAATGGCGAGATGAACGCGATGCCATTAGCGATTTTATTGCTGGCCTACCTAATGTGCAGCGATTATTTGCCCACGTGCCGACGTACATGATTTTTGACGACCATGATATTACCGATGATTGGAACCTCACCATTGGTTGGGAAAAGGCCGCTCATGAGAACCCATTTGCCAAACGATTGATCGGCAATGGGATGATTGCCTACTGGCTATGCCAAGGTTGGGGTAATGAGCCGGATAACTTCCAGCTCGAGTTATTACCTTTAGCTGAGCGTTACTTTTCACATGCGACCTCACAGCAGCTATTAACACAAGCGGTGACCGATCCGACCCTCGATATTGCGTCAACTAGCCCCCATTCAATTGCCGTCTCAGTACAACAGGAAACGGCTCATCGACAAGATGATTTGATTCGCTATTTGTACACTTTTGAACGCTGGCACTACACCATCCATACATCACCAAAAGTCGTGGTATTGGATACTCGTACTCGCCGCTGGCGCTCAGAGTCTCGTATGAATAAGCCATCAGGATTAATGGACTGGGAAGCATTAATTGAGTTTCACCAAGAACTGATGCATCAAGACAAGGTTATCATTGTTTCTGCAGCGCCAATGTTTGGGGTGAAGTTTATTGAAACCATGCAGCGTGCCTTTACTTGGTTAGGGGAACCTTTACTTATTGACGCTGAAAACTGGATGGCACATCCGGGCAGCGCCAATACTTTACTGAGTATTTTTACCCATACCAAAACCCCGACTAATTTTGTAATTTTGTCTGGTGACGTGCATTACTCATTTGCTTATGACATCAAACTGCGTTTTCGAAAATGCAGTCCGAATATTTTCCAAATCACATGCAGTGGCTTTAAAAATCAGTTTCCTGAGCCGCTATTAGCTATCTTCGATAGAATTGACCGAGCACTCTATTCACCGCGCTCGCCACTCAACTATTTGACTAAGCGTAAGCGCCTAAAAATCAGCAAACGAGACCCGGATATTCCCGGCCACCGACGCCTAGTCAATGCCAGCGCCATTGGTGAATTGAAACTTGATAGCAAAGGAAAACCAAGTCAAATTTCAATTCTTACTGGTGATGGTATGGAAATATATTTTCCACCAATCGAGACAAAACCTCAGCATCTACAGGTTGAGAACGCGCTCGAATAACACTATATATACTGAGTAGCCCGAGTTCTTAAGGCTACTCATTAGCTCAGCATTTTGAGCAAAAAGAGATAAACGAAAATATAAACTAAAAGATAGGCGCGACTGATGCTCAATTCGATCACCAAATTGTTTAAACAACTGTTAGATGGCAATGACCTTGGCCACCACAGCCACAATGACCCGAATCTAGCGATAGCGTGTTTACTGTGCGAAGTTGCTGGAGCTGATCATCAAATTGATCTCTCGGAGCAACAAGCGAAACAACAGTTATTGATTCGCTTACTGGCGTTAAATGAACAACAAGCTCAAGTATTGTTGGGAAAAGCCGAAGTCAATCGGAAAGACTCCGCTTCATTATATGATTTCACATCACAACTGCGTGAACTCAGCCAAGAAACACGCTATCAACTTATTCAAGCGATGTGGGAAGTTGCTCATGCAGACGGTGATATTGATCCGCTTGAAGAAGCCGTAATCCGTAAAACTGCAGAATTACTCTATGTAGATCACCGTGATTTTATTCGTGCAAAGCTATCTGTCACAGAAAAGCAGTCTGCAACGGAAAAACAAGACGGTGCAGATGAGAAGTAGCGAGACTATCGCCAAGGGGAAACTATCGCCAAGGGACTGAATATATAGGTATAAACGTTACGTAGATAATCCGTAACCTTTGTCTTTAAGCTTTATTTTTAAATCGATACGTAAAAAGGCGCTAACGCGCCTTTTTATTGAAATACAAATATTGAAATACCAAGCTCTAATTGAAAACGTTAAACTAAAAAATTGAACTTAAAGCATCGTTAACGCCAATTTTGCTAGATTGTGCGCATCAACATAACCTGAATGCTGGCGACCTTCCCAATCTATGCCTTTTGCTTCTTGTGCTGCCTTATGCCCAATTCTTTTATCTTTTAGTCGATTCTGAATTCGGTATAACGTGGCAAGATTAATGAACTCATTAAACGGCATTTCAAGACCTTTGTCCGCGCACTCTTTTGCCAAAATAAGGTCATCACGACCCCATGAGGCATAAATCTTGTTCGCACCACCAAAATTCTTAATGATAGACTTCAGTACAGCCGCAAGTGGGCGGCCCTGCTTCTCAATCTTTCTTGGCGAGATTCCGGTTAACTCACAGCAAAATAGCGACACTTCATCATGTTCAGGTTTGACATAATATTGCGCCCTTTTGACGATTTCGCCACGTACAAGGTCGATCTCAGCTAGCCCCACTTCAATAATTTCGCCCGTGGTACCTACCCCATCAACATTCCAACAGCACATTTCTAAATCGAAACAAACTATACGGTTATGGTTCATCGTTCGCCTATATAAAAATTTGGTTCTAAAGATTGAAAGCCGAGGATTCTAACCCAAATGAGGCAAAATTTCGAACCCCTATAGGTGCGACTGCTGAGTTATCCAGCAACTTTGCGCCACATTTTTTCATTCATGGGCTCATGCTCTCCAATGAAACTCCGGTGTAGTTACAAGAAATAAATACTCTGTGCGCCTGACCTAACACAAGTTAGCGAATCTCTACCAAGTGTATCTAACCCACCCTTTTTATTATCATTTTATTGGTAAACGCGGCAAAGTCGCTTGCGGAACGCCTAAAATGGCGTCAGTTGATTCGTTTTCCCTGCTGGAATAACGGTTTTCTACAAGCCTATAGACTTGAATGTGATACTATTCGCCCCTATTTATCCTATAAATCGGCAATATGCCCCGAGTGAGTTAGAGCTAAACTCACTATTAATTACACGGAATAAGAGAATTATCATGACTTTCGATTTACAAATGATTCCTCAAACATTCGATATGCTCCACGCTGGCCTTGCGGTTTCAAGTGTGTTGTTGCTCATTATCGCCGTTTCTCGCAAATCAAAAGTTATCGAGAAAATAGTTGAGAAACCGGTTGAAAAAATCATCGAAGTAGAAAAACCTGTCGAAAAAATTATTGAAGTCGAAAAGATTGTCGAAGTAGAAAAAGTTATTGAAAAGGTAGTTGAAGTAGAATCGAAACTGGCAACAGCATCGACGGATTCTGCAATGCAATTGCTATCAATCATGCAACAAGAAGCGCGTCTGATCGACTTCTTAAAAGAAGACCTAACATCGTTCTCTGATGAAGATGTAGGCGCAGCAGCACGTGTGATTCACACTGGTGGTCAAAAAGTACTAAACGACTACATCACTCTTGCGCACATTCGCAATGAAGATGAAGAAACACGTATTGTTGTTGCAGAGGGCTTCAACCCACAAGAAATCCGTTTAACCGGCAACGTAACAGGTCATGCGCCATTCAATGGCACGCTAGTTCATAAAGGTTGGAAAGCAACAGCAATGAACCTGCCTAAACTAGCTGAAAACTATGATGCATCTGTTATTGCCCCAGCAGAGGTTGAGCTGTAATGGAACACAATACTCAAGTACAAACGAGTCAAGAACAAGAGACCCAAGAGTCAAGCGCACCACAATATAGCGTTGGTATCGACTTAGGTACAACACACTGTGTGCTTTCTTTCCTTGATACACAAGATGAAGACGCTCGCGTAGAAGTGATGCCAATTCCTCAATTGACCGCACCGGGTACAGTCGAAACTCGTAGCCAACTAGGTTCTTTCCTCTATCAACCACATGAAAACGAACTTAATTCGGATTCGTGTGTACTACCGTGGTCTACAGAACCAAAAGCGTTAGTCGGTGCCATTGCTCGTAACCTTGGTGCAAAAACACCGATTCGTTTAATCGCGAGTGCAAAATCTTGGTTATGTCATTCTGGTATTAATCGCCGCGATGCGTTTCTTCCAGCAGGTAGCCCTGAAGAAGTAGAAAAAGTATCACCGTTACGCGCGACTGAACTCTATCTTGAGCATTTAAAAGATGCTTGGAACTACGCACACCCTAACCACCCACTTGCTGAGCAAGATGTCACGATTACAGTACCAGCTTCATTTGATCCTGCAGCTCGTGATCTCACCGCAGAAGCGGCGCGTAACGTTGGTTTTAGCCATCTAACCTTGCTTGAAGAACCTCAAGCGGCACTCTACAACTGGATCGATAACAGCAACGACACATGGCGTGATGAAGTGGTTGTCGGTGATATCGTTTTAGTGATCGATATCGGTGGTGGTACGACCGACCTTTCTTTAGTTGAAGTGACTGAAGAAGATGGCAACTTGACGCTAAATCGTATCGCTGTTGGTGAGCACATCCTATTGGGTGGCGACAACATGGATTTAGCCCTCGCATTCCGCTTGAAAATGAAACTGGCACAAGAAGGTAAAGATCTACAACCTTGGCAAGTTCAAGCAATGACGCACGCGTGCCGAGATGCGAAAGAAGCGCTACTAAAAGATAGCGAACTTCAAACAGTTCCAATCGTGGTACCAAGCCGTGGTTCAAAACTGCTTGGTGCAACATTGAAGACAGAGTTAACGCAACAAGAAGTACAACAGACTTTAGTCGACGGCTTCTTTCCGCAAGTTAATGTGACTGATCACCCGGTTCAAAAACCGCGTGGTGCACTAACACAAATGGGTTTGCCATACGCACAAGATGCAGGCATCACTCGTCACATTGCGGCTTTCTTATCAAAGCAAGCTAACGCGTTAGATTCACAGTCAAACGGTTCAACGGCTGAATACAACCCATTTGCTAATATGCCAGGCATGCCTGGGATGGAAGCTGCGGCGGCAGAGTTCATTAAGCCTACAGCAATCTTGTTTAACGGCGGTGTACTTAAGTCACCATTACTTGCTAACCGTCTAGAAGAAACCATCAATGAATGGCTCATCGATGGTGACGCAGAAATGGCAAAACGCTTATCTGGCGTTGACCTTGATCTTGCGGTTGCGAGCGGCGCGGCATACTACGGCGCAGTTCGTCGTGGCCAAGGCGTGCGCATTCGCGGTGGTATTGCATCTGCTTACTACGTTGGTATTGAAAGTGCGATGCCAGCAATTCCGGGAATGGCACCACCAATGGAAGCTCTTTGTGTTGCACCATTTGGTATGGAAGAGGGCTCTAGCGTTCTTGTGCCAAGCCAAGAGTTTGGTCTTGTTATTGGTCAACCTGTTCATTTCCAATTCTTCGGTTCAACAGTACGTCGTGACGATATCGCAGGTACTCACCTTGATTACTGGTCACCAGAAGAACTAGAAGAGTTGCCTGAAATTCAAGTGACACTTCCTGTTTCAGAGGGACGTCGTGAGGGTGAAGTGGTTCCGGTAACATTAGCATCACGCGTAACTGAACTGGGTACTTTGTACTTAGAAGCGATCGCTGCAGACAACGGGCAAAAATGGCACGTTGAGTTTGATGTCCGTGAAGATGGTCAAGTAGAACAAGATCAACAAAACGACGCTCAAGCAGAATAAAACAAAACGGCACCTTTTTCGGTGCCGTTTTTTCATCGAACAGCAATCTGTCCAACTAAACATCGCGACGACTCATAGCGCACTGCTTTTGTAACGGTTTAATACTGTATTTATGACAAACTGTACTTCAATGTTCATACCTTTGTTTCACACCTAGATGTATAAGTAGGTTGTCTACATAGGTCGCATGCATAGACTGTATACATGACTTCATGCGTCAATTATGTCCACTGATTCAGCTTGTGACTTCAGCAAAGAGTGCCACACGGTCAGCCGTTATTGATTAGATTGAACCCAATACTTTACTGACACTCTCAGTAAAGCACGTGAAATTAAAGAGGCACAAATGGCATCTCCTCGTTTTCTCGTCGGTATTGATTTAGGAACGACCAATACTGTGGTCGCCTTTTGCGAAATTACTGATGACCTACAACAATCTCCGGTTTCATTATTTGAGATAGACCAACTTATCGGCCCCGGTGAAGTGGTTAGAAAACCCCTACTCCCATCGTTTCGATACCATCCAGCTGAAGCACAAATCTCAGCCAGTGATTTAACACTGCCATGGGATGTGGTTCCTGTTAAAGGGGACATACACAATGTCATCGTGGGTGAATGGGCGCGTGAACTTGGTGCTAAAGTAGAAGGGCGACAAGTTTCCAGCGCAAAAAGCTGGCTCTCTCATCAGGCTGTTGACCGTAATTCAGACATTTTGCCGTGGGCAGCAGCAGCGGATGTTGAAAAAGTTTCCCCCGTGGTTGCCAGCGCCAGTTACTTAAACCATATTCGTCAAGCTTGGAACTATCGTAACCCAAGCAATCGATTAGAAGACCAAGATGTCGTGGTGACTGTTCCTGCCTCTTTTGATGAAACTGCACGAAAGCTAACGTTAGAAGCAGCAGCTTTAGCTGGCTTACAGCGAATAGTACTACTCGAAGAGCCACAAGCGGTTTGTTACGATTGGTACGCTCGACACCAGCAAACCGCAAATGAAGAACTTGCACAATTACCATTGATTCTGGTTTGTGATGTGGGCGGTGGTACCACTGACTTAAGTTTGATTGCTGCACGTTTCAATAATAATAGTAGTGAGAACGAAAATAACGGCGGTGGTGAATTATCACTTGATCGCATTGGTGTTGGTGAACACCTAATGCTTGGGGGGGATAACCTTGATCTCGCCCTCGCCCACTTAGCGGAACAACGTTTCAGTCAAAACAAAAAACTAAACGCAGCAAGTCTAACCAAGCTCATTCAGCAAACCCGTAAAGCTAAGGAACAATTGCTGTCTGAAAACGCGCCTGACGATGTGAAAATTACTATGCTAGGTAGTGGTTCTCGCCTACTTGGTGGGACCAAAAGCGTCAATTTAAGCAAGCAAGAAGTGCATCAAATAGCCCTTGATGGTTTCTTCCCGATCTCGGATTTTTCAGAATTACCTGATAAACGCCGTAGCGCCGTGGTTGAGTTCGGTCTGCCCTATGTAGCCGATCCAGCAGTGAGTAAACATGTCGCGGAATTCTTAACTCAGCACCAACAGGTTTCCCATGCTGCACTGAATAGCAGTGATGAACAACAACCTGCCATTCCTGTAGGTTTATTGCTTAACGGTGGTGTATTTAACAGTGATTTAGTCACCCAACGTATCACGACCTTAATGAGTAACTGGCGTGGAGCCCCGATATCTGTACTCGATAACCCCCACCCAGACTGGTCTGTCGCACTGGGAGCTGTGGCATTTAGTAAAGCGCGTCGAGGCGCTCAGCTAAAAATTGGCGGTGGTGCCGCTCGTTCTTACTTCTTGCATCTTCAAGAAAAAAACAAAATGGGCAAAGCGCTGTGTTTACTGGCAAAAGGGACTGAAGAAGGTCATGAAATCCGCTTAAGTGGGCGTCGATTCTCACTGACTCTCGGTGAGCCTGTACGCTTTAACCTGCTCACTTCAACACATGACACCTTAGTCAACAATACTGTAATTCAAAATGGCGCGATGGTGGATGTTGATCCTGACTTATTTTCACCCCTACCACCCTACATTTCGACCCTTGAAGGCAGTGATGTAGAGTTGCTCGCGAACCAAAAAGAACGTGTAGAGGTGTTACTGGCTTGCCAATTGACCGAAGTCGGCACGCTAAAAATGGAGTGTGTCAGCACACAAGACAATGACAAGCGGTGGGCGTTGGAGTTTGAAGTTCGAAATCAACAAGCCATCGATGCTGACACCCATAAAAAACATCCGCGTCTTGAAGAGTGTCAGGAGCTTATTGCCCGTCTTTACAGCGGTAACAAAAAGAGTGCTGATACCAAAGAAATCAAAACACTGACCAAAGATCTTGAAAAGAAATTGGGCAAACGGGACGAATGGGACTTCACCACACTACGTCAACTTTTCGATACTTTTTCTCAAGGTCGAAAGCGTCGCCGTCGTTCAGAGCAGCATGAAAAGAACTGGCTACGTTTAGCTGGCTTTTCGCTACGCCCCGGGTTTGGCGATGCGACAGATTCATGGCGAATGGAGCAGGTTTGGAGCTTATACCAACAAGGTATTCAGTTTAAAAACCACCAAGGCTGGACTGATTGGTGGGTATTCTGGCGTCGTATTTCCGGTGGCCTAAATCAAGAACAACAAGAAACTATCTTGGCCGATATTGCGAAATATTTGCATCCTGGTGCAATGAAAAACCCGCAATCAGCGAAAGCGGCACAAGATATGGGTTATGAATCCATGGTGCGTTTAGCTGCATCTCTCGAACACTTAGATGTGGAGGATAAGGTTCTGCTCACCAGTTGGTTCTTAAGCAAAGCATTAAACAGTAACCAATTTGAACAAGCGCATTGGTGGGCGGTTGGACGTCTAGCGTCGCGCACACCACTTTATGGCAGTCAGCATAATGTGATATCCCGTGAACAAACCGAGCAATGGCTACCAAAATTACTTGAGCAAGATTGGCTAAAAGAACCAATGATCGCGTTTGCCGCTGTGATGATTTGCCGTAAAACCGGTGATCGTTTATTTGATATTTCAGATGACTATCGTGAACAAGTTTTAGCTAAGTTAAAGCAAAGCAAAGTACCTGATGCGTGGATTTCTCTCGTCGAGGAAGTAAAAGCCTTATCAGAGAGTGAATCAAAGCGCGTCTTTGGTGATGCGCTACCAAGCGGTTTATCGCTCATCTAGCTATAAGCTAACCGCTTATATAGCGTAAGGGGCTTATTTCCAGGCCCCTTACCAATAATAGCCAGCGCATCAGCGCTGGTTTTTTTCAAACAAAACACGGTTAGAGCCCGACAATTATTAACCAACCGTGAAAATTTGCTCACTTTAAAGATTCCCACCAGAAAATACTAAGTACCCATAGCCTCATTGTTTTTTATCAGGTAAACCGAGAGTTGATGAACTAATCTTTGCTTACACGCCAATATTTTATTCTAACCATATCCATTACAACTTACTGATAAGGAACTCATATGCGGACTCTACTTGGAACCTTAGCTCTTGCTCTTCTGTCAAGCTCAGCACTAGCTGACGATCTCTATCTCGTTGATAGTGATGCCTCTGTTATCAACTTTGCCACAATTAAAAAGCAATACATTGTAGAGCCGGCAACGATCAGTCAATTGACTGGCAGCATCGACGATGAGGGATTGGTGTCTATCTCAGCCAATCTTGATAACATCAATACTGGCGTAGAAATTCGAGATACTCGCGTTCAAGATCTGTTTTTCCATGTAGCCCAATACCCTGCGGTACATGTCGGCGGAAAGATTCCTCTTGAGATCTTAAAAGGTTCAACGCCTATTTCAAAAGCCTCAGTGACCTTAGATGTAACCCTTTATGGCAGCACCAAACCTGTCGTATTCCCAGTAAGTATCGTCAACACTGGCGAGTGGGTCATGGTATACAGCAGTAAATCAGTGATCGTTTCTGCTGATACTTTTGGCATTCCTAAAGACAACCTCAATGAACTATCCGCAACGGTTGGTGACATTGCAATTTCAACCTCGGTACCTGTCACTATCAACCTAGTATTTAAGCGTATCGAGCTAAATTAATTCCGGCATATTAATAATACATACAGCGTATTACGAAAAAGCCACAGAGACTAGACACTGAAGCTGCTAGTTGCTAGTTTCCAGTTACTAGTTGCTTTAGTTTCGTTTAAATAACCTTTACGCATGTTGGTAAAGGTTATTTTCTTGCCCATAAAGCGAAATCGTCTCCATCATAGTGAAACCTAATCTATGCAATAATTGATTCGATGCAAGGTTATCTGGCAGCGTTACCGCTTGAACACAAGCTAACGAATGCTGTTTTGTTTCGTGCTCCATCACGGCAGTTGCCGCCTCCAATGCATAGCCCTGCTTCCAGTAACGAGGCAAGAATGCATAGCCAAGATCTGGCGAATCCAACTCTGCGCGTTTAAGAATGCCACACATACCGATAGCCTCTTGAGTCGCTTTAAGACAAACTAATTTCAAACCAAAACCATAGGTTTGGTAACTCAATATTGGCCCGTTGCGTAAATATTGTTCTGCATCCTCACTCGTTCGGACTTGCTTATCCGCGATATAACGGATAAATGAGGGATCGTTTAATAACTCAACGATAAATTCAGTATCACTAAGAGCAAATTCACGTATTTGCAATCGCTGCGTTTCGTACATCACGGTTACCACCTATTTGAAAATTCATAACTAAAAACTGACTAAACAGCGATATTTCCCACAGCATACCTAGAGAAAGTTGAGCTTGCGACAAAAACATCTGGATAACGGTTGAATCGAACAAGACGATTCTTTATTTGCTCAAACTTAAACGTTAAAATATCGTCAGTATGAATAATGTGGAAAGATCATGGCAAAACTAACCCTTCAAGAGCAAATGCTAAAAGCTGGCTTGGTTAACGAGAAGAAGCTAAAAAAAGCAAAGAAAGGCTCTAAAAAATCACGTGTTCAAGCTCGTGAAGTAAAAGCGGCAGTTGAAGAAAACAAACGCTTACAACAAGAACGTGATAAGTTGCTCAGCTCTCAGCAAAAAGAAGAGTTATTGACGAAAGAAGTACGAGCTCAAATCAAGCAACTACTTGAAATGAACAAGCTTGACCAAAAACAAGGTGACATTAAATACAACTTTACTGACGGCACGCTTGTGAAGTCATTATACGTTGAGCCACTGATCCGCGAGCAGCTAATCAAAGGTATTTTGGCTATTGCACGTTATGAAGATAGCTACGTGTTGATTCCAAGCGGCGTAGCGAACAAGATTTCATTACGCGATGAAAATTGTGTCATTGAACTAAAAGCGCCTGAAACTGAAATCCCAGCAGAAGATGACCCATATGCTGATTTCGTCGTTCCTGATGATTTGATGTGGTAAAATTTCTTAACCACGCTGATTTTATTGGCGTGGTTCTTCTCTAACCCTCTATTTCTACTCAATATAAATCTCTTTCTATTTTCTCGCTATTAGTGATGTGTTTTCACGTTTAGTTCCTAAAAGAGCACTCCAAACACCCGCTCTATCCTTTCTTTGATTCTTTCTTTGATTGCTGCTTTATCAATTGGCATAAGTGGGTATAATCGCCACCCTTATAGCGTCATATCTACTTTTTTAGTGAGTCTCTCATGTCGAAATTATTTTTCAAAGGCCGTATAGATGCAAGACAAAACCACGTTCTTGCTGGCTACAATGTTAACCGAGTGGTAAAGGCTGGAACAAAAGCGGCACCTGTGACAGTTATCGTCAACACTGACGAACGTAAAGCTGAAATCGAAGCGTTAGCTGCTGAGCACTCAATTGTCATTGATATGGTTGTGGATGCTGATCAAGCAGAGAACACGGTTGAGTTTGACGCTCTATTTAACAAGCCTAAAACAACTACGTTTGATAAAACTCCAAACCGTAATGATCCATGCTCATGCGGTAGCGGCAAAAAATACAAGAAGTGTTGTGCATAAGCTCGTATAGACATGCCCGATGGTTCATTTGAGGCAGCACGAAAACACTCGATTTTCGTGCTGCCTTATTACTATCCGCTCTCTTATCTAAAATAATCTGGTAAACGTGATTAAAACAACAAACCAGTTAGCGAATCAAAGTCAGAATCCGCTTAAACTCCGGTGCTTTACAATCTTGCAGTAATTCATACAGCGCCATTTCTACACCAGAAATTTCCACACCATGCGTCATCAATTTATTGATGCCAAGCTGCTTATTTTCCTGCGTTCGAGAAGAAACACAATCACCAAGCAGTTCCACTTTATACCCAAGATCAAGCAAGCCCATTGCGGTCTGATAGACGCAAATATGCGTTTCAATCCCGCAAATTAACCACGTATCAACGTTTTCAGCATTGAGCGCATCAACAAATTTTGGTTCTAGGCAACCACTGAATGTGAGCTTGGGAATGGGCGTAATGTCAGCCAATAATGGACGCAACTCATCAACCGTTGCACCCAACCTCTCTGGGTTTTGCTCTAGTACGATAATGGGTAAACCAAGAGTTTGGAAACCCTGAATCAGGTTACTACAGTTTGTAATCAATGCGTCACTATCGTGAACCAAACGCGCCAGTTTTCCCTGAATATCGACAACGATAAGCCCTGTTTTTGATCTATCTAACATCCACGCTCTCCTTAACAACCCTTATTCTTACATTCATATTTCCGTACATTGACACTATTACATGACACGAAATCATTAGCATCTATCCATCACGACAAATACATCACGAATAATGAACTACTGTCGACTCATTAGTAAACGAGCGCCCGAAAATGCCAAAAATGCAGCACAAGCTTTATTAAACCGCTTTGTTACTGCTGGTTGTGAAAACCATTTTCTTAAATATATTCCGCATACGGCGTAGATAGCAATGGCCAACATTTCCAATAAGAGAAATGTGCTACCTAATACGAAAAACTGTTGATTAACGTCGGCTGAAACATCGACAAATTGAGGTAAGAAAGCAGTAAAAATTAAGATGGCTTTAGGGTTACCTGACGCTAAGGCAAACTCTTGCTTTGCGAGTTCAAAATGATTTCTATGACTATCGATTTCAGAGATTGGGCTAGACTCTGAGTTCCAAAGTTGAAATGCAATCCAAAGCAGATAAACAACGCCAAAGAGTTTAATTAAGAAAAATAGTGTTTCTGATGCATAGAGCACGACCGCCAAGCCTGAAGCGGCCAACGCAATCATGCCTGAGAATGCGGTAATTCGTCCAAGACCCGCGATAAAAGCGGATTTAAATCCGTAACACCTTGCGTTGTTCATCGACAATAGGTTGTTCGGACCAGGGGTCAAGTTAAGCATAAAACAGGCTGGAATAAAAAAAAGTAACGTCCAAATGTCCATCATCTCTCCCTGAGAATCTTGGTATACAACAATAGGCGAAACAACTAGATCATTCTATTGAGCGAATTAACTCGCTAAAAATCTGCCTCTTAAATACAGCAAACAAATCACATCACATCACATCACATCAATTCAATTCAATTCATCGTTTCTTAAATAGAACAGTGAAAGCTTTCGGTTAGACACAAGCTTTCACTGCATATCAGGTGTTTACATCACGCACTCTTTTGCTTCTTTGGCTTTATCAATGCCTTTCTCAATCAAAGATTGCGCTTCTTCGTTACTGATAGTCGCGAGGACTTTATCTAGCAGTTTCTCTGCTGTTGACTCTGATGAAGCATCAACTAAGCAGCTATATGCGTTAGCAATATGGTCTTTCACGTCAGCTAAAGCTTCAGAATCACTAAAATCAACATTTAACGCTTCATCAACCGACGACGCGAGTTCTTTCGCCGATTCGGCTGCCTCTCCAAGATCATCCAGGTTGAGTTTACTTAAATCAACAGAGTCCATTTTTTCTTGTAATGAATCTACTGCTTTATTCGCTGATTCTTGGGCTTGATCGATCACTTTAGTTGCATCATCACAACCAGACAACGCTGTTACTAACATTAACGCAGTAATATATTTTTTCATTCTAGCCCCTCAAAATTCATAGCTACAAGCAACACGCAAATGGCGTGCCAAACAGGCCTATTTTAAATCAAACCCATCAGCGAAAACACTGAATTTTATCAATACATTACTCAGCAAACACAATAGCGTTTTAAGGCACTTATTGATAACCACAAGACTGCTCCTCACATAGAATACCGTCATCATCAATCACAACGAGATAAGGCAAAGTCTCGCCATGTTCGTTATTTTTGATAGAGCTCTAGTGGAAGTCCGTCTGGATCTTTAAAAAATGTATAGTCTTTACCAGTCAACTCATCCACTCGTATTTCTTCGACAGCCACACCTTGCGATTGTAAATAGTGCGCTGCTTCTTTAACTGACGAAACAACAAAAGCTAAATGGCGAAGTCCTTGAGCTTCAGGGCTATTCACTCTTGTTGGTGGATTGGGAAATGAAAATAGCTCAATTTGATTACCATTAGGAAGTTCAAGATCCAACTTATAAGAATCCCTTTGCTCTCGATAGATTTCTGAAATAATCCGTAGACCAAGTGTTTGGGTATAGAACGCCTTTGATTTGTCATAATCGGAGCAAATAATAGCAACGTGATGAATACTTTCTAAAATCATAAATCCCTCTAATTACTCTATCTCTAGACAAACCACATTTTAATTCAATAAGCTACAAAGCAGGAATCCCACTCAATATTTAAGTGGAAAATCCTATCACCTCAAGCTATTGAGACTATATCCAAATTAAATTCAACTAACCTTAACTTAAGCAGTATGCTACTTAAGCTTTTTTCACGTATTTAGCCGTCACAAGGATTTCACCAGCACCATCAACCTTGCAATCTAACTGATGGTCTTTTCCTTCCATAATTCGCTTTATAACCGCTTTTGTACCCACTTTTAGGTTTAATGAACTGCCTTTCACCTTGAGATCTTTAACCAAAGTGACTTTATCGCCTTGCTCTAAAGGCTTCCCATTTATGTCGCATACCGTAAATTGATTTTCAGCTTCTTCTGCTGGATTCCACTCAAATGCGCATTCTGGGCACACCAAGTTTGCTTGGTCTTGATAAACAAATTCCGAGTTACAATTTAGACAAGGAGGAAATGACATGGGTTTGTACTTCTTATTGGTCGATTTAGTTAGTATTTTAATGACATATCTTACTTCGTCGAATCTTTTTCGCCACTAACTTAAAAGGTAGGCCACAAATATCGAACCCATCGTAGTGAACAGCTAGAATATGAAATTAAATTATACTTCTGGTACTTCTAGTCTATGATTTTTGAAGTAAAACTCTTTGTCATGTTCACCGATTTCTCGCACTACGCGACATGGATTGCCCACAGCCACAACATTGGCGGGAATATCTTTCGTTACTATGCTACCGGCACCTATTACCGAATTTTCACCAATAGTGACACCTGGTAGCACTACGGAATGCGCACCAATCCAGACATTATTTCCTATAGTCACAGGAATATTAAACTGAGCAACCTTTCGTCTAAGCTCTGGTTCAATGGGATGACCAGCAGTTGAAATGGTCACATTGGGGGCAATCATAACGTTGTCACCAATATAGATATGAGTATCATCAACCAGAGTGAGATTAAAGTTCACATACACATTGTTTCCTAAGTGGGTATGAATACCCCAATTTGCGTGTAGCGGTGGCTCGATGTAACAATCATGACCAACTTCAGCAAAGAGCTTGGACATAATTTCTTGACGCTTTTTCTGCTCAGATGGTCTGGTATGGTTAAAGTCATAAAGCACTTCTAAACACTGCGTTTGTTCAATAACAAGGTTCTCATCATCGCAAAAATACACTTTTTGACTATGCAGCATATCTTTTGAATTCACTTTAATCTCCAATAATATCAATGAATAAGCTATAAGATGTACCCTTCCTACTAGTCATAACAAACAACCATGATAAAAAAGCTATCGTTACTGATTAATAATAAAGAGTTACTTTCCTGATTAGAAAGTAACTCTCAATTAAATTCATCAACTGTTATCACAAAGCGTGATCGGTTTAGTACTTACTCATTGACTCTTTTACGCAACACGTATTTTTGTACTTTGCCCGTCGATGTTTTGGGAAGTGCTGTGAAGATAAACTTTTTTGGCACTTTAAAGTGAGCAATTTGACTGCGACAAAACTCGATTAACGCTTCTTGAGTAACGTCTTGATCATCTTTGATTTTAACGAATGCACAAGGTACCTCCCCCCACTTCTCATCACTCATAGCAATGACTGCTACTTCTTCAACATCTGGGTGTCGATAAAGGACATCTTCAATTTCTATGCTGGATATATTCTCGCCACCAGAAATGATGATATCTTTAGAACGATCTTTGATTTCAATATAATTATCTTCATGCCAGACGGCTAAATCACCGGTATGAAACCATCCCTCAGAAAGCACTTCATCCGTCGTGGTTGGATTTTTCAAGTAACCTTTCATCACGATGTTACCGCGCAGAAAAATCTCGCCCATCTGCTGACCATTCTTTTCGACTGGAATCATTGTTATCGGGTCAGCGACCATTAACTCACCCTGCATTGGGGCTCTCACACCTTGTCGTGCTTTCATTCGCGCCCGCTCAGTATTATTGAGGTCATCCCAACTGCGTTGCCAATCACACACTACGCACGGACCGAAGGTCTCTGTCAGTCCATAAACGTGTGTGACATCAATACCAAGTGATTCCATTCCCTCAATAACAGAGGCTGGAGGCGCCGCACCTGCCGTCATCGCCTTAACTTGGTGAGCAATACCTTGTTTCAAATCCACGTCAGCATTGTTCATCATATTCAACACAATCGGTGCTGCACAAAAATGCGTTACCTTGTTTTCTTCAATCGACTCAAAAATGGCATCCGCACGAACATGACGTAGACTTACACTCACGCCTGCAGCAGCGGCAATTGACCAAGGGAAACACCAACCATTACAGTGGAACATCGGTAGCGTCCATAAATAAACAGGGTGCGCCCCCATATCCCACGATAATATATTACTCACTGCATTGAGATACGCTCCACGATGATGGTAAACCACTCCTTTAGGGTTCCCAGTAGTGCCTGACGTGTAATTGAGAGAAATAGCTTCCCATTCATCTCTCGGCGGCCAATTTTGAAACTCTGGATCACCATCGAGAATGAACTCTTCATAAGTCACTTCGTTGATTAGACTGCCACCGTCAAATAGGGGATCATCAATCGAAATAACCAAAGGTTGATGAGCTATCATCTTTAATGCCTTTTTAACCACCTCAGTGAATTCTTTATCAACGATCACCACTTTGCTTTCTGCGTGTTGAAAAATGAAGGCGATAGCATCGGCATCAAGACGGGTATTAATTGCATTTAACACCGCGCCACACATAGGTACACCAAAATGCATTTCAAATAATTCTGGTAGATTTGGCGCTATGACTGAAACCGTATCACCCTCACCAACACCTTGCTTTTGCAACGCAGATGCTAATTTTCGGCAACGAATATCCGTCTCTTTCCACGTTTTACGGATATGCCCGTGAATGGTTGAGGGGTAATCTGGATAAACACTTGCCGCTCTTTGTAAGAAACTCAAAGGGCTAAGGCTTTCGAAATTTGCCGGTGTTTTTTCAAGACCAATGTTGTAAATGTTATGTTTATTCATCGTCATTCTCCCTATCGCTGACACTTGGAAAAACAAGTGCCAGCATTCCTATCTTACTCAGTCCTCAAATACTTCTATCGGCTCTTCAGCTTCTTTAGGCTGTGAGCTTTTACGGCGATATTCAATCAAGAAATAGAGAACCACGCCCGCAAGTAAACCAAAACCAGCGCCATACACCGCCAATACAACGCCCATGGTGCCAGCGACACCCATTTGAGTCGCATTACGAATTTGCTCTACACCAACAGAGATGCACAGATACCCAGTGATCAATAAGGTGATAGAAAGTGCTATCGGTAATACCGGTTTAAAAAGAGTAATCAGCGGAAAAGCGAATAGTGCAATGAAGCCAACAATCCAGAAGACGCCCGCACCACTGTAAATACTGTCCATTGCACCACGGCCATGACGGTAACGCTCTGCAATAGTCGCCATAGCCCCAGTAAATAATGGCCCAGCAAGGCCTGGATAAGGAGCAAAGAATGAGTGAATAAGATTACGAAGAGCGGTTACTAAGTGAACACGATCGACGTTGACTTCAATTTCCTCATCAGGGCGTAAGTGATCAACGCGATCGAGTAAGCTTTTACCAACAATGATGTCCCCAAACGCTATCACATACGCAATCAAAGCCGTTGGAATCGCCATCCATAACATCTCTAAGCTTGGTAAACCTAGGGTGAATGGTAAATAGTTAATCATCTCGCCAAAAGCAGGGGTCGACAAACCAAACTCAATATTCGGTAATGGGTATTCATTCACCGCCCACCCCACAGCCATCGCAACTAATGTGCCCGGAACCATTCCGTAACCCGCGATGATTTTGGCCCACTTATGATTGTCAACGTAATCTCTAAAATTAAGTGAAAACAAGACATAAGCAGTGACTAGAAAGCCAATGATTAGTGAGATGGGTGTATTAGCCAAGCGGCCTCCCTCACTAATTTCCCCAGTGAGAGCAGCAATACCGGCACCAATTAATATGCCGGCTTTAATAGAATCAGGAAACAAATCAACCAGCTTACTGCCTAAACGGGTAACGCCAAGAATGAAAAAGATTGCAGTAACGATAAGTTGAAGCCCCACCAGCGCACGAATCGCTTCTGGCCCGGGCTCGAAATTGCCTAAAAAGAGCAAGACGACGGGAATCGCTGGAGTGATCCAGCCTGGCACCATAGGCACACCCAATAAGTTGGGTAACATAAAGCCAATACCACACACTACAACATAAGCCAATGCAACGTCATAAGGGAGGCCTAGGTATTTTTCCAATAATGGAATCATTGCCATGCCGACAACAAACATGATCATACCCTGGATGGTTTCCGCCATTTCCCAGCGGTAATGGATAAATGGCAAGCGAATTTTAAAAGGCCCAGCCGGCCAATAGGGTTGTTCTTTTCCATGAGAGCGTTTGATGACTGACATGCGTACTCCTGTGATTAGTAGGTTCTGATTTAGTCCACTTTCATTACTTAGCAGTAATGTCTGAGCATTAATGCTGAGCGTTAATGGCTAAATCATGGTTCGTTCTACTTACTTAGAGCAATGTCGATGCCAATGTTAATTTTTTGTATCAACACAGAAGCACCACTAGCTTAAAATCTAAAACCTCATGTTTTAAACGGATAGATATATAACTAAAAATTAGATAGTTAAGCCTGCAATTGCGTTTGAATCAATCTCATCAGACCACTATTTACATGTTAAATATTGGTAAACCGATAATATTAGGAAATCAAAATTGGCAAGCCATTGAGCGCCTAACGCTCAAACATTTGAGCGGTTCGCGCTCATCGCGCTCATTACTTCGTAAAGTGGTGAATAGGAGGATAAGTTTGCCAATCTCCCAACATGCGAGTTGCAGGCCAAAAGCCGTCAACTTGTTGAGTTTGTCCAATCGCTTGGTATTGCATAATTTTATGAGTGGCCGCGTCAATATAAGATCGAAATCCAGGTGGGTCTTCAGGTAATGACACCTCAAGGCCGGGTAAAGCATCACGTAATCCAATCAAATTTTTAGAGTCCGCCTTTTGCCAAGCCGCATTGAGCACCTTAACAACGGTATAGGCATCTTGCGCAATAAAGGTAGGAAAGCGCAATGTTCGGTTATAAAACTCGTTTATATAATTGCTATTTCTATCTGTCGTCGGCCAGTTAACATGTGAGCGTCCAGACAAAACAACGCCTTCGGGTAAAGTATCGCCAAGTCGCGACAATACAAAATAACCACCGCCCGTATCAAAATTAACAAAAATGGTCTTCTCGAGTAACCCCGCCACCGACGCTTGCTCTAGGAAGCTGACTAAATCGCGGGTCCAATGCCCACTGACCAAAACATCCGGTGGATCTTCCAACAATGCATTGATGTATAAGCGATAGTCAGTTTGACCAAGTAGACTATAGAATTCATCTTTTATCTGGTATTCAACCTGATAACGTTCAAGGCTTGCCATCATCGTTTGCCAAATCTGATGACCATACTCATAGTCGGGCCCAATGTATGAAATATTTTCCCATTCCACATCATCTTTTATATCGCGTAGGTACCTCGCCCCCGCATCACTGGATTGAGAAGCATCGTTGTTAAGATGGAAATACCAAGGATGCAACTCTCCCCTAGTCAACCTTGCTGAACTATGCCCAGCACCAAGGAATAAACGCTGATGTTTTTTCGCTAGTTGCGTGACCTCCAAGGCGATATTAGAGTTCACAACCCCACACAGAACATCAATATCCCGATTAACAAAATTAAGCGCTATTTCACGTGAACGAAACTGTTTTCCCATCGTATCTGCAACATAAATACGTATTTTAGGTGCATTGGGTTGGGCATGGATTTCATCAAGCGCCATCTCTATCGCTACCAGCGCATCATTTCCCCATAACGCCGATGGCCCACTCAGTGGATACATGCATCCAACCTCAAGATCAGCCTCTTGTTTGGTCGCACCAAGAACAACTTCCGCAATAACGTCACGAATCGATAGTAAAGCAGCGCAGAGCATCAGCAAGCAAATCCCAAAACGGCTCATACCTGAATACCTAACTTTTGCAGACGTCGCTTCAATGCATGGCGGGAAATATTAAGCAACTTAGCAGCATTGCCTTTGTGACCACCACTCTCGTGTAACGCACTCTCAATGACACGTTTTTCTTCATCGGCTAATCGACTCGACAGTTGCTCTAAAGGCTCACTTTCTACGCTTATTCGTTCACCTACTTGTTCACTTGTTCCTTGGCTTAAATTTCCTAGTTTCTCATTAACACAGAACTCATTCGGCAACATTTCCAACCGGATGCTTTCGCCGCCATAAAGTACTGACAGCCGTTCCACTAAGTTTTTCAGCTCACGAATATTGCCCGGCCAACAATACTCAGACAAAACCTTTAGAGTTTGAGGCTGAAAACTAATCGGCATAGCATCGTGGCTCAGTTGCTGCGAAAAGTGCGCAAGTAAAATCGGAATATCCGCTGCTCTTTGTGCTAAAGAGGGCAAGATTAATGGCATCACATTTAATCGGTAATAAAGATCAGCTCGAAAAAGCCCCTCTTCAACCGCACATGAAAGGTTACGGTTTGTCGCGGCTATCACCCGTACATTCGCTTGATTTTCTTTGGTTGACCCAACAGGTCGATAACGCTGACTTTCCAAAAATGAGAGCAGTTTAGCTTGCAGAGCTAACGTTAACTCTCCAACTTCATCCAAAAATAACGTCCCACCGTCTGCGGCATGAATCAAACCAGAACGCGACTTGTTTGCACCAGTAAATGCGCCTTTTTCTACCCCAAACAGTTCAGATTCCAACAAGTTCTCTGGTAATGCTGCGCAATTGACTTCGATGAACGCCTGCTTTGCCAAGCCACTTTGACGGTGAATTTCCGCGGCAACGACCGTTTTACCTGTCCCTGATTCTCCAAGCAATAAAACCGTTTTTGCCTGACTTTTCGCCACCAGTGTAAGATCGTTGTTCAACGTTTGCATTGCAGGCGTATCTCCAATTAACCCCTTATTGCTAGATGGCTGAGTTAATAGATATCGGCACAACTGTTGTTTGAGAGCTTTGACATCAAATGGTTTGGTGATGAAATCTTTTGCGCCTTGCTTCACCGCTTCAACAGCAATTTTAATATCACCATGAGCAGACATCATCACTACAGCACTGTCGGGTAACATCACACTCAATCGTTGTAATGGTTTGAGGTCCTCTCCATCTGGCAATCGAAGATCAAGCAGAACAACTCTAGGCCGAAGGGTGTGAGCTTTTTCTAACCCGTCCTTAGCATTATGCGCAACCACAACATTGTAACTAGGATCTCGTAGTGCAATTTGTAACGAACGAGTCAAAGCCACTTCATCATCAATGATCAACAAAGTTGGCGTTATTTCAGCAAGATCAAAATTAGCTATCTGGGTCACAAACAAACTCCCTATCAAACCTCAGTACAACCTGAGTGCCCTTTCCGGGCTTACTATAAAACTCTAATTGGGCATGATTACTTTCTGCAAGACGTTGTGATACAGAGAGCCCAAGACCAGTTCCTGTCATTTTTGTGGTATAAAACGGCTGACTGATTGAAGCGATCTGTTTTTCATCCATGCCACACCCTTGATCGCTGACCACTATCGAAGCCGCCTCTTCCGTTAATTGCACACTAAGTTCTATCTCACTTCCCGATTGCGAGGCATCAAGCGCGTTAATCAACAAATTCATTAAGATCTGCTGAACTTGGTTTTCATCAGCTTCAATACATAACCGTGTGTCACATTTCACATGTAACTTAATTTCCCTTTCTCTCGCCAAAGGAGCAATCAAGGACGCCAAGCGTTTCATCACCTTAGCCAAAGAAACCTGCCTAGTCTCTGGATCTGGAGGACGAGCATACTCTAGCAATCCGCTAATTAATTGGTTAATGCGGTCGATTTCCCCAACCATGAGTTGCTGTAGCTCTCTGTCTTCGACCTTATCCTCAGACATAGTCTGTACACACACTTTTATCGTGGCTAGCGGGTTACGAATTTCATGGGCAATACCGGTAGCAAACTCGCCCCATACCGCTTTTCTTTCAGCCTCACCTCTTGCTAACAACAGCGAGTCTAAATGTTCAGTCATGCGGTTGAATGCCCGAGCTAACAATGAAATTTCATCATTACCGTGTACGGGTAATCGAGCCGTTAGTTCTCCAGATGAGATCGCATTTGCCGCATCAATCAATGGGAATACTCGGCGTCTTACTCGTTTGACAAGAAAGTAGAAGTACATCGAAACGAAAGAGAGTACGAGTAGCGCCATTAACAACGCCAAAAAACGCTGTTGCTCTCGAGCTAACAAAGGAGTATCAACCGTAGGGTTAATCAAATACCAATTAGCCAATAGAGGATAGGCTTCACTGCCATTTGTTGGCACTGAGATTGACCTTGCAAGAGCATCGAAGCAGCGCTTATCTTGTGCCACCCCCAAGCATAATAAGGTATCACTAGCCTCTGCATTGGAAAGGTAGTGAGTCAAACTCGCTAAGCGCAACTGGAACGCTAAGAAACCAATAGGATGAGTCGCGTCCCTTACTTGAGTGACAGGCAGTGCAAGCAAATACCATGCGGAATTGCCCGGTGTCGCGGCACTTGGACCAACTAATATCGCCTGACCAAATTGCGCTTTAGGTAACGAAGCAACATCGAGTTTCTCGTCCCCCCAATAAGGTGAACCACTCGCACTTTGCCCCGCTAGTGCATTGACTAAATTCCAGTCGCTATCAAAAAAAAGCGCCCCGTATATTTCCGGTCTATCGATATCAAAGTGAATTAAGCTTAAGGTTTGAGAAGAGTGAAACTGGCTGTGTGACGTTTCAAATAATAACGAAATTTCCGGCAATTCAGATATCGCCTCGAGCGCGTGAATGTGCTGGCGACTAAGGTGATAAATACTGTTTTTTATTTGTGCAAAATGTTGTTGTTCACGCTCTATGACCATTTCAGAGACAAGCCCTGCTGTCATTCTGTCATAGACAAATACAGTGACGACTAATGGCAAACTCGCCACCAGCAGAGAGAGCAGAAAAAAGCGCCTAACTAGGCTATTTTTCCAAAATTTAATGGTTTGTTTACTGTGGTAATCCATGCGTTATCCAGCAAGGTAAGTCAATGAATCCCTGGTGCAAGGTGGCTATCACATCTGAGCATAGTGATGCGTACAGTAACAGATTAAAAATAATGCGGTAATGCGACTTACGTCTAAGAAAAGTCGCAGATCAGTACATTCAGCTTACAAGTGCTAAATGACGCAGAACATGGAGTGGAAGTTTATTGCTATCCAATAAATAGGCTTTAACCCAAACGACTAAACATGGCTCCCTAATCTTCACACATAATCAAATTCTTATGGTCAAAGCACTGTCTCGTCACCCATCCCCATGTTTTGTCTAGATACTTATCTTCAACAAAATGACCTGATGTATAATCCGTAACAACATCCCTCCAAAAATTAACCGCATGATCAGCGCCAGCAACTTGTTTGATTTCCCATGTTCCTTTCAGGCTTTCAAATAATCGCGAAATGAATCGCTTACCTAATTTGTTTTTTCGAAAATACGGCACCACATAAAAATCGCATATTTCAAACACACCGGGGCTCTTTTCTTCTATCGCAGTCAACGCAGCAGGGACACCCTCAACATAAAGCAAATACCCTGAAACCTGATCCCCTATCGCTGGATATATTTCGAACAAGCCATTTTCATCTGGTTTATCTTCGATAATTTTTGAAAATTCAGCGGCGTAGCCTTGGTATAAATTTGCATATACTTTTTCATTACTACTATCTACTTTGACTATTTCCATTAAAAAACCTGCAAAATATCCACATTAAAACGGCAATGTTAACATGCTCTTATCTGGTTAATCATATGTAATTGAGTATTTCTATTAGTATTACGAATTGACCAAGTCACATAAGATCTCCTCTTTATTTGTCCACATCTGCACTTTTAAACGCTTTGTCTTGCTATGTCTGTGGGATACAATCGCGCGGTTCACTAGACGAGAGCAATAAGATGCCATTTAACAACGATATCAACGTTATGTTGACCTACCTAGAGCGTTTCTGCAAAACAGCACACATCCACGCGCTAGATGATGTTTCAGACGAGCAGGTTAATTTGCTTCTTGATTTCTTAACGCTCGCTCACAAATTAAAATGTGATATTTACGCGACAGGCAGCCTTAAAAGCTCGCACTTCCTTGGCCTTGGTGTATTCACTCTTGAGCAATACGTTGCACCTCAAGGGAATCTATTTTTGAAAGTAGAGTCGAATAACCTCTATGTCGCATTCGAGCTTGATAGCTGCTGTGATGAGAATTTATTGACGCCGATACGAGTTATCGACGCACTCACTTACCTTGCTGATAAACAGGGACATGCTTTACTACCTGAACACTATGCTTGCAAGTAACGCATTTCATTTAGTAAATGGTATGCAGCCACAAACACCGTATTCAAATTATGTAGACTGGCTTGGGCTGCTCACTAAATATCATGTTTTAACTAAGATGACGGCTAAGAATTGAGCCCTAATCATCTTCGCCGCATTTAGCACACTCATCATAAGTGCGTTCGCCTTCACTAATTACCACGTAACTCCCTACGCATTTCTCGCACAACGCCAGTTTAGGGTAGGCATTTTTTGCTTTTTTGGCGGTCGTATCGCCCTCTGTTGTGTAGTACTTTCTCATATTCACATCATCATTATTTCGAGATAATCGCGTGATTATACCGCTATTCAAATACAATCGTGAACGGATATTAACATAGCGCAACACGTTGAATTCGCGCTACGCTATGCCTTTATGATGGCAATCTTTTCGCCATTGGATGTTCAGGGCTTAACTGAAGTAAGTCCCAAAGGTTGCCATATAAATCCTCAAAGACGGCGACTGTGCCGTAATCGTGTTCTTGTGGCTCGCGAACGAAGTTAATCCCTATCGATTTCATTCGCTCATAATCACGCCAAAAATCATCAGTACTTAGGAATATAAATACCCGTCCACCGGATTGATTACCAATAAAATCAACTTGTTCAGGTTTAGAAGCCTTTGCAAGAAGTATCGTTACACCTTTTGAATTTGGTGGTGCAACAACGACCCAACGCTTATCTTGCTCTGGTTGATAGGTATCTTCTATAAGCTCGAAATTTAGCTTGTTTACATAGAAATCGATCGCTTCATCGTACTCTTTTACGACAAGAGCAATATGAATAATATTTTGCTGCATTTTCTCACCAAACTATGAAGAACTAACTTAAATGGCATCATGCCCAATTATTGTATCCACAACAACACCCGATTCAATTCAAGTTAAGTTCTAATTTTATTGGTAAACACTCACTTCAATCAGGTTTAAATCTGGGTCTAAAAAGTAGACGGACTGAATTGCTCCTAGCGCTCCTGATTTTTCAACCACACCTTCAATAATCTCAATATTTTCATCGGCCAGATGACTCATCACCTCTCCAAGTGACCAGTTCGATATCAAACACAAATCGCCAGAACCCACTTGCGCTAAATTTCGCAGTTCTTGCCCCAAAAGTTGCAGGTTAATTTTTTGATGGCCAAATTTCATCGCTTTTCGTCCGTTAGCGAAAGAAACCTCTTCCATCAGTAAAACTCGCTTATAAAATTGTACCGACCGTTCAATATCCGCAACGGTAAGAACTATATGGTCAATGTGACTAATCAAGTCACTTATTATTGGCGATATACAACTCTGTGTGCAGAGCGTCATCGTAGTTTCTGACACAGATTGGCCATCAATACGATAGCAATCAATCATTTGCCCTATTTCTTCAAAACCCAATTTTAGATACAAATTTTTAGCCGGTACATTATTCGATAGCACATTAAGATCGAGCCAATCAATGCCAAAAGTCTCATGACAAAACTGGATTGCCGACTCTATTAACTGTTGGCCAAAGCCTTGTTTTCTTACGCTAGAGTCAACTCCCATTCCCAGTAAAACGCGATGATATCGATACTCTTCACCATAATGGCGTAAATCAACATGGCCGAGAATATTGCCGATGGCATCTTTAAGTAGCCAAAGTTTTCTCCAACCCAACTCTCCGACACAAGGTTCAAAGCCCTCGCGAAACTTAACTTTTAGCCGTGCTGAAACGTGACAATCTTCTTTAGCGATAGGCTGAAAAAGTGGAGAATCGACGGCTGCATTGTCTAATAACTGCGCTTCTAAATACGTAAAAAATGATTCTAAGTCAGAGATTTTGGCTTCTACTATTTCCATTGATTATCCTAATTACGTAACACACTGCGTTAGGCGCAAAAGCGCGCACGAAAAATAGCTATCAGCTCGTTGATGGGCCGCATCAAAACGTACAACATTAAGTTAATAGCGAGCACTATCTAGACTTAAGCTATTGTGCCATATCCATATATGTAAAACTTTGCACTGAAGCTACCAAACGTTTTAGGTCATTTTAAAACACTCTATTTTATACAAATTACTTTGAACCAGATCACATTGCTCTTTCGGTGATATAATTGCTAAGTATTCACTAATAACATGAAAGACGATGAAAGATTGCAATCAATGCGGGAAATGCTGCATCAAATATGGCGATGGTGATCTTGCCGCGACGAAAGATGAAATTGACCTTTGGGAAATATTTAACCCAGAGATCTTCGAATACGTAAAAGGATCTGAGATTTGGTTTGATCCAGAAACTGGATTGAGGCTAACACGATGTCCATTTCTTCAAATTGTTGCCAAATCTGATCCACAGACACAGGATAAATACACTTGCAGTATTTACCTCGATCGACCGGAAGATTGTCGCCACTATCCAACTTCAATTAATGAAATGTTTCTGGACGATTGTGAAATGATTGAAATTATTGATTTGGAAAATCCTACCGCAGCCCAGAAAAAGCTCGATTTCTTAATGAAGGATAGCCGACCAAGCTTTACCTAGTTGATATTGCGATAGAGATGAAGCTATCTAATGAATAAGCGAAAATCGTGAGTAAACGAAACACGATCAACTCATTAAGCTATTTTAGACCCTCAGCGTCAAATGCCACTCTCAAACAAATTAAACGCAAAAAGGCTGACCATTAATAGGGTCAGCCTTTAATTTTTACTCTCAGCAACTCATTACTTCAAGTTAACATCCAACAAGCCATTAGCTAGTGCTGGTGCTAGACCTGGAGTTAGCGGCAGGCGTGGGATAACTAAACAGTGCATTAGGTGGTAGATGTCTTGTTTACCATTCCAAACAACGCTTGTGCCTGCTTGGTTGTTTACGTCAAGCTCTTGCCACCATGAACAACCTTCATAATCGATTAGGTAAGTACGGCAGTAATCCCACCATGTACGATACCAATCTTCGTATTTCTTCTCACCTGTGACAGCAAACAATGCGTAAGCTGTACCGATCGCCTCTACTGGAGCCCAGCGAATACGCTCTCGTACTACTGGCTTGCCATCCCAATCTACTGAGTAGACGAAGCCAGGCGCACCATCTACATGCCATGCATCACGAACCGTTGCGTCGAATAGGCCAATCGCATCTTCCAATAGCCATTCTGGGCAGTCAGCACCGATTTCTAATAATGTCGCACGTAGGTGACAGATTAGACGACCCCACTCGATCCAGTGACCAGGTGTACCGCCGTATGCACGGAAATGGCTCGCCGGTGTTTCTTTGTTGTAGTCTGGTAGCGGATTCCAGTTCGAATCAAAGTGCTCATTCACGCGGTAGCTTAGGCCTTTCGCGGTCTTATTGATCATGAACTTAGTGATATTCAGTGCGCGATCTAGCCATTTCTTATCTTTAGTGACATCGTAAACGATTAGGAATGCTTCGACTGAGTGCATTGCCATGTTACCGCCACGGTAGTCTTCAGTCTCAGTCCAAGCTTGATCCCATGACTCGTAACACATCTGTTTTTCTTCAACCCAGAAATGTCTTTCGTATACTGTGATCGCTTCGTCTAGTAGCGCTTTTGCACGAGGGTGACCCGTCGTTACCGCACTAGCAGCACCTAGCAATACGAATGCGTGTTGGTAACCTTGCTTAGATGAATCAATAATACCCTCACCTGTATTATCGATCGTAGCGAACCAACCACCGTGGGTTTTGTCTTTAAGTGGACCTTCAAGTGCCGCGATACCGTGCTCAACAAGATCATAGGCACCAGGACGTCCCATGTGCGCTGCAAGTGCGTAACAATGAAGCATACGGGCAGTGATCCAAAGGCGAGTTCCCATCTCATCACGAACCGAACCATTGTTACCAATCCAACCGAAGCCGTTTGGTACCACTGCATTGCGACCAAATTCAAAAATACGGTCTGTTTCAGTATCGAGCCAAGAGGTGTGAGATTTGGTATTAATCCACTTCATATTTCTATCCTATATATCTATTTATATTTATAAATTTGATTTAAACCTAAACAGCAATGAATATTTCTATATTGATCATTTCAGCGCTTGGGTTCGTAATTCTTCTGCTAAATTGTGTACATCAAAGAACACCACTTGGATTTGATTGTCTTGCAAGTGGATAAAACCTAGTGCACCTTGGCGACGTAATAGGCCTTCATTGACGATTTCGATATCTTTAACCTGAATACGCAAACGGGTGGCACAATTATCAATTTTGCCTGCGACGATATTCTCGATACCGCCCATCGCTTTCAGAATTTTTTGTGCCTTAGCTTGTAAATTGCCTTTGTCGTTAATCATCGACTTTCTCCCTTGGATGAAGTACCAATTAAGACTTGGCACTTCACTGCGTGGTGTTACATGGTTAACTTGTAAGACGCTTCGATTTCAGCTTCACAAGTTTTGATTTGTGTTTTAAAGCGCTCTAGCCACTGTTTACCCTCTGCGTCCGCATTCGCAGCCCAGTTATCAATGACGGGTTGAGTTGCTTTGACGAATGCTTGTTTTTCTTGTGCTGTTGGGTTGTGGATCTTACCGTTTGAGTTCTTGAATACTTCATACGATGCGTATTCGTTATGCTTCGGATAAGAGTTTAGGTACTGCTGCTGCGCTTCAATGGCATCAAGAACAATGCGCTTAAGTTCAGGAGACAAAGTGTTGTATTTCGCATCAGACATCACCCACGCTCCGCCCATGTAGCCATGACCGTCAAGTGTTAGGTAATCCAAACTCTCATGTAGACGACTTTGAATGATATCTACGATACCGTTCTTCGTTCCCTCAACAACACCTGTTGAAAGTGCCGTGTAAACTTCAGGAAACGCAACTGGTGTTGGCGCGCCATCGAGTTCTCTAACGAGATCTTGCTGAATTTTTGCCGGTACCGTACGGATCTTCAAACCAGCAACGTCAGCCGGAGTACGAATTTCTTTCTCGTTGGTAGCAAAGTTACGCCAACCGCCTGAGTTCGCGACCATCATTAAACGTACATTCGGTGCTTTTTTTAGTACGTTAGTGCGGACATCCACCATAAATTGGTCATTGCCATACACACACTCAGCTACGCGGTCGTTTGGTAATAGGTAAGGCAGGTCAAATGACTCCGCTGGATTCCAGTAATAAGCAATTTCAGAAACTGTGGTTGGGAAATAGTCAAACATCCCCGCTTGAATCCCAGCGATACACTCTTTACCTGAACCACAAAGTTGACCTGAGCCGTAAATATTCACTTTCAACTCACCATTAGAACGAGTTTCTAAGTGGTTTTTAAATACCAATAGAGATTGGTTGTTGTAACTCTCTGGAGAAGTTAAATGTACAACGTTAAACTCGACCGCCGCTGACACTGCACCACTTGCTAAAAGACCCGCAGAAGTTGCTAGAGCTAACCATGTCTTTTTCATAACAATTTATCCTAATAGGTTAATTTAAGCGGCCCGGCTTACGATGCCGCTCAAATTACGTTGGTTACATGATGCCAGCCAATTGAGGTAGGCCGATTACTAGTGATGGGAAGAACGAAATCAGGAAGATAATCGCCATTTCAACAATTAGGAATGGGATGATTTTCTTAGAAATTTCAGATACCGGTACACGAGATACACCTGAAGCTACAAACAGAACTAGACCCATTGGAGGCGTTGCCAAACCGATTGAAAGGTTTGCACACATCACCACACCAAAGTGCACTGGGTCGATACCTGCTGCCGTCATAATTGGCGCGAAAATCGGAGCAAAGATTAGAATTGCTGGGCCAGCATCAAGGAACATACCGATAAGGAATAGCAATACGTTGATGATAGCGAATAGCAAGTATGGGTTATCCGTAATGCCACTCATAAAATCAGCAACCATGGTCGACACGCCAGATAGACTGATTAGTGAAGCGAAACCACTTGCCGCTGCAACGATGATAAGAATCGACGCTGCATTCACCGCTACTTTTGCAAACAGAGCATAGGTAGCTTTAACGTTAGTTGCTTTAATGATGTAAATAGAAACTGCGATTGCGTACGCTACTGCGACTGCTGCTGCTTCTGTCGGAGTAAAGATACCACCGTAGATACCACCTAGAATGATTACAGGTGTCATCAAAGGCACGATTGCAAGGCGAAATGCTTGGCGACGCTCCATTGCTGGCGCACGTTCCATTGGCTGTACATCTGGGTATTTTCTGATCTGGAAGTGGTTCATGATCATCAGACCGACACACAGAATAATGCCTGGTGTTACACCTGCTAGGAACATTGCTGCTACTGACGTATTCATTACGAATGCGTAGATAAGCATGATGCCTGACGGTGGAATAATGTTCCCCAGTACTGTTGCTGCGGCGGTTAGTGCTGCAGAGTAGCCTGTGTCGTATTTATACTTCTGCATTTCAGGGATAAGCATACCGCCAATCGCTGATGTTGCTGCCACTGCTGAGCCTGTTAATGCACCAAAGATAGTCGCCGCAAGAATCACTACGTGACCTAAGCCACCGCGTAGGTGCTGAACCATCGTTTGAGCAAAAGCGATGATACGTGGAGTGATACCACCCGCTGTCATACACTCACCAGCTAACATAAAGAAAGGTAGAGCAAGTAACAGGAAGCTATCAAGACCAGAATAAAGACGCTGGTAAAGCATGTTCGCAAACAACATCTGGTCGTTTTGGAACAGCGTGATCATTGGTGATAAGCCCAATGTAAATAGTACCGGCACACCGACAATAAGCAGTACTAAGAAATAGAGTAGAAAGATTGGAGATACCATTTTTTAACGCCCTCTTAAGATGCAACTTTTGGTTCTAAGTTCGCGTCTTGTTCAGCCGCGTCAGAACTCTCTACTTGAATAGGCGATGGCTCATATTGCGCAACCGTCGCTTGTGTTTGAGAAACGTCAGTAAAGTCTCCTAGCATACCTCGGATAGCTTGAATGCCTTTTTGTAGCGCATAAACTGATGTGACTGCCATCATGACTGGTGGAATAATGTAAATGACGTACATAGAGATTGGGAGGCTATCTGCCATCACCGAACCGGTATTGTAAAAATTCCAGCCAAACTTAATCCAAACCGCAAAAACAACAATTGCAGAGATATGACCAATTAAGCAGAACGTCGCAAACACGCGCGGTGCTTTCTTCTCTAAAATTTCTGTTACGAAGGTCATAGCGATGTTTTTATCAGCTAAGTACACAAAAGGTAGACATAGATAAGTCATGTAGATCATCAAAAAACGTGCAGCTTCGTCGGTCCAACTTAAAGGTATGTTAAACACATAGCGGAACAGAACTTGAGCAACAACCATCACCGTCATGACGAGAAGTAAAATACCTGCGACAGAGCGCAGTACTTTCGCCAGTGGGGTCGTTACTGTATTCAATGCTTTTTCTATTGTACGTAGCATAGAATCACCATTAGTTATTATAGGGATTTTGGGAAATTGGGTGCCGAGGTAAAGAGCACCCAAAGTTATTTTTCTATTTATTATTTATACTTATGCTTTGCCGTTTGAACCAAACAGGCGGATTTTGTGGCGTACTACTTCTTTCATTGATGCGATACCGGTGTTCATAACATCCGCTAACACGTAATCTTTTGCATTTGCTTGCCAGTGGCCTTGAACGCCATCAATGAAGCCTTGACGCAATTCTGTATCAACGTTGATTTTCGCAACACCGCGTTTAACAGCTTCGATTACTTGGTCATCAGGAACACCTGAACCACCGTGAAGAACGATTGGCTTTTGAACCGCTTCTTTGATTTCAGACAAACGGTCAAACTTTAGTTGTGGTGTTGTTTTGTAAACACCGTGAGCAGTGCCGATTGAAACAGCAAGGTAATGAACACCAGTGCGCTCAGAGAAGTCTAGAGCTTCAGCAACTGTCGTGATCATCGCATCTTTTTCATCAACAGTGATGTCATCTTCAGTACCACCAATCTTGCCGATTTCACCTTCAGCACCTAGACCTAGAGCATTTGCTACGTCTACTACTGCTTTAGTAATACGAACGTTCTCTTCAAAATCTAATGCTGAACCGTCAAACATCAGTGATTGGAAGTCACATGTCGCCGCTTCCATACATTGTTCAAATTTACGACTGTGATCTAGGTGAACACAAATTGGAACCGAGATTTGGTGGTATTCAATTAGAGAATCAATCGCATTACGCAATGGCTTCATACCCATTTCATTGATTGCTTTTTGGCCAATCTGAACCATGATTGGCGATTGCTCTTCTTGAGCTGCAAGCAAAACCGCTTTAATCGTTTCTAGGTTGTGAGCCGTGAAAGCGCCGATTGCATAACCGTTCTTCCAAGCTTCGTTAATCATTGTGTTACCAGATACGTAAGGCATTTGTTTATTCCCTAATTATAAATTTCGTCTTGAAGACTTATATTTTGATGAGGTAGAAGTTACCAAGCTAACTTGTCTATTTCTGTTAGCTATGTAACATTTCCTGTTAGTTAAGTGACACTTATTGCCATAAATGTACACGCAATCACAAAACGCTCAATAGCCAATATTTTCTAATAGACTTAACTATCAATAAGTAAAACAAGAATCACCCAACCCTTTGTTTACTCAAGAAAATACGCGTTACAATTTCACAAGGCGAAGTGAGCCGCCCCTTTATACTTAAAGGGTTAAAAGGTTATTTAAGCTAATTTAATATTGTATTGAACGGTTTATTTTAATTACCCGGCAGGGCTAGTTCTAAGTTAGTTAAAAAGCCTTTTGTTACCAAAAAATAAAAAAAGGCAATTAACAATAGGACTATAATTTTGCTATTTAGTGAGCATATTAAGTAATAATCGTCATTAATAATGTCTATAAATGTTGAATAACTTTCATTTAGAACAAAATATACAACCTACTTCAGCGATTACTTCACTTTTGCTTCTAAGCCAGAACTGACACGGAGCTGTTCAAGAACCGCTGTCCAGTCTTGACGACCACGACCAGCAGCACGAGTAAAGTTGTAAAGTTCACGCGCAGCAGCGCCACAAGGCATTGGAACGTTGACTTGGTTCGCAAGATCAAGTGCGATACCAATGTCTTTATGCGCAAGGTCTACCATGAATACTGGAGACAAGTCACCCGCAAGAACTTTGCCTGGCCATGTTGTTGTAAAGTGACCTTTACCAGCTGGCGTACCGCTCATTACTTGCATTGCGACGTCCCAATCAAGACCAATCGCTTCAGATAATGTGGCGGCTTCTGCTGAAAGTGCGTTAAGTGCAATACTCATGTAGTTATTGATGATTTTAACTCGGATACCTTTACCAGCTCCGCCGCAATCAACGGTCTCGTTACCCATGCATTCAAATAGAGGTTTTGCACGCTCTACTTGCTCTTTAGTACCACCCGCCATGATCAATAACTCACCGCGTACAGCGTGCTCTGAAGTACGGCCCACAGGCGCTTCCATCATAGAGAAGCCTTTGTCTGACATTTCTTTGATTAGATTGTCAGTTTCAAGTGGGTGAATTGTCGACATGTCGATAAGTAATGCATTCTTATCTAGTGTAGAAATGATGCCGTTGTCTCCTAACACCACGTTTTTTACTAATGTGCCGTTTGGCAACATAGTCACGACAAATTCTGAGTCTAACGCCGCTTCTGCTGGTGATACTGCTGCGGTTGCGCCTTGTTCAACCAACTGCTGAACCGCAGATTGGTTGATATCAAAGACTTTTAATGTATGACCACCCTTGATTAGATTTAGCGCCATCGGCGTACCCATTTGACCTAAACCAATAAATCCAATTGTAGACATTTCTAATTCCTTTACGTTCTCGATTAAGTTGAGACCAATATAAACATTAATAAACATTTTAACTGTAATTAATGTCACATTTTGTTGTTTTATGTCCACTTTGGTTGTTTTGTGATTATGATCCCAGCCAAATGTCCAAATGTGGATATACTGACAACATAAATTTGCGACTCAGCAGCCCAATAACGTAAACTATAAAGAGTAGAATTATGACAATTGCATGTGTGGGTATTACGGTACTTGATCGAATTCAACGCGTGGAAAACCTACCAACGTCAGGTGGTAAATATGTAGCTAAAGATTACTTCGAAGTTGGCGGAGGCCCTGCTGCTACTGCTGCTGTGGCGGTAGCTCAATTAGGTCACAAGGTCGATTTCATTGGTCGTGTTGGTCAAGATGGTGTCGCTGATACTATGTTGACAGAATTAGCTAACTACGGTGTTAATGTCGATAAAGCTGTTCATATTGCTGGCGCATCCTCTGCTTTCTCAGCCGTATTGGTTGATGACGAAGGTGAGCGAATGATCATTAATTACCAAGATAAGTCATTAAGCCGCGATCCAAAACAACTTGAGAGCATCGACTTCTCTCAATACACGACCATATTGACTGACGTTCGCTGGCCAGAGGGTGCAAAATACGCTCTTGAACAAGCTAAGAAGAACAATATCCCATCAGTTCTTGACGCAGATATCGCCCCAGATGCTATTGATGACTTAGTAAAACTTGCAGATCATGTTGCATTTTCTGAGCCTGGTCTTGAAAAGTTTACAGGTTGCAGTGACCCGATTGAGGGCTTAAAAATTGCTAAAAAACAAACAGATGGTAAGGTCTATGTTACAGTAGGCTCAAAAGGCTGTTACTGGTTAGAAGGTGATGAAATCTGCCACGAACCGGTTATCAAAGTTAATGTCGTTGATACCACTGGCGCAGGTGATGTTTTTCACGGTGCTTTAGCGGTTGCTGTCGCAGAATCGAAACAAAGTCGTGATGCTATTGTTTTCTCAAACCGGGTAGCAGCGTTAAAATGTACCAAAAGAGGTGGTCGCGAAGGTATTCCGACTAGAATCGAAGTGGATCAAAAACTCCAAAAATAGACAATACGAAGGATTAAAGTGACTAATCCCAGACAAGATAAATTAATTCAGCTAGTCAATGACAAGGGTTATTACAGCGTAGAAGATCTGGCAGAGATGCTAGATGTTTCTACGCAGACGATTCGCCGCGATATTAAAAAGCTCAGTGATTCACGATTAGTGATTCGTCACCATGGTGGAGCGAGCTCACCGGCAACCAAAAATAACCTCGATTATGAAGTGCGTAAGGTTTCAGATACAGAGCAAAAGCATGCCATTGCCAAAGCGATTGCTGATTTAATTCCAGATAACTCAACGGTATTTATTGCTATTGGGACAACAGCAGAAGTCATCGCGAGTCATTTAGCCAATAAAAGTAATTTGCAGGTCATCACCAATAGTCTTCGTGTGGCAAGTGTTTTACATACCAACAAGTCTATTGATGTATTGATCCCAAGCGGTAAAGTTAAAGCGTTCAATGGCGGTATCGTCGGTACTGAGGCGATGGATTTCATCTCCAACTTCCGATTTGACTACCTAGTCACTAGCGCAGCATCCATTGATGTTGACGGCACTTTATTAGAATACGACCTTAACGAAACCATGATTACGCAAACAGTTATGAAATCTGCGCGTCATGTGGTCGTGGCGATGGACTCGAGCAAGTTCATTCCAAAAGGTTCGATTACTTTAGCAAATATTAAAGACGTCACTTACTTCTTTACTGATACTCAGCCTAGCCCGGCTATTGAAGCTGCGGCGAAGCAAGGTGAAACCAAAGTAGTGATCTGCTCATAAGCGACACATTTTCAATTCATACTTAAAAGCGACTTCTCTGAAGTCGCTTTTTTATTCGCTATGAGTCGATTATCTACTCAGCACTTCAATTCAGCTTTCCCCATAAAAAACGCCCCCCGTTTCACAACAGGCAGGCGTTTAATCAATTAAAGCGTTATTTACCTGTCTATCAAGACTTGATAGAAAAACGATGAATACTCTTCTCTTCAAAGACTTCACCCGGGTTCAGTCTTGTCGTTGGGAAATGAGCTTTGTTCGGGCTATCCGGAAAATGTTGCGTTTCTAAACACAGACCATGACATGACTCATAACGCTTACCATGGCGACCCACCCAATGCTTATTGGAAAGTTTGAAGCCATTGTAAAATTGCACCGCTGGTTGGGTGGTTAACACCGTCATCATACGGCCGCTGTTCGGATCGTATAATTCCGCCGCATAGTGATACTCACCCTCACACTTTGAACCATCCAAAATATAATTGTGGTCAAAGCCACCATCTGGCATGGTTGCTTTATTGAGGCCAATTTGCGTTGTTTTGGTGAAATCCAACCCCGAACCTTGCACAGTTAGAATTTCCCCGGTTGGAATCAGAGTTTCAGAGACTGGTGTATAGAACCGAGAAAATAGTTTTAACTCATGAGTATCTACCGTTCCAGAATCGTGGCCGCCCAAATTGTAGTAACTATGGTTAACAAGGTTCACGACCGTTGGCTTGTCAGTGATGGCTTTGAAATTGTAATGAACTTGGTTCATTTCATCCAAACCTATCGTATGGGCAATATTGAGCGTACCGCCATAGCCTGATTCCCCATCTGGTGAAATACGGCTTAGATGCAGGTAAATTGCTTCAGCTTGCTCTTCAATGGCAAAGTCCCACACATATTTATCAAAGCCTTTCATACCGCCATGAAGATGCTGCATCGTTGCAGCTTCATTGGTTTCTAATTGAAAAACTTCACCATCAAGTTGATAACGCCCACCATCGATTCGGTTCGCATAGCGCCCGGCAACAGCGCCGAAGAAAGGATGACCGGAGAGGTATTTATCTAGATTTTCATAACCCAACACAACGTCTGCTTTGACGCCATCACGGTCAGGCATTTCAATCGATGTCACAATACAGCCATAGTTAGTGACTTTCAGTGTCATACCTTGACTGTTTTCAATCGTAAACAATTTAACGGGAATCGCTTGTCCATCGATTTCACCCCAGTTTTCTATCTTCAGCTTCACGTTAGTGCCTCTTATGTCGATTTTTATACACCCAAGTGATTTGGGGATCGTTGTTATTCGATAATTAAACTTCGTTCACTATGTTGCAGTTGTCCTTGTTCTTTTGTACCCACTGAACACCGGATTCCACGGTGATTAAAGTAATCAGCAATCGCATTCACCCGGTCTTGAAAAGCATGGCGTTCAAAAGCGAGATCTTTCATTTTGTAAGATAGCCCTAACGACGTGTATTTCTCTTCCCCAAGGCGCATAAAACTTAACAGTTGCAGTACCTCTACCCGACCATTTAACTCGTTTTCAATAAAGTCAGCTGTTGCCGTAATATTGTCATCAGTATCGTTGATTGTTGGAATGACAGGAATTCGCAAAATCAAATTTTTATTCAATTCAGTCAATGACTTAAGATTTTTAAGAATCTTCCTATTATCAACGCCTGTATGTAACTTGTGAGCGGCGCTGTCCATTAATTTAATATCCGAGATAAACAAGTCGGTATAAGGCAGCAGCTTTTCAATGCGATTCCAGTTGGCATAAAAGCTCGACTCTAAACAGGTATGAATCCCCTCTTCCTTACAAGCTTTAAATAACTCCAAAACGAAATCACTTTGTAATAACGGCTCACCACCAGAGACGGTAACACCACCACCTGAACGGTCGTAAAAGCCCTGGTCTTTACGGATCAGCGCCATACAGTCATCAACTGACCGATACTCACCCCATTGCTTAATTGCTTCTGATGGACACTCTTCAACACAAATTAAACAGCCAGTACACTGGTGTCGGTCGATCTGCTTTAGCTTCATGTCTGAATAAATCAGCATGTTATTATCAGGGCAACTTTCCCTACATGATCCGCAATGCTCCGTGGAGATACATTTATTATGGAAAACCCCCACTTCAATCCGGCGTTTAAAACTCTCTGGGTTACCACACCAATCACAGCGCAGCGGGCAACCTTTCAGAAATATTTCGGTGCGAATTCCCGGCCCATCATGGAGGGTAAATCGCTGAATATTTAATACTATTCCTTGGTCTGACACGATAAGCCTCAACCGTCGCTAAAAACGTACGCTGCTAAGAACACATATCAATAGAAATACGCGTTACTAAAAATACAAATACCCAAACCACCTACTGACACATATTTATGAAAATAAGGATTCGGGTATCACAACGGGTTGGTTAGAACCTAAGTTCAGTACGTTGAATCAAATCATCTTGCAGTGGTTTACCCAACTCAACAAAATAGGCGCTATAGCCAGCAACTCGGACCAACATATCTTTGTACAGTTCTGGATTTTTCTGCGCGGCACGCATTTTCTCTGAGCTCATGATATTGAACTGAACGTGCATCCCTTGCTTATTAATGTACTCATCAATAAAGCTCAGCAAAATATCACGACCTTCAACGCCTGATACCGCATCTTCTGGGAAGCGTAAATTAAGTAATGTACCGTTGGTTGCCAAGCTGTGGTCAACCTTAGTCACCGAGTTAATCACGGCTGTTGGACCACTAATATCGTGAGAACCGCCTGCTGTATGCACAGGTCCCATATTGTCAGAGATTGGCTCACCATTCTTACGACCATCAAGGGAAGCATTGGTGTATAGGCCCATGCCGACGTTGGCATTAACGGTGTAAACACCAGGGCTGAATTTGCCACCACGTGGGTTTTCGCGTCCTTTGATATGACGGCAATAACATTCGAACATAAATGAGAACAGCTCATCAGCTTCATCAATATCATTACCAAAATGTGGGATCTTAGAACTGTTCACTAACGCGTATAACTTGTGGTTCTCTTCCCAGTTATTTTTAACGGCATCTAACAGTTCTTTACCTGTGTATTTCTTATCATCAAAGACTAACTTTTTGATACTCGCTAGTGAATCTGCACAACTTGCGATACCCGCGGCTTGAGGTGCTGTGCCGTTATATTTCGCGCCGCCATAAGTCATGTCTTTACCTGATTCGATACACCCTTCAAAGAAAGCTGAAATGTACGGCGTTGGTTTGATCATACGGTGCATTTTGTCAGTCACGTTTAAACAACTGCATAATTGATCACACCAATAAGCAAACTGCTTATCAACACTTTCCAACACTTCTTCAAACGACTGGTAGGTCTCTAGGCTGCCCGTATCTGGCCCAAGCTGCATTCCCGCATTTGGCCCCGATAGAATTCGACCACCGTTGATCACCATTTCCATCATTTTTACGGTATTAACATAACCCGCATCGAGCCAGCCATGCTCTTTGCCTGGAATGGTCGGTTCAACACAGCCGACAACCGCATAATCACGGGCTTCTTCCTGTGTGACACCTTTGCTCAACATTGCCTTAATCGCAGGGCCATCGTTAAATAATTTAGGGTGACCGTAACCTGCTCGAATACATTCGATGGTTTTAAGTTTAAGCTCAATCGGCGTATTTTCGTGTAAACGGACACACACCCAAGGGTTCATCATGCGCGTATGTGCTGATGCTTCAAGCATCAACATAGTCAAGTCGTTAGTTGCGTCATTACCATCAGTATCAACACCACCAATCGTGAGACTTTCACCACCAAATCCACGACCATTACGTACTTTCACTGTACCTTTATCTTTAAGCTTGGTTGGGTTATTCATCTTGACGTACAACACTTCAAGAATCTCTAATACAAACTCTTTAGGCACACCATTTTCACGCACGTCTTTTTGGTAGAATGGCAACATCCATTGGTCCATACGTCCGTAAGAAATCGAGTGACCATTACCCTCGATTTGCGTCATGGTCACAGCGAAGTTAAACAACTGCGCGGTTTGCCAAAATGTTTGAGGAACACCACCTGCAATTTGGTAACAGTTTGCTGAAATCGCTTGTAGTTCTTGCTTGCGCTTTTCATCTGTCTCTGAAAACGCCATATCTTCTGCAAGTAACGCATAGCGAGTGATATATTTTATTGCCGCTTCTAATGTGATGATGGTCGCTTTATAGTAATCACGCTTTTCACTGTAATCGGGATCTTGTTTCGATAACTTAGAAAACGCTCCTTTTGCTTGTAACAACACGCCGCTATAACCAAGCGTCATTAGCTTGTTAAAGTCCATTGCGAAATGACCAATACCAGCAAAGTGATAGTTATTGGTTTGGAATACTTTCTCCCCCATGTGAGACCCTTTCTTTTGGTCTTCATCTAAATGGGCGGTAATGAATTCGTTAGCGCTTTTTCCTTTCCAATACGCACACAATTCTAAAATTTCAGCGCGATCTTGCTCATTACGAATATAAAACTGGTCGTTAGAGCGCTCTTCAAACGGTGCATTTAAAATTTCATCAATAATCCAGTCAACTGAAAACTCAGGGTAAATGGGTGATGCTTTCGCTGGCGCCGCTATTTCCCCAACAATTAAATCTTCATCATAGATATGCAGGGTACTGTTTAGCAGAATGCTTTCAAACGCAGTCGCACATTGCAATATGCGTGGCATGGCATCGTTATTGCGGTAAGCCTCAGTAACAAGACGTAATCTTTCCACATCAATATCATAAGACCGGTCCAAAAAAGTTTGGCGTAGACGATTAACTCTTGGAAACGGAGACCAATCTGCATGACCGACTTCGTAGCCAAGCCCATAAACCTTATCTACCGCTTCTGTGCCTATCGCATCAGTGTGTGCACTTGTTTTTAACTCAAACAAGTTTTCTTTGTCTGCTTGGAAGTTTTCCATAGCTAACCTCATAAAAATAAATAATCAAAATGCCAATATTCGATCCTATTCACGTCGGTTAACGGAAAAATTCAAACATTGGCATTTTGACCACATGGCAGCGCCAAAACTGTGAAATTTATTATACGAAAAGGGTAAAAACCTACTGGGAGGATGGTCACAAAGCGAAAGCAAATAAACATAAAACAACAAAATGTGACACGCGTGGTGGTAATTAATTATAATAATTCTATAGTGATGCTACATTCACTCAGCTCAATAAAACAGGAAATATGGATACCACGATAATACTCATTTCGATGATCATTGCCTTGGCCGGCTTTACACAAGGCCTGACAGGATTTGGGTCTGCATTAGTTTCAGTTCCGTTACTTTCACTTATTGTAGGTGCCCAGATTGCAGTGCCTATTGCCGGCATTTTTGGCTGGTTAGTGACATTACCGATCGTGTGGAAAATGCGACATTCAATCGAGCGCCAAACAGGTTTAATCCTTTTCGTAGGTTCTGTTCCAGCTTCTTTTGTTGGTGCTAAATTACTCGCAAGCATGCCATCACAATACATATTACTAACAATGGGTGGGGTGCTGATTCTTTCTAGCCTCCATTCACTCAGATCAACTAAGCCATTGTTTAAAAAGGCATCCATACCATTAACACTTGGCACTGGCTTTACATCTGGCGTACTTGGTGCCAGCGTGGGTGAGTCTGGTCCACCGGTTATTGCTTACACTTCTATGCAGCCTTGGACAGCGGACCAAACTAAATCGACCCTCGCTTTCTTCTTTATGCTACAAATGATTGGTGCCAACGTAAGCTTCTGGAATGAAGGCTTGATTACGGAAGAAGTGGTTTCACATGTTATTTCGGCTCTACCTGCCTTTGCGATTGGTCTAGCTGGCGGCATGATCGGTTATCATTTCCTACAGAAATACAAAATCGATTACCATAAAATCGTCCACACTTTCTTGTTGGTTATGGGCTGTATGCTAGTGTTCAAAAATGTAAGTTTTTAAACAAAACAACAACGCGGTGAATTATTGACAAACGGTAGCGCAAGCTGCCGTTTTTTATTCCTCAAGATACCTCTAGACGTATCCATATCAGTATCAAATATAAAAGTGGTAGCATTTATATTCCACGCCAAATGACACGCCATTGAGTCGCGCTCTGTAACCCCGATGTTCTATTATTTCTAATCCGACGCTGTGCTTTGGACTCTGTTACTCAGCTAATTAATTACTTAAAAGCAGCCTAGTTACATAATCACTTTGAAGCTTAGTTGCTAAACTGCTTATTTATTGGGTTAGTTGATCACGAACCAGCATCACAAACAATCACTCCTATCCTTACAACTTCACCGTTATTTTCGCCGACTGTTTCATACCATATTGTTTAATAAACAACTGAGGATTAAAGCATCATGCTCAGGCGCAACCATACTCAGGTGCTACTTAGCGGTACACCTCTCCCCTTTCACATCATCACTTGAGAATTAGTGTTGTGGTTTAATTTTAGACAGAACAGATTTATAACCGTTAGTGCTTCGTCCGCCTTAATTTAGGATGACAACTTGATAAGCGAAGCTTGGTCACGCAACTTGGTTAAACCATCTCGATAAGTGTCTGTCCCTACAACACTGTCCTGAAATAGTCTCTCTATAAGTGTCTGTCCCTACAAAATTTGCCAGGTGAGCCATAGTTTGTTGGTAAAAATAGAATCTCTGATATGCCTGTCCCTGCTTCAATATCTGAAGCCATCAATATTTTATTGTTAAGAATTGGATTTCTAAGAAGAGGTGGAAGATAGGTGTTTTCATTGTGGCTACAGGAATAAAAAAGCGACTTTCAAAGAAAGCCGCTTTATCGTTTTAACCTTAGTTTTGATTAGTTAAATATCCTAACCAACATTAACTAGAATTGGCTAATCCCTGCTAGTAATTCAGCATCTTGAGATTGTTTGCGGAAAAATACAGGTGGTTGACCGATTGGTGCATCCACTTTGATCCAACCGCCAGTAAAGGTTTCGCCGGTCCATACATGAACCCACTCATCTTCTGGCAAGTAAAGTTCTTTAACCGTTTCACCTTGGTTGTACACTGGCGCTACCAATAGATCGCGACCGAATAAGTATTGATATTGAATTTGGTATGATTCAGTGTCCTGCTCATAATGCATGAACAGTGGACGTTGAACTGGCATACCTAACGTTGCGTTATCTTCTACTGCAGCCTTGATGTACGGCTTAAGGTGTTTGTAGATCTTAGTCATACACGCTAGGTGAGCCATAGTTTCAGCATCAGTATCGAACTGGTGGTTATCACCCGGACGGTTACCCTCATGGCTGCGCATAATTGGCGTAAACGCCGCCATTTCTGCCCAACGTTGGAATAGCTCTTTAGAGCGAGTATTACCATGAAGTGTGGTATAACCACCGATATCACTATGGCTAATGCCGTTACCCATTAGACCAGCTGATAGCGCAGCAGGAATAACAGATGCTAAACCATCATCTTTTTCCCAAATGACTGATTGGTCGCCAGCCCAAAGTGCATGACAGTAGCCTTGAATACCCGTACCACCAGCGCGCATGAAGAATAGAATATCATCGGTTTTACCCGCTTCTTCAATCGCTTCATGTTGAACTTTTGCCCAACGGTAAGGCCATTTATTGTGCTCAATTTCAGCACTGACACCATTGTGTAGCGTACAGTCTGTTGGTAAATATTCACCAAAGTCACCCATCCAGCCATCAAGACCAAAATCTATCATGTTTTTCTGAATAACGCCCTTGTACCATTCGCACGCTTCAGGGTTAGTGAAGTCAACGACACCACAATCGAATTCGCCAAAATCAACAACGTATTTTGAACCATCTTCTTTTGTCGCTAGGTAGCCTTTTTCAAACGCTTCGTTATATAGAGGGAAGTCTTCAAGAACGTATGGGTTGATGTAACCGAGGAAACGAATACCTTGCTCTTTTAACTCATGAATCTTGGTATCAAGACCAGGGTAAAGGTCAGCATTCCACTGCCAATCCCATTGCAGACGCTTACCAAAAGAAGTCATCTTGATGCCTTGCCAGTCTTGACACCATGCGCCCGCAACCTCAATACCTGCTTCTTTTGCGGCGGTTACTTTTTCAATCGTAATGTCAGTACCACCTTGAATACCTAAAATCACGCCGTTATATACCCAATCAGGCAATGCAGGTTGACGACCAAACACATCGGTGATGTTTGTCATTAGTGCAGGGAAAGACTCTTCTGCATCTAACAGTAGGTATTCTGGAATGTTCCAACATTGTAGTTCGTGGTACTGCGCATGAGTAAAGTCGAAATCTGCGTAAGCACGAGTCTCTAGATGGCAGAAGTACTTTTTGTCAGAGACGAATGTTGGCTGTGGGTAGTTAGTTGTGTAGTAATCACCACCAGCTTTGTCATGAAGATCTGCCTGCCAAGTTGTGTAAGTATTTTTATTACGACCGACACCAGGCTCAGAACTCCAAAGTGGGAAGTTTTTGCCGCGTAAATTTAAGTAGCTCAGTTGCTCACCACAACCGTAGACCGCTTCTGACTCAGTTGCTGCAACACGAATCCAGAAACGGTTATATTTTTCATCAAGAGCTTTAAGTTCAACTTTTAAGCGCGTCTCAGCCGTTTCAAACATGCGCGCTTCGAGCACCGCTTCGCCATCAAGCGAAAACGTTACCAGAATATCATCTGCATTTTCAGTGATCGTGAATGCTTTAAGTGGCAAACGCTCAGAAACATAATCGTTAATATCGAAGTTACCGCGATACATATCAAAAGTGCCTTGGCCAATACCTAAGTACAACGCAGGGCTTACTTGTGAGTGTTCAAATACTGTTCTGTTTTTATGGCTAATCGTAAAGCCTGTGGTGGTTTGGGCAAGTTTCATTCGGACAGCTTCCAAAATTAAGATAAAATAAAGGCGCACATTAGGTTCTGTGCGCCTAGTTTGCTTTAAATAGATTCCAAACTATGTGTATCTACCCAAGTTACCTGACTGTGCGGCTAAGCAAGCAACCAGTGGGAAATCTCTAACCTCGTTCTACGGCGGCACGAGATTTCTCGACTCTGGTCGACGCCACTAAAATATCAAGTGGGACGGGTATTACTGCATTAGTTAAACTGGATGTTGTAATCAGCTTGGATTTTCGCTTCACAGGTTTTGATTTCGTTTTCAAAACGCTCAAGCCATTTCTGACCTTCTGCTCCAGTTGATTCTAAGAATGCCGCTTTAACAGGAACTGAAGCTGCCACAAATGCTGCTTTCTCTTCGGCTGTTGGACTGTAGACAACACCACCTGACTTTTTAAACTCTTCGTAAGCCATGTATTCGCGGTGTTTTGGATATGAACGTAGGTATTGGTTTTGCGCCGCAATACCGTCGATGACAACCTGTTTCAATTCAACCGGGAAAGATTTGAATTTAGCGTCATTGAATACCCAAGCTCCGCCCATGTAACCGTGACCATCAAGAATCATATAGCCGATACTTTCGTGGAATTTGTTCATGATGATGTCAACAATACCGTTTTTGGTACCGTCAACCATGCCTGTAGAAAGCGCTGTATATACTTCAGGCCATGCGATTGGGGTTGGAGCGCCGCCAAGTGCTTTAACAAGATCTTGCTGAGTTTTTGCAGGAACAGTACGAAGTTTTAGACCCTCTACATCTGCCGGTACTTTCACTTCTTTTTTCGTTGTCGCGATGTTGCGCCAACCACCAGAGTTAGATACCGCCATTAGACGAACGTTAGGTGCGCGCTTGATAAGTTCGCTACGAACGTCGGCAATCAATTGCTCATTATCATAAACACACTCGGCTACGCGGTCATTTGGTAACTGGTATGGTAGGTCGAATGCACCGACTGGTTGCCAAAAACTGCCTAACTCAGGAATAGTCGTTTGGAAGTAGTCGAACATACCCGCTTGTACCCCGGCAATACACTCTTTCGCGTTTGCACACAATTGGCCTGATGGGTAGATATCCACTTGGATCTGACCGTTAGAACGGGACTCAACGTAGTTTTTCAATACTAGTAGCGACTGATGGTTGTAGCTATCTGTTGTTGTCACATGTGGAATCGTTAGCTTGTAATCAGCAGCGTTTGCAGCGCCAGCCGCGAAAAGAGAGGCTGTTGCAAGGCCCAGTAGTGTCTTCTTCATGATGTTTCCTTTTACATTATTGGGTCAGACTCTTTTGTTAGCGTTATAAAAGTAAAGAGCCGTGGATACTAATAGGGTGTTAACTTGTTTGAACTTGTAATTTTTGTTGTTTTTTCAACCTGAATATAGTGATGCTCAACATAGTTGCGTTAAATAGGTCATTGATTAAACCGCCATAAGAACCGACTAGCACCGCGTTCACCATCCAGGTCAGCGTACAAACTAGAAATGCGAACCGCATGCGCATTCCCTGTGCAATAAATAAGGCATAACAGCTAATTATTGATGCAATAGCAGGAAGCAAATCTCGCGGCTCTGAATAGAAATAAATACTCATGCCGATTTGAACAATAAGGAACAGGAAAAAGACGTGGCGTCCTTTATATTTAACTGAGACCAAGGCGCGGAAAGAATTCACAAATAAATTCAGTCCTGCAACAAGAGCCCCTAATAATGAATAGTGAATAGCAAACACCAAGCAAGAAAGGCAGATAATCGCTCGCATACGATTGTCATTGGTGGTCGAAGAAGCGCATAGGTTTAAACCTAGTGCTACAAATCCCAATGCTTGAACTAGAGTCTCATTCATTAATTCATTACTTCACTGTAAGACGAAAATCCATCGTTTGACTGCCCATTTTGTTTAGTAAAACGTTCAGTCCCTGTGTTTATTTTTAAAGCTCAGCAATTCACAAAATGTAATAATATGTCACATTTCTTACATGCGATTGACTATAAAACACATGTTCGATTAGTTATAATGAATAAAATTCAGTTTTCGATTCCAAAATAGAATGGATATAGATTTACTTCGCACTTTTTGCCAGCTCGCCGATGATAAGAACTTTCGCGTTGCCTCAGAGCACCTTTACATCACACAATCCGCGCTGACAAAAAAGATACAACGTCTAGAAGAGCACCTGAATGTTTCCCTTTTTGATCGAGGGCGACATGGCGCCGAATTAACACCAATGGGAAACGTTTTGCTCCCAGAAGCAAAACGGGTGTTAAAAGGGTTTGAATCATTCCAAAGGTTAGCGAAGTTTGTAGCTGAGGGGACATCCGGTCATTTAAATATTGGTTTTGGCATATCTTCGTTTCATGAAGCGCCTAATTACATTGCCAAATTTAAACAAGAATTCCCTAATGTACACGTTACATTAAACGACTATCCCTCTCATCAATTGGTTGAGGAACTGCTTTTGGGGAGCCTCCAATTAGGTTTTGACCGACTTCCCGTCGATCCACCATTAACCGCGATTCCGCTCTTTTCTGATCGACTAGCTATTGCCATACACGAAGACGAAAAAATTAACTTTGATAATTTGTGGGGTTCATTAAGCCAGTACAACTATCTTGGTTTGAGCCGCAGTAAAAACCCAACTCTGAATAAGCACATCACAAATTACCTTTGGGAAGCAAAGCAGCGCCCTGCTGTCATCGAAGAAGCGAATGACATTGTCACTGCATTAGCATTGGTATCAGCTCGTTTGGGTTACACCATTATTCCAGCAAGTGTGGCACGTATCAGCCAACCTCAAATCCGCTTCATCCCTTTAACTGGTGAGCATGCTGAATGGTCTGTAGGTTTATTATGGAATGCCGATATTGCCGACCCTGTACGCCAATCATTTATCCAGAAAGTTGAGAGCTGAATAGGTAAAATGGTGAACAGAATTGAAAGGACAGACGCTTTAAGCATCACTAAAATAGCTAAAGAAATACATCGATCAGCGATACAATACTCGAGTTGCGAGATTGCAGCATGAGACACTCATTCACACAAAACCTTAAAGTAGCTTCCTATGTCTAAAGATTTTGCTTTCACCACAGAATACACCCTCGATAAGACCTTTTTTACAGAGTGTTATGATCAAACGAGCCGTCCGGCTACTTTTCCTAAAGCCTATTTTAAAGGCATAATTTTTCTTATTTTTGGTGTAGTTTTATTAGAATTTGAGCTATTGCCTAGCGGTTACGTTGGGTGGTTTTTTATTGTTTTGAGTGTTGTTGAGGCATTCAGTGTTTATTTTAAGAGAACCTGGTGGATATGGCGCCAAACAACCAGCATGAACTCTGGTAGTAAAGTGGTATTTCAGGTTGACTCTAATGGTGTGAGTTACAAAAGCGGTAAAAACACCCGTAACATCGTTTGGAATGAAATCGACCAAATTGAACAAAGCGATCTAGGTTTGATCTTTCATATGGGTAAACAGCGCCAGTATGTCAGTAAATCTTGCTTAAATGATGAAGTGATCACGTTCATTGTCGATCAGCACGCAGCAGCTAAATTAGAGTCAAATTAATCAATTTAAAATTTAGTAAATTTAAATAAATTCAAAGGACAGACACCTTAAATATTGATTACTTTATGGTATCTGTCTTTATTAAGGTCATTAATGGTTTCAGGGCTTAACAAAATTATCGGGGCAGAAAAGTAATCTATATTCTGATTTCGATCCTATTTTCTATTTAAGGATATTTTCATTTTTTGAATAGAAACAAATCAATTGAATTTGCTATTGCAGCGTGACCAGAATCAGTAAGGTGTATATTGTCACCAACATTGTACTCAGATTTCAAAGCTTTAGGGTTATTTTGATCCTGTAAAACTTTGTCAAAATCAATTACTGCATCAAAAGCACCTGAACGAATGAACGCATTCACTTTTTGCCTGATTTGTTCTTTTTCTTCTGTGTAGAAACCATCTACTACCCCCTCGAATGGTGTTAACGTAATACCGTAAACTTTCAAACCATTCGCTTTAGATCTTGAAATCAATTGTTTGTAAGCATTGATGATATCGTTATGATCAACAGGGGATTCATCTTTGGCTAATGGACTACCATTCCAACCTATATCATTGATACCCATAAATATTAATACTGACTCTACATCATCTTGACTTAGTACGTCACTTTTAAAACGGGCTATGGCATTGTCACCCATTCTTGAGTTCAATAGTCGACCACCAGAAATACCTTGGTTTTGAACCGCTATGTTCATTCCAGCATCTTGAAGCCGAGAAGCAAGAACATCTGTCCAACGTTGAACATTGTCGCCGGCAGTCAATGAATCACCGAAAGCTACGATTGCTGAAGTTTCTTTTGGTGCATTGACCATAATTTCAGTTAATAAAAATCTTGTGCGTAAATCAGTTGATTCAATTAAGCTTGCATTTGTTGTTTGGTCATTATTGGCAACAAAAATGCTGTCTTTCCAAAATCCCCAATGCATTGTTGAGACTTTAGTTTCTTTTGGTAAATAAACACTTACAGAAACCTCTGATAAGGCTGGGATTTCAATAGAAACAGGATCCGACAAAACTACACCGCCAGCAGGTATTGTTATTTTGTCTCGACCGTTGAACGTTAACGCTTTTAATGTTTCAGAATCAATACTCATTCCTTTATCAGTCAATGCAATACTTGCTTTACCGATAATAAGAGGTAATTCCCCGTATTCGTTTGACAATTCAATTTGTGCCAATGAACCACCAATACTTACTTTAGAAATTTGACGAACAGTTTGATTTTCGAAAGTATCAGGAATTCCAGTCGCAATAGGAAAATCCTTTTCCCATACAGGTTGAGCACTTGCTGTCCATGTTCCCACCCAATTAGTTTCATCTTCGATTGCTATTGCACCAAATGATACAATTAATAAAATTAAAGATGACATGTTTGTACATTTAGTCAGTTTCATATTTCTCGCCTACATTATTTTACAAATTGAAGGATGATTTTTAATTCAAACTATTTTTGTGCACTAATTTTCAATATCTCTGATATAGATGACGTTATTTTTATGAAAAACAATGAATTTCATTTTACAAGGTGGTTGTCATTATTCCCTCACTTATTCGGAGCGATTAACCACCCACCTTGATTATTGCGGTTTGCTCTTGCTGGGTTAGTGGGTTCAGACCTGAGCTTTACCTTGCTGAACATTATGGACAAGAGTTACCAACCTTTTATCAGTTGCAGTTAGTTTTCCTCTAGTTCTTCTTTGTTTAAAAGAGAGAAAGGCTTCTTGAGCCTGTCGAAGCCTTTCTCTTTTACTTAAAATGATAAAAATAGGCCAGCAATGGTCGCACTCATTAGATTAGATAACGTGCCTGCAAGGATTGCGTATAGGCACAGACTTGAAATTTCAGAGCGGCGCTCTTTAGCCATACTGCCCAAACCTCCCAAAAGCATTGCCGCAGCAGAGAAGTTAGCAAAGCCACACAGAGAAAAGGTTATGATGGCCGTTGTGCGTTCTGATAATGGGTTATCTGCTAGAAATTCAGTAAAATTCACGTAAGCGACGAATTCATTTAGAACTAACTTCTGGCCGATAAATGTCGCGGCACTAAACGCCTCGTCAAATGGGATACCAATGATCATTGCAAGGGGGGAGAACAGGTAGCCAAGAATTAGTTCTAACGAAAGATCAGGTATGTCAGCAAAGCCCCCCACCATACCTAGTAGGCCATTTAGAAGCGCGATTAGAGCAATAAATGCCAAAAGCATACCACCAACATTGATTGCTAGAGCAACCCCATTCGATGCCCCTTCTGCTGCGGCATCAATAATGTTACTAGGCTTGTTAAGTTGCACTGCTTCTTTGATTCCATTACTGTCGCGGTTAGCCCTTAGGACTTCTTCACTCTCTGATTCTGGCAATAGGATTTTCGCGAACAGTAAACCACCTGGCGCCGCCATAAAAGATGCAGCAATTAAGTATTCCATGTTAACACCGATCGCCGCAAAGCCACCGAGTACAGTTCCTGCGATAGATGCAAGACCACCACACATAACAGCGAACAATTCGGAACGGCTAAGCTTGTTGATGTAAGGAGCTATAACAAGAGGCGCTTCAGTTTGGCCGACAAAGATGTTTGCTGTTGCTGACATCGACTCGTATTTGCTCGTACCTAGTAGCTTTTGAAGCCCACCACCAAGAATGCGGATGAAGATCTGCATTATGCCAAGATAATATAAGACAGACACTAGAGCTGAGAAGAATACGATGACGGGTAATACGCGAATCGCAAAGACGAAACCGCCACCGCCAAACATTTCAAACATCTTGTCGCTCGCGAGGCCTCCAAATAGAAAATTAATGCCATCAGCAGAGAAACCTAGAACCGTATTTATACCGTTCGAGACGTATTGAAGTAGGTCTTTACCTATAGGCACAAATAGTACGAATGCACCGATTAGAAATTGAAGGGCAAAAGCACCGATAACCGTTCTTAGTTTTATAGATTTACGGTTCATCGAAAGGGCATAAGCGATGCCAAGTAGCACAACCATACCAAGTAGGCTAAAGAGGGTTTGCATAGAAAATTCCTTGTTCTCTTACAAATATAACGGCAAGCCATTGTTTGCTTGCCGTTAAGTGTTGAATTAGTGGTTAATCCAATGCTTACAAGCGAGTTCAGCAACCATCATTTCAATTTCGTATGGCACAGGCTGAGGTATTTTAGTGAGTGATTTAGCGTTAAGAGCAATTCGTTCAAGACTTAGAGTTTGAAGCGCTAAACCTAAATCCATGATCTCGATTGGATTACCATCACCTGCGGATAGGTTCACTAAGTTTGCATCAGACAGAACAAACAATTCTTTAGCTTCACCTGCAATCTTGTAAGCTGTAACATGTGGGCGAATACGGTTTATGCTCTCACTCATTTCGTTAAGATCGGGCAAGTTGATCTCACGTTGGAAATGACCTGCATTGGCGATAATGGTTTTATCACGCATTAGCTCAAAATGCTGTTTGCGTAGGACATCATCGCGCCCTGTGATAGTCACAACCATATCTGTATCAGGCAGCGCCTCTTCCAGTGTTGATGTGTAAAAACCCTCCATGTGAGCTTCTAGTTTTGTTAATGAGTTATTTTCAACAACCGTTACGTGAGCCCCCATGCCACGTAAACGTTGAGCTGTACCAGAACCACAATAACCGTAACCAATTACCACTACTTTTTTACCGTGGAGCATTACGTTTGTAGCGCGCATGATACCGTCGACAACAGAGGAACCCACACCGAAACGGTTTTCGATGATGCGCTTAGACATGGTATCGTTGATGATCAGTGTTGCCCATTTGTCAGATTTGAAATCTTCACGTAGGCGATTAGCACCCGTTGTGGTCTCTTCAGTCGCACCGATTAGTTTTGCTTGTAAGTGTTCAAACTCAGGATGGGTAAATACCAGTTCGTGTAGATCTGCACCGTTATCCGCAATGATGTCTGGGTTAAAGCTTAAAACGTTTTCACAGTAACGAAGGTGATCTTCAAACGTTTCATTACGGTGTGAGAATACGTGAACACCGTAGTCTTTCACTAGAGCCGCTGCGGTTTCATCTTGGGTAGAACCAGGCGAGCCTGTTAGGACAACTTTTGCGCCACCTTTGGTCAGAGCCTCCATCCAAACACCTGTTTTTGCTTCAACGTGAAGGCAGATGCCGATAGTTAAACCTTTGAATGGTTGCTCATTTTCTAGACGCTTAATAAGGCTGCGCATAATTGGCATGTGAGCTCGAGCCCAATCGATTCGTTTAGTGCCTTCTGGAGCAAGACTTAAATCTGCTATGTCATTGGTAATGTCAGTCATTTTTTATATCCGATAGTGAAAGATTGGCGTGGACATAGAATGAGCGAAATTCAGACGTAGAAAAACAAAGCTATGTGGAAAGATTGTTCTCGTATGGAAACTATAACGTGATGTATTTAAAGGGAACGTCTCAATTTTTTTAGTAGGGATTCGTTAGAATAGGCCGAATGACTTGAGGCATACCGATGAAAAATTTGAATCTAAATTTAGTCACCACATTCTATACGGTGGTTAAGAATAACTCGTTTTCACAAGCGGCGGACGAGCTAGTGTTATCTAAGTCAGTAGTGAGTAAGCAAATACGTCAATTAGAGAATGAATTGCAATGCACGCTTATTCAACGCACGACGAGAACCCTTTCGTTAACTGAGCAAGGGAAATATCTCTATGAGCGATATTCAAAGATTCTAGATGACATCAAAGAAGCACACGATGTCATTGACCAACGAAATGAAACACTAAGTGGATCGCTCAAGATTCGATTCCCAATTGTTCTTGAACATGATTTAAATCTTGTGCAAAAGATCGCTTCATTTGCTCAGACATATCCCACCGTTGAGCTTGAAATTATTTATGGCTATACGCTTGATGATTTGGTGTCTAATGGTATCGATTTAGCCTTTCATATTGGAGCAATACCAGATAGCAGCTTTCGTTGTAGAAAGATTAAAGACATAGGCACTAAGGTTATCGCATCACCCCGTTATCTTAAGGAAAATGGAATACCAATAATCCCATCGGATTTAAAAGTGCATCGTTGTATGAATTACCGCAGCTGCTTAACGAAAGATAAATGGCGCTTTAATTACGTAGATAAACCCCATGAATTTGTTGAACTAAATTCAACCATTCGTTCGGATTCTGAGGCAATGTTAGTCGAGATGGCTAAGAATGGAGTTGGAGTATCTTGTGCTCTTGATTTCCTTGTTGATGATTATATTGAGAGAGAAGAACTAGTCAGTCTGTTATGCGATTACACTTGGTCTACCGAACTATACGTTGTTTACCCTAGTGCAGTTGTTGCATCACATAAAGTAAGAACATTCATTGACCATCTATTGCAATAACTCAGCTAGCCACATGAGGGATGTATATGAAGTAGGGAAAATAGTGTAACGAACTCATAAACTCAATGGACAGGCACCTTAAATATTGCTTACTTTATGGTGTCTGTCCTTACTAATACGACAATCAACACCTCCTCTTCCTTCAGTCAGTGTTGTTAATCTAAGACATAAAATTATCGCTGCACTTTCAGCGTTCGATATCGAGCCCCTCCCCTAGTGCTGTAGCAAATTGACCTTACAACTCCTTGAAGGGGAAGTTAGGAGAAGTCGTTCGGCTTAATCTGAAAGTTCGACAGAATCGCTTGATGATCACATTGTAGTAACAATTATACCTAGCTAACTTCTGCCCCAAAATGAGTCGGCATTGATCTTTTTCCTGATTTGCATACTCGAATTTCACAATACTAGAGCTACTGAGAGGCAAAAAGTGAGAGCTAACTGAGGGCATTAAGTCGCAAGTTTAATATAAACCTGTTGTACGACAGTCATCTTAAAATACAATAGCAACATATAGTTGATGGTGGTTTTTTAGATGACAGACGCAACAATGGAACTTGAAAGTAAGTTGATCGAAGAAGTGAAGCAAGACGATGAAGAGCTAAGTGAAGAGCAAAAAGATGCTTTAGAAAATAAAAAGTTTGCAGAAATGATTCAAGAGATTCATTTATTTGATTTAAATGAAGACGGTTCGTATAAAGAAAGTGATGCTGATTTAAAGGATAAGCCTGATTTAAGTACATTTCTTGTGAGGCTATGTCGTCATACCTACGGCAGCAAGTCTTCTCGAGGATACAAATTTATTGAGGGAAGCAAAGTAGCTTTATATATGGATAAAGTTGTTGAATCACCTGAAAACTGGCCCGTATTTTCACAAAAGATTGCTGATGCCTTAACTGTAGCGGAAAAAAAACCATCTTTTGATATCAAAGAAGGTACATTCGTTATCGCTCGGGCAAATATTAATGATAGAGATGTTATCATTATGTCTAAGCTTGATTTAGAAACGTACTACTCTAGAACAACTTATGAGAAGGAAAAAGGACTTCCAGAAGAGAAAGGTATTCTAAAATCTTGTGTTGTCTTTATCAACGAAGATGGTGTACGTGAAGAAGAGATTAGGCTATCCGATAAAAATGGAAATATCGCTAATTTTTGGTACGAAAAATTTTTAGATTCTGAACCACTTCAAAAAGACGACATAAATACTAAGAAAGCTTACACATCAATTAGGCAGGTAATTACGACCTCTTGCTCTGATTCAAAAGAAGATATGTATGGGCTTATTGAGTGCTTGAACTCCTATTTTACGACTAATACAAACTTCGACTTTGATGAGTTTCTGAATGACAGTATTAAATCATTTAATGCAGAAATAGTAGATGTAAATAAAATTGCAGACAAGCTCTGTGAACTTAAGAGCAAAAATAAATTCGATGGACAATTTAACATAGAGCTTAAGATCATAAAGAAAGATATAAAAAATATTGTACAGTTAGATGATGGAATGACATTACAGTCTAATGGAAACATAAGAGATAAGGTATTTAAGACCGAATTGGAAGGAAAAAGCTACCTTTTAGTCAGAACCGATATTGGTCTTGATGGGTTTAAAGAACGGAAAATCGCTCCAAAATGAGAATCAGAAATCGCGATACTGAAGAGTATTACTACAGGACCATCGATTTAAGTAATGACATCGATGTTGAGGCGCTTGTATGTGCCTTTATTGATGATATAGGTGAGCATGCTAAAAGCCTAAATTGTAAAATTGAAGAAAACAATCAATATGTAGCGAGTTTTGAGTTCTCTGATTATGAAGAGCTTGATATAAGGCTCGAGAATATTGAGGATAAGAGTAAAGTTACAATAGAGCTCAAATGTGAGAAGAAAAGTGACCGTACGCTGAGAGTTATTGATCCTGCAACGTTTATTTCATCTATATCTGTTCTAGGATTGGACTCTCAGCTTAAATTTTGGCTAAAAACAATAAGAGAGGATTTTGATTCGGTTCTTATTGGTAGTGTAAATATAGACTTAAGCTCGTACCAAGAACACGTAATGGCTAGTTTTGTGGCGCGACATAAAAAGGACACTATTTTAACAGGTGTTCGGATGAATGTCTGTTATCTGGAGTTCTTGTTAGAGTTGTTTGTTGACTCATCACATTTCTTTTACCACTTGTTAGAAATGAGAACTGTACTGTGCTTATGCCTCATATCTCGATCATGTAATTTAGAAGATAAACTGTTCGAGTTCGATGGTGGCCATCAAATCGATCTGAAATATTACGGGATAGATTTTTCAAAAGAGTGCGGTCAATCTGTTTATCAAGTTTTTCAATGGGCATACAATGATGAGAGGCTATCAGCTCGTATTGGTGTTATCAATCAAGTGATATCTCAAAGTCGAAATGTAATTAAGATCTTCGATACAAATATAATTAGGGTCTTGGATTCCATTTATCAAGTTTATATAAAAGAAGATTTTGAACAGTATATAGAGGTTCGAAATCGAACAAGTGATTCCACACTGGATTTATGTAACAGAATAAATGATTCAGTTTCAGCGAGTAGGTCTACTATCAAGCAATCTATTTTCGTTATCCTCTCTTACTTTTTTTCAATTATAGTATTCACTGCGATTGATAAGGGGAAAGTTGTAAATATACTTACTTTGGAACTAACTGTACTTTCCAGTGTTTTTCTAGTGGCCGCATTTTTAAGTATTTGGATCGCAAACGGTGAAATGAATAAAAATATAGAGATATACAAGTATCAACTTGAAGAGATAAAAAAGAGAAATCGTGTTTTTCTGAGTGAAGATGAAATATCAGATTTTTTCAATTCCAAGTCCCTTAGTGAGTCATTGAAAGTTTCTGAAAGTAAAAGTTATCTTTATATGTCACTATTAATTTTGATAGCGCTTTCTGCTATATTGTGGTATTTCCATTTAACAAGTTAAACCTTTACCAACATACCAGTTTTATTGCATATAGTTTAAGCTGTATTTTTAGAAGAAATACTCGGATTTACTAAGATAAAGTCGAGTATTTGAAGTTTCCTCTTTCTTCCCTCACTTACAAAGTTGATGTAAATCCCATTGTACTAGCTCTATAGAGATTTCTTGACTCATTATATTAATCAGGAATATCGCAGATTATGGGTTCGTGTCTTGCCTTTTTGCCTGTCAGATTTTCTATACTGAGATAATTCATGAGTCACTAAATTAGCAATCTCATTGACTCATTTCTGTCCAAAAACGATTTACAAAGCCAAGTAAACTATTTTGTGATCACCAAGCGATTCTAACCAAAAGCCATCCTCAACCCAGTCCAATAAAGAGATGATGAACCTCATCTCTTTATCCACTCACCACGAATCAAGTCCCTGTTTGCACCACGTTTCTTCCACCGCATTTGCACACGAAAAAGTAATAGATTTTTTTTAATTTAAAATCACCTAACATTTCCAAAAACAACAAATCGATGTCAGCTTTAGAGACAGGAACGGTATCAAGGTATTGGTATAGCGCGTCGTGTACTAAAGATGCATAGTAAGTATATGGCTTCATTGTTCGATAATTTATGTGGCCATCAGGCACGCCTAAAATCCATAAGTTAAGTACGCTCACTTTAGGTGTACAGCCATCCCAGCGATAGCCATGCTCGCCCGCTTTCACGGTAATCAATCCATCGGTTGAAATGTCCAACCATTGGGAAACGAACGCCTTTTCCAAGCGCCAATGAGTTTGATATTCATAATCCGTTTCTATTTTGAATTTATAAGGAAAGTTACCTTTTCGCACAATTTTGCGTGGTTGTGGCCAATCATCCATTTACTGGCTCCTCTATGTCTTGGTTATAGTCGTTACGGTTGTAATCGTTGTTGTGGGTCTAGTTGCGATCACACTCAACGCCCAGTTAAGCAGCAACTGAAACACCAAATAGCATACATAAACTAATAGGTGCGGGTGGTGATGCCTCACGAGGTATGGAGGATTTCATCTGAAAAATGCCCTCTGTCTTATATCTGCGTTTTGTTGGCATTTGTTGGCTCGATTTTATGACTTCAGCGATGCGCGATGAAATGACCAAAAATTGAAGGAACGGTGGCTCAAAATAGCAAAGTCCCTATATTCAAGGGACTGTATTCAAGGAACTATATTCAAGGGACTGTATTCAAGGAGCAGTGTTCAAGGTGCCATAACAAAAGTGTTATGATGATGCTTCCCCTATCCCTAACGATCTAAGTGCATTATGACCCTTGAAAAATTTGATGCTATTTACGCGAGAGCTGCGGAGCGTAAAGGTGGTGATGAACAACTCGAGTCTCTACTCTCCACACCACTCACCCGAAGTGAACTATTGTCTATCGCCGACGATCGATGGTTGTCGGCATTTTCTCAGAAAGTCTTTCAATGTGGCATTTCATGGAGCGTAGTTAGAAATAAATGGCCAAACTTCGAAGAGGTCTTTTTCGGCTTTAAAATTGAACCCTTATTGATGCTCTCCGATGAACATTGGGAACAAAAGGCGACTGATCAACGCATTATCCGCCATCTAACCAAAGTTATGTCGATTCCTGCCAATGCAAGAATGATCCATCAGGCCTCGCTCGAATATGGTTCTTTTTCAACTATGATTGCTGATTGGCCCGAGGGGAAAATCACTGATTTATGGCTCTATCTGAAAAAACACGGTTCGCGACTGGGTGGTAATACCGGTGCTTACGCGTTACGTCAAATGGGGGTAGATACGTTTATTCTTTCCAGTGATGTTGAAGCATACCTTAGAAACTGTGATGTATTTGAGGGCGGAAAAACGTCTAAGCGAGCACTCACTGCTATCAATGCCGCTTTTACTACTTGGCAACAACAAAGTGGCCGTAGCCTAACCCACATTAGCCAGATCATCGCGTTCAGTTGCGGAGATAATCGCCTATAACAATCGCTAATAACTTTAGTTACAGATAGCTATAATCACAGATAACCATAATCACAGATAGTCATAATTACAAATAACACTTGCTCTGCTCTACATAAATAAAACAGCCAACCTAATCTAGGCTGGCTGTAACAAGTTCATGAGATGTGATTAAGCTAACTCTAATCTTGAGTTTGGTGCGCTTTACGTAATCTCTTGGCTGCGGCAACCATGTTGGCTAATGAAACTTCGGTTTCTGCCCAGTTACGGGTTTTTAAGCCACAGTCAGGGTTTACCCACAAACGCTCTGCCGGGATCTTCTCTGCGGCTTTATTCAATAGCCCCTCAATCCACTCTTGCGTTGGAATGTTAGGTGAATGGATATCATAAACGCCAGGGCCAATTTCATTCGGGTAATTAAATTCTTCAAACGCTTTAAGAAGCTCCATGTTTGAACGAGAAGTCTCGATAGTGATAACATCTGCATCCAATGCCGCCACTGAATCAATAATTTCATTGAATTCGGAATAACACATATGAGTATGGATTTGAGTTTCTGGTTTTGCGCTTGCTGCTGAAATCTTAAACGCATCCACAGCCCACTCAAGGTACGCTTTGTGATCACGCTTTTTCAACGGTAGCCCCTCTCGAATCGCGGGCTCATCAATTTGTATAATGTTAATTCCTGCATCCTGCAGATCCGATACTTCATCACGCAACGCCAGCGCTAATTGGTCAGCAATCTGTTTTTTTGTGATATCTTCACGAGGGAACGTCCAACATAAGATTGTCACTGGCCCCGTCAGCATCCCTTTCATTTGCTTACTGGTTAGCGATTGTGCATAGGTCGACCATTCAACCGTCATTGGTTTCTCACGCTCGATATCCGCAACAACAATAGCTGGCTTCACACAACGGGAGCCGTAGCTTTGCACCCAACCAAATTGCGTCGTTTGGAACCCAGCTAGGTTTTCTGCGAAATATTCCACCATGTCATTACGTTCCGCTTCACCGTGCACCAGAACATCAAGATCCAACGCTTCTTGACGTTTGACAGCATCCGCAATGTGACCTTTTAAGGCCGTCTCGTATTCACTTTCAGATAAGGTTCCGCGGCGAAATGCGCCACGTTGAACACGGATCTCACTAGTCTGTGGAAACGAACCGATCGTCGTCGTTGGAAACAAAGGCAACCCCAATACTTCCGCTTGGTGAGCGGCACGTTCTTTGTAAGGTGCACTGCGCTCTGCTAATGCTTTGGTTACACCATTAAGGCGTTGTTGCACCTGCGGTTTATTAACATGAGTGGCGGTTCTACGTGCTTGAATTGGGGCGCTATAAGTATCACAAGCTAGAATTGCCGCTTGGTCACCATCGAGCGCTTTCCCTAGCAACGCAACTTCTGTCACTTTCTGTTTGGCAAAGGCAAACCAACTGGTGACCTCCCCGCTCAGTGATGGTTCCAATTCAAGGTCCACTGGACTATGCAGTAATGAACATGAGCTTCCAATCCATAATTTATCACCGAGTCTCTCTTTCAAAGGTTGAAGCAGGGCCAATTGTTTACTTAGATCAGCTCGCCAAACGTTACGCCCATTCACGACACCCACTGAAAGTACCCAGTTTTCAGGTAATTTAGCGACGACTTTATCTAACTGTTCTGGCGCGGCAGAGAGATCGATATGCAAACCATCAACACTCAAATCCACAATGCGATCTAGGCTATCTTCTACTGAGTCAAAATAGGTTGTCAGCAATACTTTGACATCACTACGAAGCATTTGGTAAGCAAGCTTAAATGAATCCAACCACTTTTTATCTAACTCCAGGGCAAGAATGGGCTCATCAATTTGAACCCACTCAACGCCTTGCTTTGCGAGTTTAGCTAAAATGGCCTGATAAGCCGTTAATAAGCGAGGAAGTAAGGTTAAGCGATCAAACCCTTCATCTAATTCTTTACCTAGGTAAAGGTAACTAAGAGGCCCCAATAATACTGGCTTTACCTTGTGACCTGCTTTAACAGCTTCGTTCACTTCTTCAAATAACTGGGGCCAACTCACCTCAAAACTATCGTCTTTACTGAACTCCGGCACAATGTAGTGATAGTTGGTGTTGAACCACTTGGTCATATCTGATGCTGCACTGCCGCTGCATCCACAGTTTGCTTGTGACTGTCCTCGTCCAACACGAAATAGTGTATCAAGATCCGGAAAGCCATTCGCGTGACGCTTTGGCACATGTCCCAGTAGTAAAGTGGTAGTCAAAACATGGTCATACCATGCAAAATCACCCGCAGTGACAAAGCTAAGGCCCGCATCAGCTTGAGTGCACCAGTTTTTCTCACGTAGTGTCGCGCCTACCGTTTTCAGCTCAGCCTGTTCAATCTCACCACGCCAATATTTCTCTAACGCGAATTTGAGTTCTCGTTTTTCACCGATGCGTGGATAGCCAAGTATATGAGTCGTTGTTGTCATGAGCCTTACCTTATTGTTTATTATTCGTTGATTCCGTTCAGAGCTACCTAAATCGATACGTTCAAGCTAAGCCGATACGCTTAAGCAGTCTGGATGGCTAAACTATCTCGTTAAAGCCACCAGCGAACAATCTCCAATTCTTCAATTGGTTTATTAGATAAATTCATGTTCATCTATTTTGAATGAACGAAACCTTTAACAAACAAGGCACGAAATAAACAAAGCACCGAACCAATAAGGYACCAAGTGAATAACGCACTGAATGATTAGAGTAAAGTGATGAAAAACGAAAAGAGAGCAGAATGAGCAGAATGAGCAGAATACGGACAGTCACAGCAAAGCGATTTAGACGTCTAGACGTTTACATAATCAAGATAACAAGGTAGGTTAGAACTATTCATACAAGGAAGAAGCAAGGTGAAAGGATTTCATGGTCGAGCTCAAACACTTAAAAACGTTGACGTCGTTACGTGATACTGGGTCACTCACGGCAACCGCAACAGCATTACATTTAACTCAATCTGCCCTATCTCATCAAATCAAAGATTTGGAGGCTCGTTTAGGTGGTCAGTTGTTCTTGCGTAAAACTCGTCCTGTCAAATTCACCTCAGAGGGAGAGATTTTGCTTCGTCTCGCTGATGAGGTATTACCACGCATTGCTAAAGCCGCGAATGAACTGGCGAGTCTCAAAGAAGATGTTAATGGTCGTTTGCACATGGCGATTGAATGTCATTCATGTTTTCAATGGTTAATGCCGGCGCTCAAAGAATATCAAATTACATGGCCAAGTGTGACACTCGACTTTTCATCAGGATTCGGTTTTGAACCACTACCTGCATTGGCGAGTGGTGAGTTAGATTTAGTAATCACCTCCGACATACAGCCCCGTTCAGAAATACATTATGAGCCTCTGTTTGATTTTGAAATGCGTTTGATCACAGCGATCAATCATCCATTAGCGACTAAGTCATTCGTAACTCCCCAAGATCTTAACGATCAAACCATGCTCTCCTATCCGGTACAAAAACAACGTTTAGATGTGGTCAAACATTTTCTCCAACCTGCGGGAGTAGAACCGGCTCAATGGAAGCAGTCTGATAATACGTTAATGCTGGTACAAATGGTGTCTGCTGGTTTAGGTGTTGCTGCGCTGCCTAATTGGGCAATCAGTGAATTTTCTCGACAGGGGTTGATCGCCAGTATTCCACTTGGCGATGGTTTATGGCGACGTTTGTTTGCTGCGACTCGGAGCGCCGACAAAGACAAACATTATTTGCAAGCTTTCTTTACCACGGCCAAACAGCAGTGTAAGAGTCATTTAGAGGGGATCAAACTGGCCTAGCTGTCATGGTCAACACTACTTTGATCAAAAACGTGATCAAAAAAAGGAGGCTTAGCCTCCTTTTCTCTTAGTATTCTTGTTCAAGTAAAGAATCAGAACGTAGTATTAACGCGGGTATGCCTTAAATTGATTAGTCAGTGGATCGTATTGATAGCCCAACATATCCAGCTTACCCACAACGCCCTCAACATCCAGCTCATAAGTACTCACCAATTCTTCAAAACTGTCACACTCTAAACGCAGCTTTTCATTCACAATACCCAGTAAGATAATGCTATCTAAGCCACTTACATTGCTTAAATCCATAACGACACCTTTCTCTGTGATCCCTTACTACAAGCGTAGTCAAAATCACCGAAAGCTGAAGTGATGCAGTTCTAAAGAATCTTTATTCGTTCCTTATTAGCACGTTAACTATCGTATTCGTACTCCACATCAACGCTCCAGATCAAAACTACAGATCAAAACTACAGATCAATACTTCATTGCAAGTGGAGCAGATGGAAACTCAAGCTAAAGTGTCACCAGGCCAAAGAATTAACAAACTAAAGCGCAAACAAACTTTGACTTAATGCCGTTGAAGCGAGCAGGGTTAACAAGGCCAGTACCAACTGCCCTTTCGCGACTTCTTTATGAGTAAACAGGTGCCAACACCAAACAATAATACCCACAATTAATAATACGAAAGACAATACAATCCCTTGAAGCGCTTGTTCTGCTAACTCTGGCGTTAAACCATACACTTTGAACAATACACACAGGCTCATCAAGATCCCAGAGATAACACCAACCGATGGTAATAAGCGATGAAACGCTTGCAGGCGGCTACGGGCAATTTTAAGCAGAAGATGGCTAAATATCGCACCCAACAAGATAGTCTGAACAAAGACGTTTACGCCTGCCACTATCGAGTTTTGCTCACCCATCAAAATCGTGACATAAGATAATGCCAAGCCATCAGCAAGGTACATGATCCACATTGGGCCTTTATCACGCGTTTTACCGGTCTGAACTTGAGAATAAAAATAGAAAATGGCAAACACGACCATAAACGCTTCAATTTTGAGGGAAGCCACCGCGAGCCAAAGTACTCCAATGGATGGAAGCAGTTTATGAATACGTCCACGCTGCCCAGGACAGATGTCCCCTTTCACTAAAATTAGAGTCAAAATAAGTTGCGCGCCCAATAGCATTGGGGCGAACACGGTTAACAATTGCTGAACCATTGTGATGATAACGTCTTAGCTAAAATAAAGGCGAACATCATAACAAAAGGCCGATCATCGAACTAGCGTAACTGCATTATCACCGATAATTAGGTGCAAACATCACGAATCATTGCACCCACTATGGCGCTTAAAGCCAAACTAAAGTAGCGAGATAAGATCCAAATCGCTATAATTCGCGCTCCCTGGCACTGAGAGCAAAATATGTACAGCAACATCACTCCTATTCACGAGCACAAAAAATATTGGGCGGAATGCTTCGGCACCTCACGTTTCCTGCCAACTAGTCGTAAAGAAATGAAAGCACTAGGATGGGATAGCTGTGACATTATCATCGTAACCGGCGATGCTTACGTCGATCACCCAAGTTTTGGTATGGCGATTATTGGTCGCTTACTTGAAGCACAAGGGTTTCGCGTGGGTATTATTGCTCAGCCAGATTGGAATAATAAAGACGCGTTTATGACGCTAGGTAAACCAAACTTATTTTTTGGTATTACTGCCGGCAACATGGACTCGATGATCAACCGTTATACAGCGGATAAAAAACTTCGTCATGATGATGCTTACACGCCAAATAATGAGGGTGGTAAACGTCCTGACCGCGCAACGCTAGTCTACTCACAACGCTGCCGTGAAGCGTACAAAGGTGTCCCTATTGTATTAGGTGGTATTGAAGCGAGTTTGCGTCGTCTGGCTCACTACGATTACTGGTCAGACAAAGTTCGCCGCTCGGTTCTTTTCGATGCTAAAGCTGATATTTTGTTATTCGGTAATGCTGAGCGTGCACTTGTTGAAGTGGCGCACCGTCTTGCTGATGGTGAAGATATTTCTACGCTAACCAATATTCGTGGCACGGCAATCAATTTGCCAGCGGAGCCTGAGGGCTACACGATTATTGACTCTTCTCGTATCGAGAAACCGCGCAAAGAAGCATTTGTTCCAATCAACCCATACGCGGTAGAAGAACAATGTGAAACCAATAAAGAAGAACCAGAAGCGAAGCCAATTACGATTCGTCCGTCTCGTCATGATGCTGAAACCACCGCAGTTCGCTTACCGCCTTTCGAGAAACTGAATAACGACCGAATCCTATATGCTCACGCTAGCCGCGTCATGCACCTTGAAACCAACCCATATTCGGGACGTGCACTGATCCAACGCCATGGCGATCGCGAACTTTGGGTAAACCAAGCTCCGATTCCACTGTCTACAGAAGAAATGGACTACGTGTTCGGACTAACGTTCGCTCGTGTACCCCACCCTATGTATGGCAAAGCGAAAATTCCTGCGTATGACATGATTAAAACATCAGTCAACATCATGCGTGGCTGTTTTGGTGGTTGTTCTTTCTGCTCGATTACCGAGCACGAAGGCCGCATCATTCAAAACCGTTCAAAAGAATCGATCATCAACGAACTTGAAGAAATTCGTGACAAAGTTCCTGGATTTACCGGTACTATTTCTGACTTAGGTGGTCCAACAGCGAACATGTATCGCCTCGGTTGTAGCGATCCTAAAGCAGAAGCAAACTGCCGCCGTCCATCCTGTGTATTCCCTGGTATCTGTAACAAACTGAATACAGATCATAAGCACACGATTGATCTTTACCGTGAAGCGCGCCAAGTCAAAGGCATTAAAAAAGTCATGATCGCCTCAGGTGTTCGCTACGACTTAGCCATTGAGTCGCCAGAATATGTGCGAGAGTTGGTGACACACCACGTTGGTGGTTACCTTAAGATTGCCCCAGAGCACACTGAAAAAGGTCCGTTGGATCTCATGATGAAGCCGGGTATGGGCACGTATGATCGCTTCAAAGAAATGTTTGAGAAATACAGCCAAGAAGCCGGTAAGAAACAATACTTGATCCCTTATTTCATTTCGGCTCACCCGGGCACTGAAGATGCAGATATGGTGAATTTGGCGTTGTGGCTTAAAAAGAATAATTTTGAGACAGACCAAGTACAGAACTTTTACCCATCTCCGATGTGTAATGCGACATCAATGTACTACTCAGAAACCAACCCACTAAAACGTGTAAAATACAAAAAACGCGAAGAAGTGCCAGTAGCGAAAGGTGAGCGTCAACGTAGACTGCACAAAGCATTATTGCGTTACCACGATCCAGATAACTGGCCTATGATCCGCGAAGCTTTGATTTCAATGGGCAAAAAGCACCTGATTGGTGACAAACCAAATTGCTTGGTACCTGAATCAGATAACGACGTTCTAACACCTGCTCAACGCCGTAAATCTGGCCGCCATGGTTCACAACGTTTCGCGACAAAACACACCAAGAATCAGCCAGGCTTTGGTAAACAAGGTCAAGGCAATGATGAACGTTCAAACGAGCGTAGTAATGGTGGTGAGCGCAACGGACAACGTGGCAAACCAACTCGCCCAGGCGCAAAACCATCGGGCAGTTCAACGCGCCAAGGTGACAACAAGCCAAACCACTCGGGGAATCGTCCAAATTCCAGCGCGCCAAAAGCGCAAGGCAACAAACGTTCTGATGATAAAGCTGCGGGTAACGGCCATGCCACTGGCAATAAACGAGGTGGTAACGCAACAGGTAATGGCAAGCCTGCTGGCCAACGTAAACCGAAGCATCGTTAAAGACGCTGTAACCACGACGGGTACAGTGCCGAGATAGTGGTATAAAGTGATAAAAAAGGCAGAGTAATCATTACTCTGCCTTTTTAATTCCAATGGCTTAACCCATTTGAGCTAAGCCATTGCCACGATATCGTGAAGTATTATTTATGCATTAATGCTGATGTGTTAATACTTATGCGTTATTGGCTTCAAAATCACGCATAAAGTCAACCAAGGCAACCACTCCCTCAAGAGTCATTGCATTGTAAATCGATGCTCGCATACCACCCGCAGCACGATGACCTTTTAGTGCAACTAAGCCCTGCTTTTCAGCTTGTGCTAAGAACTCTGCATCCAATTCTGGTTTCGCTAATTGAAATGGCACATTCATACGTGAACGGTTGTCTGCATGAACACCATTACGGTAAAAATCAGACTGATCGATAAATGCATACAATGTCGCGGCTTTTTCAATATTACGCAGCTCCATTGCTTCTACACCACCCTGCGCTTTTAGCCACTTAAAGACTAAACCTGACAAGTACCAAGCAAATGTTGGTGGTGTATTAAACATCGAGTCTTTTTCAGCCAGTACTTTGTAGCTTAAAAAACTCGGGAGTAAATTATGGGCTAGATCCAACAAATCATCACGAACGATAGCAATACAGATACCCGCTGGACCAATGTTCTTTTGCGCACCAGCATAAATCACGCCGTACTGCGACACATCGATTTTACGAGAAAGAATATTCGATGACATATCTGCGACGATAGGTTTATCAGTGATTGGTAGCTCACTGATTTCTAAGCCATCAATAGTTTCATTTGGACAAAAATGGACATATGCAGAATCAGCATCAATTTCCCATTCAGCCGCTGGTTTTACTGCCAACTTTCCATCTTTTTCCACTTTCGCTTCAAAAACATCCACTTCACAATATTTTTGAGCTTCATCGATTGCGCTTTCAGCCCAGAAACCCGCATCAATGTACGTCGCTTTCTTGGCACCACCAAGCAGGTTTAGTGGGACAGCAGCAAATTGAGCACGCGCGCCACCTTGGCAGAACAACACTTTGTAGTTATTTGGAATATTCAGCAAATCACGTAGATCTTGCTCAGCTTCAGAAGCAACTTGAATGAATTCCTTACTGCGATGGCTAATTTCCATCACCGAGGTGCCTAAATTATTCCAATTGATGAATTCGGCTTGGGCCTGTTCCATGACCGCTTTAGGGAGAGCCGCTGGGCCCGCGCTAAAGTTATAAACGCTATCCATTTTTCCTTCCTTGCTCATACTTCAAATAAAAGAGATTAATACCACTTTTTTCACTGGGTAAAAAGAAGCAAAAGAGATCAAATGATCTCTCTTACTTTATTCATTGATGATATTGGCTGTTATATACCCAACACAGCTGTAACTTCAAGTATGACAGGTATAACAAGCTAAGGCTTACATCATCATTGGTAGTAACATATTCATTAACGGGATTTTCTGACCGTTTTCAAACTGCAAATTACCATCAACTAACTCTGCATTAAACTGGTAGCCTTTGTCGTTTTGCTTAATGGCTTCCATGATGACGCCCTCATCGACATTTTGCTTAATAAAAGGATTGCTCTCTACTAAGCTATTGGATAGAAACGCTGCAAAGTTACCTTTAAGCACTTTCATCAATTTGAATGGGTCTTGCACAATTCCTTGTGTTCCCTCTGGCACTTCTAATTTCCATTGTGACTCAAATTGACCGTCACCTACGTTCAGCGCCAATTGATTCATCGATAAGAAAAAGCCACGTGAAAATAGGGTTTCAACATGAGGGATAATTTTATCTGCATCTTCAGCTGTAATCATCGGATCATTTTGATAAATATCCATGAGTTGCTCAAAGGCATTCACGTCTAAATCACCGAATGAGAAATCCACTTCTAACTGAGAGTATTTTTGTTGTTCAAACAACAGATTCTCAGATTTCACCACGTGTTGTGTCGTCACGCGTTGCTTTGCTTCATCTAACTGAGCATTAAACTCGTACTGAGAACCTTTCACGGCAAATAATGGTGTTTGAACAGCATCAAGTACCGTCATATCAGCCAGTTTGACCGTCTGTTCACCAATCCAAAAACCTTGAACTTTTTTACCTTGTCCCTCACCCGTTAGTTTGGACAGCAATAGTTTTTCGCCACTATTAAAGTCCACTTCCAGTGATGGCACATTAAGCTCATAAGTCATTTCACCTAGCACGGTCACATGGCCAGACAGCGTTGATGGGGTTACTGATAGCATCGCGCCATTTTCACCTTCACTCACTTGATTCCATGTGTCTAAATTGATGAGGTAGTCGGTATTACCATTTAGCTGAGTGTAGGTATGCAGCGACAATGGGATTTCTGGCAAATCTTGCAGTGTCGAATCTGCCGTTAAGCTAAACAAACCGTGGCTAATCTCACTATTAACAATGATTTCAGTTGGTAAACCATCTGCGGTTAATTGTGCAATAAGGGTCGCGTCAGTGACTGTGTAACGAGTCTGCGCAGTCGAGGACAAGTAACCACGATCGTATTGAACGATTTCTGCTGTTACAGAGTCTGTATTGAGATGCTTAACACTATCCTCAATAACGTTTTTACCAATTTGACCAACCGCAAGAGGCCAGCACAAAACAAGAGAAATGGCGCCACCAATGGCAGCATATTTTTTAAGCTGTTGCATGATCTTCATTCTTTTCCGTAGAGTCTGTTTAGTCTACACCAAAAAACATTGAGATAAATCAGAGTATTGGCTTTATTCCAATAATCATGAAGATTTCTATTATCCAGCTCTCAGCACCCCCGTAACAGGGCTGCTAAAGTAACCGTTAAACCAAACACTTAAAGGCGTTGCTCTCTCGTGAATCCCTATGCCGTTCTATGTTTAGATAATAATCCGATCAGCGCGCAACAGTTGCGTGATGAATTGGCACGATTCTCGAGTAAGTTTGATATTTATAGCCTCAATGATATTGAAGATGCTCATGCAACACTCATGTCATGTACCGAAACCAATCAAGCTGTCGCGCTTGTTATTGCAAGTCATCATGCGCATTTCAATGGTGCTGACTTTCTGATCCAATTAGACAAATCCCCCCACACGCAAAGCACTCGGAAGATTCTAATTAGTTGCGCTCAAGATATTCAGGCGATTTTAACCACCGTCAACGAGGGCCGCTTAGACCATTGCCTAACTAAGCCTCTACAAAAAGACCTTGTCTATACGACGGCTCAAAAAGAACTCACGACATTCGTCATTGAAAACGACCCAGAAAATCTCCTAAATTACAGCCAAGTACTGGAACAAAAACGTCTACTTCGTGCACATATTGATCAGCGAATGCTGCGCTATCAGGCAGCCTTTATTACCGAACATCATCGACTTTCTGATTCTGAATTGACGGAAAAAGTCATTGATGCGCTCAACCAATTTTTTGCCGAACAATCTGAGCATCATGCCTTTCGTACCTATTCGCCAGAGCACCTACTCACCGTTGAGGGTGAAGATAATCAATTTTTATGGTTTATCACCGAGGGTGAGATCGCTCTGTATAAAAAAGATGAATTGGGCATGCAGCGTGAAGTAGTGCGCCATAGTAAAGGTAACATTGTCGGCGGTATGTCGTTTGTTACGGGTGAACCCTCGTTTTCAACGGGTATCACATTAACCAAAACCGAAGTGATAAAACTCGATCACGAAATTTTCGCTAAAGTGATGCAATCTAATTCAGCTCTGTTACCTCTATTTACTAATCTACTGCTGCGTCACTTTAACCGTCGTCTACAACGCAGCATAACGACCAAGCTAGAGCTGCAAAAAACCCTTGAATCACTCGAGTCTGCACACCATCAATTGATTGAACGAGAAAAGATGGCCATGCTCGGCCAACTCGTTGCGGGAGTTGCGCACGAACTCAATAACCCTATTGCAGCCATTTTAAGAGGGACAGACACTCTTATCGAAAAAATAGACCAAATTACCCTACCCCATGATGATAAAACAGCAAAAAATGGGCATGATATTTTACACCTTGCGCTCACATCACGCCCCTGCTCTACAGCAGATGAACGACAAAAAGCGAAGCAAGTCGAAGAGGTGGTCGGCCATCGTCGTATCGCAAAGAAAATGGTTAAGTTGGGTCTTGAAAACAATCGTGAGTGGTTGCACCACGCCACTACCAAGTCGACTCAGGCTTTAGAAGAATTGGACGCACTAGAACATTACCATGTCGCTGGTGCCACTTTACGATCAATTAATGTTTGCGCGCAACGTATCGCTGATATGGTGAAAAGCCTGAAAGGCTATGCTCGTCCTGATGACGAAACGTTTCACTTTGTGGATTTACATGAGGGTATCGAAGATACCTTGGTTATCTTTGAGAACCGTCTTAAACGGCATCAAGTGAAAAAAGAGTATTCAAGTTTACCTGACGTTCGCTGCTTGCCTATCGCATTACAGCAAGTGTGGACCAACCTCATTTCTAACGCCATCGATGCATTTCCAGACAAAGGTTGTCTGAGCATTACTTCTCAATTGAAAACAAACAAGCAGGGACAATGGGCTGTAATTTCATTTAAAGATAATGGCAGCGGCATTCCACCTGAACTCATAAAACAGATATTCGCCCTTAATTTTACCACAAAGAAAGAAGGCAATTTCGGTCTGGGTATTGGCCTATCTGTATGCCAACAAATTATCCACCAGCACGGTGGGCATATTGATGTTGAATCCATAGTAGATCAATACACAAACATGTCGGTATGGTTACCAATCGCCCCGCATTCTAACGCCAATAACGAGGAATAATATCATGGAAAAGTATTTAATTTTATGTGTTGATGATGAGCGAGAAGTTCTAGATAGCGTCATTCAAGACTTAGATTCTTTTGAGGAACATTTCATCGTCGAAGCGGCGCAATCGGTACGTGAAGCCAAAGAAATAATCCAGCAATGCCAGCAAGACGACGTAAAACTGGCGCTTATCCTTTGTGACCATATTATGCCAGAACAGACCGGGACTAGCTTCCTCATTGAATTGAGTCAAGATCCTGACACGACTAGCGCCCGCAAACTGTTACTCACAGGACAAGCGGGATTAGAAGATACGGTCGAAGCATTGAATAACGCTAGTCTAGATTTTTATATTGCGAAACCTTGGCAAAGAGATGAGCTTGTCAGTGCGGTGACCGATCAGTTAACCCAATACATGATTGCGAATGAAGCTGACTTGCTTCCTTGGGTTGCCGTGTTAGATACCAATCAGATGTTACAAGCTTTATCTAAAAAACGTGACACATTTGGCGAATAATCCAGCAAAGCTCCAAAATAGTGGCATATGTATTGCCTTATTATAACTAATAACGACAAAACAATGACATTGGGTCTGGTGACACTAAGCCTTAATGCATTATTATGTCAGATTAAACGTCATGGCGCGCTCGTCGCTTAAGACCAAAGAAATTAACAAGATAAGGTTCATCGTTCTTATGCGTAAAACTCTTTTAGCTACTGCGCTGGTACTTACATCTGGCCAAGCACTTGCACAAATGGATCCAAATAGCTCAAATATCATGAGTAACTTCAATTATGACTATTTTGAAGCTCGCATTGCTGTCAGCCCAAACACCTACGGTTTAGGCCTTAGCAAATCTATTCATCCAAACGCGCACGCCATTGCTCGTATCGATTCAGAATTCGAAAGTGATTTTGATGCAGCTGCAGGTTTAGGTTTCCACGCACCAATCAACAACTGGGCAGATTTAACCGGTGAGATCCTATTCCGTGTTGCTGACGCAGGCCCAGGTAGTGCAGATACCGGCGTTGAGCTAAATGTTGGTGTTCGTCAATGGTTAGGTCCACAACTTGAAGTGGGCGGCAAAGTCGGCTACGTATCAATTGAAGATAATGATGATTGGATTGGCACAGCGTACGCTCGCTTCCACTCAACAGAGTTATTCTCTCTAGGTGCTGAAGCACGCATCAACGAATTCTATGGTGACCAAGTTATGTTCACTACTCGTTTTATGTTCTAAGTACTTATGTTCACCTCTTCATGCTCCAAGCATAAAGAGGAATGGAACATGGTCAGTCTCGACTTTATTGAAGCGGGACTCTCGTATAAAAAACGGGTCACCTATATAAAAAAAGCCGAGGTCAAACCTTAATGCCACTCGCTTAAGAGCGAGTGGCATTTTTATCTCTAGAGCGTGAGGGGTATTTTTGCGCTTTTTTTAGCACAGCTCTGGGGTAAGGCTTTCTTTTTCTCTTTTTAGGAAGTATTAGCCGTTTGCCATTGTCCCTCAACTCT
>NZ_QVMU01000127.1 GCF_003605645.1 Vibrio sinensis | reverse complement strand
AAGAAAGTTAGGGGTGGCCAGACCAAAACATGGCACAAGTTCATGAAGTCACTGACAAGTGGACTAGGTCAAATCGGTAGGTGTAAACTACCTGGTTGGGGACCGCGAGATGATAGCAACCGATGGTTAGAGACCCTGAATGACATGGCTCAAAATCGTTTGCAATGGCGCAGGTGCATCCACTCTTTGTGTTCTCCCAAATTCTAATCTTCTGAATTCTTCATGTCCCTTTTTTCCTCTTTCCAAATTTATTTCACTGGATTATACTCTTTAAATAACATCTCCAAACCCTAATCTTCCCGATTACTGCTTATACTCTTATTACCTCTACCACTACGGGATTTGAATCGACAACTGCATCTCTGTGCTAATGTGGTGTGGCAACTCGAACTGATGTACGTACGTACGAAGTTCTACGTTGTTACTGACTGACTGACTGACTGAGACAAAAACGTATTTCTTAAAACGTTCAATGAAGAGCATACCTTCAACAATTACTGTGACTTCGAATTCGGTAATAAATTGTTTTCCTCATTACCCCAGTCATGTTATCTCAAATACCTATTTTGAATAGTAA
>NZ_QVMU01000126.1 GCF_003605645.1 Vibrio sinensis | reverse complement strand
GGCCTAGGACACCGCCCTTTCACGGCGGTAACAGGGGTTCGACTCCCCTACGGGATACCACTAAGGGTCGTTAGCTCAGTTGGTAGAGCAGTTGACTTTTAATCAATTGGTCGCAGGTTCGAATCCTGCACGACCCACCATTCTTTCTTAAGAATGAAATCTCAAGATGGGGCTATAGCTCAGCTGGGAGAGCGCCTGCCTTGCACGCAGGAGGTCTGCGGTTCGATCCCGCATAGCTCCACCATTCTTGAGGAAACTTCTTCATATAAGAAGTAAAACTAATATGGGCGATTAGCTCAGTTGGGAGAGCACCTGCCTTACAAGCAGGGGGTCACTGGTTCGAGCCCGGTATCGCCCACCATCTTTAAGTACATTTACTTTTGAATAAAAAGTTGAGTGTTTTTAAAAATGGTTCATTAGTTTGAATCTAGCTCTTTAACAATTTGGAAAGCTGACTGATAACAACATTGTTGTTATCAAAAAAAGTTCTCAATGTATTCTTAATTGAATACACCAAAAAACACATTCAAGTGTTCTTGGCAATATCATCTCCTAGAGATGATTATTCGAAATTGAGT
>NZ_QVMU01000123.1 GCF_003605645.1 Vibrio sinensis | reverse complement strand
GGCGTGGGGCGTGGAGGGTTTTGACCCTTTTGTTCCGGGAGGAATAGCCTCTCATCATATTGCAGCAGGGACGTTGGGTATATTAGCGGGCCTATTCCATCTTAGTGTTCGTCCGCCTCAACGTCTATACAAAGGATTACGTATGGGCAATATTGAAACCGTMCTTTCCAGTAGTATYGCTGCTGTCTTTTTTGCWGCTTTTGTTGTTGCTGGAACTATGTGGTATGGTTCWGCAACTACYCCSATCGAATTATTTGGTCCYACTCGTTATMAATGGGATCAGGGATACTTYCARCAAGAAATATATCGAAGARTTAGTGCTGGACTRGCYGAAAATCAAAGTTTATCAGAAGCTTGGKCKAAAATTCCYGAAAAAYTAGCTTTTTATGATTAYATTGGTA
>NZ_QVMU01000014.1 GCF_003605645.1 Vibrio sinensis | reverse complement strand
AAGAGTTGAGGGACAATGGCAAACGGCTAATACTTCCTAAAAAGAGAAAAAGAAAGCCTTACCCCAGAGCTGTGCTAAAAAAAGCGCAAAAATACCCCTCACGCTCTAGAGATAAAAATGCCACTCGCTCTTAAGCGAGTGGCATTACGCATATGCGAGGCTTTTTTGCTGTTTGACGACAACTTTACTTATGTACTGATTTACATACAGCAGCAGTAAATACAACATCGGTTGAACTATTTAGAGCTGTTTCTGCTGAATCTTGAACGACGCCGATGATAAAGCCAACAGCGACCACTTGCATTGCTATCTCGTCAGGAATGCCAAATAAGCTACAAGCTAATGGAATAAGTAGTAGTGAACCACCCGCAACACCCGATGCGCCGCACGCTGATACTGCAGCGACGATGCTTAATAGCAAAGCCGTAAGTAGATCGATCTCGATAGCCATGGTATGTACTGCCGCCAAGGTCAGTATGGTAATGGTAATCGCTGCACCTGCCATGTTAATGGTTGCACCGAGAGGAATAGAAACTGAATAAGTATCTTCGTCTAGCTTTAATTTTTCACACAGAGCCATATTTACAGGAATATTTGCAGCACTTGAGCGAGTAAAGAATGCCGTTACGCCGCTTTCGCGTAGGCATTGGAAAACAAGTGGATATGGGTTCTCGCGTGTTTTAACCCAAACAATGATTGGATTAACGACTAAAGCGATAATTGCCATAGCACCTAATAATACAGCTAATAGGTGTAGGTAACCTGCTAACGCGCTAAAACCTATGGTAGCAAGCGTAGAAGCAACCAATCCAAAAATACCAATTGGCGCTAATCGGATGATAAAACGGACGATTTGAGAGACGCCATGGCTTAAATCTTCGAAGACCGCTTTCGTTGTCGCAGACGCGTGATGAAGAGCCAGACCAAGAGCAATAGCCCACGCAAGAATACCGATATAGTTAGCGTGCATTAACGCGCTGACTGGATTATCGACCAATTGAAATAGTAAGGTATGTAATACTTCGCTAATTCCTTGGGGTGGGGTAACACCTTCTGCTCCAGAAACGAGAGTTAAATGGGTTGGGAACAGGAAGCTCATCACGACCGCAGTAAGTGCGGCTGTAAAGGTACCGAATAGATACAGTACGACAATAGGGCGCATGTAGGTATGCTGGTTCTTCTTCTGGTTGGCGATAGATGCCGCGACCAAAATAAACACTAAGATAGGCGCGACGGCCTTAAGTGCACCAACAAATAGGCTACCGAATAGTTCAGCACCTTGAGCGTACTCTGGCGCAAGTATGGCTAAACCTACACCGAGAACGATACCGGCTAAGATTTGTAACACCAAATTGCCGCGTGCGATACGACCAATAAGAGAGTTGTGTTGCATAGTAATCCCTGCAATTAAGCGATTTATAAGTTTTATTAATGGTTCCAATTTTACTCTTTGATACATCACCAACGTAACAAAGTTGGATGTAGTGATAAAGGTAGAACTGCATCAGTATCTGTGACTGATCTCACCATACTAACGCGCTGACAGATTGTGTCTAGGAATAATTGAATTGTAGAGGAAGGGATTAATTACTTGAGGATATCGTGCGTTAAATGTTGTTGAATTGTTAACATGCAACATATTAAAGGGTAAGTGCCCTTTAATATGTTCTAGTTACTTCCTTTTTTAAGAGAGCGAGTGTCTTACCGACTAAGCATTTTTTAGTCTATGTGCTCTAGTGGTGATGTTTCATCCCAGCCATGACTTTTTTGATTGGCGCATTGAATGTTTGTTTTTCACCATTTTTAAATGTCAGCTCAACGTCGATAGAGTCTCCATCAACAAAAGGTTTCTTCAAATCAAATAGCATTATATGAAAACTGCCTGGTTTTAGCTCGACTTGACCATTTGCAGGTATATCGATAGTTTCGATTTGGCGCATTTTCATAACATCACCGTCTTTTAAAACGTCATGAAGTTCAACATTGCCAGCCGCAGGTGTTGTTGCTGAAATAATAATACGATCCTCTGCCCCTTTATTCATTAATGTAACAAACACCGCACTCGTTGGTGCATTTGGTGGTGTGGCACGGGCATAGGCGTGATGAGTCATGATGTCACTGCTTGCTTGTGCGAAAGAGCTACACAGTAATGTAGAAAGAACGAGAGTTTTAATTTTCATTCAATATTCCTTTATTGAGAGATTGTATGGCCTCTACCAAGGGGGCAGGACTAAGAGTGTGAGGGACTTTGGTAATCAAGGTGCCATCAGGTTGTAAAAAATAAAAGTAAGAACTGTGGTCTAAGGTGTATTTTAGTTCTGAGTTTTCTAGTTCAGTTTTGCGAAAAATGACGCCATAGCGGTGAGCTAGTGGTTGTGTGACTTCTAAAGGGGCCGATAATCCCTCAATCATAGGATGGAAGTATTGAGCATATTGGTGAGAATCTGTCGCCGCGTCGCGTTCTGGATCGAGAGAAATAAAAATTGGGCGAAGCTTGCTTTTGTCACTTTCATTAAGCTGGTTTAGTGCCCCTGCGAGCATTGCTAGAGATGTAGGACAGACATCAGGGCAGCGTGTAAAACCAAAGTATACCACTCTTATACGAGGGTCTTCTGGGTCATACAGATTGACTTGCTGATTGTCTTTCCCTTTTAATGCACCCACCACACTTTGTGAGCTGTCAGTTGATGATGAACGGTCTAGATAAGTGTTTACGGCAAAACCGAGGCCAAAAGCAATCGCGAGAGTGAATATCCACTTGGTGTTCATCGTGCCATCCTTATTAAGGTATTGATGGTCGTTGTTCCATCGGTGAGTTCACCAACCCATGTCATTGTCTCCATCCGGCAGACGGGCAAGATAATGTCGGTTTGATATTGGTTGTCATTGAGTTTGTCGATTTTAAATTTTACCGTGCCCATATCCATTTCATACCCTTGAAGCGTTAGGATTAAGGTTTCACTGTTAGCGTTGGGCCATTCTACGTTAAGTGTAGTCGGAACAAGAGGTTGGGCATGTTCACCTGAGAGTTTTACAATAACCTCACCACTTTTGCAGCCTTGCTTGGATACCTGACAATAGTCATCCAGTACAATAGTTTGAGGAGGTGCAGTCAACCAACGATAGATATCACTAGCGAAGAACCCCAGTAGTACAGCAAGTAATAGTAAGAGAGGCTTAGCGAACGGTGGCATAAAGTGGAAACTCATTTGGATGATTAAACACCAATCCTAGCATGATCGATGTTTAATCAATGAGTTTGAAGATGAATCTGTGTTAATGGTCAAAATTAACGAAATGAATCTTTTTTATTTACATCGGGATAACGCATAGATGGCGTGATTTAGAACTCTGTCACCCACTTTCTCGTTGCGTGTAATAATACCCTCGAGAACCATCCCCAACCGCTCTGCCACCCGTCTGCTTGAATGATTTTCAACGGCAGCAGAGAGCTGTACTTTTTCTAAGTCTAAATCGTTAAACGCTATTTTGATCAATGCTTGCACTGAACGTGTGACAATGCCTTTTCCTTGGTAGTCTTGAGAAAGCCAGTAGCCGATATCAGCACGTTGCAATGAACGATTGATATTATTGAGGCTACAATTTCCGACAATGACACCATTGAAAAGAATTGCACAAGTGAAAGATTTACCCTCAGCGTATTCATGTAAGGCACTCTGAATAAACGATGTGAAAGCTTGTTCTGATTGGCAATAAGGCGGCCAAGCAAGCCACTGGGATAAATAATCCAGCTGAGTTTGAACCAGCGTAGCGTAATTAATAGCAAAACTATCCTGAACTAGCGCTAACTGAATTTCATCATCCACTGTCGATGTAAACATGATCAAAACACCTATTGTATTATTGATTTACGAAGTCTTTGAAACGCGCTTTGGTTTTTGCATCTGCTTTGTTATACCAGAAATGAAGCATTTCTTCGGCAGTTGTCGCATCAACAGCGTTAGTCGTTTTATTGATATGCTGACTACCTTGTTGGGTGGTTTGGTTAGCAGAGGTTAGCATCGCGGTGGTTAAAGCGGCTACGCCACCAGTACGATTATAATCATCCGCTTCACGGACGTAGTCACGGCCAATTTGAAGCCCCTCTTTGACCAATACCGCTTGTTTTACTTCGATAGACTGGTTTTCTTCTGTGACTAATTGCCATTCCATACCATGGATGCGCTTTTGGGCATCTTGTTCGCTTTTATATTTTGGAAGGTCAAAATTAACTGTTTGGTTATCAGCACTGAACGTTGCCAAAATTGCATCACCCTCGACGACATTGCGGTCGCTACCTTGGGTGAAATAAGGATTGTAACGGAAAACAATTTGGTTTTCGCCGTCAGGTAAAATGATGTGTCGCTCGGAAGAGAAAAAGCCCCCAGAAATATGCGGTCGCGCTTGATTAGCAACAAGCAGTTCAACGTTATCTGGGATGTTAAGCGTGACGTCAGCGAGTGCAGAAGCTGAATTCAGAAGCGTTAGCGCGGCGAGCAATTGGATTGTCTTTTTCATTTTGTCCCTTAACAGGTAATTATCGTCCTGTTAGCTTGCCTCGCCACCGTGATGATTTCAATACGGAGCAGTGAATAGAGGATGAATTTCTATCACTATTGGGATAATGGACTACAACGATCAATTAATGATTGGTAAAGAGAAGCGATTCGCTTCTCTTTGATTCACCCGCATTATAAAACAAGCAGAGATTCGACATCTAACGTGTTGCTTTCGAATAGATCAGATTCATATTCGCCACTGATACGAACTTTATCTTTGTCAGATAAGGTAACAGTTAGGTGTTTTGGTAACTCAACTTGGATTTCACCAGTACCATCAGAAAAAATGAAATCACGTTTGCCGACTTGACGAATGATGTGCCCCTCTAAAGTGACATCTTGATCGTCTAGCCAGTTATTTTTAGCAATGAGCTCTTCTACTGAAATGGTTTCTATAGGGCCTGAGTATTGAAGAGTGGCTTGGCTATTTTTCATTTTATGGTCGTCATCACGGTCATCGTCATGCGCATAAGCAGATGTGGTTGCGCCAAACATTAATGCTGAACCGAGTAAAGTGGTAAGGATGGTTCTCTGTTTATTGCTAAATTGACGAGATTTGTTCGAGCGGTTTGTTTTTTGAGTGTTCATAATGATTTCCTTGGCAGTCTGTGAATTAACGTTGATGTTATACAGTTTACTTACCAAGACTGAATGTCGAATGAGGGGCTGATTCATTTTCAGTTAATGGCGATTTGAATTAACGCTCAACCCAAGAAGTATCTTACTTAGCTGAAGAAAGCAGCAAAAAGCCAACCCGGAGGTTGGCTTTGTCTATTAGAATGCAGTTTATTAAAATAGATGGTTGAAGCGCTTGTTGGAATCGAACTAGCTATTCACTGCGCGCACCTTTCCTTGTTTCAGACTCGTGAGGACCTCAGATTTTGGCCCGTCGGCGATAATGCAACCCTTTTCCATTACAATGACTCTATCAACAACATCGAGCATGGATGTTTTGTGGGTGATCAAAATGAGCGTTTCACTTTCTTTCATCTGAGCTAATTGCTGCTTGATGTGCATTTCTGAACGATTGTCCATCGCGCTGGTGGGTTCATCCATTAAAAGCACTGGCGGACGTCCTAGCAGTGCTCGAGCGATAGCAACAGCTTGTCGTTGGCCTCCAGATAGCAGTTGTCCTCCCTCACCGACTTGACGCTCTAATCCGGCTGGGTCTTGCTGGGTGAATACGGTTACGCCCGCTCGGTTGGCTGCATCCATCACATCACGATCATCAGCAAGAGGTCTGCCTAAAGTAATGTTGTCGCGAATAGAGCCATAGAACAGATGGTTATCTTGCGGAACACAGCCAATATTACGACGAACATCGATATGATGAAGTTGCTCAATGTCAGTATCATCGATTCTTACATGGCCTTCAGTCGGTTTGAACAGCCCCAGAATAAGTCGTTCAAGAGTCGTTTTGCCTGAACCGATTCGACCAATAATGGCCACTTTTTCACCAGGGTTGATGGTTAAACTTAAATCCCGTATTGAAGCTATTGGTGAGTCTGGATAGTGGAATGTCACTTTATCTAATTCAACTTTACCTTGAACTATCGGTCGGTGAATATAGCGTTTTCCTTCTTCTTGCTCATCAGGCATTGCCATGACTTGCTCAATAATCGTCATAGATGACTTGGCTTGGTTGTAACGTGTCGAAAGCAGTGACAACTGTACCATTGGACCAATTGCTCTGCCGCTAAGCATAGTTGCGGCGATGAGACCACCCATGGTTAAGTTACCCTCGGCGATAAGATAAACGCCAAAAATAATCATTCCGACATTGGAAGCTTGTTGAACAAATCCGGCGGTGTTTTGGATGCCATCCGTGATTCTTCGACTTTTAATATTCCAGTTTGCCATATGGGCAACCGCTTCTTCCCAACGAAATTGGAATTGGCTTTGTGCACCGAACTGTTTAACGGTTTCTAACCCAGCTAAACTCTCAATAAGGTTGGCGTATTTTTGCGAGGCAAGACGAGACCCTTCTTCAATCGTTCGACGTAGTGGACCTTGAATTAAAAGTGAATAGATCACTAAAATCAAAACGCCGACAATAGGTACCAGAACAAGGTTTCCTGCCATTAACCAAATAAGGAATAGGAATAAAAGTGCAAACGGCAAGTCGATTAACGAGCCAATGGTTGCCGATGTAAAAAATTCCCGAATAGATTCGAATTCTTGAAGATGACGAGCAAAAGCCCCAACAGAGGGAGGACGAGCTTCCATTCGAATACCTAACACTTTGCTAAATAATTTTGATGAAATCAAAATGTCAGATTTTTTTCCTGCGACATCTATGAAATAGCTTCTCATCAGCTTTAATAGTAAATCGAAGATAAAGATGACGAAAATACCACTGGCGAGCACCCATAAGGTTTCAAATGCTAAATTTGGAACAACCTTGTCATAAACCAGCCGAGTAAACATCGGTGCGGCAATAGCAAATAAATTGATCAAAATAGAAGCGATTAAAACATCACGGTAGATGCGTTTTGATTGCCAAATGGTTCCCCAAAACCAATGACCCTCTTTAGTTTTTAGTATTTCTGGCGATCGTTCATCATAGCGAAATTGTTTTTTGACTAAAAAATAGCGACCAATGTATCGTTCTTGTAGTTCATCTAATGGAATGGAAATAGGAACGAGTCCAGATTCACCTGTGACGATTTCAGCTTCCTGATTTTCTTGGTTGATACTATTGAGAACACACGCATCTCCTCCCTTAAGAAGTAATACTACAGGGAGGATTAATTCTGAAATATTGATGATATCAGCGCGGTTTTCTTTAGCAACGAGTCCAGCTCGCTCTGCTGAGCGAGGAAATAAAAATGGAGTAAGCTTGCCATCTGACAAGGGAAGGCCGTTGATTAACGCTTCTGGTGAATTCGCTAACCCATAATAACGGCTAACGTAGACAAGCGAATTTAGTAGCGGATCCTGCATGCAATCAGACCTTTAAAATATTATTTGTCGACAATGAAGCCTTGGAAAGCTTCGATAAAATGCTCAGATAAGAAATCAAGTTGAGTCTGAGTCTCTACACGGGAAGCAATAGTTTTAATACCGAGATTATGCGCTGTCCGTGAAATCGACGTGAGTGTGAATTTCTGTTTTTCGTCATCTAAATGGTGAGTATACAGATAATCCAACTTAACGTATGCCGGTCGGAATTCATTGATATAGTCTAGTGACTGGAAGTTTCGACCATAGTTATCGACGCCAAAGTCAGCACCGGCAGCACGAACTGCATTACAAAATAGAGCGGTATGGTGAGGACTATTGATAAAGCAGTTTTCTGGTATTTCAAAATGAATCTTATCTACGATAGCTTTGTGTCTATTTAAAATTTGAGTTACCCAACGAATGAAGCTCGGTTGCGAGATACTGCTTTGACTGATGTTGATCGCTATAGGTGCCTCTTGCGGGTTGCTCTCCAATCTATCGATCATGGTTTTAATGACGTACTCGTCAAAAATGTGGGTTGCATTTAGTTGTTCTAGAGCAAACAGATATTGGTTGGCACCGAAACGTTCATCACCATGTTCAATGGCAGAGAAAACCTCATTATGATAGGTCTGCCCATCACTACTATTCGCTGACTGCATTCGGAAATGGACCCAATCATTACTGATGGCTTCTTCGACTAAGGCTTTCCACTGTTGTTTGCCTTTCAAGTTTTCAGATTGTTCACTTGAAATATAGTTGTAAGATAACTCAGGGTGTGCTTTTGCTTTTGCCAATGCGTTGTCGAGAATCGCAAGTACATCGGAAATAGGTCGATTAGATTCATTATGCATCACACCTAGTGCGACATCGGCATGGGCAACACCTAATGGGTCGGCATTGAGATCCTGAACATAGGTAATAATGCTGCTCGATAAGATTTGTAGCTCAGCGTCATCCATATTAGGGAAAATAAAGGCAAATTCATCTTTTGATATCCGAGCCAGGATCATCTCTTGAGAGTTCAAAGATGTTCTGAGGTGATCAGCCAGTTCTCTGACTTTGTTGTCACCAACCTCATATCCTTTGTCATCGTAGAGCTCTTTTATAAAGTGCGCTTCTAGCATAGCGACACCACCATAACCTCCATCACTTAACCATGAGTTAAGCTGGCTCATGTAGTAGGCTCGATTACCGAGTTGTGATACAGGATCAATATATGCACTTTTACGCAATACCTGCGCTTCTTGTGCTTGAGCTTTAAATGATTTTTCCACTTGTGCAGACATGCTATTAATGCCATCTACAACACAAATCAGATCCTTAGTTGCAGGTCTAGGTAGTGGTTCACCAAATTGATTCTTAGCCACTTGCTCCATTTTCCCAACAATCATATTGAGCGGTCGCAATGCGCGTTGAAGAATAAATGAAATAGCAAATACACCAATTAAGAGCACAAGACAGAAAGCGATGACTAAACGTTCAAATGCCAACCAAAGTTGGCTATAGGCATCGCCTGGGTGGCTAATGATTTCGACTTCAGCAAGTTGCATCCATCCGCTCGTTAGTACCCGTTGGTCATGTATCGGTTCAAATAAATTTAACGATAAGAACCAATCCGGAACGTGGTTGGGCTTAATGGGATAGGAGCGAATAATTTCATCATTGCTATCCAAAAAGGAAAGCTTAACTGTGGAATAGCTGCTTCCGTCAAACAACGCATTAATAACGGATTCGACAGCGACATTGTCTTTACTTTCCAAGTAAGGAGCTAGGGCAAGGCCTACCGTATTAATAGTATTGTTGACCTCAGAACGTTGTTGCTGCTCTAAGAAGTTGCGAGTGGCATTAAATTCAATGATAAAGACAGATATCATTAGCAGTAAAAATACCGTAATCATGCCCGCGACAAGTTGTTTATGTAATGTCATAGCGCTTACTCATCGTAATTGACGATTGGTTTATTGAGTTTCAGTGATTTTTCACGAGCACGAAGATCATTCCAAAGGCTTAGTCGAGATGATTTTCCTGCCAGTTGTCCATTGCGTGATTTCATCAGCCATAGATTTTTACCATTGAAGCTGTAGATCGGTAATAAATCTCGACGAGCCGATGACTTCTTAATCACGGGTTCGATATTATCCAAGATCACAGGCTCTGAACTGGGTGTTGAGTAGTAGGCCAGTACCATGTGAAATTGATTTAATGTCAGTGCTTTAACATACACTAGCCGTAGTTTCTTATCCGAGACTCCAAGCTCGAGCAAAGAGAAATATTTGGCAATAGTGAAGTCTTCACAATCTCCAGCATTACTGCCTAAAAATTCAAGTGGTGTCGCCCAATAATCATTTTTTCCCCAAAGCATATTATCGTTAACAAAGTTGAGCTGATTAAAAAACTGATTGACCTTTTCAAGCTTCTTTTGCTCGGAATATTGACGATAGCTAGCCATTTCTGTACGCCAAGTCGTGACACGGGTTCCGGCTCGTTCTCCATAGGTTATCGTTACGGCTTTTACCCACAGTTGCTCTTGTGTATTTAAAGCAAACGAAGTGGCAGAAACTGAGACACTAATCAGTGCGATGAGCCCTATTTTCTTCATGTCACACGCAAGTTTTTAATGATATTCAGCGCAATAGTGATGTTGGTCTTTGACATCAATACTACTCCTTTAACGCATTGGTTTGGGCACTTAAGATGGGTTTTAATAGGTACTCCATCACAGTACGTTTACCAGTAATAATGTCGACAGTTGCCGTCATACCCGGAATGATTGGTAAAGACTTATCTTGATGCAAACTGGTTTGCTTAGTGCGCACACGAACAAGATAAAAACTATTGCCTTCTTCGTCTGTCGTGGTATCGGCACTGATATGTTCTAGAACACCATCCATACCTCCATATTTGGTAAAGTTGTAGGCGCTGAATTTTACAATGGTCGGTAGGTCTGGGCGTAAAAACGCAATATCTTGAGGCGCTATCTTCGCTTCAACGAGTAGGGTATCTTCACTTGGTACAATCTCAACGATATCCATTCCTGGCTGTATTACACCTCCGACAGTGTTGACGTTCAGTGTTTTGACGGTTCCGGTGACAGGGGATATAACGACAGTTCGATTTACTCTATCTTCTAGGCCGACCGTTGATTCTGTTAGTGATGAGAGCTTATCTTGGGCTGCATTCAGCTTCTCTTGCTGTTCAGAAAGAAACTTTTGCGCCACATCAATCCGGCTAAGCATTGATTCTCTAATGGAAGATTTAAGCATTGGAACTTTAAGTTCACTCGAAGTGAGCTCTCGACGAGTGTCATTGACTTGGCGCTGCAACTTAAGCAACTCAATTTTAGGTACGACGCCCTCATCAGCCAGTGGCTTAGTGATATTTAGTTCTTTACGGGCAAAGTTATAGCTTGCACGGAGGTTTTTTACACGAGCTTGAACTTCGACTAAATCTTGTTGTTTCTGTTTTACTTGCTGGTCTATTACCGATATTTGGTTACGTAAGTTATTTAAATCTTGGCGATACTCAGCCTTTTGACGTGCGACCAATTTAGGGCGTTGCTCGGCAAAACCCTCAGGAAATACCAATTGGCTATAATCAAGTTCTACGTTTTTTTGCCAATTTTTTGTATCAAACTTCTCTTGCAGTTTGACGCTTAAAATTGAAGAGGAAAGTTGTGTGACACTAGCGATTAAGTTTGCAACTTGTTGCTCTCGCTCTCGAAAATCAGAGCGAAAGCGAGTGTCATCAATTAAGAGTAATTGTTGACCTTTAGTGACCTTTTGCCCCTCTCTGACCAGAATTTCTTTAACCAGTCCACCCTCTAAGTTTTGAACAATTTGGACTTGCGAAGAGGGAACGACCTTTCCTTGTCCGACGGTGACTTTATCAATTTCTGCCCATGATGCCCAAACGATGGATATGACAAAGAAAGCAACCATCACCCAGAGCATAATGCGCGCACTATTTGGCGTGTTAAGAAGTAGGGCTGCCGTTTTGTCATCCACATAGTCTAATTCTGTTGAACTAAGCTTATCGTAACCACTTTTATTCATGGACTATCTCTATGATGAAATTCAATATTTTACTGATTTTATGGTGTTTAACGCTCAATGTTAAGGACTTGATATGAGAACGTTGTACTATATCGGGTTGTTTTTGTTCTAATACGTCAAATAGCTCGTTAGTAAGTGTGATGTGACGCATCAACCCGTGGGTTGAGTTATGCACAGTATAGGCGCACAATCGTAAAAATATTGAGGAGATAGTATGGAACTTGAAGAAATTAGACGTGAGTACACAAAAGGTGGGTTGCGTCGTAAAGATTTGTCGTCTGATCCGGTTGATCAGTTCAATATTTGGTTACAACAAGCCGTTGATGCAAAACTAACGGATCCTACTGCAATGACAGTAGCAACGGTTGATGCCTCTGGTCAGCCATTTCAACGTATTGTGTTATTAAAGCATGTGGATAGACAAGGTTTTGTATTCTATACAAACTTGGGTAGTCGTAAAGCACAGCAAATAGAAGAGAATGCAAAGATTAGCCTGCATTTTCCTTGGCACCCTCTTGAACGCCAAGTGCATATTACCGGTGTCGCAGAGAAGTTGACGACATTTGAGAATATGAAATATTTTGCTTCTCGCCCAAAAGAGAGCCAGTTAGCAGCTATCGCGAGTAAGCAGAGTAGTCGAATTTCAGCGCGTGGTATTCTAGAGGGGAAATATTTAGAGCTAAAACAGAAATTTGAAAAAGGTGAGATACCTGTACCAAGTTTCTGGGGCGGTTTTAGAGTGCGTCCTGAGAGCATTGAATTTTGGCAAGGTGGTGAACACCGTTTGCACGATCGTTTTCTGTTTTCTAAGTCATCAGATACTTGGAATATCGATCGTCTTGCGCCATAGTTTATGTAGATTGATTTGTATAAGCACTTGATTAACAACAGTATTATATAGCGAAAACGCCGCATTACGCGGCGTTTTCGTTATTAAGGACGACCGATATTTGTGTTTTCAGTAAGGTTTCTGGAATGCGTGAACCATAGCCAGTGTCTAATGCAATATCGATAAGTTGAGCTTTGCTATGGGCTTTAAATTTATGTCTTAACCGCATCACATAGCTTTCAAATGTTTTGATGGAAATATTCATGGCTGCCGCTATGTATGTCGGCTTTTTACCATACAGCAAAAGGAATAAGACTTCAGACTCTCTACTTGTCAGCTTTTCGACAGGTAGTTGGATAGAGTTTTGGGGTAAAGCCGCTTTGCTATCTCGATTCAGCCCCGTAGCCCGACATACCCAGTGTCCCACTTCTAGAATGGCAGTATCTGTTAAATCTTGGCCGTAGAAAATTGTCCCTTTAATGGTGCCGTCTTCATTTAGCCAAGGCGTCTTAGTAAAGATATGAGTGTGCCAATTGCCATCTGGGTATGGATGAATGTCCAATACTTTAATCGTACAGTTGTTTTCAATTACGTAGCGATCTTGTTGGCGAAATTCTTGGGCAAATTTGGCAGTTGAGCCGGGCATGTCGAAGTCATAAAGACCGATGCACTCGTCTGTGTTAATAAAACCCATCAAGCGAGCATAGGCCGGATTTACGTAGACAAATTGTGAGTCGAGGCTTTTACAACCCCAGTAGCCCGGTAGTTGCGCGTAAAGCGATTCTAACGGTATGTTTTGCATGGGCATCCTATGAGTTATCTTAATGATGATACCAGAGGTGACTAGATTTGTATTCTATCAATAATTTACTGGAATAAAAAAATGCCAGATATCAACTGGATATCTGGCAAATACAAGAAAATTTCTTGTCGACGTGTAGAAGAGGTTCTATATCCCCACGAGGGTCTGTTGGGATATAGAGTGTACCATTCGATACAATATCTCAGTGTTTATGCACTAAGATATATTGTTACTTTATACCTGACGGTATAATAAAAAAAGGAGGGAATTCCCTCCTTTTTTGATCGTCATTTTGTGACACCGCATTGAGAAATTTAATGGATCTCTCTGACAACGCGAAAACCAATGTAATTTGCCGCTTCAGTTGGTGAAACCGCAAGTTCTCTATCGGCTGAAGCAAATGATGGTGGATAGTTCCACGCGCCACCTTTAGCAATGCTTTCTTGGTTGTTTGTCCACTGCCACACATTCCCAACAGCATCATAAACACCTAAGCGGTTATTTTTGAATGCAGTTACAGGTGATGGGCTTTTATTTGACCATGGTGAACTACTCCACCCGGTATTCGCTTGATGATCTGCGAAATCATCGCCCCACCAATACTGAGTTTGACTGCCTGCTCGTGCAGCAATTTCCCACTCTTCAACACTTGGAAGTCGATAGTGAGCTCCGGTTTCTTTGCTCAGCCATTGTGTGTACGCCATTGCATCACGTTGAGTTACACAGACGATTGGAAAGTCTTCCCCTTGATCGAACCCAGGATTACGCCAGTCTCGGTTTAACCGTGCCGTAACTTCACCGTCAAGGATGGTGTTACACAGCTTATTTTGTTCTGCGTAAGTTTTGTAACCCGTTTCGTTCACAAAAGTATTGAACTGCTTCGTCGTAACTAATGTCGCACCAATTGCGAAAGCATGATCAAGGGAATAACCATCTGAACCATGCTCACCTAGCCAATATTTTCCTTTTGTAATCGCAATCAAAGAGGGGGCTGACTGACCGTTAGTTAGTCGATCTGCAAACTTGTCACCTGTTTTTGTTGCATTTGCCACAAGCTTAAGCTGTGCATTGACACTTTGATCTGATTTGACTTTGACATCTTGCTTAAAGGTGCGATAGCCATTTTTTTCTATGACAACAGAATGTTGGCCAATAGGAAGCATGACTTCGACAGGTGTACTGCCATAAGAAACGCCATTGATCATTACTTTGTCATCGTACAAGTTAGAGCGGACGGTCAACGTGACCCAAGCCATCTCTTTTTCATTGGTGTACTGCTCACCTGAGGTCGTGCCTGGAGCAAAGCACAAACGTTTGTCTACGTTGAGTAATTCACATGCCGCGCTGTCACTGATTTTTGTTTTAAGATCCACATCCATTTGTGTTCTGTAACGAACACCATCAGAAAAACCAGACTCTTTGTTGTTGTAACCGAGCACATGAATATTAAGCGCAGTTTTGCTTAAATTTTGTTTAATGAGATTGGTTTCCGTCGTACTACCAATTAGCTCTTGTTGGAATTCACTAACGGCTTTTTGTAGTGCCAGTTCTTTGGTTTGCTCATCACATTTAGAAAGCGTCATCGTCGCTTGGCATTGATTGGTAAAACTGACGCTAAGCTTGTGTGTACCGGCTAATTCTTGACGAAGACGTTGTACTCTTGCTCGATTTTTATCGTCACCGAGTTGAATAATGTTTTGTTCAATAGTGGCTAACTTGGCTTTTTTATCAACGAATGCCGTTTGTAGCTCTTCAAGATGAACGCTTGCATCTTGCTGCTCAAGTTGATTTGCTTTTACTTTGTTCCACGCTTGCTGATAGTTCGACTGGCTAACTGAAAAATCAACGCTAGGATCGTTAACCATTCTTTGATAGTCGGCTTCGAGTGATTTCTTAGCTTGCTTGAAAGCTTGACGAAGCGATTGATCGCTTTGCGCTAGTTGCTTTACTACGTTTTCCTGCTGTTCTATCAGATTGGCTTGTGCATCAATATCAAACTGGGCACTCTTTTGCTCGGAATATTGAGAGGAGAGCTGCGTTTCAATCTCAATGATTGAATTAGAGGCGGCGATGGCCCCTGTTGATAGGATGGTCGGAGATAGTGCAAGCAAAAGAGTTGGCATCATTGATCGCATAGGTAGTCTCACATTTTAGCTTCGTGTTGATGGTTATTGAGCGCAAAATCGCCATTCTGTTTTGATAAGCAAAATGGCGACTAGGGTGGTTTTGTGAGTTTATCGGGTACTAGGCGTTGTTTTCGCGCATTTTTACCCATACCGTATCATTATCAATTACGGTCACTTCGCGGTTATAGGTTTGGTAACCATCTTTAAGAACTGTCACTTGATGACGTCCTTTTGGTAGCACGACTTCAATTGGAGTACTGCCGTAATTCACACCATTGATGATGACTTGGTCGTTATATTGATCAGAGCGTACCGTGACATTAACCCAGTTCTTTTTCTCATCAGTACTTGATGTGTCATTCGATGTTAGGCAGTAACGGCTTGATACGTTCAACAGTTTACACGCTGCCGCCGCTTCTGGTTTTGCTTGAAGCTGTGCTTGAATGTGCGTGAAGTAGCTGTTGTTGCCCTCAAAACCAGCTCGAATAATTTGGCTTTCTTGCACATGAACGTTGAGCTGTACATCTTTCATATTTTGTTTTGCAAGCGTTGATTCAGTTAGGCCATCCATAAGCTTAGCTTTGAAAGCTTTAACCGCTTTTTGCTTAGTAAGATATTGCCCTTGGTTAGTACATTCACCTAGAGTCATTGTCGCTGAACAATGGGTTTTGTAGCGGCTTTCCATTAGTTCGCTTTCACGTAATTCTGCTTCTAAACGCTTGATACGAGTTTCGATTTTTTGTTCGCCCAAATAAGCAAATTCGCTGTTTAGACGTGCTTGTTTATGTTTTAGCTGTGAAAGGCTATTTTCGTTTTCAACAATCGCCTGTGCTTTTTCAAGCAATGCGGTTTGATTTGCTTTCAAGGCAGCCCAAGAATCTTGATAGTCTTTTTGGAATGTAACTAAATCGACCTCTGGATCTTCAAGAAGACGGGTATACTGTTTGTCCAGGGCTGATTTAGCACGGTTACGTTTTGATGTAAGATCTTGCTCTTCTCGTTTTAGCTTCGCCAAATCATTCTGCTGCTGCTGTAATTGAGCTGCTTCATTGTCGAAGAGTGAGGAGAGCGAATCAATTTCTGATTGTTTATTACTTAATTTCGTATCGATTTCGGCAACAGGATCGGTTAGTGCCTGTTCTTCTGCAAACACCGATGTTGAAACCCATAATGGGCTTAGCGCAAGTAATAGCGCTGGAATGCGACGTGTGATCATAGTTCTCTACAACAAGTTCCGGGTTAAAATACCAATGCCAAATTAAATAGCGAAGACGTTTTTTTGACACTTGAATAGGTGCTTGAGTAACGTTTGTTAGTGACGCTATTTATTACCCTCGGCGTAAGTAAGTAATAAGATTACTTTTTATTATACACCTAGTTCTAAAGTGCTAAATTTTATTTTGAGTTTTTGAGACAAAGTAAGCAAGTGATTAATCACAATTTGCTTCTTGCAAAACTAATGCAACAGGCACCTTCCGTAATTTATGTGCGCTTGATCATTGTTCCGGAGTGTTTGATAGAGAGATAAGTGCTTATATTCAATAACTAAACCTATAAATAAATATCAAACTGATTGCTTATTAATGGTCTAAATGCTACTTCGATATCCCCAATTATTGGTATACCATTAGAGTGTCCATTTTCTTCACTGTGTTGGAAACTGCATGAGTTCCTCAAACAAACGCGATGCTATTGCGTTATCTGCCAATGTTTTGTCACCCAAGCCCGCCGAGTTGGTCACCTTACCCTCTCATATGGACTGTCATGATCATGCTTATACTCAGGTTGTTATTGGCCTAAAGGGGCAGGCCGAATTTGATGTAAATGGTAAAGGTAACTTAGTGGGACCAGGGCAAGGTTGTGTTGTTACATCAGGCTCTGGACATGCATTTGGCGGTGTCGTTGGGCAATCTGATATTTTGGTTTTAAATATGCCGATGCCACACAATGATGACCCTTTGATGCTGCAAAAAATCAACCAGCTCAATTGTTCCGATACCTATTTCCAGTTGGATGTTCAAATTCAAAAACTGATTCAAATGTTGGTGTCAGAGATGCAAGCCAGTCCTGATGATTTGCTTTTGAGTAGAGCGTGTAATGATACCGTTATTGCACTGTTGCATCGCCATATCTCTGCCCTTGAGGTTCATCGAAAAGAGTCACGTTTTGATTTAGATGCATTGGATCGTTATATCGAGCAGCATTTGAGTCGGAAAATCTCCGTCGCTCAGTTAGCCGGAAGTGTCTATCTAGGGGAAAGTCAGTTCCATATGTTATTTAAAGAGCATATGGGGATTACGCCTCACCAGTATGTGCTCGGTAAACGTATCGATATGGCTAAGTATCTTATCGAGCAAGGAAATCTCACCTTAGGCCAGGTCGCAGAATTCACTGGTTTTACTGCTCAAAGCACTTTCGCTCATACCTTTTCTCGTTTGCTAGGGATCTCCCCATCACAGTACAAGAAACAAATTAGTTAAATTGGAAAATAAATACAGCACAAAACATTGCGTCATTAGGTGTGATCTTGTTTAAGTTCTGTTAAATATCGCAGTTTTTAGCAAAAAACTCGGAGTTTTTGACAAGTAATCTTCTCGGCCTCAAAATACACTGCTAGCCATTGTAGGAAACCTGAAATTTTTCAGGTATGAGATTGAGGAAAACGCATGTTTACAGCAACGGATGTGTTGAATGACGAATTCATCGGGCGCTCGCTTGATGAGTTGTGGTCACTGATCTCGCCATTATATATGGTGGATGAATCCCAATGGCTAACCCAACTATTGCCTCTGGCAGTACCAAGTGATACTGAAAAACAGCAAATAAGCCAGCAAACGACGGAATTGATAAAGGCTATCCGTGCCGATAAAAAATCGATTCAAATGATAGATGCTTTATTGTTGGAATATAGTCTGGATACCCAAGAGGGCATTTTGTTAATGTGCCTCGCTGAAGCATTAATGCGCATCCCTGACGCTGCGACTGCCGATTCACTGATCCGCGATAAATTAAGTGTCGCTGATTGGAAATCTCATTTAAGAAATTCAGATTCTGTATTTGTTAACGCTTCAACATGGGGACTGATGTTGACCGGCAAGGTCGTGGGTTTACCTAATGGAAGTACGGCAAGCCCAACGCAGGCAGTCAATCGACTGGTCAACAAGATGTCCGAGCCCGTCATTCGCAAAGCAATGCATCAAGCGATGAAAGTGATGGGGCATCAATTTGTGTTGGGACGCTCAATATCTGAAGCACAAAAAAATGGTCATGAGATGCGGGATCAGGGCTTTACATATTCTTATGACATGTTGGGTGAAGCTGCGCTAACTACTGCCGATTCAAACAAATACTTCAAAGATTATCTAATGGCAATTGAAGCGGTCGGCCGTGATACCTATGGAGCGGAAACAAGTCCAGCACCCTCTGTATCAATTAAGCTTTCTGCTTTGCATCCGCGTTATGAAGTCTCCAATGAAAGTCGAGTCATGACGGAACTGTATCAGACTTTGATGCAGCTTTTAGAACGTGCAATAGAGTTGGACGTTGCTATTACGATTGATGCGGAAGAGGCTGATCGCCTCGAGCTTTCATTGAAGTTATTTAAAAAAGTCTATCAAAGTGACATGGTACGTGGCTGGGGTAAGTTTGGCCTTGTCATTCAAGCTTATTCCAAGCGAGCATTACCTGTACTCGTCTGGCTTAATGCCTTATCCCGCGAGCAAGGCGACCTTATTCCACTCCGGTTAGTGAAAGGCGCGTATTGGGATAGTGAAATCAAGTGGTCACAGCAAGCTGGATACGAAAACTATCCAGTCTATACCCGTAAAGAAGCGACAGATGTGGCCTATTTGGCCTGTGCTCGTTTTCTATTGAGTGATGCAGTACGAGGTAATATTTACCCTCAGTTTGCTAGTCACAATGCTCAAACCGTGACTTCTATTGCTGTCATGGCTCATCACGATGAATTTGAATTTCAACGTTTACACGGTATGGGCGATTCTCTTTATCATCACGTCATGGCGAAATATCGCCAATCTGTTCGTATTTATGCGCCAGTAGGCAGCCACAAGGATCTATTGCCATATTTGGTTCGTCGATTGCTAGAAAACGGAGCGAACAGTTCATTTGTACATCGCTTAGTTGATGCTCGTTGTCCTATTGAAACCTTAACTCAGCACCCTGTTGATTTATTGTTGCATTACGAAACACTGAACAATACTCAAATCCCTTTGCCAACCAATGTCTTCCCCGACCGTCGTAATTCTCGTGGTATTAATATTGATATCGAGCATGAAGCGCTCACGTTCGAGCAGCAAGTTAGCTTATTCATGGATAAGCAATGGCAGGCTGCGCCGTACATTAATGGTCAATGGGTCAACGGAAGCATGATCAAGGAGGAATCACCGTATGTTGTGGTAACTGCGCCTTATGATCGTCGTATTAATGTTGGACAGGTTCACTTTTCTCGCCTTGATCATGTTTCCGAAGCGATTGATGGTGCCCAGCGTGCTTTTGAGTCTTGGAAACATAGTGATAAGTCGGTGCGATCTTTGGCACTCAACAACTTAGCGGACTTATTGGAAGAAAATTTAGCGGAATTGGTGGCGCTATGTCATCAAGAGGCGGGTAAAACGATTCATGACGGTATCGATGAAGTACGCGAAGCCGTTGATTTTTGTCGTTATTACGCACAGCAGATCCATAATTTTGAACCAAACAAGGTTGTGGGGTTTGATGGTGTAAGCCGTACGATTGCTCGTCAAGGGCGAGGGGTGTTTGTTTGTATTAGCCCATGGAACTTTCCATTAGCAATCTTCCTTGGCCAAATGAGCGCAGCACTGGTTGCGGGAAATACCGTTATTGCTAAGCCAGCAGAACAAACCAGTCTGATTGCTGCACGCGCAGTTGAATTGATGGAGCAAGCGGGTTTTCCTGCTGGAACCGTCCAGTTATTGCTTGGACAAGGCTCAGAAATAGGGGCTTCATTGGTTGCGCATCCAGCCATTGCAGGTGTTGCTTTTACCGGATCGACCCCAACGGCACAACGTATCAATCAAGCATTAGCAAGTCGCGAGACGGCACCAGTGCCATTTATAGCGGAAACGGGCGGTCAAAATGCGATGATCGTAGACAGCACCGCTCTACCCGAACAGGTGGTACGAGACGTTATTCGTTCAGCTTTTGCTTCTGCTGGTCAACGTTGTAGTGCACTACGTGTACTTTATGTTCAAGACGATATTGCTGACCGCATCATTGCATTAATTCAAGGTGCGATGGATGAACTCAGTGTCGGAAAACCTTACTTACATTCAACAGATGTCGGGCCTGTTATTGATCAAACTGCGAAAGATAAATTACAAAAGCACATTGATACGATGCTCTCTACTGAGAAAAAAATTGCTCAACTTACCCTCGCGGACGAGTGTGACTATGGTGATTTTGTAGCGCCATGCGCGTTTGAAATCAGAGACATTACCTGTCTGAAAGAGGAGCAGTTTGGCCCTATTCTTCATGTTGTTCGATTTAAGGCTAATGAACTCACGGATGTCGTTGAACAAATAAACCAAACTGGTTTTGGCTTAACTATGGGGATCCATAGTCGAAATGAAACGACATATCGTTGGATAGAAAAGCATGCACGAGTAGGTAACTGCTACATCAATCGTGATCAAGTGGGGGCTGTGGTTGGTGTCCAACCGTTTGGGGGCCAAGGTTTATCTGGAACCGGGCCAAAAGCAGGTGGTCCTCATTATCTTTATCGCTTCACGCAACTTCATTTTGCTAATGCCTAGAAAGGAGAAACACCATGGTTCATCAAGTCACTCGTTTTTCTGATGCTTTCTCTGCATGGGAAAGTTGGAATTTAACCGATTTTGATTCGAAAAGTGAAAGCGTATTGGCACTTAAACATGCCCTATCGGAAATTAAGCCCGAATTGGCAGCAGTCGTTTCATTCCACCTCGAACATGCTTACGAGCTTTTAGCTCGGATACATAATCTTGTGGGCCCAACCGGGGAAACCAATGAGTTGTATACCGCGGGTCGAGGAGTGGTACTGATTGTTCAAAGCGAACACTCTGCGCTCGCTAAGCAAGCGGTCATTGCACAATTGACGGCCGCATTGTGTGCAGGAAATAGCATTATTTTATGCAGCGATGATGATGATCTTTGTACGGTGTTGGCTAAGGGGATTGAAGCTTCTTCCCTCAATGCCAACCTCGTTCAAGTGACATCATACGATGCACATCAACAGTTATTGGAATCAGACGTTAGATGCGTTGGCTACATTGGTCAGGAGGTGGTGGAGCGAAGCCTCAATCAACAGCTTGCCCAGCGCCAAGGCGCTATCGTTAATTTCATTACTGAAACGGATTTGACTGCAATACCCAATGCACATGATCCACATTTATCGCTTCGATTCATTACGGAGCGAACAAGAACAATAAACATAACCGCAGTCGGTGGAAATGCGACCTTGCTTGAGCTTGGTAATGACACCCACTAACTCCTGCTTAAATCACCCTTTATAGAGGGTGATTTAATAAGGAGCTCGTTTCTATATAAGAGGAAAATACATATGGGAAATAGCTTTGCTATTACAACAACGTTTATCGCCTATTTAATACTGATGCTGGCGATTGGCGTTGTTGCTTATCAACGAACGAAAAGCTCGACAGATTACTTTCTAGGTGGCCGTTCACTGGGACCTTGGCCTGCGGCTTTATCTGCAGGTGCGTCAGACATGAGTGGTTGGTTGCTTCTAGGTCTGCCTGGTTACGCTTATGCCGCTGGTATTGAAGCTTTTTGGTTAGCAGGTGGCTTGTTAGCGGGTACTTGGCTTAACTGGCTTATTAATGCAAAGCGTTTGCGTACTTATAGTATCGCGACTGACTCATTAACACTTCCTGAGTTTTTATCGCGTCGATTTAACGATAACTCAAAACTTATCCAAGTCATTTCTGCATTTTTCATTTTGCTGTTCTTCTTGTTTTATACCAGTTCTGGCTTAGTTGCTGGTGGTAAGTTGTTTGAAACTGTCTTTGGATTGGAATACTCAACAGCGGTGATCATCGGTACTATTTGTGTCGTGTCGTATACTCTATTTGGTGGATTTTTGGCTGTATCTTGGACCGATTTAGTTCAAGGTTTGTTGATGTCAGCAGCATTAATGATTGTGCCTATCGCCGCTATGCAAGGTAGCTTTACTGATGTGGCTGCGCAGTTAGAAGCGATTAACCCTCAATTGTTGACGTTTTGGAGTGATGCGAAAGGGCAGCCTCTATCGGCAATAGCGATAATTTCACTTGTTGCGTGGGGCTTGGGCTATTTTGGGCAACCTCATATCCTTGCGCGTTTTAAAGCAACTCGTTCAAATAAAGACTTAACCACTGCGCGTCGTATCGCAGTAGTTTGGACGGCGCTTTCAATGGCTGGTGCCATGATGGTTGGTTTGGTCGGTCTGATTTATGTGACGAATTCGCACATTGGCTCGATTGATGATGGCGAAAAAATCTTTATGCTTCTTGTCAACGCCATGTTCCATCCTGTAGTCGCTGGTATTCTTTTAGCGGCTATTTTGGCTGCGATTATGAGTACGGCGGATTCACAGCTGTTGGTTTCATCCTCTGCTCTAGCAGAAGATTTGTATAAGCAAGTAATGAATAAAGATGCGACGTCTGAACAAGTCGTAATGGTCGGACGCTTTGCGGTTATCGCGATTTCTATTATGGCGTTAATTCTAGCGATGACACCGGATAGTACCGTATTAGGGTTGGTTTCTTATGCATGGGCTGGATTCGGTGCAGCATTTGGTCCAGCTGTTGTTCTCAGCCTTTACTGGTCTCGTATGAATCGAAATGGTGCACTTGCCGGTATTATTGTGGGTGGTATCACCATCGTAGTCTGGAAGCAACTGACTGGCGGTTTATTTGATGTGTATGAAATCGTCCCTGGGGTGATTTTCTCAACGTTGGCGATTGTGGGTGTTAGCTTGTTAACTGGCGAGCCTGATGAAACCGTGAAAGCACAATTTAAGAAGTTTGAGAAATTACTGATTGAACTTAAGTAAGTAAGATTTTTACGAACGTTGAAGCCCTGCCTAGCAGGGCTTCTTTATTTTGCACGATTTTTATCCTATTCAGATCACAGTTTGGCTCGAAAAGTTTCGCGGTACGGAACATATTCCAGCTTAATGTGTCCACTAAAGTGAATGTTTGATTTGAGGAGATAAGACCATGCCACGAATGTACTGTGATTGTTGCAGCAAGGGAACTGAACATAAAGTGATCATGAAACGCTGTGAGCAAGAACATGAGTCAGTCATTCATGCATTTGTGAGTTTTGTTTCTACCGTCTTTCAAGGGGCACACTACGTCAAAATGGAACGTCAGTATTTTTGCCGAGGTTGTAATAACCAAAATGAGCACACCACAACGCCTTACTCTGATGCAAAAGCAGCTTGATGCCCCCCTCAGTTCCTCGATGACTTAGTTTTCTTTGTTGAGTACTCAGTTATGATGACTAGTATTGTTGGACGCATTTGATGTACAAATAATGGAACTTGATAGAATTGATCGTGAGATCTTGCGGGTTTTACATGCTAATGGGAGGTTGCCTATTGTGGAGCTTGCCAAGCGTGTTAACTTAACGACATCCCCTTGTTCTGAGAGGGTTAAACGTCTTGAAAAAGAGGACTATATCAAGGGCTACCATGCAGAGCTAAACCCCGATAAATTGGGGCTTGATGTACAGGTTTTTATTCATATTCGCTTAGATCAAACTTACTTTTCTAATTTTGAAAAATTTTCCCAAGCAGTGAAACCTATTCCAGAAATAGAGGCGTGTTACTCTCTATCTGGTGACTTTGATACCATGATCAAAGTACGGGTTAAAAACATGAAAGCTTATCAACATTTCATGTCGGTGATTTTGAGTACATTACCGGGTGTTATTCAAACTCGCAGTGAATTTGTTATTGAAGAAACCAAAACCAGCTTTGGTGTTGATCCAGAATTGATAGCTGGGGTTTAATGAAACGAACATTATAACCAACAACGGGAAGCCATAGCTTCCCGTTGTTGGTTTAGAATTCTGTATCGGTTACGCGAAGAATGACGAGGCGATACCAATTAGGCCACCGAATACCCCACCCCAAACGACCAACCAACCAAGGTGCTCTTTAATCATAGTTTGAATGATCTCTTTGACGAGTTTTGGTGTCAATTCGCTTAGGCGCTGGTCAATGATGTTTTCAATATTAGCTTTAATTTCATCCATCATAGCAGGAGCTTCGAACTGCTCTTTTAATGCGTCTTTAACAGCATCACTTTGACTAATGTCGATAATGGCATCTTGCATCTTTTCGACAAAAGGTTGTTTTAGTGGCTGGAGCGCTTCGCTACCACCAAACATAGCCAACATGCCGCCAAATGATGAGTTATTAATCACTTCTACTAGCGAATCGAATGTCGAGTTGAAGTCGATTTTTGAAATAACCGGTTCTAGGTTAAGAGCCTTTCCGCCGACCATCTCTTTATTTAAGAACCTATCGATATTTTCGTCACTAAAAAACTGTTCCATCATCAGATGTTTAATTGCTGCTTTAAACTCTTCGAATCGAGCTGGAATGACGCCTGAACCATATAAACCTGGGACTTTTTCAAACAGCATATGGATGGCAAGCCAGTTGGTGATGGCACCCGAGAAAGCAAATAAGCCCGCGTAGAAAGCAAGTTGGTTGTTTGCTTGATAACCACCCGCAAGTAATGCTAACGCAATGATATTGGTAAGTAAGCTTTTGTTCATAGTGACTAATTGATGTGCGTGATAGAAAAGAGGCCCGAGTATATTAATGCGATAGCGGTGTGACAAGGAGTATGGTGAAATTGAAAAGCTATTTATACAGTAAGTATCAATGTTTGCGTAAATTAGGTCAACATAGATACTTATTGTTGTGATTGCCTCGCGGGGTAGCGTTAATATGGAGTTCTTCACTCTTCATTCAGTTAGATTCAAAGGAATACTATGAAAACTTCAATTCTTGCATTAATTGCGGCTAGCGCTTTCGCATCAACGGCGGCTAACGCCCTAGAACTAACCAGTACAGACATTCATGAAGGCCAGTTAATGGCAAAAGAATTTGTTTATAACGGTTTTGGTTGTGATGGTGGAAATGTATCGCCTCAGTTAGCATGGAATGATGTCCCAGCCGGTACAAAAAGTTTCGCCATTACTGCCTTTGACCCAGATGCACCGACAGGAAGCGGTTGGTGGCACTGGAGTACAGTTAATATCCCAGCAAATGTAACTGAACTGGCTAAAGGCGTGGATATGGAAAAGGTGGGTGCATTAGAGCTTCGTAACGATTATGGCCAGCATGCATTTGGCGGCGTATGCCCACCAAAAGGTGCAGGTATGCATAGATACCAATTTACCGTATTTGCGTTACCGACTGAAAAATTAGAGTTGGATGCGAATGCCTCTCCTGCGCTGGCTGGCTTTATGCTTAACAGCATGGCACTAGAAAAATCGACACTTACTGCTACGTATGTAAATTAAGGTACGGGTAAAATAGTTCATTTGTTATCGAGGGCAATCATTGTGGGTCAGTTAAACGCAACGCGTAAAGCGTACACTATGAGTTATTACCGAGGGCAACAAAAGCAGAGTATTCGTAACGTGACGATGCTTGCTCCTTGCATCATCTGGGTAACGACAGGTTGTAAACGTTTGTTTGGTTCTCAAGAAGCTGTTGATATCGATAACAAATGGCTATTACTGGCTGCGGCCAACGATACATTAGCATTTGAAAATATGCCGGCGAACGAACTGTTTTTTTCAATGCAGTTGAGCTTCTTTGTGCAACCCACAGAGGCTTTGCTAGAGCAAAGTGCCAAGGTTGCGACACAAGAACGTCAGTATGTTGCTGTGAACAAAGCGCTCAGTGAGACACTAAAGATCCTTTCATCACTTAACCTTGATCTATTTAGTGTTGAGACTCAGGAGCAATGGTTGTTTGTGCTTTATCAGCAACTGGCTGAACAAGGTTATTTACATCGTTTATTTCCCCACAAATCAGCCTCTTTTTGTCAGCAAGTGATGCATTACTTGAGTAAGAGCCCGGATGATGAACATAGCATTGAACGTGCAAGCCATCATTTCTCGATGAGCCGTGCAACGCTCATTCGTCGGCTTAAGTTGGAAAATACTCGATTTAGAGATGTGTTGGTGAGCGTTAGAATGAACCATGCTCTTGGGCTAATGCAGGAGGGGATCGATAATCAGCTAGAGCTTTCTTTGGCATGTGGTTATCAATCACAGGAACGTTTTAGCCAGAGATTTACTCAGTTATTCGGTTTGTCTCCGAAACAATATTTACAGACGCTGTAGATAGTCCACCTATCTTCTGAACTCTTTATTATCGCTATTCAAATAAAAGTGACGCTCATAGAGCGCCACTTTTATTTATACTAGTCAGCTTGTAATAATTAAGCTTAGTAGGCTTTCATTTTAGACTTCAGATTCTTGGTTATCATCTTCACCGCCAAGAAAACCACCGGTTTGATGAGCCCAGAGCTGCGCATAAATACCATTATTTGTTAGTAGTTCTTTATGAGTGCCTTGCTCAACGATATCGCCTTTATCAAGAACAATTAATCGGTCCATCGCTGCAATGGTGGATAGACGATGGGCAATGGCAATAACGGTTTTACCTTGCATCAATTCGTTTAAGCTCTCTTGAATTGCAGCCTCAACTTCAGAATCGAGAGCTGAGGTTGCTTCATCGAGAACTAACAGTGGCGCATTTTTAAGAAGTACACGAGAGATAGCAACGCGTTGTCGTTGACCGCCAGAAAGTTTTACCCCACGTTCACCAACTTGTGCATCGTAACCGACGTTACCAAAGGGATCGCTAAGCATTTCGATAAATTCATGAGCGTGAGCTTGTTTTGTCGCGATGAGCATCTCTTCTTCGCTGGCATCCGGTTTACCATAAAGAATGTTGTCTTTAATGGAGCGATGCAGCAATGATGTATCTTGCGTCACCATACCGATCATGCTGCGTAAAGAATCTTGGGTAACATCAGAAATGACTTGGCCATCAATCTTTATAGCCCCTTCTTCGACGTCATGGAAACGTAGAAGCAAATTCACCAGGGTTGATTTACCAGCACCTGAACGGCCCACTAGGCCGACTTTTTCTCCCGGCTTAATATCTAAATTCAACTTGCTGATCACGCCTTTGGTTTTATCTCCGTAGTGGAAGCTGACATTGTCAAACTGGATTCTGCCTTGAGTGACTTCAAGTGGTTTTGCATCGGCTTTGTCTTGAATGTCGATAGGTTTAGATAGAGTTTTCATTCCATCAACGACTGTGCCCATGTTTTCAAACAATGCGCCCACTTCCCACATAATCCACATTGACATGCCGTTGATGCGCAAAGCTAAACTGATTGCAATCGCGATGGCTCCGACGCTGATTAAATCATCCATCCACAAGTAGATTGAGAGCGCACTGATTGAAAAAACCAATACATAGTTAGTAATTTCAACTGCAACATCAAAGCCGGTCACTAAACGCATTTGACGATAAACAGTGTCTAAAAATCCACTCATTCCCTCTTCTGCGTATTCGGTTTCACGACGGCTATGCGAGAAAAGCTTAACGGTTGCGATATTAGTGTAACTATCAACAATACGGCCTGTCATCAGTGATCGTGAGTCAGCTTGCTCAGAAGCGACTTGTTTGAGCTTTGGCACAAAATAGATTTGTATACAGATATAAATGAATAGCCAGATCAACATTGGGATAACTAGTCGCCAATCAGCTTGTGCTAGTAACACGATAATTGAAGTGAAATAGACCGAGACATAGACGAAAACATCCATCGATTTCATTACCGTTTCACGAACAGCTAAAGATGTTTGCATTACTTTGGTCGCAACGCGACCTGCAAAATCATCTTGATAGAAATTGACACTTTGCTTTAGGAGGTATCGGTGGGCTAACCAACGAATCGACATTGGGTAGTTACCTAAAAGAGTTTGATGAATAAGCAAAGAGTAGGCTACGACCATAATCGGCATCACAACCAACAATAAACCACCATAAAATAGCAATTCATTTTGATTGTCTTGCCAAAATGTTTCTGGATTGCTAGTTGAAAGCCAATCAACAAGGTTTCCCATCGCACCAAATAGCGAAACCTCAACTATAGCGACGATTGTCGACATGATAGACATGATGATCAGTGGAACTTCAAAACCACGAGTATAGTAGCGACAAAAAGCCAATATGCCTTGAGGCGGCTGTTCGGGATCTTTATCAGGAAAGGGCTGAGTGAACCCCTCAAATCGTTTAAACATAGTTTTTCCTAGAACGATTGCGGTAAGTGTTTGAAGAATAAGTGCTAGTCTAGTATTTAGGCAGGCCATTAATGTTACCTTTTTCGCTTTGTAAATGTAACTGCAGAGGAGTTATTGTGATTGTTCATGGCGCTATGGGGTTTGGCAGGGTTATTTGCTGTTGTTTATGTTAATTGCAGTAAATATTGTTGAAATTTAACCTCACTCAATATCATTTCAGTAAATGTATATATTAAATCCTGATTACAATGGCTGAAATATGGATATAGATAGTCAGGTATATTTCGATGCTGAAGAATCAGGCCGCGTGGCTGCAAACAGAAAAGACCAAGCAAGTGGCAAACTGTGTAGTGATGGTTCCACCGAAAGAATTTCGCTTTAATCCACAAACTGCATTAGATAATGAATTTCAAAGTACACATAGCTATTCGGTAGATGACGTTCGTCAATTGGTGATGGATGAGTATTCGAATATGGTAAAAGGTCTTCGTAAGCAGGGAATACAAGTGATTGAGCTTGACTATCCACTTGGAAATATCGAGACGCCAGATGCTGTTTTCCCTAATAATTGGTTTAGCACCACTCGAGATGGTGGATTGGTTATTTTTCCAATGGCATGTGAAAATCGCCAACATGAAGTTCGTACTGATGCGTTGATTGCAACATTGGAAAATGCTGGGCGACATGTTGAGTTTCAGGAAGATATGACAGCTTATCTTTCCAAACATGCTTATTTAGAAAGTACTGGTGTGATGGTGATAGATCATATTAATCGCACTATTTATGCCGCACTGTCTAAACGTTGTGATCGAGAAGTATTGGAAGACTACGCTCATCGTATTGGCGAGTATCGAGTCATCTCTTTTCAGACCGCACTACCATCTGGAAAACCGATTTATCACACCAATGTAATGATGGCGATAGGAGAGAACTTTTGCGTGATTTGTGATGAAGTTATTCCAGAATTTGAACGTCGATTTGTTATTAAGTCATTAGCTCAAGGGCGACAAGTTATCTCTATTTCGCTTGATCAAATGAATAAATTCTGTGGCAATATTTTACAACTTGCAACTATCAATGGCGATAGGGTCATTGCGATGTCTCAAACGGCGTATGATGCATTTTCAGAAGCGCAGCGCACCCAATTGGCGGGTCATGGAAAGTTATTGCCATTTGACGTTGAAACGATCGAAACGATTGGCGGAGGCAGTGTCCGTTGTATGTTGGCAGAAGTGTTTTTGCAAAGTCGCCGCGGGCGTCTTTAGGATCATCGTAATAACGAGTGAATTGGATGTTTGAATAGTACGTAATAAAAAAGGTAGAACAAAGTTCTACCTTTTTTATTTGTATCAGAATATCGAAAGACTAGATGTCACGCTTTTCTGCAAATTTTTCTAAGCCAAGAACCAGTGCAATTGCCGCCATCATCATCACTATAGCCAAACCGAGTTGAGCCGGTTGTGACATGATGTGTTCAAAGTCAAATGGCGATAAATTTTGTTGTAATAGTGGAACTTGTTCACCACTTGAATTGGTTCTCCAAGTGAGGGTTTCTTTCCAAGGCCAAATTTTTGGTAACGTGCCAATCATTAATCCTGTCAGGAAGACGAGGGTGATATCTCGAAAACGTTTGAGCAGCCAAGAGAGAACGTGTGAGAAACTTAAAATCCCTGCAACACAGCCAGTTAAGAATAACGCTAAGATTCCAATATCGAATGACTTTACCGCAGCCAGTACAGGTGTATACATCCCAATGAGTAAAAGGATAAAACTACCTGAGATGCCAGGTAGGATCATGGCACAAATAGCGACAGCACCAGAAAGAAGTACATTAATACTCGTTGGTTCAACGTGCAATGGCTTTAATACCGTAATGCTATAGGCAAAGGCAACACCAAGAAGTAAGGAGACTAAGCGATCCCAACTTTTTGTCTCAATCTGTTTTAGCATGTGGAAAACAGAAACCAAAATTAGGCCAAAGAAGAAAGACCAAAGTGGAATAGGGTGAGCGACCAAGAGCCATGAAATTAGCTTTGCTAAAGTTGCAATACTGGTAAATACGCCGCCAAATAAAGACAGCAGGAAGAAGCCATTTATATGGTTGAAAGCGGCTTTGAATCCATCGCGTTTCAAAATGCCGAAAATACTCGGGTTGATACGGCGAATGCTCTCAAGAAGGGTATCGTAGATTCCAGTAATAAAAGCAATCGTTCCGCCGGAAACACCCGGCACCACGTCAGCGGCACCCATCGCGATGCCTTTAAAGAAAGTAGATAAGTAGTTCATTCTGTTAAGTTCGTTAACTTAGGTGCGGCGAGTATAACGATTTTAATGTCAAAAAAGTATGAAAACACCGCATTTCATTACTTCAAATGTAAGAATTTATCTGGATGCTAATCGATGTGATTCAACGGTAAGAGCTACGAACGTAAGGTGAGCTTAGAACCATCAAACTTGAGCTGTGAGAGCAGCTTTTTGGCGTTGTTTTTTCCACGTATATCTAATTTTATACCATAGCGAATGTTGTGCGGAGAGGGCTTTATATTGCAGACAGAGCCAAATAACGGGTCAAACACTGGGTTTTTACTAGATCGAGTCACTATGTGCAATTCAACTGATTCCCCGATATCAAAGGGGCGAGATAGTGCAGAGGTTACAAATTGACAGCCACCACGAGAGAGATCTCTTAAATCACAATCGATACGATGATTTGTGGAATGTGCCTTTGCGGGAAGATTAACATCATATCGAGGTTCAGTTCGCAATGGTGTGAGTTGCATGGTAGAGGGAATACTCAACGCCATCATTGGAAATGGTGCTCTCACCACATGTGAGATTTGACTACGGAACTGGATCATTCCTCCTTGTCCACGAGGCGAAATGGCTCTGACAACAGTCCAAAATCCCTCTTGAAAAAAGAACTTTAAATCTTCATCAGAAATATTGGGTAGTTCAGCCAAAATAACTTTGTGAGAATGAGTGCCTATAAATGCGGTTTTGGTGCGAAATGTTGTACCAACTGGGGTTGTAATCCCAATGATCAACTCGCTTCCATGCTCTATTAAACCCAGAGTTTCTTGGCTATTGATGGTAATCGTGTTCTTGTCACTATTATTAGAGCGCGTCGTAGCATCTTTGGATGATTTGACCTGCTGATTTATAGGTTGCATTGGTTTCCTTGAGAACTCTGTATTATCTTTCCATAGATCCATGTAACTTGGATATTGCGATAGAAAGTCTCATTATTTTAAGTAGGCAATGCAGTGAGTTCAAATAGCATTTCAATTAATAATATTGAGCTGGGTAACAGTTTAGGAGAGAAGATGAGTCATTTGGTGATTTGTGATGAAGAGAAACAACAATTTCGTATACATCTTGAACAAAATGAGTTTGCCGTCGTAAAGTACACATTTATTGCGCCCAACTGTTATGTCATTGAATCGACGAAAGTCCCAGAACGGCTTCAAGGAAAAGGGTATGGCTCGGTAATGATGGAGAGTGTGCTGTCTGTAATTGAATCACGCCAAGGCAAGATTGACTCTCGTTGCAGTTACGTCTCATATTATTTAGATCGACACTCTCAGTGGCAGCATTTATTAGTCGATGAGCTTTAATCATGGAACTGTAAAATACAGAGGTTCTTATTTTATGCCATCTTCAGTAGAGCTTGCTTGAGTATATAGTGTAAATAAGATTGAGTTTCACTTAGGTGGCGGCTAAGGTAGCGCACTCTGTTGTCTAGGATTGCAATCATGCGTGTCTCTTCTGGCTGGAAAACGCCACAAAACTTTTTAATGATTATTTCCATTGTTGTGCCAATTGCTTTTTCCAGTTGGATGGCTTTGCTTAACAATTTTGTTATTGAACGAGCGAACTTTGATGGAGCTGATATAGGCTTGCTGCAAAGTGTCCGTGAAATACCGGGCTTTTTAGCATTCACAGTTGTTTTTTTGTTGCTGTTTATTCGAGAGCAACGCTTTATGCTGCTTTCGCTGGCAATGCTGACTCTAGGTTCGGCTATTACTGGAATGTTCCCATCACTGATTGGCTTATTGTTGACCACGCTTTTGATGTCGACTGGTTTTCATTATTTTGAAACATTGAAGCAGTCTTTATCTCTACAATGGTTATCAAAAGAAGAAGCGCCGGAAGTGTTGGGCAAGTTCATCTCTGTTGGCGCAATGTCTTCATTGGTTACGTATGGTGCGCTCTGGGTTAGTTTAGAAGTATTCGAACTCGAATATGAATGGGTCTACTTGTTGTTTGGTGGCGTTGGTTTTTTGCTAGTTTTATGGATGGCTGTAGTTTTTCCTGAATTTAAGAGCGATGTACCACAAAATAAAAAACTAGTTCTGAGAAAACGTTACTGGCTCTATTATGCATTAGTCTTTATGAGTGGTGCGCGTCGTCAAATATTTACGGTATTTGCAGGCTTTTTAATGGTTGAGCGTTTCGGCTACTCCGTTTCTGATATCACATTATTATTTCTGATTAACTACTTGTTTAACTTTTTGTTTGCGAAGCGTATTGGTCGATTCATTGGTCGAGTCGGTGAACGTAAAGCACTGTTATTTGAATATACTGGGCTAGTATTTGTATTTGTGGGCTATGCATTAGTTGATACTTCCGAATGGGCAGCGGCTTTATATGTCATTGACCATCTGTTTTTTGCATTAGCTTTGGCAATTAAAACGTACTTCCAAAAGATTGCAGATCCAGCGGATATGGCATCAACTGCGGGCGTTTCTTTCACCATTAACCATATTGCAGCCGTCTTTATTCCTGTTTCATTTGGCTTTATTTGGTTAATTTCTCCAGCTGCCGTGTTCTATATTGGTGCGGGAATGGCCGTGATTTCTTTGTTGTTATCATTGAATATTCCAGCCAAGCCTGAAGAGGGTAATGAAGTTCGAATGCTGAGTTGGCGTTAATAAAGGGAGCGAAAGCTCCCTTTTTTACGTTTGATATTTCTTATGCTAGGCACCTTTGACCAATCTGTTTGTAGAAAGATTAGTGATCCAGATATAGATAGTTTTGCCAGCTTTTCATCCGAATGAGCACTTTACGCATAATAGAAACATGAGAAAAACTATCAGAATAAACTGCAACTTCGACCGCTGTACCCATAGGTAGGTGATAGTCAGTCAGATCATCTGTAATTCTCAGCTTAACGAATACTCTACCATTTGTTTTTAAAGCATCGGTTCCTAATAGTGCGCCTCTGGCTTGAAATTGACTTTCTCCAATTGCAGGTAATACCTCAACGACTTCGCCTTTAAATACTTTGCCAGGCAGTGCGCGGAACATAAATTCAGCCTGAAATCCTTCTTGCAAGCGTTGCAAGGAATTTTGACGAAAAGCTGCAGTGTAGAGCAGGTCTTCAGTGTGAACGAAGGTCATTACGGGAGCGAGTGGTAATGGCACTGCCATGACTCCGGGCCTTAAAGCAACCTGTGTGGCAAAGCCATCGGTTGGAGCTCGCACCACGGTTTGCTCTAAATTGAATTCAGCTTTACGTAGCTCAGCTAATAATCTGGCAACCGTCGTATTTTCCCCACCAATCTCAGAATCTAGTGCAATGACGGCTTGGTCAATACGTGTTTTTGCGACATCAACAGCGGCCTCTGCTGCTTTATAAGCTTGGCGGCGAGTATCCAGTTGTTGCTCCGTAAATGCACCTTTATTGAACCCTTTCTGATAACGAGCAAACTCGCGTTTTGCTTTATCTCGCTCTGCAATGGCTTTGACTTCCGCCGCCTGTGCTTCTTGGACACTTGCTTCTAACCCGAGCGCCCCTTGATCTGCTGCTTTGATTTGGGCTTTAAGCTTATCAATTTCAGCTTGATAAGGTGTAGGGTCTATACGAAAAAGAACATCGTCCTTACTCAGCGGAGTGTTAGCTTCTACTGGAACTTCAATTACTCGTCCTCTGACACCAGAAACAATAGGGGTGGTTGAGAAAACCTGATTGCCAACTTGGGTAAATGGGTGGTTGTAATTCATTAGTAGGATAAGAGTACCAATAAGAACAACGCCGCCAAGAACAGCTGTTGGGACAGTCCATTTATTGAGTGGAATATTGAAGACTTTGAAAATAGTTATACATAGTGCGGCGTACGTTAAAATGAGTAGTAAGTCCATTATTTCACCTCAGAATCTTGTGCTGGTTTTTGCTCTTGTGATGCAGGTTGAGAAGTCTGTTTCAACCGCTCTACTTCTTGTTGCAGTTCTGAGACTTGGTCGATAAGCTGATCGACTCTGTGGTGTATATCATGTGCTTCCTGTTCAAGCTTCGCGAATCCCCATCCACGTTCTTTGCGCCATAATGTTGCCCATATCCAAAGAAAAGGCCAAAGAGCATGTAGGGTAAATAAACTTACCCATCCCGCGTAGTGAATGGCATCTTGATGTGGATGTTCTCGTTCTTTGGCTATTTCATAAGGAATATCGTGAATAACGATAATTCCGTAGAAAATGACTAAGGCGACGAAAACTAACAGCCCTAAAGCGAAGTAGTCTAAAAACATGGTTACATCCTTTTAATTAGAGTTTTTGGGCGCATGCCATTTATCGTGATAGCTTTGGTTCGATGTGATTAACACAAACTTGCAATGCGTTACTTTAAATTATCATAAGTTTAACAATGTTTTGTGTTGGAGTTTGAATTAATTGATTTATTTAGGTGAAAGTGCTGCATTATTGGCAGCGGTTGCTTGGGCTTGTGCGACTTGGATTTATGGACAATTTAGCCATCATTTTTCTGCGCTCCAACTTAATATTGTAAAAGGGGTCATTGCGTCCGTAATGATGGCTCTAGTAATGCCATTAACGGTGACGTTTCCTGACACCATGAGCACACAACATCTTGTCGTTTTGGCTATCTCTGGTGTTATAGGAATTACCATTGGTGACAGTGCATATTTCGCTTCGTTAAAGAGAATAGGAGCGAATAAAACCTTGTTGTTAGAATCTCTTGCGCCGCCGCTTTCAGGGATTCTTGCTCTTATGATGCTGGGCAATGTTTTACCAATACAGAGCTGGTTTGGTGTGTTACTTACCACGGTGGCCGTTACGTTTGTTATTGTTCAACCTGATTCAAATTCACTCTCTGATACCCCATGGTCTGGAATTGGGTTTGGACTGCTAGCGAGTACCTGTCAGGCATTTGGTGTCGTAATTTCGCATTATGCTTTAGTTGCAGGGGATATATCGCCATTACTCGGGGCGTTTATTCGCCTGATTGTGGGCGTTGCGGCGGTGATGTTGGTGATTGTTTTTGTCGAACGTAATCCCTTTAATCAAATCAAACATCATTTCGCTCAGTTGACTCAGCGAGCTTTTCTAGGCTTATTATTGGCGATATTTGTCGGTACGTTTCTTGCCCTTTGGTTACAGCAAATGGCACTGAAACATGCCAATCCCGCAGTTGCACAGACGCTAATGGCAACAAGTCCACTTTTCATGTTGATCATTTATGCACTAAGAGGCGAGCGAGTCACGGTTAGAAGCTTGATTGGAACTCTAGTTGCCATTGGTGGTGTATCTCTATTCTTTTGGAAATAGCGATTGATTTGAGAGTGAGTTTATTCACAGCAAACTTGATTTCGTCCATTTGCTTTAGCTCGGTAAAGGGCTTTATCAGCACGATAGAAAGTCCGCTGAGTATTCTCACCTTCTCTGTGCAAGGTGATGCCGATACTGACAGTGAGCCCTCGTTCGCCTAAAATCTGTGGCCAATCAAATAGGTAGATACGTTCTCGATATTGCTCCGCATACTCTTTAGCTTGATGAATATCAGATTGTTCTAAGATAACTAAGAACTCTTCGCCACCAAAGCGCACGCAAGAGGCACCCTCGAACTGAAAATAATCACTCAGTTCATGGGCGACATTCATGATGGCTTTGTCTCCAACTAAATGGCTTAATTCATCATTGATAGATTTAAAATGGTCAATATCAATGACCAGAAATGCGAATGGAATATCGTGATTAAGTAGTTCTTTGAGTTTAACGTCAAGCCAACGCCTGTTACGAAGTCCCGTTAGTGGATCAGTAAATACATCTTTTTGTAACTGGGCCACGGTGTGTTTTTGGTGTTCAGTTGTCTCTTTGAGTTCTCGGTTTTCTATTTCTGACAAGATCAGTTTTAATTGTAACTCGAAACGAGATAAACGGCGCAGTTGGCTTGCTCCCAATTCACTAATTGGGATCTTCTTCATTTGGCTACTTTCGACTTGGAATGCTTGTTTGTTGTATTTGAGCGCAGCTTTATAGTCACCGAGTTTTTCACTGGTAGAACCCAATGCATTGCATAGACGTAAGTGCAGCATTGGGTTGCCTTTTCCAATGATTTTTTTCCGCGCACTCTCTAGTACCCAACTGGCTATATGCAGTTTTCCAACTAAGCTGAGGCAGCAGCCCAATTCAAGTCGAATCATATTGGATAGCCAGTCCGAGTGAATATTGCCTGCGGCAAATTGCACGCCGCCTAAACAGCGAATAGCTTCACCGATCTTACCTTTGAGGCGATAGATCTTGGCTTGATAAAGCATTATTTGCCCTGAAAGTACTTTATCGCTGACAAGAATACTCAGCTCTTCACATTCTTTAATTAGATCTTCAGCAAGAGCAATTTGATTGAGTTCAATATAGCATGCCAACATATAAAGTTTGTAGCGCAGGCGAAGTGAACGGCTACTGATAGCATGATCGATGCCATCGATCTTTTGGTAGTATCTTAGTGCGCGAGTGTGGTCACCATAGGCATCACATAAATTGCCCATACCCAGTACGGAAAGTACATAGTCATCAATGAAGCTGTTATTTACTGCGATGGTGGAAGAGGCTATGTATTCATGTAGTGCTAATCCATATTCACCGAAGTCAACTAAGCGGTCGGCCAAACAATGACGAACTTCAAGGATAAGCTCGGCATCTTGAGGAAGCATAAGAAGACTTAGCGCGGTTCGCAACTCTTCAATGCATGCAGAACCTTGTTTAAGCTGAGCTTGGTATTCTGAGCTAATAATTAGTGCTTGGGCTTTTTCTTGAGGTGTTGTCGCTACATGCTGGTGGATGTGATGCCAGAATGTGAGTGCTTTTTCACCTGAGACAGAGGAAGCATCTAGTCCCGATTCGGAAATTTTTTTTAGTAGTGTTTCCATTATACTTCTGCGACCTGTTCTTCTTCCAACTGCTCCAGTGTAAAAGGAAACGCGAGGACATCCTGAAAGATAAGTTTGGGTTTGTATTGAGTTAAACCTTGTCGTTGCCAAGGGTATATGTCGAGAATGGTTGATAATACATTGAAGATTTTTTTAGCTTCATCTCCTTTGACGGCAATGATCATTCCCAAGCGATCAGCACTGAGTCTGGTAAGCAAGTCAAAGGGCGTACATAACGCATGAGCGAGCTGTAAGCTGATGTCGAGATATGCGGGATCAGAATGTTGTATGACAACGATAGAATGATGTGATTCATTCAGTTCTGTCTTATGCAAAATCAATTGTTCCCACCAATAGGTTTCTGAAACCATTTGGCTCATATGATCTTCCGGGTCATACTCGTGCTGTGCTCTAATTCGATTGATTAGCTTATTAGCACGTTGCTCTAATTGGCGTTTTGATGCTCGCGCTCGGTCATTACTTTCTCTCGCTGTTTGTTCGCGTAAGATCTCAGCAGAGTGTTGGCGATATTTTTTAAAAGCATGCAATGCAATTTCGTAGTCATCAATTTCTTCAGCAACGCGTGATTGTTGAAAACAAATTTGTGTTAGTAGTTCGCCATTATCAAAATTTGATGCCGATTTTTCCGCATGAGTGAGAAGTTCAGAAGCCTTTAGAGGGCATTTTCGTAGTAATTCTAACCGTGCTCGACTGATGTAAGACTGTGCTTTCATCCAAGTTAGGCTGTGTCGCTCGGCTAACTCGTACGCTTTAGATATGGCGATTTCTGCATCATCAATACGTTCTAAACCTAATAAAGCTAAGCCGCGAAAATCCCAGATTTCAGCTTCCCAAGTTTTGTTATCGTGCCCATTTAGCGCTTCAAGTGCGCCATCAAGTATCGATAACATATCGACATAGTCATGAAGTAAATAGTGATCCCAAGCGAGTAGAATTCGTGCTTTACCCTCTAACCATTTTATTCGGTGGTGGTTTGCGACAATAACTGACAACTCGTGTGTAGATTTCGCTAGATGGTATTCATGGGTAATTCGCCATACATTGCCAAGGCCAATGAGAGCTTCGATCTGAATACAAACTTCTTCAACTAGCGCGGATTGTTCTAGAGCACTAATCCAATACTGCTGTGCAGAATAATATTTTGCTTGTCCCCAATAATGGAGAGCATGGAGATGCAATATTTCTGGAAGTAAGTCATCGTTATCTAACAGCGCAAGCTTGCTATTGGCTTCTTTGATGCACTTTAACCCTTTGCGATAATCCATCATCGCCCAGTAACAGCGTGACATGATGATTAAGCTCTGGATCATGCCCTCAGGGTATAAAATTTGGGTGGCATGAGCTGCGCATTGATTAGCGATAGTTAGCACCGTTTCCGGCTCACTTTCAATTCTTGGCCTAAGCTGTGCGATTTCTTTTTCTAGCAGGTGTTGGCTTTTATCCAATGAAACAATCCCTAGAAGCTGTATACCGAATGTTGCCTGAGTATTATAAAAATAGCAGCAGTGAGATCACTAGAAAAAGCGTTATTATACAAACAGTTTAATGGCGGACTTCACACTATTGTAATTTAAGATAGTAGTTCAGTTAGGGTTAATGGTGCGGTTGAAAGACCAAGTCTTTGTGAGGCGGTTTGCCCATGTTTATCTTGGTAACAAAGATTGTGCCATGCTCGGAATATATCAAGTACAGGCAAAATACCACTCGGTCGAAGTTTGCGTCGTGGTTCATTGATGTAACTTTCAAAAACAGATTGAAAGCGAAGTTGATACCCACGTGTGTGTTGGATGTTTGCTTTCGCAAGCCAATAACGAGGCTGATTTCGATTCCCAGCTAAATGGCAGACCCCTTTGGAGGCTGTTTTTATCGTCGCAATGGCCCATCTGTCTCTCCACCATCCCATATGAACAATGTCGATTTTATCGAGAGATTCAGTTAGCTGCCATTTGTCATCTTGTTCCACATACATCAAATTGATATTGCGTTGCTCAATATGAGGCAGGCTAATACTTAAAGCAGCTGATCTTAATAGAGGGTCTTGTGGCAGATAGATAGCAAGAGGTTTACTGGTGTGGCATAAGCTAAAAACATATAGGAAATGGGCATAAGATGTATATTGAGGACGAATTAATGCCCCTTTGGATGGGTAATTAAACTTCATCATATTACTCATTGGATCTTCGACGTTATTTCGAGCAAGAATGAGCTGATATTGCAAATCGATTCGCTCTCTTAGCGTCGAAGCCTGGTGCGCCATCGATGTATGAGCTTCAGCTTTGTAGTCCTGAGAAACATAACGAGCAGGGTAACGATACGGGTTGTGCTCTATTGGCGCCTCATTAGTCTCTTCCGTTGAGTAATTAATATGCTGAGCAAAAATATAGCCAGATTGAGCTTCGCCGGTAGCAATCCAAATTACGCCATTATTACTTTTAGGTTGGAGATTGACATAGTGAGAGGCAAGCTCGTACTGTTGGGCATGAGTAATCCAACGAGCATCAAACATGGCCAGTTTTCTTCTGCATCGACTCGCGATATGTTCAATATGATCGTAAAACGTTTTTGGGTTGATCATCAGCTTTCGGCAGATTTCTCGAACCGAGTAACTCATGAATAATAAACCTAATAAGTTTACTTGAAATGCTAATTTTTGGTTTTCACCAGACCATTTATCCACAAAGGTGGCGTGGCATAGTTTGCAGCGGTAGCGTTGTCGATCACCACTGTAGCCAAAAGCATGATAACGCTTTCGATGATTATGAACATCGAACCCATAGTTTTCACACTCATGGTTATGGCAGGCAGGTAAACCGTCCGCATGGAAATGGGTAAGACGTTTTAATTCATCAAGAACGTCTTGGTTATTAAGTAAGGGGGGGAAAGCACCACATTCTCGGCATACCATCGCAGGTCGCTTAGGATTCACATGTTGCACTACGTAACGATGTGCATCGCTCAGTCCAAAGTTGTCACACGCCAATGTTTTACAAAAGTTGAGTTGTAATCCGTCTGCTTCCTGAGGAAGTTGGCCTATTGTCACAATCTCCCCCTCGGGTGAATTGGTCAGCTAAGAGTTACCTCTTAGCTGAAAAATTAGATATTGATAGCCGTTTCTAGAGCGACTTTCATCATGTCATTGAATGATTTTTGACGTTCTTCCGAACTTAATTTCTCACCACGGATGATGTGATCGGATACCGTCAAAATTGTCAGTGCTTTTGCACCTAGATCTGCAGCAACGCCGTAAATACCAGCCGCTTCCATATCAACACCAAGAATGCCAAGTTTTTCCATTTTTTCAAAAATGTCAGCTTCAGGTGTATAGAACAGATCAGCAGAGAAAATGTTACCGACCTTAACTGGTACATCTTGGATGCGTGCTTGTTTAACGGCTTCTTCCAGTAAACCAAAGTCCGCGATTGCTGCAAAATCATGATGATTAAAACGGATACGGTTTACTTTTGAATCAGTAGATGCGCCCATACCGATGATTACATCCATCAGTTTTACGTCACTACGTACCGCACCACAGCTACCAACACGAATGACATTTTTTACGCCGTATTCAGCAATTAGCTCGTGAACGTAGATGCAGCAAGAGGGAATCCCCATGCCATGCCCCATAACTGAGACTGGCTTGCCTTTATAAGTGCCGGTGTAACCAAACATATTACGAACATCACAAACTTGTTTTACATCGTCTAAAAATGTTTCGGCAATGTATTTTGCACGTAGTGGATCACCAGGCATTAATACTGTTTCTGCAAAATCACCGAGTTGAGCGTTAATGTGTGGGGTTGCCATCGTCTTGACTCCATCGTTTCTCGTTATGAGCTAGGTTAATAACCAATCTTGTTGACTTGGGTAGCTCTGGTGAGGAAATACTAGCTATAAGCCAGGCTTTAACGTGAGATGTTGATCACATTAAACACCATTTTAGTTCAAATTAAAGTGCTTGATTACTAAATCTGTTGAAAGTGATGGCGCAATCGATTTGGCAAACCATTGCAAAAACAGCATGGAATAATCTTACAAAAATAAAAATTATTGGTGTGTGATTTCAAGGAGGGTATTGCTCACTTGTTCAACGTTTACTTGAGCGTTTGAAAAGGACTTGTTTGGAACCTAGTGCGAGTATAGATAAACTACTAGTGATATTTTTATCAGCAATCGCTCTATTTTGAGCCAAAATTGTAGTAAGAGTGCCCGAGGTTTAATGTCGCGCCGATATCGCCTGATAATAAGAACCTAAGTCGATGAGTCTGCCGTCGTTATGAGGTATGCTTTCGACCCTCGGGATATCAAAGTGTTACGTTATTGTCATATCCTCAACCAATAGTTGATTATAGGACGGAAAGAGCGATAACCTTACGCCATTATCAAGAAGTTAAGGATTTTTAAACATGCTGCGTAAATTGCTGACCCTTTGTTGCTGTTTTAGCGCACCCATATGGGCCGCAACCTATGAATTACCTATTGAAGGCAGCAGCATTGTAGGACGAACTCAATATCATAAAGTGCTTGAAGGTGAAAGTTTGGCCGATATAGCCAAATCTTATGATGTTGGTTTTTTATCTTTGATGGCTGCTAATAAAGGAATTGATCCTTTTTTGCCGCAACAAGACTATGTTCTCACCATTCCAACTCGAATCATTTTACCGAATGTAGCGAGAGAGGGGATAGTGATTAATCTTGCTGAATTGCGTCTCTATTACTTCGAACCAAGTAAAAATATCGTACATATATTTCCGGTGGGAATTGGCCGTATTGGACGAGATACACCAGAAATGGAAACTAAAATCAGCCAGAAACGGCCAAATCCAACTTGGACGCCACCTACATCAATTCGTAAAGAGTACCTAGCAAAAGGTATCGAATTGCCTGCGGTAGTGCCTGCTGGGCCTGAGAATCCATTGGGAGAATACGCCATTCGTTTGGCCTATGGCGTGGGAGATTACCTTATCCATGGTACTAACAAAGATTTTGGTATAGGTCTTCGTGTTAGCTCTGGTTGTATTCGTATGGATCCTAAAGATATTGAGTGGCTATTCCCTCAAGTCAAATTAGGTGACAAAGTAAAAGTGATTAATGAACCAATCAAGGTCGCTCTTGAGCCAGATAGAAGTGTCTTTGTTGAAGCGCATGAACCTTTAACGCGCAGTGACGGAAGTAAAAAGAGTTTAGATATTCCTGTTGAGCTTACATGGTGGCTTGATGAATTCAATATGTCAGATGCTAAAACCAAAGCGGTGATTTTCGCGCAAAACGGCGTGCCTGTTGAGGTTGTCGGTCCAAGTTATGCGGAAGTTGAATAGAGTGCACTGATTTTCTGGAATAAATAGATGTTGAAAATAGAAAGGGTCTGCAAATGCAGACCCTTTCTCATCGAATTGAACAGAATTACTTAGTGTAAGACTGTGCGATGTTATCGATACGTTCGTTAGCACGAGCTGCTTCTTCTTGAGCTGCCATAGCTGCGCTGTTTGATTGTTGTACGTCAGACTGTAGGCCTTGTACGTCTTGGCTTAGTTGGCTAACTTGGTTGCTTAGCTCGTCTAGTTTAGCTGTAGTTGCATCTTCAGAAGACGCACAACCTGCTAGAAGAAGTACAGAAGATGCTGCCGCAGCAATCAACATTTTGTTCATACAAGAACTCCTTGCTTTTAATGTAAGTATCAAAAAGTTGCCCTATAGACAAATTTGAATAGGGACTCTCTAAGTGTAGCTATAATTATATAGTTCATACAGAAAAGAAAAGTCAAAAAAATCCAAGAATTTACGTAATCATCGCATAAATTGAGTCACATCTCATTGCTGAGAGAGATCATTACGCTGAAAACGATGGTTTTTAATGCAATTCTATACACTTAGCTCGATTATACGCTTTTTGTTGGAGCATTGTTAGGGTTATGTACGTTTGAACTTTTACGGTCAATATTTTGGAATTTTCATTGTGAAAACGCCCGATTTAGAATTTTATTTTCTGTGATCTCTATCCATATTGATGGGTTTCAATGTATCATAGCGCGTTTACCTTTTTATAAGGATGTTGCCACGATATGTGCGTAGCGACCTTGTTCGTAAGAAATTTGGAGAAGAGTTTGCAGTTTAAAGATTTAGGCTTAGACAACCGTTTGTTGAAGACCTTGAACCATTTCGCTTTTAAAAAAGCGACAGATATTCAGCATCAGGCAATTCCTGTTGCTATGGCTGGGAAAGACTTGGTGGCATCATCAAAAACGGGCTCTGGGAAAACTTTGGCATTTGTTCTTCCTATGTTGCATAAATCTTTGAAGAGCAAATCATTCTCTGCAAAAGATCCTCGCGGTCTTATTTTAGCGCCAACACGTGAACTGGCTAAACAGGTTTACGGTGAATTACGCTCGATGCTTTCAAGCCTTTCTTACGATGCGACATTGATTGTTGGTGGTGAAAACTTTAACGACCAAGTTAAAGCTCTGAAACGTTACCCTAAGTTTATCGTTGCTACTCCAGGTCGTTTAGCTGACCACTTGGAGCATCGCTCTCTATACCTTGAAGGTCTTGAGACTCTGATCCTAGATGAAGCTGACCGTATGCTGGATCTCGGCTTTGCGCCTGAGCTACGTCGTATTAACAAAGCGGCGAAGCACCGTCGACGTCAAACATTGATGTTCTCTGCGACTTTAGATCATGCTGAGATGAACGAGATTGCTGCAGAGTTGCTAGATGCGCCTAAGCGCATTGCTGTTGGTGTTTCAAACCAAGAACATACTGATATTACGCAGAAGTTTTACCTGTGTGATCACCTCGATCACAAAGAAGCGATTCTTGAGCGAGCTCTAGAAGAAGCAGAATACAAGCAGGTCATTATATTCACGGCAACTCGTGATGATACCGAGCGTTTGACTGCAAAGTTAAATGAGAAAAAACTGAAAGCAGTCGCGTTAAGTGGTGGCCTTACCCAAACGCAACGAAACACTATCATGAGCCAATTTGAGCGTGCAGTGTTTAAAATTTTGGTGACTACAGATATTGCTTCGCGTGGTCTAGATATTCCTAATGTTACGCATGTAATTAACTTTGATATGCCAAAACATACGGAAGAATATGTGCACCGTGTTGGTCGTACGGGCCGTGCTGGTAATAAGGGCGATGCGATCTCTCTTGTCGGTCCTAAAGACTGGGCTAGCTTTAAGCGTATCGAATTATACTTACAGCAAGATATTAACTTCTCTATATTTGATGGTCTTAAGGGTAAATTTAAAGGCTTGAAACCAAGTAAGCCTGATTACCGTAAAACGAATGCAACTCAAGAGAAAGCGAAGCCTCAAGCGAAGAAAACTGCGAAGAAGCCGGTTAAACGCGATAAAACGTTTTATAAGACAACAGCTGTTGGTGACAATATCTTTATTCCAAAGAAAAAAGTCGCACCTAAAGTTGACGACGAGTAAACGAATTTCCGCACAGGGAAATCATTTTATTAAAGAGGCTGCCAATTTGGCGGCCTTTTTTTTGTCTAAATTTTGTGCGTTGATTAACTAATATTTTAAATTATCAATACATTACGTTGTGTGCGTCATGTTTCAAAAGGCGATTCGGTATTGTCTCCATTAAAGATCAATCGCTAAAAACACAGCGTGTAGGTATTCGTATCGGTGAGTGAAAAACACTCAGTCTTGTCATCTAGTCTTCAACTAAGTGAAACACAACTGTCATATTCCATCTCTAAAGTGAGCATCGTTCCAGTAAAACACAACGGCAAAAAGCCAAGAAAGGATATTGTAATGAAAAAGACAGTAATCGGTGCCATCGCTCTACTAGGTACGCTAACAGTAACCCCTGTACTAGCAAAAGAAACTATCTCAGCAGTTGGTTCTAGTAGTGTTACACCATTGATGGAAGTGTTTTCAGAAACTTATATGAAATTGAACCCTGAGGTATTCGTTGAAGTACAAGGCCCAGGGTCATCTGCTGGTGTAAAAGCTGCAAAAAACGGCAGTGCTGACCTAGGGATGTCTTCGCGTAACCTGAAAGAATCAGAAAAAGAAACGAGTCTAATTGAAGAAGTGGTTGCTCGTGATGGTATTGCAGTTGTTGTTAACCCAAAGAATACATTAGATGGGCTAACGGCTGAGCAAGTCACTGCTATCTATAAAGGTGATATTACCAACTGGAAAGATGTTGGCGGTGCTGACAAACCTATCGTTACAATCACCCGTGACACCGCCTCTGGTACACGTGGTGCATTTGAAGATATTTTGTCACTAAAACAAACAATAGCTGGTAAGAAAGTATCTGCTATTTCTCAACGTGCACAAGTTGCCAATGGCAATGGTGCGTTAAAAACAATGGTTGCCTCTAACCCATATGCTATCGGATATATCTCTTTAGGGACGGTAGATGCGTCAGTGAATGCACTTGCTATTGATGGTACAGAAGCTTCTGTTGATAACGTAAAAAATGGTTCATACAAAGTCGCTCGCCCTTTCCTCGTTCTTTACAAAGAGGGTAAGCCATCGACTGAAACGCAAAAGTTCCTTGATTGGATGCTAACTGACGAAGCGCAAGCATTGGTTGGTAACAAAGGTTACATCTCAGTTAACTAATACCTCAATTAATATTTAGTTTGCTCAGCCTACATTTGGGGCTGAGCCCTTTCTTTCACTAGAGTTCCTTATTTGTGAACTGTGAGATTTTATAATGACCATCGCAACTAATAGTGAAAAGCTTATGACTACTCATGCTAAAGCTATCAGCAAGCCTGGCCTACGTGAGAAGCGCCGAGTTGACTGGAAAGAGCGCATCTTTCACGGTTTGTTTCTGACTAGCGCCATTATCGGTATCGTTTCGCTAGCAATAATTGCTTATTTCATCATTCGAGAAAGTATTCCAGCGTTCCAAGAAGTGGGCGTTTCAGGCATCGTATTAGGACAAAACTGGTTACCACCTGCACTTTATGGTGTTGCAACCATGATTGTTGCTTCTATTGTTTCAACAATTGGCGCTGTGGTTGTTGGGGTTCCTGTTGGAGTTCTAACCGCTATTTTTATTGCAGAAATTGCGCCGAAATGGCTTGCGAATATTATTCGTCCAGCCGTTGAATTACTCGCAGGTATTCCATCGGTGGTGTATGGCTTCTTTGGCTTGGTCATCATTGTTCCTTTGATTCAAAACATATTTGATGTTCCAGCAGGTAACACCATTCTGGCGGGAATTATTGTCCTTGGTGTGATGATTCTACCAACGGTAATTACAGTCTCAGAGACCTCTATCCGCGCAGTTCCGAGAGCTTACAAAGAGGGCTCATTAGCACTAGGTGCATCTAAGATATTCACCATTTTTAAATTGTTGGTACCAGCCGCTCGGTCGGGAATTATGACCGGTGTGATTTTAGGTATCGGACGTGCCCTTGGTGAAACAATGGCCATTATCATGGTTATGGGGAATGCACCCGCGATGCCTGAGGGAATCCTAGATTCAGCACGAACACTGACAGCAAACATCGCTATTGAAATGTCGTACGCAAGTGGTGTTCACGCCAATGCTCTTTATGCGACTGGTGTTGTCTTATTGGCATTCATCATGATGTTGAACGCAGCGCTACTTTACCTAAACAGAGAAAAAGCGAAGTAATCGCGGGTTAATGGTAACTATTATGGATCGAACAAAATTAAAACAAGCTCGCCAGTTTAAAGACGCTATTTTCAGTGGCTTCATATGGGGCGCAGCGGCCTTAACGGTAGGCTTCTTATTCTGGATCATGTGGTACATTCTATCGAATGGATTGCAGCATGTTGATTGGAACTTTATTACGGATGACTACACTCGAACGGGGGATGAGCAAGGCATCTTCCCAATGATTGTAGCCACACTTTATATGGTGCTTTCTTCTATTGCGATAGCTGCGCCTCTTGGCATTATGACGGCCATTTATCTTACTGAATATGCCAAAATTGGTAGTAAATTAGTGAAAATCATCCGTTTTTGTACAGAATCATTAGCGGGTATTCCATCGATCATCTTTGGTCTTTTTGGTATGACTTTCTTTGTTGGGGTTCTTGGACTTGGATTTTCAATACTCTCAGGTGCTTTAACACTGAGTATCCTGATTCTTCCGGTGATCATTCGTACTACTGAAGAAGCATTGATGGCAGTGCCTCAAACGTACCGAGAGGGTTCATTCGGTTTAGGCGCATCAAAGATATATACAATTTGGCGTTTGATATTGCCAAGCGCGATGCCGGGGATTATTACGTCAGTAATTTTGAGTATTGGTCGTGTCATCGGCGAATCAGCACCTGTATTTTTAACCGCAGGTATGGTCGCACGTATACCTGATTCACTGATGGACTCTGGTCGAACGCTGACAGTACACCTATATAAACTGACAACAGAGCTTTTTACCATTGAAGAATGGAATCAGGCTTATGGTACAGCGACAGTATTAATTGTTGTTGTCTTACTTATCAATACGATAACCAAACTTATCGCGAGTCGATTTAGCACTGCGAATTACTAATCAAACGGCTCGAATTAGAAGATTTAAGAGATGACATGTATGAACAAGTTTAATATTGAAAACCTGAACCTATTCTATGGTGAAAACCAAGCGTTAAAATCAATCAACCTTCCTATCCCTGTTCGTCAAGTAACAGCGCTGATTGGGCCATCTGGTTGTGGTAAATCGACGTTACTGCGCTGTCTAAATCGTATGAACGATTTGATCGAGGGTGTTAAGATTACTGGTAAATTGGCAATGGATGGCGAAGACATTTACGGAAATATTGATGTCGCTGATCTACGAATTAAAGTTGGAATGGTTTTCCAAAAGCCAAACCCATTTCCAATGAGTATTTACGAAAATGTCGCCTATGGCTTACGTGCTCAAGGAATCAAAGATAAAAAGCACATCGATGAGGTCGTAGAGCGTTCATTACGCAGCGCAGCACTATGGAATGAAGTTAAAGACCGTCTTAAATCCCACGCATTCGGCTTATCTGGCGGGCAACAACAGCGCCTTTGTATTGCGAGAACCATCGCAATGGAACCGGATGTGATTTTGATGGATGAACCGACATCGGCACTTGACCCTATCGCAACTCATAAGATTGAGGAGTTAATGGAAGAGCTCAAGAAGAATTATACGATAGTGATCGTGACGCACTCCATGCAGCAAGCGAGACGTATCTCAGATCGAACTGCATTCTTCCTAATGGGGGAGTTGGTTGAGCATGATGATACACAGGCAATTTTTAGCACACCAAAAGATGATCGCACTAAAGGTTACGTTAATGGTGATTTTGGCTAAGAAAGCTAAGTACAAGTTAAATAAGCATAACTATAAGCGATGGTAAATTTTGCCCCTCATTTTTGAGGGGCTTTTTTGTATCTATACTTATACCCTATACCTCTCTTTGGTAACGGATACACTCTTGTGCTAAACGATATTGAAATAGAATAAAAATCATACAGGATGATTCTCCCAAATTACCTCAGGGATGAAACTCGGAATTCTGCACTTTTCCATTGTGAGAGTAAAAAACTAACTTCTCTCTAGGTAAGGCATGAAAATATTGAATATGTAACAAGTCATATTTTATTAAAATATCTATAAGAAGTTATTTGATTAAAATTAATTATCAAGTAAAAAATATATGGTTACAAAGTGCTAGGTTTATATGATTTAATGCATTTAAAACTAGTTATTAATAATGAGATAAAACTTACTAATAGATAATATTATTGATTTAATTGTCGCATTCTCAGTAATTGGAAATCTTGCAATCTTAAAAGTTGGATAATGATTAATAAGGTTATTATTGTCATTTGTTTTTAATTCAAAAAAACTCAGAATATGTCCTCGAATTTGTAAAGTTAGATTAAATTCTGATGGCGATTGCATTCAAACTAGATGTGTCTGCTGCCTACGTATTTAATGAATGAGCAAGGAATACTCAGTTATGAGAGACGTGGGCGTCATTAAGAGTCATGGTGAAGAGCATATTTTAGCTTACAGAGTAGTCGATGCATTAATCATCGCATTGATGATTTTTGCTGTGTCGGCTCTGTATGTTGGCCATGTAAATATACATTATATTCTAGCGACGACGATTGCTATCGTGTGCTTTAGTGTTATGGCTGAGTTACTGGGTGTCTATAACTCTCCCTCTCTGTATTCTATTCGTTATGTTATTGGCCCTATTGTTTTATCTTGGGTTTTTACTATCGCCTTACTTTTGATCGTTGCTTTCGGTTTGAAAATTACCCAGAATTTTTCACGTATAGCGATAACGTCATGGTTTGTAGCAACACCAATTTTGCTGGGGCTTTACCGCTATTCAATTACTAAGTATAAATCGATAGTTAAGGCTGATTCATACGAGCAAAAGAGCATAATTATTGGAGCAACCTCGGCTGGCATTGCGTTAGCTAAAGAGATCGAAAGTAGCCGTCAACATGGTATTAAGCTTATTGGTATTTTTGATGACCGCTCTCCTGAACGATTACCGGATGATTTATCTTTTCCTTTATGTGGGTCAATTAATGATGCATTAGAAATGGCGAAAGAACGAAATTTTCGTCATGTATATGTCGCTCTGCCAATGAAAGCCTCTCGACGCATTAAGGACGTGATTAATTATTTCTCTGACAGTACTGCTCGAGTCTACATTGTTCCGGATTTCTTTACATATGACTTGATTCAATCGCGTTGGCGCAATGTTGGCTCTATTCCGACGCTTAGCATCCACGATACGCCATTTTATGGCATGTCTACTTTCATTAAGCGCTTGGAAGATATTGTTGTTTCGTCGTTGATTTTACTAATGATAAGCCCAGTGTTATTGGCTGTTGCTATTGGGGTAAAGGCTTCTTCCCCAGGCCCTATTATCTTCAAACAAAATCGTTATGGCATCGATGGAAAACAAATAAGAGTCTGGAAGTTTCGTTCTATGAGGGCAATGGATAACGGAGCTGTCGTTAAACAGGCTACCAAAGGCGATCCTAGAGTAACGCGCTTTGGGGCTTTTATTCGTCGTACATCGTTAGATGAGTTACCCCAATTCATTAATGTACTTCAGGGGAGGATGTCCATCGTCGGCCCTCGCCCCCATGCAGTTTCTCACAATGAAGAATATCGAAAGATCGTTGATAAATACATGCTTCGCCACAAAGTGAAACCGGGCATTACAGGTTGGGCTCAAATTAATGGCTACCGAGGTGAAACAGACACGTTAGAGAAAATGGAAAAGCGAATTGAATTCGACCTTATCTATATTCGTAAATGGTCTCTTTGGTTAGATATCAAAATTATATTCCTAACCATTTTCAAAGGCTTCATTAGTAAAACCGCATATTAACCAAGACAAAGTTGGGTGAAAAAATTGGTCAGTCGATTAATTAACATACTTATATTGAGCTTCGTCTCTTTAGGGATATTTAAAGCAAGCGCGAGTGAGTTATATAAGCTAGGTCCAGGAGATGTGATTAGCATCGTCGTATATGGAGAGGAGAGCTTAACTATATCGGAACAAAAAATAGATAACCGTGAAGTAATCGATTACCCATATCTTGGAGAGATAAAAATTGGCGGAAAGTCCCTAGGCCAAGTTCAGGACTATATTTCCTCCGGATTGAGAGGTGATTATCTTATTGATCCGAAAGTGAATGTCGCGATTGTTAAGTACCGAAATGTTTACATTAATGGCCTAGTAAATCGTCCTGGTGGATATGAGTATGAACCAGGTTTAACGGTACAAAAAGCGATTTCGTTGGCGGGTGGGGTGATGAGTAAATATCGTCGCAGTGCTAAAGCGTATCGAACTAAATCTAGTGAGACAGAACAATATAAGAATTTAAATTCGAACCAACTGGCCAAAGAATTCGAAAAAAACACAGAAATAGAGGCTGAGTTATATCAGGTTATTAAACCAGGAGACACGATTCATGTCGTGGCTTCATTCTGGTAAATAGTGTCAATGTTGATGAGTAGGTCTTTTGGATCGTTAGGGAAAGCATGAAGTTATTAAGCAAAGAACAGAGCCAAACAGAAAGTGAATCAATAGACGTAGGAAAATATATTGTTCTCTTGAAAAGAAATTGGCTAAAAATTGCACTTTTTACCACACTAGTCACCACGATTGTGATTTTGTTCGTGCTCTCTATTAAGCCGACCTATATCGCAACGGCAACGTTACTGATTGAGTCGAAAAGCACCAATGCGATTTCAATTGAAGAAGTCGTTGGCATTGATTCCAGCCAACAGGAATATTATTTAACTCAATTTGAAATTTTGAAGTCACGTAGCATTGCCGAACGTGTGATCAGTCAATTGAATTTGCGCCAAAACCCAGAATTCAATCGCGATTTGGCCAAGGAGCAATCGCTGACAGCACAGATTAAAGAGACGATTTACTCATTACCTATATTTAGTTCTGAAAATCCCGCGGAGCCTGTTTCACAAGAGGCACTCGATCAAAAAGTTCGACATTCAGTGTTAGGCCATTTTCGGAGCCGTTTATCGATCAATCCGATTCGTAAAACTCAGTTAGTTCGTATTTCGTTTGAATCAGAAAACGCTCAACTGGCCGCTGATATTGCTAATGCCGTTGGAGAGGCCTACATCAATGAAGGTTTAGAAGCGAGGTTGCTGACGACAGAGCAAGCATCAAAGTGGATATCTGGCCGTATGGGTGAGTTGCAAGAGCAGCTCCAAAAATCTGAATTCGCTTTATTGGAGTTCTTAGCACGAGAAAAATTGGTTGATGACAGTGGCATTGATGTACAAGCCAGTACGGTTATCAATGACCTAATTTTGCGCTTAAGCAGCGTTACAGACCGACGCATCGAACTTGAATCGGCTTACAGTACTTTACGTACGAGTAAACGAGTATCACCAGGTGATGTATCAACGATTTCTGAAATATCTAAGCACCCTCAAGTGATCAATTTGCGCAGTTTACTCGCTGAAGCAAACAAGGATCTTACAGAGCTATCAAAAGTATACGGCCCTAAGCATGAACGCATGCAGTCGATAACAGCGAAGCGAGCAAATATCGATCAGCAGTTAAGGCAATTACTAAACCAACTTGTGCTTGGGATCGGTAAAGAGCTGCAAGCAGTTCGTGTGCAAGAGAGCTTAATTGCGAAAGAGCTTGAAAAGAAGAAAAGTGAATTCCAGCAGTTAACGGTTAAAAAACGTCAGTATGAAGCTTTAGTTCGAGAAGAAGAAACAAACCGAAATATATTGAATGTCTTTTTGAATCGTCAAAAAGAGACAACGGCGACCAGCGATTTCGAATCTCGAAATGCACGTTTTACCGATGTTGCCATCGCGCCCCAGTATCCGAGTAAACCGAATAAACGCCTTATTGTTGTGATTGGTTTTATGGCTGCGTTTTTAACAGCTCTTTCGGTCGTTTTACTTAATGATGCTTTGAATAACACCTTAACATCCGTTAAGCACTGTGAAGAGAAGTTAGGTCTAATCCCTATTGGTGGTATCCCTAAGGTCAAGAAACCTAAGGGCAAGAAGAATCTTGATAGTGAAATTTTTCATAATGATAAATTTGTGGCTTTCAATGAGTCGATTCGTTCAGCTCGCACCGCTTTATCACTATCGAACAATGATTCAAAGTTATTTGCTGTTTCTTCTTCGTTGCCTGGGGAGGGGAAAACAACATGTGCGATAAATCTCGCCCTAGCGTTTTCGAAAATGGAGCGTGTTCTGCTCATTGACTGTGATCTTAGGAAGCCGACTATCGCTGAGAGGTTTGGACACAAACGTTTTAAGCCTGGGTTAACTAATCACCTTGTCATGAATACCAGTATTGAAGAGTGTATTTTCAAAGATGAAAAATCAGGGTTGTTCGTGGTTCCCTCGGGAATGCCGACACCTAATCCACAAGAGCTATTAAGCTCAGAGGGTTTCGCTCATTTGCTTGCCAAGTTTGAAGAGCGATTTGACAGGATCATTATTGATACACCACCCGCGTTGGTTGTCAGCGATACAATGATCATTAGTAAATTGACGGGTAAGGTGCTTATCGTTGTTAAAGCATCGAGCACACGTTTAGCGACGTTGAAAAACACCATCTCACGCTTTATTTCTCACGATGTCAGATTGGATGGAATATTGCTAAATCAAATAAGAGAAAAAAGCAGCAAGCATGAATATGTTTATGGTGACTATGTCTATGAGTCTGATCATAAGCAAGAAAGTGCCAATGTATCTTAATCATGGTGAGCAAATAAAGTGAATTATAAATATAGCGTGGTGGTTCCACATTATAATAACCCTAATGGTTTAGACCGTTTACTCGCTTCAATACCGCAACGTGAGGATATACAGGTTCTCATCGTCGATGATAATAGCCGCAATCCATTGGAAGAACAGTGTTTTATAGATAAGTACAGTGGGCTCGCTATTCGGTTCTTTAATAATGACTCTGGAAACAAAGGTGCTGGCGCGGCGAGAAATATTGCATTGAAATATATGGACTCAGAATACACCTTGTTTGCTGATGCCGATGATTTTTTCATAGAAAATGCATTCTATATTTTGGATGACATGATTTCATTTGATGATATCACCTATTTTTCACCGAAAAGCCAATGTGATATTACAGGAGAGGCATCAGATCGCCATCACCTATATGAAAATTTGGTGAATCAACATATTGCACTTGGTGATGAAGAATTACGTTATCACTTCTTAGTTCCTTGGAGTAAGGTTTTTTCAACCCATTTCATTAAGCAGCATGGATTGTATTTTGACTCTGTTATTGCCTCTAACGATGTGATGTTTTCGATGGTATCTGGTCATAGTGCAAAATCAATCAAGGTTAGCAAGCAAAGTATCTATTGCGTCACTAGGGGTAAAGGCACATTAACCGTTAACTTTAATCCGGAAGTAACTCAAGCTCGATTTAATGTTGAGAAAAGACGCTTGGAATACATTGCAAAAAATAACATAAAAACGGAAACAAACTCCGTTTACAAGTTAATAAAACTGTATAGAAAAATTTTAACGCTAGAAGATTATAAACACATATTCAATACATTATTGAATGGGCATATTACGATGCTTCCCAAAAGAACGAGTTTTTACTTAAAGAACCCTAAAGAACTTTTGGTGAAAATAATTTCTCGCAAGGAATCTTTGACAGATGAAAAATATCGCGCGTGATTTTTATCATGATCGGTTACCTATAATTAACGGAGTTTAATGTGAAAATCACAGTTGTCGGAACAGGATATGTAGGTCTATCTAATGCTATCCTTCTAGCGCAGAATAATGAAGTTTACGCTTTAGATATAGAACAAGAGAAAGTCGATAAGATTAATCAGAGGAAATCACCGATTTCAGACGTTGAGATTGAAGAGTTTCTTGAAAATAGAGAGCTAAATCTGACGGCAACTGTCGATAAGCAATTAGCTTATGATGGGGCATCATATGTCATTATTGCTACGCCGACAAACTACGATCCGGTAACTAACTTCTTTGATACCTCAACCGTTGAATCTGTGATTCAAGATGTAAAGCGCTATAACCCAGAGGCTACCGTGGTAATTAAATCTACGGTTCCCGTTGGCTATACAGAAAAAGTGAAACACCAACAGGCATTTAATAACGTCATTTTCTCGCCTGAGTTTTTGCGCGAGGGTAAAGCGCTTTACGACAACTTATATCCATCTCGAGTTATTGTCGGTGACGTAGGTACACGCGGTCAGGCATTTGCTCAACTCTTATGTGACGGAGCAGAAAAGGAAGATATTTCGGTATTGTTTACCAATTCGACTGAAGCCGAAGCGGTTAAATTATTTTCAAATACCTATTTAGCCATGCGAGTCGCTTATTTTAATGAACTAGATTCTTATGCGGAAAGTCATCATTTAGATGCCCGTCAGATTATACAAGGGGTAGGGTTAGACCCACGTATTGGTAACCACTACAACAACCCGTCTTTTGGTTATGGGGGCTATTGCTTACCTAAAGATACAAAGCAGCTGCTTGCTAACTATCAAGATGTGCCCAACAACATGATTCAAGCCATCGTTGACGCCAACACAACCCGTAAAGATTTTGTCGCAGAGTCAATTGTCAGTAAAAAGCCTAAGACCGTTGGGATTTATCGACTCATCATGAAAGCGGGCTCGGATAATTTTCGCGCATCAAGCATTCAAGGAATAATGAAAAGGATTAAGGCGAAAGGGATTCAAGTCATCGTTTATGAACCGCTATTAGAAGAACCCACTTTCTTTCATTCAGAAGTAGTGAATGATTTAGAGAGCTTCAAAGCAATGAGTGACGTTATTGTGAGTAATAGAATGGTTGAACAATTGGTAGACGTAGAAAGCAAAGTTTACACCCGTGATTTATTTGGTAGTGATTAGAGGAAGAATCATTGAAAGTTGTTACTGTAAACCCTCAAAAATCAACCATGATGGGTGGTGTAGAGACATTAATTCGCAGCCTACACCGACTGTTTCCCGGTGAAAATTATGAGCTTTATGAACATCATCCTAGCTATGAGCATTTCGCAGAACATGAGTCTGTAAGTTATCGTGCTTTTGGGGCAAATGGAAAATTAGCATCTAAATTGAATCAAGTTAAAGCGCTAGGTCAAATAGATCTTCAAGCTGGAGATGTCGTTATTCTGTTTCACCCTAACGATCTCTTATATTTACCGATATCGGTTATGCGGAAATGTAAGATCGTGTTGGTACAGACCAATAAATTCTCTGTGTATTTCAAGCCATTTTCTAAGTTAGTGATGCAGTTGCTTCATCGCGTTATTGATGTGTTCACCGTTTACACAGCACAAGATCAACAGGCTTTGGTTGCACTTTTTCCCCAGTTGGAAAATAAGATCAAGGTGATACCTAGAGGTTGTAAGTTAGCGAGCGCAAATCGTGTTTCTCAAGTGGGTAAACGCCTAGTCACTATTGCTCGAATTGATGAAGAGCAGAAAAACTTTACCAGCATGCTGGAAGCAATGAAAAAGCTACCTCAAGACTATGTTTTGCATATCTATGGTGATGGCACCGACAGTGAAGTTTCATCCCTTAAAGCGGCATTGAATACGATACCAAACGTTGAATTTAAAGGGCCGACCAGTGATGTTGAATCGACCTTGAAACAGTATTCGCTTTTTCTAATGACATCTCGCTATGAGGGATTTGGACAAACATTGATTGAAGCACGCAGTCAAGGTTTACCAATCGTCGCCTTTGATACTTTTGATGCGCTTTCTTGGATTGTTGATGAGGGAGAAAATGGCTACAAGGTCCCCTTTAACGATGAAACAGTATTGTCAGAGCGTATTATTCAGATTTGCGAAGATGCCGACCTTTACCAGGCATTTAGTACTCGAGCTTTAGAAAAAGCGACTGAAACCGAGAGTGCAGTTGTCGATCGTCTTTGGATTGAGGCATTAGCATGAAATATTCAGTAATCGTACCGGTTTATAATACTTTTGATTACGTGAAATCCATTGTCGATTGGTTCGAAGCAGAGTGTCGTCAGCGACAATCGGATGATATTGAATTGGTCTTGATTGATGATGGCTCATCTCAAGCAATTGATTTTGAAATTATATCAAACCAAGTAAAGCTGTATCGTAAGGAGAATGGCGGTGTTTCCACAGCTAGAAATTATGGTATAGAAAAAGCGAGAGGCGATTTTTTGCTCTTTCTAGATTCAGATGACTCATACAATAACGGTATTTTTAGTTATTTAGATGAAGTATTTGATAAGAACCAAACGCTGGACAGTGTCCTTTTTTCTTTTAAGAAAATGTCGGATTCCTATGTTGATAAAGTATCTAATCAACAAGAGATTATGTCTGGAAATCAGGCTTTGACAAAGTTCTTGTCAAAGGACATTCGTGTTCATATTTGTAGCATGGCAATTTCACGTCGGATTATAGACCTTAATAACGTCCGATTTGATGAAAGTTTACATTTCAGTGAAGATGTACTCTTCATTATTGAATACTTAGCCCATTCACAACAAACGTATATTTCAAACCGTTTTTTTTACAATCATGTGATGAGAGCTGGCTCGGCTATCAACAGTTTGATGGTGGAAAAAGATATTACCCATATAGATGCTTTTCATTGTATCGAGGCTAGAGCTAAACAGTCAGCTAAAGCGGAAGATGTGAATTTTTTCGTAGCCACTTGTTATATTAATTTATTGAAATTCCTTATTAGAAATAAAACAGAAGATACGCATGTTTTTGATGCAATAGTAAATAACAGCCACTTTTTATATGGAAAAATCACCTATAGATTGACTAAGTATGCTCTGGTTGTTTTTTTGCTACGTATTCTTTTTAAATTGGATTCGGCAACGAAATTCACTCTATTACGCCGAGTTAGCATGGTGAACAAATAATGAAAGTACTGAATGTTTCAGAGACAACGCAAGGTGGTATTGAAACCTACTTTGAGTCATTGTCTCGTTCTAGTCAGGTAGATAATCACTTTTTGGCGATAGGCTACGAACGTTCAGACGTTGCGATTAAACCAAGTAAATTTAGACCATTTAATGTTTTGGTGTTGTTTTATATCGTTATTTTTAAGTTAGGTATAAAACAATATGATGTACTATTTCTCCACAGTACATTTTCTGGATTATTACGTCCTCTGATTTATCCTATTGCGAAATATCACAATGTTCGTCTTTGTTATTGCAGTCATGGATGGGCGTTTGATATTGAATATGAACAGCAATGGAAGAATACGATTTACCGCAATATTTACATCGCAGTCGAGCGTATTTTAGCGATATTTTGCGATCAAATTTATTGTATTTCCAGATACGAATATAATTCAGCCATAGAGATCGGGATACAGTCACGTAAGCTGAAACTGGTTTGGAACGGTGTACGTCCGAGTAACCAGGTTAGTGTAATCTCTCGTTCATCAGATCAAATTAATCTTTTGTTTGTTGGTCGACTTGATAAGCAAAAAGGCCTCCACATTTTTTTACAGACTTTAGAAGCGATTGATTTAGCAGGGTGTAATGTGGTTTTAACTGTGATTGGTGAACCAGTGAGAAATGATTGCCCAGAGCTTGATATTTTATTAGCAAAACCTTGGGCTGGTTTGCAGATTAATCGATTAGGTTGGGTTGCCAACCAGGAGTTGGACCGTTTTTTTGCTCAATCCGATTTGGTTATTGTTCCCTCATTATGGGAAGGTTTTGGGCTCATTGTTGCGGAGTCATTACGAAATGGAACCCCGGTACTCGCTTCGAAAGTAGGATCTTTGGCACATATGATTTCTGATGCTGTTGGATGGCTTTATGACCTTGAAGATGAAGACTCGTTAAAACGAGTATTGCACAAAATTATCGCTGAAAAGGCCTATCTACATATAGACAGAAGCCAATGTGTTACGCATTTTGAAGATAATTTCCATGAAGATGTGATGAATCAAACCTATGCCCGTTCTTTTAGTGAGCTTCGTTAGGAGAATAAATGGACAAGGCATTATTCATATTACTATGTGTATTCATCCCTTTTGAAAATACGATGCTGGCATCAATCGGGGGGATCTTTACTGCTCCAATGGGGATTATTCTTATTCCTCTACTTGGTCTTAAAATCTTATTGCAGTATCAAACTCTGTCAAAAACGGAGTTTCACGCTGTAAAGCTCCTGTTTGCATTTTTTGCCTATTCATTTGTTTTACTGTCTTTGTTTTATGCCCATTACGATAAAGCATTTTTAATTGATCGAGGAATGCGCTTCTTTGTGATGGTGATTCCTCTCATCATTGTGTTTTTAACCGTGATTAAAATAGATGAGAAACGCTTGTATCAAGGCGTCGCTCTCATAGCGGCTATCGTTATTTTTTCGTTTGTAGCGAACTTGGTTGCAAGAGGATTTATTAATGGTACCTCACCTATACACTATAACTCGGCACATGCACCTCATCGAATGAGGGGATTTACACTTGAAGCGAGTACCTTTGGGTTTCAGTTTGTTCTCGCAGGTTTGCTGTTAGCAGCGGTTTATCGTATCAACCTATTGTTGTTGTCGGTCTTTATGATTGCTTGCATCACGTTGATTACATCGAAGGGTACGCTGGTTAGTTTTCTGATTACTGTTGTTATGACATTTGCCGTCTTTTCAAGAATTAACCTATTACATAAAGTGATCGGTATTGCAGTGCTCGCCATCAGTGGCTCGATTGTGGTCAGCACCATTATTGGTCCGTCGATTGTCAATGATCTTGAAAACTACACCAGTATAGCCACGCGTAGCACAGCAATTATGACATCTGTATTCTCTTTGATTCATCGTCCGCTAGGGGCGGGGTTATTTGGTTTTCTGCCTGCGATGTATGAATATGGTGTTGATGCGCTAAATTTCGTTGATAGACTTTTTCCTCGTCTGCTGAATTTTAAAGAGTTTGCTTCATACCTTGTTGTCGGGGAGACTAAAAGTGTGTCAACCAAATCATTCTTTTTTGATTGGGTGATTTTTGGCGGGCTATTTTTTCTCTATTTTTATATTAAATATGTTGGGCGATTATTTCGATTTTTTATCAAAAATCGAATGCCTTATGACTTTGCAATTCTGCTCTTTCTTGTATTGTGCACTTCTTTCTTTATGTCTATTGAAGCGCGTTATATTGCGCCATTTGCATTGGGTTTTCTTTTTGTTCGCTATCGAATCGTCGATAACAAAAACAGTTCCTCTGTTAAAGAAAAGGCTAACGAACTAAGGAGCGGCCATGCTATCGCGCCATCGCTTTAGTTTAATTATGTTGATGACCCTATGCGCCGCACTCTTTTTTTTAAGTGGTGCGAAAGGGGTGGTGAATCTACATCGATTAGCATTAGCAACGACGCTTGATGACGTTAAGAAAAGTACGCTCAAAGAATTACCGGCTAATTCTCTTGTTGAGTCTCAGTTGGACTTGCCCTATTTATTACCTTCTTTTTTTCTCGATTTGTCTGAGCGGTCGAATTACAACGCATGGATGGCTTATGTGAATCGTGATGATGAAAAACAGTGGCAATTGTTCAACCAAAGAGCGCTAAATAATATTGAAGAGCAACAGAAAAAAAGACCATTAGATTCCACATTAGTTATTCAAAAAGCAAACATCATGTGGCGTTTGGATGCCCCACATAGTGACATTCTTGAACAATATCGCTTGGCTGTCCAACTTGGGGAGTTTGAAAGATATACACTGATTAATACGCTTATTTTCTATTTGTCATCTTGGCCAGAGCTAGAAAGTGTAGATAGGAAAGTTGCCGTGTCTTATTTGTTAGATATGAAGCGATATAAGATGAAAAACTGGCAATATGATCAAATTCTCAAGATGCCTTTAGTCGGTGAGCGAGCGTGTGCGATATACTCATTTAACAATGTTAGGCCCTATTTTTGTCGATAGCATATATTGATGTTGAGAGATTAATTAGGGTGTCATACGGTTAATAAAATATATTAGTTAATAGTATGCCGGTCTATTTGCATGGATTGAGTAGAACAAGGAAAACTATGAGAAAGTTAAAATTAGCGTCATTAACATTATCAATAATAACCAGCTTTCATGTAAATGCTGAAGTCATGTCTCAAAAGCAACTTGATGATTTATTTGTTGATTCACTAGTAACACCAACAGCATTAGTTAATGCATTTTCTCAACATACATTTATCGATAATATTGAGTTATTCCTTTCACAGGTGATTGCGTTAAGACCAAGTGATTTATCAGAAATATTGACGTTGCTTTATTCAACGCACCCTGATCGTGTTGAAGAGTTAACAGCAATGGCTCTGTCATTAGGGGTAACGAGTGAAGATGTGACGATTGCCGCCATTAATGCAGGTATTGACCCAACAGTAGTAGCAGAAGCGACAGCCGCAGGTATTGTTGAACCCAGTTTAGTACCGAATGCTCCTACTAAGAAAGAGCCAGTGTCCGTTAATTAAAAGGCGTATTAATAACGCCATTTTAGACACTTAAATAGAGTGCTTACGTTTGAGTGAGTGCTCTTCGTTGATCGCTGAAGTTTACCATACAGCGACAGCACCAATACCAAAGTTAACTTCATTGGCTGAGTTGATTGGATTGACATGATTAGCCTCAGCAAAGAACTTTAACCACTCCAATGGTAGATAAGAGGCGCCAAGATAAGCATTATAGAAGTTACCATCTAATGCAATATTATCGGACGATTGCGCCACGACTTCATAGCCGCTATAACCCGTTAGAGTTTCGAGAAAGGCGATTTGTCCCGCGATAGCAAGCGCATTTTTATCGACAGAATTGATACGAGAGAGTTTGTTTGTCGTTGAGTTGTAATAATAAGTAGCACCAATATTAGTATCACCCATTTCAAACTTCACGGTTGTTTGGAAGTAGGTAGCATCAGTTTGGCTTCGTGTTGTATTTGTCGTTGAATTACCAATACCCGCGATAATGACCATGTCTGCTAAATTATATCGGCCAAATAGTTCTGCTATTTCTCGATTTAAATCCCCATTCTCAAAGCCATACGTGGCATTTGCAGTAAACACATCTGTGTCGTAAACGTACTTAATTGTATCGCCTTTTACACCAACTGCGTTTAAGTTTGCGCTACCGCCAAATGCTTCTGAGTAATCAACACCATTGAGGTCATCTGAAGAGGTATTGTGTTTCCCGTAAGTAATAGAACCGAGCCCCTCTCCATATATCCCTACGAAGTATTGAGATACATATAAGTCCTCTTCATTTCTATCTTCGTCAGCATCAAAGTTAATTTGAGCTTCTGTTCCAGCAGAAAGTGAAATAAGGTCAGTGATTGCGTAGCGACCAAGAACTCCGATTTTAGAGTCGCCAAAAGTATAATCATTCGGTTGTTCATCAAGAAATAAAGCTCTTGCCTTTACTTGTCCATAAAAATGTAAATAGGCAACGTCATTATCAATGATTTCATAGGCGAATGATGAGGGGGCACTAAAGGCTAGTATTAATGAGGTGGCGAGATATCTCGTTTTCATGATTCATCCATTGAATAAAATTTGAGTGCATCGATGAAGACCAGTGAGTCGTCATGACAGACTGGCAAATATAATACAAGCCAGAGAGAAAGTTTGTCCTATATATGAGAAGTCTTGCGTTTTATATCGGAGCATTTTGACTTATTTTTAGCGAAATCACACACTACTCACACATCTGCAAATATGGCAACAAAAGAAGAATTTAATGAATGATAGCAGCAAGCTTATAACGGTTAAATATTTCCATGAAAATTGAAAAATATTGTTTCTACAGCCTGTGTTGTCTATTAATTTGGCTCCCCATTCCACTCGGTTCAAATAGAGTTTGGGCTTGGACCATCTCGGAGCTATGGATAGCATTTACGGCATTTATTTTGTTTCTTGATCTATATCGTCATAAAAAAGGTCAAATATTGGATGGGCTCAATAGTTACCGCTGGTTTTTACTGCCTTTTTCTCTGTTTCAGGTATGGGTTTTCGTGCAGCTACTTCCTATACCTCTAGCTATGCTTCAAGTGATTTCCCCTAATGCCTTTTCTGCTTACCTAATGGTAGATGCGACCTATGGTTACCTATCTCTAGATCCCGGGGCGACTTACATATCGTGGTTGAAAGGTATGAACTACCTATTGTTCTCTTTGATTGTCATCTTAACCGTACATACTACACAGCGTATTAAGTGGTTAATGATGGCCTTGATCATTAGCGGTACCTTTCAGGCTATTTACGGTGCGATTAACGTCTTGATAGGGACCACACATTCGTTGGTTTTTAATCTCAGTGAGACAAATATTGCGACAGGATCATTTGTGTATAAAAATCATTTAGCTAATTATCTATTGATGTGTATCTGTATCGGGATTGGTTTGATTGTCGCAGATCTCAATCAACGAAATTCAATTGGTTTTCGAGAGATATTGTCAGGAATACTGAGTAGCATTATGTCTACTAAGATGTTGTCTCGTTTGGCTATTATCAACATGGTTATTACCTTAGTGATGACTCGATCCAGAATGGGTAACAGTGCTTTATTTGCTGCGACAATGCTGTCTGGCATCATTGCTTTAATGGTTTATAAAGATCGACCCGCGACACTAAAATGGTTGCTCGTGAGTATTTTTGCTATTGATGTTTTGATTCTAAGTTCATTTTTTGGCTTAGAGCAAGTAAGAGAACGAATTGTCGAAACATCAATGACGGAGGAAACCCGCTATTTAGCATTTGAGTGGGGGGTACATATCGTTCGTGATTTTTGGCTAACGGGCAGTGGGATGGGGAGCTTTGCTGCGTTATTTCCATCTTACAGTCAAAGGGCTATTGGTTATTATGACCACGCTCATAATGATTATTTGCAGTTCGTCATTGAAGCGGGATTACCAGCGACCTTATTACTCGCTTATATTTGTGGTAAGGCCATTATACTCTCAATCGCCACGATGCGTTTTCGCCATAGCCAAACGTGCAAAGGGGCGGCTTTTGCTGGCTTGACTGCTACCATCGCAATGCTTATCCACATCTCTGTTGATTTCAATTTACAAGCTCCTTCAAATGCATTGACGTTCATTACGATATTGCTGCTGATTGGAGCTGCTCACTCGGTAATCATAAAAAGGCGAAAAAGGGTCTAAATATGTTTCAACGAATATTGATTGTCTGCTCAGGAAATATATGTCGTTCGCCTTTCGCTCAAGCAATGATGATGAAAATTATGCCGACAATTCAAGTTCAATCTGCGGGCACAGTGACGGCACTGAGCGAACTTGAGGGGCATCACGCTGACCCGAGAATGAATGAGGCTGCTCAATTATATAATGTCGATTTGAAGCAACATCAAGCTCGACAGCTCACGCCTGAATTGTGTGCTTGGAGTGATGCTATTTTAGTAATGGAACATACACATCTGTCCGCTTTACTCAAGATTGATGCGAGTGCCCGAGGTAAGAGTTTTATTCTCGGGCAATGGGGAGAGGGGAGCATTGAAGACCCATATGCTAAGGAGCAACATCACTTTGTTTCTGCCGCTAAGCAAATTGAGTCTGCTTGCCAATCGTGGCGACGTAAAATTCAACCTAAAGATTAAGTACTCGCTTTTGCTTTTCTTGTGAATTTCATTTGATACATGTTCTTATCTGCGTGTCGAATTAATGCATTATAATCAAGAGAGTCTTCCGGATACCTTGCAAAGCCTACACTGGTTGAAAGGGACACATTGATACCGGAGCCAAGATGGATAGTATCTGAGAAGCACCCCATGAGTTCTTCAAATGCCATATTGATGTTGGCATCATCACAAGTATCGATGACGATACAAAATTCATCGCCCCCGATTCGATAGACAGAGAAGCGTCTTTTAACTCGTTGAGCAATAATGTGTAAAACGCGATCCCCGGCGTGATGACCATGTCGATCGTTGATCTGTTTAAAGCCATTTAAGTCGAGTAAACAGATGGTGAATGGGTGCATATAATCTATTTTTTCTTTTATACACCGCATCATCGCAAGCCGGTTAGGTATGCCGGTAAGTGTGTCAGTCATTGCTAACTGCTTATTAAAGCATGCTTCTTTATGCATGATATAACTGACTAATCCAGCACATACGAACAGTAATAACATCAACACGTATTGGGCATAGGCCAGTTGTTGAGCTTGCGTCATTTGTATTTTGTATAAAGGACTTTGTACGCGAAAATTGGTATTTACGTACGTAACCATCGCTTGATAAATCTCTTTAAGTGAACGGTGAAGTTCAGCCGAGTTTTTTGGTGTTTGTTTTTGTAGCAAAGCATATTCAAGCTGTTGAAACCGATCAAACAACGTTGAAAAAAAGGGTTCCGCTCCGGGCGTTCGCATAAAGTTATCGGCTTCTCTGTTGTGAAGCAGCAGGTCAAATCGACTCCAAGTTAACTCGTAGTGCAGTATCGTTTCTTGTCTATAATTTTCGCCTTGGTCTGAAAAGCGTGACATAGAGACTAATTCCGAAAACTCTTTATTTAATTGGAACAAAAACCAAGTCGCTTGGTTATTTTGATCACTATAAGACTGAGCGAGTTGACGGGCGGAGGAAAGCAGATAAAAGTTGGCCACAATCAGAATTGCGGTCATGACCAACAAGAGCATTTTTGCTTGGCGAAGCGCGGGGTGTATTGCTTGTATTTGTCTTTTATTTTTTATCATTGGCATTGATAACGGTCACTTCTTTTATTTGCCACACCATTTTTGAGTAGTAATCAGCTCTATCAATTTCGGGATATTTACTTAAATCGAATACGAGCCAAAAAGGACCTTTATGCCTGACTTTCATTGCTTTACCATCCATTTTGTAAGCGATGATGGGTTGGTATTTATTGATGTCTGCTACGCTAATATCTGCCGCGTAATCATTGAGAGCTTCTAGAGTAATATTAGTGGCATTATCAAACTTTAGTTCACTCAATAGCTCCGACACCCTCACCCCAACGAAAGCTTTTTCTTCTGGGTACCAAGGTAGTTTAGTAGTCAACTGAACTTGCGTGAATCGCGTTGATAGTGTCTCTTCATTAAAATGGACATCGGGTATTCCTTTCGAATGGATAACAAGTTGCCCTGCAAATACTTGAAAGCTCATTGAAAGGATGACGAGCGCGATGAGTGCTTTCATAGTTGTTCCTTTTTTTATCCATTGCTAGAACTAATACTAGCGGCGTCTGAAGTATTTATCTAACTATAAACTATTTTATTAATAGGAATTATTATCAGGGAAATCGCTAGCTCATACTAATGTATTTTGCTTATTTTTTGATGAGACAAAGAAAAAGGCTTCATTCGAAGCCTTTATTATCAGTCAGTTATCGCAATTAAAAAATGAGATGTGCGACACCGGCAATGACGGGAAGTGTAATCAACGTACGTAAAATAAAAATAGTAAACAGTTCGAATATATTGACAGGGATACGGCTACCCAACAATAGAGCACCAACTTCCGACATATAAATAAGCTGCGTAACAGACATTGCTGCAATAACAAAGCGAGTCATTTCACTGTCGATAGAAGAAGCAAGGATTGCTGGAATAAACATGTCAGCAAAGCCAACAACTATTGTTTGTGATGCTTCGACTGCTTCAGGGACGCCAAGTAACTCAAGGTATGGGATGAATGGCTGACCAAGAATACTAAATACAGAAGTGTACTCAGCAATAATCAACGCCGTTGTACCTAACCCCATCACGACTGGAAGTACGCCAAATACCATATCAACAGCATTATAAACGCCTTCACTAAAGACGCTCTTCATTGACTTTACTTGACCCGCTTTTTCAAGCGCAAGTTCCATGCCCCATGAGAATGTACTATATCCTTGTGGGATCACATCTGCGTCATCTGCGCGTTTGGAACCGTCGATAAAGGTATCTTTCTTCCAGCTAAGAGGTGGAAGTCTTGGAATAATGACAGCAGCAACAAAGCCAGCAAGACAGACAGCGCCGTAAAAAGGTAAGAAATAGGCTTGCAGATTGACTTGCGTAAGAACGACCAAACTGAATGTAATCGACACCGCTGAGAATGTGGTGCCAACAACTGCGGCTTCACGCTGGGTATAGAACTTATTTTCGTACTGTTTGCTGGTAAGTAGGATACCAACACTGCCATCACCTAACCAAGATGCGATACAGTCAATAGCGCTACGACCAGGTAGATTAAATACAGGACGCATTATTTTACTTAGTAGCGTACCCACTAATTCTAACAGGCCAAAATTAAGTAACAGTGGCAACAATAGTCCGGCAAAAATAAATACGGAAAACAGAGTCGGTAGTAGGCCAGCAAGAACAAGTCCACCAGTGTTCTCTTGCCAGATTGCTTCAGGGCCGAATTGGAAGTAAGTCGCTAGAACGGCAAAACCACCAAAAACTCGTACTGCTAACCAAAGTGGGCTTGGATTGAACAATCCATTTAAAAAAGGGCGGCTAGCAATAAAGTTGGGTGTTTTTATACGACATAATAGCGAGGCTAAAGCCATTGATGAAACAATGATAGTCACAAGCTCTATCATTAGAATATCAAAAAGAGACTGCAGGCTTTTTGCTAGAACTGCAACCGGGATGGTGATGCCATCTTGATAGCTCACTGGAGCCATAAATAGAAAGACACCGAGTAGTGATGGGATGAAAAACATCCAAAAGTTACCCTTTGTCTTTGTATTGTTAACGATTTTTCCTTGATCTTGCATTACATTTCTCGTGTTACTACTAGTCAACATTTCCCATTTCCTTGGAATAGATATTCACTAAACATCCGTATTTAATCACTTGGCGCAAGATTACTGGTTTTTGTGTTTTCCTGCAATACTATTCATTGATAAGTGTTAAGTATTCAGTTTTAAGTTCCGGTTGATGTTGAGCTAGTAGTTGTTTGTTTTACAAGAATTGGTTGCGTTTTGTACGCTCCATGTCAACTGAGCTTGGTCTTTGTTCGCGAAATATACAAGTAGGTCCAATAAGAAATCGCTAAGACTAGTGCCATGGTAATCGGCGCAAGAAGGGATGAAATCGCATACATATGATAGAGACGAGCGCCAATAACCCCGCCCAGCAGGAACCCAAGGAAAATAAACGAGAACAGCTTGGCTTTTCGATAATCGAACTTTTCACCTCTCAATCGAGAGCCAATCATTAAGCCAAGGTCAGTAATAATGCCGGTCATATGGGTGGTTCGAACAACGGCACCACTGAATGTGGTAATCATGGCATTTTGCAACCCACAGGCCGCTGAAGCGAAATATTGCCCGGAGATTTGATTATCACGAAGGAGTATTAAAGCGATAAATAACAAACCCGCTTCAATACAAAGAGCCCCGCCATAGCGTCGACCGAGTTTGAGAGCAGTGCTTTCCATGAGTAGGCCACTAAGAATGGCGCCGAGTAAGAAGCTGATTAAGATCATAAACAGATGGAATGTCAATCCATCGAAAGCTTCGATACTTGTTCCAAGTAGAGTGACTGTGCCGGAGATATGGGAAACGGCCTGGTGTTGGAAACCAAGAAGGCCAATAGCGTTTACAATGCCAGCGAGTAATGCGAGCAGAAAGGCGCCATATTCTACCCAACGTGGTAGTTTTGAAATCAAAATGGATACCTCGAGATGAAGTGCAAAATTATAACGCTCAGAAACGCATTCAGATAGGAAAATTTAGTTTTGTCCTAATGTGAACGGCGCAGGTGACTCAATCTCAACAATTAGTGTTACTAGGATGTTGTAATAGCGGGATTTTTTCAGTTAGCCTATGTTTATGTTCTTTGCTTTAGCTCCGAAGTTTATAGAGACGCTAGCATTGAAGTACCCAATTTTTAGATGAGTATCTGATAATGAAAAAACGCAAGCTTCCAATTCCTCTTGTTCTTTTAACACCGATAGTCTTGTTAGTGATTGTTATCATTGCGGGGATTTATCGTTTTAGTTTGACGGATGAGGAGATTATGGCGAAGTTTCCAGCGCATGTGGTTGAGTATGACCCTATTGTGCGAGATTTGTTTTCGATTAATAGTCCCAACCCATGGACCATTGCGATACCAGAAACCCATGCGTTCGCACTCATCAATCAATTTGAATCTGGAATTGCTTCAGGAAACTATAGTAGCGGAGCTGAACGAGGCGTGGTGTCAATTGACTCGCGTTTTTTAACTCAGGTCGACGGTAATAAGATAAGTGGTAACGTTTTGAATGAAGCGATTGCTGTTATGAGCGTATCGAACCAAGGGTCGGGACTTTTTTATTATTTGGTGATGTTTCGTTACGATGATGCTCGTCAACGTATGGTACTCACTGATGAAGTACTGCTGGGCGACAGGATTGACGTTTCGATGCTCAAAGTTCAAGACGCAGAAGTCGCCGTAGTCTTCTATCAGCATGCTCCTCAACAACCGATGGCTGAAAAACCGAATCAAAAGATGGAGCTCAAGTTTACGTTAACGGAAGATCACTCATTTAAAACTGTGGAGTAAAACGATCAAGCCAACGTGTTAGATGGTTATTTTGTGAATGAAAACGAATTTTTACAATTTAGTCGCAAACTAGCACATTGTTCTACGTTTTATAACGCCTTACATTATTGATAAAACTGATTTTTGCATTCCAATGGGGCTGTAAAGCGGATCACTATTTTTTGCAGACACTAAAAATAGTAATTTTCATCGATACATAGAATCAAAGAGTTAGGGCTAGCTTCGAGGATATTTCGTCTATATAACCAGATAACCACACCATTTTTTGATGAAGTGCTGACATTTCAAAGGTGACAATCGAATTAGAAATTCGTAATCTTACGACATTCATTATTTTGTGTAAGGTCACATTGTGCAATCTAGAACAACGAAAACACGCTTTTCGGGGCTGTCTAAGCGCAAGAAGTTATTATTATTGAGCGTACCTGTAGCGGCTGCTTTAGCTTTCTCTTCCCAGAATGGTACAACGATCAAGTCACGTACGATTGATCTTTCTCTTCCTCAATCAGAACTCACTACACAATTGTCTCATGATATTAGTGTCCCGCATGATCTCCCTAATTACGAATATGTAATTCAAAAGGGTGATAATTTAAGTAACATTTTCGATCAGTTGGGTTTTGGTTACAGCCAACTCATGCAGATAATGGAAACGGACTTAAATTATCTCGCTCTCGATACTCTCAAACCAGGCAACGTATTACGTTTTTGGCGAGATGAGAATACCAACCGTCTAATTAAAATGGAGCTGGAGTTTAGCTTAGCAGATCGTGCCGTATATTCTTTGACCAGTGACGGGGGCTACGCTTTTACAGACGTAAAATTACCGGGTGAGTGGAAAGAAAATGCATTAGTCGGGAATATTAATGGCAGCTTTTCTCAGTCTGGTCATCGTTTAGGTTTGGGAAGTAATGAAGTTGAACAAGTCGTTACATTACTGAAAGACAAAATCAACTTTGCGCGAGATTTACGTGCAGGCGATAAATTTGAAGTGGTTGACTCTCGTCAATACATTGATGGTCAACTAACTGGGAATCGAGAGCTGCAAGCGATTAAAATCATTAATCGTGGTAGTGAGCTAACGGCATATTTACACAGTGACGGGCAATACTACGACAAAAATGGCGAGAGCTTACAGCGAGCTTTCCAAAGAAAGCCAATTAGCGGTAACTATCGCTTAAGTTCTAATTTTAACCCATATCGTAAGCACCCAGTAACAGGACGAGTTTCGCCACATAACGGGACTGATTGGGCTGTGCCTACTGGTACGCCAATTGTATCTACTGGTGATGGTGTGGTGATTATGACTCGGAATCATCCATATGCCGGAAACTATGTTGTAGTACAACACGGTAGTACTTATAAGACGCGCTATTTGCACTTAAGTAAAATTTTGGTTCGTAAAGGGCAAAAAGTGACACGTGGTCAACGTATAGGCTTGTCAGGTAAAACAGGACGAGTCACTGGGCCTCATATTCACTATGAATTGATCGTTCGAGGCCGCGCTGTAAATGCGATGACAGCCAATATACCAATGGCGAGTTCAGTTCCTAAGAGCGAAATGGCCGCATTTAAAGCTCGTCGAGATAAGTTGGACTTGATGTTGAAGCAACAAGAAATGAAGTTGGCTAAACAAGAGCAAACATCAACGATTGGTTAACCGTTAGATACTTTAAATTCGCGTTTCAAATAAGCCAGTAGTGCATCACTACTGGTTTTTTTTCGTTGAATTTAAATTGAAAACTGGTTATTTACTGTTCGTTTGTTTGGTTTGGATGAATAATTGGCAAAAAATGCAATATAACGGGTAAATCTCAGTTAACTATTTTCTAAAGAGCTCATAGAATACGCGACTTCAGGTATTGGATTGATTGTATGAAGAAAATTTATTTATTCCCTCTGTTTGTTTGTTCATTCTCGGCGGTTTCTGCGCCTTATTTTGGCTTAGAAATTGGCGCTGCATTCCCTAATCATGACGTGAATGTAAATTATGTGTCGGATCAGGTGAGCTTAAGTCCAGATTCGAGTGATGCATTTGTTGGTGGCTATATGGGTTACTCGTTGACCAATAATTTGGCATTGGAAATGGGTTATCAGCAGCATCATTTTGATGATGAGAAACGAGTTTCTAATGGTACAGCGGCCAACTCAAATCAGCACAAAGGTACAGAATGGGATGCAAATTTAAAGGCTGACCAAGTTTATCTAGCGCCGGTTTATACTGTCTCTTTGACTAACAGTCGCAGTTGGTCATTAAAAATGAAAGCAGGCGTGACCTTTACTCAATATGAGTTGACGACTGAAAAGCGTGATACACAAGGCCCTATCGGCACATCAAAAGATGAAGTGCAGCTTAGCGGTTCAAAAAGCAGTAACGACTGGGGTGTGATGAGTGCGATTGGTGTTGAATACAATGTAACACCAGCATTGTCGATTGGTACCAATGTTATGTATCAAATCGATAGCTTTTCAAGCATGAGCACCTTTACGATGACGGGGAGTTACTACTTCTAGTCTCATACTCTCTATTTGCTTTAAAAGGGGTACGGCTTGTTCATGGAACATGGAAATGCCCCTTTGTGCAAATCAGCATGTCCCGTTTAAAGCTTACTTTATAGTGTCTTATTTAAAGCGCCTGTCCTTTTATCTTTTGCTTACTTTATTATTCTTGAAATTAATGGTTTATAAATATTATCGACAGTTTCCTCTACTAGTAGGGGTACTCTACGACTAATGTCTAACTACCTGAGACTGTTTGTTTTTTTTAGTTTGGTATAGAGTGCTAGCAACGGATTTTTAATGGTTTTTAGTCATTATTTTCGTAACTATTTTTAATGGTAGGTTGATTTATTATTTTCATTTAAGAGTGGATTTAAGATTTGTATAGAAAGGAATAGCCATATTTTTGGTTGTTTGGTCTCTATTTATGATGAGTTGTTTTTATTGATAATAGCGCCACTTAACTTATGAATAATATATGGACATCAAATTTTTCTAATAGGAAATATATAGGTGGTTACTCCGCTAAATCTTCGTTCCGTAAGTAAATAATTGGCATAACACATCTTAGAATGTGAGCGAAAGGAAGCAAAATGAGCAGTACTTTAGAGTCTGTAGGTATACGAACAGATAAGCCCCAAGTCAACGAGAATGAACTCACTTATGAACAACAACATAAACCGAGTTCGGAGTTTGATTCCCGAGAACAATATTTAGAGAACGAATTGCAAATCATGGCGCCTAAACGCTGGCGTCCTAATTTGCCGTTTAAAGATTATCGATTTGAGATAGAAGATACCATTCCAGCTTTAGCAGCCACTATTGGTAAGGTTGTTATGGTGGGAGCCATTGCAGCAACCTTTGCTGGGGCTCTAGGGCTAAATGAAGGCTTCATTTTAGAAAATGTTCGCTATGAACTACTCATCGCATCTGTTTTCATTATTATTTTCTCCGGTTTTTTATTGCCGACCGCTAACCTTGCAGGTACACACGGTCCACTCATTCCCTTAATTCCAATTGTTGTTGCAGCAGGCGGGCATCCTATGGCCTTTGGGTTGCTGATTGGCGCTTTTGGCTTACTCTTAGCCATCAGTAAAGGTGGCAGTATGCTAGCCAATCTCACCAGTAAAGGCGTGTGTGGCGGTTTATTACTCTACCTTGGTTTTGTTGGAACCGTTTCTCAAGTTAAAAAGCTGTTTGCTTGGGCTGAGGGAATCGGCATGAGTCATATTGCTTTTGTCGTGATCTTTTGCACCATTATTTTATATGCTTTGTTGGAACATTTTCGTAAGCGCTGGCTAGCAGTACCTCTTAGTTGCTTGCTGGGTGGTACGTTAGCTTTTGCCATGGGTGCTCCATTTTCTTTTCAAACTGAGCCCGGTTTACCTAATATGAACCCTATGTATTGGTGGGGAGAAGATACAGGCTGGATGCTAGGCTTACCTACGATTGAACATTTCATGGTGGTATTACCCTTTGCTATTTTAGCTGTGGCTATGTGGTCGCCAGATTTTTTAGGGCATCAAGTGTTTCAAAAAATCAGCTATCCAGAGCGCACTGAAAAAGTTCATATGAACATTGACGATACCATGACTACGGCTTCAATTCGTCAAACGTTCGGTTCTCTGCTCGGTGGTACTAATTTTACTTCTTCATGGGGTACTTATATTGTGCCGGCGGCTATTGCTAAGCGTCCTATTCCTGCTGGTGCTTTGTTAACGGCTCTGTTCTGTATTATTGCAGCGGTTTGGGGCTACCCAATGGATTTGGCAATATGGCAACCTGTACTTTGTGTCGCGCTAATTGTTGGGGTATTTGTTCCATTGCTAGAAGCGGGAATGGAAATGACACGTGAGGGAAAAACCACACAGTCAGCAGCCATAGTTGTATTTTCTTCAGCGTTAGTTAACCCTGCATTTGGTTGGTCTCTTACCATGCTGTTGGATAATTTAGGCTTAGTCGGTTGTAAAGAGCGCAGCGGTGAACTGAGTAAAATGAACCGTTGGGTGTTGCCTGGAATCATGTTTATTGTACTAACGAGTGTGATGGCGTTGGTTGGTCTTTTACCAGGGATTCCGGCGATTATTCCAAGTTTTCGTTAATCTCTAAGGAAGCGTTACTGAGGGCACTTTCTAGCTTGAAAGTGCCCTGAATAATATTATGCCCCTAAAGACATTTCGCCTTTAAATACGTTACAGATGGTCGGCTATTTTCTCTATTCAAAAAGTAATAGTAATAGTAATAGTCATTACTGTATGTTCCGCTTATTACTTATGTGCATTTCATTAGCCTATCCATAAGCGGACTAATTACTCTTTGCCTTGCCAAAGAGTAATCAGAAAGGCGCTTTGGTTCGGTAGTCGTTGTCCGGCCGGTTTTAGGCGTTCCCGACGCCGAAAACCTAAAAATTCTGTCCTGAATTTTTCCTCGTGTGGTTGGAAGCGTTTGGCTAATTCGAGCGTGGAAAGTTAGCTCTTCCATTGTGCAAATAATGAACAGCATGAAGTGATCACCATATCCTCAATGTTTGGCATTTTGTTCCTCCCCTTACTGAACAATAGAATTGGCCTAAAAACATGATAAAGGGGAGGTTAGGAGGGGTCTTTCGGCTTAATTTGAAATGTTCGACAAAATCGCTTGATGATCACATTGTACTAACTACTATACCTAGCTCATTTATGCCCCGAAATCACTTAGATGAAATACTCTACACAATTCAAAGGGGTTGCCTTTTCCTAACTCAAACTTATCAGATCGAGTTGATAACTGTTCATTCTCGTCATTAGGCGACATCTTGCAGCCTAACTTCCCGTCATGTGTCATAACTTATTGATTATCAGTTGAGTTAATATGAAAATGATGGCGTTGCCGAAAGATTAAAGACGACAATATGTCGTCTAATAAATGTTAGGGTTTACAAGGAAAAATCAAATGGCAGTGTACTTTATAGCGGAAGATGAAAACGGAAATTATGACTGCCTGCGCATCAAAATTGGCATTAGTAAAAACGTTCCTAAGCGTTTAGCGCAATTGAGCACAGGAAGTCCCTATAAACTCAAATTGATGGGCTGGATTGACTCTGACAATGATAGAAGTCTAGAGAAACAGCTTCACACAAAGTATTCCCTTAACAATGTTCATCTTGAATGGTTTGAGTTAAGTGTCTGTGATGTCCTTGAAGAACTCAAGCAGCATTCTGTGGATAGTTTCATTGCGGTTAACGATAACGCTTTTGAAATAGTTGCGCGAGATCGTAGCGGAGTTCCTGAATACTTGGGTGCATGGCAGTGGACAGATGTAGATGAACAAGAATTTTGTCCTAGCTGTGGTTGGGGTGGCGGCTTAGACTATAACGAAAATTATGGTGGCGAACGTTGCTTACATTGTGGGTTCTGCGAAAGTTATCTAGAACAGCCCATACAAAGCGTTTAAGAGGGATTCCCAACGCTTGGCATTTTCAGCTTACTTTGGGTTAAGTGTTTATGTCACAATGGTTTAGGCAAGGTGGTCGCGTTGCTCACCACTTAGCGCGGCGTTATACGATTTTCCCACCATGACGAAAAATAGTGTATTATTTCATCGAGTTATTTAGGCGCGAAGGTTGTGTATGAACAAGTCTTTGACAGACCAAGAACTTGAGCATGTTGCTCGGGTTATTAAAGACAAGATTTTTGTACCTCGTAATCGAAAGCGAGTTACAGTATTTTTGTGTGGTGCAGACATAAAAAATGATAAGACAGCACGTTCTCAAATGGCTGCTGTTTTTTCGCATTATCCTCGATATGAGTTATTGTATCCTGAGGATCTATTTGACGATTTGTTAGCGGGTCAAGGTCAACATAGCTTGTTAAAGCTTGAGGGAATTCTGGCGGATAGTGTTGATGCAATAGTACTATTCCCAGAAAGTCCGGGGTCATTTGCAGAGATTGGTGCTTTTTCCAATAATGAGCAACTTGCTCGTAAAATGGTTGTTCTTTCGAATAGAAAATATAAAAGTAATAAAAGTTTTATTAACTATGGACCTTATAGATTAATAAAGTCATCAGGCACAGGAAAGGTTATCCATATCAATTATGATCATTTGACTGTTCCTGATGAATATCATCGAATCTATCGAAATGTTAACAACTATATAACTCAAATACGGAAAGAGCACCCCGTAGAAAAAGACGTTGCGAATATACTAGAAGCTGAAAACTTTATTCTTCCTTGTATCTACTTACTCGATAAACTCAATAACGTAATGCTTTCAAAATTGATTGGCTTTGCAACCAATCAAGATAAAGTTTTATGTGATATCGCGACTAAGTCATCACTAGGGAGGTTGGCTTTTAAGAAATTTATATCACGAACTGCGACTGGTTACCAAGTGACCCCCTTAGGTGCTGAGTATGTAAGAAATACATTTGATAACATATACTTGGATAAGGTAAGGATCGAAATATTGAATGCGGAAAATCGTAGAAATGCAAGTGTGCGTTATGATAGAATCGTCTCCGGCGCACACCCTTAGCGAATGAGCTTACTTAGTTCATTGGATAGCGTTTCGCTATCCTGCATACAATCTGATTCAATGCCGCATGAAAATGTGCAGAGCCAGAATACAGTCGTTTCTGGAACTGCACCTTTTCATCCGCGACTTAAGACGTAAGGGTGTGTCGCCACAAATGACCTCAAAAAATATATATAGCCTCAAAAACATTGGATTGCCTGCAATGCTATCCATTGACGATTTCGCTAATCAAGCTCGACTTTCTGCTGGTAAAATTCGTTATCTTTCTGCAACTGCCGAATCTCATTACAGAGTTTATCCAGTCCCTAAAGTAAGCGGAAAGAGTCGACTTATTTCTCAACCGTCCAGGGAACTTAAAGCTGTACAGGCTTGGATTTTGCGAAATATCTTAGACAAGCTTTCATCTTCTCCTTGCTCAAAAGGTTTCGAAGTTGGAACGTCAATTCTAGACAATGCTCGACCACATGTTGGTTCTAATTATGTATTAACTATAGATTTAGAGGATTTTTTCCCCAACGTTTCAGCATCTAAAGTGTATGGGGTTTTTAGTTCTATTGGGTACAACAAAGAGTTGTCGATTTTGCTAACCAATTTGTGTACATATGGTGGTGGGCTACCTCAAGGAGCTCCAACTTCTCCAAAGCTAGCGAATCTAGTATGTGCGAAACTCGACGCTAGGATACAAGGTTACGCTGGACCAAGAGGTATTGTTTACACTCGTTATGCTGACGATATGACGTTTTCTTCTCATACGGCTTCTAAAATAAGAAAAGTTAAACACTTCATCGGGACCATTATCAGTGATGAAGGATTTAAGATTAACCATAAAAAGACAGCCATATGTGGTACGAAACGCCAGAAAAAAGTTACTGGTCTTATACTCTCGGAGAGCAGTGTAGGGATAGGGCGTGTTAAACACAGAGAAATTAGGGCAAAACTTCATCATCTATTTACAGGTAAGTCAACAGAGCTCTCTCATATCAATGGTTTACTATCATACACTTATTCTGTAGATCGACGTGCATATAACAAGTTGTATGCTTACATTGGTGGTTTAACCCAAAAGTACCCTCTTTCAAACGCAGTCAAAGAAATTAGCCCCAAAATCGTATAACAAGCATTTAAGGCTTCAAGATACTTTTTCTAATCCAGTTTTGGCACGTTAGAATCCATCCTCTAACGTGCTTCTGTCCAAATATGCGCTAGCTCTTACAAACAGGGCAATAGGTAAAAATTCAGGACGAATTTTTAGGTTTGCGGCGTAGGGAACGCCTCAAACCGACCGGACAACACCAAAGAAATAAAAACGCCTTTCTGGTTACTCTTTGGCAAGGCAAAGAGTCACTGGCCCGCTTCGATAACGCTCAAGATAGAGGCCAACATAAAAGCGGGACAAACCTTTTAACCTAGCTTTTAACGTTAACTGAAAGCTAGCAAGTTTCATTAAGAAGACAAAAAGCGAACCATTTGGTTCGCTTTTTTATTGAGTATTAAGTCATAAACTTAGTTGTAATAAGGCATCACCATCACTCAGCGTAGTTATCAATACTAGGGCATGAGCAGATTAGGTTTCTATCACCGTATACATTGTCTACGCGGTTAACGGTTGGCCAGTACTTCGAGTTTTTGGTTGCTTTTGATGGGAAGCAAGCCACTTCACGTGAGTATGGACGGTCCCAGTTTTCGCTCGATAGATCCACTTGCGTGTGAGGTGCATTAACCAGAGGGTTGTTGTCCAGTGGCCATTCCCCATCTTTAACGCGATCCATCTCTTCACGAATAGAAATCATCGCTTCACAGAAGCGATCCAACTCTTCTAAGTCTTCCGACTCGGTCGGTTCAACCATCAGAGTGCCCGCTACTGGGAAAGACATCGTTGGAGCATGGAAACCATAATCCATCAGACGTTTTGCAATATCCTCTTCACTAATACCGGTTTCTTCTTTTAGTGGGCGAATATCAATGATGCACTCGTGCGCAACTCGTCCATTCGTACCACGATAAAGAACAGGGTAGTAAGGACGAAGCATTTCCATGACATAGTTGGCGTTCAAAATCGCCACTTTGGTTGCTTCTGTTAGGCCAACTTCACCCATCATCGCAATGTATGCCCATGAAATCGGTAAAATAGATGCACTGCCTAAGTCTGCAGCAGAAACAGCGAAATCGTCACCCTCTACACCGTTTTCAATGTGTCCCGGTAGGAAAGGCGCAAGATGAGATTTTACACCAATTGGCCCCATACCTGGGCCACCGCCACCGTGTGGAATACAGAACGTTTTGTGCAAGTTCAGGTGAGAAACGTCAGAGCCGATGTAGCCCGGTGTGGTTAAACCAACCTGAGCATTCATGTTGGCGCCATCTAGATAGACTTGGCCTCCGGCGGCGTGAACCATTTCGCACACTTCTTTCACTTGCTCTTCATATACCCCGTGGGTTGAAGGGTAAGTGATCATAATGCTAGATAGGTTCTCTTTATGTTTCTCGATTTTTTCTGCTAGGTCATTGATATCAATGTTGCCCTCGTTGTCACATTTAACCACCACCACTTTCATTGACACCATGGATGCGGTGGCAGGGTTGGTTCCGTGAGCAGAGCTAGGAATCAAGCAAACGTTGCGGTGAGCATCGCCACGGCTTTCGTGGTAACGCTGAATTGCGATTAGGCCAGCATATTCGCCAGAAGCCCCTGAGTTGGGTTGTAGAGAGAAATCATCGTAACCTGTGATTTCGCATAACTTCTCTTTTAGATCTTTTGCGAGTGCTGTATAGCCAGCCGCTTGTTCGATAGGAGCGAACGGGTGCAGCGCACCAAATTCCGGCCATGTTACAGGAATCATCTCTGCAGCAGCATTGAGCTTCATCGTACAACTGCCTAGAGGAATCATGCCGTGAGTTAAAGAGAAGTCTTTGTTTTCCAACTGCTTAAGGTAACGCATCATCTGCGTTTCGCTATGGTGCGTATTGAAAACAGGATGGGTTAGATATGAAGTTGAACGACGGCAAGATTCAGGAATTGCCGCGAATTCATTCTCACTGATCTCTGAAGAAAGAGCGCTAACATCTTCTTTTACGCTAAAGATTTCGAACAGCGCAGCAATGTCGCTCACTGTGGTGGTTTCATCAAAACTCACACCTAGCTTGCTTGGAAGCTTACGCAAGTTGATGTCAGCGGCTTGCGCTTTAGTGTACAGTTCTTCGGTTCGAGAGCCTGTGTTGATCGTAATGGTGTCGAAGAAGCTGTGGTGGGCAAGCTCAAAACCAGATTTAGTTAAGCCCGCTGCAAGTATTGCCGTCATATGATGAGTACGGCGGGCAATAGTACGTAACCCCTCTGCGCCATGATACACAGCATAGAAAGACGCCATATTGGCAAGCAGTGCTTGCGCGGTACAGATGTTGGATGTGGCTTTTTCTCTGCGAATATGTTGTTCACGCGTTTGCATTGCCATGCGCAGTGCTTGGTTGCCATTACTGTCAATAGAAACACCAATAACACGGCCTGGCATAGTGCGCTTGTGTTTATCTTTGGTTGCCATAAAGGCGGCGTGTGGGCCACCATAACCCATAGGAACACCAAAGCGTTGGGCGGAACCAATTACAACATCAGCACCCATTTCACCAGCAGGTTTAAGTAGGGCGCTGGCAAGAAGGTCCGTTGCCACTGTTACTAAAGTTTTGTTCGCTTGCGCTTTGGCAATCACATCGGTCAAATCGCGCACATTACCTGTTGTATTTGGGTATTGCAGTAAGGCTCCAAATACGTCTTGTTCTGGCAGTGTATCGATATCGGCGACTAAAACATCAAAGCCAATGTATTTTGCTCGAGTTTTTACCACTTCAATAGTTTGTGGGTGTACATCATCAGCTACAAAGAAAGTGGTGCTCTTGCTTTTGCCTGCGCGTTTGCACAAAGTCATTGCTTCTGCGGCGGCTGTCGCTTCATCGAGCAAAGATGCGTTAGCAATTTCCATCCCAGTTAGGTCCATGACCATTTGCTGGTAGTTAAGTAAAGCTTCAAGACGACCTTGAGAAATTTCTGGCTGATAAGGGGTGTAAGCGGTGTACCAACCCGGGTTTTCAAACACATTACGTAGAATGACATTTGGGGTGAATGTGTTGTAATAACCTTGTCCAATAAAGGTACGTTTAATTTGGTTTTGGTCTGCGAATTTTCTCATCGCGACCAGCATATCTGCTTCGCTTTTCGCTTCGGCCAATTGCATTGGTTGTTCGAGGCGAATTTGAGCAGGTACGGTCTCTTCGATTAGAGAGTCGAGAGTTGCGGCGTGGATCGCGTCCAACATTTTTTGTTGGTCAGATAAATTCGGACCATTGTGACGAGTGATGAACTCGTGTTGTGTGCTGAGGCTTTGAAGTAATTCAGTCATTGTATCTTTACCTTATGACATCAGAATTCAAATGCTGTTCTTAATTTGCTCAATGGAGCGTGATGATTAAGAACAGGCTCTGTCATACCATGGTGCTTCACGTTGTTATCAAGAGGTTCACTTGAATACTCGTGCGGCATGACAGAGGTAGCATTTACTGATATCTCTAATTATAAATGCGTATGTTGAAAAAAAGCTGCCACGCGGGCAGCTTTCGTCGGTTTTACGCTTAATCTTCTTCGATAGAGTTTAAGTACTCTTCCGCATCTTTGAGATTGTCGAGTTCTGATGGATCGGCAAGGCGTACTTTTACGATCCAACCACCTTCATAAGGTTCTTCATTGATAAGCTCTGGGCTGTCTTCTAGCTCTTCATTAATCTCTACAATTTCACCTGTAACAGGTGCATAAATATCGGATGCTGCCTTTACAGATTCAACGAGTGAGAAGCTATCACCGGCATCGATAGTATCTTCAACTTCAGGTAGGTCGACGAAGACGACATCTCCCAACATTTCTTGAGCATGCTCAGAAATACCGATAGTTACTGTACCGTCACCGTTGTCTCGGACCCATTCATGGCTATCTGCAAACTTCAGTGTGTTGTCCATTGCTTAATCTCCAAAATAACTTATTAGGTTTTGAATTTTTGTATAAATACGGGTTATTGGTAGAGTGGGTAGCGCTTACAGAGTTCTTTCACTTGTTTAAGAACACGCTGCTCGATCTCTGAGTTGTCCGTTGGGTTTTCAGCTAACCCGTCAAGAACATCGCCGATCCAGTTACCAATGAGTTTGAATTCTTCTGAGCCAAAGCCACGACTCGTTCCAGCAGGTGTTCCTAAACGAACTCCCGATGTAATCATAGGCTTCTCTGTATCAAATGGGATGCCATTTTTGTTACATGTGATACCAGCACGTTCAAGAGCTTCTTCAGCCGCATTACCTTTTAGGCCTTTAGGACGAAGATCCACCAACATAAGGTGAGTATCGGTACCACCTGTTACGATGTCGCAGCCTCGAGTTTGCAATACTTCGGCGAGAACTTTTGCGTTATTGATCACCGAATCGATATAAGTCTTAAACTCAGGACCAAGTGCTTCTCCAAATGCGACAGCCTTAGCCGCAATCACATGCATCAGAGGGCCACCTTGCAAACCTGGGAATACGGCAGAGTTAATTTTTTTGATGATCTCTTCGTTGTTGGTCAAGATCATGCCGCCACGAGGGCCGCGCAAGGTTTTGTGTGTCGTCGTTGTCACGACGTGAGCGTGTGGTAAGGGACTCGGATGAGCACCTGTCGCGATAAGACCGGCAATATGTGCCATATCGACCATTAAGATAGCACCGACTTCATCGGCGATTTCTCGAAACTTAGCAAAGTCGATTACGCGAGGAATAGCACTACCACCGGCGATGATCATTTTAGGATTGTGCTCAAGCGCAAGTGCGCGAACATCATCGTAGTTGATCTCTAATGTTTCACGATCTACGCCATATTGAACCGCGTTAAACCATTTTCCTGACAAGGCTGGACGGGCACCATGCGTTAGGTGACCACCGGCATCAAGAGACATACCCAAAATCGTATCACCCGGCTGAAGCAAGGCTAACTTGACCGCGCCGTTGGCTTGCGCTCCAGAATGGGGTTGCACGTTGGCAAATGTGCAATTGAATAGTTTCTTAGCTCGTTCGATAGCAATCGCTTCGACAGTATCGACATGTTCGCAACCACCATAGTAGCGGCGCCCCGGATAACCCTCTGCATATTTGTTGGTTAAGCACGTTCCTTGCGCCTGCATTACCGCTTTAGAGACAATGTTTTCAGATGCAATTAGCTCAATTTGTTCATTTTGGCGAGTGAACTCGGCTTGAATTCCTGCAAAAACCGCGTCATCTGTAGCAGAAAGATTGGTAGAGAAAAAATGTTCGAGGCTGTGGTTTGGATAAGACTGATTCATGGCAGTTGACCTTCCATTGATACTTACGAGATACCGTGGCGTGTGTCGCTCTTTTTGTTCTCGTCAGGCTGTGTTTTTTGTCCTGCTAAATGCGAACTCAGCAGCGTGATAAATTCCCCAAAAAGGTAGAATGAAACCGTTGGAATGGTTGATTGTTTCCAAAGGTAATAACACTCCTTAACTAACAAGTTAGCAACATAGCGGTTGTTATCTAAACAATCAACCAAAAATTTCCTATAGGAAACTTAAGTCGCTTATTTGTTAACAAGCGCACGGTTTATTTCTTTTAGAGATCTTTTTTCTATTATCGGCTTCATGCACAATGGAAAAAGGACGAGATGTATTAGACATGAGGGACGTATGGCTGAAGACATTTATGATGATTACCCTTCACTTACTTTGGCAAAGCAATCTCAGGAACCGTCAATTGAGCCTTTAAAACTGGGCGAAAGGATTAAAGATATCCGAGGAAAGCTAGGCATTACCTTGGAAGAGGCGAGTCAGCGAACAGGCTTGGCACGTTCTACTTTAAGCAAGATTGAGAACGAACAGATTTCACCAACCTTTCAAGCGATGCAAAAACTCGCTCATGGCTTACAGATTGATATGCCGCAACTCTTTGAACCTCCAAGGAAAAAGACAGCTTCAGGGCGCAGAGATATCACTAAGGCGGAACATGGAAAGCCTCATCCGACTCAAACTTATGAGCATGAATTGCTTGCCACGCAACTATCGAATAAACGAATGTTACCGTTTAAAAGCCGTGTTAGAGCGAGGACATTTGAAGAGTATAGCGATTGGGTTCGACACGATGGCGAAGAGTTCCTGTTAATACTGTCAGGCTCAGTCACGTTCTACTCTGAATTCTATGAACCAGTGACACTTCATGATGGCGACAGCGTTTACTACGATGCCAATATGGGGCATATGTTGGTTTCTGTTAGTGAAGAAGATGCCCATATTCTGTGGGTAACGGCTAAGTAATGTTTCGGAAATGTTGGTTTTTATAGTAATAGCAAACGATTTCTTTGTGTGTTTTAAACGTGATTTTCTACCATTTTTTTCGTTATGCTGTATGAAATATAGCCGGATGTTGCGATTGGTTTTGTTTTTATAATGTTAAATGTCACACTTTGAACGCCAGTTCGTTTGTTAATCGTGCAAAAGATCCACTATCGTGTTTATTATTGGAAACAAGGTTTCCTTTCGAGGAAAGTGACCCTGATTATTTGGAGACAATGATGACTCAAGAGCTACTCAGAACCCCACTATATACACGACACGTTGCCGCTGGGGCTAAAATGGTCCCTTTTGCAGGTTATGATATGCCTGTGCAATATAAATTGGGTGTTAAAAAGGAACATTTGCATACACGCGATGCGGCAGGCCTGTTTGATGTTTCCCATATGGGGCAACTCCGTTTGCGCGGTGAGGGCGCGTCTGCATTTCTTGAGTCATTAGTGCCTGTTGATATTATTGACTTGCCATCAGGTAACCAAAGGTACGCTTTCTTTACTAATGAGCAAGGCGGAATCATGGACGATTTGATGGTTGCTAACTTAGGCGATCATTTGTTTGTTGTGGTTAATGCGGCTTGCAAAGAGCAGGATATTGCCCACATTCGAGCCCATCTACCACAAAATGTAACGCTTGAAGTGATTGAAGACAGAGCGTTGCTGGCGTTGCAAGGACCGAAAGCTGCTGAAGTTTTAGCACGATTAAACCCTAAAGTGTCTGATATGGTCTTTATGGACGTGAATGTGCTTGAGTTATTGGGCTGTGAATGTATCGTCTCGCGCAGTGGCTATACTGGCGAAGATGGCTATGAAATCTCAGTCAGTGCTGATAAAGCCGAAGCGTTAGCAGATTATTTGACAGAACAGGCAGAGGTTGAGTGGATTGGATTAGGCGCTCGAGATTCTCTGCGTTTGGAGTGCGGCCTGTGTTTGTATGGACATGACCTAGATACGACAACAACGCCTGTCGAAGCAAGTCTATTGTGGGGTATTCAGAAAGTACGTCGCGCTGATGGTGAGCGAGCTGGTGGTTTTCCGGGCGCTGAGATCATTTTGAATCAGATTGAAACGAAAGATGTATCACGCAAACGTGTTGGCCTCGTTGGGCAAACAAAAGCTCCAGTGCGAGAGGGTACAGAGTTGTTTGACGGTGATGGGAACAAAGTGGGCATAGTGACCAGTGGAACCGCAGGGCCAAATGCAGGAAAACCCGTCTCTATGGGGTATGTAAGAATGGACCTAACGGCTATCGGCACGGAACTTTTTGCTGAAGTTCGTGGCAAGATGCTCCCTATGGTTATTGAAAAAATACCGTTTGTCCCTCAGCGTTATTATCGCGGTTGATGATATAGATCGAGTTCAATAATGTATGTATTGTAAACCTCTCGTTTGAGAGGTTTTTTTATTGTTAAATAACAGGATTATAAATTAACGTAAATTGAGATCATGAAATATCAATCTTTATTGTTGTCAGTGTTAATTACGGGCTCTGTCTCAGCGCAAAATATATCGCCTTATATTATCAATGGAAATCCAGCGTCGATAGTCAACTTCCCCTCTTTTGCTAGTCTGTATTTTGATGATGGAAAAAAATATGGTTATACATGTGGTGCAACCATGCTCAACCAACAATATGTATTAACAGCGGCGCATTGTATTGTTGGTGACGAGTCATTAATGCTAAACAGTCGAGTTGTCGTTCAACTGCAAAATGAAACAGACTATGTGAATGGCAATAATATGGCTTCACGAGGCATTGAATATTACTACCCTGATAATTATGTCGATGATGAGAATGTATTGTGGCCAAACGATATTGCGATAATTAAGCTACAATCACCACTGAATATCAGCGATTTTAGTTCGTTGATAAATACAACTCAGAATGATAATTACCCTATTAATCCCGGCAATCCATCTTTCGTTACCATTGGTCACGGTTTAGAAGCAGGAAATGTAGAGGGAGGTACTGCTCTTTTAAAAACAGAATTACAGCTTATCGATGGGGCTAATATTTGCGGAACCAGTAACAAGCAATTGTGTTTTGATGGTGCTATTGTCGGTGATTATAAAAATTCTACGTGTAATGGTGATTCAGGCGGGCCTGTTTATTGGTGGGATGGCGCCGAATACAAGCAAATTGGCATTACGAGCTATGGACCCAATGAATGCGGGAATACGACGTCTTCTTATACCTCGGTATTTACAGAAGTTTATGATTATCAAGATTGGATTACGAGTGTTTTAGCGGGTACTGTCGAGCCTCAATTCAAAGCTAATCCTCACGATGATAAATTTAGAGCTAATGAAGAGGGTGGTGGCAGTAGTTGGTATCAGTTAGGCCTACTAGGTCTCGCTCTGTTACTTCGTCGACGCAACCGTTAATGTGAAATCATTCATCCCTTTGTTGATTCATAAGCTAAACTTTAGTTGTTTAATGAAATCTATACGAATTGATAGGGGGTGCAATGAGAGGATGTATAACATTACTCGTGCTGACTGCGACAAGTTGTTTTTCATTCGCGAGTGATGTGTCTTCTTATATCGTTAATGGCCAAGCCGCCACGGTTTCATCTTTCCCCTCAATTGCTAGTCTGTTTTACCGCAAAGGCAATACTTATGATGCCTCAAGCTTTTGCGGTGCGACCATGCTCAATAGTCAATATGTACTGACTGCTGCCCATTGTCTCTATGGACAGCGTGATGTGATGCTACACACAGTTGTGGCCCCTCAGCTATCAGATGAAAGCCAGTTTTTAAACCAATCTCAGTCCCGAGCAGCTGAATTTTATTATTTAAATTCATTTGTTGATTCGAATGATGCGCTTTGGCCTGATGATATCGCCATTATTAAGTTGGAAGAGCCACTTCCTGTTCCTGATTATATGCGATTAATCAATGATAGCTTGAATGACGTTTACCCGTTTATAGGTGATTATCGTATTGTTGGTCATGGTTGGTTGTCGAGCACCGATCAAGGGGGGAGCACCTTACTACAAGCTCCCGTTACCCCTATTTCAAATGCAACCTGTCGTGCGGTTTTCGGAAATCAGTTAACGAATAAACAGATTTGTTTTGATGGACCAATAAGCGGAGGCCTAAAAAATTCGACTTGTAACGGTGACTCTGGTGGTCCTGTTTATTGGTTTAATGGGAGCGAATACATTCAAATTGGTGTGACTAGTTTTGGACCCAGTGTTTGCGGTGATCCAACGGTTAACGCAACATCGGTATTTACTGAATTATATGATTATCAAGATTGGATTAACAATGTATTAAATGGGCAAGTGACTCCTCGTTTTTTTGTACGAAATGATAATGGTGAGCGGGTATTAGTTGAAAATAATACTTCTAGTGTTAGTTCCTCAGCAACGTCTTCGAGTGGGGGCGGTTCTATGTCACTAAGTTGGTTATTCTATTTGTTGTTTTTATCATTTAAATTTCATGCAGTTAACAAGGTTAAGAACTATTAACTAAATGAACTTGGTTCTCAAAAATAAGAGATATACCTTAATTAGTTGAATTGTCGAAATAAAAACGTGATGTGCCGTGGAGCTAGAGTGTAGTGCGTGTTGACTATTTGTATCTAAACGATAGTTTTATGTAACGGAGCAAGTTGAGCTGGAGTGTTTTAAGATGAACAATGATGATACATATAAAATTACCTTACTATCTGATATTAGTATGCAGTCTAAACTGTTTAAAGATTCGTTAGAGAAGGGGATTCAGCTGGATGTCCAAATTGTTTCTTTAGCGGATATTGAGCGTGACAGTGGAGAGGAAACACTGCTGGGTGATTTTGTATTGATTGATTATCATTATTTGAATGACAGCAATTTTGAAAGTTATAACCAAGCTAAAGTTGTATCAAGCCAAGCATCTAAAGAAATAGTGATTAATTGTCCTAAAGATGTGGCTTCAAGCCAGCTATTTAAATGGCGTAATCTCGTTGGTGTTTTTTATATAGATGATGATATTTCCTTGCTGCTAAAAGGTATGGAAAAGATCATGCAAGATGAGATGTGGCTATCTAGAAAAGTCGCACAAGATTATATTGAACATTTCCGATGTGCTAATAATGTCACGACATCACAAGTCTATGCGAATTTAACTAAACGTGAAAAAGAGATTATGCGTTTACTCGGTCATGGTGCATCGAACCTGCAAATTGCAGATGAATTATTTGTTAGTGAAAATACCGTTAAAACGCATTTGCACAATATCTTCAAAAAAATTAACGCTAAAAATCGACTACAAGCATTGTTATGGGCGAATAACAATATCGCATTAGCTGAGCGGGTATAGCCTCAGGTTTGAAATAGCATTCAGGTTTGAAGAGAAGGGAGCGTTGTGCTCCCTTTTTAATGGCGAATAATTTCTGTGGCTAGTGTGTAATTCAACTGTCTATCATTGAATTTAACGTGCACTCGACCTTATCGCTTAATCGTAGATTGTTGGGATAGGTTGGCGTTTGTGCTGCGTTATTGTGTAGATACGTACTAGTCGCTCTGTCACATCACTAGGCACTTGTTTACCTTCTAAGAAATCATCGATTTGATCATAGGTTAGATTCAGTGCATCTTCATCGGCTTTTTGTGGCGCAAGTTCTTCTAGATCGGCTGTTGGTACTTTTTTAACAAGTTGTTCAGGTGCACCTAGAGTTTCAGCCAGTTGACGTACTTGACGTTTATTGAGCCCAAATAACGGCGCTAAATCGCAAGCACCATCACCAAACTTAGTATAAAAACCCGTAATATTTTCAGCAGAATGGTCGGTGCCAAGCACTAGGCCACCGACATACCCTGCGATTTCGTACTGAGCAACCATCCGAGCTCGTGCCTTGACGTTACCTTTGATGAAATCAATTTTGGCAGCATCTTGTGGAATGAGATCTGTGCCCTTTAGTGCAAACTGAGAGGCGGCATGTAAGCCATCAACACCGTCTTTGATGTTTACAGAAATCGAATGGGTTGGTTGAATGAAATGCAGTGCAAGCTGCGCTTCATCTTCATCTTGTTGCTCGCCGTAAGGAAGACGTACAGCAATAAACTGGTAAGAACCATCGTGTTCTTCGTTCAGTTCATTGACAGCAATTTGAGCTAAGCGTCCACATGTGGTTGAATCGACTCCGCCACTGATCCCAAGAATGAGAGACTTACACCCTGAGTTTATCAGTTTAGTTTTAATGAAATTAACACGGCGTGAGATTTCAAAGTGAGGATCGATCGATGGTAGTACGCGCATCTCATCGCGAATTAACTGTTCCATTAGTTTTATTCCTGCAAGCAATGTAATTTTGAATATTGATGGTAGTATCATACCTCAATCAGCCCGTTAGGAAACGGGGATCAGAAATTTCCTTACAACAAGGCTAAAAAATGAAGAAAATTGCCGTGTTTGGTAGTGCTTTTAACCCACCAAGCCTTGGGCATAAAAGCGTTTTGGAATCATTACTGCATTTTGACAAGGTTCTGTTAGTACCGAGTATTTCCCATGCGTGGGGGAAAGAAATGCTCGAATATTCATCCCGATGCGAGTTAGTTGATGCATTCATTGCCGATCTAGAATCATCGACGTTTGAAAGATGCGATATTGAAGAGACGCTTTTTCAGCCTAATCAGAGTGTGACGACATATTCGGTGATGGAAGCCCTTCAATTGAAATATCCTGAAAGTGAACTTACTTTTGTTTTGGGGCCTGATAATTTTTTCAATTTTTCAAAATTCTACCGAGCTGAAGATATTCTGTCTCAATGGTCCGTTATGGCTTGTCCTGAAAAGGTGAATATTCGCAGTACTGATATTCGAAGTGCATTACAAGCGCAAGAGAGTATAGATAGTTTCACTACACCTCGAGTTCGCAGTATATTAATAAAAAACAAACACTATAAATAATGAAATAGGATTGGGGTGTTAAGTGGCAAAAGTAAGATGGATCATCTTGTCGCTTTGTAGCGTTTCAACGAGTTATGCATGTGAGTTATATCAATCAGACTTTGTGTCTGAATCGGTATTGTTTCATTCAAAAAGTGGTGTCTGCTTTTCGTTATTGGAAGGCATACAGTACTCAGCACAAAAAATGGATGCATTGACAGAAGCATTTGATCAAGAGCCTATTGATTATTCTGAATACTGGTCTGATTGGGTTTTACAATCTGCGTCTAATCCCGTCTTAACAAAAAGCTTAGAGTCCAATTATTTTGGCGTGGGCATATGGAAGCCGAGTGAGCTTGAAGAGAGTCTTGATTCTTTAACGCCCGAAGAGTGGTTGATGAATCATGGAGTTCAGTTTAGCTTAGGTTTTGGCGAGAAAGAATTGGGTAAGCCACGTATGCGGTTAGATTATCGTTGGCACAGTGAATATAAAGGTGATCTCTTAATGCAGATTGAGGTGCCATTTTAAGGCATATTTTGTCTTGCATCGCTAATGCATAAATCTTGTTGGTTTCTTCTGAGAAGAAAAGAGAAGAAAAGAGAAGAGAAAGGGGCGCATATCACGCCTCTTTTTTTTATCCGCAATTTCATTCACATAAAACCTAATTAAAGTTGCAGCAGTGTTGACTGACTGGCACTCACAAACCTCATTATATCGTTCATCTATGCTCAGAGGCTTTCGGTTCATACTTTAGATACATGCTTGGGTACATATAGCGGTTTGGGGCATATAATTGTTTATTGTGCCTGTGGCAATAATACCGTTTGCATATTGTCATAGTGAGAAATAATGGCATGGGGAGTATTCGGCTTTGAAAAGTAATAGCCTTGTATTTGTTCACATCCCATCTCATATAGTTTTTCTAGCGCTTCCTGACTTTCAACACCCTCCGCAACGAGCTCTACGCCTAACTGTTTCGCCAATTGAATGATTAACCATACCACGCGTTCTGAGGTTTCATTACACAACATGTTGGTGACAAAAGTAGCATCAATTTTAATGCAGTCGATTGGATAGCTGTGGATGTAATTTAAGCTCGAATAACCTGTACCAAAATCATCTAGGGCAACAGTAAAGCCGTGGTTACGGAGTTTGTCTAGTACATAACGAACTTCATTTGTACGTGAAAGCAGAACGGTTTCTGTTAGCTCAATGGTAAATTCACGAGGTTCAAAACCATACTTAGCAATGGTTTTCATCAAGTGTTGTGTATAGCGACTGGAATCTTTTAGTTCGTGAGCGGAGCAATTTAAGCTGAGTTTCACTTTATAACCTAACCCCGCTTCAAGTTCTTTTTTTGCAGCACAAGCGAGTTCAACAATGCGTTCTCCAAGTTCAATAATTAGCCCCGATTGTTCGGCAGCTTCAATGAACTCAATTGGCGATATTGTTCCAAGAGTATTACTTTCCCAGCGAGCTAATATCTCAAAGTAGTTCCATTGCTGCTCTCCCCGCTTGACGATAGGTTGTACCATTACGTAAATCTTACTGTTGGATACCGTAGCATGGTCAAGTTCACTACGTAATGCATCAATCACCATTGTGCGGCGATAATACTGAGCACTGAGATGGATATCATAGCTCTGTACTTTACAGTTGCTAGTTTGTTTACAATTTTTTAGCGCAAGCGTCGCATTTAGGATCAACTGATCGGCACTAAGACGTTTATCGGTCTTTCGAGCTAACCCTATACTGACGCTTACTTTTATGTTGTGCGAAGCATCTTTAAATCCATTATTTAAGCGAGTAATGATACTTTGACAGATAATGAGCGGATCACTGGAAAAAGTAATAAAAGCGAATTCATCTCCCGCGATACGAAATGCCATTTGATGATCGGGTACAGCTGCTGAAATAGAGTCTGCGACAAACTTAATCACCTCATCACCAATGTGATTGCCGTAAAGGTCGTTGATGGACTTAAAATTATCGATATCTAAATAGGCTAATGTGAAAGGTTCTGTGCGAGAATTTTTGAGTCGATCCAGTCTATCTGATAAATAGCTACGATTGAGTAACCCAGTTAGGTTGTCATGAGAAACTTCATGGCTAAGTTGGTACATCAGTGTTTCGGAGCGAGCCGCAAGCCATTTTGCTCTCAGGCAGTGAACTGCAATATTCGCAAACAGTTGATGGTGTGAGATTTCTTCATCCAATTCAGTTATTGGGCGATTAAAGGTTGAAAGTAAGATACCTATAATGTCTCCACTACGAGTTCTTAGCGGAATACCCAAGTAAGCAACGAGCCCGTGATCTTGCAAGAATATATCTCTTGGAAAGCGAGTTTGAACATCGCTCCCACACAGATAAAATGCGTTATCACTACGACTGACAAGATCACAAGGTGTACCTTCAAGCGAGTAGCTGAAAGGCTTGGTTACTGTGTTATTGCATGCAAACGAAAGCGTTTGTGCTGAGTTAGTTAGCTTATCAAGCTCCACAATTGACGTGCAGTACGTCTGACATTTTTGATGTAGCGTAAGCGTAACTTTTTGCCATAGTTCAGGTCCATCTAAAACTAAGGCTTCATTGACCGTTGCCATATCGATCAATGAAGAGCTGTGTCGTTTTCTAGCCAAAACGAATCCCCCGTCCTATTGTGACTAATATCACTTATTTATTAGAGTTCGCAAATTAAATATGGTACACGTCGCATATGTTTGCAAATTTCTCTTGTTAAGACTTTGAGAATTGAGAGCTAGTTACACGGATTCTTCCTGAGCGAGTCGAGTATGAAGGTATTCGAGAAACAGTTTGGTTCGCGTATGCTGATAATCTAATTTCGGGTAGTAAGCGAACACTGTTGCTTCATCCGCTGTGACGTGAGGGAGAATGCGTTTTAGTGTACCTTGCTTAAGTTCTTCTTTGATCATGACGTCATTGGTCAGCAAAATTCCCATACCACTTTTGGCTGCATAGAATAGGGCTTCTGGGTTGGTCGTCGAAAAATTACCAGAAAGAAGTAACCGTTTTCCTTGTGAGAGCTTAATTTCTCGCTCTGGATGTTCACCCCAAATTAAAATGTTGTGATGGGTCAGTTGTTCCGGCACGGCAGGTTCTCCATACTTGTCTATGTATTTAGGAGATGCATAAAACCCCGCTTTATGAACAAAAAGTGGCGTCGCTTTGAAACTTAAAGAGTTGAGCTGTTCGATTTCTCTACTAATAAAGAGATCGAGACTGAGTGCAGGTAATTGGCCTGGCGTGGTAGTGGTGAGTTGGATACGAATCTCAGGATAAAGCTGGAGAAAATCATCTAAATATTGAACTAGAAATTTCGAACCTACCGCTAATGTCGCTCCAATTTTTAATAGGCCTGCTGGGTTCTGGCTCACTGAACGGGTTTCATCTACGATTGATTGCCACCCATCAATCTGAACGATAGCTCGTTCGTAAAATAAGGCTCCAGCCTCTGTTTGAGTGACTGAACGAGTCGTCCGTTTAAGCAGTTGAACTCCAATTCGCTCCTCTAGCCAATGAACGCGTTTACTGATTGCAGAGCTGGTGGTATTCATACGTCGAGCGGCACCATTGAAGCTCCCCTCATCAACCACTAACAAATAACTCTGAACATTTTGTAGCCAATCCATAACTCACCTTTATTGATTCTTTATTGGAATTAATCAGTTTCCATAGCTCCATATTATCTTTTATTCGCGCCTAATTTACACTGATAATGATGAAAAATGAGCGAAGAAATACGATGAAGAAAATGCCAATCTTACTGGCGATGATGATTATTGCCACAGGGCAGGTCGGCGTCAGTATTTATCTCCCATCACTGCCTTTGATTAGCCAGTCATTGAACGTGACTCAGTCGGATGTCCAGTTGCTGGTGACCCTATTTTTAGTTGGCTTTGGTGGTTCTCAGCTGTTTTATGGCCCCTTATCAGACGCCATTGGTCGGCGACCTGTCTTTATTTTAGGGCAAGGCGTTTACCTCATCGGTACCGTTATTTGTCTACTATTTTCAGATTCGTTAACCGCTTTGGTATTGGGTCGTTTATTGCAAGGTTTAGGGGCGGGGAGCGCTTCTGTGTTGGGGCGAAGTGTATTGCGTGATAGTTATGATGGCCCTCAGCTGGTCAAAGCTATGTCGTATATATCCGTTACCGCTTCCATTATGCCAGTACTTGCACCTGTGATTGGCGGTTGGATTGCTTATCATTTTAGCTGGCATGCCGTTTTTGTTTTTGTGTTTGTTTACTTGGTGGCCATTTTCACTCTGGGGTTTAAAGTACTTCCGGAAACCTTGCCTTATGCTCCGAGTCGGTTTGACCCTAGAGCCGTGATTCGAAATTATGGGGCACTTTTGGTGAACAAACAGGTGATAAGCAGCGCTAGCTATAATTGGCTGAGTTACTTAGCTGTATTGATCTCTGTTTCTCTTTTGCCCTTTATTTTACAAGATAAGCTCCATTTGACCGTCGCTGAGTATGGCACGATAATGATTATTCCGTCGGCAGGTTTGCTCACAGGAAGTCTTGCTCTTAATTTTCTTAATCGTTTCCTATCGACCAATCAGTTGTTGGCTTTGGCAGTCACTCTTATTTTGGCTTCGAGTGGTTGGTTATTGCTTACCGAAATGAGCTTATTCAATCTTATCTTTGCTTTTACTCTATTAACGATCGCGCAAGGGCTTTCATTTCCGCTCTCAATCAGTTTGTTACTCGCACCGCACAAGAAACAAGCTGGAACGGTATCGGCCTTTTCTGGTTCGGTTCAAATGTGTGTTTCTGGTGTCTTTAGTGGCTATCTCATTGATAGTTGGGTTCAGACGCAATGGTCGTTAGGGATATGCTATCTTTTAGTGGCACTTACTATGGGAGGCGTTTTGTTTCTTACATCACGAGCGGATAGATTAGAGCCAGCTGCAGCAGGTAATCAATAAATGAAATAGCATGGAATCCATGGGTTTATTCAATAACTGCATCGGTCGAATCTAGTATCTTGAGGTGACTTGAGGGTACAATGCGCGCAACGTCTCCTTGAGTCAAAATAGGACTAAAAAAATGGAACAACAAGAATTTGAAACCTTAGTGAAAGCGCTGTGTGAAACGAATGGTTTACCTCAAGCTTTAGAGTTATTGCGTGCAAGTGACAACGAAGACATTGCAGAAGCTGCGCAATCATTAACAGGTCAGTTCGCGGTGCAAGATATCGATGGTGAACAGCGTATTTATCACGTGACGCTTGAAGAAAATGATGACGGCGAAGAGCAAGAGTTCGTGGAGCATGTCATGAATGAGGGCGAAGATGTTATCCGTTTTGTTGCTTGGTTCTTTGATGTGATGTTTGAAGTAAAACGCAAAGATACTTACTTAGTTGCGGGTAAAACTTACCAGCAGACAAAACGAGCTAAATAAATTAGCAAGAAATTGATGATAAAACGCCCTGATAATTCAGGGCGTTTTTTGTGGTGACCGACTCATACCGCTAAATGTTAGCTGTTGGCTTCTAAATTAACGACATTATCTGGAACGGTATTTAATCCTTTCTCAGCTAGCCAAGCTTCAAGATTATCAGCGCCACCAATATAGACACCATCTAACCAGATCTGAGGAACCGTTACGGGTGTTTTTAGTCCAATATGGGCTTTTACCTCAGGAATCATTCGGTATAAAGCGCCACTTTCTTTTACCACATCATAGTATTGGTATTGAACCCCGGCATCATTAAGCATTTGTTTGGCTTTGACACAATAAGGACAGGTTGCTTTACCAAAGACAATATTACCTTTCAACTCATCTTGTTCTGACCAACGTTGAATAACCGATTGTACCAACACACCACGATTTAGAGCTTCACCTTGGCTGATGACTTTACCCTCAACCACAATAATGGGTGCATGCCACGCTCCAAGCTTGAGAGGTTCCCACCAGTGAGAAAGCCAATCTTTGACTTCTAGTTCAATTGGAATACCAGCCAACTCATTTTCGAATGTATCAGCGAGGATATCTTTAGTTAAAGTACATTCACCACAAGGGATGTTAACTTTAAATGGCCCCCAACTTCCTGCCCAACGATACAAAGTGATTTTAATTGGTTTGGTCATATTATTTCTCCTAAGTCACCACTACAAGCAATGCGAACTGAGTCGTTCAATTATAGAGAACGTTGATCGGCCGGAATTATTTCATTTTTCGAGAAATTCTTGTTTCCCATTGAGTAATAAACGCGACAGAGAAAATGATAATAGCGGCGCCAAGCCAAAGGCGACCTGGTGGAACCCAACCAAAAACCATCCATCCAGCTAACACATTAAAGGGCAATTTTGCATGGTCGAAAGGCTGAACGAAAGAGGCATCGGCAACCGAGTAAGCTTTAACAATCGCCCACTGAGCGAGAGCTGTGACACAACCTGCGATAATGAGTAGCACCCAAATTGAACCACCTGTTGGCATTTGCCAGTCAGGAAGTGCAAGAACAAGGTTAAATGGTGTGATAAGTATCAGGAGATACACCACCATGGTAGAGGGAGAATCATCTGAAGATAGTTTTTTTACCATCAAAGAGTAACAAGCCCAGAAAAATGCAGCGCCTACGGGCAGTAATGTTGCCCAGTTAAAGTCATCACCCCAAGGCTCTAGAATGATCATCGCGCCAATGAAACCTAATAAGGTTGCTCCCCAACGAGCGGCACCTACTTTCTCTTTGAGTAAAAGACCAGAACCAATAGTGGCAAACAGAGGTGAGGTCATCAGCAACGCAATGCCTTGCCAAATTGGAACCGGATAGGCTAGCGCCCACAACCAAAGCTGAATACCTATTACCGAAAGAAATACACGGAATACATGCAAACCGAGTTTGTTGGTGCTTAATGATTTTCGAATGCCAAGAGTTTTCAAATAAGGCAGAATCGCAACGAGTGCTACTGCATATTGAATGAGTGCTACAGTGGTCGATGGCAGACCAAAATTAATACTCGCAACTTGAGCCATACTGTTGACAACCGCAAAGGAAATGCCTGCAGCAAGCATCCAGCAAGCCCCTTGAATCGGATGATGATGTGGTGTGTGCATAATGTTCTAGATCAAAAAAAGGTGAATCGAATCATACGTTTTTCTAGGGATTAAATCACCTGATTCTCTTTATCTTCGAGACATTGGCTATTTATGCCATCAATGGTTTGGATGGCAATCATGAGAGTAGGTCGCAGAATGTATAACAAATGCACTCATGGGCGATGCCTAGAGTGCAAGGGAATAAAATTTGTACTGTCAAAGAAGCCGATGCTACCTGCTATCGGCTATTTGATAAGTGATGATTGAGATTGGCGTTTTTACTGCACTGTAATTCCAGTTTATTAATAAGACGCTGATAGGTTATCCATGCGCATGTACCCGCTAGAATATTTCCCAGCATTGCCCCCCAAAAGATTCCCTCGATACCTCCCCACAGAGAACCAAGCCATAAACAAGGAAGATAGAAAGCAAATAAACGTAACGCTGATATCGCGAGAGCGACATACGATTTACCCAGCGCATTCGAAATTGAGACGATGAGCATGCAGATGCCGAGAGGACCAAGACTGAAAGGTACAATAATCAAGTGCCAAGAAAGGATGGACTCAACTTGTTGCTCGCTGGTCATCAATGATGATAAAAAACCCGATGATACAAAAGTGATACCTGCGATGAAGAGTTGGAAAACGATAACAAATTGACAGGCAATACGAACCAGTTGACGAATATCTTGGATTTTCCCTGCACCTAATAGTCGCCCAATCATTGGCGGCATCGACATAGTGAGTGCTAACACAGAGATAATCGCGACAAGCTCAAAGCGAGAACCAAGCGCCCATGCAGCAACAGCTGCGGTGCCAAAACTGGCAAGTAGTTTGGTTGCTAGCATAGAGGATAAAGGAGGGAGCAACTGGCTCATCATCGCCGGGCCCATAATGTTGCCAAGTGAACGTAAAGTGGCTGCGAGGTCGAGGTCATGCCATTGAAAACTTAACCAATTCCGACGTTTTAGTTTTGGTACCACAATGCATAACCCCACACTAAAAGATAATGTTGTGGCAAGAGCTGCGCCATTGATCCCCAAACCTAACGTAAAAATAAACAGAGGATCGAGCGCTAAGTTGAGCAAACTGGTAACGACCATCATGCTACCAGGAAGCATGGTATTGCCATTCGCTCTACACACGCTGTAGCAGAAAAACAGCAAAGCCCCAGTCCATGAACTGGTTAGCCAGTAGATCCAGTATTGTTCGACAATAGATAGGACGGTTTCAGGTGCCCCAAGTAATGAAAGGATGGGCTCTCTTAAGGTGTAAACGACAAAAGCAAATAAAGCGACGCCAATGGCACCAATTGTCATCACCAAGCCGCCCAATTGCTTGGCATAGTGCTCTTTGTTTGCACCTAGAGCTCTTGAGATGATAGCCGTTGTCGCGATGCCTAAACCGACCTGTATGCCTACGACGACCATTTGAATTGGCAGTGTAAACCCCTGAACAGCAAGAGGAAGCACACCAAGTTGACCGATAAATGCACTATCAACAAGTTGAAAGCTCATTAAAGACAACACGCCAAATAGCATTGGCCAGGTCATAGTAAATAGTTGTTTGCCAAGGCTATGAGTAGAATTGGTTTGTGACATTTTTCCCAGCATTAATAAAAAGGAGCACTGAAATGTCAGTGCTCTTTGAGTTAGTCTAAATTATCCGTATAACCTTTCGGCGGTGGAGTCCAACCACGTTCACTTTCAGCCTGATTATCATAGCGATCAGCTTTCATTGCGAGTTTTAGTTGTGCTTCTAAATGAATAAACAGCTTACGATAGTTGTTATCAAAACGCTCACTCTCAGAATCATCTAGCCATGCCTGATACAGTAAATCAGATTTTTTATTTTCGACCTTTTTGTAGACGGCTTTTTTCTGTTCGATCCAAAATGGATGGTGACCCAAATGACTTAATGCATGTGAGCCTAGTTCTAAGGCCGAATGATAGGTTTCTGATTCAATAATATCAGCTCCTGCTTGGCGTAACTGATATCCGTGCCCCCTATCGAAAGAACGAGCTAAAATTGTCACATTTGGATAGGTTTGTTTAACGTACTTAACCAGTTCCAAACTAGTATCTCGATTATCGATAGCGACGATGATCATTTTGGCTTGTTCGATGCCTGCCGTATGGAGCAAGTCTGGTCTAGTCGCATCGCCAAAGTACGCTTTGGTATTGATACGACGCACCATGTCGACTTGATCAGCTTGATGATCCAACACTACGGTATGGACGCCATTGGCAACTAAAAGCCGGTTGACGATTTGACCAAATCGACCGATACCAGCGATGATCACTGTTCCAGTTTCATTAATGTCATCGGCCTCTTTCTCATTCGATGCATCTTGAAATTTCGGCAAGATAACCTTGTCGAAAAAGATGAATAGCCCCGGGGTTAAGAACATTGATAGAGCTACGACAAGTGATAAGGTTTGTACGATAGCTGGTGGAATAACGTGGTTTTGCATAGTAAAGCTAAGCAGAACGAAACCGAACTCCCCGGCTTGGGCTAGGCTGAGCGTAAACAACCAACGGTTAGAACCACGAATTTTAAAACATAAAGCGAGCACATAAAGAATGAGCGCTTTGATGGCCATAATAGCGAGGGTTAATCCTACTATCATGCCAAAGTCATCGAACAATATACCGAAGTTTATACCAGCGCCGACCGTGATGAAAAATAGACCCAGTAATAAGCCTTTAAATGGGTCGATGTTCGATTCTAATTCATGGCGGAATTCGCTATTTGCTAGTACAACTCCGGCTAAAAATGTCCCTAATGCAGGGGAAAGTCCGACTAAACTCATGATTGCTGCTATGCCGACCACCAACATTAAGGCAGTAGCGGTGAAAATCTCACGTAGCCCTGAGCTGGCGACAAAGCGAAATAACGGGCGACTCAAATAGTGACCACCCACGACCAAACCCGCAATGGAAGTGACGATCACAATCGCATACGCCCAGCCTGGCAAGCCCGCGACTAAACTGAGTTCTTCATGATGTTCAGCTGCAGCAGTTGCTGCACCTTGTGCTTTCTCGATTAAATCAGGTAGTGCCAGCAGTGGAATGAAAGCCAGCATGGGGATAACAGCAATGTCTTGGAACAGCAATACTGAAAACGCATTCTGGCCGCCATCGGTGCGTGTTAAACCTTTCTCATTAAAAGTTTGCAGAACAATCGCAGTGGATGATAGCGAAAAAATCAAGCCAATGGCGAGTGCAACAGACCAAGGTTGTCCTAGCCAAAGTGCGATACCCATAACCAGTGCACATGTTCCCGCCACTTGTAATCCACCCAACCCAAGGAGGCGGTTACGCATATTCCACAGCATTTTTGGTTCGAGTTCTAATCCAACGAGAAATAGCATCATAACGACCCCAAATTCCGCGAAGTGTTGGATTGTGGTCGTTTCTTCACCAACAAGTCCTATAATTGGACCGATAACGACACCTGCAATTAAATAACCTAGTACCGAACCTAGCCCTAATCGCTTTGCGATAGGAACGGCAATAACCGCAGCGGCGAGGTAAATGAATGCTTGAAGGAAATAACTGGTCATGATTTATCTCCGGATTGATGGTCTTCGAGACATAAATTGAGTTTGGCGACTCTTTTAGCTCGCGCATAATCGATCTTATCCTCGATTAATGTTGTGAGTAATTGCTTCCAAGTATTGAGGTGCGAGTCTAAACGCTTTTCTTCTTTTGCGGTACGTGAGCCAAATATAGTAAATGGTGCTAGGTATTGCATCCCTGTCAATGACGCCATTTGTTCCATAGGATAGAGCAGTTCACGAATAGTAAAATGATTGTATCCCTGACTGCGGTACGCATCGGCTTTACCTCCAGCGGAAAGCGCGCATAGGAAGATTTTTCCTTTTAACGCAGTCCCTTCAGTCCCATAAGCAAAACCATATTCTAATACCAAATCTTGCCACTCTTTTAAAATCGATGGCGTGGAGTACCAGTAGAGTGGGAATAAAAAGATGATGACATCATGATCGAGTAGTCGTTGTTGTTCTTTATCGATATTGATCTGATAGGTTGGATATTCGCCATAAAGATCAACTGCCGTAACGTGTTCCATAGATTGCGCCGCATGAAAAAGTGGCTGGTTGATCTCTGAACGATGCTGTGACGGATGTGCATATAGCACTAAAATTTTATTTTTTTGCATGTCACGTTTCTCTATAGGTGTGGACGAGTGCAGTCACAACTTATAAAAGAGTGCCACTGCACATTTTATTCTAGACGGAGGTTTGAGGTTGTAACGTCTGCTCAAAGAGCAAGCATAGGTCAGAAAGATGCTCAACAACCACGGAAGCGTGCTGGCTAAAGTGGTAGTCGTGTCCGTGTGATACGAGACACGATGGCATGAGTGCATTAAGAGCTGCTTGTAAATCATAGAGGTAATCCCCTACATACAGTACTTCACTGGCCTGAAGCCCCCACTCATTGGCTAATGCAATGAGTGAGTCTGGTGCTGGTTTGGGAGGGAAATGTTCCCGACAGATTACTCGTTCGATATTAAGTTGATTTAACGTCAGTTTTTGTTGTGTGGCTTCAATACAGTTTCGCGTGACAATCGCTGTGTGTAATTGATTATGCTCAATGTAGCGAAGGAGTTCTAAACATCCTGGCATAGGTGAAGAATGTTGAGCATCATTGAGCTCATGATCAAGAATCAGTTGTTGAGCAATAGCAGATTCTTTTGAGCACGGAAGAGCCTCTACATAGCTAAGTAGGTCTTCATCTAAAGGGCAGCCGATTTTCTGGCGTAGCCATTGGAAGTCCATGTTGGAGCTCACTAATGTATTGTCTAAATCAAAGACAATGGCTTTGATGTTATTAATATCGAGTGGAATAGCTAACATGGGGCGTCCTTGATAAAAAGTGAGAACTTGATATTGAACAAGTAATTAGCTTACGCGAATTCTCTCTCTAAGTATGCAATTATGTCTGAAGATTCGTACATCCACTGTACATTGCCTTCTTTTTCTATACGTAGACAAGGCACTTTTACTCGGCCACCTCCTGTTTCTAGCTCTTGACGAAATTGTTGATTATTCTTCGCATCTCTGAGGTCGATATTAACGGATTGGCGTTTCATCTCTCGGCGGACCTTTACGCAAAATGGACACGCTTCAAATTGATACAGTGCCATAGTCTGAGCTTTGTTGTTTGCTTCAAGTTGTTTCTCTTCAGAACGTTTGATTCCTCGAGGTGAAAAGACAGCATCGAGAACCAAGATAATGCGGCCTAATATCCAACGGATGACTTTCATAGGTATACTCTTTTTCTAATCGTAATGTTGAGGTGTTATATTGTAACTACTTAGTAACATTGAACAAACAACTATTGGTGCGTTTTTACTTGTTTTGTAACTTCAATACCTAATCGTTTTGCTAATCGAACAAGATTAGCTCGGTCCAATTGTAAGTGACGAGCAGCTTGAGCCCAGTTGTTATTACTTGTCGATAGCGTAGCCACAATGGCTTGACGTTGAAAGTTATCGGTGGCTTCCTTTAAACTGAGATTGTCAGGTTCAAGATCGGGCTCTGTGCCTAAATTTAGATTTTGTTGATGTGTATTTTGTTTATGGGCAGTCATTTGAGAATACCCGGTATCGCTTATTGGGTTCATATCGATTGTATCGATATCCTCAAGTAATAAGGTCACTCTTTCATTGGGATGGCTTTTGGCTCTGGCTTTCAGTGCAGCTCGGTTGATGACATGTTCTAACTCTCGCACATTACCGGGCCAGTTGTAGTGAGAAAGTTGTTCTAGAGCTTGCTGTGCGATTTTAATTTGCCCGATACCTAATTTGCGTCGTGCTTGCTCGAGAAAATATCCTGCCAAAAGAGGAATGTCGCCATCGCGTTCACGCAAAGCGGGAACGGAAATGGGATAGACAGATAGGCGATGAAAAAGATCAGAACGGAATCGCCCTTCATTGACTTCGAGCTTTAAATCTCGGTTGGTCGCAGCGACGACTCTAACATCAATAGTTTGTACCTTATCTTGACCTACAGGTTGGATCTCCTGGCTTTGCAATGCTCGAAGTAGTTTACTTTGTGCAGCTAAAGGTAATTCACCGATTTCATCAAGAAACAGAGTACCGCCATCTGCGAGTGCAAACTTGCCTAAACGAGATTTATCCGCTCCAGTAAATGCCCCTCGTATATGGCCAAAGAGCTCACTTTCCACTAAGTTTTCAGGGATAGCCGCACAGTTGACATAGACAAGAGGTTGTTTTCTCCGTGGCGAAAGCAGATGCATTTTGCGAGCAACTAGCTCTTTGCCAACCCCAGTTTCGCCCTGAATTAAAATGGTGAAATTAGAGGGCGCGACCACACTGATATCATCGTTAAGACGCTGCATTGCTATGCTAGTACCGATGATGTCACTGCTGTCTCGTTCCCACACTTCTTCATTCAATTCTTCTAGTCTTTGTTGTACATGCTTCGCTTGTTGCTCAAGTTGTGAAACGGTGAGGGCAACTTTGAGTGTAGAGGCTGCAATTGCCGCGAGTGCATCAAGGCTGCGAAGTGGAATTGAATCGAAGATATTGGGCGTTAGGCTATCGAGAGTTAAAATTCCCAGCAATTTATTTGCATAAATGAGCGGTAATCCCATGCAAGCATGCATAGGTAGTTCTCCGTCATAATCAAGTAAGAGTCCATCGAATGGATCGGGGAGTGGGCTATTTGCATCAAAACGTAGCGGTGTTTTGGAATGGCAAATAGCTTGAAAACGAGGGTGTTCACTGATGACAAAGTGACGGCCCAACGTATCCCGAGTGACTCCTTGCATTGCAAGTGGAATGAGCGTGTCGCCTTGCAAGCGAAGCAACGCTATACAGTCACACTGAATCGCTTTACGTATCGCATCAAGAAGTTTGTTAAAACGTTCATCATCATTGTGTCCACTGGCTAAACCAATCGTCATATCTAATAGCGTTGAAATAGAAATATCTTGCATCGGTGCTCATCCTCTTTTTTGTTATTGTAGAGTCATTTTGACTGAAACTAAATGAGTCGTTTTGACTTGATCCTGTTAGAGATTAAGTCAGATGTTTTTTGGGCTGTCGATCGCGAGAATAATCATTGAAATATCGCCTGAGAGCTTTATTTGAGCGAATCATTAACGATGTATTTTTTATCCCCGTTTTATTTAAAGTTGCTTGGCTCAAACTGCACTGAGTGTTCTGTAAAGAACAGATGCAGAAACAACGTTTTTATACAATGCGCTGTTGCTATTTCATGGGTAAGGTCGTTAAGCGTGCAAGGTTCGATAGAAAGAAAATTGTTGAATATGTTTTTTTTGGCGATGGCGTTGACGCTAGGCATAGTGTCGGTGGTTTCGTATTTGTCATCGGATTCAGAAAAGTTAGCTCAAGGGAAGCAATTGAACAGTGAGATGGCAGCGCTCGGCTTGCGTTTGATTGATAATGAGATGGATGACCTAGAAGTGATCACAAGTGCTTACGCGCAATGGGATACCACTTACGATTATATTAACCAACCATCTACGAGTTTCATTCGTGATAATTTCAGCCAAGATGTTTTGAATACCATCAAAGTCAGTGGCGTTATGATCGAACGCCTAGACGGACAAGTCCTGTATAGCATTTCAAAAGATAGCATCGATGATGGCAAAGAAATGTGGCATTTTATTCAAGGAATCATGCCTATTTCGACTGATTTTAACCAAAGAGGAGCACTGTTTTTTAAAGGTCGCCTCTACATGCTGGCTAGTTTGCCCGTTACGGACAATTCCGCAACGAGATTAGCAAATGGCCGTATTGTGATGGTCAAAGTGATAGACTCAAGTGTTACCGGGCATATATCTTCAGTACTCAATATGGATTTTTCAGTCGTACCTGTCTTAACGGATAACAAATTGTTCCTAATGTCTGGGATCGGGCCTTGGAAATTAGAACCAATAAATTACCTTATTCAAGACCAGTCTATGATAGGTAGTTATCAGATGTTGAGCTTTGAAGATGGAAATCTTCCTAGTATTGTAGCTTTGCGATCGGAATATCGAACCCAAAGTCTAAGTCAGCTGATTATCGAGTGGAGTCCATCATTTTTTGCAATGATGTTGTTACCAAGCATTATGACCTATTTGTTACGTCGTCATATAACGAAGCCAATGAAAGAACTCGTTAATTGGCTCAATCAGGTTGACGGTTCGACATTAGCTGAAGAGCTACGGCCGTTTAAGCATATCGATAAAGGTGAAATTGGACAACTGAGTACTAAATTCAGTGAGATATATAATAACCTCTATCAAGAACACCAATTTAGTCAATTGCTTCTGTATTCGATCAGTGACTGTATCTTTACCGTCGATCACATGGGATGTGTTGATTATTGCAATCCAGCGGCCAGTGAGTGGCTTAATATTAAAGCCGGTTCGATTTATGGACAAAGTTTTGAGTTGTTGATTGATAACCTGTCAGAAGATACATCGTCACCAGCACATTGGTTGCATCGAGCGCTTCATTGTGGAAGTGAATATAGCGGTATTTCGTTGATCCGTAAGCTAGGTTGTAGCCAAGGTAGTGAATGGATGGAAATACAAGTCAGTCCAATGATTAAATCTGAAGAAGAACAACCGGGGGCGATCATTATCCTACGGCCGAAAAATGACTATAAAGGTTAGTCGCTAAACTTGGTTTTTACACCTTGAAGTAGTACTTGAGGCAGCGATAGAAATTGAGATTTAAACTGAGAAAAAGCCGATTATGTAATCGGCTTTTTTTATCTAATTCGCTGTCCCCAAGGAGTGAACCTAATTAACTCACTAACTAAGAAAGCCACTGCTTCACTTTCTGAGAGAGTTTATGTAACACGCTCTGATTAGGTGCTCGATTTTTTCCCTCGTAAAAACTGGCCATGAACGCGAGCCTTAATGGTTGTGAGCTTGGCTCAGAAATATTCGGCAAAGAGTGCTCCGTTAACGTTAATACCGTTTGGTCGGCATAATCACTCGCTAAGCTGAAATCCATGTTCATACATCCTTGTAGGTATAGCCAAAGATGAGTGATAAAAATGAGCTGCTCAGCCCCTTGATAGGTGAAACGGTGTTGATGTTCTTTACCAAGGTGAGTCGCTATCGCTTCACGTACCACGTTTGCCGATTTTTCATTGTTCTCTATTTGAACAAGAGCTTCAATGTGGGCTTTCGTTAAAACGCCAAGTAATAGCTGCTTGTCACTGGCTTCTGCGTTACGTGTGCGCGCTAAGGTAAAAATCGAATCGTAATGCTCACAAAACACTCGCCATTGTTGTGGGCGGTTCTTTATCTCGATGAGTTCAGTAGCCTCAATGGTGCTGAGTGCTTGTCCAATATTAGTCATTGTTTTGCAGTACGTTCCAATTGATGACAAAAGATCCCTCACTTGAATCCACATACAGGCTATTACCTGTGATCATGACGGATAGATCCATAGTACGTTGTGCTGAATTTGCGAGCGCCTCGAGTTCGTTAAAATCGAATTGGAAAACATTAAGACCAAAGTCACGAACCTTATTAACGGATTGCTGCCACCAAATATCGGACTTGCTATTGAATGTAAAAACATCAACCTGTTTCGCGAGACGAGAGGCTTTTTTCAAACGGTCGACACTAGGCTCACCAATTTCAATCCATAAGTTGATTTGGTCATCTAGTGTTTTTACCCACAAATCCGGTTCTTCAATCGTTGATAATCCCTTGGTAAACACCAAGTCAGGTTGGGCTTTTAGGCAAAATGCCATGACTCGCGCCATCATTCTTTCCATCGTTTCTGATGGGTGTAATGCTAGCGTAAGTTGTTGAGTATCATAGTAATCACGATTGGTATCGGAAAGAACAATTCGGAATTTGTAAATGGTTGGTTTTAGTGCCACGGGCAAGCTCGATGAATAATAAAGAGGGAAAAAAAATAGCCAGCAATCTGCTGGCTATTATAAATTCTGAAGAGTCTAATTATAGAACTTTGATGTTTTCAGCTTGTGGACCTTTTTGGCCTTGAGAGATGCTGAATTCAACTTTTTGACCTTCAGCTAGAGTGCGGAAACCGTCACCAGTGATAGCGCTGAAGTGTGCGAAAACGTCTGGACCGTTTTCTTGTTGAATAAAACCGAAACCTTTAGTTTCGTTGAACCATTTAACTGTACCAGTAACAGTGTTAGACATAATGTATTTCCTTGATAATCTTCAATAGGCCTATAACGGCACGGATAGCGTGGAAAAGGAGATTGCTATTGCGTACGACGTTACGGTAGAGATACATGAAATCCAACGAAACGGCGATCTAGACAAGAACCGTTTTCTAGCTGGAGCCAAGTCTAAACTCACCAGACTTTAAGTCAATAAAAATCAGTGAATGCATAGGGAAAAGTGTGATGTAAAATTGTATGATTCTAAGCCCCTATTTTATTCAAATTAAACATTCATTTTTGGCGTTAAAAATACCTAGATTTTATGGATTAAACGTAAATTCTCGTCTTCGGGAAAAATCATTATCAATTTATATATCTATATGTTTTTAATGCATATAGTTACAAAAATCATATCTATGTTTTTCTCGATGCGAGAGATTTTGTTTGACAGTAGCATTTGGTGAATTTGGATTGAAAATGTAGCACGATACACTGGTCAGTTATATCACTCACAAGACATCTATTTAGCCGCCAAATCGGTTGCCCAATGAGTAGGAAAATGTAGGCGAATCTAAGCCTGAAAGCAGGCTTCTGAAACCTAAAAATAAGTATGATTAAACGAAATTTGTCGAGTAAAAAGGGCATATGTAAATGTTCGAATCTCATGGTTTTACATATGCCGGATTTTGCTTATCGCTCAATTCGAGGTGAATAGATTGAATAGGCAGTCACTTGTCCAGCAACGATGGCTGAAAACATAAAGAGTGCGGATAAGCCAATACTCGGTATAGGCAGAATAGATTGCTCAAAAACAGATTGACTTGCGCTGATTAAAACTCGACTACCAGGAACAAGAATGATGATGCCTTGCACTATATAGATAGCGCCGGTGAGCTGCATCTTATTGGCCACCCAAGTGCCATATAGTGTAATCAGTACCGTTGTTACCCAAGTTCCAACGACCCAACCACTCCCAAACCCAAGATATAATGGCCCCCACATGCCTAAGATAGCGACTGGTATGCCCAATAGAATGTCTTTAGGACGAGCATTAAATATAATCCCAATCGCAGTCGATATAATAAAGAGGCCAGCTATATGTAGCCACTGGGGCACCTCATTCATGTAGTTCGATGCTTCTGCCTGCCCCCATATCGCTTCTCCTATGTTTAAGCCGATCACGATTCCTACAAACAGCTTTATTAATGCTAGAGCGCTTTGCCCAAGCAAAGCGGTTCCTGATACTAGATCATTAAATGCCAAGCATTCGAGTGCATTGGCAATTGAGAGCCCGGGAACAAAGAGAATGATAGAAGCTATGCACAGCGCCCAGACAGGGATGTTGTACCCAGTACTAGCAACATAAGCGACAAAAATACCCGTTAGCATTGATGCGAGAAACTCTACCGCAATCGCGCGACGTCCTTTACAGATTTGCTGGGACAACCAGACAATGAACCCAAGCAAAATAGCAAAGTAAATAGCGTCCATCGTGCTACCGATCAAAACCAAATATGCAGGAGGAATACTCATATTCGCCAGCGCTGTTACCCACTTTGAATACCCAACGGGTTCGGGTAAGGGTTCGTGGTTTGGTTGATGAATACGAATGATAGTGTTAGCGAGTAATCCAAGATTGATCGATGCTGGTTGGTGGCGTTTCATGACGACCGCATTTTCATCATCGGGAAACTGGTAATTGATGGTGGTTGGTGTTGCTTGAACAGAGACGCTGACATTATGTTTTTGAGCATAATGTTGCGTGTATTTTTCTAATTTATATGGAGCACAACCACAGCGATGTAGGGTATCGCCAACTTCAACAATTTTACTGATACGGTACTTAGAGGGCATGTTATGAAGCACGTGAGTATTGATGTGGGCACTCTATCAAAGCCAATAGGGGGATTCGATTGGTAAACCACCGAAGAGTCGAGCTTGTCACACTCTATTTGTGCAATATGAAGACAGAGACACATTGGTTTTTTTGAACTCCTTATCACTGGTGCTGTGATGGGGTGATATCACATTCTTAAGAAGTTTTTTTACATAAGCCGAATGTAAATGAATTGTTAATTAAGGCTGTTTTGTTCCTTATGGATTCCAGTGGCATTGAATCCCTACGCTTTACGTAGTTAACCTTTATTTTACAAAAGCTAATAACGGTAAATTAGTAATCAAATTGATTCAAAATTGTACTTGAATTTATAAACTAAACAGCGAAAATAGGCATAAAATGAGTTTTCAGAAATGAAAGGAAGCTTTTCTTAATTTTAAAGTGAGGCACAAGATGAAACTATTCTTAATACTAATGGCATCCGTTTCAGCTGGTTATGCATCGGTCGATCATCTTCATTCTTTCATGTTAGGTCTATCAATTTCAGCTCTAGCGGTGGGCAGTTGTTACTGGTTCACATTTAGAAGCACTCGTTTTCCACAACTAGCGTTATTTTTACTTATGTGCGGCATGCTATCCAAATTAGTAGTGACAGTCGTAGGCGTTAGTTGGAGCATGTCTGAAAATCTCATCACCTCACCGATTATTTTTACATTGTCCTACTTGTTCTTCTCTTTGGTTATAACTTACTTATGGTTTAGCTATCGAGATAGTATTACGAACAAGCGCCAAGAAAAGGCTTTGGCGACGGTTTAAACAGCATTCCACATAGAAAACCAGCGATAACTTCGCTGGTTTTTTTATCTCGTGCACATTTTATGTTTGAAATCTTACTTAAAGGTAACGATTAGTTACGGATTCACATACATTGGGGTCTGCTTGTTTATACTCGATGCGTTTATTTGAATAGCCTCAATTTAGGGTGTTGCTACATGGAAAACCAAGGTTTACTGAAAACGATTATTGTCACGTCACTATTTGCCTCATTTACAGCGACAGCAGCTCCTGTGGTTGTGCCTGAAGCGCCAGCACTTGGTGCAAAAGGCTACATATTAATGGATTACAACACTGGCCAAGTGTTGGTTGAAAAACAAGCGGATTCTAAACTTAATCCTGCAAGCTTAACTAAACTGATGACGGCTTATGTTGCCGGGCAAGAAATGCAAACGGGCAATATTAACTGGGATGACAAAGTTGTAATTAGTCAGAATGCTTGGGCTAAAAACTTCCCTGATTCTTCAAAAATGTTTATTGAAGTTGGCACGACCGTTAGCATGAGTGATCTGTACCGAGGTTTGATTGTTCAGTCTGGTAATGATGCCAGTGTTGCGATTGCTGAGCATGTAGCGGGTAGTGAAGGCGCCTTTGTTAGTTTAATGAACAGTTGGGCAAAAAAACTGGGTTTAAACAATACCGCTTATACTAACCCGCATGGATTAGATAGCGATGGCCTATATTCAACCCCTCATGATATTGCGAAATTGAGTCAGGCGATTATCCGTGATCTTCCGGTTGTTTTTCCGCTTTATAGTGAAACATCATTTACCTATAACGGAATCACACAATATAACCGTAATGGTTTATTGCGAGACCGTAGCATGAACGTAGATGGCCTTAAGACTGGTTATACCGGTGGTGCGGGTTATAGCCTTGCAACATCTGCAACTAATGGTGACATGCGATTAATTGCTGTTGTTATGGGCTCAAGTAGCGCGAAAAGTCGTGAAACAGAAAGTAAACAGCTACTAAGTTATGGGTTCCGTTTCTTTGATACCATTTCGCCAAATAGTGCCGGGGAAACTGTGGCGGAATTGAGAGTTTGGATGGGTGATAAAGACACAGTAAAAGCTGGGCTTACAGAAGATATGTACCTTACCTTAGCAAAAGGACAGGTTAAGAATCTGGAAGCACAAGTGGATGTTGCTCAAGATTTAATGGCGCCAATCGAAAAAGGTCAAGTACTCGGCAATGTTATCTATACCTTAGATGGTGAACAGGTTGCGACCGCTGAATTGACGGCTCTGGAGCCTGTAGATGAGGGGAGTATCTTTAAGAAGTTGATGGACTGGGTGAAGCGTTTGGTAGCAAGTTGGTTCTAAGCGACAACGATTGAATTCGAATTAGTGAAAGCGGGTGCATTGCATTAATGCTGATCGTTTTAAATAATTGAACGATCCTGAGCAGGGTTCATAATCGGTCTCAACATAGTTGAGGCCGATTTTTTTATGTCTGAGTTTTCTAAAGAGTTACAGATTACCGCTGAGTTTTGCCAAGAACATCATCTCAATGC
>NZ_QVMU01000121.1 GCF_003605645.1 Vibrio sinensis | reverse complement strand
TGTGGTGATGTCTTCAAGTGGAGCATCAGGCAGACCCCTCCTTATTGCTTTAATCTTGCTCATGTAATTTATGAGTGTCTTCTGCTTGATTCCTCTGCTGGCCAGGATTTTTTCGTAGCGATCAAGCCATGAATGTAACGTAACGGAATTATCACTGTTGATTCTCGCTGTCAGAGGCTTGAGTTCGTGTCCTGAAAATAACTCAATGTTGGCCTGTATAGCTTCAGTGATTGCGATTCGCCTGTCTCTGCCTAATCCAAACTCTTTACCCGTCCTTGGGTCCCTGTAGCAGTAATATCYATTGTTWCTTATATAAAGGTTAGRGGGTAARWCCCGGCGCYSATRAMTTCGCCTTCTTCCCATTTCTGATCCTCTTCAAAAGGCCACCTGTTACTGGTCGATTTAAGTCAACCTTTACCGCTGATTCGTGGAACAGATACTCTCTTCCATCCTTAACCGGAGGTGGGAATATCCTGCATTCCCGAACCCATCGACGAACTGTTTCAAGGCTTCTTGGACGTCGCTGGCGTGCGTTCCACTCCTGAAGTGTCAAGTACATCGCAAAGTCTCCGGAATTACACGCAAGAAAAAACCGCCATCA
>NZ_QVMU01000120.1 GCF_003605645.1 Vibrio sinensis | reverse complement strand
TGGATTCTCCTAGGCCGTTTGGGTGGCGGTATAGTCGTCCTGCGCACGAAATACCGAGATGTCCCCATGGGCATCGATTCCACCCGCCTAGGTTGGATGGGCGTGCTTCGTTGGAAAGCATGGATCCGCCTAGGCTGTCCCGAGTGTGAGCGAGGTGTGAGTGTCGCCCATGGGCATCGACACCTTGCGGCTAGGAACTGGAACGAGACGGGTRGCAAAGATTTCGAGTAGCACTTCATACTACCGTGGGTTTTTTAAACCTTCCCCTAGTTTTGTTGATGTTATTCCGAGAATWAGCAAACCGTAACGAAGATGTTCTTGGCAACCATCYTTKGATGGGAGTCCGGCTGTTCGAAMGCCGSCCAAGGGTGATGAACGAAATGTGAACCCTKGTCTCGCCTAGGTTGGATGGGCGTGCTTCGTTGGAAAGCATGGATCCGCCTAGGCTGTCCCGAAGGTAKCTCGCGCTTGTACGGCTTTGGCTCGGATTCGTCCGTCTTCTTTCTTCTTAGCCGAGTACTTCGGTAGATTAGTTGGAACGATTGATGATTTTGAGTTAATTGAACGTTCGGCGTATGAGTGGTGATCGGATAGCTAGTGTTCGTA
>NZ_QVMU01000119.1 GCF_003605645.1 Vibrio sinensis | reverse complement strand
TTTCGGGGAGGACGCTCACCACTTTGTGGTTCATGACTGGGGTGAAGTCGTAACAAGGTAGCGCTAGGGGAACCTGGCGCTGGATCACCTCCTTATACGATGATTACTCACGATGAGTGYCCACACAGATTGATATGTTTATAAAGTTCAAGAGTTTAATGTTGGGTCTGTAGCTCAGCTGGTTAGAGCGCTCGCCTGATAAGCGGGAGGTCGGTGGTTCGAGTCCACTCAGACCCACCAATTCTTTTCCCAAAAGAATTGGTCTGACATTAARTTTTTGGGGCTATAGCTCAGCTGGGAGAGCGCCTGCCTTGCACGCAGGAGGTCTGCGGTTCGATCCCGCATAGCTCCACCATCTTTAAACGCATTCGCGAGAGTGTTTTTAGAAATGGTTCATTTCTTCGGAAATAATCWMGCTCTTTAACAATTTGGAAAGCTGACTGATAACAACAWTGTTGTTATCAAAAAAGTTCTCAATGTATTCTTAATTGAATACACCAAAAAACACATTCAAGTGTTCTTGGCAATATCATCTCCTAGAGATGATTATTCGAAATTGAGTCCGGCAAAATCGAACGTCTCTCACTCATAAAATAGAGAGACAACTTGGT
>NZ_QVMU01000117.1 GCF_003605645.1 Vibrio sinensis | reverse complement strand
TATCCTTATGATGCATGCCAAAAAGAATTTTCAAATTCCAAGTATTTCTTTTTTTTTGGCACCGGTGTCTCCTCAGACATTTCAATGTCTGTTGGTGCCAAGAGGGAAAAGGGCTATTAAGCTATATAGGGGGGTGGGTGTTGAGGGGGTCTGGGCMGTCCGTGGGGAACCCCCTTTTTCGGTTCGGACTTGGGTAGCGATCGAGGGATGGTATCGGATATCGGCACGAGGAATGACCGACCGTCCGGCCGCCGGGATTTTCGCCGGAAAACTTTTCCGGCGACTTTTCCGGCGATCGGTTTTGTTGCCTTTTTCCGAGTTTTCTCAGCAGTTCTCGGACAAAAACTGCTGAATCGTCGAGGAGAATGGGCTTGCCTTGCGTGGGCTGCCATTAGTTCTTCGAGGCGTTAGGGTGGCGGCGGTATAAAAGTGTCGGAGTTTTTTCAGCAGTTCTCGGACAAAAATTGCTGAGTGGCCGAGAAGAATGGGCGTGTCATGCGTGGGCTGACATGGATTCTTCGAGGCCTAGGGGTGGCGGTATATAACTTGTTCGCATGATATTACCGAGATGTCCCCACGGGCATCTTTTCACCTCGTCGCCGAAGAGAATGGGCGTG
>NZ_QVMU01000115.1 GCF_003605645.1 Vibrio sinensis | reverse complement strand
TTCTCACTATGTCACATCAATTGTCGCTTGTGATTACCACCTGACATACCCTTGGTAGTGACAAGTAATGCCTCAAAATAGTGTTTCTATCGGGGTTGGCAAGACTACAATAGTCATATAAGTAACAGCATTATACCTACATTTATGAATTACAATTGTCCTAACTAACCTAGGATAAATTATGTATTCTAACTTGTGAATAACTGCTTTCAGGAATGCGACTATGACCACAGTTCAAATTTCTTTACCGGAAATCTAAGTAACAGAGATTCATGTGATCGTTTGACAAACGTATGACAGTATTTTATTAGCTCTTCTGAATATATTGTCTTTTCTCATGTGTAAAAGCACCAGTGTAACGACAACACTTATGAACCATATGGGAAATTGCAAAAACAATTGAGGAATATAAGAAGTGAAATACACCACTGAAAATTAGGTTAATAGTTTTAGGGTAACTTAAATAACTACGAATTCTTACACACACGAAAACTTTCGAATTCCATGAGGATAGTATCTTACATTTTCTGCAGTTTGCAAACACAAAACTGGAAAGTATTGACAAAACTGACAATGCCATACACCTACAATATAATATTCAATAGAAGCAGCTAGAAATAACATAATCAA
>NZ_QVMU01000013.1 GCF_003605645.1 Vibrio sinensis | reverse complement strand
CTGAGTTCCACCTACCACACGGTTTGGCTAACGCACTACTTATCTCTAACGTTGTACGTTACAACGCGAACGATAACCCAACTAAGCAAACTGCATTCTCTCAATACGACCGTCCACAAGCACGTCGTCGTTACGCTGAAGTTGCTGATCACCTAGGCCTAAGCCAAGCTGGTGACCGCACTGCTCAGAAGATTGAACGTCTACTAACTTGGTTGGAAGAGCTTAAAGTTGATTTGGATATTCCACTATCAATTCAAGCGGCTGGCGTAAACGAAGCTGACTTCATTGCAAAACTGGATGAGCTATCAGTTGAAGCGTTCGATGACCAATGTACTGGTGCGAACCCTCGTTACCCATTAATCAGCGAACTAAAAGAAGTACTAACAGCGGCTTACTACGGTTCTGTATACGTTGAAGGTGAAACTTTCGAAGGCACTACAGTCATCAAGAAAAAAGAAGACCAAGAAGCACCGAAAGCAGCACCAAAAGCAAAGAAAGAAAAAGCGAACGCTTAATTTTTTGAGATAAGTTTTCGCTAGCACGAAATTTATATCGGGAAGTTTAAAGCCCCAGTCGAAAGGCTGGGGCTTTTTTTATCTACATGTTCCGTCCTGAAATGTACTGGCATGAAGTATGTTCACATAGAGAACGACCGATGAAATGCTTCAATACCTTGAACTAATTTTCTCAACGAATCCCCTGAGCTGGAGAGTTTACGGAGAGAGCGCAGTATCTTAGGGGAGGGAGGATAAGTATGACAGGTAATAAAAAGGCCGATGTATCAACATCAGCCTTTATTCAAATGCAGCTATAAGTGACGAGAGTGGGTTATTTCTCGTCGTCTGGTAATTTTACATTAAGCTCAAGCACTGAAATATCATCGTCTTTGTGCTCAAACGTTAAATCAACCATTGATGGATCAATGGAAACATACTTACTGATCACTTTTAGAATATCTTCTTTAAGCTGAGGTAAATATGACGGTGCAGGATCGTCATGACTACGACGCTCTGCAACGATAATTTGTAAACGTTCTTTGGCTAAGTTAGCAGAATTTTTTTTCTGCGGACGGAAAAATTCGAGTAAAGACATGTCTTTTTAGCCTCCAAATAGTCGTTTGAAAATCCCTTTCTTCTGCTCAGTTAGGAAGCGGAAGTCAATTTGTTGGCCTAGTAATCGCTCGACAGCATCGTCATAAGCCATACCAGCGTCTGATTGTTCATCAAAAATAACTGGAACACCTTTATTTGAAGCGTTTAGCACCGCTTGGCTCTCTGGAATCACACCAAGTAATGAAATGTGTAGAATCTCTTCCACATCTTCGACACTGAGCATCTCGCCTTGGTTTACTCGTGCTGGGTTGTAACGAGTAAGTAATAGGTGCTGTTTTACTGGCTCAAGCCCTTGTTCAGAACGAAGTGATTTAGAATCAAGAATACCTAAGATTCTATCTGAGTCACGTACAGAAGAAACTTCAGGGTTTGTAGTAACAATCGCTTCATCAGCAAAGTATAGCGCCATTAGCGCGCCTTGCTCGATACCTGCTGGTGAATCACAGATGACAAAGTCAAAACCCATCTCATCCAATTCATCAAGAACACGCTTAACGCCATCTTTCGTCAATGCATCTTTATCACGTGTTTGTGAAGCTGGGAGAATGAAAAGGTTGTCAGTACGCTTATCTTTGATAAGAGCCTGATTAAGGGTAGATTCCCCATTGATAACATTTACAAAATCGTAAACAACACGACGCTCACAGCCCATGATTAAATCGAGGTTACGTAAACCGATATCGAAGTCGATGACTGCGGTTTTTTTCCCTTTAAGAGCCAGTCCTGATGCAATCGCTGCACTTGATGTTGTCTTACCAACACCACCCTTACCTGACGTGACAACAATAACGCGTGCCATTATGTGTTCCTTAATTATTTTAAATCGTGAGTGACTCGAATCTGAGCGAGTCATTATGCAAACTAAACATCACTTTTTGTTGCCAAAACTCTTCAGCAAACTGCTCGGTTAACCAGTAATGTCCAGCAATGGACATCAGCTCTGCATTGAGCTTATTACAAATAATTACTGCTTCTTTATTACCGCTTGCCCCGGCAATCGCGCGACCTCGCAGTGTTCCATGAATATGAATGGAACCATCAGCAATGACTTCTGCGCCTTCACTGACATGATTAAGCACGACTAAATCGCAATCTTTAGCATAGATTTGCTGGCCTGAACGAACTGGTGTACGAATGATTTTCGTCGGTACCATCTTCGCTGGCGCTTGAGTCGGTGATTTACTCGCTGTCATGATGGCGAAATTAGCGTCTGAAGCGAGGTTTTGTACTCTTTTATCTTTGCATCCCATTATCCCAACTGGAATCATACCTGCTTGAGTCAAACCAAGTTTAAGTCTTGGGAAATCCAAGTCGCCATCAACTTTGGCTATATTGATAACAATAGGTGCTGAAGCAAAGAAAGTTGGAGCCTGCTCGACCTTTTCTTTTAGAAAATGGATTGTTTTATCCACATCGTTGTCAGAAAGGTGCAAAACTGACAAAGTAAAACTACTACCTTTCAAGTCGGGGGTATGTGACATCTTTACTTTGGACCTCGTTATTTTAGCACCGTCGTAGAAAGGACGTTGCCTGAGACTAGGGTTGTCATGTTATATTCCCCGCTAAAGCACAGCAAGTTATCTTGCGAATAATTATACCTAAGTAACCTTAAGGTGCGCAGTATTTGGTGTCTAGAGGTCTCTTAGATATAAGTGTTTTGCATCTCAAAAGAGAAGCAACATTGGTGTTTATTAAATTAAAGATGGAATTAAGGCTTACAATGCTTTGTGCAATTTACAAAAGTTCTAAAAAAGACGGTGCTTATCTGTATATTCCGAAAAAGGACGATTTCTCACAAGTTCCTGACACTTTGATGCAGATGTTTGGTAAACCAACTATGGTGATGGTCATCAAATTAGATGGGCGTAAGTTGGCACAAGTTGATATCGAAAAAGTACGACAATCAATGAATAGTGAAGGGTACTTTTTACAGTTACCGCCACCACCGAAAAACTTATTAGAAGAATATAAAGAACAAAAAGCTCGCCAAAAGTCAGAGTAACTTACACTTAAAAGAGCGAGCACTTGAACTCAAGGGAGAGACGAGTGAAAAAAATATTGTCAGTTGTATTAGGTTTAACACTTTCTGGATCTTGTTGGGCAAGCTCAGCCAGCTTTGATGAGTACGTTGAAAAGTTGAAAGTTGAAGCTCGTGGTAATGGAATATCCGAGTCAATTATTACTGAAGCTTTTAAAGATGTAACTTACAAACCGCGTGCAGTTAAAGCTGACCGGAACCAACCTGAGAAAAAACTCACGTTGGATGAATATATCCCTCGGGCTGTTCCCGATTGGAAAGTGGAACAGGCGAAATCGCTTTACAAGCAGCATTACGATCAACTGCAACAGATCGGTGAGCAATATGGGGTGAATCCTCGTTTTATTGTCGCGCTATGGGGAGTAGAGAGTAACTTTGGTAAGTTTACAGGTAACTATAGTGTGATTGATGCGCTCTCAACTATGGCCTATGACGGTAGACGTGAAGCCTTTTTCCGCAAAGAAGCCATGGCGGCATTGGAGATTCTTCAGCAAGGGCATATTAGCCCTGCAGATATGAAAGGATCTTGGGCAGGTGCCATGGGGCAGTGTCAGTTTATGCCAAGCTCATTTCTTTCTTTTGCTGCTGACGGAAACGGCGATGGCAAAAAAGATATCTGGACGACAGAAGCAGATGTTTTCGCTTCGACGGCAAATTACTTGAGCCAATCTGGGTGGGATGAACATCATACTTGGGGGCGTCAGGTAAAACTGCCAAATGGATTTGATACCAGCATACAAGGACGTGATGCAGAAAAAGGTAAATACTTGCAAGAATGGGGAGCAATGGGGGTAACACGTTATGATGGCCGCCCATTACCTAAACTGGATAAAGATATTAAAGCGTGGTTAATCGCTCCTGACGATGCCAATGGCCGTGTTTATCTGGTTTACAATAACTACAACGTGCTAATGAAATGGAATCGCTCATACTATTTCGCGTTGGCAGTAAGTCACCTTGCTGATCGCATATTGCTCGATTGATGTGTTGTTAATTGATCTTTGGTAGGCAGATGAAAGGGCTCTTAGGAGCCTTTTTTATTTAATGCTATATCCAAGCTCTTAGAAGTTATTTGGGTATATAAGGAATAAACATGTTATCTGAACGTGCTGCACAAATGGTCGTTTTTGCGGCGTTATTGAAACATCAGAACTTTACCGCGGCGGCAAAAAGTTTGGGAGTTTCTGTTTCGCATGTGAGTAAACAACTTGCTCAACTTGAAGCGTCGCTGGATGTGAAATTAGTGCAGCGAACAACACGCACCTTTACTGTAACGGAAGCGGGTGAACATTTTTATCATCATTGCCAAAAAATCGTGCATATTATCGATGAGGCGCAGCGAGATATAGAATGCCAGCGAGACGAAGTTGCCGGTTTAGTTAAACTCGGTTTGTCTCAATCGTTTGGAACATTGCATATTATTCCTGCTATGCAGGAGTTGCGCGATCTCTACCCTAACTTGCAAGTTGAAGTGCATTTATTTGATTACAAAGTCGATATGCTCGAAGAGGGCTTAGATCTTTGGATTACTAATAATGAACAACTGCCGGAGGGCTACATCGCCCAGAGAGTCGCAGATAGCCAGTTTGTTGTGGCGGCGTCTCCCGAGTATTTAATGCATCATCAAACTCCCCATCACCCTAATGATCTTGTCGATCATAATTGCCTAATCTATCGCAGTTGGGAGCGAGACTATACCAGTTGGAGTTTTGCTAAGCCAAATCAGCAACTTTCTGTAAAGGTATCAGGTAATTACTCGGTGGATCTTGCCGAAGCGGTGCGAGACGCTGCTGTTGCGGGGTGGGGCGTGGCTTATCTTGCGACTTACCTCATACAAGATGAGTTTAAAAATGGGCAGCTTATTCAGTTATTGCCTGATTGGCGCGCGAGTCAAAACATGCCATTTTATGCCGTCTATCCTAGTCGTCGATATTTACCCAAAAAAACCGCAGCTGTAATTGATTTCATCAAACAAAAAGTGGGTTCCCCATGCCAATGGGAGAAAAAGCTTGCTCCTTATATTTCTCGTCCCTGAGCCAAATAAAGGAGACCGAATTATTTCTCAACCCAGAAACATATTTTCTATTTGGAAATAATATAGATAGGCAATCGTTTATCTTCATATAAAACAATTTGTTACGCCGCTGGTTGTTTTGTGTGCAGCATTCTATCCAGAGTTTTAACAAGTGTGACTTGCGTCTCGTTTTTTTGTGGTTATCATCCGGCACCTTTCACGTTCCCCCTTTTGTCGGATTCTTTTTATGCACTCAATTCTTGGTATTGTCGCGATCTTTTTCACGGCATGGTTGTTTTCAACCAACAGAAAAAATATTAATTTTAAAACCGTATCTTTGGCTTTTGCACTCCAAGTGATCTTTGCATTATTGGTGCTTTATGTACCAGCAGGTAAAGATGCGCTAAATAGCGTAACCGGTGCGGTATCGAATCTGATCAATTACGGCCAAGCGGGTATCGCATTTCTATTTGGTGGTTTAGCGACAGGTGGATTTACCTTTGCTATTAACGTACTAGGTATCATCGTTTTCTTCTCTGCGTTGATTTCTGGTTTGTACCATATTGGTCTGATGCCAAAAGTGATCAATGTGATTGGTGGCGGTTTACAAAAACTACTGGGTATTGGCCGCGCAGAATCGCTATCTGCGACAGCAAACATCTTTGTTGGAATGATTGAAGCGCCATTGGTGGTGAAACCTTATCTAAAACACATGACGGATTCTCAGTTCTTTACTGTAATGACGTGTGGTTTGGCATCGGTTGCCGGTGGTACCTTGGTCGGCTACGCATCACTGGGTGTGGATTTGAATTATCTGATTGCAGCTGCATTTATGTCGGCACCAGCGGGTCTGTTGATGGCAAAAATCATGATGCCAGAAAGCGAAACAGTGGCACCTGAAGTTGAACTAGAAAACGTTGAAATGCCAAGAGCGACTAACGTTGTAGAAGCGATGGCTGACGGAGCAATGGCGGGTCTACGTATTGCAGTAGCGGTAGGTGCAACTTTGCTTGCGTTTGTGAGTGTGATTGCTTTGCTAAACGGCATACTGGGTTGGGCTGGCGGCTTAGTTGGTATTGATCTGAGCTTTGAGTTGATTCTAGGTTACTTATTTGCTCCTGTTGCTTGGCTACTTGGCGTGCCATGGAGCGAAGCGACGGTTGCTGGTTCTCTGATTGGTAATAAGATTGTGGTGAACGAATTCGTCGCATTCATTCAGTTAATGGAAGTGAAACCGCTACTCAGCGAGCATTCGCAAGCTATCGTGACATTTGCACTATGTGGTTTCGCTAATATTTCAACTATGGCGATGTTGATTGGTGGTTTGGGAAGTATTGTTCCTGAAAAACGTACTTTCATCTCTCAATACGGCTTCCGTGCTATTGCTGCTGGTGTGATGGCAAACTTAATGAGCGCATCGATCGCTGGTGTGATACTGAGCTTATAAGAGTGCAATTAACCCCTCCCTAACCCTCCCCTTGATAAGGGGAGGGGACTAGTACTCACTCGCTGTGCTTCTCACCTTATCATTGGGATATTGAAGTTGTAGCGAACTCGAACCAGTCCTCCCTCTTTTCAAGGGGGAAGTTAGAGGGGGTATTGGGTAAGAAAGGATTACGACTCTCCAATAGTACTCACTCGCTGTGCTTCTTACCTTATCATTGGGATATTGAAGTTATAGCGAGCTCGAACTAGCTCTCTCCCTTTTCAAGGGGGAGTTAGAGGGGGTGTTGGTAAAAGAAACCACACAACTTCCAGCACCATACAAAGAAGGCTCCTTGCGGAGCCTTTTCAATATCTTAATTTTATTATTTATCTGTGTGGAATTGTTCACACGCTAGCATGGTGTTTTCAATCAGACTGGCAACTGTCATAGGGCCAACACCGCCTGGAACTGGAGTAATAAAGCTAGCATTTTCTTTTGCTTTACTATATTCCACATCACCAATCAGTTTCCCTGATGCTAGGCGGTTAATGCCAACATCGACCACGACCGCACCTTTCTTAATCCAGTCACCAGGAATGAAGTTTGGTTTGCCGACAGCGACAACAACAAGATCAGCTTGGCGAACGTGGCCTTCAAGATCTTTAGTGAACCGATGGCAAGTGGTGGTCGTACAGCCTGCAAGCAATAGCTCAAGTGTCATTGGACGACCAACAATGTTTGAAGCTCCGACAACAACCGCGTGCTTGCCACGTAGATCAATATTGTAGCGGTCAAGTAGGGTAATAATCCCTTTCGGTGTGCATGAGCGTAATTTTGGCATACGCTGAGCTAAACGACCCACATTATATGGATGGAAGCCATCAACATCTTTTTCTGGATGGATACGTTCTAGCACGTGTGTGGAATCTATACCTGCAGGCAAAGGCAATTGGACGAGAATTCCATCAATTTGTGGATCATTATTGAGTTCGTCAATCAACGCCAATAATTCTTGTTCTGATGATGTAGCAGGAAGATCGAACGATTTAGATATAAATCCAACCTCTTCACACGCTCGGCGTTTACTGCCGACATAAACTTGAGAAGCCGGATCTTCACCAACAAGAATTACCGCAAGACCAGGGGCACGCAATCCTGCCTCTGTGCGTGCTTTCACGCGAGCGGCAACTTCAGAACGTACGGTTTGCGATATGAGAGTTCCATCAATATTTTGAGCAGTCATGACTTTCCTTCAGAAATATAGTGGTGAATAATTTGCTGAGCATTGTCGCAAATTATTTGACAAACATCTATAAGCAAACGTTTGCCTTGGGTTGTTTTTATACACATAACAGTGTCTTGAGTTTTTTTTAAGCACTTAGATGCGATTGTAGATAAAAGCGATTGATTTCGAAAAACTAACTCGTATAATCCTTTCCTGTAGCGCGCCCTTAGCTCAGCTGGATAGAGCACGTCCCTTCTAAGGATGTGGTCGCAGGTTCGAATCCTGCAGGGCGTGCCATTTATTCTAGAAAGCCCCGATAACTCAACGAGTTGTCGGGGCTTTTGCGATCTGGTGACGCCGTACCACTCTTTATTATCTCTCCGTGCAAAAACTGATACCAAATCTTTCTTGTATTATATCGACTTCCTTACCTTCTAATTCGAGCTCTCGTTCAATCTCAGGTTGTTTTTCTGCAGCTTGGAAACGTAACTGTGTGACTTACATGAGTATCTTATTGCCAGCGGAAGTGAAAGATAATGAACGAGTCATTCCCGCTAAGTAAGCAAACCTCGATCTCTTTTTCTAATTGGCTCATTTGCTTTGAGTTAACCGAGTCGTCCTCTTTCTATTACATCAAGTTATAGCCATAAACGATTAGAAAACCCTAAAACTTCGGCTCAATAACAAGTTGATTGGTGCTTTTTTGGCATCAATATTGTGAAAATAGTGGTGTTTTTCATCCCTAATATAAGATTTATAGTAGCTGCACTTACAGAGATGTGGCCCTTTCAGATAAATCGCTCTTATTGAGTAACGACACTGATATAGCCACGGCTTAATCAAAGAGGAAGTTCACAATGAAAAAAATATCAATCACTAACCAAAATGGTATTGCAACAGTTGCTATCAACAATCCACCAGTAAATGTACTAACAATTGATTTAATTAATGAAATTAACGAGTTTGTGCTTTCTCTTAAGGACGACCGTGATACCAAGGTAGTGGTGTTTAAATCACTTCATGAATCTTTCTTTTTAGCGCACCTCGATCTAAATGTGATCAATGGAACGCAGGGAGGTCAAGCAGCATCGATTGAGTTCAACCACATGATCGCGAATATCAAAGCAATGAAACAAGTCTCTGTTGCTGTGGTTGATGGCGTCGCTCGTGGGGGCGGTGATGAGTTTGTTATGGCCTGTGATCTTGCATATGGGACAGAAAATGCGGCATTTGCTCAGCCAGAAATTCACGTAAACATCCCAACGGGTGGTCAAGGTGCGGTGCAATACGCAAGAAGAATGGGCAAAAACAAAGCGTTGCAAGCACTGTTGTTAGGTAACGATTTCACCGCACAAGAGGCGGAGAGCTTAAACATCATTACCAAATTCGTACCAAAAGCAGAAATGGACACATTTTTGAATGCGACACTAGGCGTAATTAGCAGCTTAGAAGTGCGAGATATCGTGATGTACAAAGAGATCATTTCCACATCGATTAAAGATGAAGAGGCGGGTGCTGAATTGGAACTTCGTTACTTCCTAGAGCGCGCTAAAGAAAACAAAACGGCAGCGATTATCGAGGCGTTTTTAAAACACGGTGGACAAACCGAGCGCGAAGCGAAAGATATGCCGGGAATTTTTGGCGATACAGCAGCAGAGTTGTCTAAATAATTACAGACTTAGTAATAGAGCCTGAGGCTCTATGCGCATAGCTAATAGCCGTCGTTATGGCGGCTTTTTTAATGGTATGGATCCGTCCTCGATAAGGTTTTTTTATGCGATATGAAGGTGATATTTACCGTCCGCCACCAGAGGCCGATGCTTATATTTTGCAATGTACCATTGGTTGCTCTTATAACAAATGTACCTATTGCTCAATGTATAAAAATGTTCGCTATCGAGTACGCCCGCTCGAAGAGCTAAAAGAAGACATTCGTATGGCGAAAGCTGCATTGGGCGATAGTGTCGAGAAGGTGTTCTTAAGTGATGGTGATGCGATTTCACTACCCACAGCGATGTTGCTAGAAATTTTAGCTGAACTTTATGCTGCGTTTCCCCGTCTGACACATGTGAGCACCTACGCAGGTCCGCAGAGTACGTTAGATAAGTCCATTGATGAGTTTAAACAACTAAGAGAAGCTGGGTTAACCATGACCTACCTTGGTGTCGAATCGGGTTCCGATGAGGTATTAAAAGCGGTACGCAAAGGGGTGACAGCCAATGAAATGCTGACTGCGGGTAAAAATATCGTTGAATCAGGAATTAAACTTGTTGCGATGGTGATGATAGGTTTGGGAGGTAGTGGTGATCAATCCCAACAACATGCGCAGCAAACTGCTCGGTTGATCAATCAGATGAATCCGTACTTGTTGGGGCTACTGACAACGGTACCGATTGATGGGACGGCATTGTTTAGGCAAGTCGTAAAAGGGGAGTTCAAGCTTCTTAATCCTTATGAGGTGCTGGAAGAGATTAAAACGCTGTTGGAAAATTTGCAGCGAGACAGTTTATTGATAGACAGTACTCATGGTTCTAATTTGCTACCGATGAAAGGAACATTACAGCAAGTTAAGCTCGATGTCCTAGCCCATGTTGATCATCTTTTGCAAAATAAAGACAGTAACCTTATTGGTAAAGCATATTTAGGGAAGTTTTAGATAGATCGGATTTTTATGTTTAAAAATTTGGTCAGTCTTTATAGGAAAAAACGGCTCAAAAGAGCCGTTTTTTTATTATTTCATTTGTTAGCGTCCCATTACGTGAAAGTAATTACATGAAAGCCAACAGTGGTGAAATACAAAGTAGGATACCAGTTACGATAATCAAGTTAGTCGCAGCACCTTTGTATTTGTTTAGGTGAGGAACTTTGTATACCAAGTATGCTGGAATCAAACAGCCAACCATACCGAAGATTGGACTACAGATTGATGTAAATGAAAGGATTGGTGCATTTAGCGCAATCGCAGACCATGCTAGCAGGATGATAAACACTGTAACCAGTTTATTAACTAGGTTCTTGTTGATGTCAGACTCTTTACGAGAACGAAGCAGGATGTTCATTGCTAGACCACGACATGCTTCTTGGAACGCTAAGAACACACCGAAGAATGAAGTCACAACAGCAAAGATATTGATAACAATACCAGCAACAGTTGCCCAGCTACCAGGGAAGTAATGCGCGATAATTGCTAATGCTGAAATGTTTTTGTTCATTGCTTCAGTTGCTTGTTCTTGACTGATAGCAAATGTGAACGATACAGCAAAGAAGAACACGACAACGAACAAAATAGCGAAAGCGATTTTCATAGCGCGTTCAGCTTTGTAGCGCGCAACTTCGATAGAGCGTTCATGAGAGCGGTAAGAGATCACCATTGGGCTCAACGACTGAATGAATAGGATAGACGTTAGAGTAAACGGTAGAGTGATAATTGCGTTTTTCAGCATTGGACCGAAATCACCAATAGCAGGAATGTTTGCCATATCCCAACGTGCGATTAGTAGAACAGCCATTACTGCAACAAGAGCCAGAACTGTGACAGCCATAAAACCAGACAGTTTGAACAATAGCTTTTCACCTTTAGAACCGATGAAAGCAAGCACACAGATAAGTCCTAGACCGTAGAAAACGTTCTCATTAAGGTGCCCTTCAGTGACGCCAAAAGAGTGTAGGTATGATGAACTATCATTTGTTACAGCTAGAGAGTAAACCAATACCCAAATAACCAGCATTAGGAAATAAAGGACACCTAATCCAACCCCCCAGTTTTTACCTAAATAACCTTCGATAACACCCGGGTAGTCAGTACATTTCTTCGATTCAGCTAGAGTGTTGATAAAAAGTTTTTGAAAAAGGAACATCGCCGGATAGCCGATGATCGAAGAGAGAAGGAATACCCACAGACCCATTACGCCAACTTGTACTGGAAGGAATACGATACCGGCACCAATTGCCATACCGATACTCATTACAATCCAACCTAGATCGACACTGTCAAATTTGATCGCTTGTTTCCATTCGCTTTTGCTCATATTAGCGCGCTCATGAATAGGTCGCGTATCCTCAGTACAAGTAGGGATGTCTTGAATTATTTCACTCATAATTATTTCCATTTATAATGGCGATTGCCGTTAAAAAGTCAGAGGTTTATTTATTATTATCTGCAAACATTTTAAGGTGTTTGGCTTGATTTAAGATGGAGCATACGCCAGGATTTATAGAAATAGTTTGCTATTAATGTCGCTAAAAAGGCTTAAAGTAGAAAAAAATGCTATAAATATTTATGTTTGATATAGTTAATTCCCCGTCCTGACTTAGATCAAGTATCGTTTTGTTTTTGCCGCTTAAAAGCTTGATCGGCTTCACTTTATACCATTTTTTATTTTTAAATGTGTTTTTTTTCGCACGAGAGATTGTTCACACTTTCATTAATTAATAAGGTGAATACAAAGCTTGGGAGATTGTTTTTCTTCGCACTAATATAGTTATGAAAAAAAGAGTTATTTATTGGTTAAAATTATGCGAAAAATAATTACATATATTTCATTTGCCGTTAGCTTTCTATGGGAGTTATTAGCTGAAAGTATGATAACTACTGGGAGGGTTTAGGTTGTTAAAGGAGGTGATAGTTAAGTTCGTAAGCGGTGTAACCTATTTGGAATATAGCATGAGTAGCTTTTATAACCGATATCTAACTAGGTTATCTAGCTGTTTTCCAATAATAAAACATGTGAAGGTGGCTTTGGTCGAGATAACCTTGGTAGAGGGTGTTTAAATTTTATACGTATAAGCTTGAGAAGCGATTTTTATATTGTTAGTGGTGTGAATTCACAGCCAGTAGAGTAATACTACGTTAAGATTAAAATATCAGCTTTAGATTAGACTTTAGTAATGTAGGAGCTTATAAAAATTAGCTTGGAGGAGAATGGAATATAATTTATATCGATGTAAGCAAGGGCGTGATTTTGATTTTAATAAAGCCAAGCTATTTGTTATTGCATAGCTTGGCTTAGATGTTTTTTTAAAAAGTCATAATGTAACGGATATTAAACTCTGTTATAAAAACAGAGTTGTCACATTATTTATTTACCATGATATCTAGGATCTGGATATCAGTTTGTGTCATTGACCCATTTGCTAACGCAGATAGGTTTATAATCGATTGATCTACATCGTTAGCAACGATACCCTCATTTCCAGTAACACGTATGCCATCTATTGCCATCAACGCTGATTTAACAGCGGTACCAGCAGAAGAGGATACTTTCATTGCGCAAGAGGTTTTAGCACCGTCACAAATGATACCCGCGATATCGCCAATCATGCTGCAGATTGATGCGCTGATTTGTTCAAAATTACCGCCGAGTAGATAAGTGATACCAGCAGCAGAGCCCATAGAAGCGGTAGTTGCACCACATAAAGCAGAGAGTTTGTTCTGGTAGCTCTTGATGTAAACAGCCATTAAATGAGAAAGCATTAGAGCGCGAATAGTTTGCTCTTCATTGGCTTTCAAAAATTCAGCAGTTGCGACTACAGGCATTGTAGCAGCAATGCCTTGGTTACCTGAACCTGAGTTGCTCATTGCTGGTTTCATTGCACCATCCATACGAGCGTCAGAAGCCGCTGCAGTACGCATCAACACTTCTGTTAATAGGCCACCTGACAATAAGCCGCACTCTTGATTTTTACGGAAAGTTGCGCCGATTTTTAAACCGTAGTTACCAGTAAGCCCCTCTTCAGATAGTTCTGTATTCAATATTTTAGATTGCTCAATGAAGCGAATATCTTCAAGGTCGGCATTCATTGCAAAGTCATATACATCTTGCGCTGTAGCTTGCTCGAAAGGATTGCTGCTATTTGCTTCTTTTTTAACTTGCTTGTCAGCTTGAAATACCGTGATGCCGTCTTCTTCGATAGCGACAACATTGGTGTGGCCATCTGCAATCGTCACAGCAACGCTTCGCTGTTGGTAAAATACGGTTACTTTTGCGTACAAGACGTTTGAAACGTCAGCAACACCGACTGAAACTTGGTTGTTGTCTAGCATCTGTTTGGCTACAGCAACATCATCAGTTGTGACATTCTTTAGCACTTCTAGATTTGCAGTGTGGTCACCAGCGACTGCACCAATAGTTGCTGCCATTGGTAGACCTACCGTGCCAGTTCCCGGAATACCAACACCCATACCATTTTTCATTAGATTTGGAGAAACACTGGCTTCGATATTTACTGAACTGGCGTCAGTTTTTACGCCTAATTTATCGATAGCGATCGCGGTTGCTAGAGCAACGGAAACAGGTTCAGTACAACCAAGGGCAGGAACTACCTCGCGCTTGATTACATCAATAAATAATGACCATAGGTGTTGTTTCATGGATAAGCTCGCTTAAATTTATAGTTTTGGGTCTAGGGTGACCTCGATTTTTTTCTATTGTAAATCATTACTTGAAGAAGTTTTTTGCCAATTATTCTTCAATTTAGAGTAAAAAGAGAAAGTTTTACTATTTATCGTTAAGTAAAATAACGATAATGAATACCTGATAATACCGATGCATATGGCATGAGATGGATTCGTTAAGTGATCTCTATCACAAATTTAATTCTACTGTTGTATGTATGAGTAGCAAATTTTCCTAAGCAGTGTGCTTATTAAGTTGTGTGAGGATCTTGTGGGAGAGAAAGTAAAACTAGATAAAGTCGATCGTCTTTTATTAGCTGCGCTGCAGCAAGACGCGACACTGTCTTTAAATGATCTGGCTAAAACCGTTAACTTGACGACTACTCCTTGTTGGAAGCGATTGAAACGCTTGGAGGATGAGGGCGTTATAACCAAGCGTGTTGCTCTTTTAGATGCGGCTAAAATTGGTGTTAACTTTACGGCTTTTGTTCAAGTGAAAACCTGTGACCACTCGAATGCTTGGTATGAAAAGTTTGTCCTTGCGGTATTTGATATGCCAGAAGTGATGGATTTCTATCGTATGGCTGGCGAATACGACTACATGATGAGAGTGCAAGTAGAAGACATGAACGCCTTTGATGGTTTTTACAAGCGATTGGTTAACCAAGTTGAAGGACTCACCAACGTGACGTCGACGTTCGCAATGGAGTCGTTGAAATTCAGCACCGTACTGCCGCTTAAATGAAGGGAGTTTGATTGGTGATGAGGTGAGATTAGAAGAACTGAAATCGCAATGAGTTTCAGTTTTTCTAATGTCATTTACCCATCAAAGGTAATATCTATCGTTTGAGTTTGCTAAATAGTGGCTCAAACCTAATTCTGTGAGTTGAATGTGCTCATGTTCTAAGCTGACAAAAGCATTTTGCATACAATGCATTAAGACTATTCTAGGTTCAGAATTTAGCCAAGAAGAGTGTATTTTTCTCATCTCAGTTAATCTCATGTTCCCACTCGGTTGATACATTAATTCGTGCAGTAGGTAAATGGCATCTGAATCTATAGATACGTTGTTTAAGATGTTCTTAAATGAAATGTTCATGTATCACTAAAGTCCAATTCTAGTGTTCTAGTGAGTTAAAGGCAGTAATCCAATCACACTGAAACTGATTAATGGCCTCGTCAACACAAGGGTTTGTCATCATTTGGTAAGCTATTTCCACAGGAATAGTGACACTAGTATTGCTCATGCTTAAACAATCTATGACTTGTTTGGTATTTTTAAAGCTGGCACCGAGTACTTGGCATGATTGTGCATGATGCGCTAGTAAGTGTGAAATAGTGCTTACGGTTTCAATTCCGTTACCAGTGAGCGTATCAATTCTATTAATGTAAGGAGCGACAAAAGATACACCGGCCAATGCAGCAACAATGCCTTGCTGTGGTGTATATATTGCGGTGCCTAATGTTTTGATCCCCTCATTTTTTAATGACTTGATGGCTTTTATGCCTTGCAGAGTCACCGGAATTTTCACAACAAAATTGTCGACAATTTGATTAAGCTTTATCGCTTCTTCTATCATGCTGCCGGCATCGTTACTAATTACCTGTCCAAAGATCAATCCATTATTCCCTAGAGCATCACGGATCTTGGGTAAAAGGGTATTCAACTTTTCTCCCGATCTAGCCACGATTGTTGGGTTCGTGGTTACGCCAGAAATAGGTAATAAATCAGAGAGTATTTTAATTTGTTCGATATCACTGGTATCGAGATAAATGGTCATATCTAATCCCTTTTCCTTGAGGGGGATACCCGGCATACTTGAAATTGCTTTGGTTTTTGTGAAGTTTGGGCGGTCCAATCACATCGTTCACCTATGCTTGATGGCCATGCTTGACAGATATTGTTACTTGTCGCCGAATGGCATTTTCAAATGTTTTGGGTATTGCATGGCATAAAAGGCTAATACAGGTATTAAGGAGCTAGGGGGTACCTGTATTAGCACGTAATAAGATTCGTATCTAACAAACACCAGCTTGGTGAATGGTATTTATGTTTATCACACCTAAAAATGTCTCACTTTCTCTATCAACCACAGGGATTGCAGATATTGAATGTGTCGTCATAAACCTCAGCGTTTTACTGCACAACTGATCAGAGAAAGAATGTTTGAAACAAGGAGTCATTACATCACTAATGGGTGACATTAAGTCATGATGTTGGTGGATGGCTCTACGTAAATCGCCATCAGTAAAAACACCAATAACTTTGTGATCTGAAACTATCGCTATCAGCCCAAGTCCGGTTTGACACATTAATTCTATGGCATCGACGATTTTTGTATCGGCACGACAAAAGGCTTGTTTTTGCTTGTCACCAAGTAATCGATCTAACGTAAGTAAGAGAGAATTCCCCAAGGCTCCTGCGGGATGAGATAGCGCAAAATCATGATGGTTAAAACCTTTCATCGTCATCACGGTTAAAGCAATCGCATCACCTAAGATCAACGTATTCACGGTACTTGAACTTGGGGCTAATCCTAATGGACAGGCTTCTTTATCAACCGCGGTAGATAAACGATAAGAGCACTGATTGGCCAAAAAACTATTGAGATTTTGAGTTATTGCGATAGAAGTTACTGATTTTTGAGTCAATAGCGGGGACATGACCTTGAATTCATGGGCTTCTCCCGAATTTGAAATAAAAATAACCATATCTGAAGACTCAACCATTCCCAAGTCACCATGTAATGCCTCAGCTAAATGGACAAAAAATGACGGTGTGCCTGTTGAGGCAAACGTGGCCGCAATTTTTTTGCCGATGTGCCCGGATTTACCTATCCCAGAAATGATCACTTTACCTTTGCATTCGCATATTGCTCGACAAATGCTGACAAAGTTGTCATCCACAACATCAATGAGCTTGCTGGCTTGATGCAACTCTTCTTGAATTATGCCGAGAGCGGTAGCGCGTAGGGTTTCATTTGTCTTTACATCCATCATTTAGCTAAAACCTATCCTAATGAATTCAACTCGTTTCAATTGAAATGAAAACTGGCTTTTATTTCTTTCAATTTACCTTTGATTGTTTTTCTGTTCAATTAAAATTTTTATTTGAATTATATTAAGGTGAATGTTGTTACTGTAAGTTGTTGATTATTAATGCGTTTGCATGTGTCATTTGCTTTTGTTTGTTTCATTGTGCTTTCATTTGATTTTTACTTCACTTTCATTGTGTGAGGTATATCACTTTTAAAATGAAAGTTCCTATGCATAATGCGACCACCAAATAACGTAAAGGTGAAGCAAATGGATACAATAATTTTAGGGGCTGAATGGTTTATAGGGCTATTCCAAAAGGGTGGAGAAGTTCTGCTTGGTATGATGACCGGCATTCTTCCACTATTGATTGCACTGCTTTGTGCAATGAATGCGCTTATCGCATTTGTTGGTGAACATAGAGTTGAAAAGCTAGCTAGCCGATGTGCAAACAACCCAATTTCGCGCTACTTGATTCTTCCTGTTGTCGGTACTTTCATTTTTTGTAACCCGATGACTCTATCTCTAGGTAAGTTTTTACCAGAGCGTTACAAGCCAAGTTACTACGCTGCTGGCTCTTACTCTTGCCACTCTATGAACGGTCTATTTCCTCATGTAAACCCAGGTGAACTTTTCGTTTATCTTGGTATAGCGAGCGGAATTACGACTCTAGGTTTACCACTTGCACCTCTTGCAGTTGCTTATTTAGTTGTTGGTATGGTTTCAAACTTCTTTAGAGGTTGGGTTACTGACTTTACAACCATGATGGTTGAGAAACAGCAGGGCATTCAATTAGACCGCGAAGTACGTTTCGGTTAATGGGGAAGAGATCATGACGACAACATTAAAAATAAAAGCAGGTAAAGGCGGTTGGGGTAAAGAGCTTCTAGTCGACTTTCCAAAAGGCAAAAAGATCATGTACATGGTTGGTGGGACACGACCAGCTATAGTTGACCGTTTAGTTGAACTAACAGGTTTAGAAGCCGTTGATGGATTTGCAGATGGTTGTGAATACGAAGAGATGGCGGTAGCGGTTATTGATTGCGGTGGCTCTATGCGCTGTGGTTTGTACCCTAAAAATAATATCCCGACACTGAATGTTATGCCAACGGGCAAATCAGGCGTCATGGCTAAATACATTAATGAAAGCAACTATGTTTCTAGCGTTGATGTTGACTGTATCAGTTTAGCGAGTGAAGCAGAGCTGAGCTCTAAAACTGTCGCAGAACCGACAATGGCTGATGAAATTTCTATTGATGCCAATGGAAATGCAGTCATGGGTGGTGGTGGTTTTGATACCAATAAAAAACTGACAGAACAATCGGATGGATTATTAGCTCGTATCGGTATGGGTATGGGTAATGTCATGGCGGTATTTTTCCAAGCCGGCCGTGACACCATTGACACCGTTATTTCTACCATTATCCCATTCATGGCTTTTGTTTCCATGCTTATTGGTGTGATTTTAGCGAGTGGTATCGGTGACACAATCGCGCATGTTCTTGTGCCATTAGCAACAAATCCGATTGGACTGATTGTCCTTGCGTTGATTTGTTCATTCCCTTTCTTGTCACCATTTTTGGGCCCTGGAGCGGTTATTGCGCAAGTTATTGGTGTCTTAATCGGTACGCAAATTGGTCTGGGTAACATCCCTCCGCACCTTGCATTACCAGCTTTGTTTGCAATTAATGCTCAAGCTGCATGTGATTTCATCCCAGTAGGCTTGGGATTAGCTGAAGCAAAACCAGAAACAGTACGAGTGGGAGTTCCATCGGTTCTATATGGCCGATTCCTTACTGGTGCTCCAACTGTATTACTAGCCTGGTTTGTCTCTATGTTTATTTACAATTAAGGGTAAGAAAATGAGCTTGTATAGCATTGAAATAATTCAAGTTGGTGAATGTGCTGTAGATGCACTTGAAGACGATATGCTGATTTTATTCAACAAGTCTGTTCCCGCTGATGCCGCAGAATACTGTTTTGTGCATACCCATGATGAATTAAGAGGTGAGATTTCTGTCGGTGGTGAAGTGGTTATCGATAACAAGAGTTATCCCATAACCGCAGTTGGTGACGCAGTGAATCAAAATTTAGGCAACTTAGGTCATATCACGTTGCGTTTTGATTCAGCAGATCAAGCTGACTTCGTCGGTAGTCTTCACTTAAGTGGCGCTCAACCAAGTACTTTGAATGTTGGCTCAACTATTAGTTTTAATTGATTTTTTTAAGGCAGTGGTCTTTTGCACTGCCTAATTTTTCGGAGATTCGTTATGAAAACAGCTGTCGTTATTGGTGGTGGTCAAACACTAGGTGAGTATCTTTGTAAAGGGCTAGCAGCTGAAGGATACAAAGTGGGTGTTGCTGATCTAAATGGTCAAAATGCATCAAAAGTAGCGGACGATATCTGTACATTGCAGGGCGCTGGAATGTCAGTGGGTGTTCAAGTTGATGCCACTGATGAACAGAGTGTTGCTCAAGCGTTTAAAACTATCCAAGAGACACTTGGTAGTATTGATATCTTGGTCTACAGCGCTGGTGTAGCAAAAGCGACGAAAATTACTGATTTTACACTTCAAGATTTTAATTTTAATGTGAATGTAAACCTTAACGGCTATTTCTTATGTGCTCGCGAAGCTGCACGCTACATGGTAGCGCAAGGTAATGGAGGTCGTATTATTCAGATCAACAGTAAGTCAGGTAAAGTTGGTAGTAAGCACAACGCAGGTTATAGCTCAGCTAAGTTCGGTGGTATTGGCTTAACTCAGTCTATCGCACTAGATCTAGCTGATGACAAGATCACAGTAAACAGCTTAATGCTTGGTAACTTACTTGAATCACCAATGTTCCAAAGCTTGATTCCTCAATATGCGAAAAAACTGGGTCTTGAAGAGTCAGAAGTTCTACAACACTACATTGATAAAGTGCCTCTTAAAGCGGGCTGTGGCTACGATGACGTTTTAAATGTCCTTAAGTTCTATGTGAGTGATGGTGCGAAATATTGCACTGGACAATCTATTAATATCACTGGCGGCCAAGTGATGTTCTAGCGGTTATTTAGTTAACCAGATGAAGTGAAAATATAAGGGGCAGAAGCCTCTTATATTTGTTTTTCCCTTTCACACTCAAATTCCTGAGGCATAGTAAGGCATTTTATGGATATTTTAATTGCAATCGTTTTAGTGCTCATCATGGCTTGGGGAACTCACTTATTCCTTAATTATATGCGCGTAACACCTAACTCAAAAACAAAAGACTAAAGTATCAATAGTCAGTAAAATGTTCATATCACAATAAGATGATATGAAACATTCATCATCATCAGAGTTGTTATTTTCTCATTAACTAATGCACTAGGGCTACTACCTAGAGGTGGATTATGGATTCTGTTTCTTTATTAATAACTGTTGCTATTGTTGCTTGGGTTGCCCAAATCGGTATGAGTTTTTTCCAAATCCGCGCTTTTAATAGAATGATCCATTCTATGTCTCATAAAGGAAAAGTGAAAATTGGCCGTACGAAAAGTCGTTGGAAAGCAAGAACAATTCTTGTGTTAGTTGAAGCAGATGATGGGATTATTATTGATGCAAAAGTGCTTAATGGTGTCACTGTCTTTGCTCGACCTAAGACGGTTCCAGAACTGATAGGTCACTCATATCCATTTAACAATAAGACATTAAGTGGATTGAATAAAGGAATGGTTGAAGCATTGGAAGTTGCCTTTCAAACTGAACAATAACACTTTCAAATTGCCTTCAATATGATAGGGATCTAGTGTAGAATAAATCAAAAAATAATCGGTAGATTGAATAATGAGTATTGATAGCAGACAGAGTCAGTTGGTTTCTTACCTTAAGCAGCACGGCAAAACAGCAGTAAACGATCTTGCTTCTATTTTTCATACTTCAGGGGCTACGATCCGAAGTGATTTAAGAGCTTTGGAAGAAAAAGGAATCGTTGCGAGACGATATGGCAGTGCAGAAGCTATTTCCAATAATGCAGCTTCTAGTGTTGTATCTGAAGATATTGGTATGGACGAAAAGAAAACCTTAAATTTGGATAAAAAAATCCGAATTGCAAAAAAAGCGGCAGAACTTGTTGGTGATGGGGACTCTATAATTCTAGATTGTGGTAGTACAACATTACAGATGGTTCCTGAATTTGATAATCTTATGTCATTGACTTTAATGACAAATAGTATGCATATTGTTCAAGCCATGAACGAATTGAATTCAGAACATACGGTTATTATGCCTGGTGGTACATTTAGAAAGCGTTCTGCTTCTTTTCATGGAAGCTTAGCCGAAAGTGCTTTTAGTCATTTTACGTTTGATAAGCTTTTTATTGGTGCCGATGGGTTTGACTTAGAGCAAGGGTGTACGACTTATAATGAAGCCTATCAAGTCAGTCAGGCAATGTGTAAGTCGGCTAACCAAATTATCGTCGTGCTCGATTCATCCAAATTTGGCCGTAAAAGTCCCAATATTGTTGTTCCACTTGACTTGGTTGATGTCGTTATTACAGATTCAGATTTATCAGAAGAATTCGTAAAAGGCCTAACGAATATTGGTATTACGGTTTACTTGGTGTAAATGAAAAGTTAATAGCTTTCACTTTGAAAGCTTCTTTGATGATTGCAATCACAAATTAAAACACTGCTAGTGTTTCATTAATCATTATGTATCAGAATAGCCCGTATGTTGTATCTGTATTTATGTGGGCTTTATGGAGTATTTCACTTTAGGTGCTGAATGGTTTTTTGGACTTTTTGAAAAAGGTGGTGAAGTTCTAGTCGGCATGGTGACGGGCATTTTACCGCTACTCATATGCTTGTTGATTGCGATGAACTCAATCATTCGCTTTATCGGTCAGCATCGGATTGAAAAATTGGCGGCTAAGTGTTCCAGCAATCCGGTTTCTCGATATCTCGTTCTCCCTTTCTTGGGAACTTTTGTTTTTTGCAACCCAATGACATTGAGCCTTGGGAAGTTTCTTCCTGAACGCTATAAACCCTCATATTACGCCTCTGCCTCCTATAGTTGTCACACTATGAATGGCATGTTTCCCCATGTTAATCCTGGTGAATTGTTTATTTATCTCGGAATTGCAAATGGCATTACACAACTTGGTCTGCCTTTAGCTCCTTTGGCAATGGGATACTTACTCGTTGGGCTCGTTTCAAACTTCTTTAGAGGTTGGGTCACTGACTTTACGACTGCAATGGTATGTAAACAGCAAGGAAAGACCTTGTCAGATACTGTGGATTTTACAGTGGAAGGGCATAAACAATGAGTAGTGTATTGAATGTCATTGCTGGGAATCATGGTTGGGGTGGACCTCTACAAATTCCAGTTGTCCCTGAAAAAAAAGTACTGTTCATTACGGGTGGAAGTCGACCTACAATTGTGGACCATATTTGCAAGTTGACTGGCTGGGAAGCGGTGGATGGATTTAAGAGTGTGGTTGCTGATGAAGACGTTGGTTTAGTCGTAATCGACTGCGGCGGAACATTACGTTGTGGTTTATATCCGAAAAAAAACCTTTATACGCTTAACATTCATGCGACGGGTAAATCAGGGCCACTGGCTCAGTTTATTCATGAGGGAATTTATGCTTCATCCATCGATGAAACTTGCATTAGTCTCGCTGATGCAAGTAGTGAACAAGCCATCAGCCAAACTAACGTAAACCAACAAGAAAGCAGTGTTCGACATATAAATGAAAACAGCTCAGTTTCTTATGATACAAATAAAAAATTGAGTGAACAGAGTGGTGGTATTATTGCCAAAGTCGGTATGTCGATGGGTAATATTATGGCTACTTTTTATCAGGTAGGTCGAGATACCATTGATTCTGTACTAAAAACGATCCTGCCTTTCATGGCGTTTGTCTCGATGTTAATTGGCGTTATTCTTGCTTCGGGGCTTGGCGACCTTATTGCCAATTTGCTAACGCCGTTATCGTCAAATCCAATAGGGTTGGTGATGCTCGCATTGATTTGCTCGTTTCCATTATTCTCACCGTTTCTAGGCCCTGGTGCAGTCATTGCACAAGTTATTGGTGTTTTAGTGGGTGTGCAAATTGGAACAGGAGCGATTCCACCGCATTTTGCACTACCGGCACTATTTGCAATCAACTCCCAAGCGGCATGTGATTTTATTCCTGTCGGGTTAGGTTTAGCTGATGCGAAGAAAGAGACGATAGAGGTGGGGGTACCATCTGTACTTTATTCTCGTTTTATCACAGGTGCGCCAACCGTTTTACTTGCTTGGTTCGTTTCTATGTTTATTTACCACTAGGTTATTTATGTCTTTGCAATTTAAAGCCACGATAACGGATATCGGATGTCTAGCGATGGAATCGCTAGAAGATAACATGATTATTTTATTTAATCAGAGTGTACCTGAAGATGTTGGTGACTATTGTTTTATCCACGATCAAGGAAAAGATGTCGGCATTATCAGTACGCAGAGTACTTTACTGATTGCTGAAAAAGACTTTGTCGTCACCGCTGTAGGTTGCGCTGTGAGCCAAAACTTGGCGAACCTTGGACACATCACGATTAAGTTTGATGGTCTTCTAGAGCCAGAACAACCTGGTACCGTTCATGTTATCGGAACTTGTCCAGATACATTAAATATTGGCGATGAGATAGTGTTTGGGTAATTTTAAAAGCCCCTGTTATGCAGGGGCTAGTTCATTGTAAGCAATGTTATTTATTATCTACAGAGTATTTTTTTACTGTGTGTTGCTGACCTTGCTCAGTTTAAGCCAAGTATCGATGACAGTATCAGGGTTTAGTGAGACTGAGTTGATACCTTGCTCCATCAGCCATTGCGCGAGATCGTCATGATCCGATGGACCTTGGCCACAGATCCCCACGTATTTACCGGCTTTAGTTGCCGCATCTATAGCCATTTTCAACATCGCTTTTACGGCTGGATTACGTTCATCAAATAGGTAAGCAATATCACCAGAGTCCCGGTCTAAACCGAGGGTAAGCTGAGTCATATCATTGGAACCGATAGAGAAGCCATCAAAGTGCTTAAGGAACTCTTCGGCTAAAATCGCGTTAGATGGTAGTTCACACATCATGATGACTTTTAGGCCTTGATCGCCACGGCGTAAATCAAACTTCGCTAATAGATCGATAACTGAAGCAGCTTCATCGGTAGTGCGGACAAATGGGATCATGATTTCAACGTTCTTCAAACCCATTTCATTGCGGACGCGTTTGATCGCGCGTGTTTCCAGTTCAAAACACTCTTCGAAATCTGGAGAGATGTAGCGAGATGCACCACGGAATCCAAGCATTGGGTTCTCTTCATGTGGTTCGTAGTCTTTGCCGCCAATCAAGTTGCTGTATTCATTCGACTTAAAGTCAGACATACGAACGATGACACGTTTAGGCCAGAAAGCAGCAGCGATAGTGGCGATACCCTCAGTGAGTTTACTGACGTAGAAATCAACGGGATCTTTATAGCCACGGATGCGCTGAGTAATCTCGGCTTTGAGTTCATCGCTTTGAGCATCGAAATTCAATAGGGCTTTCGGGTGAATACCAATCATCTTGTTGATGATGAACTCTAAACGCGCCAAGCCTACGCCTTCGTTCGGAATTTGGGCAAAATCAAATGCGCGATCTGGGTTGCCAACGTTCATCATCACTTTGGTTGGCAATAGTGGAAGTTCATCCACGGAAGAACGTTTGACTTCAAACTCTAACTCACCTTGGTAGACATAACCGGTTTCCCCCTCGGCACATGAGGCGGTCACTGTTGCGCCATCGGTTAGCAGTTCAGTTGCGTTTCCACAGCCAACAATGGCTGGAATACCGAGTTCACGAGCAATGATGGCTGCGTGACAGGTACGGCCACCACGGTTTGTGATGATCGCTGCTGCTTTTTTCATAACAGGTTCCCAATCAGGATCCGTCATATCAGTCACGAGAACGTCACCGTCTTGTACCAAAGACATTTGGTCCAGTGAGTCAACTAGGCGAACAGGGCCACTTCCGATGCGCTGACCAATAGCACGACCTTCAACAAGAATGTCAGCTTTGTTACTTAATTCATAACGTTCAATGACGTTTTTATTGCCCTGTGAACAAACCGTTTCTGGACGTGCTTGAACAATATAGATCTGTCCGTCTATACCATCTTTTGCCCACTCAATATCCATCGGACGTTGGTAGTGTTTTTCGATGATCATGGCTTGTTTTGCCAGCTCTTTGATCTCTTCATCGTTTAGCGAGAACTGGTTACGCTCTTGCGCATCGGTATCGACGATCTCAACTTGCTTGCCAATCTCAGGGTTTGGCGAATAAATCATTTTGATCTGTTTTGAACCGAATGTTTTCTTAACGATTGGGTGCTGGCCCGCCTCGAACATTGGTTTATGAACATAGAACTCATCAGGGTTTACCGCGCCTTGTACCACCATTTCTCCCAAGCCCCAAGAAGAAGTGATGAACACCACTTGATCAAATCCTGATTCAGTATCTAACGTAAACATAACGCCTGAAGAGGCTTTGTCTGAGCGCACCATACACTGGATCCCAGCGGACAAGGAAATACCACGATGGTCAAAACCTTGGTGCACTCGGTAGGAGATTGCTCGGTCATTAAACAAGGATGCGTACACGTGCTTGGTTGCTTCCAGTACGGCGTCAATACCTTTCACATTTAGGAAAGTTTCTTGCTGGCCGGCAAAAGAGGCATCCGGCAAATCTTCTGCGGTGGCAGAAGAGCGAACAGCAACCGAGAGTTCAGGCTTATCCGCGGTGAGTTCTTGATAGTTTTCTCGAATATCTTTTTCAAGATCGGCTGGGAAAGGTGCATCTAAAACCCACTGGCGGATTAGGGCACCAGTTTTACGCAGAGCATCAACGTCACTGACATCAAGCTCATCAAGTAGTAGATGAATACGCTCATCTAGACCATCGTGGTCAAGAAATTGGTTAAAGGCATAAGATGTAGTGGCGAAGCCGTTTGGTACAGATACACCGGCTTTAGAAAGGTTAGACACCATTTCTCCCAGTGATGCGTTTTTGCCTCCAACCTTATCAACATCTTCCATGGATAGGCCATTGAACCAAAGAGTATTGTTTTGCATGTCTTTCTCCAGAATGCAGCTTTTGTGTAGGGGCAAACGTTTACGTTGAAGCTGAAAAAATTTTAACAAATATTCAAAGCTGTGGTATGCGTAATAGTTTGCTCGGGGTATTTATTTGTATTATGGGTCTATCCTAATCAAATAATTTTTAAAGTTTAAATAAAACATGCAAAGCAATAGTCAAAGTCGTGATGTATTCTATGTTTCTGATGGAACGGCCATAACATGTGAGACGTTAGGGCACGTTGTTCTGGGTCAATTCCCATTCAATGCAAATGAAAAAACTTTTCCGTTTGTCGAGAGTGAAGAAAAGTTAGAGAAATTGTTAAAAGAGATTGAGGGGTCTTATTTAAGAACTGGCGAAAAGCCGCTGGTATTCTTTTCAATAGTATTACCCCAACTTAAAGCTATGCTGCTAGATTCACCGGCACATTGTTATGACGTCATTGATAATTTAGTGCAAAAAGTACAAAACGATACACAAATGACACCAATGCCGCAGTTACAGCGTTCGCGCAGTGTAGGGAAAGATTCGGAGCGATATTTTGATCGTATTGCTGCAATAGAATATACGTTGGCTCATGACGATGGCATAACCCTTAAAGGGTTGGAAAAAGCAGATATTATTTTACTTGGTGTTTCGCGTAGTGGAAAAACGCCAACGAGCTTGTACATGGCAATGCAATTTGGGCTACGAGTAGTCAATTACCCATTTATTGAAGAAGATATTAAGCGCTTGCGTTTACTGCCTGAATTTGAAATTCATCGGCATAAATTGTTTGGGTTAACGATTGATCCTGAACGGCTAACGCAAATTCGAGAGAATCGATTGGCTGGTAGCGAGTATGCGAGTACGGAGCAATGCCTTGCGGAATTGTCGAGTGTGGAATCGCTGTTTCGACGTGAAGCGATTCCATTTATCAATACTTCGACACTATCAGTTGAAGAGATTACCACTCGGATATTGGAGAAATCTGGGCTGAGAAGACGTCTGCTATAGAGCTGACTTATCTGCTTGATATGACTAATAGGCTGGATAGAAAAAGCCCAATCACGTTTAAGTCATTAGGCAATTTGGGGTTGGATTTTTTGTCTATAAGGTGGGCTGGGTATTATTGCAGCGAATGAATTGCCTTAATTAAGCCTTTGACCCCTTGCTCCACTTTACTTCTCTGGCACCCTACATTTAAACGCAGGTGGTTACGACCTAGTGATCCGTAACAGTCACCCCGCATGATGGCGATTTTTTGGTCGTGAATCAATGCGTGTTGTAGTGCGTCCATATCAATGTTGAGTGGCGATAGATCTATCCATGCTAAATAGGTCCCTTGTGGTGGGCACACACTGAGTTCTGGAAACGCGTGATTAAGTTGTTCGGCAACAAACAAAAGATTTTGATACAGATACTCTTTTAGTGATTCAAGCCAAGGCGCACCTTCTCGATAGGCGCTCATGGTTGCGAGAACTCCGAAAATAGAGGGAGAAGATAGGCCGTCGGTGAGCTTTAGTTTATTTAGATATGCTTGTTTAGTTTGCTCACACCCTATTGCCGCATACGCTCCACTTAGGGCTGGAATGTTAAAAGACTTAGAAGCAGAACTGACTAATGCCCATTGATTACTTTGTGCAACGTTGACCCAAGGCGTGTATGGGGTAAAGCAAATATCCATATGGATATCGTCACTAATCACACTGATTTGATGACGATGCGCAATGTCAGCAATTTGTGTGAGCTCAGCTTGGCTCCAAACTTTTCCCGTCGGGTTGTGCGGGTTACACAAGAGCAAAATCCGACAGCGAGGATCAGAAGCTTGCTCATTGAGCAATGACCAATCAATGTTGTAGTGCTTTTCTTTTCCGCTTTCAGTTGCGGTTAGTGGGTTAGGTATTGCTTTGCGTTCTGCGGTTTCTATGATCGGCTTGAAAGCATCATAAGCCGGATCAAAATAGAGCACGCTATCTCCCGGTTGTGACCAAAGTTCAATTAAGCGAGCAATGATGTACATGACGGATGGGCCATAGACAAGACTATTTTCATCAAGATTCGTCTGATATTGGCTTAAAAACCAATGACAAATAGACTGTTTAAAATCCGCGTGATTCCAACGACTATAACCAAAAACGCCGTGATCTAATCGTTGCTGTAATGCATTGGTTATGCAGGGTGCAGCGGCAAAATCCATATCGGAAATAGTGAAAGGTAGTAGGTTGGAGCACCCGAATCGGTCACCGACATAGTCCCATTGTGTCGAGTAGGTATTGAGGCGATCAGTAGGGGCTGAAAAATCAAAACTCATTGCACAGTTCCAGATTTAGAAAGGGAAAAGTCGCGGTGATGTTCACCACCGCGACAGCATAACTGCAGGAGCAATTAACCTCGGGGGGAGAGGCTTATTGGTTCAGTAATGCTTGTTCTAAACGGTGTAAACGACGGTTTTGTTCAATCATTTTCCGGATAAGTTCGCGTTCAGATAGTGTCGTCATTAGGTGATCTTGTGCGTGTACCATGATCATACTCACCACAATTTTTTCACCACTGATTTCCTGACGGATCAGTTCAGTTTGTACAGCATGTGCCTTACGAACACTGACGTTGCATTGCTCCATCATCGCTTCCGCTTCTTCAAACTCACCTTGTTCAGAGAGCGTTAATGCTTCATAGGCATAGCCTTTAGCTTCGCCAGAATAACTGACGATAGAAATTATGACTCTTTCGAATTCTTCATTCATTTCTTGGGTGGCGCTCATGGGTATTCCTTGGATTTCATTCGATGTATTCACCCTATCAGAAGCCGGATAAAAAGCGACGAAACTTGATTTCACGAATTCAGTGAAATCAAGTTTCGTTGACGTAAGTAAGCAGATGTTTATTAATAAAGCCGTACTCAAATACGAATTTATATACGAATTGAAAGGAATGGATGATGAAAATATTATTAGTTTGTGCTGGTGGCTTTTCAACCACAATGATGATGGAAGAAATGAAGAAAACCATTAATGGTAGTCAAAAGCTAAATATTGAAGACTTTACTCTTGAAGCTATTTCTGTCGATCGATTAGCAGAAAAAATTAACAATTTCGAAGTTATTCTTGTTGGCCCACAGTTGAGCCATAAATATAAAAGTATTGAAGCATCAGCCTTAGAAAATAACAAACCATCCGTTTTATTATCTGCAGAAATCTATGGTGCTATGGATGGTGCCACAGTCTTGAAACAGGCACTTTTGGCGCATAGAAAGCACCAAATGAGCCTAACAGACTGATCTTTTCTCGAAACGTGTTCCTAAAAGAATAGCATCACCTTTCTCCCTACCACCTGTACTTGTTACAGGTGTTAATTATTATAATGTATAAAGGTTACTTATATGAGCCTATTTGCTTCTTTTGAAAAGTTGCTCAGTAGCATATTGCTACCAATAGCAGAAAAAATAGATAAGCAAGTCCATCTTAGTGCAGTAAAAAAAGGCATGGTTGTTCTTACGCCAATATTATTGCTAGGTTCGATGGCTTATCCATTAAAAGCACTTAAAAACGTATTTTCAGATTCAGTAGCCGTACAAGAATGGTTTATCAATAATACTTATCTTATTGACCTGTTAATCAAATTTTCACTTGGCTTTATTGCGATATATACCGTTATTGCCGTCGCTTACTTTTTAAGTGAGGGATATAAAATATATACGGTGGGCGCAATCGCGTTGTCTCTCTTCTCCTATCTGATTCTGACCACATCGGTCAACCCAGATGGTTCCCTCGATGTTCGCTTCTTTGACTCAAAAGGTCTGTTTACTGCGATCTTTGTGGCCATCGCCAGCGTGGAGATATACCGATTCTTTACCGAGAAGAAACTGGTCATAAGAATGCCAGATGGGGTACCAGATTTTGTATCTAGCTCCTTTGAGTTGATCACCCCAACTGCGTTTATTGCTGTACTATTTATTTCTGCTCGTTACTTCATTGCTGATCTTACCGGTGGCTTGTTGCTTCCTGAAATTATGATGGAAGTATTGGCTCCGGTCGTGGGTAGTTTGGATAACTTATGGGTGGTGTGGTTTGTCATCATGCTGCGTTTGCTGTTCTGGTTCTTTGGTATCCATTCAGCCGTACTTAGCCCAATCCTATCTCCAATTTTTGTGCAGTATCTTTCAGAGAATATCGCGGCTAAAACGCTGGCAGAAGAATTGCCACACTTTGTTACTGGCGGCACGTTCTCAGCTTTCGTTAACTTTACCGGCTCTGGGGTGACGCTCGGCTTAGTTATCGCGATGATGATAGCTAAAACGCAGCGTTATCGGAAGGTGGGGCAAGTTTCTTTGGTGCCAAGTCTATTTGGTATCAACGAGCCGGTGTTGTTTGGTGCGCCAATTATCTTAAACCCAATCTTGTTCATTCCGTTTGTTTTAGGTGGGTCAATCATTGGTATCTTCCCGCTGGTATTAATGAAGTATGGATTCTTGGCAAAACCGTTCTTTGATCCACCGTATCTACCGTTGTTCTTTGAGGGCTACTTAACCGCATTTGATTGGAAAACACCGTTTGTTCAGATCGTACAAATAATGGCATCCTTCTGTGTTTACTATCCGTTCTTTAGAATCATGGATAAACAAGAAATGATTCGAGAGGAACAATTGAAAGCGGAACAAGAGAAGAAATCCGTATTCAGTAAGAAAGATGATGAATTGCTCGATGAGCTAGGACTCGATTTCTAACCTTGCTGAAATGATCAAAGGCTTTCTCGTTAGAGAAAGCCTTTACACGAAAACATGGTTCTGCGAAATGCCTTTTGGGTGAAAGTTCTAGGTCGATAGTTTTAGCCAATAGTTTTAGGTCAATGACTTTAATTTCAGGTGAATAGCTTCATAGGAGGTAGACAATGCGTACCTTTAGCCTTGAACCTTATCAAGCACAGTTTGATGCTTTGTTAGTGAGTGACAATCACCACAAACGCTATTTGAGCGGTTTTACCGGAAGTGGTGGGCATTTATTGCTGACGCCGATGGGGCCAGAATTATTGATTGCAGGTAAATACTGGCAACAAGTTGAACAACAAAGCCCGAATTGTCATCGAGTATGTACGGATGCAATTGGCTGGTTAGGTGCTCTTCAACAAAGACTCAAAGAGCATGGAGTTCGACGTTTAGGTTTTGAAGCTCATGCGATGAGTTACCTCGATGTTGAATCATTACGACAAGGTTTATCTCAAGTGTTAGTACCCACTTACGATGTGGTTGCGCCAATAAGACGCTGTAAATCTGAGCAAGAAGTTGAGTTAATACGCAAAGCGTGTGCAATTACCGAAGCGGCCATTGAACTCGGTTTGGCTAATTTTCGCTTTGGGATGAGTGAGCAGGAGTTAGCGGCACACTTGGAGTTTCATGCTCGAGTATTAGGTGCGGACAGTATCGACTTTTTGATCGTGGTATCTGGTGAGCGTGGTGCTTTACCTCATGGTCGTCCGTCGCAACGAATCATTGGGAAAGATGAATTGTTGACCATTGATTTTGGTGTGGTTTATCAAGGCTATCATTCTGATGTGACTCGTACATTCTGCACTGGATCGATATCTCGTGAGTTGCAGCAAATGTTTGACGCAGTTTATATGGCGCAGCAAATTGGCGTAAAGACATTGCGTCCCGGTATTGCTGCCAGCTGTGTTGATAAAACGGTGCGAGAGTATCTTGCTCTGAAAGGGTATGAAGAGGAATTTTGTCATGGCCTTGGACACGGCGTTGGTTTACAAGGACATGAATATCCATTGTTGACCACGAATAGCCTAGCAACACTCGACGTGGGGATGGTGTTAACCGTTGAACCTGGCGTTTATTTGAATGGTGTTGGTGGTGCTCGTGTTGAAGATACTCTTGTTATCACCGAGTTTGGCTGTGAAAGCCTGACACAACTGCCGAGAGGCCTACGAAATATAGCGGATATCGCATAAACGGCGCTAAGAGGCCGGGAGTAATAATAATGAAAGACTTCAGTTTGTTGGCTCAACTTAATGATGCACATGGTCCCTCAGGACGAGAAGATGAAGTAAGAAAGATCGTTTGCGATACCCTTTCTTCCGTGGCCGATGAGATTACTTTTGATGGCTTGGGGAGTGTGATAGCTCGGCTTAATCGTAATGCCCACGGGCCTAAAGTGGCGGTCGTTGCTCATATGGACGAGGTTGGATTTTTGATTCGAGAAATCCGCCCTGACGGTTTACTTAAGGTATTTAAGCTAGGAGGAATCGATCCGGTTGTTGCTGCGAATAGTGAGCTTGAAATCAAAACTCGTTTCGGTCAAAAGTACACTGGTTTAATGTGGAGTAATCAACCTTTATCTGGTTTGACTATTGATGACCTATGGCTTGATGTCGGAGCAAACAGCCAAGAAGAAGTCGCTGAGATGGGCATCGAAATCGGCGACAGTGCTGTTTTCGCAACTCGCCATTTTGATCTCAATAATAGCGGGAATTTAGTTGCCAAGGCGATGGATGACCGCATAGGTTGTTGGCTGGGTTTAGAGTTAATGAAGTCTATGGCAGGACAGCCATTACCATGTGATTTATATTTTGTGGCAACAGTGCAGGAAGAAGTGGGCACCAAAGGCGGGAAAACGGCAATAGAACAGTTACGACCAGATATTGTGTTGGTGCTGGATGTTGCCACCGCGAAACATGCGACTAGCGGTTCTGGAACGCAGCGACTGTATGGCCATGGCCCATGTCTCGTTGTTGCGGATAAAATCGCTCTAGGCCATTATCCTCTGCTCAATTTAGTTAGCGATGTTGCGAAAGAGCACGGCATTCAGGTTCAACGGGATTTTCTAGCGGGTGGGGGCACAGATAACGGCCCTGCAACCTTGGTTGGCGGTGGTATTGCAGGGCTGGCGATCATATTGCCGGTTCGTAACTGCCATTCACCGTATACACAGGTGAATCAAAATGATGCTTTCGGTTGTTTGACTCTATTACAACAGGTCGTTACTCAACTGGATGAAATGCAGAAAGCGCACTTGTACCCCTATTATTGATTGGTGTATCAGCATCTGTTGATATAGCAAATGGATCTTGTTCGGTCAGCCTTTGATGAAGTTGATGCACCGCACGTAAGTGCTGAACATTATCAACATGGCTGATCATCATGATTTGTCTAATGGTTCGTTTAAAGACATCTTTTACCGGTTTTGCGAGAGGTAAGTGAGCAATCGCGATACGGTGCGAATGGGTGGTGCTTTTGCCATGACAAATGAGCAGTCCATGCTGGGCAAAATAGGCATGGCTGTGTGCATAAAAAAGAGTGAGTACGCCACTGGCGTACTCCTTATTCACTAATCCCATGCGTTCCATTTCCTCACTTAACCAATTCAGTACAGGCGCTAATTCCTCACTCTCTGGCATATGGCTAGTGTCTCGTAGCGTGACGAGCAAATCATCCAAAGCAGGGAGCGTGCGATCATCGATCACCTTATTACCCATTTGGCTGGTTATTTTACGAACAAACTCGTCAGTGTTGAGATCTCGACAGCAGCTTTTGGCGATGGTGATTAGCTTTTCAAGAGAGACTGGATTGTGGCTTCGTGCTTCAATCGCACGATTGATTAAGCGCGTTAAGTATCCCACTTCTTCATCACGTAACGGCTCAACCAAATGGTGACTATTTTGCTCTGCAACCGCTTTGACTTGTTCAAATAATTGTCTGGAATAGGGACTTTGCTCTCCCAATTGGGTATTGAGATTGTTTTTAGCTCGATAGACAGCTGTTGTTAGGTAGGTGACCATATCATTGAGTAATGATGTATCGTTGAGTAGCAGCGTATCAGGCTGATTATCTTTACCACAATGTTGGCTGATGGTCGTGAGTAACTGAAAAATGAAGCTTTCGGCTTGAAGACGTTTTTCGTAAAAACCGTCAGTACTGATCCCACCGAGGAAGTATTCTGCAAGGTGCAGAGCCTCAAAACGATAACTCTCATGTTGCCAATTTAATGCTGCTTGAATATAGCCAAACGCCTTGGTTGATTGAAGAAATGAACCATTGTTCTTACGATTGATGAGCACACCTTGCTGGATGCGCGTTAAGGTGATCATTAAATAAATAGTGAACAGGTTTTTGAATTCGTGGCTCAGTGAACAAGCCGCATTTTGTTCAATTCTGTATACTGCAGGGAAAGCTTCTAGGGGTTGATAGCGCTCAATATAACGACGAATGATCGCGACGATATCACGTTCATAGAAGTATCGTTTCTTTAAATAATGCAATTCATTGTTCTTACAGAATAGATATTTAGATGCGTAACACATTTGCAAATAGCGGATCTGTTTTTCTTTCCCTGAAACGAAAAGGTGCTGGTCAATGACTTCCAGTTCCAGCGTTAATCCATTGAACGTAATATTCGTGTTACGTAGATCTTTGTTCAGTGTTGGTCGGCTAACGCGTAGGTAGTTTTGGATATCACTTAACGGTGTTTCAGGCGAGAACAAGGCAATGGTCGCCAAATATTCTTCACGTTCATGCTTCGAGAAGACAAAATTGCTTGCCAGTGTATCACTGAAAAATAGACTGGGATCGTAGGGATAATGCAATTCACCTTGGTTTAAGGCAATCGGCGTCATCTCCAGCTTGTCCAAATAATAATTGATGTTCTCGATGGCGTATCGAAGATTACGCGATGTCATATTAAACACCGAGGCGAGCGCGTTGATACTGCTGCGTTGCATGGTGAGTGCAGTCACGATATCAAAATGCTGTTTGTTCAGGCTCATGATGGTAGAGATAACTAAAAAATTTCGTCGAGTTTATCAATACATCAGCAAAAATGATGAGAGCCATCCGACTAATACCAATTTGGATAAGTCAGTGATCAGAGTTTGCGAACGAAAATCACAGAGAACGAATCATGAGTTGAAGATATCCCGTTATTCAAATAGTACTGACTCCTAACGAAAACGTATAACGACGTTATCAGTTGATTTAATCAGCAAGAATTATTAATGACTTATGTGGGTTGATATAATTAAAAAGCCAGATAAATCTGAGATCTATCTGGCTTTATTAGAGATAAGCGCTATATCAAAAACTACACTTTGTTCATGTTTATTTGATGGGTAGAGCTCTTATTATTATGAGCAACCCAAATGCGTTTTGTTGTATAGCCCGGAGCACTCACTTCAACATGGTAGTTACCTGCTGGGAGTTTAATACCGGCCTCATATCTCGGCTTGATATTTAGGACACGTATTCGAGCGTTGTTGCTATTGGTGTGAACCGTAAATGGTAAATCAACAAGCTGACCTGTTTGTGTTATCGCTTGTTTTTGCTCCTCAAAACTCTCTTTCATTTCTTGCGATGCAAGACTTTTAAGCGGATTAATCTTCGCCATGATAATAATATCCATGGTTGCAATCGGAGCCTCGAGAGTGTTTTTGAATATCTCAGTGATCTTCATGTTTTCATCGAATTTCGCTCCGACTGGTTGCACTAACGGTTGAGTATGCAGTACCCATTTCAGCGCAAGTGAACCAACAGGAGAGACCGTTTCTTCAAATGAATCGAGGAAGTAGGACGTTGTAGATTTTTCATCGGTGAATTTCGAACTGCCCACCAATAGTGGAATTGCGAAAACAGCCAACATCAAAGCGATAGATAAAGCTGGGCCGACGAATTTCTCCCAAGGTTTTTGGTGTTCAGAGAAGTCTTTATCGTAGTCAATCAGAGAATAAAACTTGAACGGTACTTTTACTGCGGTGAGTAATACCAGCATTAAAGAAAGCGACATTGAAATCGGTGGCACAATGATTGAGCGCAACGCTGATTTACCATTTTCAGCCAGTGGAGCGCCATCTTCGAATTGAGAGCGAGCGGATTCGATATAACTCAACCAGTATTTCGTTTCTCGTTTGATGTTCACTTTCACAACGTTCTCATGGAACTGCTTATTATTCCAATCCGCCATCATTGGTTTAACGTAGTTTCGCTCACCCATAGATTCAAGAATGGTTGCTTGAATATGAGGGTGGATTTGGAATGATTTCCAAGAAAGGTTTGGCATCATGTTGACACCTTTTTTGGCCATCTCTTCATTCCATTGACGTTTAGTTTCTGAACGTACTCGTGCTTTAACGGTATTTTTGAACACAGTTACCTGTGAAACGCGCCAACTGGTACTCAGTTTGATGCCGTCATTTGCCACACGTTGACGTACTTTTCGTGCAGTTACCTCATGTAAGCGGAATTCTTTTATCGAGCGAATACCCATAGGGTAGCCCGTTTCACGTTTGAACTTATCTTGCCAAAGCGCCGTAATTCGAGGTGTGTAATGTGCGACCTCGTTGGTGAACACTTCATTGACTACTTCTTTACCACTGTCACCAGAGATAATTTCAAGACCGGCAACCACGGCAGAAAGGCCAAGACTCCAAGCCGCATCTTCTAATGTGGTGGTGCCTTTGGTTCGGCCTTGTTCACGTTTAAGCCAGTAATCCATCTCTACAAATGGCAATCCAGCGTTACTAAGTGTTTTCGCGTATTGTTTTTCTTCGCTAGTAATACAACGATTTAGACGATCTTGGTTTCGGTTTTTACCACCGTAGCGGTCGATACAGTCGTTACGATCTTCAAAGTGCGAATAGATCTTCGGTCCAATATTTTGCGCGCGAGCTTCGGCTCTAGCTAAGTAGGATTTTTCTGCGCCGCGATAACTGCTCCAGCCCTCTGAGACTTGCGTTTCTACCTCTTCCCAAGCGCGATTTGCTCGAGATGAAGCACCGTTCATGGAGTTGTTGTAGCGTTTCACACCCGTTTGATATTCTTGATATGCTTCAATGACCTCTTGGCGCATATTCTTGTAATCAGCAAAATGTTGGTCAAATTGCGAGTTGGCTTTATTTTGAATATAGCGATTTAAAATCTCACGCTTCTTGTCATCAACATGATGAATGAAATCATCGTTAGCGTATACCAAGCCACCCATCATGGCCAAAAAGGTCATCTCTGTTGGAGAGGTCGCGTGTTCAACTTGATAAGGCAATCCTTTGATTTGCACCGCGTTTGCCGCCAAGCTTGAACGCAAAATGGAAGCAAAAAAGGCATCTTGGCGTTGTTGAGCACTTGAGGGTTCAATTAACCATTTATCGATCAGTAATTTCTGACCGAAAAAAACGGTTGGCCATACCAGAGCCGTCAGCAAAGCAAGGCTTAAGATGGCGCGAGGTACAGAGCTGACTAGTCGTCCTTTAAGTAACCAATCGGCAAGCAATAATGTCACACCAATCCCCGAAATTGTTCGGCCAAAAAGCTCGACAAGATGAAGGGTGTCATCATTGATATGACCGCCGCCTGCGACTTCAACGAGCTTGGCGTTAAAGACGACCTCTGGGATAAGGTAGAGCAGAGATAGAATAAATAAGGTAATCGCCAACCACTTAGGTTTGCGATTTTTTTGCGCCGGTTTGACTGGCTTATTATTAGTAGTGTCCATACGATTTCTTAGTTGGGGATTTCTATGTTAATCGGTGTTGAATCAAGAGAGAGCGTTTCATCTTTTGGAATAAAGATGGTTTGTGTGCTCGTCGCTGTGGTTTTTGTTGTGCGTCTTTTCGGCGCTTTGATGCTGGTTTTATTCAGCGTCAGCACGCGACCCGTTGCCGATAGATAGTGGTTATCTGCAAGGTACATCACTTGTTCATCAAGGCGGTTGAAATCCGCATCATCAGGCAGACGCATAATGGCTCGGCCATAGTCAGTAACGGGCTGATAGCTATGTGTCTTTTTCGTCAACTGTGGGTATAGGCGGTGGCAAGCTTCGAATTTCGAGGTATCCATGATGGTTTCATCAGGCAACGAACGACGCGCTTTTTTCAAGGCAACAAGCTGTGACTGATGGTAATCAGTCCCATTGATGCTGTAGGTCGCAACACGTTGTAATCCCGCTTGCTTAGAGCGTGAGTAGATAGTTGGTGCTCCAACAAAGCTACGGATGTCCACATGCAATCCGCTATTTGAGCCTAGTGCTTGACGCACTGTGTTAGCTGAATGCTTTTGTGATTTACCACGGGAACGCTTACGTGCTTCGTAGTCAGATACCCAGTTTACTTGGCGCTGATATTTCTGATAGAGCACGTCTGATCGAGCTGCTTTACGCGCAGTTTGCTTTGCCAGTGCGATAGAGGTTGGATGCGGTTCCCACACATAACCAAGATAAACATGCTTGTCGAGTTCACGCAGTTTTTTTAGTACGTCAAACTCCATCGAACTAAAGAAATAACTGCCATTTGGCAAAGTCGAACGCGCCATGCGAAGCAGTTGCGATAGTTCAACAATATCAGCGTCTTCTTTTATTTCGATGTTTAACTGTTGGCCAGGATAGAAACTGTTTGACCACTGTTTGAACATGTCAATGACGTAAGGTGCTCGTTCATTGGTAAGATGTCCCTCTTTGTCGCGCACGACTAAGGTGTTCCATTCGTCGCCATCAATGCGTGACATTCTAAAACGCTCACCATCATGTCGACCTGTTGCGCGCCCGGTGTAACTATCATGGTGAGCCACCCAATAGCCGTCGCGAGTTAGCATGACATCGATTTCTGCACCATCAAAGCCACCCAACGCTGCCATGAACACACCAGATGCTGAGTTTTCAGGGTAGTTGTAGTGGCCACGATGAGCATAAATATCAATAGGGCATTGACTTGGTTTTAAATATGCCGGTGTTTGCGCTGCTGTCCAATACAAGCCACGACTATTGAGTGCGTATTGAATATCTTGCACTTCTTGTGGTGTGTAATTAGACAGTTTAAAGACACGACCTTCCGCCCCAAGAGGCAGAAAGTCCAAGCCGGGTACTTCATCTTTAAAATGGTTAGCCCTGTCTGAGCTCGAACAGCCAGCTAATGCTAAAAGGGCTGTTGCGCACAATAGCCATTGACTCAATTTCATGGTTTTTCTCTAGATAGGTTTAACGTGACTATTCGCAGATTGCTTTTGTACTGCGATCTCTTCTTGTTGCTCTTCTACTTGCTTTGAGAGCGTTTCACTACTGCGTAGCGTACGGTCACGTTCTTCACTTTGAATGGCTAAATCACCCATTAGTTGGGTGAAACTCTCATGATGATGAGCTGCGTCAATGAGCAACTGTTGGAGCGATTCAAACAAACTAGAACACGTTTTTTTTACTTCAAGATGCTGCTGGCTTTGAGTTAGCAGTTGGGCGTAAACATCAATCAGTGGCGTCATATTTCGATTGTCGACATTGCGTCCTGCGGCGTCATTCCATTGTACGCGCAGGCTTTCCCAGTGCTCTTCAAAGTGGCTCTTTGAGTAAGTCGCGTTTTCCCGCTCTTCCTCTAAGCTTGAGAGTACGGTTTTGTAATAAGTTGGTTCAAAAGAGGGCATGGTTAACTCGGTTGTGTTTTATCGGCTACTTAACGGCTGATCAAAGGCAATCAAAAGCGACGTTTTATCTTGCAAGGTATATTTCAAGGTAAAGGCTTCGCCTTGAATCGCTTCTTGCTGACTCTCTAAGTTTCGCAAGTGCAAAAATGCTTGATTCGCTTCACTATCCAATTTAGAGGTGACAATGGATTGCTGTTCGTAAGTTTGCTCAAAATGCGTTATGACATTGTTCACTTGCTCCAAGATGACGTGGCAACGTTGTGAAAACTCTTGGCTATAGTTTGCTTGTCGTTTGCTGTCGTTAGCTACTTCAAGTGCCTGATTTGCCATTGAAATTGCTTCATTGGCATCATTAAGCGCCCGCTGAGAACCACTAAATTGATGTTGTGCTTTATTGCGTTCTTGACGAGCAGCTTTCTCCTGACTAAGGGCATAGTTCAAATTGCTTTGGCAAGCGTTCACTCGTGATGTCGCTCTTGCCACCAAACCCTCTTCGTACGAGGTATCAGGTGGTTCGTAACGATACATCGCTCGACCTTGACTATCGTCGCCGATATAAACTCGAACATTAGGTTTTGCTCTAGCTGCCGAAAGTTGACTACGCGCACTGCTTAATTCTCTTTCAGCATTGCCTAATTCACTACGGGCTTGCGAAGTTGCGCGTTCGCAGTCATCAAGATGTGATTGAGCCCGACTTAGCCAATCTCCGGCTTTGTTGGTCTGATTTGTCCAAAACGTCGCTAAGTGATGAGCCTCGTTGAGGCTATCTTCACTCTGTTTATGAGAAACCGTCGCGACATCAAGCTGCTCGTCAACTCGGCGCTTTTGGCCTTGAGCGTGTTCCAATGCCATTTGGTATTGTTGCTTAAGGGATTGAAGCAATTCATAAACCGCGAAAACATCGGCTTTTGCAAAGCCGATGTAATCTTGAGTCAGGTTATTCATTGATTGAGACTGGTACAGCAGAGAGTTGATCAATTCAACTTGATAATCACTCTGGTAATCCAGTTCTTCTAACTGAGAGACTAACCATCTTGGTTGCATGCTGGTTCCTCCTCAGATGGATTAAGTTGGGACTGACACACATCACGCCAGTCAGATAACTTTCTTAATAAGTTGTCTGTTTGTGCCAAAAGGATATTGATTTCTGATTCAGTATCCTCAGCGCCAATTCCATGATAGTGCTCACGCAAAGCAGCCCAACGAGCATGCAATGTATCGACAGATGTCTCGATTTGCATGTGAGTTTGATTTGCAGCAATGACCATTTCTTGAACGGCTTCTTTTCTGCGTAAGTTATTCATGCAAATAACTCCTTAACATCGCCAATTTTTGAATTAATTGGTCAGATAAATTATTGCAGCGGCTATTGGCAATAAGCGAGGCTAAATCTTCGATCTCTGACAATTCATTACTCAGTTTGAGCTGTAATTGTTCAGAGCATTCAGGCAGAGAACGCTCTGCCTGAGTGCTAAGAAGACCAATATGTTTCGCGATTTGGCTACTGAGTGCTTCAATTTCATTAATCAATAGCGGAATCTGTTCTTCAACACGGTCTAGTGACATCCATTAACTCCATTTAGCATATTGCTGTACTAAATGTTCCAAACTTTGTTGTAACTGCGATGCTTGGGTATAGCAGTATGGTTTGAATTTGGTTGGACGGTTTTGCATTTGATCGATATGCAACGCGTAAATTGGCTTTTTGCCATCAGCTTGAAGTTTCGCAGCATCACGAGTTTTAAGCAGGCGGAAACTATCTTCTTCTGACATTTGTAGCGCAATTTTATGGCGGAAGTTTTCCAGCTCATTGCGGTCAAATGCTTTGGTCAAAGAGCGCACGTTATCAAAACTCAGAATGAGGTGGATACCGTATTCAGAGCCATACTCTAATAGTGCAGCCATGTGCGCGCCGCTATCGGCCCCATGAACTTTCATGCCATAGGTATTATCTTGTTTTGCGATTTCTTTAATACGTTGAGCATCATTAATCACAATGTAGATAGATGGTTCTGACAGCATCTCTTCTTCATCCATACCACGGCGCTTTTCTAGCTCAGCCATGATGCTTTCAAGTTGCGGCTCGAAATCTTTGAATTTGTCAGAAACGGTCGCGCTGCCTTGTAGTGCAATATCATTGACACTCGCCATAACGCCATACCACGGAGAACCCTTGATTCCGCCCTCGATAATATGAGCTTGATATTGTCCTGCATCAGCGTTGATTGGCATTTGTGCTAAGAAGTAACCTAACATGCCCAAACGAGCCTCGTTGCTATCACCGACAATCAAAACGTGCTCGTGAGAACGACGGCGCAAGATGACCTTTGCTTGACCATGAATGTTCATTTCCTTACCTAACCAGAACACTGATGGGTGCTCAATTGGGTACCATTCGTTGTCGTTTAAGCCACCAGCGTGCTGCGGCTTGTTGGCATATCGGATCCACTCATCTTCAGTTGGTCGTTGAGCATGAGAAAGGAATAGCCCATTGATTTGAGTGTTTTCAGTTAGCTCTGGTTGCTCAGAACCATCCAGTAGTACGGTATGATTTTCACCACCTTGTTGCTGCCACTTATCGACAAATTGTTGTAATAGCTCATGTCGATGCGCTTCATCAATATAAGCCACTCGCCCCGTATCACACGGCACTTCATCTACACCACCATTGTGGCTAATAACCACTTGGCCTGTTTCAGTACAGCCACGGATCAACTGCTTACCTTTTGAACCAAATTCTTGCAACGAAGTGATTTCTTCACCACTCATCTTCATCGCTACGCGTAAGTTGATGTTGCTGAACGTTGCTTGAGGTTGAGACATACCCGGCACGACAAACTTTTGTGAGCCGACAAACATGTGAATACCCGCGCTTCGGCTTTGTGAGGCGATATTGATCATCAACTGAGATCCAAGGCCAGTCTTATCATCTTCGAATAATGTCTGATACTCATCGATGATTAGCATCAAGCGTGGCAAGTTACCGTTAGGCGATCCCGCTCTACGATAGTTGATGAAATCAGAGAACCCGAGTTCTTTGAACATATCATTACGACGGTTCATTTCATCAAGTAATTCTTGCAAAACGCTTCGCGCCAGTTGTGGACTGGTGTTAAGAGAAACAACACGTGCGTGTGGTAGTTTCGGATAACTTTGGAATTCGACACCTTGTTTACCATCAATTAGATAGAATTGAAGGTCATCAGGGCTGTAGCGGCTTGCCATTGATAAGATAAAGGCGTGATAAAGGTTTGATTTACCAGCACCTGTCATTGCAGCAAGCATACCGTGTGAAGATGGTTGCTTGTTGCGTTCACCAAACCATAGCTCAATGTCATTTTTACGGCTACCTGAACCACCAATCGGTGCGGAAATAAGCTCAGTAGAGCTTTCTTGCCACCATTGTTCAGGGTTGGTCACAATCACATCAGAGAAACCGAGTTTGGTCTCTTTTGGCTTAGCTCTGCTTAGACCGTCAAGAATCGCATTCATGGTTTCAGGGGTATCAATTGAATCACGATAGGGTTTGCCAAGCCCCCAAGTTATTTGATTGCTCTGGTCATAGACATATAACAGCTCAGGGAAAAGTGATTTTAGGTTGAGGCCATTCGGTAGTTCGGCTTTCTCATCGAGATCAAGAATTACCATTTTGCCTGCTTTTGGCCCTGTGCTGGCAATTTTCGCTAGTAGTTCAATTGAACGGCGATCATAGGCTTGTGGGAAGTCTTTCGCGATAATCAGTTCAAATTTGGCATTACCAAGAATTTCTTCATCAACGTCAACTAAACGTTCGATATTGTTATCTAGGTAGCTGTTTTGAATTCGAACGATGTCAGATAGGATTTCTTCTAATACACGCGAGACGTCATTGTCCACCATGCGTTTAAATGGAAGACGTTTGGTGTAAGGAAAACTTTGCCCCATTTTCAATGGGTCAATTAAGGTAAACTGCGAAGAATACGGTAGCATTGTCGCTAAACGGAAAACAAGCGTATTCGCCATTTCAATCGAATGCTCGCTTTGTTTAAAGAAATAGCAAGAATCCGAACTATAAAATGGCACTTCTTTTGGTAAGTTTATTGTATGCTTACCCAGGTTCCCCAAGTCATACTCAATCGACTCCATACCCACAACGAGGTTACGAGGTAGGTAGTTTTGGTCAAATGTATAAGTTGTCCAGTCGATCTCTTCCAGCCAAGGTTGCAGTGGCTTTGGGAGGCGATTTAGCATATCACGGACAGCCGTAATCGCTTGTCTTGCCTGTTCACTTTCTTGATCGCAAGCTTGAGTACTTTTTTCAATCGTATTTGCTAATGCGTTGGAGTTTAAGTCATCTAGCGTATTATTGAGGTGTTTCTTTTGCTTATCCGCTTTTTGTCTTAACTGACCAATCAGTTCTTTACGCGCAGAGTCGGCTTGTTGTAATACAGCATCTAAATCATTCATTGTTATCAAACCTTAAGCCATTTGACTCATAATAAAACCTGCTACAGCAAAGATAAAAACGCCAGTACAAAGCAATTTTTTCTTTAGACTTTGACGACGATCTGCTACCACTTGAGCTTCAGCATCGAGTCGGAGTTGCGCTTCAATTTTACGTTTTTCTTCTGCACGCTTTTCATCACCTAAGACTTTGCAACGAGCGAAATACTCATCTTCGGCTTGGCGAATATTGCTTAAAATATCGAGAGTTTCATGTACATCAGTACATAGCTGTCGGAAGTTTTTATCGAGTTGAACATCGATGTGTTCGTCGAGAGGCACTTGATTGGATAGTGTGATTAACAGTTTCCCTTCCTGCAGTACTTGGCTGAATGCTTTGGACGCTTTGCGCTCTTTATCTAGTGTGTTTGACGGCCCTTCACTGGATGTTAATTTCTCTAAGGACGCATCTAATGTGTTTCGATGGATACGAAAATAGTCATTAATGTCGTCCAAACATCCATCCAACTCTTCATAAAGTTTTTCTACGATGGCTGCGTTTGTTTTGATTTTTTCTTCACTCGTAGCGAGATTTTTTCCTGCTTCTACGCACGCTTGATGAGTGGGTAAGAATGCACGTTTAAAGTCTTCGACACTTTCGAAATGAGCTAAGCCTTGATCTTGCATTGTCTTCCTAACTATAGGTTCAATTATTTAGATAAAAAATGGGTACGTTTATGCAGTATTCGCTGTGCTTTAAACTCAATTACTTGATAGTTTTAGCCTAGTGCGTACTGTTTGTATCTACTTGTTTATAATGCGAAAGGACGATATCACGATGGTGAAATTGGCACAATTGAATGACTTTACAAAACGCGATACTGGCTAGCTTCTTTGTGATCTAGAGCACATTAATAGGATGGTGAACTCTCATGTTTACTTGGGATTAATAATTTATGGAATGTGCTTTGCTATTTTCTACTTTTAATCTTGCATTATTTCCATATTTGAAGTTTTTTTGAGTGGCGTGCATTAGATATTTTAATTAGAAAGTTAGCACTAAAGTTTAGTTATGATGAGCTGTGATTTGTGTTGTGTTTTGATACAAAAACATTGATAGGAAGCTAGTTCAAATGGCTTGGTAAGTACTCTGATGAAACTGACAATTCAAGGCTCAAGATTGGGATTTATAGTTGGCAAAATAGACATTGGCGAAGCTTGATGGCAGGAGTAATTTTGTATTCCAGAGGAGCGAAATTTGGTATGACTAATAATAGGGAATACCCAATTTTGTTCACTACTCTTTTCAGCTAAGGATAAACGAGTATGAGCCAAAGTAATCAAGAAAACCAAAATGAAGCTATGCATGGTAACCAACATGGCGCAGAGTTTAATCACGAAAAAATGGAACGTCGCTACGGTAGTGAAGTAGAACACAAGCATAACAAAGATCATCACGCAGTCCGCGACCATGAAAAAAGTCACCCACATACTCAACATGGTGGCAACCCAGAGGGGCATAAGCATCCTCAGCAAACCCATAGTGATCGTCATGAGCATGATGAACATCATCACCATAAAACCAAACAACATGATCATAAAGAGCATTCACGGGAACACCATAAAACAGCTCACAACCATGAGTGATTAGAGGGGTTTTATCTCTAGTCAATTGATATCGATAGGAAAGCGCCCCTATATAACTCAGTGAATATAGGGGCGTTTCCATTTTATGGGTTAGATGTCGGAGTTATATCGACGTAATAACTAAGTAATAACTAACGTTTAACGATTATCCGCGTTATATCTGATGCGCCACCATTGAACGAAATGCAAAACACCCATAAATCCATGCGCATAGAAGTAAGCCTCAATAAGCCCAACACTGGTTTTATGGATATCGAGTAGTAGCGGGCTCGTACCTGAGTTACTAGCAAAGAGGTACCATATTGAGCCCGTGAACAAAGCAAGTAATAAAGCGAGTAAGCCTAATCCTTCAACGGTTGCCGCTAAGCCACTTGGTTGAGATTCAGGTAGGCGAAAAGTTCGTATGGTCGCCATGTCTTTTTTTATCAGTTCAAAATTACCAGAAAGCCATGGGTACAAGTCGGTGATTTTACGACGGGCAATAACTCGGTATAAGAACACCAAGGTGATTGGTACTAAAAATAGCCCACTGTAAACATGAAACTTAGCCATGAGGTTGATGTTTCCCCATAGAGTATCAGCGTGAACATGCATGAAATTAGATGAAATGATCTGTGCAAGGACCCAAACAAGGATCAATGCATGCAGTACTTTTTCTGATTTTGGCAGATTTGCAAATAATTCATCCACGCCTTCTTTTACTCGCGACAATGTCATAATGTGATCTTCTATGCTGGTTTCTGTGATATATCGAAATGACTTCACGATGTAGGCTTTTGAAGCCATTCAGGAATACATTTAAAGAGAGTATAGTGCTTGCTTTGTATATTCTCTGGAGCTGAGCATACGCTCATCACTGTGAGACAACACTGAAACGAAGCAAAACCTAATGATCCATTTTTAGAGAGAAAGCGAGGCAGAAAGTGAAGAGTTCATCATTGGTGTTGGCATGAAATAGGGATGTTACCATCCCTATCATATTTACTAGTATTTACTGAGCTTAGGTTATTCATGTTGGGGTGGTGATTTATCCCCAGTTGAGTATTATCCAGTTAGGTTGGTCTGCGTGTTCGCGTAAGCGAGGGCAGGGGTTAACCAAATAAGTGAAATCAGCGTATTGGCATAATGATAGATCGTTAATGGAATCACTATAGAAGTGAATTGGCGCATAGGCTTGGGCTTGTGTTCTGCGCCATGCCTCAAGGCGTGTGACTTTACCCTCTCGATAGCTAGGTACTCCGAGAATCTCACTAGTATAAATGCCATTTTTTTGTTTAAGGTCAATGCCTAACGCATTCGTAATACCAATGCGTTTAGCGACAGTGGCCACTAAAAAGGTGACGGTTGCTGAAATGACTAACATGTCACAACCATCGCGAGTAAGTTCTTCTATGCGTTGTTTTGCTTGCGGGAATAGTCTTGGAAGAATGCAATGCTCAACGCACTCATCAACCCAGGCTTTTACTTGTTCGACTGGGATATTACGCAGTGGGGTCATGGCAAATTGTAAGTAGTCTTCCATGTTCATTTTGCCCTGCGCATAAAGCGACATTAAGCGTCGGTCCTCCTCAAGGAAGTTGGCTTGATTCGCAATACCTTTCGATACTAAAAACTCATTCCAGATCACAGCACAATCACCATTAATGAGTGTGTCATCCATATCAAATACATAGAGTGATTTTGGCATTTTATGCTCTCACTGGTTGAATTTCGTTGAGGTTAAACAGTAGCTCAAGCTGGCTACCGTTGGCGAGCAGTCGCTCCGATGAACGGTTCAATAAATCAACGGTTAGCTCACATTCATCGACATTCACTTGGTAGCGAATCACGTTACCGAGTAGTTGGTGGTTTTTGATGGTACCAGTTTGGGGAGCTGAAATATGCTGCCCGTATTTACGTCCCTGTTCTTTGACGTAAATAGACTCTGGGCGAATGGCCACTTTCCATTCAGTGTCGATATTAAATAGCCGTTTGGCTTTTTGTGCTTCAACTAGATTGTAATGACCCATAAAGCCAGCGACGAACTCATCGGCAGGCTGGGTGTAAATTTCTTCTGGTGTGCCAGCTTGCACTATCTGTCCTTTATTCATTAGAAAGATACGATCGGACATGATCATCGCTTCTTCTTGGTCGTGGGTGACAAAAATAGTGGTTAAATTCATCTCTTTTTGGATGTCGCGGATTTGTTGTCTTAAGTGTTTACGAATTTTTGCATCCAGTGCAGATAGAGGTTCGTCTAATAACAAGATGCGTGGTTTTACCACAAGTGCGCGCGCAAGAGCGACTCGCTGTCTTTGACCGCCTGAAAGTTGATGAGGGTATTGCTTCTCTTTGCCTTTTAGATCAACAAGTTCAATCACTTTAGCCACTTCATACAGGATCTCATCATTGGATAGCTTCTTCATTTTGAGGCCGAAGGCGATGTTGCCCTCGACGGTCATGTTGGGAAACAGAGCATAAGATTGAAATACCATGCCAATACCACGTTGTTGTGGTGTTTGATGGGTGATCTCTTCACCGTTGACCCATATTTCACCGCCATCGACAGGATTGAGCCCAGCAAGGCTGCGTAGTAGGGTGGATTTACCACAGCCACTGGGGCCGAGTAAGGTAATGAATTCGCCTTGTTCGATAGTGAATTGAATGTTTTCGAATACGGTATTGTCACCAAAGCGTTTGGTTAGGTTGTTTGTGGTTACGTAGCTCATTATTTGGCTCCTTGGCTGAAACGGCTTGCTAGCCAAGTTAGTAAAAATATAAACAGGAAGTAGGTCATGACCAGTGCAGAGGTAAAGTGACCACTAGTTTGACGCATGTTAAATAGGTAGATTTGTAGTGTTTCATAACGTGTACCCACCAGAATATTGGCAAACACGAATTCGCCTAATAGGAATGAGAAAGAGAGAAACAGTGACGCCATCAAGCCTTTCTTTAAGTTAGGCAGAATAATCAACAAGAAAGCTTTACTGGTGCTTGCGCCAAGCAGGTGAGCGGCATCCATCAAATCATGCAAATTGATCGCTTCAAAACTGTTGGCTAGAGCGCGGTACATAAAAGGTAAGGCAATGGTGAAATAAGTGCCGATCAAGATCCAAGGCGTACCAATTAAAGTGATTTCACTGTCGGCATAAAGCTGCAATAGACCAACCGATGAGACCACTGGCGGCACAGCAAACGGCAGCAAGATAAGGATGTTCATTACCTTGTCGAGTTTTGGAAAGTAATAAAACACCACAAAAATCGCCGGCAACACCAGCACCACACTCAAGGCGAGTGATGCAATGCAGATGAACAATGAACGGCCAAAAGCGTGTAAAAAACGCGGGTCGGTAAGTAGCTTAATATACCAATCTAAACTAAAACCATCAGGCAAAATGGTGGCGCCCCAACTCGAAGAAAGCGAATAAATGAGGGTTGCAAGAATGGGCACCAACATGATGCCAACGATGGAATACACCACGGTTTGATGAAAACGAAGGTTAACGTTTTGCATGAGACTTCTTTCCTGCGTAACTCTTTGAGATGAGCCATTGGTTGATGACGGTAATAAAGGCCAGCATAGCCATCAGCACCACAGAAATAGCAGCGGCTAAGTTAGGCTCAAGGAAGAGATCACCCGAGACAAGACTGGCAATGCGAATCGTAATCACGTTGTAGTTGCCAGAGGTGAGTGCATAGACACTGGCGTAGGCACCAATCGCATTGGCGATCAAAATAATGAAGGTGCCAAGCAGCGCTGGTGAAAGCACGGGTAAGGCGATTTTGCTCCAGTATTGCCACGTTTTAGCCCCCAATAGTGAGGCTGCCGCTTGCCAGTCATCGCTCAATGCATCAAAAGCAGGGTAGAGCAATAAAACCGCCAGTGGGATTTGGAAATAGACGTAAATGATCAGCAATCCCCATTGACCATAAAGGTCGAAATCCCCTAATAAGCCATGCTGTTTTAGCAGTAAAGTAATCGCCCCATTGGTGCCTAAAATAATGATAAAAGCGAATGCCAAAGGAACACCGGAAAAGTTACTGCTCATATTGGTAAAGGCGATCACCCCATCGCGAATTTTGCTATCGACACGGCGCAGTGACGCAACCAGTAAAGTCGCGATCATTAAACCGAATAGGCTCGACCATACGGCGAGCCAAAGACTGTTGCCAAACGCTTGCAGCATAAAGGCAGAATCAAGCACTTCGATGTAGTTCTCTAACGAAAACGCCTCTTCATAAATAAAGCTATTGATGAAAACCCACGCCATTGGCGCGAGCTGAAACAGGTAGAAAAACAAAGCAAAGGGGACGAGCCACAGAACGGGTTTTAAGCCTTTCAATCGATTGAGTGCTGAATGTGTCCTAGATTGATAGGCGGTACTTGATTGTGAAATGACAGTGGTACTCATAACGCCAGTAACTCCGGAGTGTAGGGTTTGTCGTGTTCGAGATTAAGCAGTTGGCAAATCAAGCCACAAATCTCGGTTTGTTTCACTTCGATTGTTTTTTGAGTATCAGCGCCCTGATGCGAAAACTGGTTGCCGATGACAAACATCGGTACTTCGCGCTCTTCAGGTAAAATGCCACCATGGGATAAATCGTTGTTCATGCCATGATCACTGGTGACGATCACTTGGTAATTGGCAGCTAACCAGCCATCGATGTAGTGAGACAAAATGATGTCTGCGTGACGAGCACTGTTGCGATACTGACGCGAATCCACGCCATATTTGTGGCCTAAATCGTCAATGTTCATTGGGTGAACCAACAAAAAGTCCGGCTGATGGGTCAGGCGTAAATGCTCGGCATCCAAAAAGAGTGCTTCATCAGGGTAATGATCCCAATGATAGAAGCAGCCATGTTGAATATTGAGTGCTTTGTTGTTGGTAAAGCGGTCGCGTACGGCTTGATAAGGCGCTTGGTTATAAAGTTCACTGACCCAATGGTAGGCCGCCGCCGCGGTGACTTTACCTTGCGCGGTAGCAAGACTAAAAATCGATTGCAGATGCGATAAACGGACAATGTCATTATTGACGATACCGCTGTCGATTGGGCGCACGCCCGTCAGAATGCATTCGTATAAAGGTCGTGACATCGACGGTAATTCACACTGGATGGAATAAAGTGTCGCACGTTGTTGTTCTAGTAGACCATTGAGGTAGCCCATGCAATCACGGGCTACCGGGTAGTTGAGGCCATCTAGAACAATAAGGATAACCTTGTTGCTCATTACATTTTCTCTATGAGTTCTAAAATAGGAGTTTTAGATATTGATTACGGGCTATTGTTGGTGAATCAACACACTCTCTTGCCATTGACGCGGTAGTTTGCGCGACGATTTTTCCCATGCAGAGAAATCACTAACTGGGTGAACATTGCCGTATTGGTCATTGGCCAGCAGCTTATCTTGAATTGCTTTTGGCAAGGTTATGCTGGTACGAATAGGGCGTGCGTAACCGTCAGCGAGGTTGATTTGCCCTTGATCGCTGAAGATATATTCGCGAGTAAGTTTGGCTGCGTTAGGGTTTTTAGCGTATTTATTGATGATGGTGGTATAGCCTGAAATGACCGAACCATCTTGGGGAATCGTAACGGTAAAGCGTTCACGGTCAATTTTGTCGCGGTAATTTAGCGCGTTGAAATCCCACATAATGGCCACTTCAACTTCGCCTTTTTCAAGCGTAGCCATGTTTGGATCGGTAAATGACAAACGGCCCTGTTTGGCGATCTCGGCAAAGAATTTGATCGCGGGCTTCAAGTTGGATTCGTCGCCACCATTGGCAAAGGCCGCGGCGAGAATGGCATTGTTGGCTTGAGCAGCAACACCGACATCACCAACGGTTACCTTGTAATCCCCGGTTAATAGGTCGCTCCAGTTTTTCGGTGGGTTATCGACCAATGTATTATTAGCGATAAACGAAATAGTTCCGGTATAAGCTAAAGCCCAGTGACCATCTTTATCTTTTGCCCAATTAGGAATGTCATTCCAGGTGGTCGGTTTGTATGGTTGGGTAACCCCTTTATTTACCGCAACACGAGCAAATGCAAAGCCAATATCACCAATATCCGCAGTTGCATTTTTCTTTTCTGCTTCAAATTTGGCGATCTCTTGCGCTGAGCTCATGTCTGTATCTTGATGTTTCAAGCCGTAATGGGTATTGAGGTCGGCCCAGGTTCCTTTCCAATTGGCCCAACTGTCTGGCATGCCAACACTGTAAACGGCTCCTTCTTGTTGTGCGGCTTTCACTAATGCTTGTAGGTTGGTGTCTTGTGTCGATGCTGAATAAGCGGGTACCGATAATGTCGTGGTCAACAGCAGAACGGATGCAGCGGTAGAGCGACTAAGTAAAGTTTCCATTGTCTTTATCCTTTGGGACTCGATCAGTAAGTTCGATGTGTATGCTAGGGGGACAATGTGACGGTTTGGAGTAAGTTATTTGACAGTTCTGATTCGTTTTTATGGCAGTTGTATGTCAGTACTTTACTGCAACGAAAAACAATAGAGCGGCAATTGATGGAGGGGTCACAAGGAATCGCAAGAAACACATGCTGGTTTTTTATCAGTTTGGGAGGCACTTTTGGGGTTTTGCTTTTAAGAAAAATGAGCCTGACAATTGATGTATACAGCGTTCCAATAGCAAGTTGGAGGTAGTTAATAGCAGGTGTGAGAGCGCATTGTTTCGTAAAGTTAGAGTAACGTATTCTTGGAACCTATTGATCTTTGCGTAATGGAGTCATCAGGATAGAAAAAAATCACAAAAGAAAGAAGATTTCCCTTTACAGCTGCGAGGAATGCTGTAGTATTTAACTCGCTCGGCTGCTTAGAGTTATGAATGAAATATTAAGTAAAGTAACACCCTCAGAAGACCTTCGTAAAGTTGTAATCCTCAGTGTTTCCCTTATGTTTAACAGCAGTAATTCAAACAACCAGCACATCGCATTGCGATAACTTTAATTAAATTTTAAATATAAGGGACATAAAATGTCTAAAACAACTGGTATCGTTAAGTGGTTTAACGAAGAGAAAGGTTTCGGTTTTCTAACTCAAGACAACGGCGGCGCTGACGTATTCGTTCACTTCCGTGCTATCGCTACTGAAGGTTTCAAAACTCTTGCTGAAGGCCAAAAAGTGTCTTTTGAAGTAGAGCAAGGCCAAAAAGGCCTACAAGCTGCTAACGTAGTAGTGCTATAATTTTAAGATTGGCGTAAGCAACCTTGTGTTGTTTACGCCAGTTTTTCGTTCTGTTTCGTCATTTTGCTTTACCTTTCCCCCTCTCTTCTATCGCAACACGTTTTTAGTTTTAGTGAATCCTCACTGTAATCTCTACTAAGTATTAAAAAGCATATCGCAAATAGCGTTATCGATTTTCTTCGCGTTAATCTAGTTTTCCGCTTTATATTACCAATCTAAATCCCAATCGATATTAACTATACTCATTAGTTTATCGCTTGTGCATTTGTCCTGAAACTAATGTTTAAAGCATTGATATAAGTAAAAACAGATGTTGCTTGTCGTCTCGATAAAAATAATCATTGTTGCTAGTTATGAATTTTGGACTGAATCAATAAGAATTATGTCTCATTCTGCGTATAATGTGCGAGATATCACATTACGGTATCTTGGCTTTGTTTTATTTACATAAATAAATGGAGCAATACTTGATAAATAAAGGTCGTATGAATTAACGCTATGCATCACTCATTGTTCATTTCTTTGATTGGCTTATTGCTATCTGGCATTGCCAGGGCACAACCTATTCAATACCCATTTTCACAAATGGAAGCGATAGGCTGCAAAATTAAGAAGAGTGCATCAGGTACGTTAGTCGATTGTTCATTTGTGCAGTTAGACCAAGATGATTATTTACTGTTCAAGCAATTCGAACATTTAGTTCAACTGGATCTAAGTAATACGGCGACAACAGATGAGAATCTCACGACGATGGGAGTGTTATCGAAAGTCTCGTGGTTGAACCTTTCCAATACCCAAGTCGATAGACTGAATATCTCAAACTACCCTAAGTTAACCAAACTTCAAATTAATAATATGCTCAATCCGATAGATTTATCATATCTATTTAAGCAATTGAGTTCCTTAACGTTAGAGATTCTCGAGCTAGAGCAGAATGACATTCATGAAATCGATCTTCGTGGCATCCAAGCAAAATACATCAGTTTGTACAACAACCCCCTCGATGGAAACGTAAACGTATCGAATCTTACTGTGACTGAGGGTTTGAACTTAATTCAAAATAAGCGAGTATCGTGGAATATCTCAGGTTTAGAGAGACTCAAAAAACTTTACCTGTCGTACAATCAACACTTAGCTGAAATAACGCTAAATGGGCTCCCTAATCTTGAATATTTAGATATTGCTTATAACCCTAATTTGACGCGAGTTCTTACCAATCAATGTGTCGATGATATGGTTGTCTATCATCAATATAGCGATGAACTAACAGAGATTGTATCCCTCATCAAGAGCTATCAGTTTGGTTACTCGACCGAAGTGCCGAGGCTACTATGACCATCGCAGATCACGTTAGAAAAACTACCCTAAGATATACGGTTCCTTTTATCTTATTTATATTATTGATGAATTTTGGTTACTGGCTTGCTGAAAGAATTAAAGTCACAAAAAAAATTGCGAATAACCAAGTTGAAATGGTGTCGTTGCACTTAAACACGATCATCAGTGATTACAAAAATTTGCTTTATGCGATGAGTCAAGACAGTCAAGTGTTTGATAATCAAGTCTCATTGGTTGAACGAAGTAATCGACTTTGGCCTTACCAAGAATCATTTCGCTTTGCACTCATGGGGATTAGCGATGAGTTTGGTTACTCATCGTCGACGTTTGATTCGACTACATTTAGCATTGGTCATCGTGATTACTTCAAAGAAGCCATAACAACGAAAAAATTTGTCATCAGTAATGTCCTCAACAACGCGATGTTTGAGGAAAAAATCTATGTGATGTGCCAACCGTTATTTAATACTTCTGGTCACCTAACGGGAGTCATCCATGCATCAATAGCATTTAGTGAGATACAACAGGTATTAAATTCAGCGGCAACAGAGTCAGTATACAGTGTGTTGGTGGATGATGACTTCAATATTATAGGACACCCTGTGAGTGATACTTATATTGGAAGTAATGTTTTTGATCTAAGTGAAGATGAATTCATCTTTAACCGAGATGAAATTACCATCAATTCAACCAATATCATTAATGGGTATTATACGTTCTCTTTCACTAATGGCTTCAACTACCTACAATTGGAGAAAGTTGAGGGCACACATTGGACATTAGTCTCCAAAGCTAATTTTAATAGTGTCATCGGACAGAATATCTATTTCGCGGTGCTGAATTTGCTGGTGATCCTTGTCTTATCATTGATCATTTATCGAAGAGTTAAAAAATCAATTGTGACGGTTACTGGGCCCGTGGATCACTTTTTGGAGCGTAGTAAAAATGTGTTGGTGCTTGAGTCATCACTGATTAATGAGCAGTTTGATGCAATGTTGCAAGCCAGCATTGATGGGGTATATTGCCCAAGAAGTGGGGCTCTTAATCGTTTGTATTTTATGCGTTTTGCTGAAAAAGCACAGTTAAACCAAACTCAAATGGCAGCATGTATTTTTGTCGATCTTGATAACTTGAAGACAGTTAACGATACCTTTGGCCATATTGCTGGAGATGAAGTGATTGTGCTGTTTGCAAACATCTTGAAAGAAACATTCCAGCATGAGGATGATCATATTGGTCGTTTTGGCGGAGATGAATTTGTGGTTTATACCCATGATTTTAACTTGCTTGAAGAGTTAGAAAGTAAACTCAAACGCTTGTTAAAGCTGTTGCGAAAAACCATTGAGAAAAACAATAAACGTGTTGTTTTTTCTGCATCGATTGGTGTAGCTGTTTCTACTGAATCGAAGACACCATTAGCGACGTTGATCCATTGTGCAGATATCGCGGTTTATCGTAGTAAGCTCGAGGGAAAAGATCGATATACGATTTACGACCCATCAATGGAAGCTAAGCATATCAACGCAACTGGCGTTATTTAGAATAGAGGTGCCTTATAAATAAAGGCACCTCTATCATTATTTGTCTTTGTTTGTCATATCATCAAACGTATGCCAGCAACTCCTTTCGAGTTGGTAAAGCTGTCATAGCGCCTTTTTTCGTGGTTGCCAGAGCCCCACAGCCATTTGCCCACTTTACTGCTGAATGAATGACATCTTCATTTTGCCAAATCTCATGCTGAACTAGTTTTGCTAATAGGCCACCGACGAAAGCATCTCCTGCTCCGGTCGTATCGATAGGTTGTACAGCTTGACCAGAAATCAATGAACTAGAATGGTTGAATATAACGAGTGCACCTTTGGCACCTTGGGTGACTAAAACTAAGGTGTTGTTATATTCTTGAATGGCTTTAAGCCCTGATTCTAAGCAGTTTGCTTCTGTTAGGTATAGCAACTCATCGTCAGAAAACTTCACGACATCAGCCAACTGAATTGCTTGATGAACAACAGGCTTTAGCTCGTCTGGATTCGTCCAGACTTCTTCTCTTAGGTTAGGGTCAAAGCTAACGAATCCGCCAGCTGCTTTGATGTCACGCATCGCTTTTAGTGTGGTGCTACGACTTGGTTCGTTTGCGAGTGCAATTGAACAGACATGTAACCATTCAGACGCTGAGAATGCAGGGATATCACTAGGCTTTAGGAATTGGTCCGCACTTGGCTTAACCATAAAAGTAAAACTGCGTTCGCCAGAATCATCGAGATCGACAATGACCGTAGAAGTTCGCTGCTCATCATCGAGGATCATTAATTCAGTATCGACGTTCTCTTGAGTTAAAGTCGCTTTCATAAAACGTCCAAGAGGATCTTGGCCGACGCGACCAAAGAAAGCTGCATTTCCACCAAGACGTGAAATAGCAACGGCAACGTTGGCAGGGGCGCCGCCTGGGCATTTTAAATAGGTCGTTTCGGTGTCTGGAATGAGATCGACGACGGCATCGCCAGTTAACCAAATTTTGCTCATGCTGTTTACTCTTTTTAAAATTCTCTTTGCTAAAACGGTTTAGCAATATTTTTGATATCATCATTAAAATGTTCTATTTGTGCAACGGTAAATTTTTTTAACTATGATTTTTGTGATCATTTTCACCAACTCGTTGGTTTCTTCGATAAGAAAACAAGTCAACACAAGAGTTGTTTGGTGAATAGCCACAGCTTCAGTAAAATCGCGTCATCAATATTATAGATACGTATTCTTTTGGAGCGGCGGTAGCAAAATGAATCAAAAAAAAATGAAACTTGCTGATATCGCAGAGTTAGCTGGTGTATCGAAGTCGACCGTGAGTTTTGTTTTAAATGGGCATGCAACAAAACATCGAATCGCCCCTGAAACAGTTATGAAGGTAGAGGAAGTTGTTAAACAGTATGGCTATGCTCCAAGTACATACGCTCGCGCATTGAAATCTAACCAAACTTTCACTTTGGGTCTTGTTATTCCGGATCTCGCGAATATGGGCTTCGCCATGATCGCTAAAAAGTTAGAACGACAAAGTCGTGAACTAGGGTATCAGTTATTGATAGTGAGTTCTGAAGATGATTGTGAGCAAGAAAAGCGTGTGGTTAAGAGTTTGCTTGATCGCCAAGTTGATTTGATCATTTCGGCAACCTCGATGTTGGATGCCCATTTTTATAGCGAAGTGAAAAAACAAGTACCGATCGTGTTTTTTGACCGGGTAATTAATCAAGATGAATTTACCTCGATAAAGACTGATGCAAGAGACGCCACTCGTCAACTTATTGCTAATTTAGCCAAAGGCTGTGATGAATGTGTTTATCTTGGTGGTCAACTGCATTTATCACCAAGCCAGGATCGTTTGGCTGGGTACAGAGATGGATTAGCTGAGGTGGGTATTGAATATGATGATGAATGGGTCTTGCATCAAGATTTTCAACCAGAATCAGGGTACCAAATGATGGCCGATATTGTTAACAGAAAAGGGGGCATGCCCGCTGCGCTTTTTACTGCGTCTTACTCTATTTTTGAGGGAGTACTGAAGTATTTAACAGACCACCGACTCTTTGACCATAAAATTCGTTTAGCAACATTTGATCACTATACAATTATTGATTGCTTGCCAATACAAGTGGGCTCGATAGAGCAAGACAGTGATTCAATTGCACAGGCTATTTTTACTCAAGTGCAATCGCTGATTGATGATCCTATGATGACTCCGAGACATATAGTCTTACCTGCAAAGCTTCATTTTATTGTTAATTAATCTCCGGTTTGATATGACGCTCATTACTAGTCTTAGGTCTAATAGAATTAGGTTCTAGCTATCATGTAACCTGTTGTTAATGAAAGCAACAGGAGTCGAACGTGAACCCAGCAAGTATTATCAATCGTTATAGTATGGCTGGCGCAGGCGCAACGTTTATTGGTGTCGGACTAGGGCGTTTTGCTTATATAGCCTTATTGCCAATTGTTATTCAGGCTGGATGGTTTACTGAAAGTGAAGCAACTTATCTCAGTGCCACCACATTACTGGGTTACATTTTGGGTGCTCCTCTTTCTACTTGGTTGATCCGATTTATTCCCTCAGAGTATGTAATCCGTATGGCTATGCTACTGTGTAGCTTGAGTTACTTACTCTGCGCTTGGGACAGTCTTCCGATTCAATGGTTTTATAGTTGGCGATTCATCGCCGGAGCGAGTGGCGCTATTTTGATGATTGTAGCCCCACCTTTTATTATGCGCCGTCACATCTCAACGAAAAAATCCAAGGTGAGCGGAGTAATATTCAGCGGACTTGGCTTAGGGGTTGTTTTGTCAGGTTTTATTGTCCCGCTGCTCTTTGTGTATGGCGTTAATGCTATTTGGCTAGGTGTGGGTTTCAGTGGTTTACTGATGACTGCGATCACTTGGCGATCGTGGCAGGTAGCATCGGAGAGTAGTGCTTCCCTCTATATCGACAGTTCGTTGACGTGTTTGTCTCAAAGTAAAAAAATTACATTGATTTTTATATCTATAGCTTATGCATTTGATGCTTTGGGCTATTTGCCCCACACCTTGTTCTGGGTTGACTTCATCGTCAGAGAGCTTGATATGCCAGTGCATTATGGCGGTTTATTTTGGGCGGTCTTTGGTATTGGTGCGATTATAGGTCCTTTGATTTCTGGGGCCGTGGCTGATCGATTCGGTGTTCAGAAAACATTGGTTGTTGTTTTACTAATCAAAGCCACTGCGGTTTTACTTCCTGCATTAAATACTCACAGCCTTACACTGATGGTCTCTGCGTTTTTTGTTGGTGTTGGAACGCCGGCGGTTGTCTCTTTAGTTTCTTCCTATACATTGGAAAACGCTGGCTATGAATTGCATACCAAAGCTTGGGGAATCATGACATTCTGTTTTGCGTTGTCCCAAGCGCTTTTTGGGTACTTTTTTGTTTATTTTAGTCTTCAGCTTTCTTCGTATATCCCACTATTTATTGTTGGTTCCATTGCACTCATGCTCGCTAGTTTGTGTATTTATGTGAGCCAGTCGACTCGAAAATCTCACCCTGTTAAGGCGGCCCAATGAACCTATATTTAAATGATACCTCACCATTTTCACGTGTTGTTTTAGTAACTGCAGTACTCTGCCAATACGATGAATTGACACTGACATGGGTGGATCCTTGGCAATCACCTACGCTTTTAACCGAGGTAAATCCATTTAATCAAATACCAGTGCTGCGTATTGATGGTTCCGTCGACCTGACCGAAAGCTTATGTATTTGCCAATGGTTGATTGCTAATCGGTCGACAAATACTGCTAAACCGATCGTGAATCACCAACAGATACCAACGTTGGACTGGCAATCTCAAGAGGCCGTAGCATTGATGGGCATAGCCAAAGGCTTAATGGAGATCGCTTTTAGAACCGCAGCGTTAGCTCGTTTTTCAGAACAAGACCATGTGTTGATTGAGCGTGGGCATGTCGCATTGCTAAACGCTTTGGAAAAACTGGAACTCTCTACTTTAGATAACATTGATGGTATTGCCTATCAGGCCAATTTGCCCGCTTTGTATCTTTATATCGCATTAGAATATGTCCAATTTCGACACGGCGAGATTTTTAATGAGCATGTAGGGCCGCGAATTACGCAATTTCTTAACTTATCACCTTTTCGTCAGATTGCTGAAAAAATTACGATTCAAGGTTTAAGTTCACAACCATCATTTACTCACCTCATCTCGTAGAGAGGATCGGGGGCCGATCATCAACTTTTGTATCTATGGTAAGGTGTAATATAACGACGACAGCTTTCAGGAATCGACGATGCTACAGTCTCAACGCTTGATATTGCGCCCTTGGCAATCTCAGGATTACCCTATATTTCGACGTATCAACCAAGATACGCTTGTTATGCGTTATTTCCCCTCGATACTTAGTGATCAAGAGTCTGATTTGCTCGCCGAGCGAATTGATGGTTTAGTTGAGGTGAATGGTTGGGGCTTTTGGGCGGTTGAATTAAAGCACACAGGGGCGTTTATCGGGTTTGTTGGATTAAATCGCCAAGAGGCAGACAGCGGTATTCCTAATGCGCCATTACTTGAAATTGGTTGGAGACTCAATTCGCGATACTGGGGAAAAGGTTATGCTCCTGAAGCGGCGAATCTTGCTCTTCAATTTGCATTTGAACAATTAAATATCGACCGCGTTTATGCTTTTACTTCCTTATTGAACTCGCCATCTATTCGTGTGATGGAAAAAATCGGCATGTGTAATTCTTTTCAAGATTTTGATCACCCTAAGTTGCCGAAAGAACATGAATTAGCACGTCATTGTTTGTATGAGATTCATCAAACTCAATGGCAATCTTTGCAGGAATCATGATGATGTCTACTCACCAGTTTTTCCCATACTCCAATCGCTTTGCTGATCTTCCCTCGTGTTTTTATACCGAACTTAAACCCGATCCACTTACTGGTTCACGCTGGGTTGCATGGAATAGCCGCTTAGCCGAGCATTTTGGATTACCTAATCAAGCAACAGAAGAATTTCGCTCTCTATTTTCGGGGGAATGTTTACCTAAAGAGATGCGCTCGTTGGCAATGAAGTACACCGGGCATCAATTTGGGGTATATAACCCGGATCTAGGCGATGGACGAGGTCTTTTACTGTGTGAAATATACGATGAGAACGGTGAAGCTCATGATGTGCATTTGAAAGGATCAGGGCTCACCCCTTACTCGCGAATGGGAGACGGTAGAGCAGTATTACGTTCAACGGTTCGCGAATATTTGTGCAGTGAAGCGATGGTTGGGCTTGGTATTCCAACCACTCAGGCCTTGGGGATGCTAACCAGTGATACGGTGGTTTACCGAGAAAAAGGAGAAGCGGGCGCGCTTCTTATCCGAGTAGCCAAAAGCCATATTCGATTTGGCCATTTTGAATATCTTTATTATACCGATCAGTTTGCTGAACTGACACTGCTGGCTGACAAGGTGATTGATTGGTATTTCCCTCATTGCCGTCAACACGAGAAGCCTTATCTTAAGATGTTTGAACAAATTATCGAACGTACCGCGGTGATGATTGCTCATTGGCAAGCGGTTGGTTTTGCACATGGTGTCATGAACAGCGATAACATGTCGATTCTTGGCGAAACATTTGATTATGGTCCATTTGGTTTCTTAGATGAATACGATCCCAATTACATTTGTAATCACTCAGATTACCAAGGTCGGTATGCATTTGAACAGCAACCGAGAATCGCATTATGGAATTTATCTGCATTGGCGCACGCGCTCTCACCTCTAATTGAACGTGATGATTTACAACAAGCATTGAGTGAATATGAAACGGTTTTGGGCAAAAAATATAGCCAGTTAATGCGAGCAAAATTAGGCTTAACCTTGAGCGTGCCAGAAGATGGCCCGTTATTTGAGTCTATGTTTGATTTATTGGTTGCGAATGGAGTGGATTACACCAATTTTATGCGCGCACTTTCGAATTTAGACGATGAGAATTTAGACGGTAACCATTCTAGTGAAAGAGCAAAAGAAGTGGTGACGGATCTGTTTGTTGATCGAGAAGCTGCGAGAGCTTGGCTTGATCTCTACTTGGTTCGTTGTGACATAGAAGTTACTGCTGATGGAGAACCTATCTCGTCCTCTGTGCGATGCGAAAGCATGAGAAAAGTGAACCCTAAATTTATTCTGCGTAACTATCTTGCGCAGGTGGCGATTGATAGAGCAGAAGAGGGAGACTACTCAGAAATTGGACGTTTAATGGGCTTATTAAGAGCGCCATTTGATGAACACGCTGGCATGGAAGCATACGCAAAGCCTCCACCGGATTGGGGTAAGAAAATGGAAATTAGCTGTTCTTCATGAATGAGGGACACCAAGTTCACGACAATTGAGAGCTAATGTTAGAGTCATGCGGTCACATAATACTTATAAATACACCGCTTTCTTTAGGCTAGCTTCAAATAATTACGACTAAATTTCGTGCTAGTACAGGTTAATTTATAGAATTTGATTATCAATTAATCAATGGAGCCTTGTCTTCATGAATGGAAAGATATTAGTCGTTGATGATGATTTTGAAATTCGAGAGTTACTCGATGAGTATTTGTCGAATTCTGGATATCAAGTAACAACGGTTAAAGATGGTGTCGAGCTGAAATTCGCTCTGCAACATGGGTACCCAGATTTGATCTTGCTGGATGTGATGTTGCCGGGAGAGGATGGTTTTTCGCTGTGTCAGACGATTCGACGAGATTCTAATGTGCCAATCATTATGCTTACAGCCGTTTCTGATGATACGGAGCAGATTATTGGTTTAGAAATTGGCGCCGATGATTATATTGCAAAGCCCTATCACCCTCGACATTTGATTGCTCGGATCAAAGCAGTATTACGCCGAGTTCAACTTAGCAGCAGTAATAGTAAAGAGGGGCCCCCTAAACGGATTACATTCGGTGATTGGTGTTTAGATCCCCTTACTCATAAAATTACCCACCAATTTTATAACCAGCAACATGACTTATCAGGCAGTGACTTTTCATTGTTGATGCTATTTCTTTCTCGTCCCAACGAAATACTTGATCGTGACACCATTTCGTATGCGACTAAAGGAAGAGGTGCTTTGCCAATGGAGCGGGGCATCGATGTACAGTTAAGCCGCTTACGTCAACGACTTGGAGATAGTGCTAAATTTCCAAGTTATATTAAAACAATGCGAGGCAACGGCTATATCTTGTCTGTACCGGTAAATTATGAGCATTGATCGACGTCGAGACCACTCATGAAGTTAAACTCGTTGGTATCAAGAACATTAGCTTTGACTTTGTTTGCCGCTTTGCTCGCTCAAGCGATTGCGACCACGATTTGGTACTCAGAATCTAAGCAGAGAAAGATTGCTGGCGTAACGTCTACATCAGAAAGTATGGCGAATATGTTTGCCTCTACGATCACGTTTTTTCAATCGCTTCCTCTTAGCTATCGACATATTGTGCTTAACCAAATTCGCAATATGGGCGGTACGCGTTTTTTCGTTTCTTTCAATAAACAGAAGTTAACGGTTGAGCCTATTGCTGAGAATAAATTGAAGCATGCGTCAGTAAACGCAATTCAGCAGGTTTTAAATGCGGAATTGCCGCGTGTCCGTTCGATCTCTGTGGATTTTTCACATCGTCAGAATCTGCGTCTTTTAAAAAATGATCTTTATTTAAGCGATTTACCCAAATCCTGGGCTCATCACACGCTAACCTTGTTACCCATCGATCCTCCGGTGTTAGTGGTGCAAATTGAATTGTCACCGGATGAGTGGATCTATATCGCAGCGTTATTACCAGCACCTTATATGATGCTTGATGACACGGTTTTAGGCCAAGAGCAGTGGTGGTTTCTTCTTTTATCAACGTCGCTATTATTAGGGTTGACTTTCTTATTGATGCGTCGACAAGTCAAACCATTAAAGCGCTTGGCAAAAGCGGCGAATGAAATGAGCATGGACATCAATCAAGCCCCACTTAGAGAAGAGGGCGCAAGTGAATTGGTGACTGCGACGCGCGCGTTCAACCGTATGCAGCAAAGAATACGTCGTTATATATCAGATAGAGAGCGATTATTTTCCTCTATCTCTCATGATTTAAAAACCCCAATCACTCGGCTTCGATTGCGAACAGAACTGCTTACTGAACCCTCTAAACGCGATAAATTTAATCGTGATCTTGATGAGTTAGAGATGATGGTTAAAGGGGCGTTACAGTGTGTTCATGATACGGATTTACATGAAAATAATGCGGAAATTAATCTGAGCGCGTTACTCAATTCTTTGACTGAAACAATGAATCAAGAGGTGCATCAAGTCGAGGTGATTTCTGATGCTATCGAGCCTATCGTGGCAAAACCTTTGGCGATAAAAAGGGTAATGAGCAATCTAATCGACAATGCCGTTAAATATGGAGGGTATACAACCGTGGTTGTAAATAGTGTCCCTAACGGTGTAACGATTACGATTTCAGATACAGGAAAAGGCATACCCGAAGCAAAACTTGAAGCGGTATTTGAGCCTTATTTTCGCTTGTCCTTTGATAAAGATGGTCATGGCTTGGGGCTTGGTATTTGTCGAAATATTGTTCGTGGGCATGGTGGGGATCTCATTTTGAGTAATCGTCGAGAGGGAGGACTGCAAGCTCAAGTCTTTCTTCCATCAGGGGTGGATGAGTAATGTAACAATATTGTTACCACTGGCTTACTCTTTGTTTCAAACCAAAGACATTTCGTTAGTTACACTCCTTGCGAATACAAAAAGTAGGATACACAGGCAGATTAAGAACGCATTACATCTACGAGTTGGATTTCTGTTTTATTGAAATCACTAACGCGTGCCTCGAACACGTTATGTCATGGGGTTATCTTATGGGCAATGAATACCATAGATAACAGGTTCCATGGACAATTTGTACGATAAAGTAATGCAGGGATGTGTTCTTTGACCCGAGTGAATCCTGAGCCTAATCCTCACAGGGAAAGATAACGATGAAACTCAATAAAACCTTACTTATGTTTTCTTTATTAACCGCCACATCTGCAACCAATGCGGGTCAAGTAGAGGTGCTGCACTGGTGGACGTCTGGTGGTGAAGCCAAAGCACTCAATGCCCTAAAAGATATGCTTGAAGAGCAAGGCCACGATTGGAAAGATTTTGCCGTAGCGGGTGGCGGTGGCGAAAGTGCCATGACGGTGTTAAAAACTCGAGCCGTGTCCGGTAACCCTCCATCTGCAGCGCAAATCGTTGGCCATGACATTCAAGAGTGGGGCGGGTTAGGTTTTTTAACCAACTTGGATGATGTCGCTAAACAAGGGGGGTGGGAACAAGTGGTTCCGCCAATGGTGACAGACATTATGAAATTTAATGATGGTTATGTAGCAGTTCCAGTGAACGTTCACCGAGTTAATTGGTTGTGGGCTAACCCTAGGGCTTTTGAAAAGGCGGAGGCGAAAGTCCCAACAACTCTTGAAGAGTTTTTTATCGCTGGGGATAAATTAAAAGCGGCTGGAATTATTCCTCTTGCCCATGGTGGGCAACCTTGGCAAGACGCGACAGTATTTGAAGCAGTCGCTCTTGAGGTACTGGGCAGTGAAGATTACCTCAAAGCGTTCGTTGAGCTGGATATGGACGTATTGTCTGGTGAGAAGATGGTTGAGGTATTCACTCAATTCAAGAAAATGCGTAATTATATTGATGCCAATTCCCCTGGACGTGATTGGAACGTTGCAACGACGATGGTGATCAATGGTGATGCGGCGATGCAAATTATGGGGGACTGGGCAAAGGGTGAGTTTTCAGCAGCAGGAAAAGTTGCGGGTAAAGATTATATCTGTGTTCCAGCCCCGGGTACGTCTGGTCAGTTTACCCATAACGTTGATAGTTTCGCTTTCTTTGAGCTGAGTGATGAAAAAAGCAAGAAAGCCCAGAAAGCACTCGCGGCAACCATTCTTGACCCTAAGTTCCAAGAGGTATTCAACTTAAATAAAGGATCAATTCCTGTTCGCTTAGATATGGATATGTCGAAGTTTGATACTTGTGCATTGGATTCGATGGCTGATTTTAAATCGACCGCAAAAACAGGTGATTTAGTGCCAAGTATGGCGCATGGCATGGCGACCACCAGCTATGCACAAGGAGCTATCTTTGATGTAGTGACACACTTCTTTAATGATAAAAATGCGGATCCGAAACAAGCCGCGAAGAAACTTGCTAAAGCAGTGAAAGCGGCCATTTAGTTCATGGTTTAGTTTGTGTGAAAACAGGTAGATTTATAGGGAGTCCGCCTGTTTTTCTTTGGCTTGCTAATCTGTGCAAGGATTATCTATGGAACAGACAATCACTCGTTCTTCAACTTTACAAGCGGTAAAGCCGACGTTTGCCGATCGTCTGCAAAGTTGGCTACCCAAGCTTGTACTTGCGCCCACTATGCTTATTACCGTGGTGTGTATTTATGGCTACATTTTTTGGACAGCACTGCTGTCGCTAACCAATTCTCGATTTTTACCAAGCTTTCAATTTGTTGGTTTTGCACAATATGAAAAATTGATGGAAAACGACCGCTGGGTTACCTCGATTACAAATCTAGGTATTTTTGGTGTTCTTTTCATTGTCATCGCTATTGCACTTGGAGTCATGTTAGCGATCTTATTGGACCAAAATATTCGTCAAGAGGGGGCAATTCGTACCATCTATCTTTATCCGATGGCGCTTTCTTTTATTGTTACGGGGACAGCATGGAAGTGGATATTAAACCCTGGACTTGGTATTGAAAAACTAGTCCATGATTGGGGATTTGAGTCTTTTCGTTTTGATTGGTTGGTTAATTCAGATATGTCGGTGTATACCCTTGTCATTGCAGCGGTTTGGCAATCTTCAGGGTTTGTTATGGCAATGTTTTTGGCCGGGCTACGAAGTATTGACTCTTCGATAATTAAAGCTGCTCAGATTGATGGCGCAAGCTTACCCACTATTTATTGGCGTATTATTTTACCGTGTCTACGCCCGGTGTTTCTCAGTGCTGTCATCATCACTTCACATATTGCTATTAAGAGCTTTGATCTTGTTACGGCAATGACCGCAGGAGGTCCAGGTTATTCATCAGACTTACCTGCGTTATTTATGTATGCACATTCATTTACACGAGGACAAATTGGTCTTGGCGCTGCCAGCGCGATAATGATGTTAGCCGGTATTTTAGCGATTTTAATCCCATATCTGTATTCAGAACTGAGAGAGAAAAAATCATGAAGCGGATGAATATTTCAAGACTATTTTTGTACGCGGTTTTACTGGCCTTTTGTCTCGTATATCTGATGCCGCTGTTTGTGATGGTGATGACCTCATTAAAAACGTTGCCAGATATTAAAGCCGGAAATTTGATGAGTTTTCCCCAAGAGTGGGTATTAGATGCTTGGTATAAGGCATGGGGAGGTGCTTGTACGGGGATCACTTGCGAGGGGGTAAAAAGTTATTTTTGGAATTCGTTCAAAATGGTTATTCCAGCGGTAGTCTTCTCAACCTTAATTGGGGCCTTTAATGGTTATGTGGTGAGTAAGTGGCAGTTTAAAGGTTCCAATTTGTTTTTTAGCTTACTGTTATTTGGCTGCTTTATTCCATTTCAAGTCATTTTACTACCTATGGCCGCAGTATTGGGCAAGTTGGGATTAGCCAATACAATTACCGGTCTTGCTCTGGTGCATATTGTCTATGGTGCCGCGTTTACCACTTTATTTTTCCGCAATTTTTATATCGGCATTCCTGATGAGTTAGTGAAAGCGGCAAAACTCGATGGCGCAGGTTTTTTCACCATATTTTTTAAGATATTACTGCCTCTATCGACTCCGATCATCATGGTTACGGTGATTTGGCAGTTTACAGCAATTTGGAATGACTTTTTGTTTGGTGTGGTTTACTCAGGGGCTGAAACGCAGCCTATCACAGTGGCATTAAATAATTTGGTCAATACCAGTACCGGTGTGAAAGAGTACAACGTTGATATGGCTGCTGCGATTATCGCAGGTTTGCCGACGCTGGTGGTTTATGTACTCGCGGGTAAATATTTTGTTCGTGGACTTACCGCTGGATCAGTAAAAGGATAATTATTATGGCGACTTTAGATTTAAAACAGATTCGAAAAACTTACCCTAAAGCCGATCAAGAAACGTTGAAAGGAATTGATATCAGCATTGAGTCAGGAGAGTTTTTGATTTTAGTTGGCCCCTCCGGTTGCGGAAAATCGACGCTAATGAACACCATCGCTGGATTGGAAGATATAAGCTCTGGGGACATTGTCATTGATGGCCGTGAAGTTTCGCATGTAGAGCCGAAAGATCGAGACATCGCGATGGTGTTCCAGTCTTACGCGCTCTATCCCAATATGACGGTACGAGGTAATATCGCTTTTGGTTTGAAAATTAGGAAAATGTCAGCCAGAGATATTGATACAGAAGTTCAAAGGGTAGCTCAAATGCTGCAAATTGATCATTTGCTTGAGCGAAAGCCGTCACAGTTGTCTGGCGGACAACGTCAACGTGTCGCAATGGGGCGGGCGTTGGCTCGTCGCCCTAAGCTATATCTTTTCGATGAGCCACTATCGAATCTTGACGCGAAACTTAGGGTGGAAATGCGACATCAAATTAAGCGGTTACACCAACAGTTAAATACCACGATAGTATATGTTACTCATGACCAAATTGAAGCCATGACGCTAGCAGATCGCATCGCGGTGATGAAAGACGGCGAAGTTCAGCAACTCGGTACCCCAAATGAGATATACACCAAGCCAAATAATATGTTTGTCGCGGGTTTTATGGGCTCACCATCAATGAACTTTATTTATGCGACAGTCGAAATGAATAACGAGCAGCACCCTATCATTTACATCAAGACTCAAGATCAACATTCGCACCCTATACGTTTACCTGACGTAATGAGTCGGTACTGTGGGCAAGATATTGTAGTGGGGTTACGCCCTGAAAATATCACTGAGAAATGTAGTGAAGAGTCATCAAAATGTACCACTATTAACTTAGCGGTTGATGTGATTGAGCCTACTGGTCCGGAAACAATTGCAATGTTTACTGTAAACAATCAGGTAATCGCAGGCCGATTCGCACCAGAGTTTGAAGCGAAACCCAGCGATGTGATTCCAATTCATTTTGAATTGTCGAAAGCAGTGTTTTTTGATGTGAAAACACAATTACGTTTGGATGTTTGATTGTCGAAAAGTCAAAACGTCTATCGATTAGATAGAGAGGAAGTAAATGGAAGCTGGATGTGAATATCTATCTTTCATTTATTTCTTTTGGTTTGAATTTTAGTTCGTACTCTCACCTCATATAGATTAGTCGAGAGATGATTTTAATGTGAGTGAAAAGTTGCCATTTTGTTGCTTTTGAATGGGTGAATTTCACCCATTCCTTGATGTGAATATTCTTATTTGTCATGTTTACATACATTCCGCTTTGCTAAAGTTAAATAAAATCAAATTCTTACGTTGAATTGTCTTACTTGGCCTGCATGTTGCTCTCTATGTTGCATCAATACCCAAAGATTGGGATTGTTCCATTAACAAGGAGAAGAATAATGTTAAAGCCTTTGACCCTACTGTCTGCTTCTATTCTGGCAGTGACGAGCTTCAATGCAGCCGCGAATTGTGATCCAGGTGAGACGGTCGTTAAGTTCAGCCATGTGACTAACACAGATAAGCACCCGAAAGGGATTGCTGCTTCACTACTAGAGCAACGTGTCAATGATGAAATGAACGGGAAGCTATGTTTACAAGTGTTCCCGAACTCGACGCTTTATGATGATAACAAAGTACTTGAAGCTCTTCTAAACGGTGACGTGCAACTGGCTGCCCCTTCTCTATCTAAGTTTGAAAAATTCACGAAACAGTACCGTATTTTCGACCTACCTTTCCTGTTTGAAGACGTTGACGCTGTCGACCGTTTCCAAAATTCAGAGTCAGGTGACAAACTGAAAAATGCGATGAAACGTCGTGGCTTGCAAGGGCTAGCATTTTGGCACAATGGTATGAAGCAAATGTCTGCGAACAAGCCATTACTTTCGCCGAAAGATGCTGAGGGATTGAAGTTCCGTGTTCAAGCGTCAGACGTATTAGTCGCGCAATTTGAGCAATTGGGTGCTAACCCGCAGAAAATGTCATTTAAAGAAGTTTATGGTGGCCTGCAAACTAAGGTTATCGATGGCCAAGAAAATACATGGTCAAACATCTACGGCAAAAAATTCTTTGAAGTCCAAGACGGTATTACTGAAACCAATCACGGTATTCTGGATTATCTAGTTGTGACATCGACTGACTTTTGGAAAGGACTTCCAGCGGATCAGCGTGAGCAGCTAAACACGATCATTCAAGAAGTGAGTGAAACTCGAAATGCTGAATCAAGCAAAGTGAACCTAGCGAACAAAACCAACATCATCGAAGCGGGTGGTGTTGTACGTACGCTTACGCCTGAACAGCGTCAAGAATGGGTTGTTGCACTTCAACCTGTATGGCAGAAGTTCGAGAAAGATATAGGTTCAGAGCTTATTGAAGCGGCGCTAGCTTCGAACAAACAACAATAATAATAACACCGTTTAATTAGGGCTCTTTTGTAGCATCTTGCCTCCCCTGACAGGGTGCTATATCGGGAAAAGAGCCTATTTTCTTTTGAGTGAAGTAACTATGGAACAGTCTGTTTTTGCCAGAATAGGGAAGGTAACGGATGCCATTGAGGAAACGTTGATTGCGTTTTTTCTAGGGGCGATGACCTTGTTGACGTTTGCCAACGTCATTTTTCGATATGTGTTCAATGACAATATTCTTTGGGCGCTCGAGTTAACAGTATTCATGTTCGCCTGGATGGTGCTTGTTGGCGCATCTTATGGTGTAAAAAAACATTTTCATATTGGTGTCGATGTCATTATTAATTTGGCACCAGAGCGGCTACGCAAAGTCTATGCATTAATGGCGGCAGCTTGTTGCTTAGCGTTTTCTATTCTTCTACTGATCGGTTCTTGGAACTATTGGTACCCATTTGCAACGGATAGAGCTTGGTATGAAACCGACGATATTCCAATGCCAGAGATGTTGCAGTTCTTAGCGGATTGGCTAAATGAGGGGGAGCGATACGAGAAACTTCCACGCTTTATTCCTTATATGGCGCTACCGATTGGAATGGCAATGCTAACGTTCCGTTTTGCCCAAGCTACCTATCAAATTGCAACGAACAAATTAGATCGCTTGATCGCTGGACATGAAACAGAAGAAGATCTCGAAGCTCTAAAAGCAGAGTTGGCCCCTGCCGCTGAAGCGATGGATCCAAAGAAAAATAATCAAGATGGCAAGGAGAGCTAATCCGTGGATATTTTGTTCTTATTCATAATGGTGATTGGTTTTATGCTCTTTGGCGTACCAATTGCCGTATCACTCGGTCTATCGAGTATTGTTTTTTTGATGATTCACTCTGATGCTTCTTTGGCATCTGTTGCGCAGACACTATTTAACGCATTTGCGGGTCACTATACTCTTCTTGCGATACCGTTTTTTATTCTTGCTTCTAGCTTTATGTCAACCGGTGGTGTGGCGAAACGCATCATTCGTTTCGCGATTGCAATGGTGGGTTGGTTCCGTGGTGGTTTAGCCATGGCATCTGTTGTTGCTTGTATGATGTTTGCGGCTTTGTCTGGCTCATCGCCAGCAACCGTGGTCGCCATTGGTAGTATTGTAATCGCTGGAATGGTCAAAAATGGTTATTCAAAAGATTTTGCCGCTGGTGTTATTTGTAACGCAGGTACGCTAGGGATTTTGATTCCACCATCTATCGTAATGGTTGTTTATGCCGCCGCTACTGATGTTTCGGTTGGGCGAATGTTCCTTGGTGGTGTTATTCCAGGCTTACTTGCTGGTGTGATGCTGATGATTGCCATCTATATTGCCGCTCGAGTGAAGAAACTACCTAAACAACCTTTCGTGGGTTGGAAAGAGATGTTTGCTTCCGCGAAAGATGCCAGTTGGGGATTGTTGCTGGTGGTAATTATTCTTGGTGGTATTTATGGGGGGATTTTCACCCCAACGGAAGCGGCGGCTGTTGCTGCTGTCTATTCGTTCCTTATTGCGAATTTTATCTATAAAGATATGGGACCTTTTGCGGATAAGAAAAATACTAAACCTGTAGTTGTTAAAGTGGTGCAAGCGTTTGTGCATAAAGACACAAAACACACCCTTTACGAGGCGGGTAAGTTAACCATCATGCTGTTGTTCATTATAGCGAACGCATTGATTCTAAAGCATGTGTTAACGGAAGAACGCATCCCTCAAATGATCACTGAGTCTATGCTTTCGGCGGGATTAGGACCGATTACTTTCCTCATTGTCGTGAACGTATTGCTCTTGATTGGTGGCCAGTTTATGGAACCATCTGGCTTGCTGATCATCGTAGCCCCATTAGTCTTCCCAATCGCTATTGCTCTGGGTATTGACCCGATTCACCTTGGCATCATGATGGTGGTGAACATGGAGATAGGGATGATAACACCGCCGGTTGGGCTGAATTTGTTTGTCACAGCCGGGGTTGCGAAGATGTCGATGATGCAAGTCGTGAAAGCGGCGCTTCCGTGGGTCGGCGTGATGTTCTTATTCCTGATTATCGTAACTTATGTACCTTGGGTATCAACTTGGTTACCAACCACCTTAATGGGCCCTGAAATTATCACTAAGTAGCGCCTGGCGTTCGGCCAGTCACTCACAAAATATCATAAGCAATGAGGAGGTCTTAGACCTCCTCATTTATTTGTTTTGCACTATTATGTCTAGGATCAATAACGTGTCTTCGTTCGTAGAATCGCCATTTTATTTGACGAGCTTGACGCCTATCTTTACCTGAACGTTGCTCAGTATGATAAATACCATCAACAAGTACGGTCTCTGTAACGACAGCAACTTTTGTTTTCTCTCCCATTGACACATCTCCTCTTCATCCATGAAGTCTATTCATTTTTTCGTTGGTAACGAACAGAATAGAAAACTCAATGTGGTCACACAATAACGACGTCTTAATCTAAATATGGACTCAATCGCAAATTTTTGCTTTTAAAGCTTATTGATTAACCCAAGCTTAGCTCAATTACGCGGCAACGATAACAGGGTGACCTTGAGTCGGATGCGAAATGATGGTGACTTTGTGTTGGTAGACTTGCTCAATGACCTCAGCTCGAAGCGCGTTTTCAGGGGGAGCATCAATGGCGATTTTTCCGTTATTAAGTATCACGATACGATCGGCGTAATGGGCTGCTAGATTAAGATCATGTAGAACAGCTACCACGGTTGCGCCTTGGTGAGCGAGCTCGCGAGCCAACGCTAAGGTGCTATGTTGATGTTGAATGTCTAACGCAGAAGTTGGTTCGTCGAGTAGTATCACTTTGTTACCTCCACTTTGCTCTAACTGAGTTAATACACGCGCCAGATGGATTCGTTGTTTTTCGCCACCAGATAATGTCGGATACGCCCGTTGAGCAAGGTGCATGACATCAGTTTGTGCCATATTACTGTCGATGACAGCATTCAACGTTTCACCTGGCATGGATAACCCTAAGCCGCCTAGAGCAACGACCTCTCGAGCCGTGAAGTTAAAAGATAACGAACTACTTTGAGGTAAGACGCCAAAGTGATGAGCTAAATGTTCACTTGACCAAACATCTCGTTCCTTTCCAAACAGAGTAAACTGCCCATGGGCACCTATTTCCCCCGTTAGTGCTTTCAGTAAGGTACTTTTTCCCGTGCCATTAGGCCCAAGAAGCGCGGTAAACTCGCCTCGATTGAGCGACAAACTGATATCGTCCAAGATGTTTCGACCACTTAATGTAACAGAGAGATTTTGAATAGAAACGGTCGTGCTGGCGCGATAGTCTGCAATTGAAGCTTGATTGGTTGACGGCTTAGATGAGAATAGCGATAACATTACAAACGCCCCTTTTGTTTAATCAATAACCAGATAAAAAATGGTGCGCCCAATAATGCGGTGACGATGCCAACGGGCATATCTAATGGTGCGACAATTGTTCGAGCAAGCATATCTGCGACTAATAAAAGTAGTGCGCCTAAGAATAAAGTGACGGGCAGTAGTGAGCGGAAATTAGGCCCAATCAGCATTCTTGCAAGGTGAGGAACGATAAGACCGATGAACCCAATGATGCCGGCCAGAGCCACGGTTACACCAACGCCAGCAGCCGCCAAAATAATCAGACGTCTTTTTAATGATTGAACATTGATACCCATATGACGCGCTTCTGCTTCACCTAAAAGCATCGCATTGAGCTTATCTGCATCACGATAGTAAGCAGCAAAGAGAACGATAAGTGTGATAAAAGCGAGCCATAAACTGCGAGGATTAGCCCCAGCTAGAGAACCCATAGTCCAGAGAGAAAGGTCTCGCAGTGCTTGGTCATCAGCAAAATAGTTGAGCAAACCAAGGGCTGCACCAGTTAGAGCTGCGATGGCAACACCAGCAAGTAACATCATGGTGACAGAAGTACCGTTAACGCCAGTTCCTAAACGATAAACGGCAAAGGTGATGATTGTTCCCCCAAAACAGGCAAATACAGGGACAGTGCCGAATAACAATAGTGTTGGGTAGCTGGTTGCGAGTTCGCTAAACAAGACTATCGCGATGGCTGCCCCAAGAGCTGCCCCAGATGAGACACCAATAATGCCAGGATCAGCAAGAGGATTACGGAAAAGCCCTTGCATGACGGCGCCGCAGATAGCAAGAATGCCGCCGACCGAGATCGCTAATAATGTGCGAGGTAAGCGCACTTGTTGTACGATCATGGTGATGTGTGTTGGCAAGTCTGCACTGTTACCAGAAAAAATAGAGCTGGGTAGTAGTGATTTGATGCTATCCAAAAAACTGATATTCATTGGTCCAACACTAATTGACGCGATAGTGGCTAAATAAAGAGCAATAGCGGCGAGCACACATAGACTTTTAGCGTTAAGTATGCGCGTTGATACTTTCGTTGATACCATCTTTGTCGTTGCTGTTTTATTGGGTTCAGACTTCGTTGATACAGCTTGGGGTGATACAGACATATTCGAACCGGTGATTATTGATTATTGGTTAGATGAAACTGTTGAAATAAGCTGTCAGCGAGCTCTAAGCTCTCAATACCAAGGCCACCAATGATGGCACTACCATTCACAGCAAGAATTTGGTCTTGGCTACCAGCAGGAGTGGCAGCAAGAAGTGGGAACTCTTTCAATATCCCGTCTTTCCCACCAAAGGCATCCCAAGCACGTTGGGTGACCAGTAGGTAATCTGGCTGCATTTCTACAATCGCTTCTTGAGATACAGGTTTGTATGAGGTCATAAGACTCTTAGCTGGATTTTGTCCTCCAGCGAGATTCACAATCACATCAATGGTGGTGTTATCGCCAGCAATGGTCGCAGGACGTCCTTTAGACAACATGGCAAATAGGACTTTTGGTGCTGCCTCTACTTTGCGTTGTTGCATGCTTTCTAACTTCGCTTTAAGAGAGGCTTTTAACGCAATAGCCTGGTTTTGTGTTCCAGTGATTTCAGCAATCTTATCGATGCGATTAAATAAATCTTGTTCTGTATCCCCAGACGGAACCGTTTCAACATCAATTCCGCCATTTTTTAGTAACGTTAGTGTGCTTTCTGGCCCCATTTCATGAGAGCCAATTAAATGAGTCGGCGATAATGCTATTAATCCCTCAGCGGAAAGCTGGCGATGGTAACCAACCAAAGGTAATTGTCTTTCCGTATTGTATTTTTTACTTGTGACATCGAGAGCGACCAATTGATCTTCTGCTCCCAATGCAATCAAGAGTTCAGTGATGCTAGAACCCGCACTGATAATCCGATTAGTTGATTGCTCTTGCGCCATAATTGAGAGAGAGGTCGTCAGCAGGCAAAAAGCAAAAAGTAGTTTTTTCATTAATGTTCTTCCATAACAATATTTGTGGCGGATATTTGGTGTTTTTGCATAAAAGCCAGTAAGTTAAGCATGGATTCCACATCGGCTTTTTTATCGGCAGCAATCACAATCGGTTTATCGGGAGTTTCGCGACGAGCTTTTAATAGAGCATCGGTAAACAACACCCAATCATTAAATTTTTTCCCATCTACTGCCCACTTGTCGGTTCCGTTACCATCCTCGCTAGCATTAAGAATACCAACCGATATTACTGGCTTGTCTGGTCGACTTAGCGTGTTACTTTCTTGGGTTTTTGGAATGTCGACGTTGAGTGTTTGAACACTCACATTTGCGGTCAACAATAGAAATACCATGACGATAAATATGATATCGAGCATCGGTGTTAAATCGGGTTTGAACTCTTCATCACCGAGCAGGGAGTGAGACTTGATCATCAAATCACCTCGTCCGTGACGGGGGCGACGAAGATTTTTTTGTTGGAACAGTTTTTTTCAGCACAAGGATCGACAGAGATGCCCTCAATGTGCAGGTTACTGTGATTTAGAGTGTATTCGATCTTGGCTAAGGTTTTGTCGACCCACATACTAAGTAATTGGGCCCCCATAATCGCTGGGAGGGCAATCAATAAACCTGCTGCAGTCGTTGTCATCGCTAACCCTAGGCCATCAGCGAGATTGGCTGGCGATATCGCACCTGCAGTGGAAGTGATGCCTTTAAACATTTCCATTAACCCCAATACGGTGCCAAGGAGACCAATCAGTGGGCTGATTACACCAATCATGGAAAGTAGGCGTATTCCTGAACGAAACTGCTGACGTTTTTTAAATAGCCAAATACTGACCGCTTCTTCGCGTAATGGTTTGGTGAAGTGGCGATGATTTAGCAGCATACGCATTGATTGAAAAGCAAGTTGGCGGCCGCTTAGCTCTTCATTGATAAAACGGTCAACTTCTTCTGCATGATTAAAATCGAGCTTATGTACTTGTTTTAAGATGGTCGTTGTATAGGTACGACCATTAAGCAACATGTAAAAAGTGCGTTCAATTAAAATGACTAGAGTAAGGAATGACATGATGATAAGTGGCCATGTCATGATGCCAAGTTGGCTTTGTAGATGACTCAATGTTTGCATGATTATCTTTCTTTTTGTCTTAGTTTGAAATTGATTGGAATCTGAACGCGATGCGCAATAGCGTGTCCCTGAACGATGCGACGTGAAAATTGCCATTGCTTAATCGTATTCAATGCTCTGTTGTCCAAAATTGGATGCCCGCTCGATACAATGATTTTCTGTTTTATCTGCTTTCCCTCACTATCCAGCCAAACTTCGATCAGTGTCTTTCCCTCCAATCCTTTTTTTCTCGCCAATTTTGGGTATGAGACAGGGACAGGCCTCGCACTAAATTGAGGTTTACTGACGAGCATAGGTTCACTGTTTTGTGACGCCGTTTGGTTATCAGCTTCAACTGCCTTCTTGGTTGTTTCCGTTGTTTTTTTGCTGACTTTTGGCACCTTTTTTTCGGTTGTCGCCTTAACCTTAGGAGGGGGCTTTCGCTGTATTTTTTTTGGTTCAATTGCCTTTTTTGTTGCGACGACTGGTTTTCTTATTTGTTTTTTCGTTGCCGGCTCTGCTTTTTCTACCGCTGTTTTTTTAATGGTAGGCTGCTCGACAGCTAAAGGTGTTGGGTCTAACGGTTTTGAAGCCGACAGTTTTTCCGTTTCAATAGATTGTTCTGCCACTTCAATAGATTGCTGTTCACTTGTCTTTGGTTGAGGTTCTTTGCTTTTTTCGGCGTCGATTTGTTGCTTGGGCTTCGCTTCAGACGCTGCTCGTGCAAGTAATTGGATTTGCATCGAATTGACACCTTGCTCCATAGAGACACTCATTACTTTCTCTTGAGGAGCGTATGACAACGCCATTCCCTGAATGAGAAATGCAATAATTCCAGCAATTAAGTAACGAAGCTTTGTCATGATAAAACCGCTAGCAACTGACCTTTAAAGCAATCGATGTGAAGTCACCGACAGTGAAAAGTCATAGGCATTAAATTTAAATGACGTGACAGTTCGTGACGCCATAGTTGAGATTTAACGTATTATCCACTAAATAACAATGAGATCAAATATCATTTGCATTATCATTTGCGATCTATATTATGTCGATAATAGTTCTTATTTACAATTTAATTTATTAGATTTCATCCCTAAGTTTCGGCTCTAAATGTTTGTAATCCCATGGTATTGACGATTTTAGAACAGTAGGCGGACTTGAAATGGTGTGAAACGGAAGCTGTATAGACGTTATGAATCCTATTGCTTTAGATCGCTTTGCTGCGCAACCTTTTTCTTTCGATATGAACGATGAATCCATCGTAGGAAAGAAAACCTCAGATCCTCTTCGTTTTGCTTTTAGTGGAAAAACTGGTCCTCATGTTGGTGGGCGCTCTGTTCCGATAGCCCATAGTAAAACCCAAGATAGTTTGTTAAATGCTCTAAACACTCCTGCGACGATTAAGGGGCGTTGTTTATACATCCATATTCCATTTTGCCGAGTTCGATGCACTTACTGTAATTTCTTCCAATACGCTTCGAGTGATCAACTGATTGCGGACTACTTCTCTGCGTTAGTTAGAGAAATTGAGCGTAAAGCATCGTTTACTTGGACACAGAGCTTTCCGTTTCAAGCGGTCTATGTTGGTGGTGGTACACCTACTGACTTAACGGCTGATCAGATTAAACAGCTTGGCCAACTTATCCGTCGATATTTTCCTCTTACTCCAGACTGTGAGATTACGCTAGAAGGTCGTGTGAACCGTTTTAGTGATGAGAAGTTTGAATCTGCATTAGAGGGTGGGTTTAATCGTTTTTCTCTGGGAGTGCAGAGCTTTGATAGCAAGGTTCGTCGAGCGGCCAAACGACTTGATGATGGTGATGTTGTACTGACGACCTTGCAAAAAATGGTGAGCTATAACGCAGCACCTATTGTGATTGATTTACTTTATGGTTTGCCATATCAGACGCTAGACATTTGGCAACGAGATCTTGAGGGTTACGTTGAATCCGGCGTGGATGGCGTCGACCTTTACCAACTGCTTGAACTGCAAAATTTGCCAATGGCACGTTTGATTGAGCAAGGAAAGTTACCCAATCCTGCTGATACTCCGACCAAGGCTGAAATGTATCAAATGGGTGTCGATTTCATGGCGTGTTTTCATCAGCGTCGCCTTAGTGTCAACCATTGGGCGTCGACCAATCGCGAACGAAGTATTTATAACAGTTTGGCGAAAACCGATGCGGAAGTGCTACCGATCGGAGCCGGAGCTGGTGGGAATTTCAACGGAGTTAGCGCAATGCAACATCGTGATATGTCAGCTTACACTGACGCCATTAACCAACAAGAATTTCCAGTAGGGATGGCTTTTAAGGGTGACCCTAATGCTATTTCTCTTAATCAATTCAAAGCTGCGTTTGATCGTGGCGTACTACTAAAACATGACTTCAGCCAATGGTTTGATCGCTTAATGCCTTTGTTTGAAATTTGGCAGAGTCGAGGTCTTGTTACCGTGACACCACAAGCAGTGGCGTTAACTCTAGCAGGGCAGTTTTGGTCAGTTAACTTAGCGACTAATCTTATTAAAGTGATCCAGAGTGAAAAGGCTCCAAGTTTGGCCATTGCTGGATAAATTCATTTCACAGGAGAAATCATGTACAGCACATGTTCTGAGACAGAAGTAAAACAAAAAGTAAACTCTGCATTGGCAATGGATTCGGCAACGCCAGTATCTGAAATGTCTCAACAACTTGAATTAAGTGAAGGCGCAATTACTTTCGCTCTACCTGAGCATATGTTGACCCGTGTTAATGGTAAGCATGCACAATCGATTCTTGAGCAACTCCCTACGTGGGGCAATGTCACGACCATTGTTCATTCATTCGGGTCAATTTTTGAAAGTAAGGCACGCTTTCCTAAAGGAAAAGTTGCGCACGGTTACTACAACTTAATGGGACGAGACGGTGAGCTTCATGGCCACTTACGTTTGGATCTAGTTGAACATATTGCATTTGTTAGTAAGCCATTTCGTCGTATGGATAGTCACTATATTGGCTTCTTTACTGGCGAGGGGAACTGCATTTTCAAAGTGTATGTTGGCCGTGACAAAAAGCGTCAACTACTAGCAGAGCAAGTGGAAGCATTCATCAAAATGAAAGAGGAATTCAGTGTATGAGTTTGAATAGTCAGCCAGAAAACCAGCCCGACCAAACCACTCAAAGAGAAGAGGTACGTCGTGAGCGTTTACAAAATCGTTTGGAACCTGAAGTTCGCGAATTTAGAGATTCTCGTAAAACTTTACAGCTCGCGACGATTAGCCCAGAGGGAGCTCCAAACGCCACTTATGCGCCATTCGCGTTTGATAGCCATGCCTATTATATCTTGGTTAGTGATATTGCCTCTCATGGCCGTAACCTAAAGACCAACCGTAATGTCTCCATCATGATGGTCGAAGACGAAAGTGAAGCGAAGCAAGTTTATGCTCGCAAGCGCCTGACTTTTGATACCAACGCTGAATTAGTTGAAAAACAGTCACAGGCTTGGCATAGCGGCATTGCTGCTTTACAAGCACGTTTTGGTGAGATCATTGAAAACCTCAGCCAACTTGGCGACTTCAATTTATATCGCCTTACACCTGAATCTGGACGCTATGTAAAAGGCTTCGGTCAAGCATTTGAAATTTCGGGCAATGACTTACTGGACTTTGTTCATTTGACCGAAGGTCATGTTCAAGCCGAAAAGGCGCGTAGGGGATAAAAGATTGCCTCGGTTTTCGTTACCGCAGAGACAAACGTTTACCGAGGTCAATGTTTTCATCGAAATCAGTGCTTCACCGGAGTCAGTGTTTCACCGGATTCAATGTTTTCACCCACGCATTATTGCTCCCTAAAAATATTCTAAATCGAGGGAGCCATTTAGTTAATTGAAATGGAAATATTCATGATAAAGCAAACTCAACTTGCGCTTGTTATTAGTGCAGTTTTATCTGCCCCAGCATTGGCAGAAGAAGTCTATTCATTCGATGAGGTCGTAGTTTCAGCGACCCGAACAGAGCAAAACATTGAAGATGTATCATCTTCAGTGGCAACGGTTAGTCGTTCTCAACTCGATAACACCATGACGAATAACCTTCAAGATACGTTGAAATACACACCGGGTGTGGAGGCTGAAGGTGGCGGTCGTTTTGGTGTATCAGGTTTTAATATTCGTGGCATTGATGATAGCCGAGTGAAAGTTATGGTGGATGGTATTCAACAACCAGTACCTTACAATCCGGGTGCAAGTCAGCAGCGTAAATACCCAAATACTGTTGAAACAGATACATTAGCGGGCATTGAGGTCAATAAAGGCCCGTCTTCTAGCTTGTATGGCTCAGATGCTCTTGGTGGTGTTGTGCTACTTCGTACCAAAAATCCGGAAGATGTCTTGTTAACGGACGGAGATGAAAATCGCTTCGGTATTAAATCAAGCTATGCATCGGTGAATGAAGAGTTCAAAAACACTTTAACTTGGGCGATGCGTAATGGCGATTGGGAAACGATAGCCATGCTTACCTATGCCGATGGTAAAGAGTACAAAACCCATAGTGATGGGTCGGATATTCTTGGCCCAGATCGCGGGGCGGCAGACCCTGCTGATTCAACGCTCTATAATGGATTAGCGAAAGTATTCTATCAAGCAAATGAAGCCCACCGTTTAGGCTTAACTTTTGAGTACTATAATTATCAATATGATTCATTTTTAGCCTCGGAAGAGGGCTATGAAATCATGCCAGGATTCACGTATACAGATTCATCCGTTGCCGATGATAACACTCGTGTTCGTGTTGGTTTCGAGCATGATTGGCAGATGAATAACCGTGTTGCTGATGAACTTTTATGGAAACTTTCTTATCAAACCACGGAAAGCAAATCGGACAATTACGATACGACTAATTTTTTCCCAGTTTATAACGACCGCATGCGTAACCGTCACCGTACCGCTCAAGATGATTCGATTCAGTTTGATGCGCAGTTCAATAAGTTGCTTGCCTATGATTCGCACTATCATGAGTTAACTTATGGCGCGAGCTATTTGAGAAATGACTTTTCATTGCAGAATACGGATTACTTTATTAAAAGTGGTCAAACAGGAGTTCCTGATGGCACCTCTAAACCTGGTAGTACGGGTCTACCGAATGCGAAAGTCACCCAATGGGGGATATTTGTTCAAGACCAAGCGTTCTTACTTGACGAGCGGTTAGTGCTTTCTGCGGGTTTACGCTATGACTCGTTTGAAACAGCACCTGAGGTATCAGACGGTTACGATAAGCCAAATGTCGATAACAACAATGATGCGTTCACCGGTCGTTTAGGCGCGGTTTATCATGTTTCGGAAATGTTTAGTCCATACGTACAAATCAGTCAGGGCTTCAAAGCGCCAACAGTTTATGATCTTTACTATGTTTATGATCAAGGGGCGATTTTCGAGGGTAATCCAGATCTTGAAGCAGAGAAGAGCTTGTCTTATGAGGTAGGTTTGCGCGGTAAAAACGATGTCGTTCAGTATGAACTGAATGCATTCTATAACGATTACGACAACTTCATTACTGAGCAGAAGATCGGTGAGCAAGGTAATAAAGATGTGATTACCATGCAGAATATCGATAAAGCGCGCATTTATGGAGCGGAGTTTGCGACAACGGTTCGCGGTCCGCAAGGTTTGTATAGCCGTTTAAGTGTGGCCTATGCCAATGGTGAAGATACCAAAACGGGTAAAGAGCTTGATTCAGTGGCACCGCTGACTGCGGTTCTTGGCTTAGGTTATAACGAACCAAATCAAAAATATGGTGCTTTAGTTAACTATAAAATTGTGGCTAAGAAAGATGAGTGGCAACAAGCGGATAACGTTACTGCTCCGTCATACACCACTCTTGATCTAACCGCTTACTATCGACCAATGCAAGATCTGACTCTACGAGCAGGCTTGTTCAATGCGTTTGATGAGAAGTATTGGGCATATGATGATCTGCAAGGGGAAAATGATGGTCTTAAAGACTTCGATACCCAAGCAGGCCGAAATTGGGGTATCAATCTAGAGTACTTTTATTGATTGACCTAAATTAGGAACAAGAAAGGGCACGTAGTGCCCTTTTTTTGATTTGTCATCTTGTCCGATTATGATGGCCTGACCTATCTATATTCTAAGGGCTCTATTCTAAGGATTCTTTTTAAGGAGCCTGTTGATTAGGAATCCGCTTTGTAGTCGCTTTTATCGAGTCCATAACGCTGCATTTTGTCATAGAGGGTTTTTCTTGGCACTCGAAGCTGTTCCATTGTTTCCTTTATTCGCCCACCACTTGAAACCAAAGCCTGCTCGATGGCAATTTTTTCAAATTCAGCAACCTGCTCAGCTAAAGGTGTGGCTTGGTTGATGTCACCATTGAGAGTCTCAAGGCCACCAAGAGTGCCTAATAAAACAAATCGTTCAGCGCAGTTTCGTAGTTCTCGTACATTGCCCGGCCAATCATGGCTAATCAAAGCCTGTAAATCGGCTTGTGGTAAAGAAGCTGCATCTTTCCCATAACGCGCAGCGGCGACCAGTAAAAAATGGTGGAATAGGGCGGTAATATCTTCTTTTCGTTGCCTCAGTGGTGGTAGGTCTAAAGTGACGACGTTCAAGCGATAGTAGAGATCTTGACGAAATTCGCTATTGGCAGCCGCTTGCTTTAAATCGACTTTTGTTGCGGTAATAACTCGAATATCAATCGGTATTAATTGGTTTGAGCCAATGCGTTCAATATTTCTTTCTTGTAATACTCTTAATAAGCGAATTTGCGCCTGCATCGGCATGGACTCAATTTCATCGAGAAATAGCGTACCCCCATGGGCATGTTCGAATTTTCCCACTCGCTTAGAGTCTGCACCTGTAAACGAACCTTTTTCATGACCATACAGTTCACTTTCTAAGAGGTTCTCTGGTACGGCACCACAGTTTATTGCGACGAAGTTATGCTCACGGCGTGAACTTTGTTCATGAATAGAACGAGCGCAAAGTTCTTTTCCTGTTCCGGTTTCGCCGAACAATAGAATATCGGCATTTGTATCGGCAATATGACTAATGGTATCGCGCAACGTGATAATGGCTTGGCTGCTGCCTATGATTCGAGGACCAAGAGCCTGACTTGCTTTCAAACTTCTTTTTAGTGATTGATTTTCCAATGTGAGATTACGCTTTTCTATGGCTCGACGAGTCGTATCAATTAAGCGTTCAATGGCAAAAGGTTTTTCAATAAAATCATAAGCGCCATTGTGTAGCGCATTCACTGCCATGGAAATGTCACCATGTCCGGTGATTAATATCACTGGTACTTCAGGGTCTTGATGCAAAACGGATGAGAGCAAATTTTCTCCGGATAAACCGGGTAAACAAATATCCGTAATTATAACTCTTGGCATCCCTGACTCTTTGATAGCCAACAATGCTTCCTCAGCGCTCGCAAAAAAGCGCGCCTGGAGATCTTCGAGTTCAAAACTCTGCTCTATAGCAATACGTATATCCGTTTCATCATCAATAAAATACACGTCTATCATTGTTGTTCCTTAATGGAGGGAGCTGTACTAATAGGCAATACACTAATAGGTAATACAATGGTGAATCGGGCGCCTCCTAGAGGTGAAGACTCTAACATTAAGCGGCCATTCATCGCCTGAATTATTTGCTGTGAAATGGACAAACCGAGACCCAGTCCATTTTTCTTGGTGGTAAAGAATGGTTCAAAAAGCTGTTCGGCTTTCTCCTTGCTTACACCTGGTCCGTTATCATCAATGTGTACCGAAACCTGATTGGAATGAGTTATTGTTGTTATTGTGATGATGCGTTCCGCTTGCTCTTCTAAAGCTTGAATACTATTGGTCAATAAATTGATCAGTACTTGCTCGAATTGAATTGTATTGATGTTGACTAGTGTCGCGTGGTTATCACATTTGAGTGTGAGTGAGATGTTATTGGCTTTCAACTGAGGTTCGACTAGGGTTTTGGCAGATTGAATAATCGGTACTAAGGTGATATTGCATCGATCTTTAGTGTCAGACTTTCTGGCAAAGGATTTAAGTTGATCGCTGATTTTTGCCATTCTCTCTGTTAGACCGGAGATCCGGTTTAAATTGTCATCAACGCGTTCTAATTGTTGCTTTGCAAGAAAGCGACGAGCGTTGTCCGAAAAACTTCGAATCGCCGCTAAAGGGTTATTTAATTCGTGACTGATGCTTGCTGAGAGTTGGCCAAGTACTGCCAGTTTCGCAGCTTGAATAAGCTCATCTTGAGTTTTACGTAGTATTTGTTCCGTTTTACTTCTTTCGCGGATCTCAGCGTGTAACTCAGCCGTTCGTTCCATGACGAGAAATTCTAGTTTTTGATTCGCTTCTGATTGCAGTTGTTCGATTTGACGTTTTCTTGTTTGTCTTTGGAGCACAAGTTGGGCTGATAGATAGGCAATGGCAAAGATAAGCGTCAGTAACAGGGCAAAACGAAGTGTTGACCATAGGATAGTTACTTTCGGGGTTAAAATTCGAATGTTGAGCTTCAAATTATTGAGTGGACGTGTTGACACAACAAAGTCCCCCTGGAGCCCGGCTTTGTGGGGGCTTTCTAACTCAGCATGGATACCCTCTAAGTTACCTTGCAATCCGAGTGAACGCAGGGGGTTGTCTAAGTATTGTCTGCGGCTTCGAATATCAGCACGTTGCGCTTCAGATAGGGTAGTTAAACTGCGGAAAAGCCAATTTGGGTTACTCGACATGAAAATCACATTGTGTAAATCAGTTGCGACAAAGAAGCTATTTTTATTTGACCAATTTTCCTCGATGGAAGAGAGATCCATTTTTATAACGATAACGCCAATAACTTCTGCTGCATAAATGACAGGATAAGAATAGTAATAACCCCTTGCTCCAGATGTTGAACCTAAGGCGAAATATTGGCTGCTTTGTCCTTGTATTGCTTCAGAGAAGTACGGACGCCAAGCGAAATTTTTGCCGATGAAAGTGCGTTCTAAATCCCAATTACTCGCTGCGATTGTCTCGCCAGTGGCGTCAATGAGATAAGTGTCGGCCGCTTGAATGACAGTGTTCACATTAGTCAAAAAACGATTAGTGATTTCTCGCTGAGCAGAATTATTAGGGTGTTGAATTAGAGCGATAAGCTCTCTATTTTTAGCGAGAAGTTGGGGTAAATGTGCGTATTTATCGAGTTTTGTCGAAATATGGCTAGAAAATCGGTCGAGTTGTGCTTTGTGTTCTGTTTGTAAGGTTTGATAACTGTAATTCCAAACCAAAAACGAGCCGATAATAAGGCAAATCAGATAGGCGCCTAGTATGTATTGGTTAGTATGTTTTATTTGCAACATGACAATCCTATCTTAGTCGTAAGCCATTTTAATTCATGGTGTTATTTTATGTGAGTAACAAAAACGTTTTCAGGATAAAATGCATTGTTACTAATATGTTTGTTTATTGTGTTGAAAGAAAGATTAAAACAGGACTTAGATCTCCTTTTGCTTTCAAGTTAAAAAAAATCGATAAATTGTCTTGAAAAAAAACCTAATGTGCCCCATTTCTGAATGCGTTGGGTGTTACTTCGCTTGTTTTTGTAGCAGTTAGCAGAGATTTTAGGAGATTCCCGCATCGATCACGGTGATTGGCTCGACAGCTATCGTCTAGCTCGTTAGAATGCGGCGTCTAATTTTTATCTGAGGCTAATCAGAGATACCTTTGTTAACGTTGGTGAGTTCACCAATATTTAACGAAAAGATATCGCTAATTAGTTCGACTATTGGTCAATCCAGTTGTCGGATCTCCAATTTGAATAGGTGCTCTTCGAGTACAAACAAGGATGAAGTTACCCAGCGTAAGCCAGTGGTAACTCATATGCTCAGCAATCCTGAGCCAGTTTTGAGGTTATTGAATAATGCAAGTTACTGTTGAAACTCTAGAAGGCCTAGAGCGCCGTCTAAACATTACTGTTCCAGCTGCAAACATCGAAGATGCAGTTACAGCTGAACTACGCAACATCGCAAAAAACCGTCGTTTCGATGGTTTCCGTAAAGGCAAAGTGCCTATGAAAATGGTTGCGCAGATGTACGGTAAAGCAGTACGTCAAGACGTGATGGGTGAAGTTATGCAACGTCACTTTATCGAAGCAATCGTTAAAGAAAAAATCAATCCAGCAGGCGCACCAACTTTCGCACCTGTAGCGACTAACGAAGGCGAAGACCTAGTTTTCACTGCAACTTTCGAAGTTTACCCAGAAGTTGAATTGAAAGGTCTAGAAAACATCACTGTTGAGAAACCAGCAGTTGAAGTTAAAGATGCTGACGTTGAAGAGATGATCGAAACGCTACGTAAGCAACAAGCTACTTGGACTGAAGTTGCTGAAGCAGCAGAAGCTGGTAAGCGTGCAACTATCGATTTCGTTGGTTCTATCGACGGTGAAGTGTTTGAAGGCGGTAAAGCTGATAACTTCCCACTAGAAATGGGTGCTGGTCGCATGATCCCTGGTTTTGAAGACGGTATCACAGGTAAAACTGCTGGTATGGAATTCGAAATCGACGTGACTTTCCCAGAAGATTACCACGCTGAAAACCTAAAAGGTAAAGCAGCTAAGTTTGCAATCAAAGTAAACAAAGTTGAAGCACGTGAACTTCCAGAGCTAAGCGACGAATTCGTAGCTAAGTTCGGCGTAGTTGAAGGCGGCGTTGAAGCTCTTAAAGCTGAAGTTCGTAAGAACATGGAACGTGAGCTTAAGCAAGCTGTTAAAAACCGCATCAAAGAGCAAGCTATCGACGGTCTAGTTAAAGAAAACGACATCGACGTACCAGCAGCGCTAATTGACCAAGAAATCAATGTTCTACGTCAACAAGCAGCTCAACGTTTCGGTGGTAACCCAGAAGCAGCAGCACAACTTCCACGTGAATTGTTCGAAGAGCAAGCTAAACGTCGCGTAGTTGTAGGCCTACTTCTAGGTGAAGTTATCAAGTCTGAAGAGCTAAAAGCTGACGATGCGAAAGTAGCTGCGCTTATCGAAGAGATGGCAACAGCTTACGAAGATCCATCAGAAGTTATGGCTTACTACGCTCAAAACGAGCAAATGATGAATAACATGCGCAATGTTGCTCTAGAAGAGCAAGCAATCGACGCTATCATCGCAAAAGCTCAGGTTTCTGACAAAGAAGTTAGCTTCGGCGAGCTGATGAACCAACCTGCGTAATAAGCAATATCTTGCGTAGAAAAGTTGACTATACCTCAACGTTTCTGCTAACAATGGTCCGTATGATATACATCATCCGGGCCATTTATTTTAGGGACATAAGAATATGAGCTACCAAGAAAAAAATGCAATGTCGCCAATTCTAGACGCACTAGTACCTATGGTGGTTGAACAAACTTCCCGTGGCGAACGTTCGTACGATATTTATTCTCGTTTGCTAAAAGAGCGTGTAATTTTCTTAACAGGTCAAGTAGAAGACCACATGGCAAACCTTGTCGTGGCTCAACTACTTTTCTTAGAATCTGAAAATCCAGACAAAGATATTTTCTTATACATCAACTCACCAGGCGGTAGTGTAACGGCAGGTATGTCAATTTATGACACCATGCAATTTATCAAGCCAAACGTGAGTACGGTTTGTATGGGACAAGCTTGCTCTATGGGGGCGTTCCTGCTTGCTGGTGGCGCTCCAGGTAAGCGTTACGTTTTACCTAATTCACGCGTTATGATCCACCAACCTCTCGGTGGTTTCCAAGGTCAAGCTTCTGATATTCAAATTCATGCTCAGGAAATCCTGACCATCAAGCAGAAGCTAAACAAGTTGTTAGCTGAACACACTGGCCAACCACTTGAAGTGATTGAGCGTGATACAGACCGTGACAATTTCATGGCTGCGGATCAAGCAGTTGAATACGGTTTAGTGGATTCAGTTCTAACCCATCGTGGTCAGTAACCTAGTAGAAATTGTTTAGCGCAATTCATACTAAATTGATATACACTCAAATCGTAAAGAGTAAAGGCTAAGAGGTTAGCGAATGACAGATAAAAGCAAAGAGAGCGGTAGTAGTAAGCTTCTTTACTGCTCTTTCTGCGGCAAAAGCCAGCACGAAGTTCGCAAGCTGATCGCCGGCCCGTCAGTCTATATTTGTGACGAATGTGTCGACTTATGTAATGACATTATTCGTGAAGAAATCAAAGATGTTCTGCCTAAAAAGCAATCTGAAGCGTTACCGGCGCCTAAACAGATCCGCGAACATCTAGACGATTATGTGATTGGCCAAGATTACGCTAAGAAAGTGCTAGCAGTAGCCGTTTATAATCACTATAAGCGTTTACGAAATGGAGACACGACTGCAGAGGGTGTGGAACTTGGTAAAAGTAACATCCTTCTAATCGGTCCTACAGGTAGTGGTAAAACACTGCTTGCTGAGACATTAGCGCGTTTCCTTGATGTACCGTTTACAATGGCAGATGCTACTACGTTAACCGAAGCAGGTTACGTTGGTGAAGATGTTGAAAACATCATTCAGAAGCTATTGCAAAAATGTGATTATGACGTAGCGAAAGCAGAACGTGGTATTGTGTACATCGATGAGATTGACAAAATCTCTCGTAAAGCTGAAAACCCATCTATCACACGTGATGTTTCGGGTGAAGGTGTACAGCAAGCGTTACTGAAACTGATTGAAGGTACCGTTGCTTCAGTTCCACCTCAAGGTGGCCGTAAGCATCCACAGCAAGAGTTCTTACAAGTTGATACTTCTAAGATCTTGTTTATCTGTGGTGGTGCATTTGCAGGCTTAGATAAAGTAATTGAACAACGTGTAGCAACAGGTACAGGTATTGGTTTTGGTGCGGAAGTTCGCTCTAAAAACGAAACTAAGACTGTGGGTGAACTATTCACTCAAGTTGAACCTGAAGATCTTGTTAAGTACGGTTTAATTCCTGAATTTATTGGACGTCTTCCTGTGACGACGACGCTAACAGAGTTGGATGAAGAAGCATTAGTCCAAATTCTATGCGAACCAAAAAATGCATTGACTAAGCAATACGCTGCGTTGTTCGAGTTAGAAAACTCAGAACTAGAGTTCCGTGAAGATGCTCTACGTGCGATAGCGAAGAAAGCGATGAACCGTAAAACGGGGGCTCGTGGACTACGTTCTATCCTAGAGGGTGTTCTTCTAGAAACTATGTACGAATTGCCTTCAATGGATAATGTAAGCAAAGTTGTTATTGATGAGTCCGTGATCAACGGCGAGTCTGAACCACTATTGATTTACAGTAATTCAGAGAACCAAGCTGCAGGTGCTGAATCTTAATTAGATTCAAGAACCTAACAAAAGTAAAAAAGGAGGTAATCATTTACCTCCTTTTTTTTATTCTTCCATTGAATCCCCTCGAATAGTCCCCATATATTCCAAATAAGACTAAGCGGAAGAGAGAAGAATATGAACTTGGAACGTTCCGAACGTATCGAGATCCCCGTACTACCTCTAAGAGATGTAGTCGTTTACCCGCATATGGTAATTCCATTGTTTGTTGGTCGTGAGAAATCGATAGCTTGCCTTGAAGCTGCGATGGACAACAATAAGCAAGTGCTGCTTGTTGCCCAAAAACAAGCGGATACCGATGAACCTTCTAAAGATGATCTATTTGAAGTCGGTACGGTAGCGACGATCCTACAGCTACTGAAACTTCCTGATGGCACGGTTAAAGTATTAGTCGAAGGTCAACAGCGAGCAAAAATTCACGAGTTTATCGACAATGAGTTTTTCTTAGCTAATGCAGAATATTTGACGACGCCTGAACTTGATGAGCGCGAACAAGAAGTGATTGTTCGTAGTGCGATTAATCAGTTTGAAGGTTTTATTAAGCTAAACTCTAAGATCCCACCTGAAGTTCTAACTTCCTTGAATGGCATTGATGAAGCGGCGCGATTGGCTGATACCATCGCAGCGCATATGCCATTGAAACTGGCTGACAAGCAAGCCGTACTAGAAATTATTGATGTTGCAGAACGTCTTGAATTTCTAATGGGGCAAATGGAATCTGAAATCGACATCTTGCAAGTAGAGAAGCGTATTCGCACTCGTGTGAAAAAGCAGATGGAGAAATCCCAGCGCGAATATTATCTGAATGAGCAAATGAAAGCGATTCAGAAAGAGTTGGGTGAAACAGAAGATGGCATCGATGAATTTGAGACTCTTAAGAATAAGATCGAAGAGTCGAAAATGCCGCAAGAAGCTCGTGAAAAAACTGAGCAAGAACTGCAAAAACTCAAAATGATGTCACCAATGTCAGCAGAAGCGACCGTTGTTCGTGGCTACATTGATTGGATGTTAGGTGTCCCTTGGCACAAGCGTTCTAAAGTTAAGAAAAATCTAGCGAAAGCAGAAGAAACGCTTAACGAAGACCATTATGGTCTAGAGCGAGTCAAAGATCGCATTCTTGAGTACTTGGCGGTACAAAACCGTATCAACAAGCTTAAAGGGCCAATTCTATGTTTAGTCGGTCCTCCGGGTGTTGGTAAAACGTCACTAGGACGTTCGATTGCTTCGGCAACGGGTCGTCAATATGTTCGCATGGCGCTAGGTGGCGTTCGTGATGAAGCAGAAATTCGTGGCCACCGTCGTACATATATCGGTTCTATGCCAGGTAAGCTCATTCAGAAAATGTCTAAAGTCGGCGTTAAGAACCCTCTGTTCTTGCTAGACGAAATCGATAAGATGTCTTCTGATATGCGTGGCGACCCAGCTTCAGCTCTGCTTGAAGTACTAGACCCTGAGCAAAATAACGCGTTTAACGACCATTATTTAGAAGTCGATTATGACTTGTCAGATGTTATGTTCGTGGCAACATCGAACTCCATGAACATTCCAGGGCCTTTGCTGGACCGTATGGAAGTGATTCGTCTATCTGGTTATACCGAAGATGAAAAACTGAACATTGCCAAACGACACCTTGTTGATAAACAAGTAAAACGTAATGGTCTAAAGCCGCATGAAATTACAATCGAAGACTCGGCTATTATTGGCATTGTGCGTTATTACACGCGTGAAGCTGGTGTTCGAAGTTTAGAGCGTGAGATTTCAAAAATTTGTCGCAAGGCAGTTAAGAATATTCTGCTCGATAATTCATTGAAATCAGTTACTGTTTCTATGGATAACTTAAAAGAGTATCTAGGTGTTCAACGTTGCGATTACGGTAAAGCTGATGATAGCAATCGTATTGGACAAGTGACTGGCTTGGCATGGACGGAAGTCGGTGGGGATCTATTGACGATCGAAACCGAATCGATGCCAGGTAAAGGTAAGTTGATGCAAACGGGTTCTCTTGGCGATGTGATGCAGGAGTCAATTCAAGCTGCTATGACAGTCGTTCGTTCTCGAGCTGAAAAATTGGGTATTAACCCTGATTTTTACGAGAAACGTGATATTCACGTTCACGTACCAGAGGGCGCAACACCGAAAGATGGCCCAAGTGCTGGTATCGCAATGTGCACTGCGTTGGTTTCTAGCTTAACAGGTAACCCAGTTAAAGCTGAAGTTGCAATGACCGGTGAAATTACATTGCGTGGTGAAGTATTACCTATCGGTGGCTTGAAAGAAAAACTGCTTGCAGCTCATCGTGGTGGGATTAAAACGGTACTGATTCCAAAAGACAATGAACGTGATTTGGAAGAGATTCCAGACAATGTTATCGCGGATCTAAAGGTTATCCCGGTTCAGTGGATTGATGATGTACTGAAAGTCGCACTGGAGCGAGATCCATCAGGTATCGAACTCGCTACTGTAAAAGAGTGATGTGTAGCAAAAATAAGTAAAAGATTACGCTGATTAGTATAAAAAGGCTTGTCAGCGTTTTTTTTGGAAGCTAACTTTAGCCATTATAGCTCGAAGCCTTATTTTACGGGGCTTCAAGCTAGATTCAATCTTAATGGAACGAATAGTCACCACACAAAATAACAATGGGTGACGCAAAGGGGAATCTCAGTGAATAAAACACAATTAGTAGAACATATCGCAGAAAATGCAGATCTTTCTAAAGCATCAGCTGGCCGTGCTCTTGACGCTCTTATCGAAGCAGTAAGCGGTACGCTACAAGCGGGCGATCAAGTTGCTCTTGTTGGTTTTGGTACATTTAGCGTTCGCACTCGTGCAGCACGCACAGGTCGTAATCCAAAAACAGGCGAAGAAATCCAAATCGCAGAAGCAAAAGTACCTGCGTTTAAAGCAGGTAAAGCACTTAAAGATGCTTGTAACTAATTAGATAGAATTACAAAACTTGTAGTTTCATCGAACTTTTTGAAAATATGCGCATCATACTGATGCGCATTTCTTTTTCTGATATTATCGCGCTATTGATTATAATTTATTACGTACGTCGTATTATTGAAGTTTCTCTAATACGGTTCATACGCGGAGAGTAGTTTAAGTATGATGGATCGATTACGCGAAGGTGTTAACAGCATCGCGGTTAAAATTATCCTAGGCCTTATTATCCTATCTTTTGTTTTTGCCGGCGTAGGTAGCTACATTGTTGGTGGCAACGGTAACGCAGCAGCAAAAGTAGGCAATGTCGAGATCAGCCGTGGTGAGTTTGAGCAAGCTTACCAAAATGAACGCAATCGAATGCAAGCACAGCTAGGTGATTATTTCGCTAATCTATTAGCAGATCCTAGTTATGTTGAAACTTTCCGTAAATCAGTGTTAGACAGAATGGTCGACAATGTTTTACTAGAGCAGCACGCTCAAGAGCTTGGCCTACGAGTCAGTGATGCGCAAGTACGCTCTCTAATGCTTGAAATGCCACAGTTTCATAAAGATGGTCAGTTTGACTCAGAGATCTATCAATCGGCATTGCGTCGTGCTGGGTTCACACCAGAGAGCTTCGCAGAGTACTTACGCCGTGATTTAGTTCGTAACCAACTTTTATCAGCCGTTCAAGCGAGTGATTTCGTTCTCCCGAGTGAAGTGGAATCTCAAAGTGAATTGATCACACAAACTCGTGATATTCGTCGAGTGACTCTTTCTTTAGAGCAGTTTGCGAACCAAGTAGAACTATCAGATGCTGATATTGAAAACTACTATAAGCAAAATGCAGACCGCTATACACGTCCTGAGCAAGTGAAAGTTTCGTATATTGAGCTATCTGCTGCGCAGTTGAAAGACAGTATTGTCGTTACTGATGAACAAGCGAAAACATATTACCAAGCTCATTTGGATAAATACTCATCTGATGAACAACGTGAAGTTAGCCACATCTTAATTCAAGGTGATGACGAAGCAAAAGCGCAAGCAGTATTAGATGAATTGAATACAGGTGTTGATTTTGCCACTTTAGCACAAGAAAAATCGGATGATTTAGGTAGTGCTGAAGAGGGCGGTTCTCTAGGTTGGATCGAACGTGATGTAATGGATCCATCATTCGAAGAAGCGGCGTTTGCTTTGAAGAATGTTGGTGACGTCACCGGCTTAGTTAAATCTGATTTCGGCTACCACATCATCAAGCTTGACGGTTTAAAAGATTCAGTCGCTAAACCATATGAACAAGTTGCTGTTGAAATTAAGCAAGAGATCAAAGATCAAGAAGCTGTTGAGAAGTTCTATGAACTTCAAACAGAACTAGAAAAAGTGGCATTTGAATACCCTGATTCTTTAGATGATGCGGCAAATGCGATTGATGCGAAAATTCAAACAACGGATTTCATCTCTCAAGCTGACGCGCCTGAACTTTTGAAAATGCCGGCAGTCATGCAAGCTATTTTGACTCCAGAAGTGAAAGAAGACGGCTTAAACTCTGACGTTATTGAAGTTGCACCTGAGCATGTAATGGTTGTGCGTGTTGAAGATGCACGAGACGAAGCTGTACTTCCTCTCTCTGACGTTCGTGAGCAAGTGGTGACTCAACTTTCTAAAGTGAAAGGTGAACAGCAAGCACTTGAACTGGCAACAAGCCTAGTGAGCGAGCTAAAAGAAGGTAAACAAACGTTATTGCAAGAAAATGGTCTTTCATTTGGTGAGCAAGAAACGATTGATCGTTCATCTCCAATTGCAAACGTAGTTTTTGCGATGGCAAAACCGAAAGATGGCCAGCCACAGTTTGCACAAGCTAAAGATTTTAATGGTGATACTGTTGTTGTTGAGCTAACTGAAGTTAAAACAAGCGATGACTCTCAGTACGCAGAACAAATTTCGGCACAATTAGAAAACCTAAACGCGCAAGATAACTTAGCAGGAGTCATAGACATTCTGCGTAAGGAAGCGACGATTGAGTACTTTATTGTGAGCCAATAGGCGAACTTAGTGTAATTGATAATGATATGAAAACGGGCTGCTTTTGCAGCCCGTATTATTTTGAATAGATACCTCTGGCAGTTTCCCGAAATGTCGTTAGCGTGAGTAATGAAAGTTACTTAGCAGTGAGGGAAAAGATATGAATATTAAAGCGATACTCCTATCCGTACTATTCGCAATAGCGCTACCTTTTAGCAATATGGTTAACGCTGAAGAGCAAGCTCCAAATTCACAACATGAGGGGATTAAGGTTACAGTTAATGTTAATCAAGCCTCCCCGCAGGAAATTGCAGATTTACTTAAAGGTGTTGGCATTAAGAAAGCTCAAGCGATCGTAGACTATCGAAAAGAACATGGTCTGTTTGAAAAAGTAGAAGATTTAGCTAAGGTGACCGGAATCGGTGAGGCCACTGTAGCAAAGAACTACAGTCGGATTCAACTGAGTGACTAATGTTCGTCAAAATAATAAGTATGTGATCATGCTTGTTGATTAAAATCTTTGTTCACGCACTTACTCTGGTTGGCAAAAAGTATATGTGAGTGATACTCACATCGAATGTTTTCTAGTCAAGAGCGCTTTAGGCGCTCTTTTTTCGTTCGTTCAATGATTTCCTCACTAGCACCAAACGCAAATTCCCACTATAATTTTTCGCCTATAAGCGTCAGGTCACGACGATAAGAGTTTACAACCAACTTGGAGTTACACATGTCTTCTCATACACCAGTAGTTACTGTAGATGGGCCGAGTGGCGCGGGTAAAGGAACCTTATGCATGCGTCTAGCAAGCAAACTAGGGTTTCATTTACTAGATTCTGGTGCAATCTACCGAGTATTGGCATTAGCTGCTATTCATCATGGTGTTGAGCTTGATTCAGAAGAGTCGCTTGTTGCTTTGGCGACCCACTTAGACGTTCAATTTGTTGCTGAGGGTGAATTGGTTAAAGTTATCCTTGAAGGCGAAGATGTATCGAACGAGTTGCGTAAAGAAGTGACAGGAATGGCCGCTTCAAAAGTAGCGGCTTTGCCTCGTGTACGTGAAGCGTTACTACGACGTCAAAGAGCGTTTGCTGACGGTACGGGGTTGGTGGCTGATGGCCGCGATATGGGAACCGTTGTATTTCCTCAAGCGGAAGTGAAAATATTTCTAGATGCGAGTGCGCATGAGCGCGCTAATAGACGTCTTAAACAGTTGCAAGATAAAGGGTTAGATGTTAGATTTGCTGACCTTTTAAGCGAGATCCAAGAGCGTGACGATCGAGATCGTAACCGCCCAGTGGCACCATTACGCCCTGCAGAGGATGCGCTATTGCTAGATTCTACTACGATGAGTATCGACGAAGTGGTAGAAAAAGCACTACAATATATCGAATCTAAGCTAGTAGCTTAAGGCTGCTAGGTCAGAGCGTCGGTCGCAAGGATGATGACTGGCGAAGCTAATAACCCCATGCGGTAGGATACCCGTGGACGTTTAATTTATTGAAGATTAAATAAATGACTGAATCTTTTGCTCAACTCTTTGAAGAGTTTCTAAACGAGACTGAATTCCAACAAGGCAGCATCGTTAAAGGTACTGTAGTAGCTATCGAGAACGGTTTCGTTCTTGTTGACGCTGGTCTTAAGTCTGAGTCTGCAATCCCTGCAGAACAGTTCAAGAACGCTGCTGGCGAACTTGAAGTAGCTGTTGGCGACGAAGTAGACGTAGCTCTAGACGCTGTTGAAGATGGTTTCGGTGAAACTCAACTTTCTCGTGAGAAAGCGAAGCGTCACGAAGCTTGGATCGTTCTTGAGAAAGCTTGTGAAGAAGCTGAAACTGTTGTTGGTATCATCAACGGTAAAGTTAAAGGCGGTTTCACTGTTGAACTAAACGGTATCCGTGCTTTCCTTCCTGGTTCTCTAGTAGACGTGCGTCCAATCCGCGACACTGCTCACCTAGAAAACAAAGAGCTAGAGTTCAAAGTTATCAAACTTGACCAGAAGCGTAACAACGTAGTTGTATCTCGTCGCGCAGTTATCGAATCTGAAAGCAGCGTTGAGCGTGATGAACTTCTAGAAACTCTACAAGAAGGTTCTGAAGTTAAAGGTATCGTTAAGAACCTTACTGACTACGGTGCTTTCGTAGACCTAGGTGGTGTTGACGGTCTTCTACACATCACAGATATGGCTTGGAAACGTGTTAAACACCCATCTGAGATCGTAAATGTTGGTGATGAAATCCTAGTTAAAGTTCTTAAGTTCGATCGTGAGCGTACTCGCGTATCACTAGGTCTTAAGCAACTTGGCGAAGATCCATGGGTAGCAATTGCTAAGCGTTACCCAGAAGGTCACAAACTATCTGGTCGTGTTACTAACCTAACTGACTACGGCTGCTTCGTTGAAATCGAAGAAGGCGTTGAAGGTCTAGTACACGTTTCTGAAATGGATTGGACTAACAAGAACATCCACCCATCTAAAGTTGTTAATGTTGGCGACGAAGTTGAGGTTATGGTTCTTGAGATTGACGAAGAACGTCGTCGTATCTCTCTAGGTCTAAAACAGTGTAAAGCTAACCCATGGCAGTCATTCGCTGAAGCGCAAGCTAAAGGCGACAAAGTTACTGGTAAGATCAAGTCTATCACTGACTTCGGTATCTTCATCGGTCTAGAAGGCGGTATCGACGGTCTAGTTCACCTATCTGACATTTCTTGGAATGTTGCGGGCGAAGACGCTGTACGTGAGTACAAGAAAGGCGACGAGATCTCTGCAGTTGTTCTAGCAGTTGATGCTGAGCGTGAGCGCATCTCTCTAGGCGTTAAGCAAATGGAAAATGACCCATTCAATGCTTACGTTGCTGAGAAGAAGAAAGGCACTCTAGTAACTGGTACTGTTACAGCAGTAGACGCTAAAGGCGCAACTGTTGAGCTAGAAGAAGGCGTTGAAGGTTACATCCGCGCGTCTGAAGTAGCTCGTGACCGTGTAGAAGATGCATCTCTAATCCTAAGCGTTGGCGACAGCGTTGAAGCGAAGTTCACTGGTGTAGACCGTAAGAACCGCGTAATCAACCTATCTATCAAAGCTAAAGACGAAGCTGAAGAGCAAGAAGCAATGGCTACTCTAAACAAAGCTGACGAAGCTGCGTTTGGTAATGCTATGGCTGACGCTTTCAAAGCAGCAAAAGGCGAGTAATTTACTCCCATTTGTCAAAAAAAGGAGCCTTAGGGCTCCTTTTTTCTTTTTGTCTCTTTATGATGTACTCTAAGGTCTATAACCGAAGTATTAATATCAATTACTAATATTGCACCGAAAGAATATTGGCTCAGTCGAGTAAATTGAGCAAAATTTGACTAGAATATGTAGCAAGTGTTTGTTGGAATTGATATTACTTACTATAATCAGTGATAAATTACTCTATGAGGGAATCTATGACTAAGTCTGAATTGATTGAAAGACTCTGTGCTGAACAAACACACCTTTCAGCTAAAGAGATTGAAGACGCAGTGAAAGACATTCTTGAGCACATGGCTTCAACGCTTGAAGATGGTGATAGAATTGAAATTCGTGGTTTTGGCAGTTTCTCCTTACATTTCAGGGAGCCACGTGTAGGCCGAAATCCTAAAACCGGTGATAAAGTGGAATTGGAAGGTAAATACGTTCCTCACTTTAAACCAGGTAAAGAATTGCGTGAGCGTGTCAATATTGACTAATTGACACCATATGTTGTTATAGAAAGCGGTACACATCATGTGTGCCGCTTTTTTTATGAAAGGTTTCACTAAGATAACCATGGAGTGTTGTCTGATTTTACTGCATAATCTTAAGGTTAGATTTTCGATTAGGTAATGGATTATGAAAATTATAAAAATCGTTATAGTGCTCGCTTTGTTTTTAATAGCACTAGCACTAGGCTCACAAAACCAAGAAGTAGTGAACTTTAATTATTTATTGGCTCAAGGTGAATTCCACCTATCTACTTTACTGGGTGTGGTGTTCGTATTCGGTTTTGTTTTAGCTTGGCTTATCTTTGGTAGTTTGCACTTAAAATCTCAGCTTCAAGTTCGCAAGTTGAAGAAGCAATTAAAAAAATTATCACCTGAGTCAACTGAAATTAAGCCAAGTAAAGCGTAATTATAGATTTAGGTAGGCTTTTTACTCAATGCTAGAAATACTCTTCTTGTTGTTACCGATCGCTGCCGCATACGGTTGGTATATGGGTAATCGTAGCGCTCAGCAAGACAAGCAGAAACAATCAAATCAAATATCTCGTCAATACGTAACGGGCTTAAACCTGCTTCTTTCCGATCAATCTGATAAAGCTGTGGATCACTTTATCGAGCTGCTTCAGGTTGATGATGAAACAATCGATACCCATCTTGCTCTGGGTAATCTGTTTCGTTCTCGTGGAGAGGTGGATCGTGCTATTCGTATCCACCAAAATCTTATTTCTCGTTCTGGCCTCACCATCGATCAAAAAAATATCGCTTTGCAGCAATTGGCAAAGGACTACATGGCATCTGGGTTTTTGGACCGCGCAGAGAAAATATTTGAGCAGTTAGTTGATGAACCAGATCACCGTGAGCCCGCATTACGACAGTTAGTTGCAATTTATCAGCAAACTCGAGAATGGCATAAAGCCATTACTTATGCGTCGATGCTGGTGAAACTAGGCCGTAAACGAATGCGTAATAGCATCGCTCATTTTTGGTGTGAGCTTGCGATGCAAGAGAAAGCTGAGGGCAATAGCAATAAGGCCATCCAGTATTTTAAACGTGCGCTTTCAGAAGACCCCAAGTGTGTGCGAGCAAGTATCGCTTTGGGCAAGCTCTATTTAGAAATAGAAGATTACCAACATACCATCAAATATATGACGATGGTACTTGAGCAAGACCATGACTTTGTTAGTGAAGTTTTACCAACGCTTGCGGATTGTTATCATCACTTAGGTCAAGAAGATGAATTACTCGAATTTTTACGTCAATGTATTGCGAGTAAGTCAGGTGTATCTGCCGAACTTATGTTGGCTCAATTAGTGGCTCAACATGAAGGGTTTGGTGCCGCGCAAGAAATGCTGACACGACAACTGGTAAAAAATCCAACGATGAAAGGTTTCTATCGATTAATGGATTACCATTTGGCAGATGCAGAAGAGGGCCGAGCGAAAGCAAGCTTAGGAACATTGCAGAAGCTTGTTGGCGAACAGTTGAAAGTAAAACCTCATTTTCGTTGTAGAAAGTGCGGATTTTCGACTCATTCAATGTATTGGCACTGCCCATCCTGTAAAGGATGGGGAACGATCAAGCCTATTCGTGGGCTAGATGGTGAATAAAATTTTCAATGCAGTTGCTCTATTTTGAGCAACTGCATTTTTTTAAGTTGAAGTTAGTTAGGAGAAGAGATGATTGACCAAAAAGTCATCGTAGCATTGGATTATGATAATCAAGCGGACGCTTTCGCTTTTGTTGACCGTATTGATCCAAGTTCGTGCCGGTTAAAAGTAGGCAAGGAAATGTTTACTTTATTTGGTCCTGAATTTGTACGTGAGTTGCATAAACGCGGCTTCTCAGTGTTTTTAGATCTCAAATTCCATGACATCCCTAACACATGTTCTAAAGCAGTGAGAGCTGCGGCTGAAATGGGAGTATGGATGGTGAACGTACATGCAAGTGGTGGTGAACGCATGATGGCGGCGTCTCGTGAGATTCTTGAGCCATACGGCAAAGATCGTCCGTTATTAATTGGTGTTACTGTTCTGACAAGCATGGAGCAAAGTGACCTAGCGGGTATTGGTTTGAATATTGCCCCTCAAGAACAAGTGATTCGTTTGGCTTCTTTGGCGAAGCAATCGGGATTAGATGGTGTGGTATGTTCTGCCCAAGAATCTTCTATGTTAAAAGCTGAACTAGGCCGCGAGTTTAAGTTAGTGACGCCTGGTATTCGTCCTGTTGGTGCAGATGTAGGCGACCAAAAACGAATTATGACTCCGGTTGATGCGGTACAAGCTGGTTCAGATTACTTAGTTATTGGACGTCCGATCACCCAAGCAATTGATCCTGCTGCTGTGCTGGCAGAAATTAACGCCTCTTTACGCTAATAAGGTGTTAATTTTGCGTTGTTGCTAGAAATACAAAAAGTCCCAATAGGGACTTTTTTGTTTCTGGTGCTTACTTTTTTCAGTTCAGGCTTATTCGATGAAGTGTAGGTGGGTATTCATTCGCTCTAAGTTTCGAGCATAAAGGTATAAACAATAAAAAGGCCGCATTAAGCGACCTATTGAATGTTTAACGTTCAGATTACCATTTCTTTTTCTCACCAAACAGTGCGTCCATATCATCTTGGCGTTCATTTCTTTCCATCTGATTAAGTTCTTCAGCGCTTCGGCTTTGGCGACGTTTTTCCAACTCATCATGCATAGCTTGTAATTTTTGACGAGCAGCGATGGAATAAGCATCATTTTTTGTGCTTAATACGTCTAAGCCTTTACGCAAAAGTTGAAGTGCTGTACCAGGTTGGTTACGCACCATGGCATCGTTTGCACGCTTAATCACATTCTCAATATTGATTCTTAGTTGAATCGTTTCTAGACGTGCATTCTCTGCAACATAAGCCTGTGTTTCGAAACGGCCTTTATTATGTTCACTTCGAATAGTATCGCGTAATCGTTTCACTAATTTCAGCATGACAATTGCTTGTTTGTCGTTACTTGGAACTTTGAATGTAGAAGCTTCTTTTTCGTTAAAGTTCTCGTGTAGCTGTGTGATTTGTTGTTCAGTATGCTCTAAGCGCTGAGATAGTTGTTTATTTTTACTGTCCAACTCGGACATGTTTTGTAGCGCATCGAGAATGCGAGTGTTTAGGCAAATCAATAAGTCTTTGCTATATGGCATGTGGTGAGCATGGCCGATCAGTTCCTCGGTGGCGTCAATAATGGTTAGGTAACGGGCACTTTCTTGCTTTCTAGCCGTTTCCGCCTTTACCTTATATTGCAGCATGATGTTGTAGCCGAGTACCAATACCAGCAGGATGGCAACTAATGCAATGATTAACCCGATATTCATAAATTCCGTATCTTATGTTTTTGTTTTTTGGCTAGCCCTCAAGGATACACATTCCTTGCTATCAAGGCATCAACTATTCAAGCATTTATCAGCATGTTATCTCAGGCATATCGCTTTGTAAGCTCAACACTCGCATGAGCATGCTGCTTAGAGATTATTACAGCCTAGAGGGGACATTAGTATCTTACTTGATGATGAAATACTGAATAATGAGTCATTGGTTGCAAAATCACCAGTTTGGTTCTTTTAAAAGCGAAATAATAAAAAGCAAATTCGTGATTCGACTATCAATTTCATTCAAGAGACGTTATAACTAAATCGTATACCAAAGCTTCTCTAGGTTATTTAGGTAGATAAGCTCTCTTCTTAGCCACAGATTAAAGTGGTTATCGAACGGTAAGTAAACGCATCGTAAAAGGATAACGAGGTCGCGAATGAAGTTACAACAGTTGAAGTACATTGTTGAAGTGCTTAACCACAACCTGAATGTATCCGCTACTGCGGAGAGCTTATACACATCTCAACCCGGTATTAGTAAGCAAGTGCGTTTACTTGAAGATGAGCTAGGCATTCAAATATTTGAGCGTAGTGGTAAGCATTTAACGCAAGTGACGACCGCAGGTGAAGATATCATCCGCATTTCTCAAGAGATTTTGGCTCGAGTCGAAAGTATCAAAGCGGTGGCCGGTGAGCACACACACCCTGAAATGGGTACGTTGAACATCTCGACGACGCATACACAGGCGCGTTACGCACTACCTGATGTTATTAAAGGTTTTACTTCTCGCTATCCGAAAGTGTCATTGCATATGCATCAAGGCACGCCATCTCAAATGTCTGAAGCTATTGCTAAAGGAACCGCAAACTTTGCTATCGCAACAGAAGCACTTCATTTGTATCAAGATGCTATCATGTTGCCTTGTTATCATTGGAATCGCTCTATTGTTGTCCCGAAAGAGCACCCTTTAGCACAAAAAAAGCATATCACGATACAAGACTTAGCAACGTATCCATTAGTGACTTACGTTTTTGGTTTTACCGGACGTTCAGAGTTGGATACGGCTTTTAATAAAGAGGGTCTAACTCCTCGAGTTGTATTTACCGCGACAGATGCAGATGTGATTAAAACATACGTAAGAATGGGAATTGGTGTAGGCGTCATCGCTAGCATGGCTATTGATAGTGATCAAGATGCTGATTTGGTTGCCATTGACGCTAGCCATTTATTTGGAGCAAGTACGACAAGTATTGGTTTCCGACGTGGTACGTTTTTACGCTCTTATATGTTTGACTTTATGGAACGGTTTGCTCCTCATTTAACACGTCCAGTTGTTGAGCAAGCGTTATCATTAAAATCGAACGTAGAAATCAACGAAATGTTTAAAGATATCGAGTTGCCAGTCCGTTAGTAGACTTTTAAATTAATATGCTTCCCTCTAAAATACGTCCTCTAGAACGATTTTCCCTAGAGGGAAGCATGCAAGGCCTATTTCAATCTCTCGATAGCTATCTTATTACTCACCAAGAATTTTGGCGTTTTGAACCTTTTTTCGCCTGTCGTTTTTCAAATCTGCCATGGCAAGAGCAACATCCGCAATTGTGTTTGTGGCTGACATCATTAACAGATCAACAAGTTGAACAGTATCAAACTGACCTTCCTGCATTGGCTAATGCCGTTCGCTCTTATATTCCTAACTTACCGCAATTGTTAGCACTTAATCATTTAGAGCGCGTAGAGCTAAAAGGTTTACCACTAGAAAGAGGGATTGATAGCGGCATTCCCGGGCGAAAGCTTGCTCAGATCGTAGCAATGGGAGAAGTAGCACTTGAGCAGCATGCCGGAAGCGAATGGTTAGAGTGGTGTTCAGGGAAAGGGTTTTTAGGACGAATACTTGCTCATAATAGTCAGCAAACAGTCACAAGCTTCGAGTACCAACAAAGCCTATGTGACTCAGGACAACAAGAAGCAAATAAACAGCATTTGCCTATGCGCTTTGTTCAAGGTGATGCACTAAGCCCCAGTGCCCTCGATGTTTTGAATTCGAATCAACATGCTGTCGCTTTGCATGCTTGTGGTGATCTGCATGTTTCTTTAATTGAAAAAGGGGTTGAGAGATCTCTACCAGCATTTACTATTTCGCCGTGTTGCTACCATCTAATTCAAGCGGAGACTTATCAAGCTCTTTCCAAACCAGCGCAAGCATCACAACTTCATTTAACGAAATCTGAATTGCGCATACCGCTACAAGAATTAGTTACTGGTGGGGAGAGGGTGCGTCGACATCGAATGTTGGAGATGAGCTATCGTCTTGGTTTTGATGCTTTATTGACAGATTGTTTCGGTTTTGAGCATTACCAGCCTATTCCAAGTATCAAGAAATCTCAATTGGCAGAGGGTTTTGAGTCATTTTGTTATTGGGCTGCTCAATTAAAAGGTATTGCTCTGACCCCATGTGACTTTGATAAGTTTTACCATTTGGGCCAACAGAGATATTGGAAAATGGAGCGGCTAAGCCTTATTCAACAGCTCTTCCGTCGTAGTTTGGAGTTATGGTTGGTATTAGACAAAGTACTTTACCTTCAACAACATGGTTACGATGTATCCATCAGTGAATTTTGCGCTCGAGAGGTAACGCCAAGAAATATTTTGATTAAAGCAAAAAAAATGCGACCTTAAGTTTTGTTGCTTTAATGTTAAAACTTGCTTCCATTTTATTTGGCTTATTGGTAATAATGATAGCTGTGCACAAGAAGAGCACAAAATATAACTATCAAAATATGAAATAACACAACAAACCAATACAAACCAAAGTTACTACTGCTTAAATCAAGGAGTTAAGATGAAAGCACGCAAAGTCATAGCCACCGCCGTTCTCGCGAGTGCAACCTTACTTTCTTCACCAAGTATCATGGCAAAAACCGCCAAAATTGCCGTCTCTCAAATTGTAGAGCACCCAGCGTTAGATGCGACTCGCCAAGGGCTATTGGATGGCCTAAAAGCGAGAGGGTATGAAGAGGGAAAAAACTTAGAGTTTGATTATAAAACTGCTCAAGGAAACCCAGCTATCGCCGTTCAAATCGCACGCCAATATGTAGGTGAAAGACCTGACGTGTTGGTCGGTATTGCGACACCTACGGCCCAAGCATTAGTCTCTGCTACACGTGATATTCCTGTCGTATTTACCGCCGTCACAGATCCTGTTGGCGCTAAATTGGTTAAAACATTGGAGCAGCCAGGGAAAAACGTCACAGGTCTTTCCGATCTCTCTCCCGTTGCTCAGCATGTGCAACTAATCAAAGAGATTATGCCCAATGTGAAGTCGATTGGTGTGGTATTCAATCCCGGTGAAGCGAATGCGGTGACCCTAGTTGAGCTGTTAAAAGAAAGTGCTGCAGCGCAAGGGATTGAAGTTGTCGAAGCGACGGCATTGAAGAGTGCTGATGTGAAATCGGCTACTCAGGCAATAGCGGCTAAATCGGATGTGTTATACGCACCGACTGATAATACGGTAGCGAGCGCAATTGAGGGAATGATTGTTGCGGCAAATCAAGCGAAGACACCGGTTTTGGGTGGCGCAACGTCTTATGTTGAAAAAGGTGCAATCGCTAGCCTAGGTTTTGATTACTACCAGGTTGGCGTACAAACAGCTGAGTATGTAGCAGCGATCATCGAGGGTGCTAAACCTGGCACATTAGATGTGAAAGTCGCAAAAGGTTCGGATTTAGTAGTAAATACTTCTGCTGCAGAAAAGTTAGGTCTGACTATTCCTCAGTCTGTGCTTGATCGAGCAACGAGCGTGAAATAACAATCAGTAAAGATGGGTAGCATTTGCTGCCCATTTTTACATAAGCAGAAAAGGAGTTGTTATGTCTGCTTTTGCATTTTTTGGCGCGCTTGAAATTGGCCTGTTATACGGATTGGTTGCTCTTGGTGTTTATCTTACCTTTCGTGTTCTCGATTTTCCTGATTTAAGCGTTGATGGTAGTTTCCCAATGGGAGCCGCGGTCGCTGCGACGGCGATTGTTGCTGGCATTAATCCATGGCTTGCGACTTTTATGGCGATCATTGCCGGTGCTGCAACGGGGTGGGTGACCGCTTTTCTTGCTGTGCGCTGTGGTATTTTGCATTTATTAGCGTCCATTTTAACCATGATCGCCGCGTTTTCGATTAACATCCGTATTATGGGAAGACCGAATGTTGCATTACTGGGTGAAGAAACCATTCTGACTCCATTTGAGGCGCTAGCGGACTCTATGTATGTCAGACCATTAGTGGTGGGTATTCTAGTTTTAATATCCGCATGGTTTGTCGTTCGCTTGCTCAATAGCGATTTCGGCTTAGGCTTAAGAGCAACGGGTGTGAATGCCCGAATGGTTTCAGCTCAAGGGGCTAGTACCAGTTTTTATACATACTTTGGCCTTGCGCTATCCAATGGGTTTGTTGGCTTTGCCGGAGCTTTGTTTGCTCAAACAAACAGCTTTGCAGATGTTACTTCCGGAGTTGGTACTATTGTGGTCGGTCTCGCCGCGGTGATTCTAGGTCAAACGCTCATTTCAGGAAGAAAGATCTGGGTGGCCGTAGTGGCCGTCATTGTCGGTTCTGTTTTATATCGGTTAGCCGTAGCGTTCGCACTAAGTACGGGTATGTTTGGTTTACAAGCCTCTGATTTGAACCTTGTTACGGCTGTTTTGGTCGCCGTTGCGTTAATAGCACCAAAGATAAAAAGCAGTCGAAAAGCAAAGAAGCGCGGCCAGGCCTTATCGAAAAATTCATCTTCTAACCCAGACAAAGAGTCAGGAGGTGCACTATGATTCGTTTGGAAGATATTCAAGTCACTTTTAATCCTGGTACCGTTCTAGAAAACCGAGCATTACGAGGTGTAAATCTTGAAGTGCCAGAACATCAGTTCTTAACTGTAATTGGTTCGAATGGGGCGGGTAAGTCGACCTTGTTAGGAGCAGTAACGGGAGAAACGCCGATGGTTGGTGGGCGGGTCATTATTGATGAATCTGATGTTACCCGACAAACGGTCGATCAAAGAGCAATGCAATGCGCGCGAGTTTTTCAAGACCCTCTTGCGGGAACATGTGGAGCTTTGACTATCGAAGAAAACATGGCGTTGGCGTATATGCGAGGAAAACGTCGAGGTTGGAGCCTTTCATTATCAACTAAGCGAAGAAAACTGTTTCAAGAGCGAATTAGTATTCTAGGGCTTGGGCTAGAAGATCGTTTGAGTGACAACATCGGTTTATTGTCAGGAGGTCAACGTCAAGCAGTAAGCTTAGTGATGGCGACATTGTCAGACAGTAAGTTATTACTTTTAGATGAACATACCGCCGCACTGGATCCTAGAATGGCAGCATTCATTATTGATCTGACGAAAACGGTAATCAGCGAGTTTAACTTAACGGTCATGATGGTGACGCATTCAATGAAAGACGCATTAGCATGTGGGGATCGGACCGTAATGCTTCATCAGGGTGAAATTGTATTGGATGTCGCTGGTGAGCAAAGAGCGAATATGCAAGTGCCTGACTTGCTGGAAATGTTCTCTAAGGTTCGCGGTGAAGAATTAGCAGACGATAGTTTGCTACTTAACTAATCTGGGTTCAGGTTTACTTGTACTCAGCTAGATAAGTATATTGGCGATATCAAAACCGAAAAGGCTAAAATAATAAACCCATCATTGCGATTGGCATGATGGGTTTTTCTTTATTATTCTAATTGAGTTTAGGATCTTATAGGACGTAAAGGCTGTCACGGTAGTGCTTGATACGTTCAACGATAGGCTCCGCTTTGTTAAATGTGCGGATTTCACGGAACAAATCAGCGGCCTCGGGATATTGCTGACGTAGGTAGGCAAACCACTGTTTTACGCGGTTAGGGTAGTATAAACCTTTGTCACCTTTCATCTCATATTGAGAATACACTAACATCAACTCAACCACTTCAGACCATGGCATGACATTGGCGTTGTGCTTGACCACATTACCAAGGTTAGGAACATTGAATGCGCCGCGACATACCATTAGCGAATCAACCCCTGTGGTATCGATACAAGCTTGTCCATCGGCGTAGTTCCAAATTTCACCATTTGCGATTAGTGGAATGGTACTGCGTTGGCGAATCTGATTAATGTAATCCCATTTGATTTCGCTCGCTTTATAGCCGCCGCTCTTTGTTCGAGCATGGACGGTTAACTCATTCGCGCCCGCTTGTTCAATGGCATCAACAATTTCAAAGCAATCATCTGGATTTTCCCAGCCTAAACGAATCTTAGCTGTTACTGGAATTGAAGAATCGACAGCGTTGCGACAGGCTCTAACCACATCGTGAATTAGCTCAGGGTGTTGTAGCAGTGCCGCTCCACCTTTGCTTTTGTTTACTAATTTTGCTGGGCAGCCAAAATTAAGGTCGATACCTTTCGCTCCTAATTCCGCAGCGACTACAGCATTTTCCGCCATCCAGATAGGGTCTTGCCCAAGCAATTGAATGTGGACAGGCACACCCGATTTGGTTTGTGAACCTTGGTCTAACTCAGGACAAAGACGCTTAAATACATGCTCTGGCAGTTTTTGATCGACCACACGCACGAATTCGGTGACACACAAATCGTAGTCATTGATGTCAGTTAAAATCTCACGCATTAGGTGATCTAAAACGCCCTCCATAGGGCCCAAAACAACTCGCATACAAAAACGCCTCCAGTTAGGGAGGCGTGATTCTAATGATTTACTCGTGGGAAGTCACTTTTTAGTGGTTTTATCTTGAATCGGCCTCAGGTTCAGGAGCGGCTGCGTTATTTGCCCCATCAGTAATTTTTATCATGCCAGTTAAAGGCGCATACTTCATAAGTGGCATTCGTTCATGAAGATCAAATCCGGTTGTGTAATGGTAAGTACACTCATTGCTGGTGTTATACCAAGCGACGATATCGGTATCTGAGGGTAAAATCGTCCCAGTGGTGTTCATATCTCGGATAGTGAGATCAACATCCATAAGCGCGTGCCACAATTCTACGCATTCCTGACCACTCACTGGATGCTGAGGGTTTGGTGCTCCATCGACAGAAATGGGAAATCCCGCTTCTGAGGGATAAACATCGCCTTGACCATAGCCTACAGAGTGAGTGGAATCCGGCTCACCCTCAACTAACCATTTATTATGAAATAGACCAACAGCAGTTTTAAAACTAGCAAAGGCAGCATCGGCACGAGATAGGTTAGCATCGCGTTGGTAACTGAAATATTTAGGTATTGCGACAACCGAGAGGGTGGCAATAATCACGATAGTTACCACTAGTTCTATGAGAGTAAACCCACGACTCTTACTTATTTTCATATCTCGCTCGCATTTTTGTGTAAAACAATGTAACGCGCAGATAATGCTCTAAAAACGATCAATTTTAAAGTTAAATAAGTTAAAAAATATCATTCACTTAGGAGATGGCCTTAATCATGTGTGTATTGAAGTGGTGGTTTATGTGAGGGTTTATTTGGCTTCAATGATAAAAGTCTAGAAAATAGGTATTCTTCGGCTGTATTGATCTACCGTGACCCTAGCGCATTAGCGAGGTATAATTGTGATTCCTTTCCCATCAAAATTGAAGTCCACATGAAATACCAATTAGCCTCACTTGCAAATATCGACTGCCACGAATCTCCAATGTTTATCGAAGGAGTAGTCTTGGCGGCCAACATGGCGACGAAACCGTTACAGCCAGAGGCTTGGTTAGATCAAGTGTTTGGTGAGAAAGCCAATGTATTGAATAGCGTAATTGTGGGACAAATAAACCATCAATTTAGCTACTTAAAATGCAATGAATATTCACTGCTATCTCTAATTGAACAAAGTGAAGAGGCAGATGCGCTGTCTGATTTTGCGCAAGGTTTTATGATGCTTTGGCCGACTATCGAAGAGCAATGGCTTGAAGCGAATATTAATGATGGCACACTGCGTATGCTGCAAGCGATGCTCACGACATTTATGCTGGCTATTGATGAAAAAGAAACGCAAGCACAAATGATTTCTGTCGGTATTGAGACTCCGCCAAGTTTGACAGATTTTATCGATCAACTCGACTTAATGATTGGCGAAGTAGCTCAAGCAGCTGACGAAGCGATGGTGGGAGCAAAAGCGCAAAGTGTAAACCCATTTAAAGATATTGGTCGTAATGATATTTGTAGTTGTGGTAGCGGTAAAAAGTTTAAACAGTGCTGTGGTAAGTAGTACCAATAAAAGAGTGCGAACAAAACTGACATTACTCGGTCAAATAATCGTACACGGCAAATTATAACTATATACCCGTCCTACTTGGAGTTGCAGCATCGTTGACAGGCACTCACATAGTTCATCTATGTTCAGAGGCTTTGTTCGCTTGTCGCTTAGCTGCATCGTCAAGTTGTTTGGGTATAGTCAGCCTATTGATAATCAAGCAGAGATAATGCTTTAGTTACTTTAAGGTTTTTCGAATTAAGCAGGGTGAGTAATAATGAAAAAGCTTCTAATGCTTTTGTTAGTGAGTTCGTCAGTTTTGGCGGCCCCAAAAGATGTTTTGAATGAGCGTCTACAACGCACTGATGGTTTCAGTGCTGATTTTTCTCAAGAAGTGACGAGTCCAGAGGGCGATGTGGTTATGGAAGGGGAAGGTAGTGTTGATATTGCACGTCCTAGTCTTTTTCGTTGGACGACCACTACACCAGACGAAAATGTCTTAGTTTCTGATGGCAAAAGTTTGTGGTACTACAGCCCATTTATTGAGCAAGTGAGTATTTATTGGCAAGAGCAAGCAACAGCACAAACACCATTTGTCTTGTTGACCCGAAATCGTGCGAGTGACTGGGACAATTATAACGTGACCCAGAAAGGGGATGTTTTTACCTTAACGCCGACTGCTGTTGATAGTAACCAAGGACAATTCAAGCTTGAGATTAACGCTAAAGGTGCTGTTCAAGGTTTCAGTGTGATTGAGCAAGATGGACAAACCAGTGCTTTTTCATTTAACAACATTACATTGGCAAAACCCAATGCAGATCGCTTCACTTTTACGATTCCTAAAGGTGTTGAGGTCGATGACCAAAGGAATTAAGAGTGAGTAATTTCTCATTTGATTTCTCTGGGGATGAAGATTTCCGTCCCCTTGCTGCGAGAATGCGCCCACAAACGTTGGATCAATATATTGGTCAGCAACATATTCTCGGTGTGGGTAAGCCTCTGCGCCGAGCATTAGAGGCGGGGCATGTCCACTCAATGATTTTGTGGGGGCCGCCGGGTACAGGCAAAACAACGCTGGCTGAAGTTGCGGCGAATTATGCGAATGCTGAAGTGGAAAGAGTTTCAGCAGTGACATCGGGTGTGAAAGAAATTCGAGCGGCAATAGAGCGCGCTCGTGAAAACAAGCTTGCCGGTCGTCGCACGATTCTATTTGTAGATGAAGTCCATCGTTTTAATAAGTCACAGCAAGACGCTTTTTTGCCACACATTGAAGATGGTACGGTAACGTTTATTGGTGCGACAACAGAAAATCCGTCATTTGAATTAAACAACGCACTATTATCCCGGGCTCGAGTCTATAAGTTAACTTCGCTTGCTACAGAAGATATCCGTTTGGCTGTTGAGCAAGCAATTCACGATACGGAACGAGGTTTAGGGGATATCCCAGCTCAGTTTCTTGATAACGTATTAGACCGCTTAGCTGAGATGGTTAATGGTGACGCTCGAATGTCACTGAACTATCTTGAGCTCTTATACGACATGGCTCAAGAAAATGAACAAGGTGAGAAGGTGGTTGGTTTGCAGCTTCTTGCTGAAGTTGCTGGAGAGAAAGTATCGCGTTTTGATAATAAAGGTGATATTTGGTACGACTTGATTTCAGCGGTACATAAGTCGATTCGCGGTTCTAATCCTGATGCGGCCTTATATTGGTCGGCAAGAATGATCAGTGCAGGGTGTGATCCTCTTTATATTGCTCGTCGTTTGCTGGCGATTGCTTCAGAAGATGTAGGAAATGCAGACCCTAGAGCAATGCAAGTTGCGATCTCGGCTTGGGATTGTTTTACTCGACTTGGTCCTGCAGAGGGAAATCGGGCAATTGCTCAAGCGGTTGTTTACTTAGCCTGTGCACCGAAAAGTAATGCGGTGTACACCGCTTGGGCACAAGCTTTGAATGATGCACATAACTTACCTGAATATGAAGTGCCACATCATCTGCGTAATGCACCAACAACATTAATGAAAGATCTCGGTTACGGAGAGGGGTATCGATACGCGCACGATGAACCGGGAGCGTATGCCGCAGGTGAGCAATATTTGCCTCCAGAAATGAGTGGAACTCGATACTATAATCCGACTAATCGTGGTCTTGAGACCAAAATTGGCGAAAAGTTAGATTACTTGGCTAATTTAGACGCAAATAGCCGACAAAAGCGCTATGAAAAGTAGGCTTTTTTGGATACATTTATTTGGTTAAATTATTAAACGCGTATGTTTGGAATGTGCGCGTATTTTCACTACTCAAAGCATAGGATTAACAATGCTGGATTCTAAATTACTTCGTACAGAGCTGGATGAAACAGCTGCTAAACTGGCACGTCGCGGCTTTAAGCTAGACGTAGAGACAATCCGTACCCTTGAAGAACAACGCAAGTCGATTCAAGTCGAAGTTGAAAATTTACAATCCACGCGTAACTCCATCTCCAAGCAAATCGGCCAGAAAATGGCAGAGGGAGATAAAGAGGGTGCTGAAGAGATTAAAAAGCAAATCGGTACACTAGGTAGTGATCTTGAAGCGAAAAAAGTTGAACTTGACGCTGTAATGGCTCAACTAGACGATATTACGCTATCTCTACCAAACATCCCTTGTGATGAAGTGCCTGATGGTAAAGATGAAAATGACAACGTTGAAATTTCTCGTTGGGGTGAGCCAAAAGCTTACAACTTCGAACTAAAAGATCACGTTGATCTAGGTGAAATGGCTGACGGCTTAGATTTCGCAAGCGCAGTAAAAATTACGGGTGCTCGTTTCATCGTAATGAAAGGTCAATTTGCTCGTCTACACCGTGCAATCGCTCAGTTCATGCTAGATCTTCATACAGAAAAGCACGGTTATACAGAAATGTACGTGCCTTACCTAGTGAACTCAGACAGCTTGTTTGGTACAGGTCAGTTGCCAAAATTTGGTAAAGATCTATTCCATACTGAACCGCTAACAGAAAAAGTGAACGACGAAGAACCGCGTAAACTTTCTCTAATCCCAACAGCGGAAGTACCGGTTACAAACTTAATGCGTGATACGATTTCTGATGAATCAGATCTACCGCTTAAGATGACAGCACACACGCCATGTTTCCGTTCAGAAGCGGGCTCTTACGGTCGAGATACTCGTGGTCTTATCCGTATGCACCAGTTCGATAAAGTTGAATTGGTACAAATTACTAAACCAGAAGATTCAATGGCTGCTCTAGAAGAACTAACGGGTCACGCTGAGAAAGTTCTACAACTTCTAGAGCTTCCTTACCGTAAAGTGGTTCTATGTACTGGTGACATGGGCTTCGGTTCTCGTAAAACTTACGATTTGGAAGTGTGGGTTCCTGCTCAAGAAACTTACCGTGAAATCTCTTCTTGTTCAAACATGTGGGATTTCCAAGCACGTCGTATGCAAGCTCGTTTCCGTCGTAAAGGCGAGAAAAAACCGGAACTTGTGCACACACTAAATGGTTCTGGTCTAGCAGTAGGTCGTACTATGGTTGCTATTCTTGAGAACAACCAAGAAGCGGATGGCCGTATTGCGGTTCCAGCAGTATTGCAACCGTACATGAATGGTGCAACGTACATTGGTTAACACGAATATGAGTTAATTAACATCCGATTGTTAGTTAATATAAAAAGCTGGCTCATGAGCCAGCTTTTTTTATATCTGAGGTTTGTTATTTTGTCTTACTTTCCCCAGAGGATGATGCATCTTAATGGGCAAAATTAACCGAATTATTGAATGTAAATCGTGAATACGAATGATTAAAGATAGAGAATAATTGAGGGTAGATTTTGGCTTTTAGAGTATAATCTATGCATTCTTATTGTATGAGAATCGAATTTTCGCTCATCTCGCGTTCGCTTTCTCAAACTGGCATCATCCGATCGCATCCATCGATGCTTTGCTACGCCCGTTATTTCTAACGAATCCACTCATAAAACTATAACGAGTATCTATTTTGAATTCAGAACGTAAAGCCGTTGTGATACTGGTTTCTGCGACCGTTCTTTCTGCATTTGGTTGGATTTTTTCCAAAGAAGCGATCCAAGGGTTACCACCTTTTGGTTTTGTTGGCCTAAGATTTACCATTGCTTCTTTGTGTCTATTGCCGTTTTGCTATAAATCACTTCGCCGTGCCAGTTGGCATGATATCCGCTCTGCTGCCATGGTCGGTTGTCTATTGGCGATGGCGTTGATGAGTTGGATACATGCGATATCCATCAGTGAAACCTTGGGTGAGGGGGCATTTATTCTTAGCTTATCAATGCTAATGGTGCCGTTCGTCGCGTGGATATTATTCAAGCAAAAACCCAAGCGTATTTTTTGGCTTTCTTTGCCGATAGCTTTTGCCGGTTTGGCATTCTTATCGCTCAAAGATGGTTGGCAAGGTTCAACTAGTCAGTTTTGGTTCTTACTTAACGCTATTATGTTAGCGCTGTATTTCAATGTGAATAGCAAGTATTCGCAGACATTACCAATCATGTTGTTAACCTGTATTCAGCTATTTGTTACCGGTTTAATTGGCTTAACAGCGAGTGCGCTTTTTGAAACAGTTCCTGTTTCGGTTGAACCGTCTATCTGGGGATGGTTCTTTGCAAGTACTATTTTGGCAACGGCGATGCGCTATGCGATGCAGACGATGGCTCAAAAGCAGATCAATCCGGGTAATGCTGCTTTGATTATGATTCTCGAACCAGTATGGACTGTGTTTTTAAGTGTAATTTGGTACGGTGAAGAACTGTCTACGAATAAACTTATAGGTTGCGGTTTAATTCTGTTTTCTTTGATCCTTTATCGAACGGATGGAAAATTTACCTCTTTATTCCACCGCCGCTCAACTAAGTAGCGAGCTTGGGTAGTTATATTGGGTAGCTATAGGGTTTAATCGCTGCGATTGATTCAGATGGTGCAAAAAAGCCGACGTAAACGTTAATGCTGATCGTTTTAAATAATTGAACGATCCTGAGCAGGGTTCATAATCGGTCTCAACATAGTTGAGGCCGATTTTTTTATGTCTGAGTTTTCTAAAGAGTTACAGATTACCGCTGAGTTTTGCCAAGAACATCATCTCAATGC
>NZ_QVMU01000112.1 GCF_003605645.1 Vibrio sinensis | reverse complement strand
ATGCTCAATACAAAAGCTCTTCATTCACAAACAAACGCTGAGTAAGATGAGGCGAATACATGTGAAAATGGGTAAGTTTGAAAAGAACGAACAATCTCCGACTGAGGTGAGTGGTGTGAGTGAGCTTCGCCTGTCACATTCACTMWTTTCTCAGATTTTGCCTCTAATAGTAAGTTGCATGCGAACATCGAACAAATTCTCTATGAACATGTACTATCAATGGAAACAACAAACTCTCGAATAWCGACAAATTGCAGAAGCCATCCAGGCGACTGTTTCATCATCAAGCACCACATGTGTTGTTCGACCGTTTGCCTCACAAAACAACTACGCAATCGACAAGTAAAATCCATGAATGTTCACAAGTGGCAAAACTGATTAGATGAGCACAGTTGATTAGTCAGTCAAGAATATTGACAGTTTTGGCTGCAGACTAAAATGTAAGCACGTATCTATTGAGGTCTTGTGATTGATTAACCAACATTGCTTTCGTACCGTTTCACCTATTTTATCTAATTAACAACAACAATACCAAAACACGTAGCCTGCAATATTATGCTATTCACAACACTCACACATTTCACTTTTCACACATGAGCCTTGTATTCATTTTCAACGCTCAATACATAAGCTCTTCATTGAC
>NZ_QVMU01000111.1 GCF_003605645.1 Vibrio sinensis | reverse complement strand
CCCCTAAACATAATCTTTAATTTCAGCCTTAAGACACTAAACTAATTTAAGGAGTATAATCACATTTGCTATTAAGTATGCAATACGCTCACCTTATTACTTTCCCCCCTATTATTATATTTATTTTATTTTACATTATATTATATTATATTATATATAAATAAATTAAAACATACTTTTTAACAAAAATTTTTACCAAATTAAACTTACCACCACCAAAAAAAACAAAAACAAAAATTAAATAGAGATTTGTAAATCTTACTCACCATTCGATGGTGAAGCTTACTATAARCCTTTCTATCCAACTGTATAACCTTAATAAACCCCAAATATAACCTYAATAGACTATATATATTTAGGAAGTACAATCATATTTGCTTTAGAATCCTTAGCCCCCTAAACATAATCTTTAATTTCAGCCTTAAGAMAYTAAACTARTTTAAGGAGTATAATCACATTTGCTATTAAGTATGCAATACGCTCACCTTATTACTTTCCCCCCTATTATTATATTTACCCTATACTATATAAACTTCTTTCTTCTAATTCTATCAGCAGTGTATTCTACTTACCAAATTGAAATAATTTTTAATGCTTTTAAATRTAACCACATTTGAGTACATAAAAGTATGAAAAAATATCGTTAAA
>NZ_QVMU01000109.1 GCF_003605645.1 Vibrio sinensis | reverse complement strand
CCATTTTTTATTTTAGGCGAATTCAAAATTGTTCGAAGTGTGTAATCATCAATTACTGGCATTGGTARACGACCCAAAGCGATTTGATTATAATTCAATTCGTGRCGATCATAAGTMGAAMGYTCATATTCTTCAGTCATTGATAAACAATTTGTTGGACAATACTCAACRCAATTACCACAAAATATACAGATTCCGAAATCAATACTGTAATTAAGCAATCGTTTCTTTCGAATATCAGTTTCTAATTTCCAATCGACAACAGGTAAATCTATAGGACATACACGAACACATACTTCACAAGCAATGCATTTATCAAATTCAAAGTGGATTCG
>NZ_QVMU01000108.1 GCF_003605645.1 Vibrio sinensis | reverse complement strand
GATCTATTCGTGAGTTGAACTATGAAATGTACAGAAGTTATTTAAGGAAATGAACTTATAATCACTTTCATTTGCTGATATTCTAATTAGTAGACTTATGAATTTAACATCATCATTTCTATCAGTTTAAGTTTTGTTTTAATGTCAAATAGCTTATTTCATTTATTGTGATTGAATGCATAATACTATAACTAAGTTTTCTATATGGTTACTTACTTACGCCTGTTACTCTTCGTGAAGGAGCATAGGCCGCTCACCAGCATTCTCCATCCAACCCTGTCCTGGGCAATCCTTTCCAGCTCCTTCCAATTTCTATTCATCCTTTTCATATCTAATTTTTTCCAAGGGTGTTTAGAAGGGGCATCGGCCTCGTRRCTKCCGAAGGAAYTCGGCTTTCAYCATGRAGCGTCATAATTCTTCTAAATGARGACCTTCTAACTCYCAGGGCAGAGTTAAAATGGTTTGRATTAYTTTTTCTGGTAAGCGTTTTTTTRGCGAGTTAGTTTTCTAMGGGATGGGGMCGCTAACCCCATGCCCAACCCTCCTCCTTTAYCCGRGCTTGGGACCGGCAGTAACYCTAKAAGAGCTACAGGCGGAGTTTTTTTTAATATAACACCAAGAAAAAAATGTGCTAGGATATCATGATACAATTAAGTAGAAC
>NZ_QVMU01000106.1 GCF_003605645.1 Vibrio sinensis | reverse complement strand
TTCGTTATCGGAATTAASCAGACAAATCSCTCCACCAACTAAGAACGGCCATGCACCMCCACCCAYMGAATCAAGAAAGAKCTMTCARTCTGTCAATCCTCACAGTGTCCGGGCCGGGTGAGTTTTCCCGTGTTGAGTCGAATTAAACCGCAGGCTCCACTCCTGGTGGTGCCCTTCCGTCAATTCCTTTAAGTTTCAGCYTTGCRACCATACTCCCCCCGGAGCCCAAAGACTTAAAGGTTTCCCGGGGACTGCCCGCGATGTCAATTATAGAACCAACGCGGATCATCAGTCGGCATTGTTTATGGTCAGAACTACGACGGTATCTGATCGTCTTCGAAACTCTGACTTTCGCTCCTGATCAATGAAAACATTCTTGGCAAATGCTTTCGCTGTAGTTTGTCTGGCGGCGATCCCAGAATTTCACCTCTAACACCGCCATACAAATGCCCCCGTCTGTCCCTCTTAACCATTACTTCGGATCCGAAAACCAACAAAATAGAACCGAAGTCCTATTTCATTATTCCATGCAAGAATTTTCAGGCGCACAGGCCTGCTTTGAGCACTCAAATTTGTTCAAAGTAAAGATGCCGTCCGCTCCCGACACCCGTTTAAAGGCATCCGGAAGCATGCCGACAGGTCAACAAGACGAACTCGTCAACCCACCAGCAC
>NZ_QVMU01000105.1 GCF_003605645.1 Vibrio sinensis | reverse complement strand
TCGATCCGGCGCCCATTAACACTGCAGGACAGATCCAACGCCTTAGACCACTCGACCGGAAGAAAAATGGTGGGAAATGCATATTTTCTTTTACTTTAACCTCCATTTACCCCACTCATATCCATCTTCATCCTACATCTATTTACACTGTTATTTTTTCCACTGACCSTGCTCACGCTCATTTATCAACCGTCTTCTCTAGTTAAAGCATTCCAGGTCACCGAATGTTATCGGCGATTACTTGATGCTACACTGGAAACTGCATAATGTAGCTGATAATTCTACTGGAAGATTAAGCCTGCTTTAAATACTCAGTTAACGGGATGATATTATTATTCKTATAATTATTATTCATTGGAATCAGATATAAAGGAAATTAGCTTGAACAAAGTTGGTTGATGAGCAGCAGCAGCAGCAGCAGCAGCCGCAGTGACATTTGGAACMTGCACCATTTTTGTCTACAAAGTCTGCATATTTAAAGCCAAAGTGACAGTTTTRTTATTCGGTGAGTCTCATGTATGTATTTATTGTTGTTATTTGTTAATTCGTCATATTGYATATTTCAATGCTGAGCTTATTGTTATTGRTGTTGTTATTATTTCTTGGTRTCATGTTATTTGATAATTGACTGAACCTTTTATGCCTTTTATGTAAGTGTATTCCATGGGTGCCATCTCTGTAGCTTTAGCTGTATTTA
>NZ_QVMU01000104.1 GCF_003605645.1 Vibrio sinensis | reverse complement strand
AATCGGAACAGAGACGGGGTGCCTGACATTGTCCGTTCGCGGGCTTTGTTCAGTAATCTGCAAAGTACTGTTGCATTGCAGCCCCCTGTAGCGAAAGGGAATCGGGTTAATATTCCCGACYCTGTCCACGGAGATTGGTGTGTGTCGGGCCTTTGGTTCGGCGTGCGCCCAGCGCGGTAACGCAACCGACCTCGGAGACGTCGGCGGGAGTTCTGGGAAGAGTTCTCTTTTCTTTGTTAGGAGTKCATCCACCCCCTGGAATCGGCTYGTCCGGAGRTASGGGGCTAGCCTCCGTAAAGCACCACCCTTCTTGTGGTGTCCGGAMCGCTCCTGTCGGCCCTTGAAAATCCGAGCGAGGCAGTATAATTTTCGTGGCAGGCCGTACCCATATCCGCAGCAGGTCTCCAAGGTGAACAGCCTCTGGCAATTGAACAATGTAGGTAAGGGAAGTCGGCAAATTGGATCCGTAACTTCGGGAGAAGGATTGGCTCTGGGGGCCGAGTCAGACAGGCCGAGATCAGATACGTGTCGGTCCAGTTGGGGGCTGGTTTCTTTGCTGCTTTGTGTGCTTCGGTGCGCGTTGTGGTGAGGTTACTGGACTCTGACCCGGGTCGATCGTGGGCGGTTTCAGCTGTTAGTGTCGTGCAGCTAGCAACGCGCGAGGACTTGTTCCACGTTGCGTCAAGCGGCTGTACTTCCATGG
>NZ_QVMU01000012.1 GCF_003605645.1 Vibrio sinensis | reverse complement strand
ATGTCGATACGGTAGGAAAAAATACCGGCAAGATACAAAGTTACATAAARCATCAACTAGAGCAGGATAAAATGGGAGAGCAATTGTCGATCCCGTATTCAGGTAGCCCGTTTACGGGCCGCAGGAAATAGTCATATGCAAATGTCAGATCACTATGCGCCTGCTAGGGCGCAGCCAGTAGGAGAGCCTTATAGGCGCATATGAAAAACCACCGGCTATGCCGGTGGATAATTTTTGTCAGCGTTAAACGAAATCCTGTTAAGCATCTGTTTGCTCAACATAGCTCGTTAAATCACCGCGATGACAGCGGTGATTATTTAGCTAAACCAAATTAGACAACATCATTCCATTCGGTATCAGTAAAGACCGAAACGTCATCAGTGCCATTTGTGAGTGTGTATTGGAACAATGAGCCAGATGCGTAGCCAAGTTGCTGCTGAACTGCTGGGGCAAGGCTGCTGATATCGACACTGTCAGTCTCTTTCAGAGCGTAATCGGCGTTCACATAGTCGAACTCTTCCACACCAATCGCGTAGAAAGCGTTGTCATTATTGCCGTCAGTATCTTGAGCTGTTGATAAGAAGTGGTCAAAATCAAGAACCAGTGTGTCATGGGCATTTGAACCAATAACCACTTCAACACCTTGCAGTTTTGATGACTGTGTTAGCTCGAAGTCGACCCCCTCATTTGACATGTAAGGCGCAGCAATAGTATCAAATCCATCGCCACCGTTGACGAAGTCATTACCATTGTCTTCGATAAAGTCATTACCTGTGCCGCCATCAACAACATCAAGGCCAAGACCACCCGCTAAGAAGTCATCGCCATCACCACCGAGTAGTAGGTCATCTTTCTGATAGGTAACGACTTCATTGACGAAGAAGTCACTAGAATCTTCATAGCCGAAACCGTTTTTATCAAAGACGCCCTCTGCCGCTGACAGTTGAATTTCATCGAATGTCGCATTATCAGTATCGGTTGGTGCAAGCATAAAGACACCACTTGACGTGCCGTTACCTTCGGTAAGAACCTTGATATTATCGGTACTTGGGTCAAGGCCAAACGTTGCTAGTGTATTCGCATCAAATTCACCTACAGTAAAGAAGCCTGTCGCGACCTCAACACCTTGGTTTAGAACCGTCCAAACACCGACTTCATTGGTGCCATCAAATGCTTCATCGGCAAATAGACGATCAACGTTAACTTCTGCCGCGACGGTATCATCACCAACAGACAAGCTTAGAATCTCAGATTTCCCACTCGCATCGCCAGTAATACCACTGTCAATAAAGCTAAAACCGATTTGACCATTAACGCCACTTTCATCATTGCCGCTTACACCGTATTGGCCATTTTGTTCGACCAGTTCAGCAACGGTTCCGTCTGGATTTAGTGCGGTTGCATCACCAAGGTTTTCAATATTGCCATGGGTAGTGTTAGTCGCGTGAATATCGCCAAATAATACGTCGTTACCCGTACCACCAATCAGAACATCTTGACCAAATCCACCGGCAAGGAAGTCATTGCCGTCGCCACCATCGAGCCAATCAGCACCGAAATTGCTATCTGCATCACCACGATCGGCTTCTTTTAGGACATTAACTTCTTGGATGAAATAATCGCTTGAGTCTAAGTATCCATGTCCATCTTTATCGTAAATACCATTGGCCGCTGTAAATTGAATTTCATCAAATGCCATGTTGTTGGTATTTTCTGGTGTAATCGCGAAGTAACCGCTTGAACTGCTATCGGCATCTTGAAGCGTTTGAATTGATGGGTTATTACCTAAATCAATACCGTGAGCTTCGAGCGTTGCATTATCCATCTCTCCAGAGGTGAAGTAACCCGATGCCACAACATTACCGTCTTTTAAAACGGTCCAGATACCAACTTCATTGGCACCATTAAGCGCTTCATCAGCAAACAGACGATCGACTTTGACTTGCGCTGCATAGATATCTTCAGCAAGAGTCACTGATAGCATTTCTGATTCACCGCTGCCGTCGGTATTAAAACTGTAGCCAAGCTCTGCTGCAATGCCGCTTTCTTGGTTTCCTTGAACCCCGTAATTGCCATTGTTTTCGCTAACAGTACCCGTTGGAGAGTTTGGATCGTAAGCTTGAGCTGTCGATAGGTCGACAGACATAGCGTTACTGAAGTCGTAGTGTAATTGGTCACCGAATAATGTGTCGTCGCCAGTGCCACCCAGCAATACATCATCGCCAAAACCACCGACAAGGATATCGTCGTTGCTTACGCTAGTATCCGCTTCTATTTCAACAGTTTTGACCTCTCTGACGAAAAAGTCGCTCGAGTCTAGTGCGCCATAACCATTTTTATCATACGAACCTAATGCCGCAGAAAACTGGATTTCATCAAAAGCGACATAGCCAGTATCTTCAGGTGTTACTGTAAATGTACCGTTAGAACGGCCATTACCATCTTCTAGAATTTTCAGATTGTCAGTTGCAGGATCTAAACCATACGCTTTCAACGTCGCATCATCAAAGCTAACGGCAGTGAAGTAGCCTGAGGCGACGACAATTCCTTCGCGTAGCACAGTCCACATACCCACTTCATTGGTCCCTTTATCGGCACCATTTTTCGCTTCATCGGCAAACAATTTGTCGATGACAACTTGTGCAGCATAGCTATTTTCATCAACAGACACAGCAAACACTTCAGAAGAACCGGCTTTATCACCTTGTGACCCGTGATCTTCGAAGCTGTAACCGATTTGACCAGATACGCCACTTTCATGATTGCCTTCTACGCCAAATTTGCCGTTGTTTTCATATAAAGTGGCTACGCTACCATCTGGGCTATAAACGGTCGCTTGTGAGAGATCAGCAGTGACAGCATTGCTAAAATCAACATCGAACTCACCAGTGGTTGGATTGAAAAAGAAGTCGTTGAAATCATCACCGATAATGACGTCATTCCCGTTATTGCCCATAACGATATCGTCGCCAGAACCTGCGTTGACGAGGTCCGCACCATCGCCACCACTGCCGAAGTCTTCGCCGTCACCAAGGTCAATAGCATCGTTACCCTCACCAGCATCTACTTGATCGTTACCAGCACGAGTGACGATAGTGTCATTACCCTCATAGGCTTCAACATAGTCGTTGTCTGCGCCAGTTGAAATAAAGTCATTTGCTTCTGTACCGTATACAGTTTCACCGACATACATCGCTGTTGTATCGTCAATGACTGGTGCAACGATATCGCTGTGACCTGAAAGTGTGTTTGACCCTTTTTTAATTGTCATAGAAAAATTCCTCTATCAATCTGATGATTAATTTGAGGCGGCTCAGCCATCTCTTCCAATGTTGAGATCTGTAGCTTTCCGTCCTTATCTCGCGACAAGTTTGGCTTTTCTCGTTTTTATAGTTTTAGATACCCGTAGAAACGGCTAGGAGCAGGGTATCCAGAATGATGCTCCAATCTAAATTTCGCGCATGGCTTTATACGAGCTAACCGCTAAAGGACTAAGCAAGTAATCCAATGGGGTCTGTTCGTTAAGCAGTATCATGACTTCAGCGGGCATACCTGGGTATAGACTGACGTCGGAGAGTAAACTTAAGTCATCTTTATTGAGTTCAACTCGTGCAAGGTAAGCTGAAGAGCCTGTCGCTTGATCGGTTATTCGATCTGCCGAAATGTGGATGAGTGTTCCGCGAACTGGTGGCGTGCGACGGAAGTTATACGCAGAGAGCCTAACTTCAGTCGCTAACCCAGTGTAGACAACATCAATATCTTCAGGTTTGAGTAAAGCTTCAACAATCAACTGATCCCCTTGAGGGACTATTTCCATGATCTTATCGCCTGCGGCAATAACAGATTGAGTGGCAAAAACATTGAGACCGACAACAACACCCGATTGTGGTGCTCGGATTTCAATACGTTTTAGCACTTGTTGTGCATCGGCCATGGCCTCATGTGCCTCATTGATGGATTTTTCGAGTTGTTGGCTCTCTTCACCTAACTGTTTGGCATAATTAAATTCAGCATTGGTGTCTTTCAATTTTGCCTCGGAGACAGAACGACGCGCACGAGTGATTCGAACATTGAGTTCCGCTAGGCTACCTGTTAAATCAGTATGTTCTCGCTTGAGATCCAATAGTCGAGATTTGGACGTATTCCCGGTTTCCATTAAAGATTCATGCATCTCGACCTGTTCCGATAGATAGATAAGGCTTTGTTTATCTGCTTGATATTTCTGTTGTAGCCCCTCAAGATCTAAATCAGCTTGCGCTACTTTTTCTAACAATATTTGTTCTTCGCCGCTACGCAGTGATTGTCTTTTCTCAAATAATTTTCTTTGGGTTGAGAGCAGGGTGGCGACATGTGGTTCGTCGCTTCTGGCAAGTAAGCGTTGGTCGAATAAAATGGCGTCACTTTCCGCCATTTCTGCTTGCAGTCGGTTTAATCGCGCCAAGTCACTTTGCCATTGAGCACGAAGACCAAATAATCGAGCTTCTGCCTTTGATGAGTCTAATGTAATCAGTAACTCACCTTTTTCTACCGATTGACCATCGGTGATGTGGATGGTTTTTACTATACCGCCTTCTAAATGCTGAATTGGCTTTCGTTGTGATTCAACAATAATTACTCCTGGTGCAATTGCAGCACTACTTAATTTAGCGGTGGCTGCCCATACACAAAATAGGATTAATAATAGTAATACGGTGGCAATAGCGAGTTTAATATATACATTTGCATTGAATTTAATCCGGCGACCATCGTGATATATTATTTGATCTGGTGATATTGTATGTCGATTATTCTCAAGCATTGGACACAACCTTGTTATTAATACGATGTACTTTCTTGGTTTGATTTCTGGAGTCGTTATTACTGCTAGATATCGCTTGAGTTACTGGCTTTGCCGATTTTATTTCGCCAGATTCTAATTCTATGACCCAATCCATATTTTCAAATATTTCTGTGTTATGAGTCACGAGTAAGACCCCGACTTTTTCTTTGGCTAATAGTAAAAGTAATTGTTTGAATTGATGTAATTTGTATCGGTCTAGATTTGATGTAGCTTCATCAAGAATGAGCAACTTAGGTTGATTATAAAGTGCTCGAGCGATAGCAATCGCTTGTGCATCTCCACAAGATAGAGATAAACCTCGTTGCCCAATAAGAGTGTTATACCCATCAGGTAATTTAATGATGCTATCATGTACCCCAATTTTTTTAGCGGCTTGGATTACTTTGTCATCATCAATATTCGTATCGAAATGAGCAATATTCTGTTTAATTGTTCCGGCTAAAAATTCTATTTTCTGTGGTACGTAGCCAACGACCTGACTGAGTTGATCTTTTGACCATTGATTGATGCTAGCCCCGTCGAGTTTAATTGAACCTGTATTTGGTTTGACGAGCCCAGCGATGATTTTACACAGCATACTTTTCCCTGAGCCGTTGGAACCATGTATCGCGACACGATTTCCGGGTTCAAGTTTAAGTCGCAGATTTTTTAGCAAGGGGAGAGAAGCGTTTGGTGGATACCATGATACACCATCGATATGCAGCGCTCCTTGTACCTGATTAAATTGGGTTGTTGATGGCAACTGTTTTATTTCACTGAAGTATTTATTAAGGCGCTTGTTCGCCCCCAATGCGAGTTGCCATGCTTGCAAAGCTCCGGATAGCTGCTCTAACGGTTGTAAAGCACGAGACATCAATATCGACCCTGCTATGATTCCACCTGCAGACATTGCATTATCAATCACCAGTGTGGCACCGACAGCCATTATTACCATTTGCAAAAGTAAACGGATGTACTTCGCGATAGAGGTCAGCGTTGATGTTGATGTTGAGAGTTGATGTTCAAACCAAATTCGTTCGGCGGTTAACTGGTGGTATTGCTGACTTAATCCGTTAGATAAATGTTGAGATTGAACCGTTTCATTAAACGTTACAGATTCATCATGAGCATAGGTGCTAGCCATATTGGTTAACTGCGCATTGGTTAGTTTTTTAAGTTTTAAATAATGGGCAACAAATGAAAATCCTCCGACGAGTAGTGTGGCGGAAAGGCCAACAATGCCAACAATAGGATGGAGAATAAACATGACAATAATAAAAATAGGGGTCCAAAGAATATCAAAGACGACAGAAAAGGCAGGCGAAGTCATAAATGAACGCAGCTCTTTTATATCTTTATGTGAGACTTGATTCGATGGTGTATCGGTATTAATACCACTATAGAGAGTTATTGAAGCAAATGTATCAAGCTTAGTAGCACGACGTTGAAGATAGTAGTTTTTTAAAACATCTAATGCAGATTGAATAGTGACTAGAAAAACAACGATAGCACTGATTAAAAATAATGTATCAAAGCTACGACTAGTCAAAACACGATCAAAAACTTGTAGGCTATAAATAGGGATGGCCAATACAAGAATATTGAGAAATAAACTTATCCCTAACAGAACAACAACGTTTTTTTTATTAAATGGAGAGAACTCTTTCCAGCTGAAGTTATTAATATTCATCGGTGTTAGGAATGGTTTATAAATAGTTGGCAGCATCCTAACATTGCCATGACAATTAATGCGATAGACCGTTATGACTAGATTTCAAGTTTTACCAATAGAGTGGATAATAAATGAAACCAAATCAATAGCTTATAGTGGGCTTCTTAGATTTAAGAAACCCAGATATTATTTATTACTTAAATGTAGACCAAATAGGAGCATGATCTGATGGCTTTTCGATACCTCGTAGTTCGTAATCTATGTCAGATTCAAAACAAGATTGCGCTAACTTACGAGTCGCTAAGATCACATCTATACGTAGGCCTCGGTTGTCATCAAAACCGCGAGAACGGTAGTCAAACCAAGAATATCGGTCTTCAGTGTCTGGGTGTATTTGACGGAAAGTGTCAATGAATCCCCAATCTAGGAGTGATTGTAGCCATTCACGTTCTTCTGGTTGGAAAGAACATTTTCCTGTTTTTAGCCAGCGTTTTTTGTTCTGCTCGCCAATACCAATATCGGCGTCAATCGGGCTAATATTGATATCACCCATCACAATGATTTTTTCTTCGTTGCTGTGGGCATCATTCAGGTATTGCATAAGGTCTTTGTAAAACTGGCGCTTGTAAGGGAATTTGGTTTCATGACCAATGTTGTCCCCTTGAGGGAAGTAGCCATTTAGAATGGTAATTGGTTCACCATTTTCATCAGAAAATGTCGCCATGATCATTCGTTTTTGGTGCTCTTCAGTATCGCTAGGAAAGCCATACTGTATGGATGTCGGCTGTTTTTTACATAGCATGGCTACGCCATAATGCGCTTTTTGCCCATGAAAGTAGACGTGATAACCCATCTTTTCGACATCTTCTACTGGGAATGCTTCATTGTGGACTTTGATTTCTTGCAGTCCAATGACATCCGGTTGATGTTTATCGATAATTGCTTGTAATTGATGAAGGCGCGCTCTTAGGCCGTTGATGTTAAAACTAATAACTTTCATCGTCTGTCCTTACTGTAACTTTCTTATTATAAAGTATGTGGTGATGTTATCACGCGGTGTTGCTTTGATTCAAAACGTCGAGTCTATGTAGGTAAGCTCAAATATAAAGAAGAGCAACCTTGTTACTCTTCTTTATGAGAGAACAAAGGGGACTAATCTAGGAACCAATACCCCTTATTTACTAACTCAGTCAAGAGGACTAATGTTGCTTCACTCATAGGGAAGTGAATTTGCTCTAGAGAAACTTCATCGGTATCGCAGAGTAATTGAGTTAACGCTTGTGTATTATCTGCAAGAGTGAATTTTTCGCCATTGACGTACAAAGTACCAATCGAATTTTCGTGATAGAGGGTTTTTAATCCTGATACTTTGCGTAAGCAACCCATCCCATCGAGATGTTGCAAAACATCATCACTAGTGAGCTGCTCTTCATTTTCAACAATATCAAGTTGATGTCTAGATTGACTCAGCATGGTTCCCATGAATTCTTCAATATGTTGCTCTGATTCAAGGCAAGCTTTTAGCATTGCTGTCAGTTGGCTGAGATCATCAGAAGTCATTATGCTATGGCTTTTACGCACGGTTAGAGCTGGATTGTGCCAGTGCTTTTCACCCATTTCAGATGCGATAGCGTGATCAGCAAAGTTGCTTAATAGCTCTTGCTCAGTTGGAGAGCGGTAGCCAACAGAATAACTTAAACTTGGTTCAAGGGTTGTTCCCTCATGTGGGAAACCTGGCGGAATATAGAGAATGTCACCTGGTTCAAGAATATCGTCGATAATTGAGTCAAAATGCTCAATCTGGCGTAACGCACCCGCTTCAATTTTCTCTTGATATTGGCCTTGGTCAAGATCACCCACGCGCCAGTGTCGTTTGCCACTACCTTGAATGATGAACACGTCATATTGATCAATGTGTGGACCGACACCGCCACCTTGGGCAGAATAACACACCATTAGATCATCGAATAACCACTGTGGCATGGCTTTAAATGATTCTAATAGCTCAGCTGACCCAGTGTGCCAATGGTTACAAGCTTGAACAATGAGTTGCCAATGAGTTTCAGGCAGTTGTTCGAATAAGGTTTCGTCGAACGGGCCATGTTGTGCTTGCCATTGATTGTTGGCATTGGTGATGTAACGAGAGTCGACAACATCTTCCATTGCAAGACCAGCTAACTCATCTGGCGAAATAGGATCGATAAAATCGTTAAAGCCAGCTTTAATAATGGTTGGTTTTTTCTGCCAAAATTCGCTCAAAAAAGCGTCTAGCGAGAATGAAAGTGGATACATTATTCTTCCAAATTAATTTTTTGTTCTAGGTCCGATTTGACGATGTTGATGGCTTTTAGTGCAATATGAAGATCGATGTCATTACTTTCTAATAAATAGATCAGATCGACAGCAAGTTTAATTTCTTCAGGTGCGTTGTCTAGACTGGAGTTTGATGAACTCATCGTTATTTTTGCCTTTCTCTAAAAGCGATCTGCTTTTCTAACTTTACTTTGGCGTCGCGACATCGCTGTAAGCGTTGTTTGGTGATCATGAGATCTTGGTACGCGGCGGGTTGTTGATTTAATGGAGCACTGTGAAGCATCTGTTCTTTATCCGACACCATTTCCATTAGGCGATATTCCCAATTCTGGTGTTGTGCGAGTTCTTGATAGAGGCGATGGATCGGTTTTCGAAACTCTTGATTGCGCTTTGCTTCACTATGACGAATATTGAGTGTGGCGAGTTCCCGTTGAATTGCTGAGATTTGTGTTAACAATCGTTCAGTAAGATATTGTGCTGAAGAGGTGGTTAATTTTCCTGACTGCTCTTCATTTATCAGAGTCGTAAGTGTTGCTTGAATTTCATGGACACAAGGCAGCAACAAATGAGATTTACATTGAAAAAGATGTTCATCAAAAAGAGGTTGATAATGTTCACCTCGTTTGTGGTCAACAAGCTCTGCTTGAGAAGCTAGTTGAGCTAAAGTGTTGCTTAGTTGATTTAATCGACTCATAAATTAATAAACCATGCATCATAAGCGAGCTTAATAGCTAATACACTGACTACGGTAACAAAGACTGGGCGTATAAATTTAGCCCCAAAATGAATCGCGGAATGGGCACCGACAAAAGCACCGGCCATCAGGCAAAGTCCCATAGTGAACCCTAATACCCAGTCAATATGACCGAGTAAAGCAAATGTGACTAAAGAGGTGATATTGCTAGTAAAGTTCATCGCTTTAGCTAGCCCTGATGCCATTAAGATGTTTAATCGATAAAGCGCCATTGAACTGACGGTCCAAAATGCACCGGTTCCAGGTCCTGCAACACCATCATAAAAGCCTAACGTTAACCCTTGAATGTACTGCTTTCTATTAAAGATAGAGCAAGAGGCGGGCAGTTCGTCTTGGTTACTGGTCGGAGTTTTATGAAAGATTGTATAAATAGCCGCGGCAAGAATAATGAGCGGAAGCATTTTTTCAAGCCATTCTGTGCTGATCCAATCAACAAAGAGTGTACCTAGCGTGGCGCCAATTAAGGTGCAGACGAATGCTCGCCCCCAATATTTGGGTTTGAACAAACGTTTGCGATAATAAGTTAATGCTGCCGTCGAAGAGGCGAACGTTGCTGCTAGTTTATTTGTCCCTAAAGCAATGTGTGGCGGTAATCCAATCGAGAGCAGAGCAGGAACGGTAAGCATGCCACCTCCGCCCGCGACTGCATCGATAAAACCAGCAACAAAAGCAACCAGTGCCAACACCAACAGCATTGTTGGCTCAAGTAATTCCATAAAATCGATTTCTTCTTTCTAGTTATTCGATGTTGCGTTTAAACGGCGGTAAGGAATCAAGTAATGCTTTGCCATAACGCTTGCTAATAATTCGTCGGTCAAGGAGGATGACTTTACCAGAATCTCGTTCTTTTCGCAGTAATCGACCCGCGGCTTGAATCAATTTTTTACTCGCTTCAGGCACTGCGATCTGCATAAATGAATTGCCACCTTTACGCTCAATATATTCGGCATGGGCACGTTCAACTGGAGACGTTGGTACGCCAAATGGAATTTTCGTGATGATTAAGTTTTCAAGCAGGGTGCCTGGTAAATCAAGCCCCTCTGAAAAGCTTCCGGTACCAAATAAGATACTGGTTTTTTCACATTGCACCAAAGTGGAGTGTTTTTTCAAAATCTCCCCACGAGATTCTTTGCCTTGAATTTGTAATGCCCAGCCTTTCTTAATAAAAGCGCTTTCCAGAGCCTCGGCCACCTGGTTCATTTGCCAATAAGAAGAGAATAAAACTAAATTGGCCTTCTTGTCTTCAATGAGGTTAGGCAAAATTTCAATAAGATATTCCGTGAACTGTGGTACTTGTGGTTCGTAACGCAGTTTTGGGATGAATAGCTCGGCTTGATTTTGATAGTCAAAAGGCGACGCAAGCGCGAGAAATTGCGTACCGTCCTCTGGTTTATCACTTACACCAGCTTGACGACAGAAAAAACTAAATGAGTTAAGTGCGCGCAATGTCGCTGAAACAAGCACAGCGCCGACACATCGACTCCACAGCTGTTGATCGAGCTGCCAGCCAACTTCCAGTGGGGAAACACTGACGATAAAATCACCCTCACGCTCGGGGCTAATTTCCAACCAACGGGCTAGGGGAGCTCCTTTGTCCCGAAGTGGTTGCGCCATAAGGTGCCAAACTTGTGCTAGGTTATCCATACGTTGGATATAGAATCCCAATTCTGCTAATGCAGGTTCTGCCAAACGGCTTGATAGTTCTCCATCTTTAACTCGTTCAGCAATAAGGTCGGCTATTTTTGCAACAGCTTGCGCACCTTTCTGACTTAGCGTCTTAAGTGATTTCGCTTCTTCTTCAAGCCAACTTGGTAACTCGCCGTGTTCAAAACGATAAATTTTATCTTCAAACTGAGCAGGGTCAAAACGACTAGCCAGTTGCGATAAGGCTGGTATCAATTGCTGTATGGAGTCTTGTAATTCATTACGAAAACGCCCAACACGTTTTTCATCCGTCATCCCGGAAAATTTGCTTATCGATTGATTTAAACGTTCTAACCAGGTTGCAGCCCCTTTTAAACTTGATGCGGCTGATGAATGATCTCGTGCAACTTGAGGCAAGTGGTGTGCTTCATCAAAAACAAAAATAGTATTTTCTGGCTCGGGTAAAATGACACCACCGCCAAGATCGGCATCCGCCATGACTAAACTATGGTTTGCAATAATGACATCGGCTTTATCAAGTTCAGCACGTGCTTTTTGAAAAGGACAGTTACGGTGCATAGGTAAACTATTATTACAGCTATGCTTATCGCTGCCGATCAGTTGCCAGATTTCATCAGGTATGCTTTTCGGCCACGCATCTCTATCACCGTTCCACTTACCTTGTGCCAAACTTCTGTGCATTGTTTCCAATAGTTCGATGTCTTTCTTTTTTGGTTTTGTTTCGAATATCGCCAACTGACCACCATCGACGCCACACGCCGACATTAGTTTTTCTGCACAACAATAGCGTTGCCTTCCTTTCGCCAGAATAAAAGAGAACGGTACATCAGTAATTCTGCGAAATAGAGGTAAGTCTTTCTCTACTAACTGTTCCTGGAGTGCCACAGTGGCTGTGGAAATAACAACTTTGCGATTGTTAAATACTGCTACCGGAATTGTCGCCATCAAATAAGAGAGTGATTTACCAATGCCAGTACCGGCTTCAGCAACAATCATGCGATTAGATTTGTGGTAATTGCCGGACAATGTTTTGGCAATTTCGGCGACAAGATAATTTTGTGCACGACGAGGTACAAAGTTATCCAACTGTGATTGGAGGTTTGAATAACTATTACGAATGGATTGTTGTGTTTTACTGGTGATCATACTGTGTGCCTATTTGCTGGTCAGCGATAATAGCACATATTGCTTATGTGTACGTAGTTCACGAAATAGAACTCTTTTAAAGCAAATCTAGATCTTGTTCACAAAAAAAAACTGAACCTTCATAGGCTTAGAATTAATTCAAAATGTAAAAAATATATATCTCTAAATGTGTTTGTTTGTTGGTGGTTTGTTCTTTTTGTTTTTGGTTTATGTTGGTTGTGTGGGGTTTTCTGCTGTTTTTGCCGCGATTACGGCTTGGGGTAATATCAAGGATGATATGAATGTTTTTTGTTTTTTTATATTTTCTCTAAATTTAAGCTGTTGAAATTGAATGGCTTTTATCTTTTTTTATGTTTTATTTTAGGTTATTTGACACGCAGGATATTCTTTTGCAATCTAGACCTCGAAATTTAGTTGAAAGGACATCAAGCCAAACAGAGCGAGAGTACTTTCAAATTATAAAAGGGAACCGGATAAGGAATTCCCAAATTAAGAAAAGGCAGTGGATTATTATGAAAAAGACTCTAGTAGCTTTAGCTGTACTAGCAGCAGGTACAGCAAGCGCAGTAAACGCAGCAGAAATTTATAACGCAGATGGTTCAGTTCTTGAACTTACAGGTCGTGCATTCGCAATTATTGAACATAAAAAGACTGACACAGACAGCGACACAGATGTGCTAGTTGATGACTCTCGTCTAGGTTTTAAAGTTCGTCATCAAGTAACAGATGCAGTTGCAGCCGTTGGTAAATTTGAATTCCAACTAACAACTCAAGATGACGGTTCAGCACTTAAAAATCGTGATGTATACGCTGGTCTAGATTTTACGGATACGGTAGCGGTTACTTTTGGTCGCCAAACAACATCTTTTGATGACTACGCATTCCGCGGTGGATTCGATGAGTACTACGGTTATTCACAAGAACTAGAAGATCGTGGCCGTGCTAACGGTATCATCAAAGCAGAATCTGCGAATATGAACGGCCTTGTTGTATCTGGTTCTTACCAGTTCAAAGAAGAAGAAGCTGGTAAAGACATCACTGGTGCGACATTAGCCGCTTCTTACGATGCTGAGTTTGGTCTAGGTCTATCTGCTGGTTACTTCGATTACAAACAATCAGGTAACAATGACCATGCAACTGGTTTTAACGTTGGTGCAAGTTATGCGTTTGGTGATGCTAAAGTGGGCGCTGACTACTCAAGCGAAGATCACTTCGATAAGTCTTCTGCTGATGCTTTCCGTCTAGGTGGCGAGTACTTTATCGATGCATACCGTCTATACGCAGGTTACGGTCAAGTTGATGAGAAGCCAGTTGTTGGTGATAGCGTAGATAAAGATGGTTTCTATGCAGGTGTTGCATACGCATTCGGCGCAAAAACAACATTATTTGTTGAAGGCGCAAGCTATGACAACGGTACAAGTGCTGATGATGACCGTCTAGCTCTAGGTATCAATGTTAACTTCTAATTGATGATTATTCATCGATAGTTAACTTACGTTTATTATAAAGCCGCCTTTTAGGCGGCTTTATTTGTCTCAACAGCATTGTTTGGATAACAGAATCGAACTGTCGGAACTGGTAACGTTATATAGAATAATATCAACTTTGGTAACGAGAGTCATAAACGCACAAGGATAAAATAATGAAGAAGTACGTATACCTAGGTTTAGTGTCAATGGCGCCGTTTATGGTTTCTGCCAACCAGATCAGTGCAGAATTTGGTGTTGAAATTATGGCGGTAAACGGCGTTGAAGTGAAAGGGAAGTCCGATTATCAAATTAATGATGGTTTTAACCAAATTGTGGTTCGGATGTCAAAACGCTTAACTAATGGCAGCTCACGCGATCAATTTATCTCATCACCTTACATTATTTCGTTTGATACCGATAAAGATGTCGATATTGATGTGCCGAAAGTCACCAGCTATTCAGATGCAGAAACCAAGTTTCGTCATGGACCTGACTGGCGAATTACTGCCTCTGGACAAAACCTGAGCTATAACTCTGCGTATTTACCAGGCAAGGAGGGCTTCATGCCTTATGGCGATCTCGCTGCGGTTATCACAACGTATAACAACCAACACAATATCGTGTTATCTGCCGATGCCGATACAATAGCTGGTGAGCTAAAAAGTGTCCAACAAGCCAAATCAAATGAAGCTTCAAAACAGCTAAAGCTCTGGTATAAGAAAGCGTCTGTGGAACAAAGAGAAGAGTTTCGTCGCTGGATGGAATCACAATAATTAATCGTTCAGTAGAGTTAAAGTCAATAGACCTGTAGGTGCGATTTTTGTCCTACTGATCTTTGACTTTTATCTAATGATTTGAATTCTCGATCTTAGAGTCACCCGAGAATTAACGCATAGACTTGAAGCAATTTGGATTATCTAGAGCGATCGAAATAGCAGCAACAAGCTTGTCGATATGCTCACGTTGGCTGATATACGGAGGCATAATATAAATTAGGCGCCCAAATGGTCTGATCCAGACTCCTAACTCTACGAATAAAGCTTGAATTGTTTCCATCTCTACGGGGCAATGAGTTTCTACAACGCCAATCGCACCTAACCAGCGCACGTCTTTGACTAACGGGGATGCTGTTAAAGGTGGAAGCAGTTGGGAGAACCATTGCTCAATGTTGGTGACTTGTTGTGCCCATTGTTGAGTTTCAAGTAATTCCATACTGGCTGTCGCTACTGCACATGCGAGAGGGTTCGCCATAAAAGTCGGGCCGTGCATGAAACATCCTGCATCCCCGTCGCAAACGGTATCTGCGACTTCTTTTGAAGCTAAGGTTGCAGATAGAGTCATATAGCCGCCGGTCAACGCCTTACCAACACAGATAATGTCGGGCTCAACATCGGCATGTTCACAGGCGAACATTTTCCCGGTGCGACCAAACCCCGTAGCGATTTCATCCAGTATTAATAATACGCCATAGGCGTCACAGAGTATTCGAACTTGCTTGAGAAACTCCGGGTGGTAGATACGCATTCCCCCGGCACCTTGTACGATTGGCTCGAGGATAACGGCAGCAATTTGCTGGTGATGGCATTCAAGTTTCTGTTGGAAATCTTGGATATCCTTGTCATTCCATTCTTGCCAAAATCCAGTTTTTGGTGATTGGGCAAAGATATGTTCAGGTAAAAAACCTTTGTATAAAGAGTGCATGGAGTTATCGGGATCGGTGACTGACATCGCGGCGAATGTATCGCCATGATAGCCATCTCTCAATGTTAAAAATTTAGAGCGTTTTTCACCTTTAGCATGCCAGTACTGTAGTGCCATTTTTAGACTCACTTCGACGGCAACCGAGCCCGAATCGGCGAGAAAGACATGCTCTAAGTTATTTGGAGCAAAGGCCAGCAATTTTTTGCAGAGGTTGATAGCCGGTTCATGGGTAATTCCCCCAAACATGACGTGTGACATCTTATCTATCTGTTGATGAGCAGCCCTATTTAAATGGGGATGATTGTAGCCATGTATTGCGGACCACCAGGATGACATGCCATCAACAAGCTGTTTTCCATTTTCCAATTCAAGATAGATGTCATGTGCCGAAATAATTGGGTAACAGGTCAGAGGTGTTAATGTCGAAGTGTAAGGATGCCATATATGGCGGCTATCAAAGGCTAAGTCCATTGCATGTACCACTGTTAAGTTTGTTTAAAAATTAACCAAATGTAAACTTTTGATTTCTAACATTGTTGACAGTCTACATCCAGTCGTTAGACTAGCCAAGTAACAATTCTAATCATAAGGAAAGCATGTGGAAGTTCGTCACAATTGGACTGTTGCAGAGGTAACAGCACTCATGGATAAACCTTTTATGGATTTATTGTTTGAAGCGCAATTAGTTCATAGGAAGTTTCAGCAACATAATCATGTTCAAGTTAGTACATTATTGTCGATCAAAACCGGTGCTTGCCCTGAAGATTGTAAATACTGCCCACAGAGTGCGCGCTACACGACTGACGTTGAGAAAGAACGCTTAATGGAAGTTGAACGAGTGTTGGACGCAGCGCATAAAGCGAAAAGTGCGGGTTCTACTCGCTTTTGCATGGGGGCCGCGTGGAAAAACCCGAAACAAAGAGATATGCCTCATTTAACTGAAATGATCAAAGGAGTTAAGGGGTTAGGACTTGAAACCTGTATGACGTTGGGAATGTTGACGCCAGAGCAAGCTGTTGCACTTTCTGAGGCGGGGTTGGATTACTATAACCATAACCTTGATACCTCTCCTGAGTTCTACGGCAATATTATTACGACACGTACATATCAGGATCGTCTCGATACTTTATCTCACGTGAGAGATGCGGGGATGAAAATTTGTTCAGGTGGGATTATTGGAATGGGAGAAAGTACCAATGATCGCGCTGGACTATTTGTGGAGTTGGCGAATCTACCTGTTCACCCAGAAAGCGTTCCGATTAATATGCTGGTTAAGGTAAAGGGAACACCATTAGAAAACGTAGATGATGTTAACCCATTTGATTTTATTCGACTTATCGCTATAGCACGTATCATGATGCCAATGTCAGCTGTCCGTTTATCTGCGGGTCGTGAAAATATGAATGAGCAGATGCAAACCTTATGCTTTATGGCTGGCGCAAACTCGGTTTTTTACGGCTGTAAGTTGTTGACGACGCCAAATCCATCAGAAGACAAAGATTTACAGTTATTTGAGACATTGGGCATCAACCGCCAAGAAGTCGTACAAAAACCAGATGAAATCGAAGAAAACGATTTGTTAGATCGAGTCGTCGAACGTGTTGCGTCACGACCGTCAAAAGGTGATTTGTTTTATGATGCCAGCGTTTAACAGGCGTATTGAAGAAGCACTTAATATTCGAAAAGACAAAGGTCTTACGCGAAAATTAATTGCTGTTGACCAAGGAAATGGGATCCAACTATCCCATGATGGGCGTCAATATATTAATTTTTCGAGTAACGATTATTTAGGCCTAGCGACGGATCCGGAGCTTTCACAGGCTTGGCAAGAGGGAATAGCACGCTATGGCAATGGTAGTGGTGCTTCGCCTTTGGTGACAGGATATAGTTCCGCTCATGATGGTTTAGAGAAATCACTGTGTGAATGGCTAGGTTATCCTCGCGCGATACTTTTTGGATCTGGTTTTTCAGCAAACCAAGCAATTTTGTTCAGTTTATTAGAAAAAGACGATTCTTTATTCCAAGATCGACTTAATCACGCTTCATTAATGGAAGCGGGAATGCTATCTCCGGCGACGATGCGTCGCTTTCAGCATAATGATACAGCTCATCTTGCCACATTACTTCAGCGTGAAAATGAAAACCTGAATTCAGCTGCTTTAGTTGTGACGGAAGGGGTCTTTAGCATGGATGGGGATCGCGCGCCACTTGCTGAGATCGCGGCTATGATTAACTCTTCAGCTTGGTTGATGGTAGATGATGCTCACGGTTTTGGTGTGCTGGGGGAGCGAGGTCGGGGAAGTTGTGATGAAAGTGGTATTCACCCTCATATCTTGATTGTGACATTTGGCAAAGCGATGGGGATGTCCGGTGCTGCAGTATTGTGCAGCGAGGAAGTTGGGGATTACCTGACGCAATTTTCTCGTCATCATGTTTATTCGACGGCTATGCCGCCAGCTCAAGCCTATGCACTAACTTACGCCCTTAAAATGGTCCAACAACAGGAGTGGCGACGTGAGAAGCTACTGGAATTGCAGTATGATTTTAATCACTACTTGGCTGACGTTGAGGGATTTGTCGCGACAAATACGCCTATTTGCCCGATTCATATTGGATGTGCTAATCGAGCTGTAGACGTGGCGAATCAGCTGAAAGAACGGGGTTTTTGGTTAACCGCAATTCGGCCGCCAACCGTTCCATCCGGAACAGCCCGGCTAAGAGTTACTTTGACAGCGGCTCATGATAAGCAGCAGATCCGGGACCTTGCCAATCAGATACACAAAATAATTTAGGAGTGTTCGATGAGCTTAAATCTATTGGGTGATCTATCGTCAAGTCAGGACAAGGTAGCGATTGCCGACGCATTTAGTAAGGCCGCTGCGACATACGATCATCACGCGGCATTTCAACGAGATGTTGGTCACCGCTTACTCGATAAAATGCCAAGTGATTTGTCGAATAAAATCGTGCTTGACCTTGGCTGTGGTACAGGATATTTCAGTGAACAATTACTGTTGCGAGGAGCGACGGTTATCTGTATTGATTTATCACAACAGATGCTTAACGAGACACGCAAGCGATGTGGCGATAAACAATGCCATTATTACTTAGCCGATGCGGAGTCATTACCATTAGGAAATGATGCTGTTGATTATGTCTTTTCAAGTCTGGCACTACAATGGTGCGAGAATTTAGCATGGCCTTTAAGTGAAATGCGTCGAGTGACAAAAGCAGGAGGCGAGTTATTTTTCTCTACTTTACTTGATGGTTCACTTATTGAACTGAAGAAGGCATGGGCGAAAATTGACTCACATCAACACGTCAATGATTTTGTGTCAGTGAATCAGGTAAAAATTGCGTTAGCGCAATCTCACTGTCCAGTCCATCATCTAGACTTGCCCACCATTGTTGTTTGGTATGACTCTGCATTTTCACTGATGCGCGATCTAAAAGGTATTGGCGCGAATCATGTAGCAGGTCGCTCAAATGGGCTCACTCGACGACGATCTATTTTGGATGTTGAGAGATACTATCAAGCACATCGGAATATCCACCGGGGCCTTCTGCCCGCAACCTATCAAGTATGTTTGGGGACGATTAATCTATGATTGATGCTTTTTTTATTGCAGGTACGGATACCGATGTTGGAAAAACAATCGCTTCGAAAGCGATTTTGAATGCTTTAGCGGATAAAGGTTTAAACACTATTGGTTACAAGCCAGTTGCCTCTGGTAGTGATGAAACTGAAAGTGGTATGCGAAATTCTGATGCGCTCTATCTACAAAATGCGGCGACGGTAGAAGTCAATTATGACGATATAAACCCTTATGCTCTTAAGTTGCCAGCATCACCACACATTGCTGCTAAACGTGAAAATGTGGTTATTGACTATGCGGTATTGAGCGAAAAGCTTGCCCTGCATAAGGAAAATTCAGATATCGTCTTGATTGAAGGCGCGGGCGGCTGGCGTGTACCGATTTCTGACAGTGATTGTTTGTCAACTTGGGTACAACAAGAAAAACTACCCGTTGTTCTTGTTGTAGGCATTAAGTTAGGCTGTTTGAGTCATGCTTTATTGACATTGGATGCGATTAAAGCTGACGGGCTTGAAGTGATCGGTTGGGTTGCTAATCGAATCAACCCAGGAACAGAACACTATGCTGAAATTATTGAGATGCTAGAGACTAGAATCGATGCGCCTAAATTAGGCGAGATTCCTTATGTACCTAAAGTTAAACGCGTTAATCTTGGTCGTTATATCAATGTCGAGCCGCTACTGAAGTAGGGTCTCATTGAAGTTAGGTACGATTGTAGTAAAAGACCATCGTAAGAATAAAAATTAAGGCTGCCATTTGGCAGCCTTAATTTTTTATTAGAGTTAGTGGTTCTATGTAATGAGTCAGAGCTTTTATTACTTACTTATCACTGTCCATACCGAGTAGTGCTTGCTGGTAATCCGCGACATGAGGATCATTGCCGATAGTACTCTCTAAGCCTAACTCTTGCAGCGCTTCATCTTCTGAAAGTCCTAAGTGACAGCGGAGAAGATCGATCGCCATTTGGTAGTTGTTTGCTTCAATCATTGTTCTGTCCCTCAAACTGCATTAAGTGGTTCATTTTTTATATAATTTGAATTTAGCAGTTTTCTACAACTCAGCAATAAGACCAAAGTCTATAGCGATGTTAACTATATAAAATAATACAAGATTTAATTGCATCAAGTTGCTTAAAGTGAGTCATATTTTTTGGTTATACACCGAAGAGTATGTCAATCTATGTCATTATCGAAAACAAATGTTTCAATTTGCTGCTTAACCTTGTAATTATTCGGTTTAAACTATATCTATACAAATAACAAGTTCGTGTGGCATCTACACAAGAACATTTATAATAAGCTTCCAATTTTTGGAGAAAGTCAATGAAGCGAGTCATGTTATTCCTAGCAACAAACCTAGCCGTTGTGTTGGTGTTGAGCGTTGTTTTGAATATTGTTTATGCAGTTACAGGCATGCAGCCAGGCAGTTTGTCAGGTCTACTTGTCATGGCAGCAGTATTTGGTTTTGGTGGTTCAATTATTTCGCTATTGATGTCGAAGAGTATGGCACTGCGTTCAGTTGGCGGCATGGTTATTGAAAGTCCGCGTAACGAAACAGAGCATTGGTTGCTTGAAACAGTACGTCGACAGTCAGCTCAGGTTGGTATTGGTATGCCAACAGTAGCGATCTATGATTCTTCTGATATTAATGCCTTTGCAACCGGTGCAAAGCGTGATGATTCACTAGTCGCAGTTTCTTCTGGGCTACTTCATAACATGACCCGTGATGAAGCTGAAGCAGTACTTGCCCATGAAGTGAGTCACATTGCGAATGGCGACATGGTGACCATGACGCTGATGCAAGGTGTTGTGAATACGTTTGTTATTTTCCTTTCTCGTTTTATCGCGAACATCGTTTCTTCAAATGATAGTGATGAAGAGGGCGAGGGCGGCTCAAATATGATGGTATATTTCGGTGTCTCTATGGTATTGGAATTGGTTTTTGGCTTCCTAGCAAGCTTTATTACCATGTGGTACAGCCGTCATCGTGAGTTTTATGCTGACGCGGGTGCAGCGCAATTAGTCGGTAAGCAAAAAATGATTGCTGCTCTAGAGCGTTTGAAAGTGAGCCATGAATCTCAATTGGAAGGTTCAATGATGGCTTTCGGTATTAATGGTAAACGCTCAATGACGGAATTGTTGATGAGCCACCCACCATTGGATAAGCGAATCGCAGCGTTACGTAACGCTTAATCTTATTTATCGGATGGATTTATTTAGTCTAACGATAAAATGAGACGATAGAAAATCGACGTGATAAACGAAAGGCTTGGTGATAGACCAAGCCTTTTTTGATCCAGCAGCGTTTATTTTCTGTGCGGTTTATTTGCTACAAGTGAGTGGATACATTTGACACTAAGGACATGAGCTAACGTCATTGCGCTATAGCAATATAGCAATATAGCAATATTGCAATATAGCTATGAAATGCTAACTAAACTATGTATGGCACGCTAATTATGTCGCTTGTTGGGCAAGGAGCGCTGAGGATAAGAATTATAGATAGAAAAAAGGCTTCCTTGAGGAAGCCTTTGCAATAAATGACATAACAAAGAAAGTTATAATTTGTCAGTTAGTTCGATAGCTTGACCGATGTAGTTCGCAGGTGTCATCTCTTTTAGACGTGCTTTTTCATGCTCAGGCAGTTCAAGGCCATCAATAAATAGACGCATAGCTTCGCCATCAACACGTTTTCCACGAGTTAGCTCTTTTAGCTTCTCGTAAGGCTTCTCGATACCGTAACGACGCATTACCGTTTGAACGGGTTCAGCAAGAACTTCCCAGTTTTTATCAAGTTCAGCAAGCAGTGCTTCACGATTTACTTCCAGTTTGCTAATACCTTTCAATGTTGATGTGTACGCGATGATTGCATAGCCAACACCAACACCAAGGTTGCGTAGTACTGTGGAGTCAGTAAGGTCACGTTGCCAACGAGAAATAGGCAGTTTTTGAGCCAGATGGCCAAATACTGCGTTTGCAAGGCCTAGGTTACCCTCAGAGTTTTCGAAATCGATTGGGTTAACTTTGTGTGGCATTGTTGAAGAGCCAATTTCGCCAGCAATGGTTTTTTGCTTGAAATGGCCAAGAGCAATGTAGCCCCAAACATCACGGTCGAAGTCGATTAGAATGGTGTTGAAACGCGCAACGGCATCAAATAGCTCTGCGATATAATCGTGAGGTTCGATTTGAGTCGTGTATGGGTTCCAAGTAACGCCTAGAGATTCAGTGATGAACTCTTCGCTAAACTTATGCCAATCTAGTTCAGGGTATGCCGAAAGGTGAGCGTTGTAGTTACCAACTGCACCGTTAGTTTTCGCCAAGATTTCAACGTTTTCGATTTGCTTGTATTGACGTTCCATGCGGTAAGCAACGTTTGCCATCTCTTTACCCATCGTTGATGGAGAAGCTGGTTGACCGTGCGTACGTGATAGGAAAGGAATGTCACGGTATTCAACAGCAAGTTTGCTGATTGCATCAATAAGGTTACGAATTTCTGGAAGAATAATCGTTTCACGAGCTTCTTTTAGCATCAAAGCATGAGAAGTGTTGTTAATGTCTTCTGAAGTACAAGCAAAGTGAATAAATTCATTCACCGCATGAAGTTCAGGAACGCCAGCAACTTGTTCTTTTAAGAAATACTCAACCGCTTTTACATCGTGGTTGGTTGTGCGTTCAATTTCTTTGATACGTAGAGCGTCTTCTTCAGAGAAGTTTGCAGCAAGGTTGTCTAGGAATTGATTTGCTTCAGCGCTAAAGGCTGGCACTTCTGCAATTTCAGCAGTGGCAGCAAGCTTTTGTAACCAGCGGATTTCAACAATAGTACGGTATTTTAATAGACCGTATTCGCTGAATATTTCACGTAATGCAATAGTCTTGCTTCCGTAACGGCCGTCTACTGGTGAAACAGCAGTCAATGCTGACAGTTCCATGATGTTCTCCTGAATTGATTTTCTAAATTTCGTGTGCTTTATACCAATAACAATGGCAATTGTCACGAATATTGCGCAAACGTTTGCGCAAGGGGTGTCCGACTTAAAAAAATGAGCTCGCGATAAACGCGAGCTGCTGATTATATTCGTCCGCTACATACGGGCGAGAAGGATTTGTGCCTGCTCGACCATTTTTTTGCGACCGAAGATCAAGTGACGTCGCTTGCCGCCGATTTGGCGCCATAATACAGCGCTTCGAATACCGGATAATAACAAAGCGCGAACTTTATGTTGGTTGCTGGTTTGTTGAAGTACAGATGGCGTTCCTGTGACTTGAATTCGCGGACCGATTGGGCTCACTACATCCAAGTACACACTCGCAAGGTTACTAATCATTTGTTCATCAAGAAGATCAAAATGAGAGAGTTGACGCTCCAAAGTTTGGAGGCGGTCACCAAGCTGAGACATCGTATCGTTACGGCTACTAAGTTTACGCTCTAGAGCCATTAAACTAATAATATAACGAGTGATTTCACTGCCAGTCGGGGTGCTATCGATACCTTTGACTAAACACTCCAAGCCTAACTTTAAGTCAGACTCACGACCGAACACATTCAGCGTACTGCTTGGATTTGTGTTCAAAATCGCTTTTAGTGAAGTTTCAAACGCGTCCGAGTCACAATGACCATTTTTCGCTACTTGTTGAACCAAAGCAACCGCTTGGCAGATACCAGCAAACGCGATAGTACGATCATAAAGTGTGTTAGCCACGTAGTTGCACTCCTAATAAATTCGACGAATTAAATACGTTCTTCAATGATACCGCCACCAAGGCAAACATCATCTAGATAGAAAACAGCAGATTGGCCAGGGGTTACAGCAACCTGAGGCTCGTCGAATATCACTTTGATTGTTTCGTCATCGATAGGGATGATACAACAAGGGATATCCGTTTGGCGGTAGCGTGTTTTCACTGTGCATTTTAATGGTTCGCGAATTGGTGTGCGATCCACCCAATGTAACTGTGCTGCAACCAAGCCATTTGACTTTAATAGAGGGTGATCAGCACCCTGAACTGCGATTAGCACGTTACGTTTCAGATCTTTCTCTGCTACATACCATGGATCTTCATTGCCGCCACCACCTTTTTGGCCGCCAATATGTAAGCCTTTGCGTTGGCCTAATGTGTGATACATCAAACCTTGGTGCTCGCCAATAACTTGGCCTTCTGGCGTTTCAATTTTACCCGGTTGAGCAGGAAGATAGCGAGACAAGAAGTCTGTAAATTTGCGCTCACCGATAAAACAAATACCCGTAGAGTCTTTTTTCTTCGCAGTGATCAAATCTTGCTCTTCAGCGATGCGACGAACTTCAGGTTTCTCTAGTTCACCAACAGGGAATAGGCTGCGTGCAACTTGTTCGTGGCTCAATGTGTACAAGAAGTAGCTTTGATCTTTATTGTTGTCGTTGCCACGTAGCATTTGTGGCGCTTCACCATTTTCAGGGAATGAACGACGAACATAGTGACCCATAGCAATGTAGTCAGCATCGAGCACTTCATCAGCAAACTCTAGGAATGCTTTGAACTTGATTTCTTTATTGCACAGAATATCTGGGTTTGGAGTACGTCCTGCTTTATATTCAGCAAGGAAATATTCAAAAACATTATCCCAATATTCTGCAGCAAAATTAATGGTATGAAGTGGGATATCCAGCTTGTCGCAGACTGCTTGAGCATCAGCTAAATCTTCAGCTGCAGTACAGTACTCTTCGTTATCATCTTCTTCCCAGTTCTTCATAAACAGACCTTCAACTTGATAGCCTTGTTGTTTTAAAAGATACGCAGAAACAGATGAATCAACGCCACCAGACATACCAACGATGACTTTCTTTTGACTGTTGTCTTTACAGTTCGCAGACATTACAAAATACCACTTAAATTAACTGGACGCAGATTCTAACAGAAACCGCAGACCGGTGACAGATCCGAGATCGAAATCACACTTCGTTTTTGTAGATATTTTAAGCAATAAAAACGAACAAAGGTAATTTCGATAGGTTGAGAATAGCTATATATGGCATAGTGACCGAAAATCCAAGAGGAAACAGCATTATGACTGAAGAAAACCAAGTGTTCGAAGAAGCTCAGCTAATCGAAGTTATTGAAAATCAACTTGAAGATGGCAATCCGATTAAAGCAAAAGAAACATTAATGCGTTTAATGATGACAGGCACACCTCGCGAAGAAGCGATCGAGATGATGGCATGCGCTGTCTCTATTGAAATATTTGATGTCATGAAAAACGATGGGACATTCAATCTTAAACGTTATTCAGAGCATTTAGATAGCTTGCCAGATCTTAGCTTTATGGACGGAGAATAGCGAAAACGTTTGCTATAATTGACCCTATTGCCGCGTTCATCTGAGCGCGGTAGAATCCGCATCCCCAATCGAACCCTTACTCAGAATGTAAATTATGAAATTTCCCGGTCAACGTAAGTCTAAACACTACTTTCCCGTTCATGCACGTGATCCTTTAGTCAGTCAGGCTCAAGAAAGTAAGAAAATGTCACGTACACACATTATTGGCATTGATCAAACACTAGTGGACATCGAAGCGAAAGTAGATTCAGATCTTATTGCTAAATATGGATTGAGTAAGGGACACTCACTAGTTATTGATGATCAAGCCGCTGAAGCTTTATATAACGAGCTAAAAGAATGTGACTTGATTACTAATGAGTATGCCGGTGGTACGATCGGAAATACATTACATAACTACTCAGTATTAGCTGATGACCGTTCTACGTTGTTAGGCGTAATGAGCCAAGATATTAAGATTGGCAGTTATGGCTACCGCTACCTTTGCAATACGTCTAGTCGCATGGATTTAAACTATCTGCAAGCCGTAGAGGGAGCGATTGGTCGTTGTTTCGCACTGATCACTGAAGATGGTGAACGCACGTTTGCAATCAGCGAAGGGCAAATGAATCAGCTGAGCCCAAATAGTATTCCTGAGAAAATTTTTAAAAATGCGTCAGCTTTAGTATTAACAGCCTACTTAGTACGTTGTAAAGAGGGCGACCCTATGCCTGAAGCGACAATGCGAGCGATTGAGTATGCGAAAAAGCATGACGTTCCGGTTGTATTAACACTAGGGACTAAATTTGTTATTCAAGATGACCCTAAATTCTGGCAAGACTTCTTACGTGACCATGTTAGCGTAGTGGCGATGAATGAAGATGAAGCTGAAGCGTTAACTGGTGAAACCGATCCATTGGCAGCATCTGACAAAGCGTTGGAGTGGGTGGATTTGGTGTTATGTACAGCTGGTCCTGTTGGTTTGTTTATGGGTGGCTACACTGAAGACGAAGCAAAACGTGAAACCAGTTTGCCATTATTGCCAGGTAGTGTTGCTGAATTTAATCGTTTTGAATTTAGTCGCCCAGCATTTAAATCACTGTGCCAAAATCCATTGAAAGTTTTCTCTCATATTTCACCTTATATGGGTGGCCCTGAGAAAATTAAGAATACAAATGGAGCAGGTGATGCCGCTTTATCTGCTTTATTGCATGATATGGCAGCAAATAAGTACCACAAAGAGAATGTGCCAAACTCAAGTAAACACGCTTATGCGTTTTTAACTTATTCTTCATTTTCACAAGTTTGTAAATATTCTAACCGTGCAAGTTATGAAGTGTTGGTTCAACATTCACCACGTTTATCACGCGGCTTGCCTGAACGAGAAGATAGCTTAGAAGAAGCCTATTGGGAAAGATAAGCTTCATTAATCGTATTCATAAAGCCTGCTTGTTATATGCAGGCTTTTTATTGGTCAAATAAATATCAATAAAAAAAAGCTCCTTATAGTAGGAGCTTTTTTTCAAATATTTCTAATTAAAGAAGGAAGTCGTCTAGCGATTTTCCTGCATCCAATTGTTCTTGGATTGCAGACGGTGTACGGCCTTGACCTGTCCAAGTTTTTTCTTCGCCGTTAGTATCTACATATTTATACTTTGCAGGGCGAGGAGCACGTTTTGATTTAGTTTTGCTTTTCGTTTCACCAGATAGCGCACTAATTAATGCTTCTACGTCAATGCCATCTTTAGCAATTTGTTCAGCAATTGCTGCTAATTTAGATTCTTGTTCAGCACGTGCTTCAAATTCAGCTTCTTCAGCTTCTTTACGTTCTTGAACAACAATAGTTAGTTTTTCTAGTGCTTCTTCTAATTGCTCTACAGTTAGTTCACGAGCAAAAGCGCGAAGGCTGCGAATGTTTAATAGAGTTTTTGTTATTTCCGACATGGTTATACTCACAAATAAAGTAACTGATGGATAAATATTAAACCTGACTTTTAAATTATACAATATTAATTTTGAAAAGTTCCTGAAATAAAAACAAATTGAATTCAGATAATGTATGTTTTTCAGTCGAGTGACCTTTTATTATCCAATACCTCTAAATTATAGTCGCAATACATAGACGATTATTATAGAAATCAAGTTTCATACGAGAAATATAAAATCCCTAAAATGTTTGAAATGAATACATATAAAATTTAGTAGTTTATAAACTTTTCATCTCACAAGTTCATCTTTATAGGTGGGAATTGAATTCAGTATTAGAGCAAATGTACTGATTTTGGTGTCGCTAAAAAGATCATTAGAAAGCTGAATAAAGTTTATTTTTTGTATTGAAATGGTAGTCGAGATAAGTACAATCATCTGTACCTAATGCGACGGGTGGTTAAATTATTGTTAAATTTATTTTGCAATAGTCTAAAGTATTGTCGCGGTAGAGGAGCGAAATGAATCAGTAGCGTTTGTTGGGGTGATGCCAATGAGCAAACGTGAAAGGTCATTGACGCCGAAGTGAGCCGGTTCATCAAAACCACTTGCTGGGGTTGCACTCAAATAGGGGCAACACTGCCATAGTCTATAATTTTGTTAAACTATGGAGCGCTACTGTAGGGTTGGGTTGAAGTGTTCACTTCCCTGTCGCTATGTTCAACATTAGTTGTTTGAAAATGATTTCTTACAATTAGTCTGCAGTAGATCTCTAACCAATTAGAACTGGTTTTTGAAGATCATGAATTTAATCGATTTTGCAACATCTCCTATTTCACTACTACCTCCGGTAGTAGCCTTGACGCTAGCGATTGTTACGCGTCGTGTTCTGTTATCTCTTGGCACGGGTATTGCCATTGGTGCTTTTTTACTTGCCGATGCTTCATTTGGCGGCGCGATTAGCTACATAAAAAACATTGTTTTGGGCGTGTTTGTCCAAGATGGTGGCATTAATGCGGGTAAAATGAGCATTGTAGCTTTCCTATTGTTACTGGGTATGATGACAGCACTGTTAACATTGTCTGGTGGTACGCGAGCATTTGCTGATTGGGCGCAATCTCGCATCAAAAGTAAACGTGGAGCAAAGCTACTTGCCGCATTCCTAGGTATTTTCATTTTTATTGACGACTATTTTAATAGCCTAGCGGTTGGTGCTATCTCTCGCCCTGTAACAGATCGTTTTTACATCTCTCGTGCAAAACTTGCGTATATCTTAGACTCAACTGCAGCACCGATGTGCGTTGTAATGCCAGCATCAAGTTGGGGTGCTTATATTATGACGATAGTCAGTGGCATTCTAGTGACCCACGGTATTACCGAATATTCTGCTTTGGGTGCATTTATGCGCGTAGTACCAATGAACTTCTACGCAATCTTTGCATTGTTGATGGTATTTGCTGTGTCATGGTTTGGCCTGACTGTTGGCAAAATGCGTGAACATGAAATCGCGGCCTCTCAAGGTCGTGGATTTGACGAAGACGCAAATGATGAACGTGAACAAGCGCGTGAAATTGATGAAGAACTTGATATTAAAGAAAGCAACCACGGTCGTGTATTGGATCTAATTTTACCAATCGTGATGTTGATTATTGCCACTTGTGCGTCAATGCTATTCACGGGAGCTCAAGCGCTAGAAGCAGCCGGTAAATCATATTCATTACTTGGTGCATTTGAAAATACTAACGTAGGTACGTCTCTAGTTTACGGCGGTCTTACGGGGCTAGTAGTTGCTCTTGCAACAGTATTGAGACAGCGTCTAGCGGCGGTGGAAATCGGCAATACTTTATGGATCGGTGCAAAATCGATGTTTGGTGCCATCCTTATCTTAGTCTTCGCTTGGTGTATTGGTACGGTTATTGGTGATATGAATACCGGTAGTTATCTATCAAGCCTAGTTCAAGGTAATATCGACCCTAAATGGTTGCCAGTGATCTTGTTCTTGCTATCTGGTGTGATGGCATTTGCAACCGGTAGTTCATGGGGTACTTTTGGTATTATGCTGCCAATCGCCGGTGACCTAGCGGGCAACACAGACATCGCTCTTATGCTACCAATGCTAAGTGCGGTTTTAGCTGGCGCAGTGTTCGGTGACCACTGTTCACCAATCTCTGATACCACTATCCTGTCTTCAACAGGTGCACGTTGTAACCATATTGACCACGTACAAACTCAGCTACCATACGCATTGGCAGTGGCATTCGTGTCGGTTGTAGGCTTTATTGTATTGGGAATGACAGATTCACTTGCACTGTCATTCACAGCTGCAAGCATTACGTTCGTCGCGGTATGTTTTGTAATGAAGCATATGTCTACAAGTCGTATCGTGAATAGTATTGAGTAGTAGTTAAAAGATTGGATGATAAAAAGGAAGCTTCGGCTTCCTTTTTCTGTTTCTGAAAGATGAAAAAAACTCAAATTAATGGTTGAAAAAAGTTAACGGCTTAGTTAGTGTGGTTATAGTTAAATGAAACGGTAAGAGTTTAATAAGTATGCGCAATTTTGTAATGCAAATTCATCATCACCATCATCCCTTGTAGTCTTTCGGGAGATGTGCGCATACCCGGGAGATAGGAAACTCCCGGAGGCTTATATCAAAGAATTTATGATTAAAACCCTCGGGAGATGAACATCTTCCGAGGGTTTTTCAGTTTTACCGGTTTCATAATTTGGTTTTGGTTATTTTAAAATCGTTTTTAATTTGCACAGGGATAAAGCAATGCAAACACAACGCCTAAGAATCGCAATTCAAAAGAAAGGTCGCTTAAGTAAAGAGTGTCAGTTGTTACTTAAAAAATGCGGCGTGAAATTCAATATTATGGGTGAACGTCTTGTCGTTCATTCGGAAAATATGCCAATAGATTTACTTCTTGTTCGTGATGATGACATTCCAGGTTTGATCATGGATGGGGTCGTCGACTTAGGTTTTATTGGTGAAAATGAACTAGAAGAAGTTCGTTTAGATCGTAAAGCACTAGGTGAGCCTTGCCAATTTATTCAACTTCGTCGTCTTGATTTTGGTGGTTGCCGTTTATCTATCGCGATTAATAAAGACCAAGAATATAACGGGCCTCAAGATCTCGCGGGTAAGCGTATTGCAACAACGTATCCGCAATTATTAAAAGCATATATGGATGAACAAGGAGTGCCATTTTCAACATGTATGCTGACCGGTTCAGTTGAAGTCGCGCCACGCGCCGGATTGGCTGATGCGATTGCCGATCTTGTCTCGACAGGGGCAACATTAGAAGCAAATGGCCTAAAAGAAGCCGAAGTGATTTTTAAATCAAAAGCGACACTTATTCAACGTGTGGGTGATTTTGATATTGAGCGATTGGCATTGATTGAGAAATTACTCACTCGTATGCAAGGTGTACAACAAGCAAAAGAATCTAAATACATCATGCTACATGCGCCAGTCGATAAGTTAGAACAGATTAAAGCTCTATTACCGGGCGCAGAAGATCCAACCGTTTTACCGCTATCGGCAGAAAAGCAGAAAGTTGCTGTCCACTTGGTGAGTACAGAAAATTTATTCTGGGAAACAATGGAACAGTTAAAAGAATTAGGCGCGAGCTCGATTTTGGTATTACCGATTGAAAAAATGATGGAGTAGACGATGAGAACAGTCGTTTGGCAATCACTTAGTGAAACTCAGCAAGACTCAGTACTAGAGCGTCCTGCTATCAGCGAAGGGGCTAATATCACCGCCGCTGTCTCAGAGGTTATTGCAAAAGTTCGCAGTGAGGGAGATGCCGCACTGATTGAGTTGACCGAGAAATTCGATAAGGTCACCCCTGCTTCTATTCGTGTTTCTAAGGGGGAAATAGAAGCAGCATCAGAGCGTTTAACATCCAAGATGAAGCAGGCTTTAGAGCAAGCTTATGAGAATATCGCTAAGTTTCACAATGCACAAAAACCTCAGCCAATAAAGGTAGAAACACAACCAGGTGTCGTTTGTGAACAGGTAACGCGTTCTATTAATAAAGTCGGTTTGTACATCCCTGGCGGTAGTGCGCCTCTGCCGTCGACGGTTTTGATGTTAGGTGTTCCTGCTCAAATTGCAGGTTGTCGTAAAGTTGTGTTGTGCTCACCACCACCGATTGCAGATGAAATTTTATATGTTGCTAAGCTGTGTAACATCGATGAAGTTTATAACGTCGGTGGCGGTCAGGCGATTGCTGCAATGGCTTATGGGACAGAAACCGTTGTTAAGGTTGATAAGATATTTGGCCCGGGTAACGCTTACGTTACGGAAGCGAAGCGACAAGTGAGTAACGATTTTCGTGGTGCCGGAATCGATATGCCAGCAGGCCCATCTGAAGTATTGGTGATTGCGGATGAATCTGCTGACCCAGATTTCGTCGCTGCGGATCTGTTAAGCCAAGCCGAGCATGGCCCTGACTCTCAAGTGGTGCTTGTGACACCATCACCAATCATTGCCGATCAAGTCAGTGACGCTGTTCGTGAACAGTTGAAATTACTTTCTCGCGCTGATATTGCTGAAAAAGCGCTCGCATCGAGTTTAATTATTATTGCTGAGTCTTTAACTCAAGCAGTTTCAATTTCTAATTTCTATGGCCCTGAGCACTTGATTGTTCAAACCAAGAATCCTCGTGAATTGTTGCCATTGCTAGACAACGCTGGTTCTATTTTCTTAGGCGATTGGTCGCCGGAATCGGCTGGTGATTACGCTTCTGGGACCAATCACGTTTTGCCGACGTATGGTTACACCCGAACCTATTCAAGTTTAGGTTTAGCCGATTTTTCAAAGCGTATGACGGTTCAAGAGCTCACCGCACAAGGTTTACAAACTCTGGCTCCAACAGTCGTGACTATGGCAGAAGCTGAAGGGTTAGATGCGCATAAACGAGCAGTAACAATTCGTGTCGAAAAGTTGTTGGCGAAAGGTTGAGGAAAAGAGCAATGGAAAAATTAGCGCGTAAACAAGTTCAGCAATTAACACCTTATTTGTCGGCTCGACGTATTGGTGGTACTGGGGATGTTTGGCTTAATGCGAACGAATCCCCATTCAATAATGAATATAAAACCAACTTTGTTCGCTTAAACCGTTATAGCGAATGTCAGCCTAAAGAACTGATCGCAGCCTATGCAGCCTATGCAGGCGTTAAGCCTGAACAGACCTTGACTTCCCGTGGGGCTGATGAGGGTATTGAGTTATTAGTTCGCGCGTTTTGTGAGCCAGGTGAGGATGCCATTTTATATTGTCCACCAACATATGGGATGTACGCTATCAGTGCGGAAACATTTGGTGTAGAAAGACGAACCGTCCCATTAACCGCAGATTGGCAACTCGATTTAGAGGGCATTAAAGCGAATCTTGATGGGGCAAAGTTACTTTTCGTGTGTAGCCCAAATAATCCGACCGGGAATTTGGTTAAGCGAGAAGACATTATTACCTTGCTAGAGATGACAAAAGATAAAGCGATAGTGGTGATGGATGAAGCGTATATCGACTTCTGTCCAGAAGCTTCTACGGTCGATCTTCTTGAGCAATATCCCAACCTCGCTATTTTGCGCACCTTATCAAAAGCATTTGCACTCGCTGGCTTGCGTTGTGGTTTCACACTCGCAAACCAAGAGGTCATCGACGTATTGCTTAAAGTTATAGCGCCGTATCCGGTACCAATTCCTGTGGCTGAAATCGCGATACAAGCATTGTCTGAAGCGGGCCTGGCGCGCGCGAAATATCAAGTGTTGGATCTCAATGCCAACCGAGCTTACTTACAAGTCGGTCTTTCAATGATTGGTGGGTTGCAAGTCTTTGATGGCTGGGGCAATTATATGCTGGTTAAATTCCCGGATGGCGATGCACTATTTAAAGCCGCGTGGGATAACGGAATCATTTTACGTAACTCACCAATTGAAGATTGTGTGCGAATTAGTGTCGGTAATCGCGATGAGTGTGAAAAAACTCTTGGTTTTATTCGTAATTTTTACGCGTAATTAGACGGTCGGATGCTTGGCGTTAAGATAAAAATACTAACGTGAAGCATCAATAAGAATAAGGGCTCGTTCTGTGATAAATGAGCTAAGAATGAAAAGGAAGTCCAAGTGAGCAAGCAGCAAAAAATTCTATTTATTGATCGAGATGGCACCTTGATTGTCGAACCACCTATTGATTTCCAAGTGGATCGACTTGATAAACTGAAACTCGAGCCTTTTGTTATTCCAAGCCTGCTGTCGTTACAAGACGCGGGATATCGCCTAGTGATGGTGACAAACCAAGATGGATTGGGTACCGATAGTTATCCTCAAGCTGATTTTGATGCGCCTCAAAACATGATGATGGAGATCTTCACCTCCCAGGGTGTGGTGTTTGATGATGTGCTGATTTGCCCGCACTTCGAGCAAGACAATTGCACTTGTCGTAAACCTAAATTAGGAATGGTTAAAGAATATCTGCAAGGGGGTAAGGTCGACTTCCAAAATTCAGTGGTGATTGGTGACCGCGCAACCGACTTGCAACTGGCCGAAAATATGGCAATTCAAGGTATTCAATATCACCCTGAAACGATGAACTGGAAACAAATATTAAAAGATCTTACGGTAAAAGCGCGTACTGCTGAAGTCGTGCGCACGACCAAAGAAACAGACATAAAAGTCTTTGTGAATTTGGATGAGCAAGGAGGTAACGATATCACTACCGGACTCGGGTTTTTTGATCACATGCTCGATCAAATTGCGACACACGGTGGTTTCCAGATGAAATGTCAGGTGAGTGGTGATCTGCACATTGATGATCACCACACCATTGAAGATACCGCATTGGCGTTAGGGCAAGCATTGAAAGAGGCCTTAGGTGATAAACGTGGTATAGGGCGCTTTGGCTTTAGCTTGCCAATGGATGAATGTCTGGCACAGTGCGCGTTAGATCTTTCTGGCCGCCCATATTTAAAGTTTGATGCTGAGTTTAGCCGCGAACAAGTTGGCGATTTATCTACGGAGATGGTGGTTCACTTCTTCCGCTCTTTGACCGATACGTTAGCTTGTACATTGCACTTGTCGTCAAGTGGTCACAATGACCACCACATTATCGAGAGTTTGTTTAAAGCGTTCGGTCGCACATTACGCCAAGCCATTAAAGTAGAAGGCAATGAGCTTCCAAGTAGCAAAGGCGTACTTTAAATGAAGGAGCGAGCAATGACACAAAAGAAGTTGTCTGAGCAGAAAGTCGTGATTATTGATACGGGTTGCGCGAATGTTTCGTCCGTTAAATTTGCGATAGAGCGTTTAGGTTGTGATGTCGTAGTATCGAAAGACCCGCAAGTGGTTTTAGCCGCAGATAAACTGTTTTTACCCGGCGTGGGGACGGCAAGTGAGGCGATGAAAAACCTCGCTGAGCGTGATTTGATTGAGCTAGTAAAGCAAGTAGAGAAACCACTACTTGGCATTTGTTTAGGAATGCAGTTACTGGGTCAATTTTCCAAGGAAAAAGGCCAAAAAGCCAATGATATTGTGGAGTGCCTAGGGCTGTGTGAGGGAGAAGTGCACCTGTTGGAAACGGGAGGCTTACCTTTACCGCATATGGGATGGAATACCGTCACATCATTGCCAGAACATCCACTATTTAAAGATATTGAAGAAGGTGAATATTTCTATTTTGTCCATAGCTTTGCTATGCCAGTTGGGGATTACACCATTGCTCAGTGTGAATACGGTCAACCATTTACAGCGGCTGTTCAAAGCGAAAATTACTATGGAGTTCAGTTTCACCCAGAACGTTCAAGTAAAGCTGGCTCAAAACTGATCGAAAACTTTTTGAATTTATAAAGGGAATTAGACGTGATTATTCCAGCTCTCGATTTAATAGAAGGACAAGTCGTACGTCTTTATCAAGGCGACTACGGTCAAGTGACTGAATACAAAGTAGACCCAGTTGAACAATTCAATTTGTATCATCAAGCGGGTGCTAATTGGTTGCACTTGGTGGATCTTACCGGGGCAAAAGATACGCAAGCACGCCAGCTTGATTTGATCGCTAAGTTATTGGCGAGTACACCGGCCAATATTCAGATTGGTGGTGGGGTTCGTACAGAACAAGATGTGGTGAATCTGCTTGAAGCCGGAGCTCAGCGGGTCGTGGTGGGTTCGACGGCTGTGAAGCAACCGGAGTTAGTCAAAGGTTGGATGGAAAAATACGGCGCTGAAAAAATTGTCTTAGCGTTGGATATCAATATTGATGAGAATGGCATTCGTAAAGTAGCGATCTCTGGCTGGCAAGAAGATTCGGGAGTGACGATTGAAGCACTGATCGAAGATTTTTTGACCGTTGGGCTTAAGCATGTGTTATGTACAGACATTTCAAGAGACGGGACGTTGGCAGGTTCAAACGTCGAGCTTTATATCGATTTGTGTCAGCAATACCCGCAAGTGCAGTTCCAATCTTCAGGTGGTATCGGTAGCCTTGAAGATATTGCCGCACTAAAAGGTACCGGTGTCGCAGGAGTGATCGTGGGACGTGCACTGCTTGATGGTAAATTTAACGCACAGGAGGCATTTGCATGTTGGCAAAGCGAATAATTCCTTGTCTTGATGTTCGTGATGGACAAGTCGTTAAAGGGGTTCAATTCCGTAACCATGAAATAATTGGTGACATTGTTCCTTTAGCTCAGCGTTACGCGCAAGAAGGTGCTGATGAACTGGTTTTCTATGATATTACGGCATCAAGTGATGGACGCGTCGTGGATAAAAGCTGGGTGAAACGTGTAGCCGAAGTGATTGATATTCCTTTTTGTGTTGCTGGTGGTATTAAGTCTGCTGAAGACGCGGCTCGTATTTTAGAATATGGTGCGGATAAGGTTTCGATTAATTCCCCTGCATTGGCGAACCCTCAACTTATCACCGACTTGGCTGATAAATTTGGTGTTCAATGTATTGTGGTCGGCATCGATTCTTATTACGACAAAGAAACAGGTAAATACCAAGTTTATCAATTTACGGGTGACGAAGAACGCACCAAAGCCACACAGTGGGAAACTCGTGACTGGGTTATTGAAGTACAAAAACGTGGCGCAGGGGAAATCGTATTAAATATGATGAACCAAGATGGTGTACGTAATGGTTATGATATCGAACAGCTAAATATGGTTCGTGAAGTATGTAAGGTCCCGTTGATTGCTTCAGGTGGTGCTGGGGAAATGGTGCACTTTGCACAGGCGTACCAACAAGCGAATGTCGATGGAGCATTGGCTGCTTCGGTCTTTCATAAGCAGGTGATCAATATTGGTGAGCTAAAACAATACCTGAAACAACAAGGGATAGAGGTACGATTATGAGTTTTGCAATGGACCAATTTTCGAGCACAGATGTCACGGCATTGTCTAAACGAATTGATTGGGAGAAAGTAGATGGCTTGGTTCCGGCCATTGTACAAGACTATCAATCGAGCCAAGTCCTAATGATGGGGTACATGAACCCTGCGGCGCTGGATAAGACGGTTCAAACGGGGCACGTAACATTTTTTTCGCGAACGAAAGAGCGTTTGTGGACAAAAGGTGAAACGTCAGGCCACGTTTTGAAACTAGAAAATATCGCATTGGATTGCGATAACGATACGCTATTAGTTAAGGTAAACCCAGTTGGGCCAACCTGTCATACAGGAACAACGACGTGTTGGGATGGTGATCAGCAGCAGGAGTCACAAATGGTGTGGCTTCATCAATTGGAACAACTCTTGGCTGAGCGTAAACATGCCGATCCTGACTCCTCTTATACCGCAAACTTGTATGCTCGTGGTACCAAACGTATATCGCAGAAAGTGGGCGAAGAGGGCGTTGAAGTCGCGCTTGCGGCGACGTCGGGTGATAAGGCGGAATTAGTCTGTGAATCTGCCGATTTGATTTATCACCTATTAGTGCTGCTGCAAGACCAAGGTTTGTCTTTCAATGACGTGATTAATAAGTTGAAAGAACGCCACAAATAAGTTCGTACCGACGCTAGATATCTCCCAAAGCCGCTTGTTTTTAAACGACAAGCGGCTTTTTGTTTTCTCAGTATTCGTCTCGTTAAGAGAATGAACGTTACATTTCAAATAAGAAATAGTAGCCGTAACCCACGATTAGAGCCGGAACTGCTGAGTAAAATGTCGCAACTAGGGCTGCTTTAGGAGCCAGTGCAATAGCAGGAAATAATGCATCCCCGTCATTTGATATTGAATTGGCTAGTTGAGCTGAAAGTGGTACTGCGCCGGAAATGTACAAGCTGGTGACTAAGATTTGGGGACCGCATCCAGGTAACAAGCCAATAGCCAAGCCCATCAGTGGCATCCAGACACCCAACCCTTCGAAAATGACTGGCAGTTCAAGGTGAGCAAAAGAGGTTGTGAACTCGAAAGCAAGAAATGCCACGATAACCCAAGCAGTGACAAAGTTGGTATCTTGCGCTGCTTTTTGTAGTGGATGAGAAGAGACACATTTTGTGTCTTCCGATACCGTGGATTGATAGTCATGTAGTTCTTTCGTCATGGCCCAAAGTAGCATGCTGACAACAATAAGTACGGTACCAATCCATTCAATGGTCATCTCAGGTAGGTGAAACAGCGCGTTGATATCGACTTGGAAAGAGCCCAGTGTTGCAATGATTGCGGTAGGTACAAGCAGCCATTTCCAAAAGGTGCCTTGCAGATTAATGGCTTTCTTTTCTAGTGTGTTTGCCCCTTTGCACGAATGGAGATGGGTATCGCTCCCCTCTGTTTTAGGACGTAGAAAATCATCGGCATGAAGAGCGTTGACTGCCCAACCAGAAAGCGTTCCGACAACAACACCAAGTGCGATGACTGCGAGACCAATATCAGGTTTACTGGCGAGTAATAAAAAGGCGGCATCGCCCATAGTCGATGTTAAAACCGCAACAATCGCACCAAAACCTACTCGACCACTGACAAATTGGGTTGTTACGACGATAGCGCCGCCACAACCGGGCAGAGCACCTAAAAGAGCAGAGAAAAAGACTTGGTAGCGGCGCGAGTGATGGAATAAGTTAACAACGCGATTTTGCTTACTAATAAATAAAGATAAGTAGTGATAAATCGCAAGCGTAAATGCGACATAGGCGGAAACGGCCCAAAAAGCGTCTGAGAGAGTATTGACTGTCAGCTCACGAGTTTGCTGTGTTGCTAACAGAGCAAGAAGTGCCACGGGCAACAATAGACGTTTATAGGCCAATTGGAACTGGGAAATGGATAGCCAGCTAGGTAAATACTGAGAAAAAGGTATGGAGTTCATATTTGCCAAATCATAATGAGAATTATTATCAATATAAATAAATGAGAATTGTTTGCAACAAATTTCATCGTTTTTTGTCTTCTTTTTCCGCAGCTGACCTTGAAACCGATGACAAATTTTGAAAATCAGGTAAAGTAACGTCCGTTGTGAGTAATAGCCCTCTCTTTGGAGGGTATAGATAGAAAACCAATAGGAAATAAGATGATTCTAGTTGTAGGTCACAAGAACCCTGATAGTGATAGTATCTGTAGTGCACTTGTTGCGACTGAGCTTCTAAAAGCACGTGGTGTTGAAGCAATGCCAATTCGTCAAGGTGAAATTAACCGCGAAACCCAGCACATTCTGGAAGTTGCCGGTGCTCAGGCGCCTGAACTACGTACTAGCGTTGCCGGTGAAAAAATTTGGCTCGTTGATTACTCAGATCTAGCACAAGCACCAGATGATGTGGCTGAAGCAGAAATTGTGGGTATTGTTGACCACCACCGTCTAGGTGATGTTATGACAATAAACCCAATGGAAGCTTGGATCTGGCCTGTTGGTTGTACAAACACAGTGCTTTTCAATATGTTCAAAATTGAAGGTCACACAATCACTCCTCAAATCGCTAAACTAATGATGTCTGCAATTCTTTCAGACACTGTGGGTTTTGCTTCACCAACGTGTACTCAAAAAGATGAAGACGCGGTAGCAGAATTGGCACAGATTGCAGACGTTCAAGACGTTGATGCATTCATTAAAGATTTGCTGATTGCAAAAACAAACATCGAAGGACTTTCTGCTGCTGAACTTGTAGAGAAAGATCTTAAAGGCTACCCATTCAATGGTCGTGACGTTGTTGTCGGTCAGGTTGAACTTGCAACACTTGAGCAAGTTGATGCGATGATTGAAGCACTAGAAGCTGATCTTGAGCGTCGTTGTCTTGAAGAGAACCTAGCATTTGCTGCGGTAATGTTAACTGACATTACAACAGCACAAACTCGTCTACTACACAAAGGTGAGTGGGCAGAGAAACTCATCAAGCATGAAAAAGATGGCATGTTAATGATGGAAAATACACTAAGCCGTAAGAAGCAAGGTTGGCCTTGGCTTCAAACTGAACTTGCTTAATTCGTAAAGTACAGCATGATTTTTTAAACCCATCTTCGGATGGGTTTTTTATGTTCATCGAATTTCGGTTTACTCTAATATTTTCCACAGTGGCGCTGAGCGTGATACGTTGACAGCATTTTTTAGAATCCCATCTCGCTGATATTGAACTAATAAAATATCAATCTGATCAGATACTTGAGATTTACTCATACCGCTCTTTAGCGACGGTTCATAGAGTAATTTAAGTAATACGACATCGAGCGGAGATAATAGATCATCAGGCGTACGATCATTAAAGATTGATGGGTAGGCGAGTTGTGAGTCATTCGGTAGTCCCATCACTTGGGTGATCTCTTCAACAATACAAGCAAGTAGTTTTCCATGTGCACGACTCTGGTCAACCGGAACAATAACCGTGGCTCTTACTATGTCTTTGTTTTTTACTGAGACTCGGTAACTGGCTGTACAGATGGCACCATGTATATGCTTAAGAGCGTCTTTGCCGATTTCTTGGCTGATATCCTGCTGCCAAAGTGATTCTCGAGTAAATATCCAGATTACATTAGCATGCTTACGAGTCGAGACTCGAGAGATACTATGTCCTGTTATTTTCTGAAGATGTAGGAGATGTGCGTCGACCAGCTCGTCATGTAGTATCTGATCAGCGACTTTATGTTTTACCCAAATCTTGATGGGCTGCTGCCATTTAACTAAAGGCTTATCACCAGATGAGTATTCATTTTTAAGTGCAACTTCTAAAAAGGCCCGCTTTACAAATGATGTATCCAGCCAGGTTTTTGGTGTTGCAAATGACATCAAAGGAAACGTTATTAGTGAGATAAATAGGGCAATCCTTGCCATCATCATCCATCCATAGGTGCTATTTGAAGAGGTTATCTGAAATTACGAGCCTTATTAAAGTGGCTCTCGACTAGACGTTGAGTAATAGGGTGTTCTGGGCATGAAAGCACTTGTTGCGTGTTACCAGATTCCACCACTTCTCCCTCATGCATTACCATGACTTGGTCTGTAATATGTTTCATTATGCCGATGTGTTGTGAAACATAGATAAAGGCAACTCCCATTTCCTCTTGGAGCTCCAAAAACAGGTTAATAATTTGAGAGCGCATCGCCATGTCTAAGCCGTTTAATGCTTCATCGGCTACAATTATTGATGGTTGAAGTATTAAAGCTCGAGCAAGGCATACGCGCTGTTTTTGCCCCGTTGCTAACATCTGGGGATAGAAATAAGCATGTTCAGGGAGCAAGCCAACACGGAGTAAAGTGGCTTTCACTCGGTTCATACGAGCTTCTGGCGTCATATTTGTATTTCGCATCAGAGGTCCTTCTAGAATACGACCAATCTGAATGCGAGGGTTCAATGATGTATTGGGGTCTTGAAAAATCATGCGAATCAGTTTACAGCGCGTTGAGTAGTCTTTGTGTTCTAACAAATCCCCATTGACTCGAATTTCCCCGGAAGTTGGTTCCACCATTCCTGCCAACATTCGTGCTAATGTTGATTTTCCCGAACCATTTTGACCTATGAAGCCAATGGTTTGGCCTGCTTCAAGTGAGAAACTGACGGGTTTAACAGCGTGGTGAATTTTCTTGCGAAATAATCCCGAACGAGTAATGAAATCTTTAGAAAGATCAGTGACCTCTAATAAAGCACTCATGATTTTTTCTCCATGTTGAGTGGGAAGTGACACGAATACTTATGATTTTTTACTTTTCTTGGTTGTGGAATCTCAACGCATTGGCGCTGTGCATATGGACATCTTGGACCTAATCGACAACCTATAGGCAGATGCTGAAGTGGAGGAATTGTTCCCGCAAGTGACTCGAGTTTTTGCTTGTGCGGGATCCAATCGCTAAAGTCTGGCATAGCTCTAAGTAGCGCAACCGTGTACGGATGTTTTGGCGCATTTAAGATTTTGTCAGTGTCGGCTGATTCTACGGATTGACCACAATACATAACAGTAATACGCGTTGCCCATTGAGTAATAGTGGTCAAGTCGTGGCCGATAAGTACGATGGTCGTATTGTGAACCTGATTCATACGACTGAGCAGACGTAAAATCTGCGATTGAGTGATTGGATCTAAGTCGTTGGTTGGTTCATCAGCAATCAATAGCTTGGGTTTAGCGGCAATTGACATGGCAATCATCACCTTTTGACATTCACCATCGGTCAATTCATAAGGGTAGCTATTCATTATTTTCTTATGATCTTTGATACCCACTTTATGTAGCAAAGCAATCGCTTGTTTTTTACGCCAAGCAAAACGCTGCCACCACTTGCCGTCAAAAGATCGTGCTGGAATCGATTCAATCAACTGTTGCCCCACATCTTCAGAGGGATCTAAACAGGTTGATGGCTCTTGGAAGATCATTGCGATATCACGTGCAATCACACGGCGACGCTCACGAGGCGTTAATTGCAATAAATCGATATTGCCAAGTCGCATACGGTCTGCCGTAACTTTCCAGTTGTCTTTACAAACGCCGACGATGGCTTTTGCGACTAAGCTTTTTCCTGAGCCCGATTCACCTACGAGACCTCGAATCTCACCTTCATTTAAGGTAAGACTCATGCGATCTACAGCTTTAACGAGACCTTGAGGCGTTTCAATCTCAATCGTTAAATGTCGGATATCTAATAAAGGCATTATTCGATCCCCGCATTGAGTGCGCGTCGAACGCCTTCACCGACGAGGTTAACAGCAACAACGGTAAACATAATCGCCAATCCTGGTAGTGTCACCGTCCATGGAGCAAGGTAAATTAATTCCACTGAGTCACCTAAAATAGCCCCCCATTCGGTACTTGGTGCCTGAGCACCAAGTCCAAGGAAACCAAGGGCTGTGATATCTAAAATGGCAATAGAGAGCGCCAAAGTTACTTCGGCGGCAATTATGGTAAGAATATTAGGTAAAATTGAGTTCCATAATAGGTAGAAATCATTTGCCCCGTCGAGTCTCGCAGCCATGATGTAGTCTTTCTCAACTTCGGTATGTACCGCAAGATAAACAGAACGAATGAATCGAGGGATCAGAGCAAGGCAGATCGCCAATAAAATATTGAACTCACCAAAACCTAAAAAAGCCACAAAAATGATCGCTAACAGTAGCGATGGAATAGACATGACGGTATCAAGTAGGTGATTAAGCGTGCTTGATAATAGCCCCTTAGTCATGCCTGCTAAGATGCCAATCAAGCAGCCGATGAAAGTGGCGATAGCAGTAATCAAGACAGCAGCACCAAATGTCAGTTGTGACCCAATAATCAGACGTGAAAGAATATCACGGCCTAAGTCATCCGTACCAAGAAAGTACTCGACGGTCCCAGCAGGGTTCCAAGATGGCGGAAGCAGTAACTCTCCAGTTTGCATTTGTGGCGCGTGCGGTGCAAGCCAAGGTGAGGTCAAGGTTACGAATACGATAAACCCTAAGCACCAAAGGCCAAACATAGCGAGATTATTGGTTCGAAAGCTTTTCCAGAAACGTTCAAATTGAGTCGGGATGCGTTCTTCTTGATAGATATTATTTGTTAGCATACCACTCTTTCCTTACATGCGGGTTAACGATAGCACCCACTAAGTCAGACAAAATGTTTGCTGTGAGTACCAGTGTAGCGACAACGATGACCCCTGCTTGAATGGCGACATAATCTTGGTTGGAAAGCGCATCAAGCAACCAGCGCCCAATTCCTGGCCAGTTAAAAATAGACTCAGCAATGATGGTCAGTGTCAGCATACTGGAAAGCTGAACACCTATTTTAGGAATAATAGGAGGTATTGAGTTACGTAATACGTGCTGAGTGACGATTTCGTAAGTTGAGAGACCCTTGATTCGCGCCGCTCGAATATAGTTTTGTCCCATTACTTCTGATACAGAAGTCCGCATCAGGCCAATAACTTGAGTTGTCGGTGCTAGTGCGAGGACAAAACAAGGCAGAATCAAATGATCAATAACACTTTGTAGAGCATTTATTCGATATTCATTGTCTGAAAGAGTCGCGTCGATTAGCGCAAAACCGGTGACATGGTCGATTTGATACAGGAGGTCATAACGACCTGCGACCGGAAAGATCTGATAGTGCAAAGAAAAGACCATGATCATGAGTAGCGCAACCCAGAATATTGGGGCCGAGTAGCCAGACATAGAAGTGAAAGAAATAATGGTATCTAACCATTTTCCTTGTCTCATTCCTGCCAGTGTACCAAGAGGAATACCAATGATGAGCGATAACATAAAAGCGATAAAGACCAGCTCTAATGTTGCTGGAAAGACGATTTCCAACTCGCTTAGGATGGGTACTCCATTTTTATTCACACCAAAATTTAAATGTCTAAGCTCACCAAGGTAAGTTGTCCAGCCAGACCAAAATTCGTATTGAGACCAAGGCGAAGTTGGGTCAAGACGTAACAAACTAAAGCCGATAATAGTCAATATCAGCAAAGTGATGATAAATAGATTGAGGCGACGAATAGTATACAAGAACATCTATTTTACCCTTTCTACTTGATCAAATGGTTGAGCATCAAATGGGCTAATTTTGAAGCCAGATAATGAGTTATCATGAGCTTGAAATTGCATCCCATGGCTAAGTGGAATGATTGGAAATTCTTCATTGAGGATATTTTGCGCCTGATGATATAAGTTGACGCGGTAACGTTTTTTTTCCACTTCTAATGCAAGATCAAGCAAAAAGTCGAAATCAGGGTTACACCAACTCGAAATATTGATTCCAGCGCGTTTTGAATCGCAAGAGAGCAGTGGTCGTAAGAAATTATCAGGATCGCCAGTGTTGGCATTCCAACCAGTTAAATAGAGGTCGATATTGTCATTATGTCCGATGTCGTTGCGGTCATAACGATCATCTGTCATTAGGTTTAATTTGATACCAATATCGGCAAAATTCGCTTGGATCAGTTCAGCTGTTTTTCTCGGACTTGGGTTATACGCTCGCGGTTCTAGTGGAACAGCCATTGTGAACTCAGTCCCTTTCTCTACACCGGCATCACGTAAAAGTGCTAATGCATAATTGCGGTCATATCGGATTTGAACCGTATCTTTTTGGTAAGCCCAAGAAGAGGGTGGTAACACTGAGTAAGCTTGGCTACCTGTACCGTAATAAACAGAATCCAAAATATTCTGGCGATTGATAGCATAGTTTAGTGCTTTACGAACGTTGGCATTATTCAGTGCAGGATGTGACGTATTTACTGCGATAAAAGAGACGTTCATTGCAGGTTTAACGGTCAACGTAATATTTTGTTGTTCAACAATGGTTGGAACCTGGCTTGAGCGTGGTGACGTTAAAACATCACACTCATTTCTTAATAGTTTGGCTAAAGTACCCGTTCCCCTGTGAGAAATATCGAAGACGACTTGATCCATTTTGGCTGGACCTTTCCAATAACTATCGTGTCTAAGTAGACGAATTAAATCATTTACTTGGTATTCCACAAGGTAGAAAGGTCCGGTTCCGATTGGCTTAGAATCAAGTAATGATTTTTCATCACTAAAGATCAGTTGATCACCATACTCTTTAGAGAGGATGACCGCGTGAGACGTCGCAATATTTGATAGGAACGTATTGTCAGGGCGACTCAAGGTGAATTTTACTTGATGATCAGAAATCGCCTCAATACTAGTGACGAGGTTGGCAAAATCGATCCCGACAAACCAAGGGTATAAACCACCGCCCACATAGTGGAATGGATGATTTGGGTCGATGATTCGACGAAAGCTGAACACAACATCGTCAGCATTCAACGGACGTGACGGAGTGAACCATGGTGTCGTTTGGAATTGAACATCCGGTTTTAAAGTAAAGGTGTACTCTGTGCCTGACTCATTGACGTCCCACGCCTGCGCAATACTTGGGATTGGCTGGAAGCTATTGGGATCGAGCGTCAATAACGTATCGAATATCTGTGGGCTCAGAGTTTCTGAAGTAATACCACTATCAACCAATTGTGGGTTGAATGTATTTGGGCCACCTTGACCACAAAAAACAAAACCGCTTTGGCGAATTTCTTCATGATCAACATCTTCACCACACCCAGTAATGAAACTGAGAGAGAGTAAACTGATGGTCAGTTGTATGAATGCTTTCATAAAAACAACGTTTGTTGGAGATTGGGAATAACGGAACAGACCATTATGCCGTAAGATCTCGGTAATTTACCATTAATCATTCGTGCAAACCAATGTCACACTTCGTTTTTTTCGAATCTAGGATGGGTTATTAAGATTGTACTTACGAACCATACCCCTAAATTGGTGATAACTTAAGCCTAATAAATCAGCAGCTTTACGTTGGTTGAACTTACTTTCTTCAAGAGCTGCGTTCAACAGCACAAGATCTTGTTGTTCCTGCCATTGCTTGTAATCCATAGGGAAATCAAAGTTAACCTGTTCAGTATGGTGGTTAGTTGCCTGATTGTCAGGATCGGTTTGATTCCATTGTTGTTCAAAAGGATTAAAGGTGAGTATATCAATCGGGCTATCAATAGCACCATGTTGGTAGATGGCACGTTCCACGACATTTTTGAGTTCACGCACATTACCCGGCCAAGGGTAATTGAGTAAACGTTGCTGAGCATCGTGTGTGAATCCCACAAAATAGTCATAGCTCAATTCGCGGCACATACGTATCGCATAATATTCAGCCAACAAAAGGATATCTTCTTGACGGCGTCGAAGAGGGGGTAAATGAATAACGTCAAATGCTAAGCGGTCGAGCAAGTCTGCGCGAAACAGTCCATCTTGTGCCATTTCGGGTAGGTTAGCGTTAGTCGCACAAATTAAACGGACGTTGGCATTAAGTAGTTGATGGCCACCAACACGTTCATATTGGCCATATTCAATAACGCGTAGTAATTTTTCCTGTACGAGTAATGGCGCTGTAGCCAATTCATCAAGAAATAGAGTGCCATTTTCTGCCCGTTCGAAACGGCCTTGATGTCGGCCTTTCGATCCGGTAAATGCCCCTGATTCATGGCCAAACAGTTCAGAATCGATTAACCCCTCGCTCAACGTGGCACAGTTGATGGAAATTAACGGTTGGTCCCAACGTTTAGATAAGTAGTGAAGTCGCTGGGCGATGAGTTCTTTACCTGTTCCCCGCTCACCAATGATAAGGACTGGGCGTTCTATTCCTGCGAGTTTTGATACTTTATCGAGTACGGCGAGAAATGCCGGAGATTCCCCAATTAAGTTTTGCTTCATAGTTACCCCTTACAAGGTGGTGATTTTTACCTAACATTGGCTAAATTCATCATAACCTATTTGCTCTAAATATGCGCAAGATATTTAAGTTATTGATATTATTTAGTTTTAATAAGTGGCACGTTACTTGATATAGCTAGTATAGATACAGTAACTAACACTAGGTTTCAGGGCTTAACCGCCACACCATTAAGGAGATTAATTATGGGTATTTTTTCTCGATTTGCAGATATCGTGAATTCAAACATTAGTGCTTTATTGGACAAAGCAGAAGATCCTGAAAAAATGATCCGTCTCATTATTCAGGAGATGGAAGATACACTTGTTGAGGTTCGAACCAATTCTGCTAAAGCGATCGCTGATAAAAAAGAACTCGCGAGAAAAATTGGCTCTATCGAAGATCAGGTTGCTGAATGGCAAAACAAAGCGACTTTGGCTTTAACTAAAGAGCGAGAAGATCTTGCGCGTTCGGCACTGATTGAAAAACAAAAATTGGTTGATGCTTTAAAAGGTTTGCGTACCGAACAAACATTAGTTGAAGAGACGATTGACAAGTTAACTGGCGAAATCACTAAGTTAGAAAGCAAAATTACAGAGACGCGTGCCAAGCAACAAGCATTAGCAATTCGCAGCCAAACCGCTTCAAATCGTCGTGATGTGCAAAAACATCTACATACAGCGCGAACTCATGAAGCTATGGCAAAGTTTGACCAGTTCTCTCGTAAAATTGATGAAATGGAAGCTGAAGCTGATCTATTTGCCAAAACAGGCAATGCCAAATCGCTAGACCAAGAGTTTGCAGAGCTTCAAGCTCAAGATGAGATTGAACAAGAGCTCGCAAAATTGAAGAAGCAAATGGAAGATAACAAGTAACTGAGCCTCATGCTTACCAGTTGTTGTTAGTTTAATGCAGTTGCTTATGGAAATTATACATCGAATTTCACAAGGGTTAACCTTGGAAATATGAGCCTAACTCGGTATGTTATGAGTAAGCTGTCTAAATTTTTAGGAGATGCAAATGTCATCGTTTTTTATCGCTTTGCCTTTGTTGGCTTTCTGTATTTTTGTTGCGCCACTGTGGCTGTGGTTACATTACCGCAGCAAGAAGAACACCAGTGGAAGCTTATCGCAGGAAGATCATCAACGCTTACAAGTTCTTTCAAATAAAGCGGAAACCATGCATACGCGTGTCGAGACATTAGAACGTATTCTCGATGCGGAGGCACCAAACTGGAGACGTCGTTATGAGTAAACGAGAACTTTACCGTGATACGATCAATGGCAAACTTTCAGGTGTGTGTGCGGGGATTGCCAACTATTTCGGAGCGGAAGTTTGGCTAATTCGTATTCTAGTGATTTCAGCGGCGTTGCTCGGTGGTAGTTTTTTGGTGGTATTAGTGTATGTGGCAATGACATTAATGCTAGAAAAACAACCGGTTAATTACGTAGAAACCCTCAAGGCTCAGCAAGAACATACGTTAAAGGATAAGCCTTGGCAGCGTGGTCAATCACCATCAATGTTGTTGGATACTCTAGAAAAAGATTTTGATCAGCTTGAGGGGAAAGTCCGAGCGATGGAGGCGTATGTCACTTCAGATTCGTATAAGGTAGATAGAGAGTTTAGTAAACTCTAATTTATTACATGAGTGAAGCGCGTTATTTTCAATTGAGGGATGTCATTCGACATCCCTCAACTTATTCATTATCAAAGTAAATTTCTGATTTTTTCTGGCAGAGTTGGCATGGGTCATCTATCTTTGTTCTAGGCTTCGAGATAAGAAGTCAACGATCAAACTATGGATGGTTACTTATGCTTAAGACGATTTTTCTGCTGATGACAGCCACGATTTTGGTTGGTTGTGATAAAGCTCCCCCTCCTATTCCCGAACCTGAGTCTCGTCCCGCAAAGCTTTTTAATGTCTCCGTTGGCAACTCTCAATTTGAACGTCGTTTTCCTGCAACCTCTGAAGCAGGGGATAGAGCCGTACTTGCTTTTCGTGTTCCGGGCTTGTTGCAATCGGTTGACGCTGTTTCGGGGTTACCTGTTAAAAAGGGCGAAGTGCTTGCGACGTTAAATCCAGATGAGTACACATTATTGGCAGATCAAGCTCAGGCGCAATTCAGACTTGCTGACGTAGAGTATCAACGTTATAAAAAATTGCGCAAAGATAAAGTAGTCTCAGAACAAGACTTTGACCAAGCAAAAGCGAACCGAAACTCAGCTCGCGCCACATTAGATCAAGCAAGAGCTAACCTCCGCTATACCCAATTAATCGCACCTTATAATGGCACTGTTTCTATTGTCTACACCGATAATTTTGAATACCTCGCAGCGAAGCAGGGAGTGATGAATATCCAAACCAATGAGTTGATGAAAGTGATTTTCCAGCTCCCGGATCATCTGCTTAACCGCTTTTCCCGAGGTGTTGAACCTGAAGCAAGTATGACGTTTGATGCCTTTCCCGATAAAAGTTACCCCCTTATGTTCCAAGAAATTGATACCGAAGCAGATTCTAAAACAGGGAGCTATAAAGTCACCATGGTGATGGAACGACCAAAAGATGTTGGCGTGCTACCTGGGATGGCGGGAACCGTTAATGTGGTGTCCGCATCGGCTGGCGCGACACGAATTCCAGAATCAGCGGTATTTACAGAGAACAACAAAATGTGTGTTTGGCGGGTGAATGAGCAAGGAATCGTTGAAAAAGCCGCAATTGAATTAAATGACAAGCGTCAGGTAGTTAATGGTTTGTCCGATGGAGACCAAATCGTTATTTCGGGTGTGACCAGCATAACCGCTGGTATCAAGGTTCGTGAATGGATCAAAGAGCGAGGGCTTTAATATGAGGTTACCTATGATTCACACGCTATTGTTCGCTCTTTCTTTGATACTTGCCTTGACGTCATGCAGTGAGGCACCGTTGGTGGAAAATACCGATGTGCCTAAAGTGAAAGTGGCAGATTTAAAAGGAGATATCGAGGGGGATAGTTTGTACTTCCCCGCGGTTGCTAACGCGGCTGAGCGTTCGCATCTTAGTTTTCGTGTCGCTGGTGAGATCAGTAAGATTAATGTTAAAGAGGGCGATAAGCTTAAGAAAGGAGATGTGATCGCGGAGTTAGATCCAACCGATTACCAACTGGATGTCGATAACGCCTCTGCTCGTTATACCGTTGTCAACAATCAGTATCAACGATCTCGTCCTCTGGTAAATAAAGGATTGTTAGCAAAATCTCAATTCGATGAAATTGCGGCTCGGCGTCAAATCGCTTTGGCTGAGCTCAAATTAGCGAAGCTGCGTTTATCATTTACTCGATTATTGGCCCCGGTTGATGGTGTTATTTCACGGGTTAATGTCGATCGCTTTGAAAACATTCAAGTAGGTCAGCAAATCGTCAACATTCACAGCTTAGAACGGGTGGAGGTAATACTTCAATTACCGGATCGTTTGTATGTTACCCAACCAGACCAATCAAATCTCTCCAAAATAGAGGTACAGGTACGTGTTCCAAGTGGCAATAACTATGAAGCAGCGGTACAGGAGTTTACGACGGAGCCTGATCCTGCGACAGGAACTTTTACGGTGACGTTGTCACTTCCCATGCCTGAGGACGAGTACATCCTTGATGGTATGGCTGTGGAAGTGACCTCAAAAACAGAACATGCAACCTTAGGTTTTGATGAGGGAGTTCGGGTGCCGATAGAAGCGATCTTTAATGGTGACGGTGATGATGTTGATCGAGCACAAAAATACGTATGGGTGGTTGAAAGTGACAGTACAGTTCGTAAAAGCAAAGTAGAAATAGGAAAAGCAACTCAGTTAGCTGTTCAGGTTCTTTCGGGGCTTTCTGTGAATCAACAAGTCGTTATTGCGGGTATCTCCAAGCTAAGGGATGGAATGAAAGTGGATGTCATTGAAACGGAGGCAACCCATGAGTGATGAGCAATTAAACAAACCATCGAGTGACGATGAAATTACGGGCATTGCCGCTTACTTTATTCGAAATAAAGTGATCAGTTGGATGATTGCTTTGATCTTCCTGATTGGTGGTATTTCGTCTTTCTTTGGTTTAGGTCGATTAGAAGATCCGGCGTTTACGATCAAAGATGCCATGGTCGTCACCGCTTATCCCGGTGCAACCCCACAACAAGTAGAAGAAGAGGTGACTTACCCTCTAGAAAAAGCCATTCAACAATTGACCTATGTTGATGAAGTCAACTCAATTTCTAGCCGTGGTTTGTCTCAAATTACGGTAACAATGAAAAACAATTACGGGCCTAATGATTTACCACAAATTTGGGATGAATTAAGACGAAAAGTTAATGATTTGAACGGTCAGTTTCCGCCAGGAGTGGAAGAGCCTCAAGTAATCGATGATTTTGGTGACGTATACGGAATTTTGCTCGCTATTACTGGCGAGGGCTACTCCTATAAAGAGCTGCTTGATTATGTGGATTATCTACGTAGAGAGCTCGAATTAGTTAATGGTGTCAGTAAAGTTTCAGTTACTGGGCAGCAACAAGAACAAGTGTTTATAGAAATGTCGACGAAACGGCTGAGTAGCTTAGGTATATCACCGAATACGGTATTTAATCTGTTGTCGACGCAGAATATCGTTTCGAATGCCGGAGCGATTCGTATTGGTAGCGAATATGTCCGTATTCACCCAACAGGTGAGTTCCAAAATGTCGACCAATTGGGCGATCTTATTTTGTCCGAAACGGGATCTCAAGGCCTGATCTACCTTAAAGATGTTGCGGATATCAAACGTGGCTATGTCGAAGTACCAAGCAATGTGATTACGTTCAAAGGTGACGTTGCGTTAAATGTCGGTGTTTCTTTTGCCCAAGGGGTCAATGTGGTCGAGGTTGGTGAGGGCTTTGACCGTCGCTTAGCCGAGTTGAAATACCAACAACCAGTTGGGGTAAGTATTGCTGAGATATACAGCCAACCTAAAGAGGTTGATAAATCCGTAAGAGGCTTTGTGGTGAGTCTTGGGCAAGCGGTAGCAATTGTAATTATCGTACTGTTGTTTTTTATGGGACTAAGATCGGGCCTATTGATTGGTTTGATTTTGCTACTTACCGTCCTCGGTACGTTCATTTTTATGAAGTATTATCAAATTGATCTACAACGTATTTCTTTGGGGGCTTTGGTGATTGCACTGGGTATGCTGGTGGACAATGCCATAGTGGTGGTCGAGGGAATATTGATTGGTACGCAAAAAGGGCGAAGTCGAATGCAGGCTGCGACCGACATTGTAACCCAAACAAAATGGCCGTTATTGGGGGCAACGGTTATTGCGGTAACCGCTTTTGCGCCAATCGGCTTATCGGAAGACTCTACCGGTGAGTATTGTGGCACCTTATTCACCGTATTATTGATCTCTCTGATGCTGAGTTGGTTTACAGCGATTTCATTAACCCCATTTTTTGCAGATCTGTTTTTTAGAGGAATGAAGAACAAACAAGAAGACGGGGAAAGTGACCCGTATAACGGTATCATTTTTGTCGTTTATAAAGGGTTCTTAGAGTTTTGCTTAAAACGCGCATGGCTCACCGTTGTTGTTTGTTTGCTGGGCTTAGCCGCCAGTGTTTATGGCTTCACCCATGTAAAACAATCCTTTTTCCCATCATCGACAACACCGATGTTTCAAGTAGATGTCTGGTTACCTGAGGGCACCGATATTCGAGCAACCAATACTAAGTTAGTTGCGCTTGAGTCTTGGCTAGCAAAACAGGATAGCGTCGCTCATATCACCACAACCGCAGGTAAAGGTTTGCAGCGTTTCATGCTGACTTATGCGCCTGAAAAGAGTTACGCCGCCTATGGCGAAATAACGGTACGCATGGAAAATTACGAATCGTTGCCAGCCATTATGTCGAACTTTCGTGATTATATTGAAAACCAGATGCCTGAAATTGCATATAAATTGAAGCAAATTGAGTTGGGGCCAGGTGGTGGCGCTAAGATCGAAGCTCGCATCATAGGCTCTGATCCTACTGTATTGCGAACAATTGCAAGCCAGGTGATTGATATTATGAATGCTGATTCTGGGGCAACAAATGTGCGCCATGATTGGCGTGAGCGAACCAAAGTATTGGAACCTCAATTTAATGAGAGCCAAGCGAGACGCTATGGTATTACCAAGTCGGATGTTGATGATATTTTAGCGTTATCGTTTTCAGGGAAAGCGATTGGTGTTTATCGTGATGGTACAACATTAATGCCCATTGTCGCTCGTTTACCAGACAGTGAACGTGTTGATATTCGAAATATCGAGGGGATGAAAATTTGGAGTCCGGCACTGAGTGAATATATTCCATTACAGCAAGTTGCACCGGGCTATGAGTTTAAATGGGAAGATCCGATCATTGTTCGTAAGAATCGAAAACGTATGCTGACGATTATGGCTGACCCCGATATTCTCGGCGAAGAAACTGCAGCAACACTTCAAAAACGCTTACAAGTTCAAATAGAGTCGATAGAACTTCCTCCTGGGTACTTCTTGGAGTGGGGGGGAGAATATGAGTCATCAGGTGATGCTCAAGCTTCGCTATTTACCACGATGCCACTTGGCTATCTATTTATGTTCTTGATTACGATATTTTTATTCAATTCGGTCAAAGAACCATTGATAGTTTGGTTCACGGTTCCGCTTGCCCTGATTGGGGTAACTACAGGGCTACTGGCATTGAATACTCCATTTGGTTTTATGGCATTGTTGGGCTTCTTGAGCTTGTCGGGAATGGTGCTAAAAAATGGCATTGTGTTACTTGATCAAGTTGAAATTGAAATGAAATCGGGTAAAGACCCGTATTTAGCGGTTGTAGATGCTGCGGTCAGTCGTGTTCGACCAGTTTGTATGGCGGCAATCACCACAATTTTGGGTATGATTCCGTTATTACCAGATATCTTCTTTAAGCCAATGGCCGTTACCATTATGTTTGGTTTGGGTTTTGCTACCGTTCTGACATTAATTGTTGTGCCTGTGTTGTATCGTCTGTTCCACCGTATTCACGTCCCTCAAAGTAATGATACTCAAAACCATCATACTCACGGAAATCATACGCGAGGTGATAAAAGAGACGGTGTAGAAGTTAGTGATATGAACTAGGAACAGTAGAATGAATCAAGCAACATGTGCATGGGCTATGAAGCACGAATTAGAACGCATTTATCATGATGAAGAGTGGGGCATTCCTGTTTATGACGATCAAGTTCTGTTCGAATTTATTACTTTAGAAGGGGCTCAAGCTGGATTAAGTTGGATAACCATTCTGAAAAAACGGGAAGGGTATCGCGCGGCATTTGAAGACTACGATTTACAATGTCTAAGTCAATATGATCAAGATCAATGTGAAAAGAGAGTCGAAGCCATTATTGAGCAGTTTGATGTCGTGAGACATCGAGGAAAAATCGCATCTGTTTTCAGTAATGCAAGAGCAACACTAGGGTTAATCGATGAGTATGGAAGCCTTTCCAACGCGTTGTGGCAATTTGTTGATCATCAACCGATCGTGAATCATTGGGATTCCATGGACGAGGTACCTACCTCGACAGACGCGTCCAAAGCCATGAGTCGTTTCTTGAAAAAGCGGGGGTTTAAATTTGTCGGCGAAACTATATGTTATGCCTTTATGCAAGCTGTCGGCATGATTGATGACCATATTCAAGGATGTCCCCAAAAGAGCGCTTAGCGCTCTTTTTTTTGTTGGCTTTAAGCTATTACCATCACAACGGATATCGCAATCACCATAACAACAGTCATCGTCTAGGGAACTGGCTATTTATTCGATGCTATTTGAATAACTTTCTTAGGCAGTGGTTACGCTTTCTAGAACGGCAGCGTTATAGCGTTCAAGTGCCGATTCAAGATCGCTGATTAAGTCGTCGACATCTTCAAGGCCGATATGAAGACGAATTAATGTTCCCTCAAAGTGTGGGTGGGCAACAGTACGCAGCGCGTTAAAGCTGTTTGGCTCATTGGCAAGAATTAAGCTTTCAAAGCCCCCCCAAGAATAACCCATACTAAAATGTGTCATTCCGTCTAATAGCGCAGTGGTAGCATTGGGGAAACTACCTTTAAGCACAAATGAGAACAGCCCGTTTCCACCGGTAAAATCACGTTTAAATACGTCATGACCCGGGCAGGTTTCTAGGGCAGGGTGACGAACATGATCAATTTCAGGGCGCGTTTGTAACCATTGGGCAACTTTAAGACTATTTTCAGCATGTTGACGCAATCGAACATCGAGCGTTCGTATGCCTCGCAGCCCAAGATAAGCATCATCAGGGGAGATACATTGACCCATTAAGTAGCTTTGTTCCCGTAGCTGATCCCAATGTTTCTCATTAGCAACGGCGGTTCCCAGCATGACATCCGAGTGGCCAACGATGTATTTCGTTGCTGCCTGAATTGAAATATCGACACCATGTTCGAAAGGTGAGAAGTGAACCCCTGCTGCCCATGTATTATCAAGCATTACAACAATGTTGTGCTGGTGGGCGATTTTGGACAGGAGAGGAACATCTTGTACTTCCATAGTGATTGACCCAGGGGATTCTAGAAACATCACCTTAGTATTGGGCTGAATCAATTCGTTAATTTCGGCCCCAATCAGAGGATCAAAGTAGGTGGTCTTAACCCCCATTTTTTTCATGATGGTGTTACAAAAATCTCTCGTCGGTTCATAACAAGTATCGACCATGAGAATGTGATCACCTGTTTCAACAAAGGCAAGGATCGAATTGGTGATAGCAGCGGTCCCGCATGGATAGAGCGCACAACCAGCGCCGCCCTCGATATCAGTCATGGCATCTTGGAAAGCAAAGTGAGTGTGTGTGCCACGTCGGCCATAGAATAGAGTCTGTTTCGCGCGATTTTTTATAGCGTGGTTTTTTTCTGCCACACTATGAAAAACAACGGTAGATGCACGTTGTACTGGTGGGTTAACAACGCCATTTGTCCATTGTTTCTTACGCCCTGCAGTGATTAGCTGAGTTTTTTTCTTTCCCGACATATCAAATCCTTGTGATATTTATGCTTCGATCGATTAAAACATGGTAAAGCATTAGTCGTTAGGATGGAACAATAGTAAAGGTATAAGGCAGGGGAGTGATAACGGGGTTAGACATGAGCCAACCCCGTAGTGAGAGGATTAGAGAATTAGAGTAGTGGATTAAATAAGTAGAAAGTTCTTTCTAGGAAGCGATAGTAGAACGGACGTTCAGCCCAATCTTGAAGCACAACGGGATGAGACTGATTCATGTATCCCTGTTGCAGTTCGTACATCTCTTTGGTGAAATCTTCATCATCAACAGCGAGCGTAACTTCAAAGTTAAGCCACAAGCTACGCATATCCATATTCACAGTACCAACTAAACAGAACTGCTCATCGATCACGACAGATTTTGTATGCAGTAAACCGCCATAGAATTCAAAGATCTTCACTCCCGCTAACATTAACTCCGTATAGAACGCGCGAGATGCCCACTGGACCATTAATGAATCGTTTTTATGCGGAATAATGAGTTCAACTCTAATCCCACGCTGAGCAGTCATTTTTAGTGTTTCTAATAGATCATTGCTGGGTACAAAGTATGGCGTTGTAATACGAACTGATTGGTTAGCTTGGTTGATCGCCAAGGTTAATACCTGAGAAATCAGATGTTCTGGCATCCCTGGGCCAGAGGGAACCACTTGAACGGGGTGTTGCGCTTGATCTGGAGAAAGTTTGCACTCAGGTAGAGGAGGAAATTCTCGTTTACCTGTTTCAACTTCCCAATCCCAGCAATGAATCGCTGAAAGTACGTTGACCGTTGGACCGGTTAGGCGAACCATAATATCGACCCATTGACCCACACCAGAATCTTGTTTGAAAAAAGCAGGATCGACCATGTTCATTGAGCCGGTGTAAGCAACTGTGTTGTCGATGACGATGATTTTTCGGTGTTGGCGTAGGTCGAGACGGCGTAAAAATATCCGCCACGGACTCACTTCTAAGGCTTGGATGACATCAATGCCAGCTTCTTGCATCTGCCCAAGCCATGGGCTGCGGAAAAACCGTGGACTCCCTGCTGAATCGAGAAGTAGTTTGACATCGACGCCTCGTTGCGCAGCTCGGATCAAAGCCGCACCAACCGCATCGGCTAAACCGCCCGGGTGCCATATATAGAACATCATCCTTATTTCGTGTTGCGCTGATTCAATATCGTCTATCACGGAATTGAGGATCTCTTGGGGTGTACGCTGAAGATGCAGTGTATTCCCACTTAGAGCAGGTAAGCCTAAACGATTGTTACACAATTCATCGATGCGATAGATATGGCGTCCAAAGTGTTCTGGTGCATGAGCGTGGCAATCATCAAGTTGGGAAAACCATTGTGTAAATGGTGCCAGCATCTCCTTAGCTCGTTCTGCTCGCTTACGGCCGAGGTTGAGTTCTCCAAAAAGAACGTATCCAATAAGGCCAACAAAAGGAATGAGGTAAATAATCATAAGCCAAGCGAGAGAAACACTGACCGCGCGGCGTTTTAGCACTACGCGTAACGTAACACCGGCAACGAGAATCCAGTAGAAGGCAAGGCCTGCGAGAGTGAGGAAGTGGTAGAACTGTTCCATGCAAATTCCTGTGCGAATATAGTGATTTAGATATTAATCCTAACCAGAGGGCACGACAAGAGTGGTTTGTATGGAATGTGTAAGGGAAGATAAAAAGGACATAGCCGTTATGGGAGTGTTAAAACTAGGCTATTATATGTGCATATGTTAAATAAATAGCAAAAAAATGTGTAAATGAGAGGTGTGAGCGAAAAATGCACTATTTGGGGTTCCAATTTTAATCCCAAACTGTTTTACTTACTATACATAGAGCGTCAGTATACTTTTTTCTAAGTGTAAATATTTTATTACACCTTACTTTTAAGACGCCTAGTAGTACCAGCAAACACAATATAAAAATTTGGAGAGAACGTGGCGATCAGTAATTCAACCGCTCAACCCCGTGATAATTGGGGTTCAAAATTGGGATTTGTCATGGCAGCAGCCGGTTCGGCTGTTGGCTTGGGAAATATATGGAAGTTCCCTTACACAGCAGGAGAAAGTGGCGGTGGTGCCTTTGTCGTTATCTATCTACTGTTTGTTATTTTTATTGGTTTTAGTGTGATGCTAACCGAATTCGCTGTGGGTCGTAAGACCGGTTTATCAGCAGTAGGTGCATTTAAGTCAACCGATCGTCGTTGGACGTTCGCCGGCGTACTTGGCGTGCTCAGCGGCTTGCTCATTATGGGTTTTTATCCAGTGGTAGGCGGATGGGCAATTGCTTATATTTACAAAATTTCTACAGGCCTACTAAGTACACCTGAAGTGATTGGCGATAGCTTTGGAAGCTTTATTTCTGATCCGATTCAACCATTAATGTGGATGGGCCTTTACCTACTATTGAACATTTTGGTAGTGGTTCGCGGGATTTCAGGCGGAATTGAAAAAGCAGGTAAGATCTTGATGCCTTTGCTATTCGTCATCTTGATTATCGTTGCGGTTAAAGGCATGAGCTTACCAGGCGCTATGGCAGGCTTAGAGTTCCTATTTAGTCCAGACTTTTCAAAAGTCGATAGCAGTGTGGTTCTTGCTGCGCTTGGACAAGCGTTCTTCTCTTTAAGCTTAGGTATGGGTTGTATGATCACGTACGGCAGCTACTTGAGAAAGAAAGAAAACCTTGTGCAAACAACGGCAATGGTAACCGCGATGGATACAGGTGTTGCGATATTAGCCGGTGTCGCAATGTTCCCAGCGATGTTCGCATTTAGCATGGAACCTGCTGCAGGACCAGGCTTAGTGTTTGTTGTTGTCCCACAACTGTTTGCTGAAATGGGCGGTATGGTAGGCTTATTGCTTGCGCTACTGTTCTTTATTGGCTTAAGTGTTGCAGCATTAACATCATCAGTATCGCTACTTGAGGTGGTTGTTTCTTACCTTATTGATGAGAAAGGGATGAAACGTACTCCAGCAGTATTGCTTGCAAGTGCTGTTATGGCTGGCTTGTGTGTCTTTGCTTCACTATCGCTTGGTGGTACAGGACCGCAACTATTTGGAACTGGTGCATTTGATATCTTCGATCTTCTTACTGATAAAATCTTCCTAGCGGTTGGCGGTATGTTTGTTTGTATCTTTGCTGGCTGGAGACTAAGCCGAAGTGAGCTAGAAAAAGAGATCACAAATGATGGCGAAGTTAAATTTCCACTATTTGGTCTTTGGTACAACTTAGTAAAATACGTGATTCCATTTGCGATTGCGATCGTTGCTATTGCAGGTGTGAAAGCCGGTTTTGACAGTGGCAAAGGCGAAATTATGGTTCTCGGGTTAGCAGTGATTGGCTTTATCGCTTTGCTGTCTAAGAAGCTATAATCTCGGAGTTGTAGTCAAGAACGTTATCAGAAACGGGAGCCCCTAGGGTTCCCGTTTTTTTGTATATCGAAACCAATAGCAGCTTGGCTTACTTGGGAATAGGCGGATTTAACGGTATACTTCGCTCCCCAAAGTGGAGCCAGTGAATGTTTGAAATTTTACATACCCATCCTGATTTTTTAATTATTAACAAACACCCGAATGTCTCGGTGCATAAAGATGACGGTGACGTTATGTTACTGCAGGAAGTTGCGCGAGTCAGTGGAGATGAACAACTCTATTTAGTTCATCGTTTAGATAAGATGACATCAGGTATTTTACTCTTGGCGAGAAATAGCCAAGCCGCAAGTGAGCTGTCACAGGCTTTTGCGCAGCGTGTTGTCGAAAAGTTTTACTTGGCACTCGGCAGTAAAAAACCGAAGAAAAAGCAAGGCTTAGTCAGTGGTGATATGGAACGATCTCGTCGTTCGTCATGGAAGTTAATGACTTCTCAGAATAACCCTGCCGTGACGCAGTTTTTTTCTTTGTCGGGTGAGCCGGGCGAGCGTCTATTTTTGTGTAAGCCGCATACGGGGAAAACTCATCAAATTCGAGTTGCCTTGAAATCCGTCGGCTCTGCGATTGTTGGGGATCCTATCTACAATTCTGGTAGTGAAGCTGATCGTGGTTATCTACATGCGTTCTCATTGTGTTTTCCTTACCAAGGAGAATCGCATCGATTCGTTTGCGATCCTAGAGGCTCTTCGCTCATGGGGAAGCAATGGAATTCAGAGATTGTCTCAGCTGGAATTGAATCTTGGTTATCTCCTTGGGAATTAACTTGGCCAAATATTAAGAAGTAAAATGCAAACATCAAATTTAACAACGTTTTTTACACATATTGATACTGAATTAGCAAACGCGCCAGATGAAGTTCGTCGCTTGTTTCATGGCCGTGGTCGCCGTTTTGAGGGGTTAGAGCAACTCACTTGTGATTGGTTACAAGGCCAGTTGATCGTCAATCTATTTAAAGCAGTGGATGATCAATTTCTCACAGCATTAAAAGAGGGGTTGGTTGTCTTTTCTCAATCTGAAACATGGCAAGCTAAGCAAGGGCATACGATTGTTTTACAACACCGTTATGCCGAGGGTGCCCCATCAGAAGTATTGCTAGGTGAATTAAATGCACGTCCGGTTGTTATGGAATCGGGGTTGAAGTATCAACTAGATATTGGTCGTAATCAAAACTTTGGTTTGTTCTTAGACATGCGTTTTGGTCGTGATTGGGTACGTCAGAATGCTCAACATAAAAACGTGCTCAATTTGTTTGCATACACCTGTGGTTTTTCTGTCGCTGCGATTGCAGGTGGTGCGGATCAGGTTGTCAACGTTGATATGGCGAGAGCGTCGCTAGCTAAAGGACGCGATAACCATCAGCTCAACGAACACAACTTAAATTCAATTCGTTTTCTTGGCCATGATATTTTTAAATCTTGGGGAAAAATCAAGAAGTCTGGGCAGTATGATCTGATCATCATTGATCCGCCGTCATTTCAAAAAGGCAGCTTTGCTCTAACTAAAGACTATAAAAAGATTTTACGTCGTTTACCTGATCTGTTGGCTGAAGGTGGGCAAGTTCTTGCGTGCGTAAACTCGCCTTCAGTAAGCAGTGAGTTTCTGATTGAAAGTATGAAAGAAGAAGCGCCACAACTGGTTTACCGCGAACGTCTAGATAATCCACCAGAGTTTATGGATATCGATAGCGAAGCGAGTTTGAAAGCGTTGATTTTTAGCTAATTGATCGCAAATCGTTATCAAGTTTAAAAATGCCCATCGAGTGATGGGCATTTTTATGATTATCCGATTTCCACTTCCACATCAGATTGTAACGAGGATGAACAGGCCAAGACGTAGCCTTGAGCAATTTCTTCTTCCGTTAAGGTTTCTTGACTGCTTGATGTAACAGCGCCTTTGGTCACTTTACATTTACATGAACCACAAATGCCACTGCGGCATGCAATGATAAGTGGTAATCCCGCACTCTCAAGTTTATCTGCTAGCAAATCCCCTTTTGCAGCATCAATGGTAGTTGCAAAGTTTGGTACTGCAATCGATACACCCAACGAGTCAGTTTCATTGTTGTCACAAGTTACGTTTGCATCTTGGTTTGAATCTGGGCTAACGGCGTTAGTCGGTTCTAATGTAGGTGTAAAGCTTTCCTGATGGAAATTATCCATATCAAAACCAAGTGCTATTAAGTTGTTTTGTGTGTCCAACATAAATTGGTTTGGTCCACATAAATAAATAGTGCGTTGCTTAAAATCGGGAACAAGTTGCTGTAACCATTCACTGTTTAATCGACCTTTTGGATGGCGCGTATTTTGGTTGTCTTTCAATAGCAAGCTCAATTCAAAATTTGGATAAACACTGTGTAAGGTTTCGAGTTGATCGAAGTAAATCGTCTCTTCTGGAGTTCGTGCAATATTGAGAAATGCGATATCGATATTTTTATCCAGACAATGTTTTGCCATCGCGAATACGGGCGTTATTCCACAACCGGCACTAATAAATAGTGCCTTGGTCTGATTTTCTCGTTCAAGTGGAGGGTGATCCACGATATTAAATTCACCAATTGGAGCAAGAGCTTGAACGGTATCACCAATAAGCAATGAGTCGAGAATGTAGTTTGATACTTTCCCTCCCTCAACACGTTTAATGGTTAATTGTAGATGATCATCACCTGGCATTGAGCTAACTGAATAGGCTCTAAATTCCATTTTTCCATTGATTTCTACACCAAGATTTATGAATTGACCTGGCTTAAAGTCAAACAAAAAAGATTCGGTTAGATCGGCGAGTTGGATGCTCACGCAGTCGTGTGTTTCGTGGAACTTATCAATGCAACGAAGCGTAACAGGCTGATTACCTTGCCATTCAAAAAACATATTTATCTCTTAATATCGCGGTTTGATGAAAGCAAGCCCTCAACAGTAGAGGGCTTGTAAAATAATCCTAATTAGGATTGGTAAAGCTTATGCACCAAGAATTTCTTTTAAATCATCTTGAACGTTGCCAATACTACGCATATCAAACTTATCTTGAATGATTGCAATTAGGTTAGGCGTTAGGAATGCAGGTGCCGTTGGTCCGGTGTAAATGCCTTTTACGCCCAGAGCGAATAGAGTCAACAAAATCACGATAGCTTTTTGTTCAAACCATGAAAGTACCAGTGTTAGCGGTAGTTCATTGATGCCACAATCGAACTCTTGTGCAAGTGCTAGTGCTAGTTGAATCGCTGAATATGCATCATTACATTGACCCACATCTAATAGACGAGGAATGCCGTTGATGTCACCAAATTGGTTTTTGTTGAAACGGAATTTACCACAAGCCAAAGTAAGGATTAGCGTATCTTCTGGCGCTTCAGCGGTGAAATCTGTGTAGTAACTACGCTCAGATTTATCACCGTCACAACCACCAACCAAGAAGAAGTGTTTAATGTTGCCGGCTTTTACTTGCTCAATCACAGCTGGTGCTGCATTCATAAGAGCATTGCGACCAAACCCAACGGTAATCATTTGTTCAATTTCATCGTGCTGGAAACCCGGTTGAGCAAGCGCACATTCAACGACAGTTGAGAAATCATCACCTTCTAAGTGCGCAACACCTGGCCAACCTACTATGCTACGAGTAAATAGGCGGTCAGCGTATTGGCCAACATTTGGGTTAAGTAAGCAGTTTGATGTCATTACAATGGCACCAGGGAAGTTCGCGAACTCTTTTTGTTGGTTCTGCCATGCACTACCGTAGTTACCCACGAGGTGAGGGTACTTATTCAATTCTGGATAACCGTGAGCAGGTAACATTTCACCATTAGTGTAAACGTTGATGCCTTTCCCCTCGGTTTGCTGCAAGATTTTTTCTAAGTCATGTAAGTCATGGCCTGAAACCAGAATACACTTACCTTTAACAGTTTTTACATTGACTGCCGTTGGAGCAGGGTGGCCAAACGTCACTGTTTCACCGAGATCTAGCATCTCCATCACTTTGTAGTTCATTAAGCCAATACGCATTGAGCAATCAAGCAACTCGCCTAAATCTTCAGGATCTGTACCTAACCATGCCATGATTTCATGGTATTCAGCAAAAATGTCGTTATTCGTTTGATCGAGTACGCGAGCGTGCTCCATGTATGCAGCAGCGCCTTTTAAACCATAAAGACAAAGTAAACGCAGACCAATGACATCTTCATGAACGCTTTCTTTACCACGGTTAACCGCAACTTGTGGAGCAAAAGCAAGAATAGCTTCGGCGCTGGTTGGTAGTTCAAAATTTGCAACGGCAGGAACAGCATCCAATTCAACATTTGCAAGTTGAGCAGCTGCCATCACGTTTTGTTTAAGTTGTGCTTTAAATTGAGCAGCTTGCTCTGTTAGCTCAAGAATACGTTGCGGGTCAAAGTTCACATTAGTCAACGTTGAAAAGAATGCTTTTGGTGCCCAAAGGTTAAGTTGATCATCAATGATGTTGAATTTAGCCGCTTGCACTGCCCAGTAAGAAACCGCTTGAAGAGAATACACAAGTACGTCTTGTAGGTCGGAGACTTCTGCAGTTTTACCGCACATGCCTTGGGCGAACGAACAACCTTTTACGGCTGGGGTTTGAATAGTTTGCTCACATTGAATACAGAACATGGTTTTCTCCAGTGGTCATTATAATAGTCATGGCGATCTTCGCCTAATCTGAGCACCATAATGCACGGAGTGTGCCAATAGTTATCTTGTTGATTTGTAGGGTTTTATCTTCATTTGGCAAGGTTTGTGTTGTCATTATCACATCGCCAGTGATGTGGTAATGACAACGGTAATCAAGGATTGGCTATGAATTGACCCCGAGTTTTTTACCCATTCGATAGAGGTTCCCTCGGTCCATTTGAAGAAAATCAGCGGCCTTTGCCCAATTTCCAGCCGTTTTGCCAAGAGCATGAACGATCAGCTCTTTTTGGTATTCTTCTACCAAGGTGCGTAAAGATTGGCTTTCTTGGGGCAAATGATTGGTTGTCATTTCGACATCATCTGGAGTAAGCACACTATCAAAGTGATGGACGCTGATGGTGGCATCATTACTTTGTATCGCTCGCAATGCAGCACGGGTTAAAGAGTGTTCAAGCTCACGCACGTTACCAAACCAACTCATTCTCTCTAGTTGATTGAGAACTTTCGGATGAACGTGTAAATGCGGTGCATTAAACTGAGCGCGTACTTTTTCTAGGAGATAACCAGCTAAAACGGGAATATCGCCGTCACGTTGGCGCAAAGGTGGTACCAGAATCGGGAATACATTGAGGCGGTGAAAGAGATCGGCGCGAAAATGACCGAGTTCAACTTCTTGCTCAAGGTTTCGGTTTGTTGCTGCAATTAAGCGTACGTTAACCGTGAGATGTTGATCGCTGCCCACACGTTGTAACTCGCCTTGTTGAATTACGCGCAGCAATTTTGCTTGTAAAATCAGTGGTAATTCACCTACTTCATCAAGAAAGATTGTCCCCCCATCCGCCAGTTCAAATTTCCCGGCACGATGGCTATTTGCGCCGGTAAATGCCCCTTTTACATGACCAAACAGTTCACTTTCAGCCAAGCCTTCAGGAAGAGCTGCGCAGTTTACATAGATCATAGGGCGATCGCTTCGGTGCGATTGCGCGTGCAGTTGATGTGCAACTAACTCTTTTCCCGTTCCGGTTTCACCAGTAATCAATACCGCATAGTCAGATTGAGCGACTGTGGCGATATTGGTTCGCAATTGATTAATCTGGGGGCTTAAACCGACCATCTCATTGTGTTGTGAACGAGCTTGTTGAATCAGTGTTTGAGTCACTGACTTCTGTTTACGGTTTTGTGCCTTGAGTGCTCGAAATTGAGCAATATTTCTTAAGGTCGCCGCAGTTAGGGCTGCAAATGTTTCAAGAGAAACCCAATCAAGGTTATCAAAAGCACCGACATTAAGTGCATCAAGAGTCAAGACGCCAACCAGTTGTCCCTCGACAAACAAGCTACAACCTAGGCAATCATGGACATCAATATTCTGTTGTTCGGTTAATAAAGCGCCATCAAAAGGGTCCGGCAGTGGACTATCTGCATCAAACCGGATCGCTGTTCGGCTTTGCATGATGGCTTTTAGCCTTGGGTGTGTATCAGGAAAGAACCGGCGTCCAAGCACCGCAGTAGATAGCCCTTTTACCGCGACAGGGCTTAGAAATCCATCTTCATCTAGAACAAACAGCGCGCTGGCATCACATGGAAATGCTTGGTCAATACCCTCGAGAATATGCTGATATTGGTCATCATCGGACAGATTGGCGCTGAGGTTTAGAGCAAGGTTAAGTAAGACATGATCAACAACAGAAGGCATGCATGAATCCAAATTGGCTTAGGGGAGAGACATGCTAACAGGATGATGTCAATTTGACATCAATTTGATATGGGGAATGATAAAGGAATGGTATACGTTTGATTATGATCAAGCCAGCACGAAGGCTGGCTTGAAATTCACAACAACTATATCCGGCATTGTTTAAGTTTGCTGGTTATCGTCGTTATGCTCGTTTTTCACGCTTAGAAGCCCAAGCGTACATCAACTCTAGAGCGACAGTTGCACCTGCAAGTGCAGTTAAATCACTTTGGTCGTAAGCTGGTGATACTTCAACAACGTCCATACCAACAATGTTGATACCGGCTAAACCACGTAGGATTTTTAGCACTTTATCTGAAGTTAAACCACCACAAACTGGTGTGCCTGTCCCTGGTGCAAACGCAGGGTCTAAGCAGTCGATGTCGAACGTAACGTAGACTGGCTTATCGCCAATGATGTTACGAACTTGAGCTACGATTTCATCAGCACTTTGGTCATTGGCTTGCATTGCGTTGATGACGTTGAAGCCATGATTCTCTTTGCTGTACTCAGTACGAATACCGATTTGAACTGAGTGCTTTGGAGAAATCAAACCTTCGTTCGGCGCATGGTAGAACATGGTACCGTGATCGTAAGCACTGCCATTAGCATAAGTATCAGTGTGGGCATCAAAGTGAATCAGGGCCATTTCACCGTGGTGTTTTGCGTATGCGCGCAAAATAGGTAGTGTGATAAAGTGATCACCACCTAATGCTAGCATTGTCTTACCACTTTTTAGTATTTCAGATGTTGCAGCTTCAAGGCGGTAAGTGAAATCTTCAGCATCACCACAATCGAAAACAAGATCGCCAGCATCAATTACTTTAGCGCGATCGAATACATTGAAATCCCAAGGGAATTTTTTCTCTTCCCAAGCAAGATTCACAGAAGCACGACGAATCGCGTCTGGGCCCATACGAGCACCAGGACGACCAGAAGTAGCCATATCTAGTGGTACACCAAGTACCACTAAGTCAGCATCCGAACCTACAGGGTTGCGTAGGTAAGGACGACGTAGAAAAGTCATTGCATTTGAATACAGTGAATAATCAGTTTTAGTAAACAAATCATTCATTAGAAATCCTCTAAATAGGTGTAACCACTCAAGCCTTGTTCAAGCTCTTGCAGTACGTTTTGTTGTTCTTCTTTTGCAACGCGTAGACTCACTAACTCACGGTAGTGTTCTCGAATGCTGTCTACGTCGATATGCACATAGCGCATCATATCCTCGACGCTGTCACCTTCGTTGATTGAAGTCAACTCTGCTTCACCTTGGTCATTAATATTTACGACAACACTGTGTGTATCACCGAAAAGATTATGCATATCCCCCAAAATCTCTTGGTATGCGCCGACTAAGAAAAAGCCCATTAAGTACTGTTCGTCTGTCGTCCATGCTGGAACAGGCAAAGTCGTTTCAATACCTTGACCTTCCACATACTGCTCGATCGCACCATCTGAATCACAAGTGATATCAAGCATAACAGCGCGGCGGTCTTCTAAACGCTCTAGACCAGAAATTGGCAGAACAGGGAAAACTTGATCAATACCCCAAGCATCCGGTAGTGACTGGAATAGTGAGAAATTGACAAAAAACTTATCTGCTAATCGTTCACTTAATTCATCCAAAATTGGACGATGGAAACGATTTTTGGTGCTCATCTGACGGCTCAGTTCGTAGTAAATACGTAAAGAAACCTGTTCAGACCAAGCACGTTGCTGCAAATTCATCATACCCATAGTGAACTGAGAATGTACTTCAGAGAGATCACTTTGAGTATCGTTATAAATCTCAATTAATGCACGCGCATCACTACGGCTTTGTAGGCTTTCCCAGCTACGCCACATGTTTTGCAGCAGAACGGGCGCGTCTGCTTCAAGTTCAGTAAGCTGCTCTGGATGGTAAGCTTCTGTGCCAATCACATTAGTGATCAGAACAGCGTGATGTGCAGTTAGCGAGCGACCTGATTCAGAAATGATCACTGGCATTGGTTGTTCGTATTGCTGACACACATCACCAACGGTATTGACTACGTTACGTGCATATTCAGCAAGACCATAGTTCATCGAGTTGGATGATTGGCTGCGAGTACCGTCATAATCAACCGCTAAACCGCCACCGATATCAAAGTAATCAATTTCAGCGCCCATTTTGCGAAGTTCACAATAGAAACGCGCAGATTCATTCACGCCGTTACGGATATCGCGAATGTTGGCCATTTGCGAACCAAGGTGGAAATGCACCAGTTGAAGCGTATCGAGAAGATTTTCTTCACGTAGACGATTCATCACGGCCAAAACCTGCGAGGCAGACAAGCCAAATTTAGACTTTTCACCGCCACTAGATTGCCATTTACCCGCACCTTGAGAGGCAAGACGAATACGAATACCCATACGAGGTTTCACGCCAAGGCTCTTCGCTTCTTTTAAGATCAGATCGAGCTCTGACATCTTCTCAAGAACGATAAAGACTTTATGGCCTAGCTTTTCACCAATCAGTGCTAATCGAATGTACTCACGGTCTTTATAGCCGTTACATACGATGACAGAGCTGGCTTTTTGAGCAAGACCAAGCACGGCAAGTAGTTCTGGCTTACTACCAGCTTCCAAACCGAGTTGTTTTGTTTCAAGTTGTGCTTGGCTTGCTAGTATCTCATCCACAACTTCACGTTGCTGGTTTACTTTAATTGGGTAAACGAGTAGGTAGTTATTTGGATATTGATATTCTTCAATTGCTTGGTTGAATGCTTGGCAAATACCATGTACGCGTTGATGTAAAATTTGTGGGAAGCGAACTAAAACTGGCACATTCAGGCCTTTCTGTTCAATTTGCTGCACAATTTGACTTAAGGGTAGGGGGTTAGCCTTGTCGCTTCTCGGTGAAACATAAACTTCACCTGAGTCGTTGATACCGTAGAAGCCTTGGCTCCAGTAATGGACGTTGTAGTCAGCACGAACACTGTCTAGTTTGGATACTTGTTCCACATCTCATCTCTATCAGCAGATGCCCCCATTTAAGTTATGAATGCATGGGTGACATAGCGGAAGACCGTGATTCAGAAATAGCTGAAATCACACCTGACACCGCCATGGTGTCGGGTGCATTAACAGGCAAAAAGAAAAGAGAGTCCAATTATTAAAAATTATCGTAACGACAAGTTTTAATCAAACGCCATGCAGGTTAATAATGGGTTACATATTGGTTTTATTTAGGGTGTCAAAACCGGAATAAATTCGTGTGAAAGTTGTAAACCAGCATGCAGCGCCGAACACATATGCGATTGCAGCAAAATAGCTGGGAAATAAACAAAATAGGATAAAACAGGCGATGGTTTCGGTACCCTCAGTAAGGCCACTCATGTAATAGAGAGATTTATGCTGATAGACTGGGTTTTCTATGCCTTGTTTGCTCGCCATAATAGCAAAAGCAAGGAAGCTTGAACCGGTTCCTATAAACGAAAAAATCAAAAACGCACCGGCAATCGCATTATTCTCAGGTGACGCGAGTACAAAGCCAAAAGGAATAAGAGAATAAAATAGAAAATCGAGGCTAATATCGAGAAAGCCACCAGCGTCGGTAATACCTTGGATTCGTGCCAGCGCGCCATCAAGACCATCACACACGCGGTTAATTACGATAAATAGCAATGCATATAAATATTGTTCTTGAATGAGTGCAGGAAAGGCTAAGCAACCAATAGCAAAACCAAACAGTGTGGTCTGATTGGCGGTTATCCCTGCTTTATCAAGCATCACAGCAGCACTGGAAAGTGGCGTACGGATCAGTTTTACGGTAAATCTATCTAACATTCGAACCTTCTTATGGCCAATCTTAGTTTTGGGGCCATTGTATTATTTCCCCACCATTGGGTGCGTCATGGGCATCGTGAGTGACTAACAACGCCGGAATATGAGCTTGTTGTAATTGCAGGAAAACCCACTCTCGAAACTGACTACGTAACGTGGCGTCCAATTTACTGAATGGCTCATCCAACAGTGCTAACTTTGGTTTTGCTAATAACATTCGGAGTAGGCTGATACGCGCTCTTTGCCCTCCAGAAATTCGTTCAGGATAACTGTTGGCGAGTTCATTTAATGAGACTTCGGTAAGAGCCTCGATTGCTCGTCGTTTACGCGCTTCGCCTTTGATTTCGTTTGGTAAAGCGAACGCGAGATTTTGCCAAACGGTAAGGTGGGGAAACAACAAATCATCCTGAAATAAAATACCCACTCTTCTTAAATGGGCGTCCATACTTCCAATTTCCTGATCATCAAGTTGCACCTTGCCTTGGTAGCGAAAACCCTCTGAAACATGGCCAGCAATCACATTGAGCAGACTGGATTTTCCGCACCCGCTTGGCCCCATTAAACAAGTAATTTGGCCTGGTTTAATGGTTAAATTGAAATTAGAGAGCAGTACTTCACCATCCGGTTTATAGATGGCGAGGTCGTTGAGACAAAGTGTCATTTGTCACGATTTCCTTATTGATGAACGTAAACTTGCGTTGAGTGAGGCGACTAGTCAGAACCGCAAAAGTAAAAAAGATGAAAGGCAACGCTGCTTGCCATATTGCGTAGATGGCTGTGACCCTGCGGTCAAAACCGCTTGATAGCGCGACTGCTTCGGTCGTGATGGTGGCAATGCGACCGCCCCCCAACATAAGTGTTGGTAAATATTGTGCGAGGCTGACACTGGCACCAATGGCCCATGCATAGAGAATGGCGGGCAAAAGTAAACGTGCTTTGATTTGAATGAAAACGGTCAAAGGAGCCTTTCCAAGGCTTAAGGCTGCTTTGCTAAAGTTGTCATTATAGCTTTTCCATGGTCCATCAAGAGCAAGGTACACATATGGGAATGCAAAGAAAACGTGGGCCCAAATAACCCATACATGATAAGCGTCAGCTGCTAAGTACAAGGTAGTAACCTGTAGACCGAATAAGATAGAGAGCTGCGGGATCAACATTGGCAACGCGACAACATAATCGGGAATACGCAGCTGATGCTTTAATTTGTATTCATGGGCGATTAATGCGAGAAGTAAAGCAATTGTGGCCGTCGTCAATGCCAGCACAAGGCTTTCATTAATTGTTGGGACAATATTAATCCATTCTATTTCCCAAAAGCGTAAACTCCAACGTGATGGTAATAGGTCAGGAAAGCGCCATCGATGGGCAAAGCTCCATACGATCATCATTGGCACCATCAACGTAGCAATCAGTAAAAGTATATTGAAGATACTTTTACCCGGCAGATTAATACCTGAACGACCAGAATAATGCCATTGGGTCCAAACTTTTGTAGCGGCTTTTTCGATAGCGATGACCAGTAACAAGAGTAGTGTTGCGATAATGAACAACACCATTGCTCCCGCAGCCGCACGAGGCAACAGTGACAGATCTGGATCGTTAAACCATTGCCAAACTAGTACGGCAAAGGTTGCTGGATTGTTGGGCCCTAAAATTAATGCTACATCGACGACTGAGCACCCATAAGCAATAACCGCAAATAGCGCAAAGCGCATTTTGCTCAGCCATTGTGGAAGGATCACTTTCCACCACATTTGAGCGGTGGAATAACCTAATGAGTGGCTGACTTGCTGTAGCCGGGAAATCTGTAGCTGTTGCAAGATAGGAATGCTCATTAACAGTAAAAAAGGCACTTCTTTTAACGCAAGAGCTAAGGTTAAACCAAGGGCGTAGGGGTCGTGGATCAGCCACGTTGCGCCTTGAGTATTAATCCCCGTATCGAACACAGTTTGGATCGAACGAGCTAACATTCCTGTTGGAGAAAAGAGAAAAGCAAAACCAATGGCAAACGCCACATGAGGCATAGCAAGAAGTGGTGAAAGACAAGTTTCTATTTTCTTCCAATAACGGCTTTGCCATAAACGCTGTAGGATCGAAAAACAAAACAACAGCGCTATGTAGGTGCTCGTAATAGCGCTGAATAAAGTGAGTGCAATTGCCTGTCCAACGCCGTTCCACAGCCATAACAAATGGTAGCCTTGCCAGGAAAACTGAGCTAAGCCTATAGGGGGAATATAGCTGAAAGAAGATAGGATAGCCCCCGCCAAACCGGGTATGGTAGGCGCTATTCCTATGATAAAAACAATAAAGTACGCAGCTCTAAACATCTGGCCTTGGTCACTCTTATTTTATGAAATGGCTATATACGACAGTTCATTAATGGCCATATCGTTTTTGCCACTCTTTTTCTAGCGCAACCTGCCAACTAGGATGAGGCTCTGCAACAGACTTAAATAGTGTGGTTTGTTTCGCTGAACCCTCAAGATATTGATTGCTTACTATGGATGGATCGCCCCAAATGTTGAGGTCGCCTTTGCGAGATTGAGCTTGTGGTCCAATTAGAAAGTTAATCGCGACTTGGGCTGCTTCTTTCGCGTTGGCATTCCAAGGAATGGCTAGAAAATGAATATTCGATAATGCTCCAGCCTCCATTGCATAAGTTTTAGTGGTGTTTGATAAATTGCCACTGGCTTGTGCGCTATAAACCGCATTTGGGTTAAATGTGATCGCAAGATCGAGTTGACCATCATCTAACAACTGAAAAGTTTCCGTACTGCTGGCTGGGAATTGCTTGCCTTGACGCCATGCGACAGGGTGAAACTCATCAAGATATTGCCAAAGTGGAGCGGTAATCAAGGCGAAATCTTGTGGATTAACCGGTTTGGATAAGCTGGTATCGTTATTGGTTAATTCAATCAATAACGCCTTGAGAAAACTCGTACCATGAAATTCTGGTGGGCGTGGATAGGTCACACTATTTGGGAATGCTTTGGCGTAGCTAAGTAGTTCACTGAACGATGCTGGTGGGTTGTTGAGCGTTTTTTCGTCATGGATAAAGACTAATTGTCCAACCCCCCAAGGGGCTTCTAGACCATCTGTTGGCTCGGAAAAATCGCTATCGATAGGCAATGATTTATCAACAAATTTCCAATTAGGCAATGCAGAAACAAACGGACCAAATAGCAACTGATTGTTTTTCATTGATTTAAAGTTTTCGCCATTAATCCAAACCATATCGACACTACCCGCATTGTTTTTACCGGCAGCTTTTTCAGCTAACAATCGAGTGGTTGTTTCAGCAATGTCTGTCACTTTGACGTGCTTAAACGTAATCCCATATTCCTTTTGGAGTTGGGAACCAGTCCAACGTAGATAGTTGTTTATTTCTTGGCTACCACCCCAAGCATGGAAATAGACCGTTTGACCACGAGCTTTGTCAGTGATGGTTTGCCAATTGTCTGAAGCCATTGCCGTTATCGACGTAAACAGAATCGAAAGAAAAGTGATCAGCCTTATCATAGTAGTCCTTTATTTATGTAGTCGTAGAGGAGAAGTAAGATTGTTGTAAAGGGTTAGACCGGATAACAATCTGTTTTCGTTCATTATGACGGAAAAATCGTTAGGTTTTTATTCATTTGATGAATTTGTTGCTTAGATGTTTAATAACTGTGCACTTATGCTCAAGCATTTCGATGTTAATCAGCTTTTATCATAAAAGATGGGAGAGTTCGCATTGGAGTGTGGGGGTTAGATATGAAAAAAGCAGCCATGGGCTGCTTTAGATATAAATAGGCTGATTGATTATTTCCAATCGTTCAATTTGAACGTTAGTGTGTGTTCAGCATTTTTTAGTACTAGGCTATCTTTCGTTAGCGTCATGTCGCTCCAGTTAGATAGTGTTGAAGAGAAAGCACGTTCAACGTTCATTTCTGCATCCATACACATCTTCATGGTTAAAGCCATTTTTTCGATACGGAACTGGTTGTCTTTCAGTTCTGCTTGACCAAAGAAGTTGTTACAACCAGCGTTACCATTAGCGGTCATTTTCTCGCCGACTTCTAGACGAGGTGCTTCTGTTAGTGCTTGTTCAGGTAGAGCTTTACCATCAACACTTACTAGTTGCCAGTTGTGGTGCTGCAAGTCTTGTGCAGTGATTGTTTTAACATCATCACCGTTGCTTGCGCATGCTGTCATTAGAACAGGAAGGCTGATTGCTGCAAGTAGTGTTTTTGAACTAAACTTCATATTGTTAGGCTCCAGTATATGGGGGATGACTTCCCACATGAGTCAGTGAATAATATAGTGGGAAGTATAAGTATTGCAGGATGATATTTGTCAGTTTAAGGTAATACTTTGTTAAATATCACAACCTTAACGCGATGTTGTCCATTTTAGTCGATATTGTCGTAAGGTGATCTGTAAATTCTCATTTTATGAGAGGAATGAATGGAGCAGCTAGAGTTTTTTTCGGTCCCAAGCCCATGTGTCGGTGTTTGTAGTGTTGATGAAAAGGGATATTGTAAAGGGTGCATGCGTAAGCGTGAAGAACGCTACCATTGGCTTTCATTTTCACCGAGTCAGCAGCTTCATATTATCAAGCTGTGTCGGCAACGTTATCGTCGCAAAATACAGCAAGGAAAAACCTCTACATTGGAAGTAGAACAACCACAAAATAGTCAACAAGACTTGTTTTAAATGATTGCATAATGCGTTTATATCTCACTCGGTTTATCTCGGCACATGGATATTCATTCTCTTCACACCTAACTGCAACGCTAAGTTACTTGGGTTTTGTGAAAGTGCAGTCTGAAACTGGAATATGTTGAAAAAGTTCAGTGAAATAGATCTACCTTGAGATATATAAAACGCCCATAAACAACGTAGGGCGTATTGAGCTGCATTTTATATTGTATTGAACCTAAGTCACTTCTTTTTGTTGCCACGCAGACTTTAGATATCATGAAAGGTACACGCAGTTTTAACATAAGTTGCTTAGGTCTAGATATGATGCAGTAGAAATTATTTCATGTTCCAATTGTCACTGACCCAACCTCCCGCGCTTTCATCAAAGTGACAGCCGGAAAATCGTTGGTTTGTTTCTGGGCTCTTGTCATTGCTTGGTGTCGCATCAAGTAAATTCTGTATGTAACTCACCATGGGATCCCCGCTCGTCAGTCGTTCATGCCTGATTGCTACTTCTTTAATTAATTGCAGACGATAAGAGTTGCTGGCGCGTTTCATAACGATGATCCTCCTTATTGGACACTAATATCAAAAGTTAGGATCTGAACAAAAAATCGTCAATGATTTAAAAGTAAATATTAGATTTATTTTCTGATGATTGTTTAAAAATGCAGCAGTCATCAAGATTTTATTTTGGCTTAAGTCGATTTAAACCAAATATTTAACTGATATAATGTGCTACAGAGTAGCGGGGAATTTTGACAGTAAAAGATTTGTGAGTAATGGGGTTGGCGTGACGATAAGGATAGATCTTTATTGCGATAAATGCACAAACATTAGATAGACAAGAATAGCTGTTGGAAAAAAAGAAACCTTGTTCGAAAACAAGGTTTATCTCTGCTTGCCTTTTAGATAGCGACCATATTGATTCAGTAACTAAACTTTGAATCCGGTATCTTGAAAATACTTAGTATATCTAGGCAATTATGACGCTTGATCGCAGCGATCTTGATTGATGAACTCATCGCTCATAAGTTGACCGCGGCTATTACGAATTTTAATACGGTAGCTTAATCCGACTTCTAAGTTTGTCTTCGTATCAGGATTAGTGCAGTACGAATTAATGCTATAACGAAGCACATCTTGAAGCGGTTTCGCTCCTCTTTGCTCATCGTTGTATACCATCATAATTTCAATCGTCGTTCCTTTAGCGTTCGCTCTCATGATGGAAAGTGGGCCGGCTTCCATTGGCAGCTCCGCCGAAAGTAAACTGGCTCGGTTTGATGCAAGAAGTTCGAGATTGCGTTGATTGTCAGAGCCTGAGCTACAACCGAACAACAAGGTAGAAGCAAGTGTTGCGAGAATAACAGTCGGTTTAAACTTCATAATTAGAATACTTTTTTAAACGGTTTTACAATTACCGTCTTATAAACACCCGCATCGATATAAGGGTCAGTATCTGCCCAAGCTTGCGCGTCTGCAAGTGAATTGAATTTCGCGATGACCGTTGAGCCTGTAAAGCCGGCTTCACCTGGATTATCAGAATCGATCGCTGGCATTGGACCTGCGGTTAACAGGCGGCCTTCGTCTTGAAGTGCTTGTAGTCGAGCTAGATGCGCAGGTCGTACACTTGCGCGTTTTTCTAGTGAGTTTTCTACATCTTGAGAAAAAATAACGTACCACATAATTTGTTGTCCTTACGAATAATGCAGATAAAGTGTATGCACACCAATTGATGCATCACTGTACCTAAAGTCACAAATATTAGAAGAGCGATAAACGGAATTTTGTGAAATTAGTCGTTAATCTTAATGGGTCTTGGGCGTCCATTACCGTCAATCGCAACGTAATTGAAAGTGGCATGGCAAACCATGAACCTATCTTTTAGGCCATCTTCTTTAATCGGTTTAATCCAGACTTCTAGATTAATCGACATCGAAGTTCGACCAATTTTAGTGCATTCGCCATAACAGCAGACGACATCACCGACACTGACGGGCTTTTTGAACTCAATACTGGATACCGAAACGGTAACAATGCGTCCACATGAGATTTCTTTTGCGAGAATCCCACCAGCTAAATCCAGCTGTGACATAATCCAGCCACCAAAAATATCACCATTGGCATTTGTATCCGCTGGCATTGCTAACGTTCGAAGAAGCAATTGGCCTTTAGGGGAGTGTATTTCCTGACTCATTTTGACACCTACAACACGATGATGTCAGTTCTTAGTTGAAGAACTGCACAGAATCTAACAGGGCGTGACCTTACCAAAATAACGTCATAACGATGTGAGTGAAAGAGCAACTCAACAACTTATGACTCTCTAGTAAGAGAAACAAAATCAAAAAAAAGCGACCATCGGGTCGCTTTAGTATCCATGAATTATAGCAAAGTTATGCTAAAAATCATTCTTCTTCTTTGTTCTCTTTCGGCATGTGCTTGTAGATATAAACGCCAGTTGCGAGGGTAAATCCAAGTGTTGCGATCAATAATCCGAATACTTTAAAGTTAACCCAAACATCGAGCGGCAATTGGTAAGCAACATAGATATTTAGTCCGGCGCAAAATGAAAAGAATGCTACCCATGCCCAGGTTATTTTTGCCCAAACCGATTCAGGAAGCGTCAGTTCTTTTCCGAGCATTCCTTTGATTGCTGATTTGCCTATAGCATGGCTGACAGCCAGTCCAATGGCAAAAACAGCATACACTATGGTGACTTTCCATTTTATGAAATTATCATCATGGAGAAAGATAGTCATTCCACCAAATACAGCGACCATTAAAAATGTAATGAGTTGCATTTTTTCTACTTTCTTGTAGATGGCGTACGTTAAAGCGATTTGAATGGCACTTGCTATGATAAGCGCACCCGTTGCGGTGTAGATGTCATACATCTTATAAAGCGCAAAAAATATAATAAGAGGGATAAAATCAAGTAGTTGTTTCATTTTTAACCAGATTGTATTGCCAGATATCACCAGTCTAACGAAATAAACGGATAACACAAAGTGGTTCATGGCAACTTGAAGCCATGTTATTTCTCTGAATACGTTGCTTCATAACGCGGAATCAGACGCTTCATATCTTCTAAATACCCTTCAGAGCGCAAATTACTGACAGTGATTTGCAACTCATCATTGCTCATAGAGAAACAACTCGATTTTCCTGTCATAGATTGTAGATATTCGTGGTATTCCATTTCTGAAAAGTGGCCAATACGATCAACCATTAAACTTTTCACGCCGTGATGAATTAAACGGTAATAGGTGTGGCGATGGATATCCATAATATTTCTCCTCACTGAAAGATGGCAATCTTCAATGTTTAGTCTTTGTTAATGCGCGATCTTCATTAATGCATAGTCTTCATTAATACATAGCGTTCGCTAATGCGTAGTCTTGGTTAATAAAACAGTAAGCATATTGAATGCCAAAGATGAACGTTATATGAAACTTCATCAGATTCGCTGCATTTTTAGGAGAGAGTAAACTTAGAGTGGGTATTTCAGAGACATTCAATACGCTTACCATTGAATTGTTAGCACTATATTTTCAGGACGTTTTGTCAAATTTGTAATGAAAATCGGAGAGGGACATTTCACGCTAGTCATAGTTGTGTTGCTTAAGAGTAACGACTATTTCGAACAAAACACTCGAAAGTAAATCGCAAACTGACTCTCATAATTGGAAATAGAAGTCGTGGTATGGGTTCTCAAAATGCAAATTTACGTTTTTAACGAGAGAATGTGATAGGAGGTTTTTTTAATTATAGTATGATGTTCTAAATGTCGTTTTTTATTACCCATTGAGAAATGCAAATCTACTTTTCCGAAGCGAGCACAAAAGCACTGGCAGTATTGACTGGGTTGCATGGTGATCGCAATGTAGTTGGTGTCCATACCGCTAAGCTTGAGTTGCAAGAAATTGGTGCTCACCATAATGAGCAATTGAGCCAAGTCTATTACGACTACTTGGAGGCAACGCTCTGTTATCGTCAAGATAAGCACCACAAGGCACTAGAGCTTTACGAGAACGTATTGGCTAAGATCCATAAGGAGGAAGAGTATGTGCTTTATCCTTATGTTTGTATTTATCTTGGGACTATCTACTCACGTTTAGGGCAGAGCTTTCTGTCACAGCACTACTTTACTCTGGCGGAAAAAAACCTTACACAGCAAGACCCTAAATTATTGCTGTTTCTCAATGTGAACTTGGGGGACATTTATTTACAGCTTGGTCAATGGGACCGGGCGCTGGCTCATAGTCAACGAGCAATCGAAGCCGGGAAAAATAGCGATAATTTAGATACCTATGCTCTTGCGTGGATTAACTCAGGCCTTGCTTATGCCAACCTGGGGGACTTCGATGCGGCCCAGCATGCACTTGACTATGCCGTTGGTTTCACCAAGAAACATAAACTTATGCATGCCCACTCGTGCGCCTTGCTTTATTACGCAAAATGGCAAGAGCTTAAAGGGAATAATAAGCAAAGTAACGAGAGCTATAACAAAGCGTTCGTTTATATCAAAAAATATGGTGATAGCTTCATCCAAATTGAATTTTTTGAAAGTTACGCGCAGTTCTTAAAAGGGCTGCGTCAATACCATCATGCGATTAAGTTTTGCTATCAAATATTTAAAAGTCCTCAGCTACAAGCCAACAATAACAGTTTAGTTAAGCTGTATAGTGTGGTTGCTGATTGTCATCATGCGATGAAAAACTACGAAGAAGAGAACCGATTCTTAAGATTGATCCAAGAAAAGCAAAACCAAGAGTTGGTGACTCGTAAGAAAAACGAAGTTGAGTATATCGACAAGGTGATCAGCTATACGGAAATTGAAAACCGTTATAAGCAATCACTCCTGATTCAAGATCGCCTGAGTGACCTACGTAAATTGGGGCAATTAATTACTAATACTCGCGGCAGTGAAAGTGAATTTCTGCGCATCTTTAACGCCATCAATAAATTGATCCCATCGAGTGCGTTTTGTCTCGCTTTTTATCATGAACAGCGCAATGAACTGGAGTATCGGTATTTAGTTGAAGAGGGGAAATTCTATCCTCCTTTCATTCAAGATTGTAATACCGTATCTCGAATGGGCGTTTATTGCCTCAAAAGCAAGCAGACCATTCGTCTCGCTACCTCCAGCCCCCAAGAATTGAGTCAGTATCTCGATAGCGATACATGGCAAGATTCAATCTGGCTTAATAATGAAGAAGATCGCTTGCAAGGTACTTCTGCTATCTGGGCTCCTGTTATCTTTCAAGACAAAGTCTTGGGGGTCATGAGCGTTCAAATGAACCGTAGCAATGATTATACGCAGGTTCATGAGCAGCTCGTTGAGCAAATTGCGAGTTACTTAGCCGTTGCAATTAGTCACGACGGTCAAAGAAGAGAGTTAGAGAATCACAACGTTTATCTGGAACAGATTTATCATACTGATCATTTGACCGGGTTAAAGAATCACTATGGCTTTGTTCAATGGCTGAATGAAAGTTTCCAAGCAAAAAACATCCCTAATATCGGGTTATTGTTAAACTTGGATGGTTTTAAGCCGTTTAACCGAAAATACAGTCGACAGCATGGGGATGATGCATTAGCGAGTTGTGCAAAGTTGATCCGTGACCTTATCCCCGAACACTTGCAAGTATTTAGGCTACATGCGGATGAATTTTTAATCATCGGAAAAGTAGATGAATCAGCCGAAGCAACTTCGTATGCGCAAACTATTCATCATAATATTAAACAACACTTTATGGCGACATTAGGTGGGGGAGTTCAAAAAATATTGAGTTGCACGATAGGTATCACCCATCTAAGAGATCTTGAGGATGTGGTGGAGTGTGAGAATAAACTCAGTGAGTTGGATAACCATATGCAGCTTGTTAAACAGCAACGTAATGATGGTGTTTTCATTATTTAGTTGGAAGTACCATAATCATATACATGAATTGAAAATAGTTGCTTATTTGAGCAATTTCTGTTTTTTTTGAAGATTATTTTATGCCGACAAGTTAATGAAAGTAATTGGTTTAAGTGTTTGATATTAAATGATTAAATTAATGGTTTTATAAAACATGGCAAGATTTGAGCAACGGCTCATGTCATTGTTTTGTAAAGATTTGCTTAAAGGCCTAAATAAAAAGTTGGCGAAAATCAGAAGCTTGGCATACACTTTCCAAGTGCCACTGATATGTTATTGATTGGTTGGACAAAATACTTTGGTGCTGTCACGCAGGCAGCTAATGTTTAACACAGCGTTGAGGAAAGTTTTATGGCGCTCACAAAGGCCGATTTGGCTGAAAACCTGTTTGAAAAACTTGGATATAGTAAACGGGATGCTAAGGAAACGGTTGAAGCGTTTTTCGAAGAAATTCGTAAAGCTCTCGAAAGTGGCGAACAGGTAAAACTCTCTGGATTTGGTAATTTTGATCTTCGTGAGAAAAATGAACGTCCAGGTAGAAACCCGAAGACTGGTGAAGACATTCCTATTAGCGCTCGTCGCGTAGTGACCTTCCGCCCGGGACAAAAACTGAAAGCCCGCGTAGAGAACATTAAGGTAGATAAGTAGTATATAGAGCGACGCTCTTTAGTTTATCTAACACTTATTTGAATTGGCTGTGATAGGTTTCTATCGCAGTCAAATATTCAGTCGTCCCAATATTATGCGACGCTGGTACGTAAGATAGAAAAATACCCAAGCCTTAGCTTGGGTATTTTTGTTTTATTCCCCGGCCTACGCCAGTCGATGCTTTAAGACAAACTAAGCCTTAAGGCGAACTAACGTAGTCTCAGGTTATAGGTTATCCATTTCCAATCAGTCACGTTTCCACAAGATGTGGCAAAACTTATTGTCAGGATCACGGCTAACAAGTAGTCGAGCAAAAACATCATCTAGAACATCATTTTCTTCGTTGACGAGCCCAACGCGTACTTCCGCGTAAGTTTCTTTGTCAACGCTGAAACCTACATGTTGTTCCCAATCATCACCTGTTTCTACGAGTTCTGCTGCGCCACGTTCTTCGAACTGAGCGGTAAACAGAATTACATCAACAGCCTCTAGATTATCAGGCGCCATTTCCAAGAAAATGTCGTAAGCCGTATCGATGGTGTCATCGTAAGAAATTAATTCAGACATAGTTTATGCGCGGCTCATGTATTTACGTTCAGCCGTGTTTACAATGACGCGATCTTCGCCGTCGATGTATTCAGGAACTTGAACAGTTAGACCGGTAGAAAGACGAGCTGGTTTAGTACGAGCTGATGCTGAAGCGCCTTTAATTGAAGGATCGGTTTCAGCAATTGATAGTACTACTGTTGCTGGTAGTTCAAGTGCAACAGCAGCGCCGTTGATTAGAACAACCATCAAACCTTGTACATCTTCAGTGATGAATAGTAACTCATCAGCGATGTCAGCCTGTTTGAAAGTGAATTGAGTGTAATCTTCATTGTCCATGAAGATGTACTCGTCGCCGTCAACATAAGAGAAAGAAACAGCGCGTTTGAACATATCAACAGTATCTACAACATCGTCAGATTTAAAACGCTCATCAACGCGTGCGCCAGTGTTTAGATCAGTACAACGTAGTTTGTAGATCTTTGCGCCACCACGACCACCAGGAGTCGTAACTTCGATATCTTTAATTAGTAGAGTTTTGCCGTTTGATTCGATTGCAAAACCTTTTTTCAGCTCACTTGCCTTAGGCATGAACGTTTTCCTTTATTAGTGTCGATTAACTGGGGGTATTATAGCAATAGATAGCGGATAAGGAATATCTTGATTGATGTGTTGGTCTGAGCGAACATAAAAAAAGAACCATTTTAGCGAGTTTTATCTATTTTCATGCTGACTGTCATCGATCCATCACAGCCATTTCAATCAGAATATCGTCAACCTGTCCAAGATCTGGTCACCATGCTGCGTAGCGGCTTGGGCAATAACTTGCATAGTATTTACCTTCACGGGAGCGTTGCTCGCAAAACAGCGATACCAAATCGCTCGAATTTGGACGTCATTGTCGTGACTAACGAGGGCTTCTCGAATACACGAACTGCTTTGTTCAACTCAATTCGTTGGCGCTTTCAAAAACAATTTCCTTTTATTAGTGAAGTTGCATTTAAACCCGCATTAGTGAGTGACGTGGTAAGTTTAGACAGCTTGTTTTCCTATGGTTTTCAGTTGCGTCATTGTGCAGTGTGTGTTTATGGCTCAGATTTGTCTGAGTGTTTTGGTGATTACGAACCAAGCTGGGAAATTGCGAAACATTGGAATATGGACGTAGAGAACTGGATCGCCGTTTATCGCAATCGTATTGCGCGAGCTTCAACGCCGGAAGAACAAATTAAAGCGCAGAAGATCATTGCGAAAAAGCTACTGCGAGCCAGTTATTCTTTGGTGATGTATAGGGACAAAAATTGGTTTGATGATCCCGTCGAATGTGGCGACGTATTTTTGAAGTATCACCCAGAGAAACAGCTTGATATTGAACGTTTAGGTATCTTATTGCGAGATCGAGTCATCGCTAAACGTTCTGTGGTGGGAATTTTAGACGGTTTTGGTGATTGGCTAGTGGCGCAATACCAAAAGACAGAGTTTCGAATTGGTTAGTACTATCGCAAACTCTGTTTTTGATAACGAGCGTTTTTGGTGACCGTTGTTAAGTGGTTAAAATAATCCCAATTGCGGTTCACTTAACGTACTAAAATCGAGCCCAATAAATGGCAGTATTGCTTCGGCAACAGGGCGCAATTGCTTATCGATATAATGTTGATAGTCGATGGCGCTCTTTTGATACTCACGAGGCTCTGGTCCATTTAGCGTAATGATATATTCAATACGTCCTTTATTTTGATACTGTAAAGGTCGGCCTAACTGTGCATTTATCTCGTCTGCCATTCGAGCGGCTCGAACCTGAGGTGGGATATTTTTCTGATATTCATGTAGACGGCGACGTAAACGTTTTTGGTAAATGAGCGAGTCATCAAACTCACCATTTAGCGTTTGTTCAACAAAATGGCGAATATAATCGCTTGGGTTTTCTCCATGAAAAACCATATTGTATAGCGTTTGCTGAAAATCTTGAGCCAGTGGCGTCCAGTCCGTACGAGCGCTTTCTAAACCTTTAAAGATAATTCGCTCTGCATCTCCCTCACCAATAAGGCCAGCGTAACGTTTTTTTGATCCGGTTTCTTGCCCACGAATCGTTGGCATTAAAAATCGGCGATAGTGAGTTTCATACTCAAGCTCGAGTATAGAGGTCAAATTAAACTCGTCGCGTAAATGTTGGCTCCACCATTGATTGACGTATTCAACAAGTTGATTCCCGATCTCATCCGCTTGTTGTTGGCTATATTGGCCGTTTAGAGAGACAAACGTGGAGTCGGTATCACCATAAATCACTTGATAACCTTTTGCTTCAATGAGTATTTTGGTTTGCTTCATTATTTCGTGACCACGCATTGTGATGCTTGATGCTAATCGCGTATCAAAAAAACGGCAACCAGATGAACCAAGAACGCCATAGAAAGAGTTCATGATGATTTTAATCGCTTGAGAAAATGCTTTTTCGTTGTTACGTTTAGCCACATCACGAGCAGCCCACAATTGTTCGATCATGTTGGGAAGAAAGTGACGTGTTCGATGAAATTGACCACCACGGAATCCGGGAACGGCTTGATTCTCTTCTGTACCAATTGGTAGCTTTAATCCCTCTATTAGCCCCATAGGATCAATAAGAAATGAACGGATAATTGCTGGATACAGACTTTTAAAATCGAGAACCAAAACAGAATCATATAAGTTGGGAATTGAATCCATGACGTAGCCACCGGGGCTCGCTATCCAGTTTTCTGGTTCTAAGTTTGGTGCGACGTATCCTGCACGATGGATTTGTGGTAGGTACAGATTGGTAAAGGCAGCGACCGAGCCTCCAATTCTATCGAGCTCGACACCAGTTAATTTGGTGCGTTCAATGGCGAAATCGAGTAAATGCGTGAGGTTAAATATTTTATTTACTAACACGCAATCTTGTAAGTTATAACGGGCAAGTGCCGTTTTATCTTGACGAAACATAGTGTTAATTTCATCCATACGATCATGGACGTTGTGAATTTGTTTCCCCTCACCAAGTAACTGTTGAGATACGGACTCTAATGACCAACTACGAAAGTGATAAGTAGCGGTTTTTAGTGTATCGATACCATCGAGCACGACTCGACCAGGTATGGTGATGAAAGATTGCTGACTGGTATTAGAGGTTCGAAAGAAACTGGCTTGATGACCTCGACCTATCATGAGCTTTATTTTGTGAAATTCTGCACGCTTATGTAGTAAGCGAAAATCAAAATCAATAACACTCCAACCTATGATGACATCGGGATCAAAAGCTTGGAACCAATCAACCATGGCGAGCAACAACGCTCGTTCATTCTCGACCCACTGGATAGGAGTATCACTTGGTTCGGGATCACCCACCATGATCACTCGACTATCAGATGGGCTATCGAGACCAATTGAATAAAGCAGCCCTTTTTCAGAGCATTCAATATCAAGGGATACGACACTGAGTTTTGGTGTGTAATCGCCTTGCCGACATTTAACATGGGTAAACTTCTTGTACGCAGCACCATTGTTCTGTGTGGGACGCCCGGAATATTCGATACCGCCTTTAATGAAACGCTCCATAAGGTAGCGATCGGCGAGTCTAATATCGCTTTCATGTGTCACGACATTATTTTGTGTGAGTAAATCACTCCAACGTAGAGAATCTTTTGTGTTGTCGCAATAGCAAGCTGCCATCGGCTGATGTTCAAAATTGCACAGCGATAAAGGCTTGATGTCGACTTTAATGTTGAGTTGCTCCGCGACCGTTGAAGCCGATGAGATGGATGCTTGATCAATAAAGAACACTGGGCGCTCACCATCAATAATAAGCTGTGTTGGCCCATCAGGGGTTGATAACCAAAGTTCAATTTGAGTGTGGCCAGAAACATCACGTGCTTGGCGGGTGAGGACAAAGCCTTGCTGAATAGTCATAAATCGTAGCTAAATGCGAAAAAAAGCGGCGTAACTGCCGCTTCTTGAGTGTAACACGCGTAGGCTAATAGTAAATAAACGCGGTTAAGTTAGCGCTGATGTCCTCAGCTTGCCATTTTTGATAACGAACTTGGCTGCGTAATGCCACGTTGCGGCTAATTCCCCAGTGCCAACTGGCCGTCATCTGCGAGTTTTGCTCAGCAGGGCCACTAAACAGAGCTAAGTACTGTCCTTGGAGGCCTAAGCGATGGTTTGAGGAGGCTTGGTACATTAAACCCGCCTCAACACCACTCCCTATAACAGCGTCATAGTGAGTTAACTCACCACCGCTAATTTCAGCAGAGAGTAGAGTATATAGGTGGAGATCATCGGCATCCCCCCATGCTTTACCATATCCCCCTTGCCCAAACCAACGCCCTGCGGTTTTATGCCTTAATGGTTTTCTATCAAAGCCAGTGCGTATATTCCAAGCTGTGTTGTCAAATAGGGTATTGCTTGGCGCGAGGGCCATCGCGTCAATCAGATAGAACCTTTCTAGACGAACATTACTGTTTTGATCAACGCTTAATTGGGTATCGAGGAAGCTGATCTGTGCTCCAGGAATGTAACCTTGCTGTGAATCGAGTAAGTCATGGTAGGCGACTCGCCAGTCTAGTGTTACTCGATTGCTATGGTTATCGCTGCTAAGGTTTTCACGGCCTTGGTTTTCACTGTACTGGTAACCCAAGCCGAAGCGTGCAGAGGCATGGCCTTTTTCAGGGGAAATATCGGGCATAGTGACCGGACTAAACGGCGATGCTGATTTTATTTGACTGCGTTGATGAAGTAGTTGAGTTAACAGTTTTGCAGTTTTATCTCGTTCTAAGCCTTGGTCATACAGTTCAAAATTGAGCCATTCGTAGGCAAATTCAAGAATCGCGGCTCGTTGTTGAGGATCGTAATCGTTACTTGATGGGAAATCGCCATTTTTTGCAGCTTTCGCGGCATCGAAAAGAGCCGGATCGATTTCGTTCGCTTGGTGCATCAATCGAGTACCAAATGATTCGCGGTAGTTTGGTTTTTCGAGTAATTCATTTTGATTTAACACTTCGACCGTATCAGAGGGAATGGCATGTAAAGGGAAGTGCTTAACTAATTGCAAATCTTCACGTGCGAGTTCGAGTAACGCAAGAAGTTGGTATGAGCAGTTCTCATCAAGAAAGTAGTAATCAAATTCAGCGCGCTGCATTTCCCATAAGTGAAGCAGTACGCGGTTAACTTCTGCTTCGTTAAATTTGAGTTGGTATTCCCAGATATCCCGTGACTCGATGTCATTATACTCCCTTACTTTTCGGTAATAAGGCATAACAGTGAATCGGCCTGGGTAACTACCAGCGAGTCCTTTTAGTGCGTATAGAGCAGCGTTATCTTGAGTTTCAGGCTCGGCTGCAAAGTTAATGGCAAAGGCGACCAATTCTTTGTGTCGAGTTTGATCTTTTGCATCGATTCTTAGCAGTGTATGACCAAACATTGAGGATGGGTTGTTCATGTAGGCGGTAGGAAAAACTAGAGTCATGCCTCTTGGATTTAACACCTCGCGCCATGTATTGAGCTCATCGCAATCGAGAACCGCTTCATTGCCTAGTTGCTGCTCTAGCCAAGTATAGCGAGCAGGGTACTGACAACGAGAAATTAGAGCTACCGATTCATCTTGGTTATAGAGAGCTGCGATTGTTGCATCTAGTTCAGCTTGTGGAGAAGTCTTGCCTTGGTCGGCAAAGAAGAATTTATCGCTGTCTACTGTACTTTTGTATCCTTGAGATAGTGTCGGTAAATAGTGGCCTAACTTAAGCCAGTAGGCATCTTTGGCTAGCAATTCTCGATCGAAATTGGGCTCAGCCCATACTGCGTTAGCTAGAAATAGTCCGCAACTTGCGAAGAGTGCCGAGGGAAATTTTATCAACGTCATGAGTACCGCAGAGAACATCTCAAGTTTATAGAGGATTGAACATGAAAAAAGTGCCCAATAAAAGGGCACTTAATGAAACATATTCAGCGAAGCGTTAGATAGCGTAGCCTGTTAGTGCAGTGTCTTCTGCAACTAGGTTGTTTAGATTCGCAAATACTTCTTCAGATGTTACGTTTTCTGATTTGAAAACTTCTGCGAAGTTATCTTGTGCTAGCGTGTTGAATGCTGCTTTATCTGATTCTTGAATGCCCCAAACTTCAGATAGAGTTGCTAGTGTTTCACCTTCACCTTTCGCGATATCGCGAGCAAGGTTATCCATGTTGCCATCAATGAACAAAGCAAGTTTTTGAGAAGAAGTGATGGTACCTGAACCGTCACAACCTAGTGTACCAAAAGTGATACCAAAAGTTTGGTTACCAAAAGTACCGTTAGTCGTTGCACCTAGTACTTTGAATACTTTGCCTGACTTACCATCAAAAATCATTGTACCTAGACCACAACCGATATCAGCATCTGCCATTGCTAAGTTAGATAGTGGAAGAGTTGTAGCAAGGGCTGCCACTGCAAGAAGCTTTTTCATAAAATATCCTTAATCATTATTGTTACCTATTGGTTCAAATAGGCTTTGCATGCAGTACATAGGAACCGCACCTCATATAGATAGTTGAAAAGTGTTACATTTTCAATCGTTACAATGAAATTATTAACAGATAGAGCCTTTTGTTTGCATTTTGTATCGTCGTTGATTCAACTTATTGATTGAAAGGCTAAAAAAATTGGATTTTAAATAAGAGCTTGCGAAAGTTTGCGTTTGGGCACATATTCAGTGTAATTAAATTTTCTTAATTGGGTTAAACTAAGCATCCATATTGCTATCCACAGTTAAGTGGGTGCAGAGCCAATGTAATAGTGTGGAGATACAAGCTTGATAAGTGTTTTCCTTGTAGATGATCACGAGCTGGTTCGCACAGGGATACGACGTATTATTGAAGACGTCCGTGGGATGAACGTAGCAGGGGAAGCTGAAAGCGGTGAAGACGCAGTGAAGTGGTGTCGGAATAATCATGCCGATGTCATTTTGATGGATATGAATATGCCAGGAATTGGAGGTCTTGAAACGACCAAGAAAATCCTGAGATTTAATCCGGATGTGAAAATTATCGTTTTAACTGTTCATACGGAAAATCCGTTTCCAACTAAAGTGATGCAGGCTGGAGCCGCTGGTTATTTAACCAAAGGTGCAGGCCCTGATGAAATGGTCAATGCCATTCGGATTGTGAATAGTGGTCAACGCTATATCTCTCCTGAAATCGCGCAGCAGATCGCACTCAGTCAATTTTCTCCGGCTTCGGAAAATCCTTTTGCTGAGTTATCTGAACGTGAATTGCAGATAATGATGATGATCACCAAAGGTCAGAAAGTAACGGATATTTCTGAACAGCTGAGCTTAAGCCCGAAAACGGTAAACAGTTACCGCTATCGACTATTCAGTAAGTTGGGGATTAGCGGTGATGTGGAACTGACACATTTAGCTATTCGCCACGGAATGTTGGACACTGAGACTTTATAGTGACCTCTGCTTTTGATTCGGTCTCCTTTCTTAAGACTGTAACAAATCAGCCCGGTGTGTACAGAATGTATAACACCGAGGCTGTTGTTATTTATGTCGGCAAAGCCAAAGATCTTAAAAAACGCCTCTCTAGTTACTTTCGTAAGAAAGTTGACGGTGAAAAAACACGCGCGTTAGTCAGCAATATCACCAAAATCGATATAACGGTTACCCACACCGAAACTGAAGCCCTTATCCTTGAGCACAATTATATTAAGCAATATTTGCCGAAATATAATGTGCTGCTCCGAGATGATAAATCTTACCCATACATTTTTATCAGCGGTCATCATCATCCGCGTCTCTCTATGCACCGTGGTGCTAAAAAGCGCAAAGGTGAGTACTTTGGGCCTTATCCCGATTCGGGAGCGGTGAGAGAAACTCTGCATTTGCTTCAAAAGCTATTTCCGATGCGACAGTGTGAAGATTCGGTTTACAGCAATCGAACCCGCCCTTGTTTGATGTATCAGATTGGCCGCTGTGCCGCACCTTGTGTAAGCAGCATAATTTCTGACGAAGAGTATCAAGAGTTAGTGAACTATGTGCGTCTTTTCTTGCAAGGAAAAGACAATCAAGTTCTTTCTACTCTCGTGGCAAAGATGGAGCAGTTTAGTCGAGAGCTAAAATTTGAAGAAGCGGCTAAATGCCGTGATCAAATTCAAGCTATTCGCCGAGTGCAAGAGCAGCAGTTTGTTTCTGATGACAGCATGGATGATATGGATGTGCTGGGTTTTGCTCAGGAAAATGGTATTGCTTGTATTCACATCTTAATGATTAGACAAGGTAAAGTACTTGGTAGTCGTAGCCACTTTCCTAAAATTCCATCTCAAACCACCGAGCAGGAAGTATTTTACAGCTTTTTAAGCCAATATTATTTGAGCCACAATGAAGCTCGTACTATCCCAACACGGATTATTCTTAATTCGGGGTTGGTGGAGGAGAGCGAATCGCTTGTGCATGCCATTTCTCAAATTTCAGGACGGAAAATACATTTTCATAGCAGTCCAACAGGCACACGGGGTCGCTACTTAAAATTGGCGAATACGAATGCACGAACGGCGATTACCACCAAAATTAATCACAAAATGACGATTTCACAGCGCTTCAAAGCGTTGAGAGAGGTACTCGGCATGGAAACGATTAATCGAATGGAGTGCTTTGATATCTCTCATACCATGGGAGAAAGTACTATTGCGTCGTGTGTTGTCTTTAATCAAGAGGGCCCAGTTAAGCAAGAGTATCGTCGTTATAACATTACTGGTATTACCGGTGGTGATGACTATGCCGCGATGGGGCAGGCACTTGAACGCCGTTATTCGAAACAGATTGATGTAGAAAAAATACCAGACATCGTTTTTATCGATGGTGGTAAGGGGCAGTTAAATCGAGCTCATGAGATTATCGAAACCTGTTGGCAAGATTGGCCAAAGCGGCCGCGACTGATTGGTATCGCCAAAGGGGTAACTCGCAAACCAGGTTTGGAAACATTGATTACAACGGATGGAGATGAATTTCACTTGCCAAGTGATGCTCCTGCTCTTCATCTTATGCAGCATATTCGTGATGAGAGCCACAATCATGCAATCGCTGGGCATAGGGCGAAGCGTGGAAAAACGCGTCGTACCAGTGTGTTAGAAGGTATTGAGGGTGTCGGACCAAAACGACGCCAAGCTTTATTAAAATATATGGGCGGATTACAAGAATTGAAGCGTGCGAGTGTCGAAGAAATCACCAAAGTACCAGGCATTAGCCATTCTTTGGCAGAAATCATTTATCAAGCATTGAAACAATAACAAAAATCCCGCACCATATGAGCCTGTTTCTGGACCCTAAACAGCGCCTTACGCAAACGATAAGAGCAAAATATATGCGTTTAAATATCCCCAACATTCTATCTTTGTTGCGACTTTTCCTAATTCCAGTATTTGTCGTTATTTTCTACTTGCCGTACAGTTGGGCTCCTTTTGCCGCTGCGATGGTTTTCTGGGTTGCTGGCTTCACCGATTGGTTGGATGGCATGCTCGCACGGAAATTAGGCCAAACCTCTCGATTTGGTGCTTTTATTGACCCTGTAGCTGATAAAGTGCTTGTCGCAACAGCGTTGATTTTGATTACTGAGCATTATCACAGTATCTGGGTGACAATTCCTGCGGTGACGATGATTGCTCGTGAAATCATTATTTCTGCATTGCGTGAATGGATGGCTGAAATTGGTAAACGCGCTAGTGTTGCGGTTTCATGGGTTGGTAAAGTGAAGACTGTGAGTCAGATGTTTGCTTTGTGGGTATTGATATGGCGCTACGACGACTGGATGATATGGGTAGGTTATATTGCCTTGTATGTCGCGACAGTACTGACGTATTGGTCTATGGCTCAATATCTGCTGGCTGCAAAAGATGATCTCCTTAACGAAGAACATCATTAACCAATTTCGAAATCCCTCTACATTAGAGGGATTTTTTGTATTGGTATTTAGATGCAGCAATAACATAGTGTAAATTACCCCCGCTGCTTTTTATCGAATGAAGTAAGATACTAGCCGATCGCTATTCTATATTTGGCTGCGCTAGAATGGAGTTGATAAATTACTTGATAGTTGGGTGGGGTAGGCGTGTACATAGTGTTATGTAAATACAAACTAGTTGCTTGATTTTAAGTGAAAATCGGTTACTTAAATGTTGTATTTGCTGATTATTGAACGTTAATTGGCCAAACGATTCGAAATTCGAAAAATAGTATTGACTCATCGCAGTGGATCCGTAAAATGCATCCCGTACCCAAGGCTAGCGCATGATTGTTTAGCTAAGTAGGGAATGAATATGGCGCCTTGGCAGAGTGGCTATGCAGCGGATTGCAAATCCGTGGACCTCGGTTCGACTCCGGGAGGCGCCTCCATATTTCTTTAAGTTTTTAAAAGCTTCTAGAAAATATGCGACACTAGCTCAGTTGGTAGAGCGCAACCTTGCCAAGGTTGAGGTCATCGGTTCGAACCCGATGTGTCGCTCCAAATACAACGATATGGCGAAAGCGGTATCTATAATGGTGTTTTACTTTTCAGTAAAGGCATCACAAAGAGATTTGTGTGCCCTGGTGGTGGAATTGGTAGACACAAGGGATTTAAAATCCCTCGACGTTCGCGTTGTGCCGGTTCAAGTCCGGCCCGGGGCACCATTAATTTAAAAGCGTAAGCTTTATGCGACACTAGCTCAGTTGGTAGAGCGCAACCTTGCCAAGGTTGAGGTCATCGGTTCGAACCCGATGTGTCGCTCCAAATAGAAAAGCCAGTCTAATGACTGGCTTTTTTTATGCCTATAATTTGGATTCAACACTTAGCTTGATTATGCTCTAGGCTCATTCAGAGACGGGTTTAGCTAACGTAGCGCTCTTATTAGCGAGCAGCTAGTTTATTCACGCTTTGCTTAGTGCAATCGTATTTATTCGTGCAATGTGCTAAGGCGGTAGACTTTACCGCTGTCGGAGCTAAAGAGGATGTGACCATCAGGAGTCACGGTGAGCGCTCGAATACGCTCTTTTAGATCCGATAAAATTCGTTGTTCTTCAATGATATTACCGTGAGCGTCTAGCGTTAGGATGTTGATGTGAGTGAGTTTTAGTGCCCCTAGGAGCAATTTATTTTTTAAATTAGGGTATTGCTCACCTTGGTAGTAAATCATGCTACTCGGTGCGATTGATGGGATATAGACTTTTTTTGGTGATTCAATACCTTTCATCTCTTGTGCTTGGCCGACCGGCAATGGATTCCAATATTCTTTGCCATGTGAAGTGATTGGCCAGCCATAGTTTGCCCCTTTTACGATTAAATTCACCTCATCACCGCCTCTAGGGCCGTGTTCGACAGACCATAGTTCGTTGCGATCTCGCAAGAAAATAATGCCTTGTGGATTGCGGTGTCCGTAACTCCATATGGCATTTTGTGCATCATTTTGTTCGGCAAACGGATTGTCTTTAGGGGGTGTCCCATCGGGATTTAACCTAATGATGCTGCCAGCGTGAGTAGTCAAGTTCTGCCCGTTCTCTCTTTCCCCTCGGTCACCAATCGATAGGTACAAATAGTATTGATCAAAGGCGATTCGACTACCAAAATGTCGATTTGTCGTTGAGCCTGAAGATGAGACAAAAAGTTCGGTTAAGCCAACAATGTGATTTTCGACGAGATAGGCTTTTGCTAATGCGGTTTCGATTCCGGCCTCAACTTCCTTGCTGTAGGTGAAATAGAATGCTTTGTCGTCAAATGGCGAGGGAGCAACATCGAGCAATCCACCTTGACCATTGGTAACCACATTAGGAAAGTGGAAGATAGGCTGATACTTTTGAGTTGAGTGGTTGAGGATCCCAACGCGTCCATTTCGCTCAGTTATGAGAACTTGATGCTGATCTATTGGTGCCATGCCCCAAGGAACGCCAAGACCACTAATCACTTCTTCTGCATGCCATTTTGTAGCGGAAGTTGGCGTCGCAAAGCTTTGATTACTACAGACGATGAGACAGAATATCCATAATTTTCTCATGATAATTCCTTATTTCGAGGCAGGATGCAGTATACCTAGCTACCTCTATGTGCTTATTTTTGCATCAAATGGAGTTAGGTTATCATGCATCACTTCTCGACGTTCAGAATCACTCTATAACAAAACGATGGGCTATATCAGATGTCATTTAACGACATCAACATCCATACGTCACACCCGTTGTGTTCGGTTCCGGCGAGTGGGGCACTAAGGTGTTCAAATCCTAGTTTCTGATAGAGTGAAATCGCTGACTGCATAGTATTGAGCGTATCTAAGTAGCACTGCTGGAAGCCTTGCTGCTGCGCAAACGTTAGGCATTGTGTACTTAAGGTTTTTCCGATGCCTTTTCCACGGCTTTTAGGAAGCAAAAAGAGTTTCTTTAACTCACATACTTGTTGTGAACCATTAAAAGGCGCGACACCACATCCCCCAACAATTTCCCCATCGATGAATGCGACTAAGTAGAGGCTACATTGCTCTTTTGTGTAGTGTTGACTCATTGCCAATACTTCTGCATCCGAGGGGCCAAAACCCTCACCAACTGCTCCATACTCAGCACCTACCGTTTTAATGATAGTGCAGATCTGAGCGTCAAATTGAGCGCTGATCGGTAAGATTTCAATATTCATAGAGGGCTCCATATATACCCAGAAAAAATTATACTTAGTGACCTATATATCCAAGAGCTTGCATTCCCAAAGGTGAAACGACTTAGATATAAGGTGTTGGCTTGAATGACAAACTCTAAACTAAGCACAAACATATTTAGCTTACTTAGCCATGTATAAATGTTGGCTGCGTAGGTCGAAAATGCTGACTTGGAGAAATCGAGTTTATTGTAAAATGTATGCTTTGGTACCAATCTGGGACTCAACGAAGCAAAAATCAATATTTCATTGTGCGTTATCGATGTTTTTTTCAGCGATAAGGTCGTTTCCCCGTATTTCAATTTGGCTTTAGGCGCCGCATTGATTACTATGTGGGGCTATTTAAAGACCCAAGATCCCTGTCGGGACGCTTATGGACACTACCACTTATGTGTATTGTTTCGAAGCAAGACTCGGACAAAGACATAGGTAGATGAGGAAACGATGCAACATCTAGAAGAGATCATTGCTAATGCGAGTGCCGCTATTGAAGCTGCGCAGTCGCTAGTCGCACTTGATGAAGTGCGTGTTCAGTATCTAGGTAAAAAAGGTGAGCTAACTACTCAACTTCAAAGCCTAGGTAAACTGCCACCAGAAGAACGCCGTGAAGCTGGTCAAGAGATCAATAAAGCGAAAGGCGTAGTTCAACAAGCAATTTCAGCTCGCAAAGACGCTCTACAGCGTGCAGAGCTTGAAGCGAAATTGGCTGAAGAAACGATTGACGTAACCCTACCAGGTCGTCGTATCGAGAACGGTGGTCTACACCCAGTAACTCGTACTGTTGAGCGTATCGAGCAATTCTTCGGCGAACTTGGTTTTACCACTGAGTCTGGTCCTGAGATCGAAGATGCTTTCCACAACTTCGATGCACTGAACATTGCAGCCGATCACCCGGCACGTACTGATCATGATACCTTCTTCTTTAACCCAGATTTGATGCTTCGTACTCATACATCTGGTGTACAGATTCGTACCATGGAAAGTGGCAAACCACCATTCCGTTTCATCGCTCCGGGCCGTGTATACCGTAACGATTACGACCAAACTCACACGCCAATGTTCCACCAAGTGGAAGGTATGTTGGTTGATGAGAACGTGAACTTTGCACAGCTGAAAGGCACGCTGCATGACTTCCTATGTAACTTCTTCGAAGAAGAAGTAGAAGTGCGTTTCCGTCCATCTTACTTCCCATTCACAGAACCTTCAGCTGAAGTTGACGTGAAAGGCAAAAACGGTAAATGGCTAGAAGTTCTAGGTTGCGGTATGGTTCACCCGAACGTACTACGTAGCGTAGGCATCGATCCTGAAAAATACTCTGGTTTCGCATTCGGCATGGGCGTTGAGCGTCTAACCATGCTGCGTTACGGCGTAAACGATCTACGTTCGTTCTTCGAGAACGATCTTCGTTTCCTAAAACAGTTCAAGTAATCCAGAGGGTTCATCACTATGAAATTCAGCGAATCATGGCTTCGTGAGTGGGTAAACCCTGCGGTTACCACTGACGAACTAACACACCAAATTACAATGGCGGGCCTAGAGGTAGACGACGTACTACCAGTAGCAGGCACGTTCAACGGCGTTAAAGTCGGTCTTGTTGTAGAATGTGGTCAGCACCCAGATGCTGACAAACTGCGCGTAACTAAAGTTGATGTAGGCGCAGAAGAGCTTCTAGACATCGTTTGTGGCGCATCAAATTGCCGCCAAGGTATCAAAGTTGCAGTAGCAACTGTGGGTGCTGTTCTTCCAGGCGATTTCAAAATCAAAAAAGCGAAACTACGTGGTCAACCTTCTCACGGTATGCTTTGTTCATTTACTGAACTGGGTATCGACGTTGAATCAGAAGGCATCATGGAGCTTGCAGAAAACGCAGTTATCGGTACAGATTTCCGTGAATTCTTAAGCCTAGATGACGTAACAGTCGATGTAGACCTAACGGCAAACCGTGCTGACTGTTTCAGCATTCGCGGTATGGCTCGTGAAGTTGGTGTTCTAAACCGCGCTGACGTTACTGAACCAACAGTTGAAGCGGTTGCTGCGTCTATCGAAGACACTATCTCTATTGAAGTAAAAGCGCCAGCAGCATGTCCTCGTTACTTAGGTCGCATTGTTAAGAACGTAAACGTTCAAGCTGAAACACCACTTTGGATGCAAGAAAAATTGCGTCGTTGTGGCATTCGCTCTATCGATCCAATCGTAGATATCACTAACTTTGTTCTTCTAGAGCAAGGCCAGCCAATGCATGCATTTGATCTTGCTAAGATTGAAGGCGGCATCGTAGTTCGTATGGCAGAGCAAGGTGAAAAGCTAACTCTTCTAGATGGTACAGAAGCTGAACTAAACGCAGATACTTTAGTCGTTGCGGATCACGGTAAAGCGCTTGCGATTGCTGGTATCTTCGGTGGCGAACACTCTGGTGTGAGCTCTGAAACGAAAGATGTGTTACTTGAATGTGCTTTCTTTGCACCTGATCATATCCGTGGTCGTGCTCGTGCATACGGTCTACATACAGATTCTTCTATGCGTTTTGAACGTGGTGTGGATTACGCACTGCAATTCAATGCGGTTGAAAGAGCAACAGCACTGCTTGTTGAAATCTGTGGTGGTGAAGTAGCACCAGTGGTTGCAGTAGAATCTGAAGCAGATCTACCAAAAGCAAACCAAGTTTCACTCCGTCGCATTAAACTAGACAACCTATTAGGTCACCACATTGCAGATGCAGATGTGGTTGAAATCTTAGAGCGTCTAGGTATGACTGTTGAAGCCTCTGTTTTTGACGACAAGTCAGAAGGTTGGGTTGCTACAGCACCAACATGGCGTTTCGACATTGCTATCGAGCAAGATTTGATTGAAGAAGTTGGCCGTATCTACGGTTACGACAACATTCCTAACCAATCACCAGTTGCTGCGCTAAGCATGAACGATCATAAAGAAGCTAACCTACCGCTTAAGCGTGTACGTAACCTTCTTGTTGACCGTGGTTACCACGAAGCGATCACTTACAGCTTCGTTGAACCTGAACAGCAAAAATTAGTTGTACCGGGTGTTGAGCCGCTAATTCTGCCATTCCCTATCTCTGCGGATATGTCAGCAATGCGTCTTGGCCTAATCCAAGGTCTGCTGAACACGGTTGTTCACAACCAAAAACGTCAGCAACCACGTGTTCGTTTGTTTGAATACGGCCTACGTTTCATCCCTTGTGAATCTGCTGAAAATGGTATGCGCCAAGAGCCTATGCTTGCTGGTGTTATCGCAGGTACTCGTGGTGAAGAGCACTGGAACGTAGAAACTAACACTGTTGATTTCTTCGATCTTAAAGGTGATCTAGAAGCCGTTCTTGAGCTAACAGCGAACGACAAAGCTTACTCTTTCGCAGCACTTTCTGCAGAAGCAAAAGCGGCGAACCCAGCACTTCACCCAGGTCAATCAGCAGCAATCGTTGTTGATGGCAAGGAAATCGGTGTGATTGGTACGGTTCACCCAGAGCTTGAGCGTAAGTTTGGTCTAAACGGCCGTACTATCGTATTCGAAATCGAATGGTCTGCGATCAACACCAAAGTGATCCCAGAAGCAGTAGCGCTTTCTAAATTCCCATCAAACCGTCGTGATATCGCAGTCGTAGTTGACGAAGCTGTTGCTTCAGGTGACATCGTTGCTGCATGTCTAGAACAAGGTGGTGAGTTCCTTAAAGATGCGAAACTGTTCGATGTTTACGTGGGTAAAGGCGTAGAAGAAGGCAAGAAGAGCCTAGCTATCGCACTAACACTACAATCGAACGAGCGTACGCTAGAAGATGCTGATATCGCTGGTGCGGTTGAAGCTATCGTTGCGCACGTATCAGAGAAGTTTGGCGCAGCTTTACGTGACTAATTGCTAATCTGATTCGTTCTGATATAGAAAGCCCGCTGATTTCAGCGGGTTTTTTTTTGCGCGCTACAAAACCCTATAACCCCTAGCGAGCAAGATCTTGCCCGCTGGGCAACTTTTTGTTCGAACTGAGCAAGATCTTGCTCAGATAAATTAACTTAATTTTAAGTTGTTGATTTACAATGGTTTATTTTTGGCATGGTTACTGCTTACGTTACTTGTAGCTAGTGAGTGTTTCGCTCATCAATTCATTGAAGTTCACTCAACTAGCGATTTATTAACTTATTAACCATTACGACATAACCATCACTACATAGCCATTATGCATAGTTACGAATGAGTTATCCGTAAGCAATAAAAGGACTTAAACATGCCAACTCCTTGTTATATCCAGATCAATGGTCAAACTCAGGGTCTTATCACAGCCGGCGCTTGTACCGCAGATTCTATTGGTGACTCTTATGTAGAGGGCCACGAAGATGAAATGCTGGTTCAACAATTTGACCACACCGTGACAGTTCCAACGGATCCACAATCAGGTCAACCTTCAGGTCAACGTGTACACAAAGCGTTTCAATTCACGGTTTCTTTGAACAAAGCTGTTCCTCTGCTTTATAACGCATTGGCTTCTGGCGAGAAGATGAATGAAGTGACCTTGAAATGGTACCGTACTTCAATCGAGGGTAAGCAAGAGAACTTCTTTACCACTACGCTAGAGAACGCCTCGATCATCGATATCCAATGTGAAATGCCACACTGTCAAGATCCTGTGAATGCTGACTTCACCCAGAACCTAACCGTTTCTATGTCTTACCGTAAGATCACTTGGGATCACGTTAACGCAGGGACTTCAGGCTCAGACGATTGGCGTAAGCCGATCGAAGCGTAAGCTTTGTTCCTGGCTGACTTGGAGCCATCGCTGCAAGTGGTTGGGGCATAGTAAAACGTATGGCGACCGTATGGTGAGACGTGTGTTAGACATGACTCGCATTCGTGTCGCCTTTTTCCCCTAACCAAAACAGGTTCACTAAAATGCATTCACATTATGCATATTCACTATTATGCATTTAAAGATATGCATGAGTTCAGCCTGTTGTGGTTAGGGTACAGTTTTCGTAAAAAGAATAGGGATTATTCATGGCTACATTGACCTACACTCTGACGCTTGACGGAGTGCAAGACGACAGTTTGGTGGTGCGCAGTTTTGATGGGCAAGAGTCGTTATCTGAAAGTGTATTTCACGCTCAAGCGTGTTACGGGTTTCGCTACGAGATTGAATTAGCCAGCCGCCGAAGCGATTTGCTTCCTGATGATGTCGTTGATAAACCGGCCGAGCTGAGATTGTATCGTAATGGTCAACTGACGCAGCGTGTACATGGCATAGTGCGCCAATTTACCCAAGGTGATATTGGTCATCACCATACTTTCTATTCTTTAACTCTGGTTCCGGCGTTAGAGCGTTTATCGCTACGTCACAATAGCCGCATTTTCCAAAAACAGACCGTCCCGGAAATCATTTCCGTATTGCTGCAAGAGATGGACATTCAAGATTACGCGTTTGCGTTGTCGCGCGATTATCAAGCGCGTGAATTTTGTGTTCAATATCGAGAAACCGATTTGGCGTTCGTGCAGCGCTTGGCGGCGGAAAAGGGGTTGGTCTACAGCTTTGAACACATTGAGGGTAAGCACACGGTGATTTTCAGCGACAGCTCAGAGCTGCTGCCTGCCCTTGGTGAGCCTGTGCCTTACAACGCACTTTCTGGTGGCGTGGTCGATACGCCTTATATTTCCGCCATCAAAAAACGCACTCAAAGTGAAACTGCGTCGGTCGCGCTGCAAGATTACAGTTTTAAAAAGCCGAGCTACGGATTTTTGCAAAAACCGCAAGGTACTGACATGGCCTATCAACGAGATAGCTATGAACACTTTGATTACCCGGGGCGCTATAAAGACGACAACAACGGCAAGGCGTTCAGCCAAATCCGCCTTGAATCGTTACGCCGTGAAGCCCACTTAGCTTTTGGTAAAAGCAATCAGCCTTTGCTACGAGCAGGTTACCGATTCCAACTGCAAGAGCATTTAAACCCCGAGTTTAACCGTGAATGGCTGGTGGTGTCGGTATCTCGTCAAGGTGAGCAACCTCAAGCGCTAGAAGAATCAGGAGGTAACGGTGCTACCACCTACCACAATACGTTTACCCTGATCCCCGCGATTTATACATGGCGCGCCGAACCCCAAGCGAAACCTCAAGTCGATGGGCCGATGATAGCCCTGGTGGTTGGACCGAAAGGGGAAGAAATCTTCTGTGATGAACATGGTCGAGTGAAGCTGCATTTCCCGTGGGATAGATACTCCAATGGTGATGAACACAGCTCGTGTTGGGTGCGTGTTTCTCAAGGCTGGGCGGGCTCTCAATATGGCATGATGGCTATTCCACGGATTGGGCATGAAGTGATTGTGTCGTTTTTAAATGGCGACCCAGACCAACCAATAGTGACCGGGCGCACTTATCATGCGACCAACACGCCGCCTTACGATTTACCCGAGCACAAAACCAAGACTATTTTACGCAGCGAAACTCACCAAGGAGAGGGCTTCAACGAACTGAGCTTTGAAGATCAAGCTCAGTCAGAAAAAGTGTATTTACATGCGCAAAAAGATTTTGAAGCGGATGTGCTTAACGATCACACCACTCATATCAAACATGACAAGCACTTAACGGTGGATAACGATCGTTTCACGGAAATCAAAAATCACGACCACTTGACCGTGCTAGGTGAGAGCCGAAGCAAAATCACCCAAGACCAGAGTGTGGTGGTTGATGGCAGTATTCATATCAAAGCGGGACGAGTTTTGGTTAATGAGGCCGCCAATGAAATTCACATTAAAGCAGGTGAAAAGGTGGTGATTGAATCAAGCAGTGAAATTACCGTTAAAGCCGGTGGAAGTTTCGTAAAAATTGATGCGGGTGGTGTCCATTTAGTCGGCCCTGCAATCAATCTCAATTCCGGCGGCAGCGCCAGTAGCGGCAGCGGGTTTGGTGGGCAAGTGGCTGCGTTGCCATTGGGGGTAGAGTCATTAAAAGTGGATTCGGTATTTTCCGATCTCAATATTATCGCCCTTGAACAGAGTATGCCACTGCATCAACAAGTATTAACAGATTTAGTGTCTGGAACTGCGATTACACAACTATGTCAAAAAAAGACCGATGGTTCTTGTCCTTTATCTGATTGTCCATGTAGGGAAGGGGAATAATGGTCGATTTGCCATATTTCAGTAAGCAGAATAAGCCAGTCCGATGGTATGCATTAGTCGCTTTTTATCCTGACATGCATCAAAAATTGTTTAGTTCACTAAAGGGGCACAATGTATCGCCCTTGTATAACAGAACGGTATTGAAAGGAATGTTGGAGCATAGTCCTTACCTCATTGAACTGGAAGATCACGACTCTCTAATCGCTGAATTGCCTCAGACACATTCCTTGCTGTTTTCTGCGCCTGACAAATACAGTAAAGGTGACGTGCTCAATCATCTAAGAAATCGCATGAAAGTAACTTTTGATGGCAACCGAAAAGGTATCTTTCATTACTATCAACCGGAGATCGCCAGTTATTTCTTCTCGGCTGAACGACGTGAGACACATAGTTGGATGGGCATCCTTTCGAGCGTTAGCTGGCTTAATCAAGTTAAGGCTGAAGAGCAGGAGTGGAGGACAGTTGAGAGTGAACCTGATACTGAGGAAGCACTTAGCTCAATAGATACCTAACAATGGGTGTTAACCGCTTCTCAAGCAGAACAGCTCAATCGACAGTGGCTTGATCGGTTTATCGAGCAGAGCTTAGAGAACGAGGATATCTCTGCGACTCAGTGGCAAAATTTGAGATTGGCCTATTCCAATTGCCAGCAACTATCCGTAACAGATAAGTCTCAGATTCAACGTTACTTCTCGCTGGTCTTGCTAGGCGAGGCCATGTTGCAACTTATTCCCCAAGATATCGCATTAGCCGTCAATTTATCTGACCAACAGAAAATTGATCTAATAGAAAACAGATTCAAGGAAAATAACCATGTCAGCTAATTTTTCCTCAAACCCTGCATGTAACCCCATTATTCCAATTTACCCTGTACGTTATGCATATATCAATATCTTTGATGATTTAGTACCAGCGGCTAATCCACCGGCTGTCTCAGCGATGATGGACACAAAGGATGTTGCTGTCACTAAAGGCTATGCTATTCGTTTGTTGCGAGAAGGGTGGGTATATATACGCGAAGAAGATAGTAATCAGTTACTGCATATTTTTAAATATACACAAAAGCAAAGTGGTACGGCTGTTACTGAGAGTTTTGAAAAATATTTATTTAAAAATAAAAAGAATGCTCAAGATGGTTTAATGCTTGATAGTTCAGCCAATCAACTGCCATTTGCTTTTGTCTCGGCTAACACGTCTAAAATCTCCATCGTTTATACTGAACATGAGCTTTCAGCTAACTTGATTGACAAGATGCACAGCAATCAAGATGTGCGTATTAACTCGATGCAGTTAATCGATCTCATTCCCAAACAAACCGATCATACGATCGCCGCTACTGCTGATAACTTAAAAAGTTTGGTAGAAGATTATCGTGATTTTCAGGATCGAATGTTAACCAAGATAACAAGTGATGGTGACGAATTAGATCAATTCAGCCTTGATGTTCTTACTACTCAACCAAGCTATCAACAAGCTTCGGATGTGATGGTTGCTCAGTTACAGAAGCAATATTGCAGTCGCGAACGAGCACGAATTGTCACACTGTTTGATCCTGTCGGCAGGCAGATGGAGTTATCTCAGACTCATGCCAAGTTGACTATTTGGGAAAATGATTATGCTGCAATGAATATTTATCCTTATACCATAGGCGAAATGGTCAACGGGTTTTTGATGCATAAAGACCCGGAAATTAAGAAAATCGCAACAGATAATATTGATACCGTCAGTCATGAAAAATATTGGTCCGCTATGCGTAACGAGCGAGCATTATTTTTCTCTCGAAGAGTACAGATTCTTGAACTATATGATCATTTTTCTCAGGGTGAAAAAACAGTAAACGAAGTCGGTACACTTACAGCCTTTATCCATAATTTTATTGATTTAGACCCAAATGATAACCTCTCATGTGAACGTGAAATTCAAAAACTCGCTTTACTTAGTTGCTCAATTTTTGATGGTTTAATGAGCTCTTCTGAAGGCAGTATTTTACTAACAGATTTGATTAACAAAGCGCACTCTGAGGAATTAGTAAGTAAGAATGTGGTCAATACTTATGAGCTCGCAGTGAATGGATTATTTACTTTAGTCACTATTCCACAGTCTGAGTTTAACTGGGACAAAGCCACTAAAGTTGCGCTGGACGCAATGTATAATTGGGTAGGAGCGAAATGGGGAGAAATGCGAGCAATCCATCTATATGGCCAACAAAATGGATGGAAAGCAGTTAATCAAATTAAAGCATCAGCAGCACAATATACGGTTGATAAATTGATCCCGAGCATGCTGAATGTTTTTGGTCTCGAAATTGACGGTGAAAAAATCAAACTTTCTGCTGATGAATTAGCGCGTACTTTTGCACAAGCACTCGATAAGCAAATTGCTTGGGGGAAAGGGTTAGGCACTATAGCTAGTGATCACATCCTTGAAAATGCGGAAAGCAAAATGAAAGTAGGCCAAGATATATTTGATTGGGGAGAGCAGCATAGACAAGGAAGATTAAATATACAGTGGGAGTTAGCGAAAGTTAAGGTAACCCGCTTATCTGGCAAGCATTTTTCTTTTGTAACTAATGAAGCAGTAACCGGAAACATAGGGATACTGTTTGATAGTGGTTTTGCTGGCTTATCAGCTTTTTTCAACGTTTCCAATATTACAGCTATAGCTTTGCAAACGGATTATGATCAACGTGATCCGCTAAAACACGCAGGGAGACGATACGATGCTTTAGCAATGACATCTGCTATTTCAGCACTTACCGTTGATGTATTGTCAGTTGCTAGGGGCACAATGGTTGCTGGACAAGGCGTAATTAAGGTTCTGCCAGCACGAGTGGCTGTACGTTTTCTTCCGGGATTAAAAAGCGGTGCTGAACATACAGCTCGCCTTTTGGCAGGGAAGGCCGTGGGTAGCTTGATAGCGGTCGCAAACTTCGCAACAGCAGCCACCTCTTTCTACAATGCTTGGCATAGTTTTAATGATGGACAAACAGAGGTCGGTATCGGGCATACCGCTATTGGCGTGGGTTCTTCTTTGCTGTTTGTTGGCGCAGTAAAAGCGTTGGCAGTAACAGGTGGTGGTGCCACTGCGACAGGTGTAGGTTTACCTGTGGGTGTCGCTTGTTTTGCTTTGGCTTTAATTGTTGGTGGGGTAGGTTTAGTGTATGCCTTTGAGAAAAATCCATTGGAGAACTTATTGTTCTATTGCTTTTGGGGGAAAAGCAATAGGTATCCTTTTTGGAATGCTATTGAATCTAGTGATTTAGACATACAGAAAAGGTTGGTGTTGGCAACTAATGAGCCTGACAAAGTGAGTCATGTGTATCGAGTTGAGTTGCAAGAATTTATGAACCTCTTAGCTATGCCTAAACTGACACTGGATTTGGATTATGAGCAGAGCTCTGCTCGCTTTTGGCTAGGTAACGCAGGAGGCAAAGAACGCACTTGCCGCTTCCAATTTGAACTTCCTCAATTTCGCCCAGGTGTTTCAGAGATGCATGCTGGCTTGTATACTCGATCTGGCGTAGATGAGATGGGACGTTTCTATTCGTCTTATAATGATGAACTAACCCAAAAGTTTAAAGAATCTATACAACAAGCACTATTAGAACCATCAAATTATAATTTCAATGACAGTACGTTGAGTGTTGATATAAAAATGGAGTTCAATGAAGATATTAAATTAATATGGGTATACAAGCCGACACCAGATATCGTGGTGCCATTGCGATGGTTAAAGAGTAATGGTGAATTAAAAGATCCAGCAATCGGGATGCTGAACGATCAATTTATGGAGATATATTAATGCGTCGTCATAAAGAAAGAGCACCATGGAAGCTGATATATGCTCGCCCTTTATCCATTTGGTGGGATGACTTACGAAGAAACGTAAAGATCGACCCGCAAGATGAACCATTGTCTCCGATAATGTCAGTGACAGATACGATCATGACAGCAAAAGGTGCTAGTCAGACTGCTCGCATGATTTACTTACTCCCATTAATGTTACTCTCGTGGTTTGTTTTATATATCAGCGTTAACGTTCTTTACCCGATTAATATAGATAAGCTAGAGGAAAGATCTAATAGTTTTATTGATTCCAGTAAAGAAAGGTTTGGGGATGATTATTTTATAATTACAGAAAATGAAACGTCACTTTGGTTCTATAATATTGTCGGTAGCGATGGTAAAATTAGCGTTAGTGAGTATTTGAAATATCGAGAGGATCAAGATGGTGGATATCTTTATCTTGGTCTCAAAGTGTTGTTCTTTATTTTTTGTTTATCAATCGCCTTATTTTGCACTTATCATATGGTATTTTTCCGCCGTCAAGCCGATTTCTTTTTTGATCGAGAACGGCAGATTGTTTACACCTGGCATCATAATAAAGTGATGGGCTGTAAGTTCGAAAACTTGGGTATTATTGAGAACAAGCTTGGTTTGATCATGTTTATGTATGGTGAATATCCGAAACGTGGTCAATATCAACATATATTTCGCTATATGCAACCGACAGATAAAGGCTATTTTTGTACAGAAGAAGATAATAATTATTTTCTTGCTGCCGTGCTTAAATTTATGGAAGAGGGTAAGAGTGCGATTATCACCGATGATGAGTTTCATCGCCCGAAGAGCTTTAGTTTGATGGAAGATAAACAGCCAGAAGACTTTGAGCATCGACTGGAAGAAGTATTGAAACGTCAGCATCAACTCGTGGATCTTTATGCCGAGAATGAAATTAAGCAAGCTGAGGCAGATAAAAAGATTTTCTGATGTAGATATGCCAACAAAAGGGCGAGTTCAACACTCGCCCTGATTCATTCGCTATGCCGTTTGTATCGAGGGTACAATCGGGAAATCTATTGATGATAGAAACGGCACTTGTCGTTAAACAACTAAGGCGAGATCTTCTGGTGTTTTGTGTTTTTTAATCGCGAGCAACAGTTGGATTAATAACAATATGCCAGTAACCGCTAAACCAATACCAATCCCTCCCCAAATGCCAGTTAAACCATGTTTTGGTAGCAGCAACCATGCGGCAGGAAGGCCGAACGCCCAGTAACCAATCGCGGTAATAAGGGTTGGAGCCATCACAATTTTCATACCACGTAGCAAGTTGATCGCCAGTAATTGCCATGCATCAACCACGAACGACAAGGCGACAACCCACAATACTCCTTTAAGTAGAGTCGATAATTGAGTATCGAGATTAAAAATTGAAGCAATAATTTCTGGGTAAAGGGTAAAACCGACCGCCAGAACAATACTCAAAACCGAAGTCATAATGAAGCTTCGGATGGCAATTCGTTTGATGCCATCAAAGTCATTGGCGCCGAAACTTTTACCAACCAAGATCGCGGCAGCTTGTGAGAAACCGAAATTGATGTTCCAAGTAAAGCTCAAGCATTGCAGTAAAATTTGGTGTAACGCCAATGCAGCAATACTGATTGTTCCCGCCATTAACGTGCCACCATAGATCAAACCATGTTCCAACAGTGCCGCCAGCGCGATGGGAATGCCCATGCCAAGTAGAGGTTTGAGTAGTGATAATGAGTATTCGTTCAAATTCAACCACGGCGCAAAACTATGATATTCGTTTTGTTTAAATACCCAAAAAGCATAACTGAGCATTGAAATTAACGCTGACAATGCAGTGCCAGCTCCAAGACCAGAGAGACCAAACCCTAATGGGAAAGCGAGGACGTAACTAATCGGTACGTTTAAAGTAACCGTCATTAGAGACATCACCATAATCGAACGAACATTACCCATAGCACTGGTTAATCCGCGTAACACCAGTAGTAACAAAGAGGGAAGCATTGCCCATTTTAGCGTGTCGACGTATTCCATCGCTGGCTCTACTAACTCTGCGGGTTGGTCTGCCATTAAAATTAAGTGAGGCACAAAGTTAAAGCAGAACGTCAATCCGACAGTAAGTATCACGGATAAGAGCACCGCACCCTTTACAGAATAACGGATTTGTTGCGTGCCAAATTCAGGTCTACTAATTCTTTGCCCATACGCAATGGCAATCAAGTTAGCGACACAACCAACGGTGCTGCTCGCAATAATAAAGACAAAACTATAAATAGAAGCGCCCAAGCCACCTGCCGCCAGCGCAGAAACGCTTAAGCGAGACATCATCCATACATCGGTTAGCACCAATGCCATAGAGATCATTTGCGAAACGATGAGAGGAAACGCAAGGGACAGGATTTTCTTCATGATAAAAACTCGAGGTGAAAGTCTCGAGAAATTACGTTTTTATCGGCTGGTGTTCAATTGATATTTATGCCACCCTAGTATGACTTCAGGTAATGCGAGTGAAAAATGACCCCTTATCCCAATTTGCCCTATTCTCATAATGGAATGAAAGTGTTCGAAGCGGTCGCGAGGCTGATGAGCTTTACGCTTGCGGCTGATGAGCTTAATGTGACTCAAAGTGCTGTCAGTCGACAAGTTCGCCAGTTAGAAGATGATCTCAGTGCATCTTTAATTTTACGTAAGCACCGATCAATCGAATTGACGGAAAAAGGCCAAACTCTATATAAAACCTTACAGAAAGGCTTTAAAGAGTTAGAGCATCTTGTCGGTCAATGGAAAGCACCGCAAAAAAAACGCATTGTCATTAAAAGTGCGTTGAGTTTTGCTACTCGGACACTGATCCCTAAAGTAATGGAATTGAATGAACGCTATCCTGAGCATGAGATCGTGATCGTGCCATCCATCGATGATGACCCTGATTTGACCTCTGGCGAATTTGACCTGCAAATCATTAATTCCAGGCGACCAGAGAAATATCAAGGGAAAGCGCACGTTACTTTCTTACGTGATGAATATATGGCTCCGATTTATGCAGAATCGTTGGGAATGAGTTTTATGGACCTTAATCGAGTGCTGGCGTTACCTAGACTTCACTCGACGTTAGATCACTATGATTGGAATGCGTGGTTATCGGGTATTGAAGAACGAAGTCATCGCTCTGTGCGAAACACCTCATTTATTAGCTTAGATCTTGCGATAAGTGGTTGTTTAGCGGGGCAGGGCGCCACGGTTACCGATTTACTATTAGTCCTGCCGGAACTCAAGCGAGGTTTTTTACGTTGTCCTGTTGAAGCGAAGATTCAAGCGAGTGCGTGGCGGTATTATTGCTATTGTCCTAATCCGAGCTCGATATCGAAAGATCTCCTCCTTTGGCTTGAAGAAGATACCGCACGTGAAGAAGCTGAATTAAAACGACTTGCGAATAGCCATGGTTGGATACTCTGACGGTTGCTTAAGGTTTGGATATATACTCAGATAACAGTCATTAGGAAGATGAGGTATTGCGATGTTGTGGATAGTGACTAAGTATTTGCTTACCGCGGGAATTGTGGTGCTGATATCAGAAATTGCTAAACGAAGTGACAAAGCGGGTGCATTGATTGCGGCATTGCCTACTGTCACTATCTTAGCGTTGATTTGGATGTATGTAGAAGGGCAAGAGCAAGATAAATTAGCCAATCACGCTTTCTATACTTTCTGGTATGTGTTGCCAACATTACCGATGTTTTTGATCTTCCCTTATTTATTGAATCGTTACTCATTTTGGGTGTCTTTGGGAATTTGCGCCGGTGTCTCTATTTTCTGCTTCTTGTTAGTGGCTTTCGTGATCAAAGAGTTTGGAATAAAGTTGACATAGCTTTAAATTTTTAGGTGCTTTTTGTTGAATGTATCACTATCTCTTTGTCTCATAATTAATTTTAAGAAAATGCTAAAAATAGCTGTACAAAAAACAAACCTCCTTTACTATACGCTCAGTTGTTCAGAGAGTTATTAAATGCAGCATCAAGTACAAGTAAAACTTCAACTACTAAACCGCGGTTTTTGTAGTTAGGCGTTTCCCTTTTATTGTAGCTTAACATGATGTAATTCAAGCAGTTAAATGCTGTTAATGTTGAACTTTTCTCAATTAAATAAATAAGGGACACACAATGTCTAACTCAATCACTGGTACTGTAAAATGGTTTAACGAAACTAAAGGTTTCGGTTTCCTAACTCAAGACAACGGCGGCGCTGACGTATTCGTACACTTCCGTGCTATCGCTTCTGAAGGTTTCAAAACTCTTAACGAAGGCCAAAAAGTGTCTTTCGAAGTAGAGCAAGGCCAAAAAGGTCTTCAAGCTAGCAACGTTATCGCTCTATAATTGAGCTTCAGTAACGAAAGCTGATATTGAATAATGAAAGGTCGCTTAATAGCGGCCTTTTTTGTATCTGCAATATGGCTATTCTTGGAGCTTAACGGGTCTAGTTAGAGCTCCTACGTCTTAACCATCTTATTGCCTAATAACATAGCACATCATATTACGCGGGCTTGTTTATCCCACTAAATTGAATATTGAATTGGAAACCACATTATGGCGAATCCGGAGCATCAAGAAGTATTGGATAGTTTTGATAAAGTCAGTGTTTGTCTGTATCGAGGTGGCATAAGTCTATTTTCAGTATCCTTGCTCTATTTGGCCGTGATCCTGAGCGGTATTGATGAAAGCTTACTATCACATTATCCGATCGCATTGTTGCTGATCGCAGTATCTGCTGCATTTTCGGCTGGCAATGTTCACGTCTACAGTAAGTTTGTTCGAGCTGCGATCAGTTGGTCTGCTTGGATAGGAATCCTATTGATGTTGAGCGACAGTGGATTTGAGCGTATCTGGCTCTCATTGGGGTTTATCTTTGTCACTTTCTCAGGCATTGCTTTGAAAGAATCGTTTTGTTTCAAAGTAATGGGGTTGAAATTGGTGCCTATGATATTAGCACTATCGGTTTTTCTTCTTTGGATCAATCAAACGCAAATAGCCTCATTTTTTGTTGGCTTATCAGGTCTCATTATCGGTTATCTATCGATAGCTAAATGGCGCATGCCTTTGCATTTTGATATTGGTAACAAAGCAAATTATCAAGTGTGAAATAATATCTTCGGGAGTGTAGGATCAGGTCTGTTTTTACATTCAGTAGCTTAGATGAAGCTCATACACTTGTTGATAATATTTATTAGTTTTAGTGCTTTCTAGTATCGATTCACTGCTAAAATTATGAGGTTGATCACATTCTAACCCCATAACAGTGAGGTCTCTATGTTAGGTGAAGTCCATTCTTTAGCTCACGAATTTCCAGAGCATATCGAAAAAATTGGTCAGCTTTCCCAAGGAAACGAGCTTTTTGCCAGAAATGCTGGTCACTATAATGCGTTAGACAAAGAAATTAGAACGCTCGAATTAAATGGAGCGCCAATCGACGATAGCGCAATGAACGCATTAAAGCATGATAGAGCAGAGTTAAAAAACTGGTTGTATCGTCAACTTTTACGTTGAGATGGGTAATGACTCGATGATCTTAGTTATTGCTTGGGTTTCCTTTTTTAGCGATGAGATTCGAGTAAAAGCATTTAACACTATTCATCCCAACATCATTAATTTAAGTGTGCCTTTCGAGGCGCTCTCGGTGCGTGTATAGCCGTTGCGGGGGCGTTGACCATCGATTTAGAACCATGCTGACTACTTAAAGTTCTGAACTAGCGCGCACGATAGTACTAAATCTATGTATGTTGTTTTCTATTGATAATTAAGTGGGTGCTTTTGACGCCAGTTGTTTATTTGCATCTTGCTGCACATCACACTTTCTCGTCACTTTCGTTAATTATTCCTCTTGGTGGTGAGAGCAATGCTCTGCATAAGGTGACTAAGTTCACGTTGTTGTATCGCTATTCCCTAGCTTCCCTTAAATTCATTATCTCACTCTGTGATATTGCTTCGATAATATGTTGTTTTGTTGCATTTTTGTGTGATTTTGATCACGTCAAATTTGTCTATTAGTAATTATGGAATTTGACGTAAATTTTAACTTGTTGTTTTTTAAAGAATAAAAGGCAGTTGAATTTATAGAATTTGATCTGCTTCACCTTAATTAATTCAATAAATTTACTAAGCGAATTAAATGGCTATATATTTACGCCATCAGTGAGTTGTTCGTTTGTCACTGACATTTTTGGTAATACATTGTTGATTATTTAAGGTAGGTAAGATGTTGAAACATAGTTTGATTGCCGCTTCTGTTATCGCGACGTTAGCGGGATGCTCTTCATTACAAAACCCAGAACAGCAAGTTGTTAACACCTTGGCTGATAATTTAGATATTCAATATGAAGTGTTGACGAACCACGGTGCAAACGAAGGCTTAGCGTGTAAAGATTTAGGTGCAGAGTGGGCATCGTGTAATCAAGTCAATATGACCTTAGTGAATGATGGCGAAGCTGTTAATTCTAAAGATTGGGCTATTTATTTTCACAGCATCCGCTTAATTCTTGATGTCGATAATGACCAATTTAAAATTTCTCGTATAACAGGTGACTTGCACAAACTTGAGCCAACAGAAAAATTTGATGGCTTCGCTGCTGGGGAAGAAGTTGTATTACCGCTAATCAGTGAGTATTGGCAGTTATTCGAAACAGATTTCATGCCTGGCGCATTTGTTACCGCTCCTAATGCTGAACCTAAGATGATTGCGTCGTTGAATACGGAAGATGTCGCTTCTTTTGTTACCGGTTTAGAAGGTAATAACCTTAAACGTACGCCAGATGATAACAATGTAATGGCAACGGCAGTTTCTCGCTTCGAGAAGAATGCCGATATTACAACGCAAGACGTCGCAACAACGTTACTACCAACTCCAATGTTCGTCGAAGCTGGCGAAAGTACAATTAATATCACTAACGGTATCGCATTGCCACAGGGAGCATTTAACGCTGCACAATATGAAGCGATAGATGACCGTGCTGAGCTATTGAATGTCAATATTGATGGTGATCTTCCAGTGAGTATCACGGTTGAACCTAGTGACTTTAGCGGTGAACTGGCTAAATCTGGAGCGTATGAACTCAGTATCCAAGAAGACGGTATTGTAATTAAAGCATTTGACCAAGCCGGTGCGTTTTACGCAATTCAGTCTATTTTTGGCTTGGTGGATAGCCAACGTCCAGATTCACTGCCTGAGTTAGTGATCAAGGATGCACCGCGCTTTGAATATCGTGGCGTGATGGTTGACGTGGCACGTAACTTCCATTCTAAAGAAGCGATACTTGCTACGCTGGACCAAATGGCAGCGTACAAAATGAATAAGCTGCACCTTCATTTAACTGATGATGAGGGTTGGCGTCTAGAAATTCCAGGCCTTCCTGAGTTAACGGATATCGGCGGCCAGCGTTGCTTTGATCTTGATGAGCAACAATGTCTGTTACCTCAGTTAGGCTCTGGACCTACTTCAGATAACTTTGGTTCGGGTTACTTCAGTAAAGCGGATTATGTTGATATTTTGAAGTACGCAAAAGCGCGTGATATCGAAGTCATTCCTGAAATCGATATGCCAGCGCATGCTCGCTCAGCAGTTGTGTCAATGGAAGCTCGTTATGAACGCTTAATGGCAGCGGGTAAAGATAGTGAAGCGAATGAATATCGTCTGATGGATCCTCAAGATACATCGAACGTCACAACGGTTCAGTTTTATGACAAACAAAGCTTTATTAATCCATGTCTTGATTCTTCAACTCGCTTCGTCGACAAAGTGATCTCTGAAGTCGCGGCGATGCACCAAGAAGCTGGCGCGCCACTGACAACATGGCACTTTGGTGGTGATGAAGCGAAAAATATCAAACTAGGCGCTGGTTTCCAAGACAGCCAAGCGGCAGATAATGTTGATTGGAAAGGATCGATTGATCTGTCTCAACAAGACAAGCCGTTTGCTAAATCGCCACAATGTCAGACTCTAATCCAAGATGGTACGGTTAGCGACTACGCGCATCTGCCGAGCTATTTTGCTGAGCAAGTGTCTAAGATAGTGGCAGAGAAAGGCATTCCAAACTTCCAAGCTTGGCAAGATGGCTTGAAGTACAGTGAGGGTGGTGAGGAGGATTTTGCGACGGAAAATACGCGTGTAAACTTCTGGGATGTTCTTTACTGGGGCGGTACATCGTCAGTGTATGAGTGGTCTAAGAAAGGGTATGACGTGATTGTTTCTAACCCAGATTACGTTTACATGGATATGCCTTATGAAATTGATGCCAAAGAGCGTGGTTACTACTGGGCTACTCGAGCGACTGATACACGTAAGATGTTTGGCTTTGCTCCAGAAAACATGCCACAAAATGCGGAGACATCACTAGACCGTGATGGTAACGGATTCTCAGGAAAAGGCGAAATTGAAGCAAAACCTTTCTATGGTTTGTCGGCACAACTTTGGTCTGAAACGGTTCGTACCGATGAGCAATATGAATACATGGTATTCCCACGAGTTCTTGCCGCAGCAGAGCGTGCTTGGCATCGCGCAGACTGGGAAAATGACTATAAAGTCGGCGTAGAGTATTCACAACAGACTCAACTTGTCGATAAAGAGGCGTTAAACAAAGACTTCAACCGCTTTGCTAACATCCTTGGCCAACGTGAACTAGCAAAACTAGAAAAAGCGGGTATTGATTACCGTTTACCTGTTCCGGGTGCGAAGATTGAAGCGGGCAAGTTAGCAATGAATGTTCAATTCCCAGGTGTTGAACTTCAATATTCATTCGATGGTAAAACGTGGATGACATATGATGACGCTCAGAAACCAAGTGTTGATGGTGAAGTTCTTATTCGTACCATTTCCGCAACTGGTGAGAAACAGAGCCGAGTTACCCGTGTAAAATAAACCCAAGAATTGGCGTTTATAAGGATAAACTTTTAAGTAACTAGTCAATATTGGCGAATACTTTTGCGATAAAAATCCGAGTGTATTTTGTACACTCGGATTTTTTTATGCAGTTATTTTCCGTTTTATGAGAAATAAATATCATCAAAAGCTTAATTATTCCCACTATTTGATAATTTCATTGGTTTCGTATTGGTAATGGGTGCTTTGGATGTGCACACTGAACGACAGAAACACAACTCACACTCTCAAATTCCTAAAAATTGAGAGTCAGAACAAAGAGGTTTTATGAATCATTTCATATCAGTGGGTCCGCAGGAGTCGTTTTTAGTCGCTATTAGTGTGCTGTTTTTAGGCCACTTTATTAATGCCAAACTTCCAATCTTGAAGAAGTTTAATATTCCAGAGCCAATTGTCGGTGGTCTAATCATCGCTTTTATTATTACTGGCCTACACCTAAATGGCATTGAATTACAGTTTGACTTACCACTGCAGAACACATTTATGCTGATGTTTTTCGCCACAGTTGGCTTAGCAGCAAACTACACCCAGTTGGTTAAAGGCGGGGCAAAAGTTTTCCTGTTTTTGGCGGTCGCATCGGTTTACATCGTTATTCAAAATATAGTTGGCGTTTCACTGGCGTCACTACTTGGTTTAGATCCATTAATGGGATTAATCGCTGGTTCGATAACTTTATCAGGTGGTCACGGTACTGGTGCTGCTTGGGCGCAAACGTTCCAAGACTTATACGGACTTGAAAATGTACTAGAAATCGCAATGGCTTCTGCAACATTTGGTCTTGTTATGGGCGGTATCATTGGTAGCCCTGTCGCACAACGATTGATCGTACGTGATAATCTAGAATCGGAGTATGGTCGTAGCTTACAAACACACGAACGTTTTCCTGAATTGGTGACTTATAACGAAGATGAAATCGACAAAGTAACCGCTAAGAAAGTGATTGAAGGATTATCGATTGTTTTAATTTGTGTCACCGGGGCACATTACTTAGGCGAAATCGTTAGAAGCTTTGAAGTGAAATGGCTAATGATCCCCGATTTTGTTTATGCACTGTTTATTGGTGTGGTGATCACTAACGTATTTGAAATTACTAAGTGTCGTAAAATCGACGTAGAAACTGTCGATATCCTTGGAACTGTTTCGTTAGCACTATTCTTAGCGATGGCGTTGATGAGCCTGAAATTGTGGAATATTTTCGACTTAGCGATCCCATTCCTTGTGATTTTAATCGTGCAGTCTGTTGTGTTAGGCGTATTTTCTTACTTCGTGACGTTCAAAGTCATGGGAAGCAATTACGATGCGGCAGTGATTTCGAGTGGTCATTGTGGTTTTGGCCTAGGTGCAACGCCAACAGCAGTAATGAACATGGGATCGATTGTGAACCGTTTCGGCCCATCGCCACAGGCATTCATGGTAGTACCCATTGTTGGTGCATTCTTTATCGACATTGTGAACCTGATTATTCTACAAGGTTGTATCTCGTTTCTTGGTTAACCCTCATCGCTAAGAGTTAGAGCGTTAACCGAAAAGTAGTAAAGCAACGTATTGCAATTTAAGCCCTCAATACCGACGGACATCGGCATTGGGGGCTTTTTTGTTATCTGTCATTTATCTACCTTTCCTATCTTCTTTTTTTAGGGACAGACACTTCTATTTTGTTCTTAGTAATGGGGAAGTAATGGTGTCCTTTTCTAGGGACAGGCACTTCTATCTTGTCCTAATAGTAATGGTTGTAATAGGGACAGATACTTTAATTATGTCTATATTCTAGAGCCGGTGTGAGCGCTTCAATACCACATTCAGTATCGTCATCAGGAATATGGGGGACAGACGCTTTAATTTCTCTAAGTGTTTTAGGATTGGCATTTTTAGGTGAAATTCTTTCTAAGCATCCTTTCTAAGGACAGACACCTCAATGTTATGACGTAAGAGCTTAGGGGACAGGCACAGAATTACTAGGGAGAATTATTAGGGACAGACACTTTAATAAGTACATTTATTAAGGCAGGGTAGTGCGAAGCTTAACAGTTTTGATGATTGTGATGTGTAGCGAAATTATCTGCTGAGTCCTGCTAGCACCTGATGATAGGCGTCATTCAGGACGGGACAAACAGACGAAAAAAAGCCCAGTAACGACGACTGGGCTTTAATTGAGATATTAACAGTTAGTGTTAAGCAATCTGTGTTTGTTGCTCTTCCACTTGTTCAGCGTTACTTGCATTGCTTTCAGCGCCGTGCATCCATTTCACTAGTGTGCTAGCGAAAATCAGTAGAATCAGACCTGAAATGGTTGCCGCAATTGCGATGCCGCCAAAGATAGCCATTGTACCCAGTTCACCAACGTGAGAACCGATAAGGCCAGCAACATAGTTAGCAATCGCATTGAAACCAAACCAAGCGCCCATCATTAGTGATGCAAGGCGAAGCGGTGCCAGTTTCGTAACTAGTGATAGACCAATAGGAGAAATACACAGTTCACCTAATGTGTGGAAGAAGAATGCACCAACTAACCACATCATTGAAGTTTTCACATTGAGATCGCCGCCTTGCTGGATTACTGCGCCAACCATACATAGGAAGCCGAGTGCCAAGAAGAATAGTGCAAATGCGAATTTAATCGGTGAACTTGGTTCATTCTTACCTAATTTAACCCAAAGTGCCGCGAGCACAGGAGCAAGTGTAATAATGAAGAATGGGTTTAATGATTGGAACCAGGCAGCAGGAACTTCAAAGCCACCAATCATACGGTCAGTATATTGTTGGGTGTAGATGTTCATCAAACCACCAGCTTGTTCAAAACCAGCCCAGAATACAATAACGAATAGACCCATAACCATGATCACTTTTAAGCGATCCATTTCTTGTTTTGTCAGTGGCTCTTTTTGTGTTGCGTGTTTCTTCTCAAGATCACGTGCAGCAGCAGGAACAGTACCAATATCACCCAACCAAGATTTAGCCATGGTCATTTGAATGATGATGCTCATTACCATACCGATACCAGCAACAATAAAGCCTGCACGCCAGCCGAATTCGTTAGTCACTGAACCAGAGACAACACCAGCAAGAAGAGAACCAATGTTGATACCCATATAGAAGATAGTAAATGCACCATCACGGCGATGGTCACCCTCTGAATACAAGTCACCTACCATGGTAGAGATGTTTGGCTTAAACATGCCGCTACCAGCAACAAGCAAAGCTAAGCCTAAATAGAATGTGTGGATGGTATCTAAACCCAGAACATCACCCGGAACGGCCAAGGTAAATTGACCAATTGCCATTAATGCACCACCGATAATAATCGAGCGGCGTTGGCCTAGGTAATTATCTGCTAACCAGCCACCAATAAGTGGAGTGATGTAGACGAGTCCAGTATAGATGCCGTAGAGATCCAGAGCATCTTTAGTCGACCAGCCCAAACCACCATTGATGGTTGTGTCAGTTAAGAATAATACCAGGATGGCTCTCATTGCGTAGTATGAGAAGCGTTCCCAAAGTTCAGTACCAAATAAAAGAAATAGCCCGCGTGGGTGGCCTAAGATTTGTCGATGTTGGTTTACCATAAATTTTACTAATGTCTGCTATTAAAGAATTTTATTTCTATTTACATATACCCCTCAGTTGAACTCACTGCAATGGATTATTATGTTGTTGTATTGTTTCGTTTTTGGTAAGTTAATGAAAATTAATGACTATATCATTTTGCGTTTGTTTTATTTTTGAAATACAAACTTACTTTTCAGATTTGTTGAGAGAAATATGTACTATTTATGCACTCAAACCCGAATAAGTTTGCATTTTGGTGGCTTAATTTAACTAATCGATAAACGTGGCTTTTGCGTGTTTAGTTAAGAATGAGTATAAGGCGAGCGAAAACGTGGAGTGGTGAGGTGATAAAGATCACATCATGATAAGCATTACTTGAGTATGCAGATGTATACTTATATGGAAGAAAAGTAAAAACGATAAAAGAAAAAGCACTATTCCATCCTTGGTAATAGCTAAAAATGTACATCATCGTTTTTCTCTTTCTAGAGAAAAAAGTAGAACGCGGAAATCGAGATATCAAGCAAGGTAGGGGAATAGTTTATAGTTACGAGGTATTAATCACGAACTAAGCATTTGCTAGCGATATTTTTATCGCTTGTCTTTCTGGCGACCTCAAGTTTTATTGCATGATTACCCGTATATATACTATTGATATTTCTATTGTCGGAATCAAATTCGCGTAGTAACATCTGGCCTGATCTTGGCTCGAAATAGACAGAAAATTACATGAAAAATAGTGTGTTAGTATCTATCGTGATTCTCTGCTTCAGCATTTTCTCTGCCACTGTCGCCATCTTGTACTGGATAGATCCCGTTGCAATCTCCACTGAAATACCAGGCTATAACCCAGATAGTGAGCTTGAATTGACAGCTTACGGTACTCAGTTAGTCAAAATTAAAAAGTTATCGATGCAAGATGCGCCAAAAGCAGTCGAACGTCTTGGTGATCTCGATAGTAAATTCCGTGTCAAGCAAACGCCAATACAGCGTGCCTATCACTTGCTGATTCTGAGAAATGCAGCGAAACAGAACAAAGACACCGAATTGTTTGAAAAGTATACACAAGAGTTGTCGTCACTTGCTCGCAAGCATCAATTACATTGGCTAAAAGCCCAGTTGCTGGTGGATAAAGCGGTTGAATACGCACGGCATGGGGAAGTACCTAAGGGCATGATAACCATTAAGCAAGCAATTCATATTGCGGAAAAAAACCATGCGCTATTTCTTTTACCGCGAGCTTACAACACAGCGGGTTTTTTAAGTAATGCATCAAATCAATTGGTGGATGCACAGCAGTATTTCTTGCGGGGAATTGAAGTTGCCGATCAGCTATCAGCAACGTTGTACAACAGTAAACTTCACAATAATTTAGGTTTATTATACGTATTAATTGAAAACTGGGATAAAGCACTGGAGTACATTTTACAAGCTCGAACCCTCTATCTTGCCAGTGGAAGTAATGAACCATCGGTGATGCAGATTTTCTATCTTAACGAAGCTTATGTATATCGTAGCAAGGGAAATGCAAAACTTGCCGAGCAAGCCTATCTGAACTCTTTGAAATATTATGATGAAGCAAAGACACAGCCAAGAAATCGCTTGTTGAACTTGAAAGGCTTGGCAGACATAAAGCTATTAACTAAACATAATCAAGCCGCAAAACAAGCAGCTCAAGCATGCGTTGCATTGCCATCCGCTGAGCAGTTTCCATATGAATATGGACAATGTTTTTTGGTTTTATCTCGTGTCGAATTAGCCATGGGTGAATATCAAGCTGCGCTGAAAAGCGTTGATCGGGCAATTGATATGTTTTCGTCAGTTGAACATAGCCGATGGCTGATTCGAGCTGACCGCCAAAAAGCTAAAGTGTACTCAGCTCTGGGCGATTATCAACGTGCTTTGGCGATGTTTGAAACCTATTACCAACAGGAAAAGAAACAGTTATTAAGTAAAGTGGTTGATTTGGAAAATGCGTTTGCGATGCGTCAAATACGTCAACGGGTTGAAATATTGGATATGCAAAACAAACTTAAAGCGAGCCAATTGCAAAAAGAGACGTTGCGATTTGAAGTTGTGAGTATCTGGAGCGCTTTCTCATTAGCCATGCTGATCTTCTTTATTCGTAAAGTTTTTATTGTGAAAAAGAAAAATCAAGAGCTGGAAACGCTTAGTTTTGTTGATTCATTAACCGGTTTAAATAACCGTCGTTATTATCATCATCAGCTAGACAATGGCGAAAATGTGTTGTGTGAGTGTAAATATCGAATTGTTCTCTTTGATGTCGATGATTTTAAAGCGGTTAATGATACTCATGGTCACGATGTCGGCGATGAAGTGCTTATCGCTATGGCAAACCGTATGATCCCATTGATTCATCACGGTGAGCTATTAACACGCTGGGGCGGTGAAGAGTTTTTAGCGTTGTTATTAGATGATGAGAATATCATCGAGAGAATCGAATCAATTCGTGCTGCCATCAGTAATGAAAAATTTACCACTCAAGTTGGCGAGTTATGTATCACTTCATCTGTTGGGGTGAGTATTGCTGGTACGACTCAGCAGATTCTAGATAACGATATGTTTTTCCGTAAAGCTGACAACAACCTCTATGAGGCAAAACGCACGGGTAAAAACAATGTTGTTTTTCCGACGGCAGTTCAGGAACTATTAGTTGCACCGATTATTGAAAATACCTATCGAAAGTAATAACAATAACAGATAAATAATATCTGAACGCAATCTGCTCAATAAAAGCCACTCATGGAGTAATGCCACTCGCTTAAGAGCGAGTGGCATTTTTATCTCTAGAGCGTGAGGGGTATTTTTGCGCTTTTTTTAGCACAGCTCTGGGGTAAGGCTTTCTTTTTCTCTTTTTAGGAAGTATTAGCCGTTTGCCATTGTCCCTCAACTCTT
>NZ_QVMU01000103.1 GCF_003605645.1 Vibrio sinensis | reverse complement strand
AATAGCGTCATGCACTGTCCCATCGCCCTTGGCAGATCAGGCAACCCGAAAGTTACGAGAACACCATCAGGGCATACGACAGGCTAGGTACCCCGGTCAAGAAAATATCAACCACTGAAGCCTAGGGTAATAACCACCAAGCCAGGGTACTCAAGAAAATATCAGAAGCCAGGTGCATGCATCATTATATATTTTTGGGTTATGATAATGATCCTTCCGCAGGTTCACCTACGGAAACCTTGTTACGACTTYTMCTTCCTCTAAATGATAAGGTTTAGTGGACTTCTCGCGACGTCGCSGGCRGCGAACCRCCCACGWCGCCGCGATCCGAACACTTCACCGGAYCATTCAATCGGTAGGAGCGACGGGCGGTGTGTACAAAGGGCAGGGACGTARTCARCGCRAGCTKATGACTYGCRCTTACYAGGAATTCCTCGTTGAAGACCAACAATTGCAATGATCTATCCCCATCACGATGAAATTTCTAAGATTACCCGGGCCTGTCGSCCAAGGCTATAGACTC
>NZ_QVMU01000101.1 GCF_003605645.1 Vibrio sinensis | reverse complement strand
ACACCATGGGAGTGGGCTGCAAAAGAAGTGGGTAGTTTAACCTTTCGAGGAGGACGCTCACCACTTTGTGGTTCATGACTGGGGTGAAGTCGTAACAAGGTAGCGCTAGGGGAACCTGGCGCTGGATCACCTCCTTATACGATGATTATCGTGATGAGTGTCCACACAGATTGATGGTTTATAAAGTTTAAGAGATAGAAACACTTTTGAGGTGTTTTACTAGTGTCCCGTTCGTCTAGAGGCCTAGGACACCGCCCTTTCACGGCGGTAACAGGGGTTCGACTCCCCTACGGGATACCATCTCCTCATAAGGAATATGGGGCTATAGCTCAGCTGGGAGAGCGCTTCGCTGGCAGCGAAGAGGTCTGCGGTTCGATCCCGCATAGCTCCACCATCTTTAAACGCATTCGCGAGAGTGTCTTTAAAAATGGTTCATTTCTTCGGAAATAATCACGCTCTTTAACAATTTGGAAAGCTGACTGATAACAACATTGTTGTTATCAAAAAAAGTTCTCAAWGTTTATCTTTATGATAAACACCAACTGTTTGTTTTCATTTTTTAAAAATGAAAGTAAACGAGCACATTCAAGTGTTCTTGGCAATATCATCTCYTAGAGATGATTATTCGAAATTGAGTCCGGCAAAATCGAACGTCTCTCACTCATAAAATAGAGAGACAACTTGGTTGTTTAACGAAACTCCTTCGGGTTGTATGGTTAAGTGACTAA
>NZ_QVMU01000099.1 GCF_003605645.1 Vibrio sinensis | reverse complement strand
GTACAATTATGGATTTACTCGAGATTATTCAGGAGTCTGAACACCCGTTGTAGAGATACRTTTTTRTTGTTAAACATAAATAAAATCCACAAGYGTACAGCGAGCWAGCACACTGTGAMACCACGACAGTATATGTGAGTGTGTGTGAGTGTGTGTTAAAAATCCATATAAATGTTTGAGTGTCAATCAAGTGTGGATAAATTATTGATTATGTGTATGTTACAACCAATAGRAGAATAGATTGAGGTTGATGTGCAGACACGCGCTCAATCATACACACACAGAAATGAACATAGTGAATTRAGTGTCTGAATTACAGTGAGTAGACAAATGATACAATAGTTGAATGGGCTTGCTACAGCRACCAGCATCACGATGGAACGAGTGTCAAKGTGGCTCGACCAACCGCCCACGAGCCATCARGATCGAAACATATGAACTGGAGATGCCGGTTCTCCAGCCAGTCGAGACACCCTTGACTCTTGTACCGATCGATAGCTGRGGCAGTGTTCAGGCTAAWTTCCTCYMTATCTCACTCCAATAAATGATATCCCGTTAACYCAGTATTTAASGTAGGCTAAATCTCCTAGTACAATTATGGATTTACTCGAGATTATTCAGGAGYCTGAACACCCGTTGTAGARATACKTTTTTATTGYTAAACATAAATAAAATCCACAAGCGTACAGCGAGCTAGCACACTGTGAAACCACGACCACTGTGAAACCACGACAGTA
>NZ_QVMU01000098.1 GCF_003605645.1 Vibrio sinensis | reverse complement strand
CCCATTTCATATGATGGGAGTCGCCGGTGTACTGGGCGCGGCTCTGCTATGCGCTATTCATGGTGCTACTGTAGAAAATACTTTATTTGAAGATGGTGATGGTGCAAATACATTCCGTGCTTTTAACCCAACTCAAGCCGAAGAAACTTATTCAATGGTCACCGCTAACCGCTTTTGGTCACAAATCTTTGGGGTTGCTTTTTCCAATAAACGTTGGTTACATTTCTTTATGTTATTTGTACCGGTAACTGGTTTATGGATGAGTGCTCTTGGAGTAGTCGGTTTAGCTTTGAACCTACGTGCMTATGACTTCGTTTCCCAGGAAATCCGTGCAGCGGAAGATCCAGAATTTGAGACTTTCTATACTAAAAATATTCTTTTAAACGAAGGTATTCGTGCTTGGATGGCGGCTCAAGATCAGCCTCATGAAAACCTTATATTMCCTGAGGAGGTTCTACCACGTGGAAACGCTCTTTAATGGAACTTTAGTTTTAGCTGGTCGTGACCAAGAAACCACCGATTTCGCTTGGTGKGCCGGGAATGCCCGACTTATCAATTTATCTGGTAAACTACTTGGGGCTCATGTAGCCCATGCCGGATTAATCGTATTCTGGGCTGGAGCAATGAACCTATTTGAAGTGGCTCATTTCGTACCAGAGAAGCCCATGTRTGAACAAGGATTAATTTTGAACCTATTTGAAGTGGCTCATTTCGTACCAGAGAAGCCCATGTATGAACAAGGATTAATTT
>NZ_QVMU01000097.1 GCF_003605645.1 Vibrio sinensis | reverse complement strand
AAGTGAGCGAGAGAGTGAGTGATTGTGATGCAGAATGTTGTGTGACCGGTTGGAGTCTGAGCATTGCACCTCGTTCGGTTGGAACTCACGACGAACTGGAATCGGCTGTGCTGTGAGCTACTCACATTGACATAAGTAGTATATGACGCTAGTCAGGAACAGAAKGTCTGGCAGCACAGAGACAAGAGGATCGAACAGTAARYAATGGAAKSARAATGCAATTTATATGAAAATRCAWGAACAATGARGTGTGCGCCATTTTCAGACAATTGACGGTCGTTTTGCRAATTGAGCATTTTCTACATGGTTGWTYGAATTTACYAACAGGTTGTTTATTTGTTGACAAATACAKTSKATTGTTCCCCACTGGTGTTCTTGTTCACTACTTTAATTTGACTATTGACGTTGCAGTCTACTGAATGAGGTTTTCTGACGAAATGAGTAGTATGYGARGTGTGTGATGTGTATTTGGTGAGATGAGGATAGATGAGTGTGGTTGTGAGAGGATTTAGTGAAATGAAYGGAATTTTGGTGGTGGACGAATYGGCATTGTGCATCAGCTCATCTMTTGTGCTGATRTACGGGTGTGATTGATRATTCGCAAAGAGTAGTTTGAATGTAATGTTCTGGATGATGAGTAGGAGAGAGAGATAGGAATTTTGGTGGTGGACGAATCGGCATTGTGCATCAGCTCATCTATTGTGCTGATGTACGGGTGTGATTGATAATTCGCAAAGAGTAGTTTGAATGTAATGTTCTGGATGATGAGTAGGAGAGAGAGATAGAGAGCAAG
>NZ_QVMU01000096.1 GCF_003605645.1 Vibrio sinensis | reverse complement strand
ACTGCATGTCGCCGTCGACAATGTCTCCGATAACGGTCAGTTTGAAGCGGTGGCTGCCGATCCCGATCATGGCTCGGTCAGCAGTGCGATTGTTGATGAAAATAATCCAAATTCCGATGACACTGTGTATGTCAAAATCAGCGTGGATGCAGATAGCGCGACTGAGGGCGGTGAGCTAACTTACACGCTCACACTGGTTGATAGCGATGGCAATCCAGTGACGCCTCCGGCAGGCACGCTCGTGTCTGGCGATCTCAATTGGTCTGGCGCAGCCGCTGGCGGCGCTGACACCAGCGCACTACCGAACAGTTTCACCATTGGCGATTCTGGCTCGTTTGAATTTAAAGTCGACGCGATTGATGATTTCTTAAAAGAGGGCTCGGAAGAACTGAATGTCGCCGTCGACAATGTCACTGATAACGGTCAGTTTGAAGCGGTGGCTGCCGATCCCGATCATGGCTCGGTCAGCAGTGCGATTGTTGATGAAGATAATCCAAATTCCGATGATACTGTGTATGTCAAAATCAGCGTGGATGCAGATAGTGCGACTGAGGGCGGTGAGCTGACTTATACGCTAACGCTGGTTGATAGCGATGGCAATTCAGTGACGCCTCCGGCTGGCACGCTTGTGTCTGGCGATCTCAATTGGTCTGGCGCGGCCGCTGGCGGCGCTGACACCAGCGCACTTCCTGAGAGTTTCACCATTGGCGATTCAGGCTCGTTTGAATTCACCATCGATGCGATTGATGATTTCCTCAAAGAGGGCTCAGAGGCACTGCATGTCGCCGTCGACAATGTCTCCGATAACG